>JALVOC010000241.1 GCA_027032075.1 Chromatiales bacterium | reverse complement strand
CCGCAGATCATCGATGCGGCGGATCATGGTGTTCCCCAGCATCGGGTTCGGTTATTCCTGGTGCTCTCCAGGAGCCGTCACCCCGTCCGGTTGAGGCTGCCCAGACGGGCGCACACTCCTGTCGGTAGTGTATTGCAGTGGGATCGGCACCGATGGAACTCCATACACAAACCGGGACGGAGCATCAACACTCTTGCCCGTATAAAACGCGCGCGTCAGAAATTCGGTGAGAGGTTTGTGATGCCCTACTACGGCAGTGGCAGCGGGTTGACCGGCCGCAGCCTGGAGCGGCCGCTGGGCACTGTAACGACGCGGGATCGCTGGGCACTGGTGGATAGTGACAGGATGCGTATGTTGCAGCCCCCGGAGTACCGGGCAATCATGGGGTTTCCGGATGACTATGTGCTGCCGCGCCAGCGTAACCTGGCGATCCACTTGCTGGGGAATGCGGTATGTCCGGCGGTGGCGCGTGACTTGGTAGTGGCGCTCAAGGAGGTGGCTTGAGTGGCTGGATAAATTTTATGCAATTTGTTCCGGATCCGGTTGGGCATTGCATTTTCGTCTATGTCGTAACGGTTATCAGCAGGGTTATCCACAGAAATTGTGGATAACTTCACGCCTGTCCGGTACTGGGCAGATGCGGTGGCGTGGCGATGCCCGAAAAACCGGGTTAACACCATCACAAAGAGTTGATATTGTCTGTTTAGCTTGCAATAAAGAGTCAGTTACGCTATATTGTGATAGCATGTCCCGGATGGACAGGTTATTGGAACACAAAGATCTAAAGCAGCTGGTCGAGCGTAACAGGGACCAGAACCAGGAATTGAATGCCGCTTTGATAGTAGCGGCAGCTATTTGGGGCGTGAAAGCTGGTGAGCTGTCTCTGATTGAGGTCAGGGATGTGCTGACCCCCAAAGGGGCTCTCAGGAAAAGATGGGTATTGAGGAAGGAGGTCGCGTTCAACGGCTATGCGCGCAACCTCTATACTGAACACGAAAGTCTGGTCGAGTATCTGGATGCGTACCTTGCATTCCGGATCAGGCAGGGGCAGGGCGTAACCGGTGCTGGCGAGTATCGCGGACTTGACGCTGAAAGCAGGCTGTTTCTGACGCCGGACGGCAGTCCGTTCAAGTTTTCGCGCCGCCAGTCCGGCAGCCAGGCAAGTCTCCAGCCAACCGGGATGAATGCCTATTTCAAGCGGTTAATCATGAATGCGGGGCTGCCTGGGATCACCTACAAGGACTTCCGCCGATCGCTCGCTATCCAGATGTATCGAGAGGGTGCCGGGAAAGGCGTTATCAAAGAGATCATGCAGTACCTCGGCATTCGCTCCTACAGCGCAATGCGGAAGATCCTGAACAGCGATCCGAAAGCGTTGAACGACATGATTAAAGGGATCCACAAACGAATATAGGGGTAGAGAAGAAAGGAGGAAAAACCCCATGATTGACTTCAATGATGCTTTTGAACGCCAGGCGTCGCCTACGGAGACGGCGCTGGAGCGGGAGCGCGAGCGGCTCACGCAGAGGATAGAGACCCTGGAGAGGCGGAGGCGGTGGGTAATCTGGGGGCTTGTCCCGTCATGGGCCGCTGGTTTAACCGTCCTGGCCGCCGTCCTGCATTCTCTTGCGACCGAAACCAGAGCGGGGCCGCTTGTGTTCGCGATTTTGATTTGGGTTGGTGTGCCAGCGGTGATGGGTATTTGTCTGGTCGATAAACATCTTGTTGAGAAGCCGCTCAAGGCCGCTCAGGCGGCGCTGGACAAACTTGTGTCGCTGGATGCAGAGAGCAGTCCGGACGAGTGCATCCGGCTGGACGCATGGCGTGAGCAGGACGAAACCGTCGCCGCCTACCTCGCTGCCCTGGCGGGCCTTGGGCGCAAGCCGGTCGTGGGAGAGTACCTGGCCGCGAAGGCGTGGATGGAGGACGCCGAGGGGCGGAGCCAGAAAGCCGAAAAGATGGAGCGCGCCCGCCAGGCTTGTGCGCGGTTCGCTTTGTGATGCGCGTGTTTCTAAGGAGATGAAGGAGACGGGACAATGCTGAATGAGCAACGGTTGACATGGTTTTCTGTGGGGCTTGGGGTATTTGTGCTGGTTACTGTCGCGGTAACTACTCAACTCTGGATGAACGGGCGCATTAGCGGTGTGATGCCGGGGTGGGTGGTGATGGGGTTGGCGTTGTGTATCGGCATGGCCCTGGATATCAAAAGCAGAAATGAAAGGGCATATCTGCTTTTGAGAAATCCCGCTTATCTCGCCCTCATTATACTCACTATTAGTCTTGTAATGCTCCCGGCGTGCCTGGAAATACGTTGGGCTACAGAGATAGTGCGCGAGTGCCCCGACTGCACGATGAAGATAGTTGTGGATGAGGCCAGGCATTCGCAGGGAGTAATGGCATTAAAGATTTTTTGGGTGATGATTGTCACCTCGATTTTGCTGGGGCTGTTGGGACGGATAGGTGGCAATAAACGGTGTGATGCCGGGTGGGTGGTTGAGGAACAACGATGACCGAAGGAGGAACAGCGATGACGATGACCGAGAAAGGATGGGTGCTTCTAGCGATAGCTGCCATCCTGGCGGCTTCGATATTACTTTGGGCAAGCGGGCTTGTC
>JALVOC010000240.1 GCA_027032075.1 Chromatiales bacterium | reverse complement strand
CCGCCGATACGCGGTTTGATCACCCGGATACGGCTAACCGGCAGCCCCAGCAGAGGCGATAACATGCGCCGGGCATGGAACGGCACCTGCGTGCTGCTGCGAATGACCAGCCGCTCGTCGCTGTCCCACCAACTGATGGCAATGTGCGGCTCGATGGGCGTGGCGTGTACCTGATGCACGTAATATTGGCGCTCAAAGACGTAATCCGCCTCGGCAAATCCCCGCTCCACGTCTCCCACTTCCGCTTCGATGTGGTGGACGATGTTGCGGGCGGCGTCGTGGATGCCTTCCGTGTCCGCCTCGTCGTGGATGACGGGCGCGCCGGGCCGGATCGCTTCGTTTTCGTCGAATACGGCCGGTAAAACTTCGTACTCCACCTTGATCAGTTTGATCGCTTCTTCGGCAATCTCCAGCGTATCGGCCGCTACGGCCGCGACCCGATCCCCCACGTAACGCACCTTGTTGTCAAAACTGACCTGATCGTGCGGCGGCGGGTTGGGGTAGCTTTGCCCGCCGGAGGCGTATTTGACCCGCTCGATATTTTTGTAATGGATGACGGCGTGGACGCCGGGCAGGGCCAGCGCCTCGCTGTCGTCAATCTCCCGGATGCGGGCGTGGGCGTGGGGGCTGGTGAGCAGTTTGGCGTGCAGCATCCCCCGCATTTCAATGTCGTCTACGAAGGCGGGGTTGCCTTTGGCCAGCTTTACGGCGTCTACTTTGGCTTCCGGTTTGCCCACCACCTGGGTTTCCGGGATGCCGGTACGCAGTTGGATATCTGTTTGGGGTTTTGTTTGAGTAGAGATTGGGGATTGGAGATTGGATATTTCGGGGCCTGCCAAATCATCATGGTCATCGGCCGGGGGTGTTTCTACAAAATAGCTGGCGTCTACGATGGCGGGGCCGTCGTAGGGGGGTACGTCTTCGCCGCGCAGGTAGGCGGCGGCGCGCAGGACGGCTTCTACCGGCTTGACGTACCCTGTTTCCCGGCAAAGAACGCCGGAAAGGGCGTCGCGGACGTCAGCTTCGGTGGGGTTGGGGTTTTTATCCAGCAGCGCTTTGGCGGCCAAAATCATGGCGGGGGTGGAGTAGCCGGACTGGATGGCCCCGGTTTCGATGAACGCTTTCTGGATGGGATGCAGTTGGCCGACGGCGGGGGCCAGCCCTTCTACGGTCTCGATTTTGTGGCCGACGGCTTGCCCCACGAGCATGGTGTCGCTGTTGACGAGACGGCCGTCCAGCAAAACGGCCGCGGCGCCAGTCGCGCCATCCCCGCTGCCATAACGCACGCTGAAATAGCCCGCGCCGCGCAGCGCTTTCATCAATGTTTCCGTAGGGGGGACAGTTAACGTTTGATCCTTTCCGTTGATATTGAGCGTGATTTCCATATTTTATCCTGTGTGATCTTTGGGAGAGAAATAGATGTACTCATCAATTTCGCGTAAAACATCACTTAAATCTGGAGGGGAAGCCGGCAAGATTTGTTTTTCAATATGCTTGTGATGAGGATATGTAACAATTTCCGGATGGTGCGGCGCATTATCGTAACGAAAAACAAGTTGATTGTCAGATGTTTGATAATGATAGACGTATCGTGTTTTGCGGATCACAAGCTGTTCCACTAACAATTTTTCGGCGATTTCTAATGTGGAATCATCAGGAAAACGTAAGCGAGCGTAGAACTCGCTGGATTGGTTGACAACATCGGAACGGTCAAAGATTTCCAGAGATTCTATTATAATTTCTTGTCTTGATAAAATGGTGTCGTGTAACCGTGACAAGTAGCGATGAAGTTGAGTCATGGTACTACGGGCAAAGTGTAGCGTGTCAATGTTTCAAACAAGCTGCTGATATTCGCATACATTTCATGGTATATTTCGTATTTATTAGCCCAACGTACCCATTCAATGTCATCACCCATTTCGCCTGCTTGAAATTTTTGCCAAAACAGTTGTGACGCCATACCATGCTTTATTTCCAACCTGGTTAATTCTCGAATGATTTCCACAAAATCGTCGAGAACGGCAGAGTCTGTCAGGGCATTGTTCAATTGTTCCCGGAGTATTTTGCCGGATGCCGGTATATTTTGTTGAGTATAAGTTAATTCGGGCATTTTGAAACCTCGCCAACATAAATTTTCTTGATGGATAGTTGATAGAGATTCTAAATGATAGTGGGGTAAGCGTCAACGAGGGTACTGTGTCCGGGCGCGTGCCGGTTTTGTTGAAATCACCTTTTTGCCCGCGCGGCCGCCGGATACATGAAGGTTCAAAAATTAAATGGGTGCGTTTCATTTGCTTAAAGACATGGCAGATAAATCTGCTGCTACATTTGCAAAGTCGGCCTTCGCCGACTAAAACCTAACCGACGAAGGTCGGTTTTGCAACTGTAGCCGCGAATTTATTCGCCGATTAAAGTAAATGAAACACACCCAAATTAAATTGGTAAACGGGCTATTGCGTATTGCGTAACCAGAGGTCGCTACGCAATACGCAATACGCAATACGAGCCAACCTGTCACCGAAATAATTGGCAGCGCGCTATTGCCTGTTGCCGGAACACCTGCCAAATGTCATATATTATTCGGAAAAATAGCATGATTTACGAATAATCGTTGACG
>JALVOC010000239.1 GCA_027032075.1 Chromatiales bacterium | reverse complement strand
GGGCATAGGGGACAAGGCCCTCGGGATAGTTTTCCCTGAGCGAGGTGCCCATGAAGAAGCCGGCAAAGTGGAAGGGCAGGAAGATGGTCTTGTCGTCCACCCGTTCGGTGAGTTTTGTCGTGGCCGTGGAAGATGTTGGTGCCGCCGCCGGACTTGCCCATGTTGCCCAGGAGCAATTGCAGGATGGGGAAGGTGCGGTAAGAAATCGTTCATACTTCACCTCGTTAAACCAGTTATGCCGACCGGCAACGAGGATACGAATCGCTCCAGGTCAGTTCTGCAGGCTGACCAGATGGAAAAGGGCCCGATCATATTCACCGCAACCGGGAAAATTCGGCTGCTCGGTGGTGAAAAGAGGCCACCTTCGCCTACTCCAGTACACCAAGGGTTTTTTCTGGAAAAAGTCTCCATAAAGACCGGCAAAACGCCATTCATCACTTCCGGATGCCGGCAAATGTATCTCAAAAAAAGGAAAGGCGCGAACAAGCTGCTCCGGATCTGTGCCGGTCTCCGGAAGTCCCTTCTCAAGCAACTGTCTGTCAAGGGGCTGGACAGAGAAAACGTCTGCTCATAAAAGCGGGCAGCCTGCGCAACAAAAGAGCAAGGAGTTCCTCTCCGGCATGGTCACCTGCAAGCAGATAACAACTGTCCAGAACAAGCACGGCGGACTTATTTCCGTGAATCAACAACTCATCGAGCACACATCAATCAGTTGCAGGGACGACTGCCCAGGCAGGGAAATTTCCCGGTCACGCCCGGTGGCGGCAAGACCAGGTCACAGACGACAGAGCGGGATCTGGAGGTGACGGGTAAGGGAGGCGGCATGGCAACCGAGTTAGCGGCAGTCAAGCCAGGCCGAGTCCATCGCCACTGCTTCCCCCAACTGACGAATAAAATATGTCGTGCCGAATCAGGGGCCACCTGTAACCAGCAGCACCATACCTATTGAAATTCGGACACGACTCTTTCCTGCAGGCACTGCCACATTATTTCGACAGGCCGGAAAATTTCCGGGCGTGTCTTGATCTGTCTCTTTGATGCATCTCGCTGTTTTTATTCAACAAAAAAACTAAAAAACTCGCGGAGTGCCTGCATATTGGCAATCGCTTATTCATTCTGCCATCTTGCGAACCAAAATGTTCCCTTTTGAATACAGTCAAGCAAGGCTGTGCCGGTATTTTTAGAAAAAAGATCATTCATCCAGCTGAAAGAACGAGATAAATAATTGCCAGTTATTTGTCAGGCCAGCCTGGTATCAAAAATACGCCAGCGGCGCTGTAAGGCACCATAACAGAGTAACAAAAAAGAAGAGGAGGAAGGAAACATAAAACATTATTTGACAGGTTTGATCATGGCCACATTTCTGCTGCCGGTAATGGCAACTTTCTGCAGGGGTGTTCTACTCTGGAACCAGGTCCCTTCTGGAGAGGGTAAATTCAACACAGCCTCCGTATATCACAGTTGGACAGCCGATGATTTCCTGCTGGAGACTGTCTTAGCGGTCAACAAGGTCTCCTGGTGGGGAGGGCGGGGCGGTGACACCCTGGTCATTGATGGTTTTCATATCCGATTATGCTGTGACGGTGTTGGTTTAGCGACCGATCAGCATGTTGCCGACCAGCTTCTCCTGGAAGAAACCGTTTTCGGAGATGCCAGCCGGGCAATCTGCAATAGCGAGACCTACAGCTGTTCTGCCACACTGAGCATAGTTTTCAACGCAGCGGCAAACCAGCATTACTGGCTGAGTATTCAGGCGGATACGCAACATGATCCAAATGACCCATGGTGGGGATGGCAAGTATCAAATACTTTCGCCCTGGACTCGGCTGAGTATAACAGCACCTGCTACAGTCATCATCCGGTCAACTAGACGCCCTTTTATTCCGGTAACCACGATATGGCCTTTGTCCTGGAAGGTACGCCAGGTCCGGTCCAGAACCTTCGACACCGCTGCTCTTCGGTACGGGACTTGCGGGAGTGAGCGGCAAATGGAGCAAAAAATAAACAACCGCCGGCTGCACGCTGGCGGGTTAAACCTTGGCGGAGTATTCCGCCGACTGGAGGTAAAACACCGATATATAACATGTGATCAGTCAGTTGCCGTTCCTGCACCATGCACATGCAAGGATGGACGGCCCGGGTCGCAACTACATACCCGTGCCTATACTCTGGCGCCCCGGTTTTCGTTTTTTCCCTTCCCATGTCAACCACAAACAAATCAAGCGGTTGCCAGGGGACGGGGGCTTACAAAAACAATGGTTTTTTGCCATGCAGCCAATGGAGTTTGCCATGAATTCCGGCCGGAACAAGAAAACAGCTTTTTACTCAGGATATCGAGCATCCGCGACAACAATGCCACATAACATGCCATATTTTGCCTTTATGCCGATCTATCTGTGTCAGGTCACTGAATATATCCTTTCAGTGATCAATAGAACCCACAGGACTAACCACAACAGATGGCTGGTACCTGGCCACCTGTTATGTGTTGTATTTCTCCTTGGAACGGTCACCACCGCCGAGTGTACCCTTTGGGCAGTTGACAGCAATAACGATGGCATAAATCAGCGGATAGCCGCCGGTTCACACCACACGGTCGCGATCAAGGCGGACGGGACGCTTTGGGCCTGGGGAAGAAACGGTGTTGG
>JALVOC010000238.1 GCA_027032075.1 Chromatiales bacterium | reverse complement strand
GGCAGGGGGCCGAAGCCGGCGGGGAGGGGCTTGTGGGCGGGTTTGGCGACCAGGCGGTCGGGGTATTCGATGCGCGGCAGTTCGGCGTTGACCAGTTTCCAGTCGGAGGGGTTGTAGCCAAGGCCGACGGGGTTCAGCGGGTATTCGCTGCCGGGTTTGTCTGGGATGCGGCCGCCAAAGGCGTGTTCGTAGACGAGGGGCGTCGGCTCCAGCGGTTGGGGTTCGGTGGGCTGGTGACCGAGCATGCGCCGGCGCCAGTTTCGGTGGCCGAAGACGTAGAGCTCCTTGGTAAAGCGTCCGCCGCTGGGGAAGTCGATGGCGAGGCGGACGGCGGTGTGCGTGTTGCCCGCGCGGGCGGGATGGGCGGTGCCGAAGAGATACACTTCGGCGCCGGCCTTGAAGGGCACCGTTTCGTCGGCGGCGCGCAGGCTGGTTTCGTGGGGCTTGCCGTGGTGCTCGTCGCATTCGACCAGCGGCGGGGTTTCCTCCAGAGGCTCAAGGTTGCCTTCGACATTGAAGCGCCAGGCGGCCTTGAACACGGCCGTGACCTGGAAGCGGCGCTGCCGGTCCCAGCCGGGGTAGAGTCCGGCGGCATGATGGGTCTCGTTGTGCAGCTCAAGCATGGGCCACCTGCGGCGCTGCCGGTTCGGGGATGTCGAGTGAGGCGAGGCATTCCTGTCGGCGCAGGATCCAGGTCTCGGGCGCGACGCCCACGGGGCGCCCTGTTTGCAGGCCGAGCAGATCGAGGGCGTCGGCGGCGGGCGCACCCGCCTCGTCGGCCAGCCAGGCGAGGGGCGCGGCGGCGGACAGGGGACGGCCGAGCAGGCGGCGCTCGTCCGGCGCCCAGCCCTCGCGCGTTGCCAACCACCATCGGCGGGCGGCTTCGATGTCGGCGATGGACTCGCCGGTGGCGGCCTCCGGCTCATGCTCGCCCACCACCTGCATGCGGGGCCGTCTGGGAAGACGCTGGCCGGTGAGCAGTCGCCAGGCAGCGGCCGCAGGGGCGTTGTCGCGTGGCGATTCCAGGCCCTCGAGCAGATCGTCGACGGCCTCGCGGCGGCCCCAGAGGGCCAGCAGGCGATAGCCGCTTTCCGGTTCGCTGCGGGCATGTTGCTGGAGCACCGGATGAAAACCGGGCTCGCCGCTCAGGGCGGCGAGGCGCAGGAGCGGCGCGGTCTCGTCGGGGCCGGCCTGCTGTTCGATGGCCCGGCGCAGGGCCAGGACAGCATCGGCATCGCCGCGCAGCAGGCCGCCGCGCAGGGCCTCGGCGAGCAGTGCATGTTCGGCGATGCGCGCGAACGGATCGTTGGTGAGCGTGTGATAGTAGGGTCGGAACACCGACAGGCCGGCTTCCGGCCAGTCGGCGCTGTAGCGCAGGACGGCGGCCTGCAGCCCGGCGTCGTGGGCGTGCAGTTCGGCCTGGTTGAGCAGGCCGCGCGGGACGCTCGCGCCCTGGATGCGCCAGATCTCCACCAGAACGGCGCGCAGGCCGGGCGTATCCTCCCAGGCCCGGCGGGTTTCCTCGACGGCTTCGGGAACCGGGTAGAGCGCAAGCGCCTGGAAGGCCGCCTCGCGCAGCGGCGGCGCTTCCCCGCCCAGCCATTCGAGCGCCCGGGACGCTGCTGCGGCCCGGTGTTCGCCGTTCACGCCCTCCAGGGCCGGGGCGAGTTGGACGAAGGCCGCGGCGGTGTTCGACGGCGCGGGGGCATCGGCCTCGGGCGGGATATGGGCGAGGACGTGCAGATGCAGCCGCAACCGCTGTTCCAGTCGTTGCAGGCTGTGGGCCGCGATGCCCTCGGCCTGCCGCCATTGCTCGCGCTGGCGGAACAGGGCCTCGGCGCTGTCGCGGTGGGTCTGCAGGAGCGGGACGTCCATATCCATGGGCGGTAGGTACGGGCCTAGTTGAGTTCGATCGTGGCGCCCTGCAGGCGGTGCTGGCCGTCAGCGCGAGACTGGATGGTCTTGCCGTCGATCAGGATGGTGCCATCCTTTCGCAGTTCAATGGTATTGTCGGTGGCGTGCAGAATCACCCCGCCGGTGCAGTTGAGTACCAGCCGCTTTTCGGTATCGATGTGTACCACGGCGGCAGGCTGCTCCGTGGGCGCACGCAGACGGCCGAGAATAACGGCACCGTCATCGATTATTTCGATAAAAACCCGATCGCCGGGTGTCAGCCAGGTGACGGTATCAAGATGGGCGATGACCTGCAGACGAACGCCGTCGTACAGCACATGGCCGGCTTCACCCTGCTGCGCCGTTTCGACCCGGGCGAGGTAACGGTTTTCAGATGTGGCCGGATGGATTGTTTTGATTGTGGCCATGTTTTCCTCCTTGCAAAAGTGCGGATCTGCCGGCTGGCGGATTTTCCCGGGCGCACTGGAAGATATAGCGGGGCAGCATTGATGGCACAGTTTCGGGAGGAGGGGGATGTCAAGCCTGCTCCCTGGCTTGTCGCGCTTTTTCGTCCTTTACCGCACCGGTTTCGGATTTCCAGCTTATCATTACATAAAATATGGTATCAAATCCCGTTTGGGCGAACATGTGAAGCAGCTCACATTTTTTTGCCCGTTTCGCGAGGGGACTCAAACGGCGGATGCGCCTTGCCGCCCGGCCTGGTTTCCGCCTGCCTTGTTTTATTCCTCACCCATTGCCGCCAGCAGATCGGCCTGATGTTCTGCTATCAGCGGTTCGATGATTTCATCCAGGTTGCCCTGCATGATTTCATCCAGTTTATAAAGCGTCAGGTTGATACGGTGATCGGTGATTCTGCCCTGCGGGAAGTTATAGGTGCGAATGCGTTCGGAACGATCGCCGCTGCCGACCAGCAGTTTCCGGGTTTGTGCCTCTTCCGCCTGTTGTTTTGCCTGTTCGATCTGGAACAGTTTGGATTGCAGCAGCGACATGGCGCGGGCCCGGTTTTTATGTTGTGAGCGCTCATCCTGGCACTCCACCACGATACCCGAGGGGAGGTGGGTGATGCGGATGGCCGAGTCGGTCTTGTTGACATGTTGTCCACCGGCACCGGAAGCCCGGAAGGTGTCCACCTTCAGATCGGCAGGATTGATATCGATTTTTTCCACTTCGTCCGCTTCCGGCATCACCGCCACGGTGCAGGCCGAGGTATGGATACGGCCTTGTGATTCGGTTTCCGGCACCCGCTGCACCCGATGGCCGCCGGATTCAAACTTGAGGCGGGAATAGGCGCCCTGACCCTCGATACGGGCAATGATCTCCTTGTAACCGCCGTGCTCACCGGGACTTTCGCTGATCACTTCCAGTTTCCAGTGGCGCCGTTCGGCATAACGGGCATACATGCGGAACAGATCGCCCGCGAACAGCGCAGCCTCGTCACCCCCCGTGCCTGCGCGTATTTCCAGGAAAATATTTTTCTCGTCATTCGGATCCGATGGCAGCATCAACAACTGCAGTTCCTTCTCGAGGGCTTCACGTTTCTTTTTGGCCTGCCTGATTTCCTCTTCGGCCATCTCCCGCATTTCCGCATCACTGTCATCAAGCATCTTTTCGGCTTCGTCGATATCGGACAAGGTGGCCAGGTATTGTTTAAAACAGGAGACAACCGGATTGATCTGCGCATACTCCTGCGACAAGGTGCGGAACTGGTTCTGATCGCTGATGACATCGGGATCGGCCAGCAGGGCATTGATTTCTTCCAGGCGATCGGCCAAGGCTTCCAGCTTGCTTTGGATGGAGGCTTTCATGATGAGGCGGGTTTAATTACTGTTATCTTTCAGATCGAACAACTCACGTAAGGTATTGAGCAGCTCAACATCGCCGTTAAAGGCGGCGCGGTTCATCCGGACTGTGGGTTGGTGCAGGAGTTTATTGGTCAGGGTGCGGGCCAGTTCATTGATGACATCGTTTGCATCCTTGCCGGCGGCGAGTTGGCGGCGGGCATTGGCGAGGGCCTCGTCACGCAGTTTTTCCGCCTGTTGGCGATAGGCGCAGATGGTGTCGACCGCATCGAGTGAACGCAGCCATCCCATGAAATGTTCCACTTCGTTTTCGATGATCTCTTCGGCCTGATGAGCGGCTTCCTCGCGGGACTGGCGGCCTTCCTCGATGACTTCATGCAGATCGTCCACGGTGTACAGATAGACATCGGACAATTCACTGACTTCCGGTTCGATATCGCGCGGTACTGCGATATCCACCATGAACATCGGACGGTGTTTGCGTGCTTTGAGCGCACGTTCCACCGCGCCCTTCCCGAGGATCGGCAACTGGCTTGCGGTGGAAGAAATGATGATATCCGCATCCACCAGACGTTCCGGCATCCCGGCCAGGGCAATCGCTTCGCCGTTGCTGAAGTGATCTGCCAACAGGCGGGCACGCTCGATGGTGCGGTTGGCAACTATAATGCGCTTCACCTTTTGCTCACTCAAATGGCGGGCGACCAGTTCGATGGTTTCTCCTGCGCCGATGAGCATGGCGGTGTGTTGGCTCAGATCGCTGAATATCTGACGCGCCAGGCTGACAGCGGCGAAGGCAACCGAAACCGGACTGGAACCGATAGCGGTGTCTGTGCGTACCTGTTTGGCCACCGAGAAGGTGTGCTGGAACAGGCGGTTGAGCTGCTGGCCGATGGCGCCGGCATGGCTGGCGGTGTGATAAGCCTCCTTGATTTGTCCAAGAATCTGCGGTTCGCCCAGAACCAATGAGTCCAGGCCGCTGGCCACACGCAGAATGTGCTGCACGGCGGCATTGTCCAGGTGGGTATAGGTATAGGGTTCCAGTTCTTCGTTTTCCAGCTGGTGATATTTGCGGAACCAGTCGAGAATGCTGTGGCTGTCCATTTCCCTGAGGCCGCAATAGAGTTCGGTGCGATTACAGGTGGAGACGATGGCCGCCTCGTTTACGGCGGTGTGCGAAATGAGATCGCGTAACGCCGACTCCAGCTTGTCCGGGGCGAAAGCAACCTTCTCCCTGATGGCGACGGGGGCGGTTTTATGATTGATACCAAATGCGAGTAATGTCACGGATGACCTGCAAACACCATTAATGATGAAAATTGTGTTTTATATCCTTGAATTCAGAGACAATTTCAACCACATTAAACGAAGTACTGTCATATTATAAAGGTAAAAGATACCAAAGTTGGTTATAGTTTCCCGCATAAATGTAAATTTTAATCGATTACCCACGTTGTAGCCCGGATGAACTGAATGAAATCCCGATTTTTCCTGCCAGTATTGATCGCCCTGATTGTACAGGGCTGTACCACCCCTGCCACTTCGCCATCAGTGGGGAATGATACCCCCGCCACGGTGCCGGTGACAAAATCCGGCCATCCTCTGGCGGTCAAACCCGCACCGTCGAAGCAGCCCGAGACCGAGCCGAAACAGAAAAAATTCGCCAAAGCCCCGTTGGGCACCCCGCACGGCAAAAAAACAGAGGCATTGACCGGCGAATTGCTCTACTACCTGTTGTCGGCGGAAATCGCCGGGCAACGCGGTCGGCTTGACGTGGCAGTGCCGTTTTACCTGAAAGCGGCGGAACTGTCCCGCGATCCCCAGATTGTGGAACGCGCCACGCGGGTGGCGGTTTATGCCCGGGATGAAAAGCGGGCCCTGAAAGCAGCCCGCTTATGGGTTGAGTTGCAACCGGAAAAAAGCGAGGCGCATCAGGTGTGTGCCGCCCTGCTGGTGCGCACGGGGGAGATCGACGAAGCGCTGGTGCACATGGAATGGGTTCTGGACCATAACCGCCAGGGCGGGCGCAACGGTTACATGCTGATCACCTCGCTGCTGAGCAAGGAAAAAGACAAGCAGAGTGCGCTGAAAGCGATGGAAAAACTGGTTGCGCGGCGGCCGGATGAACCTGATGCCCGTTATGCCTATGCCAATCTTGCGATGTTGATGGGGCGATATGAGTTGGCGGAAAGGGAAATTGAAAAAGCACTGGAACAGCGGCCACGCTGGACGGAAGCACATATTCTGCGCGCCAATATCCTGACCCGGAAAGGGGAGAAAGAGCGTGTGCTTACCCTGATAAAGGAAGCCGTGGAGGACGCACCGAAGGATACGATGCTGCGGATGTATTACGCCCGAAAACTGGTGGACGTAAAAAAATTCGAGCAAGCGCGGCAGCAGTTTGCCAATGTGCTTGAATACAAACCCGATGCGTATGATGCGATGTTTGCGCTGGGGTTGCTCAATCTGCAACTGCAACAGATCGATGACGCCAAGGAATATTTCCAGCGCCTGATCGCCGCCGGGGTGCGGGTGGAGGAATCCCATTACTATCTCGGGCATGCGGAAGAGTTGAGTAATCGGCCGAGGATGGCGATTCAACACTATGCCGAGGTGCGCAAGGGCAAGAATTATGTCGATGCGCAAATCCGTATCGCGGTAATCCTGGCGAAACAGGGTGAAATCGACGCTGCCAGGGAAAGGCTGCAAAACGTCAGTGCGCCAACACTGGACATGGAACTGCGTCTCTATCTGGCAGAAGGGGAAATCCTGAGCACGGCCGGTCGCCTGCAGGAAGCCGAAGCGGTTTACAGCATGGCGTTGCAGCAAATGCCTGATAACTCCCAACTGCTCTATGCCCGTGCCATGGTGTACGAAAAAATGGATCGTCTGCAGGAGTCGATTGCCGATCTGGAGCGTATCGTCAAAAACGAACCCAACAATGCGGAAGCGTTGAATGCACTCGGCTATACCCTGGTGGATCAGACCCACCGCATCCGGGAGGGCAAACGCTACATCGAGAAGGCCCTCAAGCTCAAACCGGGGGATGCGGCCATTCTCGACAGCCTGGGTTGGGCCTATTACCGCCTCGGGGAGGAGGAAAAGGCGTTGCATTATTTGAAACAGGCCTTTGAAAAAATGAAAGATCCGGAAATTGCGGCACATCTTGGCGAGGTATTGTGGGTGCGCGGTGATCAGGAGCGCGCGCGTCAGGTGTGGGAAGACGCATTAAAGGATACCCCCAGTGACAAGGTATTGCTGAATGTCATCGAGCGTTTTACCGAATGAAATGGTTATGGTTTCTTGCCGGCCTGTGGCTGGCAGGTTGTACCACGCCAACACCTGTTCCTTCCATTGAACCTGAACAAGCCTGGCAGGTTCACAAACAACACCTGGCCCAGTTGCAGGAGTGGCACTTGAGCGGGCGGCTCGCCATCATCAACGGTGAAGAGGTGTGGAATCTGAATGTCCGCTGGCAGCAGAAAGGCGGGCATTATGAAATTTTCCTCGCCGGTCCCTTCGGCAGCGGCCAGATCAAGCTGGTGGGTGACGATGGCGGCGGCGTGATACTGCGTGATGCCGAGCAGCATGTTTATTTTGCCGAGCAGCCGGAAGAGCTGCTATACGAGCATACCGGCGTGCGCATGCCGGTCACCGGCCTGCGCTACTGGATCCTCGGATTGCCCGATCCCGGCAAGAATCACTCGAGCGAAATCCGCCTGGACGGCAGCGGCCGGCTGGCGCACCTGCGCCAGCGGGGCTGGAAGGTGGAATTCAGGGAGTATACGCTGGTCAACAACTGGCAGTTGCCGGAGAAACTGGTGATCACCCATGACGATCTCAAGGTTTTGCTGGTGGTGCATGAGTGGCGATTGTCTTCCTGACGAAATGAGTCGCATAAAACGCCTTTATCTTTCCGTCCTGCTGAAATTTCTGCTCCTTGCCGGGCTGGTTGTTGTCAGCATACCGTTTGTCGCCAGCTTGCGTCAGCCTGCCACAGAGGAGGGCAATGGCCGTCCCAATCCATGGCGGCAGGAAGTGGCGCTCAGCGGCTTGCACCGGGGTGACTGGCGAACGGTGGACTGGCCAGGGGGTGAGGTGTGGATCTATCACCGCAGCGAAGAGGATATCCGTCGTTTGCAGCAGCTGGGCGCCGAGCAGTTGCGTGATCCCGAATCCCGGGAAAGTACGCAGCCGCCTGGCAGCCAAAACCCGATGCGCTCCATAAAGGCGGAGTATTTTGTGTTTCTGGCGCGGGAAACCCGCCGCGGTTGCCGCATCCGTTTCGAGCCCCTGCCCGGGGGTGGCAACGGTTTTACCGAACCCTGCTACAATGCCCGTTTCGACACCGCCGGGCGTATCTTCAGGAAAAGTGGTCATCCCGGGCAGCACAATCTGTCCGTGCCGCCGCACGAGTTTATCAACGGAAACAGGCTGCGGTTGCTGCAAGCGGATGATTGATCCACGAAGGTTGTTGCAGTCCCCCTTCCGCTTCGCCTGCGCATGACCGCCGGGAGGCCGCGGGGGTGTGAAGTGTTCCGGTGATCATTCGATCATATTGTCAATGGAATAAGATGCCAGCATCGAGTACCGAAGGCGTGTGGCCTGCCCCCGCCAAACTGAACCTGTTTTTGCACATCACCGGCCGGCGGGAGGATGGTTATCATCTGCTGCAAACGGTTTTCCAGTTTCTGGATTTTGGCGATCGGTTGCGCTTTTGTTTGCGTGAGGACGGGATCATCCGGCGTGGCAGTGACTTGCCGGGTGTGGCGGCGGAAGAGGATCTGGTGATCCGGGCTGCCCGGTTGTTGCAGCAGACAGCGGGGATCGAACAGGGGGTGGAAATTCATGTGGAAAAACGTCTGCCCATGGGTGGTGGACTCGGGGGTGGCAGCTCGGATGCTGCAACCACCCTGGTAGCCCTGAACCGGCTGTGGGGGTGTCATCTGACGGAATCCGCCCTGGCCCGTCTCGGCCTGCAACTGGGTGCGGATGTGCCGGTCTTCATCCATGGCAGGGCCGCCTGGGCCGAAGGTGTGGGTGAGGCGCTTGTGCCGGTGGCGTTGCCGCAACCCTGGTTCGTGGTGCTTTGCCCGCCGGTAACCGTTTCGACCGCCGAGGTTTTTTCAGCCCCGCAATTGCGGCGAGATTGTCCACCCATTACAATACGCGACTTTCTCGCGGGCGGGCCTGTGGAAAACGTCTGTGAAAGGCTGGTGCGGAAGCAGTATCCCGAAGTGGACAGGGCCTTGCACGAACTTGCAGCCTTTGCCCCGGCGAGAATGACAGGGACAGGTGCATGTGTGTTTGCCGCCTTCGAGAATGAGGCCGGCGCACGCCAGGCCTATGGTGAACTGGCGCATGCCTGGACGGGATTCGTGGCCAGAGGATGCAACCAGAGTCCACTGTTTTACAGGAACGGGGAGCAGGATCAAACACCCTGAGCCGAACCCCGGAAAAATGAGAGTGGTTCGGGTCGGTACGAGGCATATTCGGGAGAAGGCCTGATTGCCCCCCGTTACTCGCAACCCGTTCCCAGCTACTGGTTTACTGGGCCGTCGCCAAGCGGTAAGGCACTGGGTTTTGATCCCAGCATTCGCAGGTTCGAATCCTGCCGGCCCAGCCATTTTTATGGTTATTCACCCGTTGGTCGAATATCATGCAGTTTTACGGTACAGGACAGGAAGGCCCGCAGGGTTCGCATTTCGGACGGCCATTTTTTGATTTGAGGTTGCATCTATTGGGGGCAGCGTGACCGATAGCAATATGATGGTGTTTGCGGGTAATGCCAACCCGCTTCTGGCGAAGGAAATCGTTGAAAGGCTGAACATGCCGCTGGGCAAGGCCCTGGTCGGCAAGTTCAGTGACGGCGAGGTCATGGTCGAAGTGATGGAAAATGTTCGTGGCAAGGACATTTTTATCGTGCAACCGACCTGTGCTCCCACCAACAACAATCTGATGGAGCTGATTGTGATGGTGGATGCCATGCGCCGTTCCTCCGCTGCGCGCATTACCGCGGTGGTTCCCTATTTCGGCTATGCCCGGCAGGACCGCCGCCCGCGCTCGGCGCGTGTGCCGATCACGGCCAAGGTGGTGGCGGACATGATTTGTATTGCCGGAACCGATCGGGTGTTGACCGTCGATCTGCATGCCGATCAGATCCAGGGATTTTTCAGCGTTCCGGTCGATAACGTATACGCCTCGCCCATTCTGCTTGGCGATGTCTGGCGGCAGAAGTATCCGGACCTGATGGTGGTTTCGCCTGACGTCGGTGGGGTGGTGCGCGCCAGGGCGCTGGCGAAGCGCCTCGACGATGCCGAACTGGCGATCATTGACAAACGCCGCCCGCGGCCGAATGAGGCCAAGGTGATGAACATCATTGGCGACGTGGAAGGCAGGAGCTGCATTATTGTGGACGATCTGGTGGATACCGCCGGCACGCTTTGCCAGGCGGCAGACGCCCTGAAAGAACATGGCGCCTCAAAGGTGGTGGCCTACTGCACCCACCCGGTGTTGTCGGGTCCGGCGGTGGACAACATCAACAATTCGGCGCTGGATGAATTGGTAGTGACGAACACCATCCCCTTGTCGGGCGCCGCCGCGAGTTGCGGGCGCATTCGTCAATTGAGTATTGCCGAATTGCTGGCGGAAACCATGCGCCGCGTCAGCAATGAAGAATCTGTCAGTTCGTTATTCCTCGACTAGGTATGACGAACTGACATCCCATGCTGCTTCTGGTCGCGGAAGTGGCGGCGCCGGCCCTGGTATCTGACGGATTTTCAGGGTTGGTGATTTTAACTTGTAAGGAGAAAAACCATGAGCGAAAGCTTTATTCTGGAAGCCGAGCCGAGAACCGATCAGGGGAAAGGTGCGAGCCGCCGCCTGCGTCGTGAAGGCAAGGTGCCTGCTGTCATCTATGGCGCAGGTAAAGAACCTGCTTCGATTTCGCTGAAACACAATGAACTGATACATCAGCTGGAAAATGAAGCCTTCTTTTCACATATTCTGACGGTGAAACTGGGTGGCAGCGAAGAGCAGGCCATTCTCAAGGATTTGCAGCGTCATCCCAGCAAACCCGTTGTATTGCATGTTGACTTTCAACGCGTCAGCGCGTCTGAAAAAATCCGCGTGCATGTGCCGCTGCATTTCATCAACGAAGAGAAGTCACCGGGTGTGAAAGCCGGTGGTCTGGTCTCCCACAATGTCGTGGAAGTGGAAGTCAGCTGCCTGCCGAAGGATCTGCCGGAATTCATCGAGGTGGATCTGGCGGAGCTCGAACTGGATGGCACGATTCATCTGACCGATCTGAAGTTGCCGGCCGGTGTCGAACTGCTGGAACTGATGCACGGTGAAGGCCACGACCAGTCTGTTGTCAATATCCACCTGCCGCGCGGCGCCAAGGAGGAGCATGAAGCGGAAGAGGGTGAAGAGGCTGGTGAAGAAGGCGCAGCAGAAGAAAGCTGATCCTTTCCTTGTCCTCTCTCAGGTAAGCGGCGTTGTCAGCGCGAGTGGATCTTGTTGTCGGTTTGGGGAATCCCGGGCCGGAATATGAAAACACGCGCCACAACGCCGGTTTCTGGTTTCTGGATACGGTTGCTTCCGCGTATCATGCGGTGTTTCGCGCAGAGAAAAAGTTCTCTGGTGAGGTCGCCCGTATCCATGCCGCTGGCCATGATATCTGGTTGCTCAAACCGGATACCTTCATGAACAACAGTGGCCAGTCGGTCCAGGCCCTGTCCCGCTTCTACAAGATCGAACTGCCCCATATCCTGGTTGCGCACGATGATCTGGATCTGCCTCCCGGCGTTGCACGCCTGAAGCAGGGCGGCGGCCATGGCGGCCACAATGGCCTGCGCGACATCATCAGTAAAATGGGTGGCAATGGTTTTATGCGGCTGCGTCTCGGCATCGGCCATCCCGGTGAGAAAAAGAAGGTCACCAGCCATGTGCTGAAAAAAGCATCGACCGAAGATCGGCTGGAGATCGAGCGGGCAATCGAACGCGTGATGCAGGTATTCCCGCAAATCGTCGGCGGGGATCTGCAAAAAGCGATGAATCAATTACATAGTGGCTAGGGACGGGTAGCGAGTGGCAGGGAAAGTGTTTGGCAGCTCGCCCGCAACCTGGTCCTTCATAACGCGGAACAAAATTTTATGGGTTTCAAATGTGGCATTGTCGGATTACCGAATGTTGGTAAATCCACTCTTTTCAACGCATTGACCAAGGCGGGGATCCAGGCGGAGAACTATCCGTTTTGTACGATCGAACCCAACGTCGGCGTGGTGCCGGTGCCCGATCCACGTCTCGATGCGCTGGCGGAGATCGTCAAACCGCAGCGGGTGTTACCCGCGACCATGGAATTTGTCGACATTGCCGGCCTGGTTTCCGGCGCTTCCAAAGGCGAAGGGCTGGGGAACCAGTTTCTTGCCAATATCCGCGAAACCGATGCTATCGCCCAGGTGGTGCGTTGTTTTGAAAATGATGACGTGGTGCATGTTGCCGGCAAGGTGGATCCCTTGAGTGATATCGAAGTGATCAACACCGAGCTGGCGCTGGCCGACATGGAGTCAGTGGAAAAGGCCATCAACAAAACCGGCAAGGTGGCCAAGTCGGGTGACAAAACGGCCAGGGCGAAACTGGCGGTGCTCGAAGCGGTGCGGGAGCATCTCGACAAGGGAGCGCCGGTGCGTACCCTGGGTCTGGATGAAGATCAGCTCAGCCTCGTTCGCGATCTGTTTCTGCTGACGATGAAACCGACCATGTACATCGCCAATGTTTCCGAGGACGGTTTCGAGAACAATCCGTTTCTGGATCAGGTTCGTCAGTATGCCGAGGCGGAAGCGGCGCCGGTGGTGCCGGTATGCGCCGCGCTGGAGGCGGAAATGGTCGAGCTGGAAGAGGAGGATCTCAGCGAATTTCTTGCCGAGATGGGTCTGGACGAGCCGGGGCTCAACCGGGTGATCCGTGCCGGCTACGAGTTGCTCGGCCTGCAGACCTACTTTACCGCCGGGGAGAAGGAAGTGCGTGCCTGGACGGTGAAAGTAGGGGCTACCGCCCCCCAGGCCGCGGGAGTGATCCATACCGATTTCGAAAAGGGCTTCATTCGCGCCGAAGTGGTCGCCTACGAAGATTTCATCCGCTACCACGGGGAGCAGGGCGCCAGAGAGGCCGGCAAATTGCGGCTTGAAGGCAAGGATTACGTGGTGCAGGATGGTGACGTGATGCATTTCCGTTTCAACGTCTGAGCAGGCCGGCACCGGGAGGAGGGTCGTGAGGGGCTGGTATATCGTAACCCCTTGATACTCAAGCGGTACTCTCCATATATTCCTCCTTACCTGCTGCTTTTACGGCTTGACATCGACGGGTTCTGAACGCAAAATGCCCGCCTTTGTTGCCCCAGCCGGGGCTGCAGGGTTTATGGCGAGGTAGCTCAGCTGGTTAGAGCGCAGCACTCATAATGCTGAGGTCGGGAGTTCAAGTCTCCCCCTCGCTACCATTTTCTTCTGTAAACTTTCCGCTGGTTTCTTTCCTTGCCGCTTGCTGTCGCTTCAGCTGATGCGATCAAGCATTTTTTGATTTCCGCTCAGGCGGGCGTAGAGGCTGCCGGTGTAATACCAGTGCAACAGGAATGCCTCTTTCAGAATACATAACAGGTTGTGAAACCCGGGCGAAAAGCGGGACTCGGCCGCACACAGGACAGGTTGAACCGCAAAGCCTTTTGCCATCGCCTCACTGCGCGCCAGATGGTAGCGGTTGGTGATCAGCACCACGCCTTTGGCATCCGCTTCCGACAGCATATCGCGTGCGGCCTTCAGGTTCTCCAGGGTATGCAGGGAACGGTCTTCTATTTTTATCCTCTCTTTGGCAATCCCCTGGTTGGTCAAATAAAATTGACCCATCTCGGCCTCACTGGTGTCATTGCCACCGGTTTTGCCACCGAGGATCAGCAGTTGTACGGATGGATTGTCGCGCATGATCGCCTGCGCCCGCTGCAGGCGGCGTTGATAGTCGGATGGCAGGGAACCATAGTGAAGCCGCATGCCAAGTACGATCAGCCAGGAGGGATCATGAACCTCCGCGGGAGAGCGGATGGCGGTCTGGAGCACTTTGAAGAACACCCACAAGAGAGTGATGCCGCCGCTGGTGGGTATCGTCAGTGTCGAGAGCAGCAACATGGCCACTCCGTCATTACCGATGATCCCCTTGGAGAAGCGGGAAAACCGCGTGCCGAGCAGAACATTGAAGAGTCCGGCGGGGTAAAACCCGCGGGAGATCAGTTTCCAGGCTACCATCTGGGTGATGCGCACGATGTCGCGCACCGACCGGAAATGACTGGGCCGGGCATCCGCCTCATAAATCGCCTTGATCGGTATCGGCTGGCTGCGGATGCCCAGGCGCGCCGCCTTGATGAGGATTTCGCTCTCAAAAACAAAGCTGCGGTCTTTTTCCGTATTCATCGAAAGTTTTTTCAGCAGGGTTGCCGGATAGAGGCGGAACCCGGACTGACTGTCCGAGATGGGATACCCGGCCGCCCATGAGATCCAGAAATTCGCCACCTGGTTGGCGTAATAGCGTTTTGCCGGGAAGGCTGCCTTGTCCGCCAGGCGTGAACCGATGATGATGGTGTCCGGATACTCCTGGCCTGCCTGGATAAAACGCGGAATATCGGCAGGAAGGTGCTGGCCATCGGCATCCAGGGTGATTACCGCCTCTGCGCCATCTGCCAGGGCGGCCTGGATGCCCCGCCAGAGGCTTGCCGCCTTGCCCCGGTTTTTGTCGTTTTGCAGGAGATTGACCGGTAAATCGCTGATTTGCGCCGCGGTGTCGTCTACAGAACCATCATCCACGACATAAAGGTTGTCACAGAATTCCAATGTTTCGGAAACAACCTTGCGGATCATTTTCCGCTCATTATAGGCGGGGATGACGACGGCTATGCTCATTTGCGGTGTAATGAAGCGGTGCTCCAGGTAAGTCAGGAGGGTACAGGAAATTGCATTTTATTGAATGACCCGATAATCTGGATACTCGGGAACCCCCCTTGCCCTTGGATTTTCCTGTATGATATTCGGAATATACAGATTTAATTATAATGATACTAATATGTATTGCAATTCTGCCAAACCCTTTTGCAGGGCGCAGTTATTCTGTTGACAGCACGGTTTGAATTACCTTTCAAATTGAAAAAAATGCCTGAGTCCTCTCAGGCTTTGCGGGCTATTGCCAGCGGAAACAAGCGGTAACCGGGATACTCATTTCGTCGTAGTACCGAAGATTTTGGACAAAGATGTAACATAATGAATAAACTTTTCAAGCAAAAAAAACTTACTGCTTACGAAGCCATAACCGAAGCGCAAAAAATCGCCTATGCGCCGCTGGTTTTTCAGGCTGTGCGCACCATGCGTGATCTGGGGATCCTGCAACAACTGGAAGAGAACAACGATAGTGGCATGACGGCGGAAAATATCGCAAAAAAATTGAATCTCAGTCTTTACGGTGTCGAGACCTTGCTTGAAAGTGGTCTGAGTTGCGGGGTCGTGGAACTGAAAGATGCTGAAACATTTGTGTTAAGCAAGGTCGGTTATTATCTGCTGCATGATAAAATGACGCGCGTGAACATGGATTACAACCATTATATCTGTTATCAGGGGATGTACTATCTGGACGAGGCCATCAAGGAGGGGAAGCCGGCTGGTCTGAAGGTGTTTGGCGAACAATGGGATACCCTCTACCAGGTATTGCCGCATTTGCCCGAGCCGAACAAATCAAGCTGGTATGCCTTCGATCATTATTATTCCGATTCCGCTTATCCCGCCGCATTACCGATTATCTTTAAAAACAAGCCAAGGACGATGCTTGATATTGGAACCAATATCGGGAAGTTTACGATTCTTGCGGCGCAATACAATCCCGATGTTCATATCACCATGATCGATCTGCACGACCAGTTGCAAAACGCGATAAGGAATGTCGAAGAGGCCGGTTTGAGTGAGCGTGTAGATTCCTTGGCAATGGATCTGCTCGATGAAAAAAGCCAGTTTCCTCCGGGGATGGATGTTTATTGGCTAAGCCAGTTTCTTTCCTGTTTCGGCAAGAACGAAATCATCAGCATCCTGAAACGTATTGCTGCAGGAATGGATGAGTCGGCAACTGTTTATATTCTGGAAACCTGCTGGGATCGGCAACAGCATGAGGCGGCCTCCTATTCGCTGATCAATACCTCGCTTTATTTTACAGCCATCGCGAGTGGTAATTCCAAAATGTACCATTCAAAAGAATTGGTCAAGTGTGTCGAGGCAGCAGGCCTGACGGTAAGTGAAAGTTATGACAACCTTGGTGTTTGTCATACCCTGTTTGCATGCAAGAAGAAAGATTGAAGAACCGTTTCGACTGCCCGCAGGGAAAACCCCCGACAAATTAATTATGATAAACAGGAAAATCATTTGAGGTGCAACCGATGCCGGAATCTCTGGAAAAAGAAATAGCAGAGTTGATCATTGAATCCCTGAATCTGGACATTGAGCCAGAAGATATCGATCCGACAGCGCCATTGTTTAATGACGGTCTTGGGCTGGATTCCATTGACGCGCTGGAGCTGGCAGTGGGGATTAGCAACAAGTATGGTTTTCGTTTGCGCTCGGATGACAAGAAAAACAAACATATATTTTCATCCTTGCGTGCGCTGAGTGAACATGTGGCAAAAAACAGCGCATCGTGAACGCTATGACGAATGATTGGAAATCAAATCTAAAGGCTTTGAGTTTTTCATATGCCGCTCGATCATAAAAAGAGAGTATTGGTTGTCCACTATTCACAGACAGGGCAGCTGTCCCGCCTGGTTTCCTCTGTTGTGGCTCCCTTGCGTGAAGCGCCCGGAATCGAGGTGAAATTCGTCAATCTCGAGACAAAGAATGCCTATCCTTTTCCCTGGTCGTTTTTTTCGTTTTTCGATGTTTTTCCCGAGGCTGTCTATCTCGATCCGCCGGAACTCAAAAATATCGGCCTGCGTGAGGATGAGAAATTCGATTTAATCCTCCTGGCCTATCAGGTGTGGTTTCTGGCGCCATCACTGCCGGTGACTGCTTTCCTGAAGAGCGAAATCGCGGAAAAAGTGTTGCGCGACACCCCCGTGGTTACCTTGATCGGCTGCCGCAATATGTGGGCCATGGCGCAGGAGACCGTTAAACAACTGTTGGCCGCATGCGGGGCAAAACTGGTTGACAACGTGGTGCTGGTGGATCAGGGATCGAATTTGGCCAGTTTCGTGACCACGCCCAGGTGGTTGCTGACGGGGAAAAAGGATGCATTCTGGTGGTTTCCACCGGCCGGTATCGCGGATGAACAGATCGCCGAGGCTAGCCGCTTTGGCCTGGCGATGCGGGAAGGCCTTGCGGCCGACAAGGAAAAGACCGGACTGCCAATGTTGAGCGGCCTGCGGGCGGTGACGGCCGATGTTGGGCTGATCAAATCGGAAAAAACGGGATATCGCAGTTTTCGCATTTGGGGTAGACTGATACGTATGTTTGGTGCACCTGGTGATCCCAAACGAAAGCCGGTGTTGTTGATTTATGTGGTGTTTTTGCTTGTGTTGATTATCACGGTGGTTCCGGTGAATATGGCAATCAAGCGTTTACTGGCTTCTCGCTTCAGAGAAAAACATCAAGCGATGAAAGAGTATTACGAACTTCCTTCAGGTTCGGGCGAAGAAAGAATGGATGAATTTCAGTGTCAGAATTAGAGGCATATATCACAAAAACCGCTGTTTGTTTGCCCAACCAACCGGTTGGCAATGATGAGATTGAGAACGTTCTCGGCATGGTCGGCGGTAAGCCTTCACGCGCAAAACGCATGATTTTAAGGAGGAACGGGATCAATCAGCGATACTATGTGCTCGATCCCGAAACGGGCAAGCCTGTCTACAATAATGCGCAATTGACGGCGGAAGCGGTCAGAAACCTGTTTCCGCAAGAGAAGGAAAGGGAAAGTATAGATTGCCTGGTTACGGGTACGACCATGCCTGATCAGATTGCCCCCAATCACGCGGTGATGGTCCATGGTGAGTTAAAGATTCCACCCTGTGAGGTGATTGCAACCTCGGGTATTTGTTTAAGCGGTGTGACCGCCCTTAAATACGCCTATATGGCGGTTAAGAGCGGGGAACACCGCACGGTGGTTACCACCGGCTCGGAAACGGCATCGTTGTTGTTGCGTGCCAGCAATTTTGAAGGGGAATCCCGGCACAAGGTGGAAGCCTTGCGCAAAAAGCCGGAAATCGCATTTGAAAAGGATTTTTTGCGCTGGTTATTATCAGATGGGGCAGGGGCTTTTTTACTGGAGCCCGAACCGATTGCACGGGCGGAGCAGCCCGTGCTGAAAATTGAATGGGTGGAAATCCTGTCCTATGCCAACGAACTGGAAACCTGCATGTATGCAGGAGCGGAAAAAGACCCGAACGGCAGGCTGATAGGCTGGAATCTCCATGCGGGACATGAAATTTTACAACGCTCGGTACTTTCCATTAAACAGGATGTCAAGTTGCTCAACGAGAATGTCGTACCGATTACCTTTACCCAGACGCTGAAGAAGGTGATTGAGAAAAAGGGACTGGAGGCCGGGGAAATAGACTATTTTTTACCGCACATCTCCTCCATGTATTTTTATGACAAGGTGTATGATGCTTTGCTCGAGATGGGTTTTGAGATACCGCAGGAAAAATGGTTTACTAATTTAAGTACCAAAGGAAACACAGGTTCGGCCTCGATTTATATTATGCTGGATGAATTGCTGAAATCGGGCAGGGTGCAGTCCGGTGAAAAGTTGCTCTGTTTCGTCCCGGAAAGCGGGCGCTTCTCCAGCGCGTTCATATTATTGACAGCCGTATGAAAAAAGAGGATGTGCCACAACAACCGCATCGCATCTACGAAGGCGAGACAAAGGCGGTCTATGCAGTCAACCAGGAAGGCAAGCTGGAGATCGCCCAGACTGCGGGCTGGGAAGCGGAATCCACGGTGCTGGAACTGGCACTGGAGGAAATCGCGCGGCTGGCGGAGGATGCGCTTCAGCGCGCATCTGCCGGTGAGACTTCTCCACTGGAATATTACATGTATGCCCAGCGTATGGATCTGCCCATGCTGGCGCAGGCAGTAGGACGGTTCCAGTGGCAGGTCAAAAAACATTTCAAGCCAAAATATTTCGCCAGGCTCAAACCAAAGCAGTTGGAATTGTATGCGAAGGTTTTGGGAATCGATGTAGCAACTCTGACGAAACTGCCCGATGCATAAACCATTTACACATCACCAGGCGGCGCACTGTGAAACCGGCGTTATTTCCAATTTGCTGCGCCACCATGGCCTGGATATTTCCGAGCCGATGGCATTCGGCCTGGCCAGCGGTCTGACCTTCGCCTATTTGAAAATGGTTAAAATCAACGGTTTGCCGCTAATGGCATACCGTATGCCGCCACGCATGATCATCAAGTTTTTGTCCTGGCGGATTAAAGGGATGAAAATCCGTTTTCATACTTTTCGCAGTGAAAGCGAAGGGATGAAGGCACTGGACGACAAGCTGGCGCAGAACAAGGTGGTGGGATTGCAGACCTCTGTCTTTTTTCTGCCCTATTTTCCCCGGGATATGCGTTTTCACTTTAATGCGCATAATCTGCTGGTTTATGGCAAGGAGGAAAATGAATATAAAATCAGCGATCCGGTTTTTTCGCATCTGGTGAAGACAGATGCCGAGAGTCTGAAACAGGCACGTTTCAGCAGAGGAGCGCTGGCGCCGAAAGGGATGATGTATTATCCGGAAAAAATACCCGCTACCATTGATTTCGAAACCCTCATACCAAAGGCAATCCGCTTCACCTGTAGAATGAACGGTCGCTGGAATCCCATTCCGCTCGCCGGTATTCATGGTATGAAAATGATTGCCCGGCAGATTGAAAAACTGAAAAAAGCCGATCAGCGTTATGCGCGCCTGTTTCTCGGTCATATTGTGCGCATGCAGGAAGAGATCGGAACCGGTGGTGCAGGTTTCCGTTTTATGTATGCCGCTTTCCTGCAGGAAGCGGGGGAGAAACTGAATTGCAGAACGCTTTCGGAGGCAGCCATTGAGATGACCCGCGTGGGCGACGAATGGCGTGAGTTTGCCGTGTTGGCCGCGCGCATGAGCAAACAACGGGGCGATCAGGACTTTTCCGATATTGCCGCACAGTTACGCAAAGTGGCGAAGATGGAGCTGGCAATATACGATCAGTTAAGTGGCTATAAAGGAAATTAAGCATTCAATCTCCTGCGGTAAGCCACTACCGCCAGGCAGAAGAGCAATCCCGCTAAAACGAGCAATTTCCCCATCTCGGGCAGAATCGCAACGAGATCGCCCTGTCGCAACAAAATGGTCAAAAAGCCTTCCAGTCCCCAGTTCATCGGTGAGTAACGGGCAATATGCTGCATGATTTCCGGCATGATAAAAGTTGGCACCATGATCCCGCCGGCAGCAGCCAACAGCAGGTTGCTTATGCCGCCAATGGTGGTTGCCTGTTCGGTGGTTTTCACCAGCACGGCAACCAGCAGCGCAAAGCTGATCGCCGTCACGCTTACGCTAATCGACATGGGGAGCAGCAGCCAGGCATTGCTGTGCAGTACCAGACCCTCGCCTCCGAGGGCGGGTACCAGATAAATTCCCACGAGAAACATGAGCGCGGTCTGGATCAGGTTGATCCCCAGGTAAGGAACCAGCTTGCCGACGAGGAAATAGCTGTTGGGCACAGGCAGGGTTTTCAGGCGTTGCAAGGTGCCGTGCTGCTTTTCGGTGAGAAAGGTGGTGGCGATGGGAATGACGACAAAAAATATCGAGAATATCAGCCAGGCAGGCACGCTTTGTTGTACCGATGTGGGTTGTAATTGCCGCTCGCCGTATAGTTCCTGCTGGTTTATCAGCCCGCCGCCGGTGAATTTTTGTTTCTGTTGCCGCTGCAGAGCCGGATCAGGCAGCATTCGTGCCAGCATTTTATCCAGCTGGTAAGATGCCAATGCCTGTATCACAGATGCAAGAATGAGCTTGCGCAAGTGGCTGGGAGTAGTGGGGCTGTAGTACAGTTGCAGACGGTCCTGCGGTGCAACCTTTTTGCTACGTTGCAGCGAGGCGCGGAATTTCTCTGGCAGGATGATTGCGGCTGCGAGATTATCCGCTTGTGTCCGTCGAAAGAGGACATCCCGTTCGGGGTAAACCAACGTTTGAAAGCCGGATAATTTTAACAGGGACTTCCCCAGTGGAGTGTCTTTTTCCTTGCTGTTGGCGAATACCAGGCCGATTTTGATCTTGTCTGCTGCTGATTGCTGAAAGGTATCCTGCAGGCTAAGCGACATGATAAGAATAAACGCCATCGGCATGATGAACAACACCATTAATGCATGAATATCCCTGCGTACAAGCAGTAGTTCCTTTTTTATTATGGTGAATAACATTCTCAGGTTTCCCGCAGATGAGTATGTGTCAGATGGAAGAAAAGGGATTCCAGGGTTTGTCTGCCGTATTGGATTTTTTCGATATCAAATTCATTCTGGATTAACAGTTGAAGCAAGGCTGCGACCAGTTGTGCCGAATCTATCTCTCCAGTTAATTGGTTATCATCGATGGTGAGCTTATGCTTCCGGATGAAATCTTCCAATGCCGGATTGAACCTATCGCGGCTGAGAAGTTGCTGGGTGGTGATACTGATCCTTGCTTTCGAGTCCAGCAGGTTATCCAGGTTGCCTGAGGCCAGGATTTTACCGTGATCCATGATCGCAATGGTGTCACAAAGGTGTTCGATTTCCTCCATGTAATGGCTGGTATAAAGTATGGTGGTGCCGTGTTTATTCAGTGCCTGGATGGATTGCAGGATAAAATGCCTGGATTGCGGGTCGATGCCGACAGTGGGTTCATCCAGGATTAACAGTTCAGGTTGGTTCAGCAGACCGATTGCAAGATTCAGGCGCCGTTTCAGTCCGCCGGAAAAGTGTTTGGCCAGGCGGTGTTGATGATTCTCGAGCCCGGTAAGTTTTATGGCGTTACGGATTTGTCTTTCTGTGTCGTTTATGTGTGGATACAGCCGGCTGAAAAATTTCAGGTTTTCGTAGGCGCTGAATTGATCATAAAAGGCGTATTCCTGGGGAACCACGGATATTGTTTTCAGGATGGCGCTACGGTCTCTCTCAAAACTCTTGTGATTAACCTCTACCACCCCCTTTTGCGGGGTGTTGAGACCGGTGATCAGGGACAGCAGAGTGGTTTTTCCCGCTCCGTTTGGTCCGAGCAAACCAAAAAGTTCGCCCTTTTTAATCTCCAGATTAAAGTCTTCAAAAACAGGCGGTTCAGAGGGATAAGCAAAGGTGAGGTTCTTTACTGTAATCACAGTTAAATACTGGTTTTGTTAAGTTGGTTATAGCGAAATTATACTAACAGTTAGGACATTAAATGTACATCTGCCTGACACAGCCGCTAATCCGCTAGCCTGTCTCACGGAAACGGCTTCCTTTCCAGCTACATGCGATAATGCCATTGCTCACTGCTTTTACCGCCAGCGATGTCTTTATCGTTTGCCGCTGTTTGCAGGTTGATTGCTGCTGTGCATAACAGATATGATTTAAGATTATACCTACCATTACAGATTCCGGCGAGCGACATTGAAAATGCAAAATGAGTACCTCTACGAGCAACTTGCCGGTGATTTGGCGGCTTTGATCCTGCAGGGCAACTATGGTGTTGCGGAGCGGTTACCCTCGCTGCGGCAGGTGAGTGAGCAATACGGTGTGAGTCTGGCAACTGCGGTACAGGCCTATCGTCGGCTGGAACAACAGGGCCTGATCGAAGCCCGTCCCAAAACGGGATATTTCGTTCTGCCGCTACCGCTGCGATCTGCAGCACCGGAGATCAGCAGGCCCTCACTGGTACCCACCAGGGTGAATGTGGGGCAAATGGCGATGTCACTGGTGCATGAGTCGCGGCAAGCAGGCCTGGTGAAACTGGGTGCGGCTGTGCCCGGGCCGGAGATGCAGCCGCTTGGCGTGCTATCGCGAACGATGGCCGGGGTGGCAAGACGGTATTATCAGGCAGCGTCAGGTTATGAGAGTGCCCAGGGCCATGCAGCGTTACGCAAACAGATCGCCCATCTGATGCGTGATGCCGGTGTGCGCGTTCATCCTGATGAGATCATCATCACCAATGGTTGCCTGGAGGCACTCCACCTGGCATTGCGTGCGGTTGCCGCTCCGGGAGACACCATCGCGATTGAGTCCCCCACTTATTTCGGCGTCTTGCAGGTGATTGAGAATCTGGGAATGCAGGCGCTGGAGCTTCCCACCCATGCGCGTGACGGGCTTGAAGCCGGAGCCCTGCAAAGGGCAATCCGCAGGCGCAAGGTCAAGGCCTGTGTGCTCATGCCCTGTTTCAACAATCCGCTGGGGTCGAATATGCCGGAGGATAACAAACAGCATATCGTCAAGATGCTGGCAGAAGCCGGTATTCCGCTGATCGAGGATGACATGTATGGTTTTCTCAGCCATACACTGCCCAGGCCAAAAGCGGCCAAGGCATATGATCAAAGTGGCAATGTGCTTTACTGCTCGTCGTTTTCCAAAACGGTTGCGCCGGGTCTTCGCATAGGCTGGATCATCGCAGGAAATTTCCTTGAACAGGTGAAATATCAAAAGTTCCTTGACAATATCAGTACGGCTGTCCATCCCCAGTTAACCATGGCGGAATTCCTTGCACGGGGGAGTTTCCGCCGGCATACCAGGCATGTGGCACGCATCTACCGTCAGCGCATGGAGCAGTTGCGCCGCGGCGTGGCGGAGCATTTCCCCGCAGGGACACGCATGTCGGCACCAACGGGAGGTTTTTTGTTGTGGGTGGAGTTGGCAAAAAAACATAACAGTTACGATCTGTATAGACGGGCATTGGAGAAACGCATCGCGATCACGCCGGGCATGCTGTTTTCGGCACAAAAACAATACCGGCACCACTTACGCTTGAGTTGCGGGGCGGTTGAAGGTGAAAAGGCACGCCGATCCATCAGAAAACTGGGTTGTTTGTTGAATTAAGGCAGTCCTGTTTGATTCGTCACTCCGGGCGTGCCGCGCTGATGCACCATGGCTCAAGTGGAGTGGTATTCGGAACACTTATTTTATTTATCGAAATAAACGCCTTCTCCGCAAAGTCGTGCAGGCACGTTGGTCCTCAATCGCGCAAGCTTGGTTTTCCGGCGCACTGTTTCCAGCGGCATGACTGGCAAATTTCCCTCTACAGCAAACTGCAAGGTATTTATTCATTTTCCATTGTGGCCTGGTATTTACCATAGCGGGCGGCACCGTTGAGGCGGGCGCGATGATAAAGTGCATCCTGCGCTGCTTTCGTGTTTTCAGCCTTGCCTTGCCATGCCTGGAGTGCAGGCTGTTGCAGTGCACGGCCGTAGGAGAAGGAGAGTTCCCATGGTTCATCGGGGAAGAGGGCATTCATTGCATTGAGATTGGCGGTGGCCTCTTCCGGGGTTTGTCCGCCGGAGAGAAAGTTGATACTGGGCACCGCGGCAGGTACGGTGCGCCGCAATTCCCTTACAGTGTATTCCGCAACTTCCTCCGGGGTGGCCTTGTTTGCATGCTCCTTGCCAGGCGTCACCATACTTGGTTTGAGAATGGTATGTTCAAGGATCACGCCATGGCGGTGCAGGGCGTGATAGACTGCATGCTGCACCGCTTCGATGACTTCAAAGCAGCGTTCTATGGTGTGGTCCCCATCGATTAGCACTTCCGGTTCAACGATCGGTACTATACCCACCGACTGGCAAATCGCAGCGTAGCGTGCCAGCACCTCGGCATTGGCTTCAATGCCCAGTCTTTTCGGGTTATGGGTGGTGATGGGATAGACCTCGCGCCACTTGGCAAAACGCGCGCCCTGTTCCTTGTAAACCAGCAGCCGATCCGCCAGACCGTCCAGCCCCTGGGTGATCATGTCGCCAGGTGAATTCACCAACGGGATTTTACCCTTGTCCACCTTGATACCAGGGACAATGCCCTGTTTTTCCGCCACTTGTGGCAGGGGTGTGCCGTCGTCGCTTTTCTGGGTGAGGGTCTCCTCAAACAGAATAATGCCGCTGATGTAGTCGCCAAGTTTGGGTGTGGTGAGCAGCAAACTGCGCCAGCTGCGTCGCGTTTCCTCCGTCGATTCCACCTTTATGGGCTTGAAGCGCTTCGCGATGGTGGGCAGGCTTTCATCCGCGGCGAGAATGCCTTTACCCTTCTGCACCATCGCCTCGATGGTGCTCTGCAATTCAGTTTTAACCGTCATGGCGATGCCTCTCACGATTGGGCCAGATACTGATCATATAAGAACGCCATCTCCGGCTTTCAAGGACCGCTCGTCAGACAGCAGGGAGAGCGAGCAGAAGGAAATGTCATCGCGGTGTCTCCTCCAGGTAATGATTGTCCTCGTCATTCCGGCAAAACAGTGAAGGGGGAAGAGGTGCGCCGCCTCATGCGTCGGCCGTATTCAGCCGGAGCATCTACACCCTATGGTGCAAGATGTTGCCCAACATTATTAAAGCAGTCTGTGCAGAGAATTGTGTAAGTTTTTGTTTGTTCGTTTGTCAATCGTTACTTTTTGGTTTTGGACTAATTCTGTGATCTGTATCCGGTATTTTTGCATTCTATCTTTTAGGATTTTTTGCACGAAAAAAAGTAACGGCTACGAAAAAAGTAGGATGTTCAACAAATAACGCTTCAATGGGCAACAACCGGATGGTTGCTGGTGGTGATACCGCTTTCTGCTTGACGGATATCATCTTGATGGCCTTGCTCATAACAAGAAGAGGGGGGGCTATGCAGAGTATTAGACTAATTTTTCTTTGTCTTGCTGTTTTCACCTTGATCAACTGTGGTGGCAGTTCCGGCGAGAGTTCGAGCAGTAGCAGCTCGGGTGGTGGCGGTTCGAGCAGCAGTTCCAGTAGCGGCGGACCCGGTGGAAGCAGTGTGGAAAAACTTTCCATGGAGGAATACAACGCGCTTCCGGACAATCAGAAGTATATCGTCATGAACAAGCTGATGGCCACCCTCTACAAAGGCGTGGCGCTCAAGGATTTTTTCGATCTGAGTGGCGGTATAAGCAACCTCGTGGTGCGTGACGGTGCAGACACTATCGGCACCATCGAAGCCAGCATGAACGAGCCGCTGACGAACAAGGAAACCTATTACGATCTTGTCGATGAGAAGTACAATTTCGATACCACCTCCTATTGGGCCGGATACAAGACGCAGCAATATCCTTCGGCCGTCCTGTTTGAACTTCCCCTGAGCAAGGATTACTTCGAATTCTGGGTAGCCTACAGGCTGGCGAATACCATCTTGTTTTCACCGGCAGTTGAGCTTGAGTCTGTGGATTACGTCGATATCCAGCGCGTGATGTACCGGCTGACGATGATGATGGAAGAAGGGAAATCCATCCATGAGATCGTATATGAGCATATGATCTCTCAGGAGAACTGGCGCCGCTTCCGTTCACCGGAAGACAATACGCGAGAAATGATGGAGATTTTCCTCGCCAGGTTCAATGATGAGGAGGTGCCAAAGGCGGCAATCGCCTGTAAGAACTGGTATCTGACGGATGGCGGTCAGGATTACCAGTTGGTGATTGATTTCAATGAAAATACCGAACCGCAGGATATCCTCGATACCACGGTAACCACTTGCTATGACTTCTATCAGGCGGTTTCCACGCATGCCTCCCTCCTGCCACGTATCGTCTCTGTGCTGGTCGATGTGTTTTTTACCGATTACAGCGATGCGGAAAAATCCCGCTTCGTAACGGATATCGTTGCCACCAACCCGACGACCTTCCAGGAAATTTTCAAGACCATCATTCTTTCCAGGGAATATCTTTTGAACAATGACAGGGCGAAAAAATATGAAGAGGCGTTCTTTAACGTGGCACACCGTATCAACTGGTTTGCCAACAGAAACTATTTTCGCAACCTGAACAGAAGGCCGGAGCGCACTTCATTTGAAACCCTCGGGGACATGAAGCAGGAGGCGCTGGCATACAAACTCGGCAGATCGGCTGAGGTGCCGGTGGATTCGCTGAGTTTTGCGTTTTATCACAAGTCGGCAAGAGAACGAGTGTTGATCGATCTGAAGCGGGATGAATTCAATCAGAACGATGGCGGCTGGCAGGCGGACTTTATCGATGTTTCTCTGGATGGTGACGACTTCGTTCAGTATCTGTTCCTTTCGGTATTGTCGCGTACGGCAAGCACCGATGAACTGACAACCCTCAACAATATTATCGTAAATCGGGGATACGATGGTAACACACTTACCGATAAACAAAGACAGGCGAGGATCGTGCTGGATTATTTGTCCAGGTTGTCCGAGCTGTATTTTTTTCGCGCGGTAAGTTAAGGGAGGCATATAATGAAAAGAAGAGAATTTCTGAAAAGCATGGGTCTGTTTGGCACCACTGTTGCGATGCCGTCCCTGTTGTGGAATCAGAGTGTGCGTGCCGCCTTGCCCGACGGTATTAATTATCTGGCACCTGCGATAATGCCGCAGGTGGTCAACATTTTTCTCTATGGCGGACCTTCGGAACTCGCCGGAAACCTGACGAATATCACGGAGATCAACGCAAACTCGCAAAATCCGTATCCTTCCTATCTTGATCCAGCGGATGCGAACAGCGGCGTCACCCCTAACGGTTTCTGGGGACCGGACAGTAACGGCAACAACTCGGCTGGCGGGGATATCATGGAAACATTGATAGCGGATGGCGATATGTCGATTTACCGCACGATCAACCGCGTAGCTGATGATAACAAGGGGCATGGGCGCAGTGTTACCCAGAATCTGGTTGGTAATCTGCTTACCACCAATCCTGGAATCGGAACAACCTTAACGGCAATACTGGCGCAGCACAATCCATTCGGTAAACCGCTTGATGATCTGGTTTTACCGGTGGTCTCGTTCGAAGGCAATTCCAAAATATTCAATCTCGGGGATCTCGAGATCCCGCTGGTGCTCAGACCAATCGCGCTTGATGCCAACTTCAATAACCCCTATCAGCGCGCAAGCAATAACGAGATTGGTATTTATGACGATGAGATCGAGGCGCTGGCGCGCAGCGTTTCATCCGCATATGGCGCAAAGCATCAGCGGGTGAACGATGCGTTCGTGAAAAGGTCTCAGCTGGCAGACTTTATTGATACGAATTTCAACAGAACGATTGTAGACAACAACCTCCCGGTTAATCCGAACCACGATCCGCTTGCCCCGGATCCGGATACGGATGCAGTCACGGGAAAATTGATCTATCCGGATACCAATTTCGGAAATCGCCTGAAAGCAGCCATCAGCCTGGCAATAAACAATCCCGATACGTTTTTCATCAATCTTGGCAGTGGAGGCCTCGGCGGCTGGGATGACCATTCGGATGCTCTCGGTAATTATGCCAATCGTATGCAAAACCTGATGGCCGCACTTCGCTGTGCGGTAAAACACATGAAATGGACGGCGAGTAACAATATCGTGATCAATGTGTTTGGTGATTTTGGCAGAAACGTAAACCTGAACAATGCCGGTGGTTGGGACCATGGAAACAACCAGAATTTTTATACCGTTGGCGGCTGGGCACTCGACAACCCGGAACAGGGACGGAAGCTGGGGAAAATCGTGGGAGTGACGGAACGCATCGGCACGCCATTCCAGAACAGGCAGTTTACTTCACCGGTGAATGGCAGTTATCAGTGTGAACCGTTTGCAATTGCCTCTACCATTTATAAATATTTTGGAGTGCAAAACCCGGAACTGTTGACAGGTGAAGCTGCGATCGATGAGGTGGGTACGGCAAACGAACGCATTTGAAGTCATGGCAATGAGCGGAGGCCGTCCGCCTGGATAGCTGTGTAAATAAGGTGTGCACTTTAATAACAGCGTTTTTTTCATAAATCGAGGGGACGGTTCCCCGGTGCCCGCTGGCAAGACTCTCGGCAGCATGGAAGCTGCCGCGAAGCTTACAGGGCTGTATTCACAGCGTGTCTTGCCAGCGGACACCGGGGAACCGGCTTGCCAGACAACCAACTGGACACCTTTTTCGTACAGCTATTTAGATAACTGTGGATGCGTTTTGAAGTGAACAGCCCTGCTCCGCAGTTCTTCAGTTTTTACCGATCAGCTGTGTCAAATGTTTAAACGCATCGGCTTTGGTTGGGAATGGCCCCATTACCCCGCGATGGTTTTCGATGCCTTCAAACATTTCGATATCACTACGCGTATAAAAAAACCATCCCTGTTTCTTGATATAGAAAAAGCGATCCTTGTGCGTGCGGTATTCTGAACCCGCGCGCACCATACATTTGTGTTTGTTCTGAAAGAAATTCACCGTCAATCCTTATTCGTCCCGGGTCAGACAGACAGGGGTGTTGCGGCAACAATAACGGCTAATCAGGCTGTTCCGGCTCCCTTTTCTGGCACATCAACTGCTTTGCGGCAATCCGTTTGGTACAGAGAGTATATCGAATCAAGGGGGCGGAACCCTTGTGCAGATGCAGTACTAAAATTGTAATATAAACATACCGAAATAAAAACGTTGTCGCGTCATTTTATCCCCATCCTGTAAAAAGCGATCCGTCGACGTTAAATCCTGCCAGCCTCATCCGATCCGGCAGAGAGTGTATTTCGCCTGCCGGCATTGCGTTGAAGGCACACCAGATAGCCCTAGCCGTTGCCGCCTTCCTCTTTTTGATAAAAAAATACCGTAAAACAGATAGTTGCAAAAGGGGAAGCGGGCAAGGGCCGAAGCAACGATCAAAAACCGCGTGGCAACAACGGCATCGGGCCGGGCGAGGCCAAGGCACCGCGGGCTCAATCCCCCGTATATATCAACAGTTTATCAACTCCATAAAATATTATGATGGATGGTATAGGGTGACGGTTGATCATTTAAACCATGTCACGATTTTGTCCATCGTTTGCCGGGTCTTCGGGCGAGGCGGTGCTTTGCGGTAGCCAAAGGCGACCATGCAGGCGATACCGAATTTTTCCGTGTCGATGGCAAAATCACTTTGCAGCACCTCGTTGATTTTGTCAGCGGCAAACCCCTCCATCGGGCAGGAGTCGATGCCGATCATCGCCGCGGCCGTCATCATGTTGGCCAGCGGGATGTACGTCTGTTTGCAGGCCCAGTCGAAAAGGGCTCTTTCACTTTCCAGCAGCTTGAAATCATTCTTCTGGAAATTCTCGTAATAACCAAGTCTGGTCTGGATGGCATCATCCGGCAGGTGCTGTACATTTTGCATAAAGTCTTTTATGTAATGACTGTCATATTTCATGAAATAGCTCTTGCGTGAGAGTATTACCAGCAGGTGACTTGCCGTTGGTATCTGCTTTTTTCCGCCCCAGGTATGTTCCTTTAATTTTTCGCGAAGTTCCCGGTTTTGCACAACCAGGAATTTCCAGGGTTCAAAACCAAAAGAGCTGGGGGATAATCGCGCTGTTTCCAGGATAAAATCAAAATCATCATCAGAAATGGTTTGTTCCGCATCGAATTCCTTGCAGGCATGTCTGAAATTATAGGCTTCGATTATCTTGTCTTTCATCCTGAATCCTCCCGTTGGTCGATATTCAGCTGGTTATTGTTGTATCTACCTTAATATACTATGCGGAATGATTTTATCAACAAAAGGGTGTGGCATCCGGAGATGCGCAGGGGCACCGACTTGAAAACGCGATTACTGCAGCCATGATAGACAATATGATCACGCCCTTTTGGGAACATTTTGCACACGAAGCGGATGTGGGCGTGCGGGGCGTCGCTACCAGCAAGGAGGCCGCTTTTGAGCAGGCAGCATTGGCGGTGACGGCGATTGTCACCCAGCCGGAAAAAGTTGCGGCGAAGGAGCGGATCGAGTTCTCCTGTGAAGCGCCGGATGACGAGCTGCTCCTGGTAGACTGGCTTAATGCCGTGATTTTTGAAATGGCTACCCGGCGTATGTTGTTCAGCCGCTTTAAGGTGAAATTCGCGGGGCATGCGCTTACTGCTCAGGCCTGGGGGGAGCCGCTCAATCCGGAAAAACATCCGCTCGGTGTCGAGGTAAAAGGTGCAACCTATACGATGCTGCAGGTCAAGCAGCGGGATGATGGTCTGTGGTGCGCCCAGACCGTGGTTGACGTGTGAGGAACTTTTCGGGCAATGGATCTAAATCTGCTGGAAAAACAGAGTGATACCAGATGGTATATCGCACCACGGAATGGTATGCGTGTGCCAGCCGTCATTTATGCGGACGAAAATCTGCTGAAGGAGATGGATCACAAGGTATACCAGCAGATCTGCAATGTGGCGATGTTACCCGGAATCGTGCAGGCGGCCTATGCCATGCCCGATGCGCATTGGGGTTACGGTTTCCCGATCGGTGGTGTGGCTGCTTTCGACGCGGAAGAAGGCGGCGTGATTTCCGCCGGCGGGGTTGGTTTTGACATCTCCTGCGGTGTGCGCACCCTGCGTACCGGCCTGAAAACCCGTGACATCGAGGCGTACAAAAAACAACTGGCCGATCAGCTGTTTCGCGATATTCCTGCCGGTCTGGGCAGCACCGGGCGCCTGCATCTTGGCAATGCGGAAATGAATGCGATGCTGCGCGGCGGTGCCCGCTGGGCGGTGGCGCAAGGCTTTGGTGAGGAAACCGATCTGCTGTATACCGAGGAACAGGGGTGTATGCCGGCTGCCGATCCCTCGCGGGTTTCCGACAAGGCCAAAAAACGGCAGCGGGATGAGATGGGAACACTGGGTTCCGGCAATCATTATCTTGAAGTTCAGCGTGTCGCCCGGGTTTTCGACAAGAGCATCGCCACCGCCTTTGGAATGGCAGAGGATGATGTGCTGGTGAGCATCCACTGCGGTTCGCGTGGTCTGGGCCATCAGATCGGAACGGAGTTTCTCAAAAGCATGGTCATCACCGCGGCGGATCACGGCATCCGCCTGCCGGATCGGGAACTGGCCTGTGCCCCTATCCACTCACAAACCGGCAAGGATTATCTCGGCGCCATGCGTGCAGGGATCAATTGTGCCCTTGCCAATCGCCAGATCATCACCCATCTTACGCGCCAGGCCTTTGCGCGGGTATTTGCAGAGGCGCGCTTGTCCTTGATTTACGATGTTTCGCATAACACCTGCAAGGTGGAGCAACACGAGGTGGACGGCCGCCAGCGCACTCTTTACGTGCACAGGAAAGGGGCGACCCGTGCGTTTGGGCCGGGGCACCCTGATATTCCCGAGGCCTATCGTGCCGCCGGACAGCCGGTCCTGATTGGTGGCTCCATGGGGACAGGCTCCTACATTCTCGCCGGGACGAAGGAAAGCGAAGCGTGTGCTTTCAGCTCCGCCTGTCATGGAGCAGGGCGGGCAATGAGCCGCCATCAGGCCAAAAAACAGTGGCGGGGGCGGCAGCTGATGGATGATCTGGCCACGCGCGGGATTTTGATCCGCAGTCCCAGCTTGCGTGGTGTTGCAGAAGAAGCACCGGGAGCCTACAAGGACGTAAGCGCGGTAGTGGAGGCGGCAGACCATGCCGGTCTGGCACGCAAGGTTGCCTATCTGGAGCCCCTCGTCTGTATCAAGGGATAAGTTGAGCCCTTTCCCCGGGAAGGATCAGCGCACCACCACCAGCGGGCATTGGAGTTGTGTGGCCAGTTCTTCGAAGTATTTTTCGGGATGTTCACCGCCGGTTTCCAGGGCGATGATCAGCAGCGCGCTATTTCGGCTATTGGCGACGGTGGCAAGGGTGCTGATATCCGTATTCGCAAGGTTCTCAAATTCCACCTCCAGGCCGTAGGGATCCAGCAGGGTGCGGGCTTTCTCCTGTAATTCCGGCTGATTCCCGGGCAGCAGCACACGCAAAGGTTTATTGATATCCCTGCTGTTTTTTGCGGCAATGCGCAGTGCCTCCTCGGCTGCGGGACTGCCGTCGAAGACAATGGCGACGGTATTCTGTGTTTCCGCCTTGAGTTGTTTTTCGTCACGCGTCATCGCCAGTTCCAGGTAGTTGGATTTCACCTGGCGGGTGATCACCAGCAGATCGTGCTGCTCTGCATGGGAAAGCAGTTCCGCGAAGAAATAACCGCGCGTGACCTGAAAGGACCAGTCGATGCGTGCCTGGCTGGCGACCTGTTGCAGCGTATGTTCCATATTCCGGGCCATGGACTGCAAGGAACGCTCAAGCCCGCGGAGGTTCATGCTGCGGGAAATGCCGCTGGGGTCGATGACATTTTGGGAAAAGGGCAGGGCGGCAAGGTTGAACAGGTTGATGTCTTCGACGAACAGGCCCAGCAACCGGCTTTGCAGACAGCGGGAGAGTTCCACTGCAATCTGCAGTGTGGATTTGCTGTCGATGGTGCTGTCCAGCGCCACCAGAACCCGGCCGGGTTTATCCTTGCGCATCACTTTCACCTGTTTTCTCAACTTCGGTTTGCAGGCTCTTTTCCATGTCCTCAATCTTGCTGAACTGCAGGGAACGGGCCGCATAATAGAGCAAACGGGACTCGACCTTGGCATTGATACTTCCGTCGGGATATTTGCCCTGCGCCTCGCGCACGCCGGCAGGTACGCCGGTGAGTACTTCCAGGGCCTCATTTACATTCTTTGCAGCGAAGATATGGAACCGGTTTTGTTTTACCGCGCTGATGACGTCCTCTCGCAGCATCAGGTGTTTGAGGTTGGCGTAGGGGATGAGCACACCTTGCTTTCCTGTCAGTCCGCGTGCCTGGCAGATATCGAAAAAGCCTTCAATTTTCTGGTTGACACCACCGATCGCCTGCATCTCCCCGTACTGGTTGACCGAGCCGGTGATTGCAATTGATTGTCGTATGGGAACGGCTGACAAAGACGAGAGCAGCGCGCACAGTTCCGCCATGGAGGCACTGTCACCATCAATCAAGCCGTACGACTGCTCGAAAACAATACTGCCCATGAGCGAAAGCGGGTGATCCTGGCAATAGTTTGATTTCAGGTAGCTGGTCAGGATGAGGACGCCCTTGGAGTGGAAGGGTCCCCCCAGTTCAACCTCTCTTTCGATATCAACCACCTCGCCCTTGCCCAGCCGTGTCGTCGCGGTGATGCGTGAGGGGCGGCCAAAAGAAAAATCACCCAGCTGATGTACCGAGAGACCGTTGATCTGGCCGACGCGCTCGCCATCCGTCGCAATCAGGATCGTGCCGCGCAGGGTTTCCTCCTGGATCTCGGTGCGGAGCCGATCGATGCGGTGGATCTTCTTGTCTATCGCCTTTTGCACATCCTCACGCGTTGCAACCTCGTGGCCCGCCTGTTCCGCCCAGTAGTCGGTTTCATAGAGAATGGTTTTCAGGCGCCCGCTGTGGGCCGAGAGTTTTTCCGCATCCCCCACCTCCCGTGAACTGTGTTCAATCAGACGTGCCACCGCCTCGTGGCTGAAGGGCCGGAGTTTTTCCCGCCGGACCAGGGTGCCGATAAATTGTGCGTATAAAAGATTGTTTTCCTCGCTGCGGTCGATGCGTTCATTAAAGTCAACGGCCACTTTGAACAGCTCCTCGAATTCCGGATCGAGTTCGCACAGGAGGTAATAGAGAAATTGATCACCGAGGAGAACGACTTTTACATCGAGCGGGATGGGTTCCGGCTCCAGTGAGACAGTGCTGATGAGGCTGAGCATCTGACCGAGAGATTCGATGCGGATTTCTTTCGAGTAGAGAATGCGTTTCAGGGCATCCCAGGCATAGGGCTGGGTCAGGACTTTCCTGGCATCCAGGATGAGGTAACCGCCATTGGCGCGGTGGAGCGCCCCCGGACGGATCAGCATAAAATCGGTGACCAGCGCACCCATATGCGCCAGATGCTCCACCCTGCCGACAATGGTGTCGTGGGCGGGATTGTCTTCATAGAAAATCGGGCTGACTTTGGCCTGGCTATTGTCGATGAGGACATTGACTTCATAACGCCGGAAACGCTGTTCCTTGGGCGGTAACTGACCCAAGAAGAATTCCGGGGTGGAGTCATCACGCCTGAAATCACTGCTGTGTTCGATTACATCGGCTTGTACCTCATCAAGGTACTCGAGTACCGCTGTTTGCTCCGGGTATTGATGTTTCAGATCATTGATATAGAGGTTGACGGTTAGGGAGACGGTATCCTGATTGAGTTTCCGCAGTTTCTCGGCACTTTCCTTTTGCCAGCGTGGAATGTTTTGCAGGATGTCGCGCAGTTCCTCCTGCAATTTTTTGACCACGGATTCTATTCGCTGTTTTTCCTCGTCCGGAAGTTTTTCATACTCTTCCGGGCTGATAACATTGCCTTCACGCATGGGCGTAAAGGCAAAACCGCCTGGCGTGTGGATGAGGGAGATGTTGTTCTCCTCGGCATGCTGGCGCAATGTTCTGAATGCCTGTTCCTGCCGCTCATCGAATTCCTGTTCGATTTCATTGGCATGTGCCTGATATTCGCTGCTTTCAAAGGCGCGCGGGATGGCCGACATCAGATCCTCCACCAGTTGTTTCATCTGGTTCTGCAGGCGCACACCCGTGCCGGCTGGCAGTTTCAGGTAATGGGGTTTGTTCGGATCGGTAAAGTTATTGATATAACACCAGTCGTAGGGTGGCGGGGATTCTGCAACACGTTTTTGCAGATATTCCAGCACAATATTTTTCTGACCCAGTCCCTGTGGTGCAATCACAAACAGATTATAACCTTCCCGCTGAATGCCCGCGCCAAAGGCCAGTGCCTCCGCCGCTCTTTGTTGCCCGATGATCCCTTGCAGCTCCGGCAGTTCCGACGTGTCCCGGAAGGACATCTGCGAAATGTCACAGTAGCGGTAAAGTGATTCGGCCGGAATTCTGTATTCTTCAGTCATAACAGTTGATCACCCAAAGTGCCATTTACCGATATCAGTAAACTGGATTGTGTTGGCTAAACAGGCGTTCCGTATACCAGGTCATTTGGTATCATTGCCAGATTTTAGCTTTTATTCTTTTCAGAACAGTTTGTTCCTTATATTACTAAGATTAATCCAGCGGTCACAGGAATCAATGCATTTCCCTGATCTGTGTCGCTTATCCCGATGAATTCAAGCCCGCTTCCTTAACCACCTAATTGAGTAATGATTTTGTCTGCCACCCGAAAGGCATTGGCGTAGATAGTCCAGGTGTAAGGTACACTGCCGCCGGTGGGCATGAAGCTGCCATCGGTGACGAACAGGTTTTCGGCGTCGTGCATGCGGCAATCGGGATCGAGTACCGAGGTGGCCGGATCGGTACCAAAGCGGCAGCCGCCAGCCAGCAGGTTGGCAGGTGGATCACCACTGACATTGTGATAGATATCTTCCGCGCCCATGGCACGCAAGACCTTCATGGCCTTTGCCGAGAGGTATTCCCCAACCTTGAGATCGTGCGGGTGATATCCAACCCTGACTTTGGCAACGGGTGAGCCCCATTTATCCTTGATGCGGCCATCGAGGCTGACGAAGCAGTTGTTCGTCGGCAGCCAGTCACAGAAGACCTCGAAGCGCAGGTAACGGGCCTGGGTGAAATAGGCCTCGAGTTTGCGCTTCAGCGGTTTGCCCCACAGCAGCGCACCGTTATCGTCCCACTTTTGATTGTTGGCGCGGGCGATGCCGTTGGGGTGGCGAAAAAGAAAGTCGATGGTGCCGCCCTTGAAGCGCCCTGCCTTGGGATCATCGACATAATACCAGTCCTGCAAACCGCGGTTGACAAAGGGGCCACGGATCTTCAGGGCTTCAACCTCTGACGCATCGAGTTTGGCATAGACTATCGTGCCCTGGCCGCTGCCGCCGGCGGAGAACAACAGGTTGCGGCCCACCTGCTGATGGTTGTTACCCAGGCCGTGGGGATGGTAGGGTCCCGGCGAACTCAGCAACAAGCGCGAGGTCTCGATTGCCTGGCAGGCGACGACAAAGATCCGGGCAGTGACGTTTTGTGGTGTACCCTTGCGATCAAAATATGCTGCCGCCACCACCTTGCCTTTGTGGTTGCTGAGCAAACGATATACTTTGGCATGGGTGCGGATTTCACAGTGACCGGTTTCGATTGCCCGATCCAGCAGGGCGGCGCGGGCGCTGCCCTTGGCGCCGGTATTGCAACCGTAACTGCCGCAATAACCGGAATAGGCGCAGCCTTTTCGCTGCATCGCATCGTGAGGAAGAATTGCCCGTGGAGTGGGCAATGAATGGTACCCCAGTTTTTTGCAGGCATGGTCAATCCACTGGCTGATGATATTTTCCCTCGTGGGTGGATAGGGAAAATCGGGCGTGGAGCGGGGTTCCTGCCGGGGGTGTTTGACCACCCGGCCGGAGACCCCGACGATTTTTTCAACCTTGGTGTAATAGGGTTCGAGATCTTCATACTGAATGGGCCAATCGGCAACATTCGCTCCCTCGATGGGACCGTATACCGAGCGCAGGCGGAAATCATCAGGTTTCAGGCGGTAGAAGTAACCGCTCATAAAGTTGGAGGAGCCGCCGACACAGTTGCCGTTCCAGAAATCCCAGCCTGACTCGGAAGTGGCCTCGGCCGACCAGTTGCCATCCTCGCTGGGCTCCTCAATGACATGCTGTTCTTCATTCAAAGGTGGGGTGTAGGTGCTGCGGCGGCAGCAGGCCAGTTCATCCTTCATGAAATCCGCTTCCCTGAACCAGGGGCCTTTTTCCAGCACCACCACGGAATATCCTGCCTGTGCGAGCGTCAGGGCAACCGGACTTCCGCCGGCGCCACTCCCGATGACACAGATGTCAAAATCAGAATCTTGGCTCATGGTGTTTAATCCGTCGATGGGGCCGGTGGCTGGCCCGGCCAGTCGCGTATATGGAGATCCCGCTGCGGGAAGGGGATTTCAATGTTGTGTTTGCGGAAGGCGGCGTCAATCGCAAAGTTGAGATCGCTGATGATCTGAATTCGTTTGTCGATGTTGCGGATGTAACATCGCAATTCAAAATCCAGCGAGCTGTCACCGAAGGCGCGGAACAGCACTTTTGGTTTTGGCGAAGTGCCGTTATCGATAACCTCGGGATGTTCCGCGGCGACACTCTCCAGAATGGTTTTCACGGTTTGCGTGTCCGTGCCATAGGCGACACCCACCGGTACGCGAATGCGGCCGCGCGGATCACGCAGCATCCAGTTGGTGACCTGATTGGAAATCAATTCCGAGTTGGGGATGATGACATCCGCGCGATCAAAAGTCTGGATCTGGGTCGAGCGGATCCGGATACGCTTGACGTATCCCTCCGTTCCGCCGACGACAATCCAGTCGCCGGTTTTGATCGGGCGTTCAAACAGCAGGATCAGGCCGGAGATGAAATTATTTACCACATTCTGTAAACCGAAGCCGATACCAACCGACAAGGCGCCGGCAATGAGTGCCAGACTGCCGAAATCGAAACCGGCCACACCGAGGCCGACAAGAAAGGCGATCGCCACGATGATATAGCCGGTGATGGTAACCAGTGCTTCCCTGGCACCGCGTTCCATGCGTGTTTTTTTCAGCCAGTTTGCCTCCAGGCGGTTCCGCATCCAGCCACCACTCAGAATGATAATGGCAATGGTGATAATCGCACCGGCGATCTTTTCCGGGATAATGTGCAACGAACCGAGGTTGAATCCCTGCGTCAGATAGGTCTGGATTTCAAGAAGAATGGTATCGGACACATCCCACACCAGCAGCAACACATAGGCGAACAGCGTCCACAGCGCCAGAGAGGTGATTACCCGCAGCCAGGCAAGGCCGGGGATGTTTTCCCTGCCCTTGATGCCGAGTGCCTTGCGAAAATTGTTACTCCAGTTATCCTTGCCTGTTTCGAGACTGTCGTACAATTCGTGAAACAGTCGCGACAGCAGGAGCAACGAACCAAACGCGAGCAAGGAACCCAGAACATCCTTGAGCAGCGCCAGTGACAGGTTGCGGTATCCCATTCCTTCAATGATGAGTGCCACCAGCAGGGCGATATAGACACCGATGGTCAGCCAGCGCATGCGTGCCATACGTGGTAAACGCATCACCAGGCTGAACGCCCAGAGCAGATTGAAAATAAGAATGGTGGTGAATACCGCGCGGGTGATCAGCAATGCCGGTTCAGGCAGGCTTTGCGCCAGCAGGGTGGCGAACAGCAGATAGCCGAGAAAGGCCAGGAGCGCCAGCACCTGCAGGCGCGTTGCCAGCGCGCGTGTCAGTTTTTCCGGCAGATCCAGGAACGGCGTTGCCGGATGCGGCGGTGCGAGTAACAGGTGAACAATGGCCACGAAAAGAAAATAGGGTGGCAGGCCGAAGGCCACGACATTGATAAACGGCATGGGACGGGCATCGCCGGTAAGGTAATAAAAAAGGACAGCGGCTGTGGTGCTTCCGAGAAGATGCGGCGCATAATGCGCCAGCGTGGTAATGCTTGCGCGCAGGAACAGGCTGGTGAAATCATCGCTCCATTGTTTGAGACGGATGCGCGTACAAAGGAAACGACGCAGCAGCACTCCCGTGCCGATGCTGAGCAGCAGTAACAGCAGCAGAAGAGACAGCTGCCAGGCGGACAGCAGATCCAGGCCGCTGTGTTTCTGCAGGAAACTTCGGCTGGCGGAAAACCATAAGGAGGGTTTGTTCCAGTTGTCGCGCAGCAGCGTAACGATATCCGGTCCGCGTGCAAGTAATTTTTGTGCCAGGAGTTTGTTGGTTGCCGCGTGAATGTTTTTCAGCAAATCATCGCTTTTCAGGATCAGAACCCGGCAACTGGCCAGTTGTTGTTCGATGCTTGTAAGTTTTTGCTGGATTTCGCGGCGCTTGCGCCGCACTTCTGCAGGTTCTTTTTTTGACGGCTTGCCCAGGCTGTCGAGCACCTGCCGGATTTTTTTCTCCTCAGGCTCAAGTTCGATAACACATGTTTTGAGTTCGCCCTTGATATTTGTCACCTCTTCGGCCAGGAGCGTGAGCTGGTCGATATTATGATGCTTGCGTGGGAGTTTTTTCTCGATGCCGCTCAGGGTTTTCGACAAGGCCTTGGTATCGATTCCTTCCGCCAGCACGGGGGGGGCGACAGCCATCAACAGTAACAGGAACAAAAGTCCCTGCAGGATAGCGGCATGCAGGATCCTGGCAGAAGTCGGAAAAACACAAGGAGGAAGGTTTCTCGTCCTGTTCATCAGTGATGTCTAAGCCTGTTCTCGTGTTGCATTGTGGATAAACAAAAATCTGCTGTTTATCGCCGTTTCAACTGCTGGTAGGTATGTGCGGCATCCGGTTGGGGAAAACCGGGCTGGTGCTGCAACCAGCGCCAGCCGATACCGTTGGGGTTACCGCCATAAACGGGTGCGCTCAGCAATGCCTCAAAAATATACAGCAACAACAGTGACAGCCAGTTTTCCCCTGCGTTGCTGCGTGAGATGCGGCGCAGCAATTCCTCCCGCTGGCTCTCATCCAGTTTGGGAAATCGTTTGTGATATTGTTTCAATGCCAGATCATTCAACCAGGCGGGCCCGCTCAGAATAAAATCACGCTCCTCTGCGTCGGTATCCTCCTCTGCCAGATAATCCCGAAGATAGGAGGTGGCGTTGATTTCCCGCGCCCCGGGAGAATCCGCTTCGGATGGAAACAGGTGGTTTTGCACGGCTGCCAGGGTGTGCCACGGTTCCTTGTCGGCTTCACTTGTGCCGCTGTTTTTTAGCGCTGCCCAGCCGGGAAGTGACGGCGCCAACAGCCCGGCGGAGAGGGCGGCCATGCCTTGTATGAAGCGCCGCCGTGAGACAGGATTTGCCTGCCAGCGTGCGTGTGCCCGGCTAAAGGTATCCTTGGCCGGGATGGGCGGAACGGGTTTAGAGGTTTTGCTCATGGACTTTCCATTTTTCGATAAATTGCAGGAAGCGGCGTTGGGAGTAGCGCCGCTGCTCCAGCAGTTCCACCGTGTCCTTGGAGATCAGGATCCGGCCCGTGCTGTCGGTGACATACATGTGGGGGTAACCGTTTGCCTTCGGCAGTCCTGCCATAAAATCCTGGTTATCGTTTTCCTCGCTGACATTGACCTTTAATACCACAAAATGGCGGTATAATTGCTCACGCACTTTGGCGTTGCGCTGGAGAAATTCATCGAGTTTGAGGCACCAGACACACCAGTTACCCCCCACCTCAATCAGCACCCGCCGGTTGGTGCGCCGGGCCAGTTCAAGCGCTGCGCGCCCATCGGCAAAGGGATCGCGGGCGGGATCATAGGCAAGACTGTAGGGCGGCAATTCGAAGTCCGCCCAAAGGAACGCCGGGTAGAAGAACAGCAGGATGGTCAGTGCGGGCAATTTCATAATAAGTTATCGACACAATTCTGCAGAAGAGGTTCAGAATGATTCCTGTTGCGTGGAAAATCAAGCAGGATACCGCATCCGTGTTATTGTTAATCAGATTAAATTTGATAGCAAATATATATTTATCCACTGAATAGCGGTACGAAAAAGGTGTCGAAATAGGCGTTACGAATACCAGATCATTGCTTCAAGTGGAGTGGTATTCGTAACCATTGTTTGGTTTATATTGCAGTTGTTTACATAAATCAAAGGTACCGGAGAACCGGCTTGCTGATTCTTGGTGGACACCTTTTTCGCACAGCTATTTAGGGTACTACTACTCTTAATGATATTAGTCAATTTGCATCCAAGGTCAACTGATCGGATGTATGCGTTCTGACTACCAACCCACTTGCGTCGGAGCATCAGAAGCAGAGGTTTTACCTGCTCCGCAGCCATGAAATATCGCTTCGAGGTTGAGGTGGAACATGCGCCGGGGATTAAATACCAAGTGCTCTGCTATGTCGAATCAGGTAAATTGTTTATTCAGTGAACACTGATTCTCTTCACTGCTGTCCCATTAACTCCCTCTCCCGCCGGGAGAGGGTTGGGGTGAGGGGATCACAATCTGGGTAACGCATTGTTTTATTTACCCCCTCATCCTGGCCTTCTCCCGGAGGGAGAAGGAATGGCTTCAATTGAGCGGGAGGGTCAATTTTATCTCGTCAATATTTCAGTATTTGTACCCGTTTCATTATCAAGGGCTTGCTAAATGTTCGGATTGAGTTAGTGGGACAGCAATGGATTCCCTTCATTGTTTTATCATTTAGTGTCTTGAGTCACTGCCGGTGCCGGATTACAATGATTCGAAAACAACCTGCAGGTATATTGCCATGAGCCACAATCCCCCCGTCATAATTGCCGCCGTCGATCAATCCGATATGCTGGAGGCGGTTGTTGCACGTGCCCGCCATCTGGCTGAATGCCAAAACGGGACATTGATTGTGCTTCACGTGATTCCGGAGAAGGGCAGCAGTCTGTTCAACGCCAGTTACGGCGATTTGGTAATCGGTGGGATCGATGAAAAAGCGGTGGAGATCGAGGAGCAGGTGCGGCTTGACTTGATCCCACGCCTCGAATCGGTTGGTGTCAAGGCTTCGGCATTGCAGTTGGTGACAGGAACACCGGCGAAGGCGGTGCAGGAACAGCTTGAACACAGCGGTGCGGATATGCTGGTGGTGGGGCAACCTAAAGCCCGTCTTGGTTCGGTGGCAACGAATATGGCAAAGAATGCCGTGTGTGATGTCTATATCGTTCGTGTGCAATGAAGCCGTGCAGTTATAAAAGCGCGGCGCTTTTTACCTGGGCATAGACCCGGCGGCCGGGAACGATATCGAGCGTCGCGGCCGATTTGCGGGTAATGCGCGACAAGAGAGTTTGACCGTCGATTTCGAGGCGGACCAGTACCTGTGAGGGGTTTTCTTCCACCACATTTTCCACGCGGGCGGCAAAGATATTCAGGATACTGGTTTTTTCCGGTTTTTCCAGCGCCAGGCTGACATCACGTGCATGGATGATGACTCGCACAGTTTGCCCGATGATTAGATTCTGACAAGGTAGTTTCAGGCAGTTGCCATTGAAGTCCAGTTCGGTCAGGCAGTACTGTTCGTCATGACGTTTTACTTCTGCATGAATGATGGCCGAGGCCTGCGGCCGATGGGCCGGTGTGAGTTCCAGCCGGGTAAAAATATCGTTCACCTCGCCCTCTGCTTCCACCTTGCCCTTATCCAGCAAGACGATCTGATCTGCCAGTCGGGCCACTTCATCCGCCGCATGACTGACATAAAGTACCGGAATTTCCAGTTCGTTATGCAGTTCTTCCAGATAGGGCATGATTTCTGCCTTGCTTTGGGCGTCCAGCGCGGAGAGAGGTTCATCCAGTAACAAAAGTTTCGGGCTGCTCAACAGCGCACGGCCGATGGCCACACGCTGTATTTCACCACCGGAGAGGCGGGGTGTTGCGCGTGACAAAAGGTTGTTCAGACCCAGCAATGACACCACATCGTCGGGTTTCAGGCGCTGCTGTTGCGGCCGCAGGCGCCGGTAACCATAGAGGAGATTGGCATGTACCGACAGATGTGGAAACAGGGCAGCGTCCTGGAAGACATAGCCAACAGGCCGCTGGTGAGGTTGCAGAAAATAGTGTTGCTGGCTGTCCTGCCAGCATTCATCATCGAGCTGAAAAAATCCCTGTTTCGGTTTTTCCAGCCCGGCGATGCACCGCAGCAAGGTTGTCTTGCCACAACCGGAGGGGCCGAATAATGCGGTGATGCCGCGCGCAGGGACCTGAAAAGCGACATCGAGGCTGAAGCCACCTTGCTGAAGCTGATAGCGGGCGTGCAGACTCATGAGTGGCCCGGGCTGAAACGCCGGTTAACGGAATAGACCGCCAGCAACAGCAGGAACGACAGCACGAGCAGCCCGCCGGCCAGCCAGTGCGCCTGGGAGTATTCCAGGCTTTCCACATGGTCATAAATCGCGATGGAAAGTACCTGGGTTTTGCCGGGAATGTTACCACCGATCATCAAAACCACGCCGAATTCCCCCACGGTATGGGCAAAGCCCAGCACGGTGGCAGTGAGGAACCCGTGCCGTGCCAGGGGAACGGACACGGTGAAAAAACGATCCAGCGGTGTGGCCCGCAAGGTGGCGGCGGCCTCGGACAATCGCCGTCCTTGTGCCGCAAAACTGTCGCGTAGCGGCTGCACCACAAATGGCAGTGAATACAATACCGAGCCGATGACCAGACCGGAAAAGCGGAAAGCCGGTGCTTCCCCACCGAATGACAAAAACAGCTCGCCCACGGGTCCACGGGGGCCCAGCAGAATCAGCAGATAGAAACCCAGCACGGTTGGCGGCAACACCAGTGGCAGGGCAACCAGTGCGTCGATAATGACCTTGAAACGAAAACGGGAGTGGGCCAGATACCATGCCAGCGGAGTGCCGAACAGCAGCAGGATCAGGGTGGTAAGCCCCGCCAGCTGCAGAGTGATCCATAAAGCGGTGATATCAGATTCGGTTAGCATGGATTATTTTTTTGCAAGCGTATAACCATGGGCCAGAATGATCTTTTGGCCGACCGGACTTTGTACAAAATGGATAAAGTCGCGTGCCACCCGATTATCGGTCAACAACAGTGCCTGTTGTTCAATCGGAGTATACAGGTTTTGCGGTACCAGCCAGTACGAGCCCTGGATCGTGTGGTTCGGCCGTTTGAGCTGCGGCCAGGCAACGAAGCCCAGCTCGGCGTTACCACTGGCGATAAACTGATAAGTCTGGCTGATGTTCTCGCCGAAAATCAGGCGGGATTCGAGTGTGGTAAACAGTTGGCGTCCTTGCAATACCTGTCTCGCGGCCAGGCCATAAGGCGCCAGTTTCGGATTGGCAATGGCAAGGTGTCGAAAGCCACCCTGTTGGAGAACCCGGCCAGCGTCATCGACAAAGCCCTTGCTGGCAGACCAGAGTGCCAGTTGTCCAATGGCATAGGTAAAGCGGCTGCCCTGTATACCGATGCCCTTTTCCTCCAGCAGTCGTGGGTGGCGGACATCGGCTGCAAAAAAAGCATCGAAGGGTGCGCCATGATAAATTTGTGCGTAATGTTTACCGGTGGAGCCAAAGGCAAGGACAATCTCTTGCCCGGACTCCTTTTTATATTGGGCAGCGAGGGATTTCATCGCATGGGCAAAATTGGAGGCCACCGCGATCCGAGGCGTGGCCGCCAGCAGCGGATTTGCAGAACAGCCCAAGAGGATAATCAGGATAAACAGGAGGTAACGAAAAAACTGCATTGCGGATTGTGCCGGGTCCGGTTGTATCATTTTATTGTAAGGTTTTTCGTAAGTGCTGCAGAAAAATCCTGACAGAAAGTGTTTGCAGCCCGATTATACACAAAAAAGTTGCCGCTTCCGGCAGACGATTTCCCGAAGAGTCAGTAAAGTTTTTACCACCGCAGCCGAATAGCAAGGTGGTGCGCCCTTGTTTGTGCCTTCTGGAAAAGCCCGATGGAACGGATCCTGCTGCTGGTCGATGATGAACCCAATATTCTCAAAGCGCTCAAGCGTCTGTTGCGTTGGGACGGCTATCGAATTCTCAGTGCAACCAGCGCAGAAGAAGGACTGAACCTGCTGGAACGGCACAAGGTCAATGTCATCATTTCCGATCAGCGTATGCCGCAAATGACGGGTGTGGAGTTCCTCTCGCGGGTACGCGAGCGTTATCCGGAGACGGTACGCATCATTTTAAGCGCCTATTCTGACTTCAGCGTGGCCAGCAGTGCCATCAATGAGGGCGCCATCTACAAGTTTTTCACCAAACCCTGGGACGGCGAACTGATGCGCAACAATGTGCGGGAAGCGTTCCACCATTCGGAGTTGAATCACAAGAACGAACAGCTGATCCGTATTTTTGAAAGCACCCAGGAAGGCATCATGATCACCGATATAAACGGTGTCATTCAGTCAGTCAATCCGGCATTTACGGCCATCACGGGTTACCCGGCTGCGGAGGCAATCGGCAGAGCCTCGAATCTGTTGCGTTCAGAGCGTCATGACAGAGAATACTTTAAGGAGATGTGGCGGACCCTGGGTGAAACCGGGCAGTGGCAGGGTGAAATCTGGAACCGGCGCAAAAACGGAGAGTGCTATCCCCAATGGCTGTCAATCACCGCGATTCGCAATGACGCTGGTGTGACGAAACAATATGTAGGGTTGTTCAACGACATCACGGCACAAAAGAAAACCGAGGCGCAGATCCGCCACCAGGCCTGCCAGCAAATCAGCATCCTGTACATCGTCCAGCCAGGCGCGACAGCCCGCAGCGCTGCCGGGGATGGAAGAAATGCATCAGAAGTGTCGGGAACAGAACAATCCAGGCCCTGCTGCGGCTGACGAGCAGGTAAAATATCTCTGGCACCGATGCGCCATGGCATAAAGCGGACTGGTATTCGAAAGGTGTATTTCGCCTGAGACGGTTTATCGGTAATGTCTGCAGGCTGATGGCGGGTTGTAGACCGTTGCAGCAGTTTCGGGGCCATCCGGGGGGTGAAAAACAATAATCAGTAAAATCTTGTGGTTTTCCCGCCCATATTGTCAGGAAATCATTGCCTAAATCCCGTGTTTGGGATATAAACGGTCCCAACGCTTGCCGTATTGCAAATCATTTGAACTTTTCCTCGATGTGTCAGTCAATAAATGAGTGTTTACGGCTTCAATTTGCTGAAAAATCATAATGTTACGTCTGCGAAAAAAAATATTTCTGTTGTACCTGGCGGTAGCGGTGCTGATCGCACCTTTCCCGATCCTGGTTGCGCAGGCAAGCATGCCCGCTGCCAACGTTTGCCGTATGCATACGTCGGCTGCGCCAGGCACACACACAAAAGCCGGGCAGGCGCATCACAAAACGAACAGAATGGCTGCTAATGAATGTTCCGATTGCCAGCATAAAACGACGCAATGCAACGGCTGTGATTGTAATGTAAATGGTTGCAGTGCCAATCACGCACCGGTTTCCTTTTCTGCTTACGACTATCTTTATTTGTCAAATCTGGTAAACACGCTTGGCCTGTACCATCAGGCACCTATTTTCTCACGTTCAGAATCTCCGCTGTTACGTCCCCCAATCCCACTCCACATATAATATAGTTACGCCTGTTATTCCGCTGTTTTTAGTAGAGGCAGGGCGTCAGGTTTATATTTGTCATGATGGAGTGTAGGTATGCAATCCGATCAATATGTTTATATGCTGGATGATATTCAGGCTGCGCCTGAGTTGCATTCTGGTTTACGTAATATTTTTATTTATGCAGTGCTGCTGCTTTCTTTGTTCACGTCACAACGGGCTTTGGCGGCATTGAGCCTGCAGCAGGTGGAGGAGATCGCCCTGCAGGCGGATCCGGCGGTATTGATGCGGAAATCCCGCGCCGATGCCATGCAGGAAAAGGCAATTGCAGATGGCCAGCTTCCTGATCCGAAATTGGGGCTTAGTGTTGTTAATCTGCCCCTGGACAGCTTTGATCTCAAGCAGGAACCAATGAGTCAGGTGGTCACCCGGATCCAGCAGTCGTTCCCGCCGGGTGATTCGCTGCATTATCAACAATTATCAACAGAATGGCTGGGTAAAGCTGAGAGAGCCAATATGTTACTGGCCAAGCAGCAGATCCGTCGCGATGTACGCCAGGCATTTCTGGAGTTGTACTACCAGGACCAGTCCCGGAAAATTATCGCACAGACCCGGGAGCTTTTCGTACAACTGGTTGATATTACCCGCGTTATGTTCGCTTCCGGCAGGGTCAGTCAGGAAGACGTATTGCAGGCCCAGTTGGAATTATCAAGGCTGGACGAGAGGGCGATTCGTATTGAAGAGCAACGCGATATTCAACGCGCCAACCTGAGCCGCTGGATAGGTGATGACTCATTGCAGGAAATTGAGCAGGTATTCCCAACATTACCTGCGATTCCGGCCAAAAACAGGCTTGAATCGGAACTGCTTTTGCACCCGGCGATCCAGAACAGTGCGGCAAAGGTAAAGGCCAACGAACAGTTGGTGAAGAAAGCGCGTGAGTTTTATAAGCCTGGCTGGAATATTGGTCTGGATTACCGCAAGCGCTTTGGCAATAACCCGAATGGAACGGAGCGCACGGATATGATGGCGGCGAGCATTTCATTCAATTTGCCGATATTTACTGACAAGCGCCAGGACAGACGTCTTGCCGCCAGTCAACAAAATACCGCATCAGCCAGGCAACAGAAAGAGGAACGTTTGCGTGAGCTGCGGCGCATGTTAAGGGCGGATTATTCCCGCTGGCTACGTCTGGGAGAGCAGGAGTTGTTATATAAAAACAAGCTCTTGAAAGAGGCGATCGCCAACACCAAAGCCTCGATGCATTCCTACCAAAGTGGCACCTCGGAATTTATTACTCTGATGCGTGCCAGTATCACTGAACTTGATGTGCGTTTGAAAGATTTGCGAATTCGCGTTGATCGGGCAAAAGCACAGGCGCGTCTGTTATACATGATGCCGGGTGAGAGCAGCGACCCCGCACTGAATGAAGGAGTTTTTCAATGAAACGTTTGATGAATATTATCCTGATTATTGCAATTGGAATAATACCGGCAACGGTGTTTTCCGCAGAGGAAGGGGAAAAGGAAATACTTTACTGGGTGGCTCCGATGGATCCCAATTACCGGCGTGACAAACCTGGCAAGTCGCCAATGGGGATGGATTTGGTGCCGGTATACGCTGATGGTGGTGATGCCGATATTGTCAGTATCAATCCTGTTATGGTGCAGAATCTGGGTGTGCGCACGGCAAAGGTTGAACGTGGCAAACTTTGGAGAAGAATTGATACCGTTGGCTATGTTTCCTTTGATGAGAGAAAAATCAGCCACGTACATCTGAAAACAAAAGGCTGGATTGAGAAACTCTACGTTAAATCAAATGGCGAACGAGTAAAAAAAGGCGAGTTGCTGTTTGAGCTTTATTCGCGGGAACTGGTAAATGCACAGGAAGAATATATCCAGGCATTACGTGGCAAGAACAAGTATCTGATCAGGGCATCCAGGGAGCGTTTGTTTGCGCTGGGGATGAGCCGGAAACAAATCAACAAGATTGAAAAAACACGAACGGCCTTGCAACGTATCGGTGTCTATGCGGCACAGGAAGGTATTGTACACGGGTTAAACGTTCGCGAAGGAATGTATGTCGAACCCAAAACCGAGTTGATGACACTTGCTGATCTTTCGACAATCTGGTTGTTGGTGGATGTGTTTGAACGTCAGTCGGAATGGGTCGAAGCAGGGCAACCTGCCGAGGTTAAATTACCCTATCTGCCGGGAAAGGTGTGGGAGGGTAAGGTTGAATTTGTCTACCCCACAATCGATCCAAAAACCCGCACCTTGCGTGCGCGTCTGCTGTTTGATAACCCCGGAGAAAGACTCAAGCCAAACATGTACGCCGACGTCAATATCTACGCTGGCCCAAAAGAGAATGTGTTGATAATCCCGCGTGAAGCCCTGATTAATACCGGTGATGAACAGAGGGTAATTCTTTCTTTGGGTGATGGAAAATTCAAGGCGCGCAAAGTTCTTGCCGGGATGGAATCCGGTGACTGGGTTGAAATTCTGTCAGGTTTGCAAGCCGGAGATTCCGTAGTGACCTCGGCACAGTTCCTGATCGATTCTGAAGCCAGTCTGAAAGCCAGTTTCACGCGCATGGGTAGTGACGATGATGAAACCCCGGAAGAGAAAAAACCGGACGAGGCCAAACCCGTTACCGGCATGGGCAAGGTAAACAGTGTAAATCCTGCCGAACGCAAAATAAATCTGTCGCATCAACCGATTGAGGCGCTGGGATGGCCGGAGATGACCATGGACTTTAGCGTAAGTGACAAGGTTGACCTTGGCAAAGTAAAACCCGGCCAGTCAATCCACTTTACCCTGGTCAAGGATAAGGATGGTGCGTACCGCATAGATCAAATCCATGTTATGCAGAAAGATTGATTGCATATGTGTTTTGCATCATGCGTATACAGAAAATTGACAGCGTTTTAAGCAGGTAACTAATAATGATTGCCAATATTATTCACTGGTCGATAAAAAACCGTTTTCTGGTTTTAATGTTATCGGCAATGTTTGTCGGCTGGGGGTTGTATTCCGTAAAAAACACCCCCCTGGATGCACTTCCGGATTTGTCGGATGTGCAGGTAATTATCAAAACGTCTTTCCCCGGACAGGCGCCACAGGTGGTCGAGGATCAGGTCACGTATCCATTGACCACCACCATGTTGTCGGTTCCCAAGGCAACGACGGTGCGTGGCTATTCCTTCTTCGGCGATTCGTATGTCTATATATTGTTTGAGGATGGGACGGATCTCTACTGGGCACGCTCGCGTGTTCTGGAATATCTGAGCCAGGTGCAGAATCGCCTGCCGGCGGGGGCAACCACTGCCCTGGGGCCGGATGCAACCGGTGTCGGCTGGGTCTATGAATACGCACTGGTTGACCGCAGTGGCAAGCACGATATCTCGCAGTTGCGCAGTCTGCAGGACTGGTTCCTCAAGTTCGAGTTGCAGACGGTTCCCGGTGTTTCCGAAGTGTCGACCATCGGTGGCATGGTGAAACAGTACCAGGTGGTGGTTGACCCCAACAAGCTGCGTGCCTACGGCATACCCTTGTCAAAAGTCAGAATGGCGATCCGTAATGCCAACCAGGAAGTCGGTGGTTCAGTCATCGAAATGGCGGAAGCCGAATATATGGTGCGGGCTACCGGTTATCTGCAGAGTGAGGATGATATCAGAAAGGTACCACTCGGCCTGAATGCCAACGGCACACCGGTATTGCTCAAGGACGTGGCGCGGGTGCGAATTGGCCCGCAAATGCGTCGCGGCATCTCGGAACTGGATGGCGAGGGTGAAGTCGTCGGTGGTGTGGTGATCATGCGCTGGGGTGAGAACGCCCTCACCACCATCGAAGGCGTAAAGGAAAAATTGCAGGAACTCCAGGGCAGCCTGCCTGAGGGTGTTGAAATCGTCACGACTTATGATCGTTCAGGCTTGATCGATCGGGCGATTGATACCCTCAAGGAAAAACTGGTAGAGGAGTTTATTGTTGTAGCACTGGTGTGTGCGATTTTCCTGTTTCATCTCCGCTCCTCCCTGGTGGTCATTTTCAGTTTGCCGGTAGGGATTCTGGTGGCGTTCATCGTGATGCACCTTCAGGGGATTAATGCCAACATTATGTCTTTGGGAGGGATCGCCATTGCAATTGGTGCGATGGTGGATGCGGCAATTGTGATGATCGAGAATGTGCATAAACACATGGAGCACAGGGAGGTGACTGATGAGAACCGATGGGAGGTGATGGCCGTTGCGGCCAGTGAAGTCGGGCCGGCATTGTTTTTCTCGTTGCTGATCATCACCCTGAGTTTCCTGCCGGTGTTTACCCTGGAGGCACAGGAAGGGCGCTTGTTTGCACCTCTGGCATTTACCAAAACCTATGCGATGGCTGCCGCTGCGGGATTGTCGATCACCCTGGTGCCGGTGTTAATGGGGTATTTTATCCGTGGCAAGATCATGGCCGAGGAAAAGAATCCGGTTAACCGTTTACTGGTTGCCGGTTACCGCCCGGTGATCGACTGGGTATTACGCACTCCGAAAAAGGTACTGCTGGTGTCCATCATTGCTTCAGCCTCCATGCTTTGGCCGATGTTAGGCTGGTGGCCGCTGGGGAGTGGTCTGGGTACGGAGTTTATGCCGGATCTGGATGAGGGTGATTTGCTGTATATGCCAAGTGCCTTTCCTGCTGTTTCGGTGGGTAAGGGACAGGAAATATTGCAGCAGACCAATAAGCTGATCAAAACCGTGCCTGAGGTCAAACGCGTCTTTGGCAAGATGGGGCGGGCGGAATCCGCGACGGATCCGGCGCCACTGACCATGATTGAGACCACCATCATGCTCAAGCCGCGGAGCGAATGGCGTGAAGGGATGACCATGGACAAACTCAAACGTGAGCTGGATGCCCTGGTGAAGATCCCGGGAATGAGTAATGCCTGGGTGATGCCGATCAAGAACCGTATCGACATGCTGGCAACCGGGATCAAGACCCCGGTGGGGATCAAGGTTGCCGGTCCGGATCTGAAGGTCATCCAGGAGGTGGGCAAGGATATTGAAGCCGCCCTGAATCCTCTTAAAGGCACCGTATCGGTTTTCTCCGAACGTGTGGTAGGGGGACGTTATGTAGTGGTGGATATCGATCGGAAGGCTGCCTCCCGTTATGCCCTGAACATTTCCGATGTTCAGGAAATTGTGCGCACCGCTGTCGGTGGCATGAATGTGACCGAGACCATCGAAGGACTGGAACGCTATCCGGTCAATTTGCGCTACACGCGGGATGTGCGTGATTCCGCCAAGAAACTGGCGGAGTTGCCGATACAAACACCGATTGGCGTGCAAATCGCGCTGGGTGACGTGGCCAAGGTGGACATTGTCAGCGGTCCCGGTCTGATCAAAAGTGAGAACGCCAGACTGAATGGCTGGATTTACATCGACATCGATACCGAGGTGGTGGATCTGGGCAGCTATGTCACAGAGGCAAAAAAGGTGGTAAGTGAGAAGGTGGATCTGCCTGCCGGTTATTCGCTCAGTTGGTCAGGACAGTATGAGTATATGGAGCGCGCCAAGGAACGTCTTTCCATGGTGGTGCCGGTAACGTTAGCCGTTATCGTGTTGCTCTTGTACCTTAACTTCAAGCGTCTTACCGAAGTGTTGATTATTCTGGGAACATTGCCGTTGGCCCTCGTTGGCGGTATCTGGCTGTTGTACCTGCTTGATTACGATATGTCCGTTGCTGTGGGGGTCGGTTTTATCGCCCTCTCCGGGGTGGCGGTGGAGATCGGCGTGGTGATGCTGGTTTATCTGAACCAGGCATTTCAGCAATACCAGGAAGAGGCGCTGAAGCAGAAGCGTCAGGTGAGTATGGCTGAGCTTCGTCAGGCGGTGGTCAATGGTGCCTTGATGCGGGTGCGGCCAATCATGATGACGGTCGCCGCGATCATCGCAGGCCTGTTGCCGATTATGCTGGGCAGTGGCACCGGCTCCGAGGTGATGCGCCGCATTGCCGCACCGATGGTTGGTGGTATGTTCAGTGCGACTATCCTCACCCTGCTGGTGATCCCGGCATCCTTCCTCATCTGGCGTGGCCGTCAATGCAAGGAGGAAGAATAAGCGGGACAGTGTAATGCCAAACGGAAACACGAAGGGATGCGTGTTTCCGTTTTTTTTATAAGGGCGTGATCAGGATAACCGGTTTATTCTCGATAAGGCAGGTTTCCGCAACCCGCCCGCGTGAGCTACGGGAACGGAGTTGATTGAAATCCTGATTGATATCCGTGTGCGGATTATGGGTTTGTTCGTTGCGGAGAGGAAGTGATACTGTTATTGCGTTGAATTTGGCGAGTAATCCGCCTGGACATTACGATAGCCTGATTGGGCACGGCGCAGGATTTTGTCTATGTAAACCGCCAGGGCCATTTCTGCATCGTGTTTGCTGTTGAACGGGCCCTGATCCTTGCCTTCACGGCATGAGAAATACCACTTCTCATCAATATAAAAGAAGCGGCCGCTGCGAAACGGTACTGCGCCCAATTCCCCCTCGCGATGTCGACTCATAATATCCAACCTGACTGATAAAATATTTGCATATAAATCGTGTACTTACTCCAAATATATAGGTCAAAATTTGACCAAAATCAAAGAAAATCGACTATTCTGGCGGATTTTGGCCCCTTTTGTGCCGTGGAAGGAAGGTGGCAGCGTGAACAAACAGAAAAAGAGGGGAACTTTTGATTCCCGCAGCCATCTTAATGAGTACTGATACGTGCTATTTAAAGATTTTCTGGCAGGTTGAAGTAAACACTCCTCTTGATTAGTTTCGGGCGCCAACAGGCGCCCGTTTTTTTTGCTCTGGAAAATTAATTTCAGAGCCGATGTTTGAACGCTGTTTGCCGGGAGTGGCCGGAAATCCGATAAAACCAGTTAATTGAATTCCTGCTTTACTTTATCAGTAAGGCTGTGCCGCTTCCGAGAAGAAGAATACTGATCGCTTTTTGAAATGTTTTCTGGCTGAGATTGGTGTGAATATGGCCGCCCAGATAAAGGCTGAAGGCCATGACGGGCAGGGCGGCGAGTAACAACAGCAATGTCTCACGGTTAAAAAAGCCGGAGGCGGTATAGCCCACGAGACGGGTGCCGCCATCGAGCAGGAAAATGGAGGCAAGGGTGGCGCGAAAGGGTGTTTTCTCCAGCTTGCGAAGTTGCAGGTAGATCACATAAAAGGGTCCGCCGGTTCCGAAAAGAGTGCCGATCAATCCACCGAGGCCGCCAGCCGCTATCGCCCAGAGACGTGAGCCTTTGTGCGGAGGGGAGGGGGACAGCAGATTGTAGAGGGCAAAGAGGATGATAAAAACAGCGAGCGCCTTGACAAGCAAACGGGTCTCGATGGTGTTGAACAGATAGAGGGCGGTGATCACCCCGCTCAGGGTAAAGGGCAGCAGCGGCAGAATTTCACGCCACTGGATGACTCCGCGGTTTTTAATCCCATGGCTGGCAGAAGCAAGATAATCCAGTAACACCACCATGGGCACCACCAGTGGCAGTGGCATCATCAGGGCCAGTAACGGGATGGCGATCAGTCCCGAGCCGAAACCGGTAATGCCACGCACGGTATAGGCCAGAATGAGGATCACCGTGGCGAGGGAAAATTGCAGTGGGCTGAGGTTTTCAGGCATGTTCGTGTATCGCGTGCTTATTATTATGCGGGTCGATGGTATATCATTCTGCATGACATGCAAGTAAAAAATGCAGCAGGTGAGAACCCGCCCCGCATCGGTGTCAGCGCGTGTTTGTCGGGGGAAGCGGTTCGTTATGATGGCGGTCACAAACGGCAGCAATGGATCGTGGAAACGCTGGCGCGTGAGATTGAGCTCCTGCCGCTATGCCCTGAAGCAGGGATCGGTCTTGGGATCCCGCGGCCGATGATTCAGCTTGTTGCGATAAACGGCGAGATACGTGTACGGGGCGTGGCAGAGCCGGAGCGGGATGTCACCTCTGCCTTGCTCGCCTATGCAGACAAGATTGTGCGCGAAGTGAGTGAGGTGGATGGCTGGATACTCAAGGCGCGCTCCCCCAGTTGTGGTTTGCACGACACGCCGGTATACGATACAGCCGGGCGGCAGATCCACAGCGCCAGCGGCAAATTCGCCGAACGCTTACAACAGGTTTTTTCTGTCATGCCGATCACCACAGAAACCGCCCTGGCGCAGGCAGACTTGCGCGATAATTTTCTGGAACGAGTGTTTGTCTACCGCGCCTGGCGAAGACTGCTGCGGCAGGGTTTGACGCTCTCCGCCATGCAGGAATTTCATTATCGTTTGCGAGGCCACCTCTGGGCCAGAAGTAATGACATCGGGCAGCGAGTTGCAACACAGCTGGAACAAAAGGAAGCCACGCGGCAGGAAGGAAAGGAATATATCTCCCTTGTCATGCAGGCACTGGCGATACCGGCCGGGCGAAAAGGGATCGGCGCAGCATTGCACCGCTTGCTCCGGGAATCCAATCCGCCCGTGAGGGAAGCGAATGTTATTCGGGAAAGTATCGATGACTATGTGGCGTTCCGCCAGAAATTGGCCAGACCTGTTGCCCTGCTGAGTAAACAGGTAACGGCCGCACCGGGCGCTTTTCTGCTATACCCGGAAAAAGCGGAACAGGCCTTGCGTTACCAGGCATGAATCGGCCTGGATCATGCCGTGATGATGAGGCGCATGGCATCCAGCCGCAGGCGGGCGGCGTTCAAACTGGCATGCAGCGCGTCGCGCCGGTTTTTCTGGAAAAGAATTTCCTCGTCCCGGATAGTGGGATTGACTTTTTGCAGGGATTGCAAGCGCCTTATTTCCGCCTCGAGATGGTTTTGCATTTTCGTTATCGCCTGTTGGACGAGTGGCGCACGCTCTTCATGCGCATGGATCTCCGCCTGTTGCAACATCTGGCGCAGGGTTTGTTGCTGGCTGGAGATGATCTGGTTAATGGTTTGTTTTCCAAGATCGACCGGCAGGCCGCTCAGCCGCGCGAACGCCAGTTTGCCACTCAGATCCTTGCCCTTGGGATTGACCAGAATACGAATGACGGTCGGTGGCAGGAAATAATCCGCCTGTAAACGCCGGTCTGCGATACATTCCAGGCTGAAGAGGCATTCCAGCAAGAGAGAACCGGTCGCATGTCCGGCAATCTTGCATACGCTGATACAGGCATTGCCGCGTTCACTGCTGAGCAGCATCTCGATAACGCCGGTGATCATCGGGTGTTCCCAGGTGATAAACCATCTGTCTTCATGCAGCAGTGCTGTATCACGATCAAACGTTATTGTTGCCGCCTCATGTTTTAATTCCGGAAAATGGTGCACCTGCATATGATCACTGGGGCGGATCACAAAACTGGCGGTGGAATGGTATTCAAATTCCACGCCATAGGCATCACAAATTCTCGCGGTATAGTCCGCCAGCAATCTGTCCCTGTCCTGCTGCTGGATTTGTTTGCGTATGCTTTCTGCCTCATCGCGGCGACAGGAATTGAGCTCGAGCAGCCGGTCGCGACCGCTGTGCAATTTTGCATTGATCTCCTTGAACAGGGGGACAGTCTGTGCGATGAGTTTTTCGATCGCAGCAGGGGAAATCTGCGGGCTTTCCAGTGTCGTGATCAGCTGTTGCTCCAGCTGTTCATAGACACCGGGTCCCGCCGGGCAGGTCTTGCTGAATGCCTTGAGTCCGTCATGGTACCAGCGAAACATAACCTCCTGGGCACTCTCCCTGATATAGGGAATGTGAATTTGGATGGTATGCAGCTGCCCGATGCGATCCAGACGGCCGATACGTTGTTCCAACAGATCAGGATTCAACGGCAGATCGAACAGCACAAGGTGGTGAGCAAACTGAAAATTTCTTCCTTCACTGCCGATTTCCGAACAGATCAGTGTTTGTGCCCCTTCCTCCGTCTCGGCAAAAAATGCGGCGGCTCTGTCTCTTTCTATAATACTTTGTCCTTCATGGAATACTGCGGCACGTAAACCGTGTTGCGTGCGTAATACCGTTTCCAGCTCCAGTGCAGTATCGGCATGTGCACAGATCACCAATACCTTTTGCTGGCGCAAGGATTTTAATTGTTCCGCCAGCCATTCCACCCGGGGATCGCACCGCCACCAGTCAGGCAAGTTCTGAATGCCTTTGGCACCCAGTGTTTGCAGGGTGGTATAAATCACCTCCGGGGTGAGCAACAGCTGGGCAAAAGATTCCCTGAAATTGTCGGCAAAGGTCTGGCGTGCTTCGGCGGAGTTCAATAACTTGTGGATATACTGGTACTCTGCCACTGCCTGCAGCGGATAGGCATGAGGTTCGCGCAGGGGAAACCCCTTGACAATATTGCGCGCGTTACGAAACAGCACCCGGCCCGTGCCGTGACGATCCACAAGTTGTTGCAACAGGGTTTCGCGTGCTTCTTCTTTTTGATCGGCATCTGCGTCTTTGCTGTCGATCAGGCGGATCAGGTCAAGATTTTGCGGGTTGTCCCCCAGAGCCGTTTGCAGAACACCTATCGCCTCGCTGGATAAAACCGGCTGGTCAAGCAGTTCACTCGCGGCAGCGGCGACGGCCTGATATTGCTGTTCCTCCCGCAAAAACGCATCCAGATCGTGGAAGCGGTGCGGATCGATGAGCCGCAGGCGGGCAAAGTGGCTGGCAGCGCCCAATTGCTCGGGCGTGGCGGTTAACAGCAGAATGCCTGCCGTGTTTTGCGCCAGTTGCTCCACAAACAGATATTCCGGACTGGGCTTCTCCACCTGCCAGTGCAGGTGATGCGCCTCATCAACGACCAGCAGATCCCAGCCGGCCGCAACCGCCTGGCTCCGGCGTCCGGGATGCTGGCTGAAAAATTGCAGGCTGCAAAGCACGAGCTGCTCGGTGAGAAACGGGTTTGTTTCCCCGCTTTCCAGTGCCTGGCACCGTGTTTCATCGAGGAGACTGAAGCGCAAATTAAAACGGCGTAGCATTTCAACCAACCACTGGTGCAACAGGGGTTCCGGAACGATCAGCAAAATACGTTGCACCCGCTCGGTCAGTAGTTGCTGGTGCATGATCAGACCGGCTTCAATGGTTTTTCCCAACCCCACCTCGTCGGCCAGTAACACGCGCGGCGCACTGCGGCTGGCGACCTCATGCGCAATATAAAGCTGGTGGGGGATCAGGCTGACCCTGCCGCCACACAAGCCGCGCACCGCTGAAGGATAAAGTTTGTGCAGCTGTTGCAGGGTTTCATAGCGCAGGCGATACCAGTGTTCCGCATCCAGTTGGCCACAGAGCAGGCGATCCTGTGGTTTGTTCAGCTGGGTAAGATCATTGAGTTCCGCTTCCGGCAGCTCGGCCGGCAGGCCATTCTCATATCGACCGGAGTATACCAGCAGCCCCGCCTTTTCATGGACCTCAGTGATATGAAACAAATCCCCGTTGCGGTTTTGTACGCTATCACCGGAAGAAAATCTGACTCGGTGTATCGGTGCCTGTTGCAGGGCATAAACCCGTGTTTCATTGGCGGCAGGAAAAGTCACGCGAAGGGTGCGATGTTCGATTGCGGCAACCGTACCCAGACCCAGCTCGGGTTCGGTATCACTTAGCACACGTTGTCCGGGAATAAAATCAGTCATGGAATTTACTTGTTTATGTCAATAGATTACGCTCGCCGGCGTACTGGCCGCGGTAAAATGCGCAGGAGGCTATTATTGCATATTCGGCAGAAATCAGCCTGTACAAAGCGATTGCTGGCCAGCAACAACGAGAAAATCCAGACTCTGAAAAGCCCCGATCCATTGAAGATATGAAATCACACAATGCCAAAATCGGTGCCATCCCTTATCCCTCCAGGAGAAGGCCACGACTGCAATGATGCAGGAGGCAGGGCGATGCAGGATGCCAAAGCCGAGGAGGAGGAGGGGATAAATAAAACAATGCGTTCCCTGATTAACTTCCCTTCATCCCAACCCTCCCGCCGGGAGAGGGAGTTAACGGGACAGCATACAAAAAAAATAATGCAGCCAATGCCTGATTCCGGGTAGACGCAGACACCATATCATTCGATCCCATATCCCTGGGGCGGCGTTTATTATTAAAATACGTAAATCGCTTTATCCAGAAAATAGCAAGCTTCTTCAGTGCGAAAACTTTAATGTTGCAGCCACATTACGCCCCTAATTTGATCCAATAAACGGGGAGCATGAAAAGACTGATCATGCGGATCGTGAACTGTCATTGTCACCTCCTTGACGACAGAAATAGATTGGCGTATACCTTTACATAACGCTAAGTATTTGATTCTTTGGCAATTAAATCAACTTTGGACAAATGTCCAGATAAAAACCCCAAAAATTATTTAAGAATTCCACGTATCACATTGTATTTTTTGTGATTTTCGGTGGGCTTGGTGTATTTTGAAAGTATTTATATGGATATTGGTACGGTAAATTATAGTTATGCTGCCATGATATATGGTTGTAACCTGTAACGTGATAGGTTACAATTAGACGTATGATACGGAGTTTCAGGCACAAAGGGCTTGAGAAGTATTTCCTGAAAGGGACAAAGTCGGGAATTCAGGCCAAGCATGCACCTCGGCTCAGACTGATTCTGGGCCGGTTGAATGCGGCCACCGATCCAAAGGATATGGATCTTCCGGGTCTTAAATTACATGAGCTGCGTGGTAGGAAGAAAGGCGTCTGGTCCGTATGGGTCAGTGGAAACTGGCGCATTACGTTCCGCTTTAATGGTAAAGATGCCGAACTGGTTGACTACGAAGATTATCATTGAGGTGTAGTTATGAAGATGCACAATCCGCCCCATCCTGGTGAAGTGCTTCGGGAACTGTGCATTGAGCCT
>JALVOC010000237.1 GCA_027032075.1 Chromatiales bacterium | reverse complement strand
CCGCGCCCGGGGAAGGTTCGTCGCCATTCCGGAGACTTCGGAGTACGCGCTCAGCTATCATGTCCCGTCGGCAAGCGCCTCTCAGAGTGCCCGAATCGGCACCGGCGCCATCAGGACGGCGAGCAAGGTGCTTCCGCCGCTGGTGGTGGTGGTGGAGTTGATGAATCTTCAGCATGCATCTAAAACAATGTTGGAAAAGGGTTTTGATACCAAACCTGTTGCTGCGGGATCATTGGCATTATTTGCATTTCTGTATGCAACTGTTGATGCTCCTCTCAAGATTGCTGGAGAGAAAAAGGGCGCGGAATTCTGGGCCAGGATCATGCCCCGGGAACGGTGGCGTTCGCCAACAAAAAAATTCCTTACTTCCAAATTGACTGCACAAACACGTGCCGGCCGAATTCAAATAAGGACTGTCGGTGCCATCGGCGCCGGTTTGAGCGCCGCGGGTGCCATCATGGCCGGCTGGGACTCTTTCGAGGCCTTCTCCGCCGACGATTCCGACGCCGCAGCCGCCTATGGCGTGCAGGCCGTGGCGGGTATCGCGCTGGCCGCATGCGAACTGGGCGCCGCCGTCGTGGAGGGTGCGCCTGCCCTGGCGGCGCTGGGACCCTGGGGCTGGGCCGCCCTGGCCGTGTTCCTCACCACCGGCATCGTCGCCACCCTGCTCCGGGACACGCCGCTGGAGAAATGGGCCAAGCATGGCCCCTTTGCCAGGGACGCGGATGCGCGCGGCACCCACGAATACAGTCGCGTCAGGAGAGACGAGAATGGCCGGCCCGTGCGCGACGAGAACGGCGAGCCCGAACGCGAGCCACTGCCACCGGAAAGGATGTACGAGGCCCTGATGAGCCTGCTCATGGCTCCCGGCATCACCCTCAGGCGCGACCCCTCCACCGTGCCGGCAACGGTGCTGGTGGACGTGGTCGCCCCCGGCTTCGAGCCCGGCCGCAGCAGCATCAATGTGCTTGCCACGGTCGGCACGGAATACCGCATGAGCCCGGCGCAGCGCGCTACGGCCATCCGCAACGGCTTTGCCGACGCATCCGCCATGGAAGCCTGGACGGAGGGTGCCCAGGTGCCGATGAAGCTGCTCGAGTGGTCTCCCCGGTATGCCGACGACGGCCTGACGCAAATCGGTATCCGTTACCGCTATGCCTGGCCCGAATTGCCCGCAGGCGGCGGTGAGCGCCGTTTCACCATCCTCCGCGCCCGGACCCGCCACATCACGGCCGACCAGCTCATCATTCCCACGATTCCGGACGAGGAAAACACCCGGCCCGCCAGCCCGTTCAGCATCGACCCCGGCGAGCCCGGCTGGGCCCATGCCAAACCCGTGAGGGGTCGCCCATGAGCCTGAAGCCGGTCGAATACGCCCCCACCGCCTGGGACAGCACGAAGCCTAGGGATTTGCCACCGCTGGACGAGAAGCGCCTCGGCACCCTGCAGCGCGCCGTGCGCCGCGACCCGCTGCGTGGCCGGAGCATACAGTGCCGGGAATTTCTCTGTGGTAGTGATGCGGGGTTGACGGTAAGTGAACTTCAAACAGAAAGCGAACGATACCTTGCAATAATAGAGGAGGAAGGCAAGGTAGATCCGACCCTTCGTGAAACCTGGGACACCCTCAAAAATCCCGTTGCCGTACTCGATGTGATTTCAAAAGTGGCGATTGTTTTTGGAGTTGTTGGTGGGGGGGGGGGGATCTTGCTAGTTTTGTTACTTGGGGGATTTCAATCAATAATAATATGGCAAATAAAATGGTTGTTGTTGCCATTTTTAACCGTTTTTGCTTTATCCAAAACCGCCATCAAACGCGGCTGGGTCAAGGACAAGAACAACGTAGTCCTCAACCGCTGCACCGGAATGGTGGAGTTCACCTGGAACAAGAAGCGCAAGGAACTGCCCTTCGACGAGTTCGACCCCTACATCTCCACTGGCGTCGGCCCCAACGGCGTCGCCCATTACTACCTGCGGCTCATCCACCGCTATTCCGATGCCGCCGTGGTCAATCCCCATTCCCGATACGAAACCTGGGAAGTGGAAGGCGACTGGGAACGACTCCAGTGTTTCATGGACATCTCCCGGCCACTGCCGGACGAACCCCGTTATGAGCTGCTCCGCCGCCTGGATCCCACGACCATCGAATACGACCGCAAGACCGCTCGTCCACAGGACTTCTGGCGTCAGCAGGACCCCGAAGAAGTCTCCCGCTGGGCCGACGCCTCCCGCGAGGCCCTCCGGAACTACCCTTGGGGTCTGAGCCGTAACGAGGCCCTTGCCTACGGCTGGCAACCCTCGGGATATGGCGATGGCGAGCAGATCCGGCAGCGTATGAAAGGCAAGCGCAGCAAGGCCCGCTCCCGGCCGAAGACGGCCCCGGCCGGGGCGTGAGGGCGTTTTGCAATAGTATTGTGCAAAAGATAGGTCAACATCCGGTTTTGGCCAACGGAACAGCATTGACCAGAATCACGCCTGCGAGATCGAACACATGAAATCGAACATGAATTGATAAAACAACCCAAATAAGGAGAATAGGAATGGACAAAGAAATGCTCAAGAATGAGGTGCAAAACAATACGGATGCCGCGGACGGGCCTGCCGCCGAGTTTCGCTTCAATTCCATTCAACTTGTCGTGGGTGTGCTTTTTACCGGTGCCGGTGTAGCGATTCTGCTTGCCAATATCGGACAGCCGTTTTTGGCGATTGTCGGTATCGTCTTTGGTTTGCGAGGCATTATTGCATACACTCATGGCAGGGTGAACGTCTATACCGATCGGGTTGAAATCATCGCGCCAGTCGCCCGGGCGATCAAACCAATCCTGTTCGAGACTGTCACCGACATCGAACGGAAGGGATCCAGTCTTGTTTTGCAGATGGAAAACGGCAAAAAGCCTTTCGTCATTACTTCGTCGATCATTGGCTCCAGTGATATCGATCGGCTTACAGAAGTACTTCGGGAAAGATGGCAAAGCCACCTTGCGGAAGCACAGGAGCGTTGAAAGACACAACAGAAACGAGCCAGGGAAAAACCTCATTGCGAAGAAACCGGCCATCCGCAACGGCTTTGCTGACGTCTCCGCCATGGAAGCCTGGACGGAGGGTGCCCAGGTGCCGATGAAGCTGCTCGAGTGGTCTCCCCGGTATGCCGACGACGGCCTGACGCAAATCGGCATCCGTTACCGCTATGCCTGGCCCGAATTGCCCGCAGGCGGCGGTGAGCGCCGTTTCACCATCCTCCGCGCCCGGACCCGCCACATCACGGCCGACCAGCTCATCATTCCCACGATTCCGGACGAGGAAAACACCCGGCCCGCCAGCCCGTTCAGCATCGACACCGGCAAGCCCGGCTGGGCCTATGCCGAACCCGTGAGGGGTCGCCCATGAGCCTCAAGCCGGTCGAATACGCCCCCACCGCCTGGGACAGCACGAAGCCCAGGGATTTACCGCCACTGGACGAAAAGCGCCTCGGCACCCTGCAGCGCGCCGTGCGCCGCGACCCGCTGCGTGGCCGGGGTGTGCAGTGCCGGGAGTTCCTTGCAAACAGCTCTGCACGCGTCCTCGTCGAGGAAATGCAGGAAATGAATGACGAGCAATGGCAGACCCTCAAAAACCAGTATGAAAAGCTCGCTCACATCCAGGAGGCATGGGCCACCCTCAAAAATCCTGTTGCCGTACTTGATGTGATTTCGAAGGTGGCGATTGTTTTTGGAGTCGTTGGTGGGGGGGGGGCTGTACTTATTTCATTGATCGGCCGAGGGTTTGATTCAGCGGCCCTATGGGGTATTCAATATTTGATACTGCCTTTTCTTGCAATTTATTACCTATCCAAAACCGCCATCAAACGTGGCTGGGTCAAGGACAAGAACAACGTGATCCTCAACCGCTGCACTGGAATGATCGAGTTCACTCACAAGAAGGAACGCCGGCAAATCCCCTTCGACGAGTTCGACCCCTATATCTCCACCGGCGTCGGGCCCAACGGCGTCGCCCATTACTACCTGCGGCTCATCCACCGCTACTCCGACGCCGCCGTGGTCAACCCCTATTCCCAATATGAAACCTGGGAAATGGAAGCCGAATGGGAACGCCTGCAACGTTTCATGGACGTTTCCCAACCGCTACCGGACATTCCAATGTACGAAGTCACTCGACTCTCGGATCCGACGAGCCTCGCTCATGACATGCGTAACAACCGCCCCCGAGATTTCTGGCGTCAGCAGGACCCCGAAGAAGTTTCCCGCTGGGCCGACGCCTCCCGCGAAGCCCTCCGGAACTATCCCTGGGGTCTGAGCCGTAACGAGGCCATCGCCTACGGATGGCAACCCTCGGGATATGGCGATGGCGAGCAGATCCGGCAGCGCATGAAAGGCAAGCGCAGCAAGGCCCGCTCCCGGCCGAAGGCGGTCGGTGCAGAGCCCTGATGAGCCTGCTCATGAGACCCCCAGCAGATGGCCGTACCGCTTTCCGTCACCGAACTGCGGGACGAAGACACGAAGGCCGTTATCGGCTCTCGTTACACCTACCGCCTGACAAGCGCCGGCTGGGCCTGTACATATTCATTTAAGCTCTTAATATCCTTTCAAATAAAAAACATTCAAAATCAGATGTTTTTCTAATGTCTCAACGACTGTGTTTAGCGGCGGTATGTTTTATAGCACCGTCACTCTCGAACAACTTGCTATAAGGCATGTTCGTTGATAAAAGCCTTTAACTCACTTGGTGATTTTATATGGAATACATTGCAGCCATTTTTCTTGTATTCTTCAATTAACGTGATCAATTTGGGCCTCAGTTCTCTATGTATGCGCCACATCATAAAAAATAGTTCCTTTGTCTTTGGCAGCATTGGACACCCTGATGGAAAGTCAGGGCGGGGTCTAAATATGGTAAGCAATTGGCGCTTTAACGCCCAGTAATAATGCACCCAAAGCGGATGATCCACAAAAATGATTGTGTCTGCTTTCTCGAAACGTTTCCTAATAGATTCCCAGGTCGCAAAGCCGTCAATTATCCATTTATCTTTAGCAAGTAGCGCATTATGGTTTTTATTAAAAATGTGTATTGGAGTGGGCAGCCATCCAGCATTCCATTGCAGTTTGTCTAATGAGTAAACAGGCAAGCCTTTTGCCTTCCCCAGCATTAAAGATAAAGTAGACTTTCCACCACCTGCATTTCCAATTATTGCTACTTTTGTCATATTTGCTTGGCCTTATAATGAATAATGACAAAGCTGTCGGCACAAACGAAATGCATCATAGTTTGCGTCCAAATGAGTACTTTGTATAACTCATTGTATTTTGTCCCTCTTTGCCAGATTATGGCGCGCACAAAGCAACTGGATATTATCTGCCTTTAACGAAGTACCGCCTTTTGAGTAGGGAAGGATATGATCAAAATGCAATTCATCAGTTGCACCACATTCGATACATTTTCCTCCATCCCGTTTCCATACTTCCAGTTTTACACTGGTGGGAATTATTCGACTTCTTGTTGTTTCTCTATTATTGGTGTCCTCCGCTAGCGTCTCATCATCAATCTCATCTATGGCAATAAGCTTGAATTTGAATACGTTCCTCTGACCACTTAACTCAATCCAAGAATCAACAAGGTGGAAATAACCATTATCAGACCATATACCTGGCTTTATTTTTTCATATACCCGCACAATATCTGGACCCTTCAACCTTTTCTTATAATCTTGTGCGGCTTTATGGAACTTTCCATTCTCTGTTAAGGATCCAGAACTTCGGTATTCGGGTTGGTTGATCCGCTTCGGGTCAGCTATCCCCTTCGATCTCGGAACATCATGACCCTCATAGATTAGAACGGTTCCATCTTCCGTTATTTGATCTTCATACGGTGAATTTTCTCGAACCGACATGAGAATTACTGAATGGCCACCTCTCAAGCGGAAATTCATACCTCGTTGCAGGCTAGCGCCTTCTCTTTGGCACATTTCCATATACGATATAATATTTCCTCTCATGCTTTCCTCTTACTGCACATAACGAGACTGTAGAAAAATCTGCTTCTGAATCAAAATTTATTTGCTTGTTGGTTTGCGCTACCAGTCAACTTTGATATTCTTGATTTTCTCTTCATTATACGCCGCAATGATAAACACACTGAGCCAACGAACAATTCTGACGGTATAGACATTTCCTTTTATCAAAAGGATCCCTGCAATAACCGCAAACATATTAAAACTTGATGAATAACTTATTTTATTGACTATACAATAAACCATTACTCCTATATCGATCAGACCTACACAAAGCAGAGTAATGCCTGCTTTTTTAAATGGATCACTTGAATCATTCATGGTTTCGAATTATATCTTTTCCTTGTTATATTTTTATAAAGATTTTCCATTAAACAAAAATTTTAGTGTTTTGAAATATATTGTTAAAGCCAAATAAAAATTAAAGCGCGGAATGATTTGATTTTTTTGCGCCAGGCATATTGTCATGCGCGAACCCATAAAAAATACCAAACCAGCAAAGCAAGAAACACAAAAAACAGAATAACCCCAATGGCTAGCGCTTTACCTATAAATGCCTCTGGTTTTGATATAGAGCTGGAATGGAAATTTATTAGAGCGACTTTCAAATCATCCCATGTACAGCCTCTTTTTAACTCATCTTTTAATACTCTTAGTGCATGTTCTTGCGAGTCTTCTTGTTTTGCTTTTAACGCCATATTATTTTTTCTTGACCAGCGTGCAGCTTTCAACAGGCCTATACCAAGCAGCACAATCAGTAACAACATTAAAACCAACAGGAAATAATCATTCATATGTATTTGTTCATATAACACTGTACACGGGTGGCGAACAAAGGCGTGTGAAGCGCCTACGTAGTGATTCCTCTTCCACACATCTGTTAAAACTCATCATTCGGACTCTTCCTGCCGTTTCTGACGAGGATCCCTGGCCTTTCGAATTCATAACCAATCTCTTGCGTAAAAAGAGAACATAACCAAGGCCTGTAATAATCAGCCCCACTATCAGGCTGTTTCCAGTAGATTCGCAATGCAGGGCAATGGACCCCAGAAACTGTAACAGGAAGCCGTGATCTGTCTGTTTTGTTACGGTTGTTCGTAAAAATTTGTAACCTCCATTTCGCCATTTTCAAATATTTAACCCTAATCCTAGCAGGCATATGAGTGCTCTGCTCCTGATGCGAAACCGGGAAACTTCCAATAATGTTTAATAATCTGGTAGTCGGAACACTTATTTTAGACATGGCGCATCATCGCACAGGATTCCGTCTCCTGAGATCGGGACAAATATATTGAAAAAACAAAACCTTACAAGGCAAAAGCAAATGCCATCCGTTGGTAATGCGGCATGCTGAGGCTTCCAGCATATCTCGTCGGGGTATCCCTCTGACGTTGCATTTGGTCGTTGATTTGGAGGGTATTCGATACTGGGGTGAGGCTCGATGTTCAAGCGGCTGCGATCACGTATCGGCTTGTTGTCAAAAGGGGACGTGTTCCTTTTACAAGCGAAATACCAGTATTTTTAGGGTTGGGCTGCCCCGGCCAGGCGCCTGTCCTGTGTGTCCGTCCTCTTCACTCCCGGGCCATTTTGTGGCCTAATGGCGGGAATTGTTCCATGTGGACTTCTTTGGTACCGAGATAATTGACGCGTGCTGAACCATCTGTAACAAGACAGTAATGGCAATATATTTGATGAAGCAAGAGGAGAGACCATGTCTTTATTAATTGGCGATAATCTGGTTGTCAGCATGCATTACAAACTGACTGACGATGAAGGAAATGTACTGGACAGTTCAGAAGGTTCTGAACCGCTGAACTATTTACACGGTGCAGGGAATATCATCCCCGGATTGGAAAAAGCCCTGGTGGGCAAAGTGGCGGGCGATACCCTGCAGGTGAGGGTCGAACCTGCCGAGGGCTATGGCGAGGTTGTGCCGGAACTCATCCAGACTGTTGAAAGAGCGGCTTTTCAGGGTGTGGACACCGTTGAGGCAGGCATGGCGTTTGAAGCACAGGCACCGGACGGTTCCATTCAACGCATTGTGGTGAAAAAAGTGGAAGGGGATGAAGTGACAATTGATGCAAATCACCCCCTTGCCGGCGTCACGCTGAATTTTGACATTGAAATTGTCAATGTGAAGGAAGCAACGAAAGAGGAAATCGCGCACGGTCATGTCCATTAGGATGGATATTTGAATGAAATAATGAATCAGCCGATTCCCGGCTTTCTCTATCGAACGATTTGTGTGCTTGGTTTTCGGTAGCGTAATCTCAATCAACACACAGAATAGAGGAAGTCTTATGAATATATATGTTGGCAACCTGCCTTACAGCGTGACCGAGAGCGATCTGAAAGACGCCTTTGCGGAATTTGGAGAAATAGCGAGTGTATCTCTGATTAGTGACAAGTTCTCGGGGCAATCCAAAGGTTTTGGCTTTGTTGAAATGCCGAACAACTCCGAAGCGGATGCAGCGATAAAGGCTCTGAATGAAAGTTCGATGAAAGGAAGAAACATCAAGGTAAACCAGGCCAAACCGAAAGGCGATCGCCCGCAACGCAGGCCGAGATACTAATAGCAGAAAATCAGAAGCATCGCCCCCCTTGGGGGGCTGCTTTGTTAATCCCGTAAAACAGCGCGATTTGGTTTCAACAAGGGAGCATCTGAGCAAGATCCCCTCACCCCAACACTCTCCCGGTGGGAGAGGGAGCAGTATCGCCTGGGGATGGCGCCGATTTTGGCATTGCGTGATTTCATATCTTCAATGGCTTCGAGTCGGCAAAGTGTACACTAAACAGGCGTTCCGAATACCAGAACACTCGGGAAACCAGAATCTGCCAACAATGATAAATAATCTGGTATTCGGAACACTTATTTTAGGTCTGAGACTTACCGGGTTTTCAGGTAATGTTAACGGGACGGCAATGTTCGTGAATATAAAAAAAGAAAACCGAGTCAGCGGCAGGGGGAACAAATCCCGAGTATCACGATAATGATCTGAGGATGGCTGTAGCCAAGCGGGCGAAATTTCAAAAAACAACTAAGGTTAAACTAAGGTTTAGCTGCTTCTTTTGCAAATATAAACAGTATCTGTATGTGATAATGCGCTGAATGGCTCAGGATTATCCAAAAGTCTGGATGGATGAACACGGCATCATCCATGTTCTGTGGGGGCATGGCACGGTATCGCTGGCAGATATTCGCCAGGCAGTGGAACAACACCGGGCAATATCCACCACTCCCCGCCCTGTTCTCATCTACACCTATGCAGGGGATGCTGTTTCCATGGAGTGGGATGCACTTGAATTCGCCAACAGTCCAGAAGTGGTCGCCATCACTGCCGCATCGGGGTTGCTGGTACAATCCTTCATGCAGCATCATATCGCCCGCATGTTTCTCTGGTATCATAAACCACCTTATCCCAGCCAGATTTTTCGTAAGCGGGAAGACGCCATTGACTGGCTAAAACAGTTCGTTCCAAAAGCTGAAACCTCATCCACCTGATTTAGCAGAAGATTTATCCCGCCTTGCCACCACTCACCATCCAGCAACTCCTCGATCAGGCAAAAACGGTATTGTCGACTGATATCCAGCTGGCACGCCTCGAAGCCGAGATTCTACTGGCACATGTTCTGGGAGAAAACCGCACCTATCTGCATACCTGGCCGGAACGGCTGCTTTCTGACAGGGAAGTGATGCAATTCAATTCCCTGCTGGAACGCCGCCGCCAGGGCGAACCCGTAGCCTATCTCACCGGCAGGCAGGCTTTCTGGTCACTGGATCTGAATGTGACACCGGAAACACTCATCCCCCGCCCGGAAACCGAACTCCTGGTGGAACTGGCGCTCGAACGCATCCCCGTCGATACCAGCTGGCGTATTCTCGATCTTGGCACCGGCAGCGGCGCCATCGCGCTGGCACTGGCCCGGGAACGGCCCGCCTCGCACCTCCTTGCCGTCGATTGTTCCGCCAGCGCGCTTCGCATCGCCCGGGAAAATGCAATCTCCCATCACTTGCACAGGGTGGAATTCCTTCTCTCGGACTGGTTTTCGGCGCTCAGTGAGACGGCAAAATTCGACATGATTGTCAGCAACCCGCCTTATGTCAAAGAAGGTGATTCCCATCTTGAAACAGGCGATGTCCGCTTTGAACCCCGCTTGGCGCTTGCCGCCGGCCCCTCAGGCCTGAAAGATCTGGAGCGGATCATCAACCAGGCACATGGCCACTTGAAACCGGGTGGCTGGCTGTTGCTGGAACACGGTTATGATCAGAAAGAGGAGGTTCGTACCTTGCTGAAACATGCCGGCTACACCCACATCGAGGATCACCGTGACCTGGCAGGCCATCCCCGTGTGGCAAGTGCCCGGCTTTAAAGCAATCAATAATATACTGATGTTTAATAAGGTCTTGACCCCCTGTGCCTACACGTTAGGATTAAGAAAACAGGGGAAATCATGTGGATATCTATATCAAAAAACGCGAGATCCATTTAAACCCGCTGCATCCGGACCCCAATCCGGCCCGCTCCGCCATGCTTGCCCTCAGTGCCATCGACGGCATCGAGCGTATCGATGTGATAAATTCGACCTGCCTGCTGATCCGCTATCACCTTCTGCAGGTGACACTGGCCGAGATCGACACGCTGCTACAGGAGCATGGCTATCATCTCGACAACAGCCTGATACACAAACTCAAACGGGCGCTTTATTACTATACCGAGGAAACCGAGCGCGCCAACTTTGGCTGTCCGAACGGTCACTGCAAAACCACACGGGACGTGTTTATCCATACCTACCTGAAACAGCCCCACGGCTGCCGCGATCCCCGGCCGCAATACTGGCGGGATTATCTCTGAGCCGGTCCGGGTAAGGCGGCACAAGGGCTGATATACTAACCGCCCGTAATTCAGCAGCCGTGACTTGCCTATATATATGGATGACCATCAGCTCCTGCGCTACAGCCGGCAGATCATGCTGCCGCAGCTCGATGTTGCCGGCCAGCAGAAACTGCTGGACGCCACCGCGCTGATCATCGGTCTTGGCGGACTGGGTGCCCCGGCCGCCATGTACCTGGCCGCTGCCGGTGTCGGCCACCTGGTACTGGTGGATTTTGACAAGGTGGAATTGACCAACCTGCAACGCCAGATCATTCACCATACGGATGACATCGGCCGTCCCAAGGTGGAATCTGCCCGCACAACGCTGCAACGCCTCAACCCCGAAACCCGCCTCACGTTGATCAATCACAAACTGCATGGCCCGGAATTGCAGCAACACGTGGCCGAGGCAAATGTGGTGCTGGATGGCAGCGACAATTTTGCGACCCGTTTTGCCATCAATGCGGCCTGCGTCGCCAGCGGCACACCGCTCGTTTCCGGGGCGGCGATCCGCATGGAGGGCCAGGTCGCGGTCTATCTCAACGATGGCACCGGCCCATGCTACCGCTGTCTCTACAAGGATGAAGGGGAACTGGATGAACGTTGCAGTGAGAATGGCGTGCTTGCACCGGTGGTGGGGATCATAGGCAGTATCCAGGCCACCGAAGCGATCAAGATTTTGACCGGCATGGGTGAAACCCTGCATGGCCGCCTGATGTTACTCGATGCCATGCAGATGGAATGGCGTACGCTGAAACTGAAAAAAGACCCGGCCTGTCCGGTGTGTGGCTGAAACACCGCCACTGATCCGGCGGAGCTCCTGACGTTATCACTCAATGTTTCGTTACGGGGATCTCCGGTGTCACGCCACCGGCAAACAACTGCTCACCATCCACCGCATCGAATTCGTATTTGTGATTACAGAACTCGCATGCCACTTTGACACTGCCCTCATCCTCGATGATGGAACGCACCTCCTCCTGTCCGAGAGTGCGCAACATGTTTGCAACCCGCTCGCGGCTGCAGCTGCATCGGAAACAAACGGGTTCCGCCTCAAACACACGCACATCCTCTTCATGATAGAGACGATGGATGATCTCACGCGGCGGCAGTTCGAGTAGTTCGGCCGACTGGATGGTGGCGGAGAGATGCTGCACCCGCTCCCAGGCATCATGATCCCGTTCCAGCCCGGGTTGCGGCAGTTTCTGGATCAATAAACCGGCGGCGCGTTGCGCATCCACGGATAACCACAGATGGGTATCCAGCTGTTCCGATTGCACCAGATAATTTTCCAGTGCTTCGGCGAGGGTGGCACCGCTTAATTCAACGATACTCTGGTAGCGTTCCAGCCCTTCTTCCAGCTCGATGGTGATCGCCAGTTTGCCCGCACCAACCAGGCTGCGAAGATCGCCTTCTGTCAGCCCTTCCGCCGCATGCGCCAGACCGCGCAAGGTTTGTTCGCTGGTGCATTCCACCACCATCAGTGACACCGGCCCGTCCCCCTGGATCTGGATGGTCAAACGGCCTTTGATTTTCAGGGTGGCGGACAACAGGACGGCTGCCACCATCATCTCACCCAGCAGGTCGCGCACCGCCGGGGAATAGCTGTGTTTTTCCAACACAGCCTGCCAGGTGGCATCCAGATGGACCAGATCACCTCGAATGGCTGCATTTTCAAACAGGAAACGTTGCAGGATGTCTTTCATCAAACAGGGGGGTGTGTTTCTGCTGAACAGTTTATCTGCTCTGACAAATCCGGTTATTCACTCAATTTCTTTCTGAGCAATTCATTCACCTGTGCGGGGTTGGCCTTGCCCTGCGTGGCCTTCATGATCTGGCCGACGAAAAAGCCGAGCACCTTGTCCTTGCCCGCCTTGAACTGCTCCACCTGTTTGGGATTGTTTGTGATCACTTCGTCCACCAGTGATTCGAGCGCACCGCTGTCGGTAATCTGCTTCAGCCCCTTGCTCTCGATAATGGCATCGGCGTCCCCTTCCCCGTTCCACATCGCCTCGAACACATCCTTGGCGATCTTGCCTGAGATGGTATTGTCCTTGATCCGCTGGATCAAACCTGCCAGCATTTCGGCACTCACCGGGCTTTGATTGATCTCCCGGTTCTCCTTGTTGAGGAAACCGGACAGCTCACCCATTATCCAGTTGGCCGACAGCTTGGGTTCGGCACTTTGTGTTGCCACTGCTTCAAAATAATCAGCCATATCACGGCTGGCCGTGAGGAAAGCAGCATCTTCATGCCCCAGCTTGTATTCTTTTATAAAGCGCTCTTTTTTCGTATCCGGCAACTCCGGCATGAGCTTGCGTATGCCCTCGATCACTTCCGGCTTGATTTCGACCGGGAGCAAATCGGGATCGGGGAAATAACGATAGTCCATCGCCTCCTCTTTGGAACGCATGGGGCGGGTCTCCCCCTTGTTGGCATCGTAGAGGCGCGTCTCCTGCACCACTTCACCACCCGATTCCAGAATGTCAATCTGGCGCTCCACCTCATAGTCGATGGCACGCTCCACAAAACGGAAGGAATTGATGTTTTTCAATTCCGCACGCGTACCGAATTCCTTTTGCCCTTTTGGCCTTACCGATATGTTCGCATCACAACGGAACGAACCTTCCTGCATGTTGCCGTCACTGATCTCCAGATAGCGGACAATCGAATGGATCTTGCGCATGTAGGCAACCGCCTCCTTGGCGGAACGCATGTCTGGCTCGGAAACGATTTCCAGCAAGGGCGTGCCGGCACGATTGAGATCGATACCGGTCATCCCATGAAAATCCTCATGCAGGGATTTTCCGGCGTCCTCTTCCAGATGGGCACGGGTGACTCCAATGGTTTTGCTGCTGCCATCCTGCAGTTCAATGATAACGGCACCACGGCCAATGATCGGCAACTCATACTGGCTGATCTGATAGCCCTTGGGCAGATCAGGATAGAAATAATTCTTGCGGGCAAACACGGAAATCGGGCTGATTTCTGCATCGATTGCCAAACCGAACTTGATCGCCATGTTGACCGCTTCATGATTCAACACCGGCAAGACCCCTGGCAAGCCGAGATCCACCGCACACGCCTGGGTGTTGGGCGCCGCGCCATATGCCGTGGGCGCGCCGGAAAAGATTTTACTCTTGGTCGCCAACTGGGTATGAATTTCAAGACCAATTACTGTTTCCCATTCCATACATGTAATTCCCGGTTAAGAGTGGCAAGGAGAAAGCAACATTACTCGAACCCCGGCGGGGTTTGTTTATGCCAGTCGGTTGTCTGCTGAAAGCGGTGTGCCGCATTCAACAGCCGCGCTTCCTCAAAATAGTTACCGATGATCTGTAAACCCACCGGCATGTCTTTCACAAATCCGGCCGGTATGGATATCCCTGGCAGGCCTGCGAGATTAACCGCAATGGTATAGATATCCGACAAATACATGGTGATCGGATCGTCGGCTTTTTCACCCAGGTTAAAGGCGACAGTCGGCGCAGTCGGACCCATGATGACATCCACCTTATCGAAGGCCTGTCTGAAATCTTCGCTGATGAGACGGCGCACCTTCTGTGCTTTGAGGTAATAGGCATCGTAATAACCTGCGGAGAGGGCATAGGTGCCGATCATAATGCGGCGTTTGACCTCGGCCCCAAACCCTTCACCGCGCGAACGCTTGTAAAGATCCTCCAGATCCTTTGGTGCCTCACATCGATGACCAAAACGCACCCCGTCAAAACGCGAGAGGTTGGAGGAACACTCCGCCGGAGCAACGACATAATAGGCGGGTACGGCAAGAGGGCTGTTGGGCAGACTGATTTCGACCACTTCGGCGCCCAGTTTTTTGTATTCACCAATCGCCATGTCGATCACGCCGGCAACACCATCGTCCAGCCCCTGACTGAAATACTCTTTCGGCAGGCCGATCCTCAATCCGCCGAGATCATTCCCCAGCCCGGCCGTGTAATCGGGTACAGGCGTGTCGACACTGGTGGAATCCCGTTCATCGAAACCGGCCATGGCATTCAACAGAATGGCGGCATCCTCGGCGGTCTGCGCCAGCGGCCCGCCCTGATCCAGGCTCGAGGCATAGGCAATCATGCCGTAACGGGAGACCCGGCCATAAGTGGGCTTCAGCCCGGTGATGCCGCAGAGGGACGCCGGTTGGCGGATTGAGCCGCCGGTATCGGTCCCGGTCGCCGCCGGCACCAGGCGCGCCGCCACCGCTGCCGCCGAACCACCCGAGGATCCCCCCGGCACCGCTGCCGTATTCCAGGGATTACGCACCGCCCCGTAGTAACTGGTTTCGTTCGACGATCCCATGGCAAATTCATCCATGTTGGTCTTGCCCACCATCACGGCACCGGCCGCATTCATCCTCTCCACCACCGTGGCGTTATAGGGTGCAATAAAGTTTTCCAGCATGCGTGAACCGCAACTGGTCAGCACACCATCGGTGCAAAAAATATCTTTTTGCGCCACCGGGATACCGGTGAGCGCGCTCCCCTCCCCTTTGGCAAGACGCTGATCCGCCAGGCGCGCCTGTTCCAGCGCCAGTTCCCCGCTGACGGTGATGAAACTGTTCAGGCTGCCGTCATGCTGTTCGATCCGCTCCAGGGTGGCGCGGGTCAGCTCTTCGCTGGAAAAATCCCTCTTTTGCAGACCTGCTGCCAGTTCGGCGATGGTTTTGCTGTGCATCATTGAAAGTACTCTGAGTTTAATCTGGAAATATCATCGGCAAATATCACAACACATGCGCTCATTCGATGACCTTGGGTACCAGGTACAGGCCGTTTTCCACCTGCGGGGCGATCTTCTGAAAACGCTCCCGCTGATTGGTTTCGGTCACGACATCTTCACGCAAACGCTGGGTGGCATCGGAAGGATGCGCCATGGGATCCACATTTTCTGTGTCCACCGTCCCCAGTTGTTCCACAAAATCGAGAATATTTGACAGATTGGTGGCATACTCGGGTTTATCAGCCTCATCGATCTGCAAACGGGCCAGATGGGCAATTCTCTCGACATCATTTTTGTCCAGTGACATCAGCTTTTGCTCCTGCTCGGGTCAGTTAAGGTTGTAAAAAAGGGAAATGGCCATTTTTCTGCCCATTTTATGTCAGTGACCGGAAAAATTGGTAACGTTATCACAGTTGATTGCTTGCCCAAAGACCCTCTCTTTTATTAAAGTAACCGTTTAATTCCAAACCGCGGAAATGCAAAGATAAATAACTATGCTTTTTTCAAGTTTACGAGGACTTTTTTCCAACGACGTTTCCATTGACCTTGGCACCGCCAATACTCTGATCTATGTGCGGGGTAAAGGTATTGTCCTCAATGAACCCTCGGTGGTCGCCATCCGCCAGGAACGGGGACCAGGCGGACCCAAAAGCATCGCAGCCGTGGGAATGGAAGCCAAACGCATGCTGGGGCGGACCCCGGGAAACATTGTTGCAATCCGCCCGATGAAAGACGGGGTCATCGCCGATTTTACCGTAACCGAAAAAATGCTTCAGCACTTTATCCGCAAGGTGCACGAGGCCCGTTTTTTCCGCCCCTCCCCCAGGGTGCTGATCTGTGTGCCGTGCGGCTCGACCCAGGTGGAACGCCGTGCCATCCGTGAATCCGCCGCCGGCGCCGGCGCCCGTGACATCTATCTGATTGAAGAACCCATGGCCGCGGCAATCGGCGCCGGTATGCCCATCAGTGAAGCCAGCGGCTCCATGGTGCTCGATATCGGTGGCGGCACCACTGAAGTTGCGGTGATTTCCTTGAGCGGTATCGTTTATTCCGCCTCGGTGCGCATTGGCGGGGACCGTTTCGACGAGGCGATCATCAACTATGTCCGCCGAAACTACGGCAGCCTCATCGGGGAATCCACCGCCGAACGCATAAAACAGGAGATCGGCACCGCCTATCCCGGTAACGAAGTCCGCGAAATGGAAGTCCATGGCCGTAATCTGGCCGAAGGGATACCACGCAGTTTCACGCTCAACAGCAACGAAATTCTGGAAGCGCTGCAGGAACCCCTCTCGGGGATCGTCAGCGCGGTGAAAACCGCCCTGGAACAGACTCCACCGGAACTGGCAGCCGACATCGCCGAACGCGGCATGGTGCTGACCGGCGGTGGTGCGCTGCTCAATGATCTCGATCGCCTGTTGATCGAGGAAACCAGTCTGCCGGTGCTGATCGCGGAAGATCCGCTGACCTGTGTCGCCCGCGGCGGCGGCAGGGCGCTTGAAATGATTGACGAACATGGTGGCGATCTGTTCAGTGTTGAGTAAATCCGGCCGGTGTCACCCCGGACCGGTCAGCATTCCGCAGCACGGCAACTCGTCCCGCACACGTTCTCAACCGCACGATCACGATTTCTGCCTCTTCCCGGTCAAAGCGGAGGTTTACCGTTAAACTGCTGTTTGTCCAAGGTTCGTCTCTCAACGTCCGCCTGTTATTACTGGTGCTGTTGTCGGTCGCCCTGATGACCCTGGACCAGCGAACCGACTATGTCCGCCATGTTCGCGCCGGCCTCTCCGTGCTGGTGTATCCGCTGCAGTATCTGGTCAATATGCCGGACGAGCTTCTTGAATGGGGCTCCCTCACCTTTACCAGCCGCGACGCCCTGCAGGAAGAGGTGACCCAGTTACGGACCCAGAATCAGCTGCTCCAGGCACAGCTGCAGAAACTGACCTTTATCGAGTCGGAAAACCGCCATTTACGCGAACTGCTGAAATCCTCCAAGCGCGCCGGTGAACGCATCCTCATCGCCGAGCTCCTGTCGATCGATCTCGATCCCTTCCGCAAACAGGTGGTGATCGACAAGGGCAGCAATGATGATCAGCTTTACGAAGGGCAGCCGTTGGTGGATGCCTACGGCGTGATGGGCAAGGTGGTGCATGTCGGTCCTTTCAGCAGCACCGCAATCCTGGTCACCGATCCCAACCACGCCCTGCCGGTGCAGGTGAACCGCAACGGCTTGCGGGCCATCGCCGTGGGCAATGGCAACATGCTGGAACTGCCGCACCTGCCGAACAATGCCGATATCAAGGTAAACGATCTGCTGGTGACCTCCGGTCTGGGCTGCGTTTTTCCGGCGGGTTATCCCGCCGCCCGTGTGGTGAAAGTGGACACCAACCCCAAACTGCCCTTTGCACGGATCCTGGCCCAGCCGCTGGCCGGCCTCGACCACAGCCGCGAAGTCCTGCTGGTCTGGCCTTCGCGTGAGTCGCGGCCCCACATGACCAACCCCTGCAATTACAACGGCGAGGAGAACAAACCATGAGCCTGGCTGAACATCGCGGCGGCTGGTTGATCATCCTGAGCTTCATCCTGGCCATTGCGCTGAACATACTTCCCCTGCCGTCCGCGGTGGAAATTTTCCGCCCCGACTGGGTCACCCTGACATTGATCTACTGGTGTCTGGCGTTGCCCACCAGGGTAGGGGTGGGGATCGGCTGGCTGGTGGGCCTGCTGATGGATGTGACCCGTGATGCGCTGCTGGGCCAGCATGCCCTCGCCCTCGCCATTGTCGCCTTTCTGACCATTCACCTGCACCAGCGCATGCGGGTATTCCCCATCTGGCAACAGGCGATGAGTGTCTTCATTCTGGTTCTGCTGGAAAACCTGATTGTGCTGTGGCTCAAGGGGCTGATCGGCCAGTCTCCCGGTGTCTGGAACATGGTGGCATCCACCCCGGCTTCCATGCTGGTCTGGCCGGCGGTCTTTGTGTTGCTGCGTCACCTGCGCCGCACGTATCACGTTGCCTGAGGATGTATGGCAAAACTGCGGTTTATGACAATTCCCCCCTGGCACCCTCTGCCTGAACCGGAGTCAAGCCGTGTCGCTTAACCGCAATAGCCTGGCGCTGAAGGATCATATCCGGGAAACCCAGATCTTCAACCGGCGGTTGCTGATCGCCGCCATCTTCACCATCCTGTTACTGCTGTTGCTGTTACTGCGCCTGGCTTATCTGCAGATCCTCCATCAGGAGCACTTTGTTTCCTTGTCAGAGAACAACCGTGTGACCATCCTGCCGATACCACCTACCCGTGGCCTGATTTACGACCGCAACGGGGTACTGCTGGCGCAGAACCTGCCGAGTTTCAGTCTCGAGCTGGTGCCGGAACATATTCCGGATCTGGATGCCACGCTGGCGGAATTGCAAAAACTGATCAGTATCAGCGAGGAGGATCTCGCACGCTTCCAGAAATTCCGCAAGCGCAAGCGCCGTTTCGAGGGAATACCGCTGCGTTTTCGCCTCACCGATGAAGAAGTGGCACGGGTTTCCACCAACCTCTACCGCCTGCCCGGGGTGGAGATACGGGCCGAACTGGCGCGCCACTATCCGCTCGGCAAGCTGGCTTCCCATGCCGTCGGCTATGTCGGCCGCATCAACGAAGAGGACTTGCGCAAACTCAACCCCTCCAGTTATTCGGGCACCAGTCATATCGGCAAGGTCGGGGTGGAACGTGCCTATGAAGATATTCTGCATGGCACCGTGGGGTTCCAGCAGGTCGAAACCAATGCCCAGGGCCGCATTCTGAATGTTCTGGAACGCACCCTGCCGGTGCCGGGAAAAAATCTCTTTTTGAATCTCGATACGCGGGTGCAGGCCGTGGCAGAAAAAGCCTTTGGCGAGGACAACGGTGCCCTGGTCGCCCTGGATCCGCAAAACGGCGCCGTCCTTGCCCTGGTCAGCATCCCCACCTATGATCCCAACCTGTTTGTGAACGGCCTGGACAGCAAAACCTTCCAAACCCTGCGTGATTCACCGGATCGCCCCCTGTTCAACCGCGCGCTGCGCGGGCAATACCCTCCCGGTTCGACCCTCAAACCCTTTATCGGCCTGGCGGGGCTGGAGCTGGACGAAATCACCCCCGGCGAAAAGCTGAACTGTCCGGGCTTTTACATGCTGAAAAATGATCCGCGGCGCTATCGCGACTGGAAAAAAACCGGCCATGGCGACACCGATCTCAGCAAGGCCATTATCGAATCCTGTGACGTCTATTTTTATTCCCTTTCGATGGCGCTGGGCATCGACAGATTGCATCAGTATCTCTCCGCCTTCGGACTGGGGAAGCGCACCGGTATCGACATCCAGGGGGAACTGAGCGGCCTGCTGCCTTCCAGCGCCTGGAAACGCCGTACCTACAACACGGTCTGGTATCCGGGAGAAACCCTGATTGCCGGGATTGGCCAGGGCTTCATGCTGACCACGCCGCTGCAACTGGCCAGCATCACCGCCACCCTGAGCCGCTATGGTAAACGCTATAAACCCCGTATGATTTACGCCATTCAGGATGCCGACGAAAAAAACTATCACCTCATCAAACCCCAGGCCAGTGACACGGTTCCTATCGCGCGCAAATCCAATTGGCAGACAATCATCACTGCCATGAAAAACGTCATCACCAATCCCCACGGCACGGCACGACGCATCAGTCGAAACCTCTCCTATACGCTCGCCGGCAAGACCGGTACCGCCCAGGTATTCGGAATCAAGCAGGACGAGGAATACAAGGAGGAGGATGTCAGCAAAAAGTTGCGGGATCACGCACTCTTCATCGGCTTTGCCCCGGTGGAGGAGCCACAGATCGCCGTCGCCGTGGTGGTTGAAAATGGCGGTCACGGCGCCACCACCGCTGCACCGATTGTGCGTAAAGTGATCGATACCTACATGCTGGAATCAAAACATCATGAGCCTGCTCAATAGCCCGCAATACGCCGACGAAAACAAACTGAGTGCAGGCCGCCGCATCCTGCAACAGCTGCATATTGATCTGCCGCTGCTTCTCAGCCTGTTGATCCTGGCCGGTACCAGCCTGTTCGTCCTCTATAGCGCCGGTGATCGGAACATGGAACTGATCACCCGCCAGGGGGTGCGCCTCATGCTGGCCTTTATCGTGATGCTGGCCATCGCGCAACTCAATCCGGCTACCATCCGCTTCTGGTCACCGTGGTTGTTCGGGCTGGGACTGATCATGCTGATTGCAGTGCTGCTCGCCGGCGAAATCGGCAAAGGCGCACAACGCTGGCTGGACCTGGGGCTGTTTCGTTTTCAGCCCTCGGAGATCATGAAAATCGCCTTGCCGATGATGATGGCGTGGTACCTGTCTGAAGCGTCCATCCCCCCCAGCCTGAAGCGCCTGATCCTCGCCACCCTGATCCTGATCACCCCCACACTGCTGGTGGCAAAACAGCCTGACCTGGGAACCGCCCTGTTGATCGCCAGTGCCGGCATTTTCGTCCTGCTGCTAGCTGGTCTGAGCTGGCGCCTTGTTTTTGGTGTATTGATCCTGCTGGCAGCAACCACCCCCGTGGTCTGGAATTATCTGTTACACGACTACCAGCGCAACCGCATACTCACTTTCATCAATCCGCAAAACGATCCGCTCGGTGCGGGTTACCATATTATCCAGTCCACCATCGCCATCGGTTCCGGCGGTGTCTATGGCAAAGGCTGGCTCAACGGCACCCAGTCGCATCTCGATTTTTTACCCGAGCGTTCCACTGACTTTGTGTTTGCGGTATTTGCGGAAGAATTCGGTTTTCTCGGCATCCTGTTATTGCTCATGATTTATGTATTTATCATCAGCCGCGGCCTGTATATCGCTGCCCAGGCACAGGACACCTTCAGCCGCCTGCTGGCCGGCAGCCTGACCCTGACATTCTTCGTTTACCTGTTTGTAAATATCGGTATGGTTTCAGGGTTATTACCGGTGGTCGGTGTACCCTTGCCGCTGGTCAGTTATGGCGGAACCTCGGTGGTGACCTTGATGGCAGCATTCGGTATCCTTATGTCTATTCAAACCCACCGCAAACTGATCGCTTATTGAAGACAAGACGTCTGTTATGTATCAATACCTCCTCCACTTTCTGTTGCTTCTCCTGCTTGCCACGCCTGCCCTGGCGAGCACCCAGTTATTGTCGGACTCGCTTGCGGTACAAAATTTCATCGATGAAATGGTGCGGCAACATAAGTTCAAGAAACCCAAGCTGCAGGCGGTCTTCAGGCAGACCCGTTTGCACCAAAGTATTCTGGACGCGATCTCACGCCCGGCGGAGGCCAAACCCTGGTTTGAATATCGACCGATTTTTATCACCGCCGATCGGACCGCCGGTGGCATCCAATTCTGGGACAAATACCAGCACGAACTGGAAAAAGCCCGGAAAACATACGGTGTGCCCGAAGAAATCATTATCGCCATCATCGGGGTGGAAACCCGTTATGGCCGGCATGCCGGCCGTTACCCGGTACTCGACGCCCTCTCCACGCTGGCCTTTGCCTATCCTCCCCGCAGTAAGTTTTTCCGCAAGGAGCTGGCCGAATATTTATTGATGACGCGCGAGGAGGGTTTGGTGCCGGGTAAACAGCTCGGTTCCTATGCCGGCGCCATGGGCATGCCCCAGTTTATCCCCAGCAGCTTCCGCCGCTACGCGGTGGATTTCGATCAGGATGGCAAACGCGACATCTGGCAGACCGCCGCCGATGCGATCGGCAGCGTGGGCAACTACTTCAAGCGTCACCACTGGAAAAGCGGCCAGCCTATTGCCAGCCCGGTAAAAGTGCACGGACAGGAGTATAAACGACTGCTGGGCAAGGAACTGAAACCGCGCTATAGCCAGCAACAATTGCTGGACAACGGCGTTATCCTGCCAAAAGGGCTGCCACCCGACTTGAAGGGAACCCTGCTCGAACTGGAAGGCGCGGAAGGGCCTGAATACTGGGTCGGCTGGCACAATTTTTATGTGATTAGCCGCTATAATCATAGTGCTTTATACTCAATGGCGGTATTCCAGCTGAGTGAGCTTATCAGCCAGGGGAAAAACAGGAAGATTGCGGCAACCAAACCATAATGCTGTCTGGAAAAGAGTTTTTACTTGTTTTGCTGAGCCTCAGCGTGATCCTGGGGGGATGTTCCTCTTCCCGCTACCGCCAGGCACACGACAGCGCCCCCGATCACGACATCGATGTCAGCCGCATCCCGGATGCCGTTCCACGCCGTGAACCCCGCAGCCGGCACGGCAATCCACCTTCCTATACGGTAAACGGCCGGCGTTATACCGTAATGCAAAAAGCCGATGGCTATGTGGAACGCGGCATTGCCTCCTGGTATGGCAAAAAGTTTCATGGCCACCGCACCTCCAGCGGTGAACCTTTCAACATGTATGCAATGACAGCCGCGCACACACGCCTGCCCCTGCCAACGTATGTGCGTGTCACCAATCTTAAAAACGGGCGCAGTATCGTTGTACGTGTGAATGATCGGGGGCCATTCCATGCCAACCGGATCATCGATCTCTCCTACGCTGCGGCAAAAAAACTGGGGATCACCGCAAAAGGTACCGGCCTGGTGGAAATCCGGGCGATCAATCCTGATGCAAAGGCAACCCCGGTGGCAAACTACAATCGGCCACGGGGATCCACAGCGAGCGGCGGTGAGGTCCAACTCTATTTGCAGGTGGGTGCCTTCGTCAGCCGCCGCAACGCCGAACAGCTGCGCAGCAGACTGCGCCGCCAGTTTGCCTCACTGAATATCAACGCAGGTTACAACCCTCAACGCCAGATCTACCGCGTGCGCATCGGTCCCCTTTCCAGCGTGGCGGAAGCCGACCGCCTGGCGGACTCCCTCAGCCGCCGGGGTTACAAGGACTCGCATGTCGTGATTGAATAAGGGAAGCGGGGAATCCCGCAAATCTGACGGACTCCTAGGTTTTTCACGCCCCTTGCAGTTAGAATACCCCCTGAACAAACAACAGACCGATGCTGGACAAAATGCGTTTCAATTATCTTCTTTCCGCTTTACTTTTCCTGATCTTCAGCCTGCCGGCCGTTGCCAAACCCGCACTGGTTCCGGCGCCGCCACACATCGCCGCGAAGGCCTGGCTGCTGGTGGATTTCAACAGCAACCGCATTCTCGCCGAACACAACAGTGAGATGCGCGTTGAACCTGCCAGCCTCACCAAAATGATGACGGCCTATGTGGTGCTGACCGAGATCAGTAACGGCTCGGTGAGCCTCGATGATCAGGTGCTGGTGAGCGAAAAGGCGTGGCGCATGAAGGGATCACGCATGTTCATTGAAGTGAACACCCGGGTGAGTGTCAGGGATTTACTCAAAGGCATGATCATCCAGTCCGGCAATGACGCCAGCGTGGCACTCGCCGAACACGTCGCCGGTAATGAGGAGTCATTTGTGCAGTTGATGAACCAATATGCACAGGCACTGGGCATGACCGGTACCCATTACAGCAACTGCACGGGCTGGCCGGCAGCGGATCACTACACGACGGCAAAAGATCTCGCGATCATGGCACGTGCCCTGATCCGCGATTTTCCCCGCCACTATGCCTGGTATCGCGAAAAAGAGTACACCTATAACAATATCCGGCAGAATAACCGCAATCGCCTGTTGTGGCTGGACGATCGCGTCGACGGCATCAAAACCGGGCACACGGAATCCGCCGGCTATTGCCTGGTGTCCTCGGCAAAACAGAAAAACATGCGGCTCATCTCCGTGGTGCTGGGAACCGCTTCGGACAACGCGCGCTCCAGCAACAGTCGTAAATTGTTAAATTATGGTTTCCGTTTTTATGAAACCTTCCTGCTGCACAAGGCCAATCAACCACTGACGCGGATGCGCATCTGGAAAGGGGAAACGGAAACACTGCCGCTTGGTCTGCAGGAGGATCTCTACCTCACCCTGCCACGCGGCCAGCGCAGAAAAGTTGACGCCAAGATGAGCGTTGAACCGATGCTGGTGGCACCGGCCACCAAGGGACAGGTATACGGCAGTGTGATCATCAAATTAACCGATAAAGAGATCATCAAGCGGCCACTGGTTGCCCTGCAAAGTGTCCCCGAGGGCGGCATCTGGCGCAAACTGGTCGATAACGTCAAATTGATGTTTCAATAAATTACGCCATATCCTTATGAGATCGCCCCTGGTATATCTGAATGGCAAATACCTGCCCCTGGAGGAGGCCTGTATCCCGGTGCTGGATCGCGGCTTTATTTTTGGAGACGGGGTTTACGAGGTTATCCCGGTTTACAATGGAAACCCCTTCCGCTTGCCTCAACACCTGCAACGGCTGGAAGACAGCATGCAGGCGGTGCGCATTGACAATCCCTGTAAGCGGCAGGAGTGGTCAGCGATCATCACCAAAGTCATCGAAGAAAATGGCGGCGGTGATCAGTCGGTTTACCTGCAGGTCACCCGCGGTGTGGCACGCCGGGATCACCGCTTTCCCGGTGACACCCGGCCAACGGTGTTTGTCATGAGCAATCCGGTTAGTCCGGTTCCTGCCGGGGAACTCAGCGAGGGGGTTGCCGCCGTCACCCTGGAGGATATCCGCTGGCAATATTGTCATATCAAAAGTATCGCGCTGTTGCCCAATATCCTCATGCGCCAGCAGGCCGTCGAGCAGGATGCGGTGGAGGCCATCCTGCTGCGAGACGGTGAAGTGTCTGAAGGTGCGGCCAGCAATGTCTTTATCGTCAAGGAAGGCGTGATCCTCACCCCACCCAAATCAGAGCGGCTGTTGCCGGGTATCACCCGTGACCTGGTGGTGGAACTGGCGGAAAAACATCAATTGCCCTGCAAGGAAACCGCAATTGGCGAAACAGAACTGTTGCATGCCGATGAAGTCTGGCTTACCAGTTCCCTCAAGGAAATTCTCCCCGTTACCCGCCTGAACGGCCAGCCCGTGAGTGACGGCCGACCCGGCCCTGTGTGGCAACAGATGTATACGATCTATCAGGATTACAAACAGGCCTTGCGCCAAAACAAAGCCGGGGCTTGAAGTCCTTCCGGCCACACAGCATATTGTAATCATGTCTGATGAAAGCCCGCTCACCTTCCCCTGTGATTTCCCGATAAAGATCATCGGCAACGCCACGCCGCATTTTGAAACCACCGTTCGGGAAATCATCGGCAAACATGTACCGGATCTGGACGAAAACGCCATACGACTGCGCCCCAGCGGTAAGGGCAATTATGCTGCCATCACTGTCACCATCAATGCCGGAAGCAAGCAGCAACTGGATGATCTCTATCTGGAGTTGAACGCCAGTGAAGCCGTGCTGATGACCTTATAAACCGAGCGCTGCTTGTTTGCATTACGATACAGATGCGATAACATCAAAGTTTGCGCCAACTGCCACTTATCAGCCCGGGAACCATCATGCTTTTTCATACCTTTGGCAAACAACTAATACGAATCATTACACTTTGTGTTTTCTGTACGGCAAACGCCAGCGCCGCTGATAAAGGCCAAACCATCAACATTGTTGGCAGTGAATGGCCGCCTTATATAACAAAACATGACATGACAAAAGGCGCCGCAATGGATCTGGTCACGCGGGTATTCAGGCGCGCGGGCTATAACCCCGTCAGCCGCATCGAAACCTGGCCCAGAACCCTGGAAGGGACCAAAATCGGAATTTACGATGTCATCGCGGCCGTGTGGTACACGCCGGAAAGAAATAAAAAACTGCATTACAGCGATCCCTATTTCGAGAATGTCATACGCTTCGTGAAAGAAAAAGGAACCACCATCCGCTTCAGGGATCTGTCAGACTTAAAAGGGCTGATCATAGGCGTCGTCGACAACTATGCCTATGGAAAAGAATTTGACGATGCCAAGGGATTGATCAAGGTTTCCAACAACCATGTCATCCAGAACCTTCTGCTGCTGCAACAGGGCAGGATTGACCTCACCCTGGGGGATCAGTGGGTGATCAGAAATGAACTGACCCGCTACTTCCCGACCGCCAGCAAGGAGTTTGAGTTTTTCGGCAAACCCGTGAGCAAACGAAAATTACATATTGCCGTAAGTCGTGCAAATCCCGGGCACGAGCGGATCATCGCCGCTTTCAACAAGGCACTGAAAGCGATGAAAGCCGACGGCACTTACGCGAAAATCCTGGCGCGGCACCGCAAACGTCTCATCAAACTCCAGGAGACGCCTTTGTAGGAACACCCTCTTTTATTTGTCCTCAGCGTAGCTGAATAAGTGTTCCGAATACCCGACATTATTGGCAAATTCTGGTTTCGCATCAGCGGCTTAAGGGGAGTGGTAGCCGGAGCACTCATTTAGCGGCAACAAACCCTCCCAGCACACCCGCCGCCACACCTGAAAACCGGCGGATAAACCCCTGCCGATTTGCGGGCATACACAATAAAATAATTCCTGACTTGATTACTTGGTTTTTTAGGCTATCATTATCATATCAGGCCACCGCATCTGACAATCACAGACTGCCTGCCACCCCCGTCTTATTCATCATCTTCAAGAGGCAATTCACGATGTTTACTCCACAAATCAACAAATCCGATCCCGAAGGGAATCTTCATCACCTTGACGACTGGTCAGTCAATCGCGCCCGGGAACTGGCCGCCGGGATGGGGCTGACGCTGAGCGAAACACACCTTGTCGTGCTGCGCTTCCTGCGTGAGCAATACGGCGTGCTGGGTCCTTTACCGGCACGCAGAACCATTCAGATGCTTGCGGAAGAATACCGCGCTGAGGGTGGCAAGCAATTCCTTTATAAACTCTTTCCCGGCGGGCCGGTATATCAGGCTTACCGCATCGCAGGCCTGCCTGTTCCCCCCAACAGCAATGACAACGGCTTCGGGAGCGTCATGTAGGCGCTTACCGCACTGGCTGAAGTTCGATACGCTAAAGTGTGTCGACAGGCCTTTTCATTTCAAAACAAACGGTGGGCAATGCCCGCCGTTGTCTTTCTCCCGAAGCAAAGGTGCTCGAATTTATAATTTATAAAGCACCTGTTTGAACTCCTCCTCACGGAATGCCGCTCTCTATCTGACGGGAAACGTTGTACAATCACCGTTGTTCCCTTTTCGTTTTCTCCAGCCGCATGACAGCAAGCAGCAACGCCCTCATCATCCGCAACCTCGGTCACCGTGAGTATGTACCGGTATGGCAGGCGATGCAGGCATTCACCCTGGAGCGGACGGACGATACACCCGACGAATTATGGCTGGTGGAACACCCGCCGGTATTTACCCTTGGCCTGAACGCAAAACAGGAGCACCTGCTCGATCCGCGCGAGATCCCGGTGGTGCAGATCGATCGTGGCGGTCAGGTGACTTACCATGGTCCCGGACAGGTGGTGATCTATACCCTGCTCGACTTGCAACGCCGCCGCATGGGGGTGCAAAAGCTGGTCCGGCATCTGGAAGAGGCAGTGATCGCGCTGCTGGCGGAATCCGGTCTGCAGGCAAGGGGGCGGAAGGATGCGCCGGGTGTTTATGTCAACGAGGCAAAGATTGCCGCGCTGGGCCTGCGGGTAAAACGGGGCAAGAGCTATCACGGCCTGGCGGTGAACGTGGACATGGATCTGCAACCCTTCACGCAAATCAATCCATGTGGTTACCCCGGGATGGCGGTCACCCAGCTCAGGGATCTGGGCGTGCAACTGACACCTGCCGATATCCGCAACCGCCTGGCGGAACACTTGGCGCGGATTCTGGGCTACAATGACCCGCTGTATTCCTGAACGATGATCACCGATGAGCAAACCTACAGATCCTGTTGATGAATTCCGGACGACGCCGGCCAATCCGCTGAAAGGCGCATCGAAAACCGCGCGTATTCCGGTGAAGGTGGTCCCCCGTGACAATCCTCTGCCGAAACCACGCTGGATCCGCGCCAAGGCCCCCACCAGCCCTGAAGTGCGGCAACTGAAAAAAATCCTGCGGGAGCACAAACTGCACACCGTATGCGAAGAAGCCGCCTGCCCCAATCTGGGGGAATGCTTCGGTCACGGAACGGCGACCTTTATGATCATGGGGGCGATTTGCACCCGGCGTTGCCCCTTTTGCGATGTGGCCCACGGCCGTCCTCAACCACTGGATGAGCATGAGCCGCAACAGCTGGCGCAAACAATCAAGGCAATGGATTTGCGCTACGTGGTGATCACTTCGGTGGATCGTGACGATCTGCGTGACGGCGGCGCGGCGCATTTTGCCGCTTGTATCGAGGCGGTACGCAGCCAGTGCCCGCAAACCCGAATCGAGATCCTGGTACCCGATTTTCGTGGCAGGATGGAAGTAGCGCTGCAACAACTCACCAGCACTCCGCCGGATGTGTTCAACCATAATCTCGAAACAGTCCCCCGTCTCTATCGCCAGGCGCGTCCCGGGGCGGACTATGCCTGGTCGCTGAAACTGCTGAAGGACTTCAAGGCCCACCGGCCCGATGTTCCGAGCAAATCCGGTTTGATGCTCGGACTGGGTGAAACCCTGGAGGAAGTCGAAGCAGTGATGCACGATCTGCGTCAACACCACTGCGAGATGCTGACCCTGGGGCAATACCTGCAACCGAGCCGTCACCACCTGCCGGTGGAGCGTTACATCACACCGGACGAGTTCAGGCAGCTGGCGCAACTGGGTTACAAGCTGGGCTTTACCAATGTGGCGAGCGGGCCGATGGTCCGCTCCTCCTATCATGCCGACAGGCAGGCCGCCGGGAAGAATTTTTGATACTTTCGGACTGATCCCATCATGGAATTGTTGTTGACCAAAACCATCCAGACCCTGCTGCTGCCGCCGGGACTGATGATCCTGCTGATGGTGGCAGGCACACTGCTGATGACACGGTTTTACCGCACTGGCAAAATAATGGTGCTCACGGGTATCGCCCTGCTCATTCTCGCGAGCATGCCTGTGGTGGCGGATTTTGCGATCACGCTGTTACAGAACCGGCCGGCGGTGGCGAAAGCCGAACTGGAACACCCCACCGCCCGCGCGATTGTCATTCTTGCCGGGGGCCGGATCCGCAACTCCCCTGAATACGGTCACGACATTCCCTCCAGTTCGGTATTGCAAAGGCTGCACTACGGCGCAAAACTGCATCGTGACACCGGTCTGCCGATTTTGCTGAGCGGCGGCATTGTCTTTAAAAACAGCAACGTCAGCGAAGCACAGCTCATGCAACAGGTGCTGGTTCAGGATCTGAAGACCCCGGTACGCTGGCGTGAAGACCACTCGAAAACCACCTGGGAAAACGCCGTTTTCAGTAAAGCCATACTGGAAAAAGAAGGAATAAAGCGGATTTACCTCGTCACCCAGGCGTGGCACATGCCTCGTTCGGTGATGGCGTTTGAAGCGGTGGGGTTCGATGTGATTCCGGCGCCCACGGCATTTTATGCCCAGGGCGGTGATGATCCGCTGCTGCTGCGCGTCCTGCCCCAGGCTTCCGCACTGAACACCATGCACAATGCCATGCACGAAATCATCGGCATCCTCTGGTACAAACTGCGCTATATCGGTTTTGGCGACTGAATCCTTTTCCGTTGTCAGCCGGCAGGAATGACAAGGGGGACGCTCACCTTCCTTCGTAAACGATCCGCCATTCACCGCCCTGGCGTTTGAGATAGAGACGTTTTTGCATATCGCTGCTGAAGTTGTTTGACTGGTAGCTCTGCCTGAAACGCGCCACTACGATGTCCTGCTTCGCCTCTGTGGCTGTGGGGTAAGCCAACAACGAGATATCGGAAAGCCGGACTCTCTGGTATGTCTTGCTTTTCGCCAGCATGCGTTTGCGTTTTTTCCATGAAGCCAGATTGAACCCCCTGGCCCAGAAATCATCGGCATAGTGGCTGAGATAGCGCTCGACATCCAGGCTTTGCCAGTCACGGCGCCAGGCCTCCAATGCTTGCAACAACTCCTGCCGCTGTTGCCGCCAGGCTTGTTTCGTCACCCATGTTGCCCTGGGCGTGATGATGACCGGCGTCACGCCCGGGGTAACCACCTGCTTGAGTGCCTGCAGATCCACGTTGGTCAGGACGACACATCCCTCGCTGTCAAGCGGTGGCCGGCTGTAAAAATCACTTTCGGTGCCGTGCAACCAGATGCCGTTGCCGGTTTTACCCTGATGCCGATCCAGCTCATTGGGATAATTAACCGGGAAGGCACCGATGCCATACTTGTCCGGCAATTTGCTTGGCGGAATCCAGGAGGTTACGAAATAAACTCCTTCCGGAGTGCGCAAATCACCGCGGATCCGCTTGTCACCCGCAAGCTTGCCGGTACTGACATAGTAATCACGCTGTAATTGCAACTCACCATTTGCCTGCCGCTGATAGAGATAGAGGCGATGATTGGTCTTGTCCACCAGCAAGGCGTTTTTGACACTGTCAGCCAGTGCCAGAATCTGCCCCGGCATTTTGTTCTCATAAGGGCGCAGGTTCAGCACACGCAGCCGCACCCGCGCCTCGTCTCTGAGATTTTGCAGCACCGTCTGGTATTGCTGGCCGGCGAGGGATGCAAGCAGGCTGTTCTGCCCCAGAGTGGAAACCGGGCGTATCTGTGAGAGCAACAGATCGCCGCGAACCAGATAGGCGAGATGAAAATCCGGCGCCCGCTTGATCAGCGCATCCAGGATATGCAGGGCACCTGCGCGATCACCGGACTTGAATTTGAGTAATGCCTTGAGCAGACTGGCTTCATAGTCGGTTGGCTGTGTCTGGAGACGCTGATCGAGTTGGCGGAGCACCTCATCCGCCTCTATTCTGACATCGGTGGAAAGATAGCTTTTATCCAGGCTGGCCAGTTGCAACGGTGTTTCATCCGTCTGCGCGGCATGAACGGCAGTGAGCAACAGGCCGCAGAAAACAACATGGATGATCCGGCTATGCATGGTTTACAGACTTTTCTCCGCCACAATCCGCCAACCCTGCTCGGACAGCAGTAAGTCAAGTTCTTTGCGTGTCCTGTCGGTATAACTGTCGGAGCGGTACTCCTGCAAAAAACGTACGCGTGCCATCCCTTTGTCGCCCGGCTCGACCTCGATTTCCTTCAGCCTCACCTTGACCCATTTGGGACGGCTCAGGCGTTGCCGGCGCTGCTTTTCCCAGGCGCTGCGGCTGAGGCCGCCTGGCGGGACAAAGCCCTTTGCATAGAAGGACAGATACAATTCCACTTCCTGTGCTGACCACGCGCTGGCCCAGCCTTCGATGGTGTCACTGATGGTCTGCCGCATGACATCATCCGTCATCGGGACCTCTGCCGGCTGCGCGGTGGCGATGGTTTCCTCCGCTCCCTGTGACGTCACACTTGCCACTGACGATGGCGCATGCGGGTAAGGCATGCTGCTCAGACGAACCTTCCGCGGTTTGACCTCGAGCCGTAACGCATGGCCATAATCCTTGCGTGACAGTTCCAGAAACACGGCGTTGAGGTTGTCATACAGGGTGGCGAACTCTGGCCGGGCACGGATGCCGCGTTGCAGCACTTCGCGCGCGGCATCCAGTTTTCCCTGACTGGCATAGATTACCGCCAGGTTGTTGTAGGCCGCCAGCAAGCCGGGGGCGGTTTCTATCAGTGCCTGATAGCGTTGGATGGCCTGTTCGGCTTCACCCTGCTGTTGCAGGTCTCTTGCGGCAAGAAACTGGTTGCGGATTGTTGCCGGCGGAGTATCCGCCCGGGGGGCAGCGGCGTTACCGACGGCTACGATAGCCAGTATCCCGCTGAGGAATAAAACACTGCGCAACATCTTCAATGTAAAAATTTCCTTTTTACGACGAATGGCACCTTGGCGGTGAAAACAATCCGGATTATTAAAAACTTCAAAAATTATAGCAACTTATCACCGGCTTCTCACTGATTCAGTCCACACTTATCTCAACCTTTCAGCCGCATCAGGGCCAGTGTAAACGCTCCATCAGATAGCAAAAACAATCCTGATTGATGATTTCACGATCCAGCGTCAACATCGAAGGCATAACCGGCGTGCGGGTCTGAATCCAGCGTCCGTTGACTTCAAAAAAACGCGCACTCACTTCCCTGCCCTGTTCGTCGATCACTTCAAAGGGGCGGATTTCCGCTGATTTCACCTGGCCAAAAGCCGTCCCTGCCGGCAGTTCATTAAAATTGAAGCGGTCGATATCCGGCAACAGGTTCAAATCGGCCTGCTCGTTTCCAAATCCCAGGGAGAGTCCCGGCGGGATCTTTACCGTTGCCACGGTGTGAAACAGATCGACATCCTGCGGCGTGACCGGATGAACGGGGAATTCTGACAGGTGCAGACAGGCATCGAGAAATTCCAGTACGTGCCTCGCTCCCTGCAGGGAACCGGGCTGCCCGCACTCCACCGTAATCGCCGGGCACAAAGCCGACATCGCCATCGACATCACGCTGTCCGGCTTGGTGAAATAAACCACGGTGCGGCTGAAAAGGGTCGCCAGATGCATGAAGTGATTTTCCAATCGATTGATACAGGCGTAATGGGGGTTTTTACCGGTGTTATTGTGCACGTCGACCGCGGCAAACAAATCCAGCTCGCGTAATATCGCCATCACCTGCTGTGCCAGACGATGCTCCGGGGTGTCATCACTTCCTTTCCAGATGCGGTTGAAATCATGCTGTCCGGGCAAATGGCGGTGCGCCTCTTTTGCCGCTGCAACATTACCGATGAACAGACAGAGCGCACGGGGCAAGGTGCGCTCACGGAATTTAATCAACAATTCCCGCACCGCCTCCCAGCCGGTTGTTTCATTGCCATGCAATAAAACCGAGACAAACAGGTATTCCTGCTGCTGCCCCGGCAGCATCATCAGGCTGGGTCCCGGCAATACCTTATACAAATGCGCCGCATCGCACTGCAACAAGCCATCCGGTATTTCATGATAATGGTGTAACTTCATGATGTTTTTATTTTAAACAGCAAGGAATATCGGCACCTTTCCACTCTGACAACCTTCGAAACGGGTGGCTGCCACTGATGACATCCAGTGATGCGTTTTATGGCGTGCGGCTTTGTTAGCGTCTGAGTAAATACTATACCGTCCATTCATGCACCGCCATGCCACTCTCCTGCCGTTCGATATACGCTGCTGTCAGTGCATAAAAGTCTTTTCCATGCTTGGCAACGAACGCCCGTTGCCATGCAGCCCCGTTCTGACGGGTCAGAATACGTGCCTCGATGATATTCAAATAATTACGCCGTTCATCCGCAGCGACACCCAGCTTTGCCAGGCCCTGCTCGGCCAACGGCAGAAGTTCCTGCAGAATGGTGGTGACCGGCAAGAGCCGTTGATCCATCCAGCTGAGTTTGGCACGCAGTCCCAGACGGGCGGCAGTATAAAAATTGTCCCGCGCCCTGTCGAAAACCAGCTGCTGCTCCACCGGCGTCTCCTGGCTTGCCAGCGCAGTGACCGCACCATAATAAAACGCGGCGTTGGCCATGGTATCAAGTATGCCTGGCCCCGCCGGGATCACACGGTGTTCAATCCGCAGATGGGGTTCCCCCGCCTGATCAAATCCGATCAACGGCCGGTTCCAGCGCCAGACGGTGCCGTTGTGCAGGCGTAAATGGCGTAATTCCGGGTTGTCCTCACCGAAGTCTTCCGGTAACAGTACGGGATAGTGATCCAGGTTTTCCTGAAACAGCTCCATCAGGGATTCACGCACATAACCGGTGCCAAAGGTCACACGCCGGATCGGTCCGAATGCGGCTCCCTCAAAGCCACCCACGGCGACAGCCTGTTCAAACACCGGGATACGGGTTTCCGCCCAGAGATCCTTGCCAAACAGGAAAGGCGAATTTGCGGTCAGCGCCACCATCGGCGCGGAGAGGATCAAGCCGGCGTTGTAGATACGAACGGCCAGTTGCGGGTTGAGCTGCATGTGGATCTGAAACGAGGTGGCGGCTGATTCCAGCATCACGTTTCGATGCGTGACCCGCAGATGCTCCTCACCATTGATATCGAATACCAACGGCCTGCCCCGGCGCAGGTGAATCACTTCGCGGTTTAATGCCCGGTATCGCTCCATGTGTGACATGTTGGCCAGAGTCAGATCCTCATCCTGCACCGTGGGCAGAATCCCGATCATCGCCAGACAACAATCCATCTGTTCCGCCACCTGTCTGCAATGACGCCAGGTTTGCACCAGTTCGGCGTGCATCGCGGAAAAAACGTGGTCCCTGATTGGCCGCGGGGTGCTGTTGAGTTCGAAATTGAAACTGGCCAGTTCCGGGCTGGCGAGGGGATCGGACAATTTCTCGAGGAAGGGTTCGTTCAGTGGTGCAGGATGAAAACCGGAATCAAGCAGCCAGGCTTCCAGTTCGAAACCGGCAATGGGATCGTCATCGGCAAACCTTCCAGCGGCAAACCAGCCTGCCAGGCGTTCCGTTTCCGCCTGCAACCGCTGCCGGAAACGCCGATAGTCCTCATCATCAAACTGGCTGCTGCGGATTTCCTCTCCCATATGTTATTAAGGTGTAGCCGAGGAATACCGACTTTACCAGCTTCTTGCTCCTTGCCGACGTTCATGGAGAAGTTTGTTCAAATCACCCAGACGCTGTGGGGTACCGATATCAAACCAGCCACCCTGGTAATGTTCGCCACTGATCCGCCCTTTGCGCATGGCCGCTCTTAACACCGGCGCGAGGGGCCGTCTCCCGGGTTTGAGTCCGGCAAACAACTCTGCGCGGAATACACCGATGCCACTGTAAGTCAGCCTGCTTTCCCCCTCCGCCCGCAGGCCACCCCCTGAGAGGACAAAATCCCCCTCGGGATGGTGTGGTGGATTATCCACCATCACCAGGTGCGCCAGACCATCCAGGTACCGGGGTAACTGCGAAAGGGGGTAGTCACACCACACATCGGCGTTCAGCAAAATAAAGGGCTCGCTGCCCAGCAGGGGCAGCGCCTGAACAATGCCGCCTGCCGTCTCCAAAGCCTGCGGCTTTTCCGCCGAGTACTGGATCTGCAAACCGTAGCGTTCACCCTTTCCCAGGCGCGCTTCGATCATCTCACCCAACCAGGCATGGTTGATCACCACATCGCGAATACCGGCCTGCTGCAAGGCAAACAGGTGATATTCAATCAGCGCCCTGCCCCCTGCCTCCAGCAAGGGCTTGGGGGTATGATCGGTCAAGGGCCGCATGCGCTCACCCCGGCCGGCGGCAAGTATCATGGCTTTCATCGGTTCAGTCACGCGTGGCGGGTAGCAGGTTCCAGGGGTTGATCGTCAACAACAAACGCTTGTATTCAAAACAAGTGTTCCAGATTCCTCCCCCCTAAACAAGGGCTGACTACGGCAGGGGGATACACCGGTTTATTCAACGTGTTGCAATTTTTCTTCCAGCAGTCCGGAAAACGGTTTCAATTCGGAATAGCCTGCCGCAACATCACGGATATATTTCAAAACGCGCGGGATATCCTGCAAATAAGCCGGCTTGGCATCGCGATGATTGAGACGGGCAAAAATGCCGATGGCCTTGAGATGCCGCTGAATTCCCATCAGATCAAACCAGCGCAGGAACCGGGCCGCACTGATCCCTGAAATGATGCCGGCTGCCGTTGCCAGGCGGTGATAGTGCGCCACCCAGGCTTCCACCTGCTGGCGGGGCCAGGCGATATAACAGTCACGCAGCAGGGAAACCAGATCGTAGGTGACCGGGCCGACTACGGCATCCTGGAAATCCAGGATGCCGGGGTTCGGGGTGGCGACCATCAGGTTACGTGAATGGTAATCCCGGTGCACGATTACCCGGGGTTGTTGCAGGGCGGTATCGGCCAGAAAATCAAATGCCGCATCGAGTGCCTGATGTTCGGCGCGGGACAGCTCCAGCCCAAGATGTCTTGCCAGATACCACTCACGAAACAGGTTCATCTCCCCGAGCAACAATTCACGATCATAGGGCGGCAGTTCCCGGCCATGATACGCCTGAAGCTTCAACAATGCCTGCATGGCATCACCATAGAGGGCCTCCACGGTATTCTCGTTCAACTCGGGCAAATACATGCGGCTGCCAAGATCGGTCAGCAGGAGAAACCCCTGTTGCAGATCCTGCTGTAACACTTGCGGCACATGCAAACCGATACCTGCCATCAGGGCGGAAACCTTTATAAAGGGAGTGCAATCCTCATGCTGCGGCGGAGCATCCATTACGATGTGACTGGTATGATCATATTGCAGGCGGAAATAGCGGCGAAAACTGGCATCCGCCGAGGCTGGTGCAAGATCAAATTGCTGTATCCCCAGCGTGGCGCGCAGCCATGTGTGTAATTGTTCCAACCGCCCGTCCACTACTGTAAAAGCTCCCGCACTGCCGTCAATATCATGGAGGGATTATAAATCCCGATCCTGTGGCATTATACCCAATAACAGACTTCGGCACCGCGCCATGTATAATGCGAAGAAACAACAACATGTCAAAACACAAAAATTGAACATGCCGGCCTCCCGCATTTGCCATTTCTTCCTGTTGCTCTGCCTGCTGGGCAGCCGCAGCGGGCTGGCAGCGGAAATCTCTGCCGCCCCAAACGGCCTTTGTGATGCCAATGTCTATCCACAGATCCCGCGGGTGCCCAGGCAGGCGGATAACCTCACCCACATCCAGGCGGACAAGGCGAAACTTCGACAAAATGATATTTCGACATTTGAAGGCCGGGTAGTGGTGCAGCGCAAACAGATGCAGTTTGAGGCGGATCGCGCCGACTACCATTATTTAAACGAAACCCTGGATGCCAAGGGAAACATCCGCTTTATCACCCCTGATTTGATGATTACCGGCAGCAGCGTGCATGCGGAAATGAAAACAGAACGCGCCACTTTCGCCGATGCCGTTTACTTTACGCGGGAAAGGGCCAACGGCAAGGCGGAGCGGATCCGCGTGCTGGATGCGGATCATGTCGAAATGGAGGACGCCACCTATACTTCCTGCGACCCCCACGATCCCGACTGGCAGCTCAGCGCCAACAACGTCAAGCTGAATTTTGCCAATCATCAGGGGAGCGCCAGTAACGTGATGATGGAGTTCATGGATGTGCCTTTTTTCTATTTCCCCTACATCCGCTTTCCCATCGGCAAAAATCGCCTCACGGGTTTTCTCTATCCCAGTCTTGGCAGCTCCAAGTTGCATGGTACCCAGGTCAAACTGCCCTTCTACTGGAACATTGCCCCCAACTATGACGCTACCATTACCCCTTGGTACATGAGCAAACGCGGGACCATGCTGCAAACCCAACTCCGCTATTTGCACAGCCGCAATGCCGGCCAGCTGGATGTGGATTATCTGGGTAACGACAATCTGTACGGGGAGGAACGCAAACGCCTCCGCTGGCGACACAGCGGCCGTCCTCTAAAGGGCTGGTCCACCCTGGTGGATTACGATTTCGTCAGTGACGAAACCTATCTGTCCGATTTCGGGAACAACCTGAACACCACCAGCAAGACCTATCTGAACCGCAAAGGCAGTCTCGCTTTCACGACCGAAAACTGGTCATTCAACGCCCTGGCGCAAGGCTATCAGTTCCTGAGCGACACCAAATCCTACGAACGCCTGCCGCAACTGCGATTCGCCAGCCGCCTGCCCAGAAAGGACAACAGCCTCAATTATCATCTTCAGGCGGAATGGGTCCGTTTTGCCCATGAGGACAAAAACGTTGTAAAAGGCGATCGCCTGGATATCCTGCCTTCGATCAGTCTTCCTTTGCGTAACACCGCCGCCTTCATGAACACCAAGCTTGCCTGGCGCTATACCGGCTACCAGCTGAGGGATAGCGGCAACAACCAGATACAAAACCCTTCCCGCAGCCTGCCCATTTTCAGCATCGACAGCGGAGTCTTTCTGGAGCGCGACACACAGATTGCCTCAACCGCCCTGTTGCAGACACTGGAACCGCGCCTCTATTATGTCTATGCGCCTTACCGGGATCAGAGTGATTTGCCGATTTTTGACACCCAGCAGTCACGCTTTACCATCAACGAACTGTTCAAGGAGGATTACTTCGACGGCGCCGATCGGGTGGAGGACGCCAATCGCCTCACGGCGATGCTGACCACCCGTTTTATCAACCAGAAAAACGGCGCCGAACTGTTTATGGCGGGCATCGGACAAATCATGTATTTCGATGATCGGCGGGTTACCCTGCGGGGCGGCGGCCCCAAAACCGAGCGACGGTCCAATATTCTTGCCGAACTCACCACCCGCCCTCTGCCGAGCCTGGACTTTCGCACCGACGTGGAATGGGATCCCAAACAGGAACAACTTGCCAAGAGCAATGCCAGTCTGGCTTACAAGCCTTCGTCAAATCTGGGTTTGACCTTGGCTTACCACACCCAGTACAAAAGCCTGGAAACCCGCCAGATTGATTTTTTCTGGCGCATCACCCCCCGATGGCGCATTACCGGCAAACAGTTGTACGATATACGCAATGAACGCAACCAGGAAACCATCGGCAGCATCCGCTATGACAGCTGCTGCTGGGGGATCAGCCTGATGACGCGGGAACGCTTTATCAACGCCGATACGGCAGCGGAAAAAAACATCTATCTGGAAGTGGAATTCAAAGGGCTCTCGAGCTTTAACACCATATTCTGATCCCGCATTGGCGGGAGGCGGGCCCCCTGCCCCAGGGATCGGGAAGACCGGCACGCCGGCCCCCATCTTCCCTCAGTTCATGCTATCCTTTCGCCCTTTTATTATGATATTGAACACGCCATGAAATCCGCTTCATACCGTCTGCTGCTCGCTGCTCTGCTGGCATTTTCCGCAACCGTTCTGCCCGCGGCCGCTGCAGTGCAGGAAATCGACCATATCGTTGCGGTGGTCAACGATGACGTCATCACCTACACCGAGCTGATGCATCAAACCCGCCTGATCAAGCAACAGTTAAAGCAGCGCTCGGCCAAACTGCCGCCGGACAATATTCTGCAAAAGCAAATCCTGGAACAGATGATCATGGAGCGTCTGCAACTGCAAATTGCCAGCCGTCTCGGTATCCGGGTGGACGATGAAACGATCAACAAGGTGATCAATAACATTGCCCGCGACAACAACCTGACCCTGCCCCAATTCCGCGAAGTACTGAGCAAGGACGGTTACAGCTTTGCCGAGTTCCGGGAAAAAATCAAACAGGACATCATCATCAACCGCCTGCACAAAAACCGCGTTGAGAAAAATATCACTGTCACCGAGAAAGAGATTGACAATTACATCTCCAACCTCAGTCACCGCCAGGGCAGCCATGATGAATTTCATCTGGCCCATATCCTGATCGCCCTGCCGGAAGCAGCCAGTCCGGAACAAATCCGCGCCGCCCAAAAAAAAGCGGAACAGGTATGGCAGCAACTGCAAAAGGGCGCCGACTTTGCACAAACCGCCATCGCCGTTTCCCAGGGACGAAATGCCCTCAAAGGCGGGGATCTCGGCTGGCGCAAGGCCGGCCAGTTGCCCATCATCTTCAGCAATATCGTGTTCAACATGCAGCCTGGCGATATCAGCAAACCGATCCGCAGCTCGAGCGGCTTTCACATCATCAAACTGCTGGAGCGCCGCAGTGACAACTCACGCCATATCGTCCAGCAAACACTGGCGCGTCATATTCTCATTCGCCCCAATGAAGTGCTCTCCAGCGAGGAAGCCCGGCAGCGCCTGACAAAACTGCGCCAGCGCCTGCTTGCCGGGGAGGATTTTGCCGAACTGGCGCGGCAATATTCCGATGACACCGCCTCCGCCACCCGGGGTGGCAGCCTCGGCTGGGTCAATCCCGGCACCATGGTGCCACGCTTCGAAGAGGAGATGAACAAGCTGAAACCGGGAGAGATCAGCGAACCGTTCCAGACCCAGTTCGGCTGGCATATCGTTCAGGTGATGGCGCGCCGCCAGCACGACGAGACTCAAAAATCAAAACGCCAGCAGGCACGCCAGCTGATCGGCAAGCGCAAGCGTGACGAGGCCCTGCAGAACTGGCTGCGCCAGATCCGCAGCGAAGCCTATGTGGAATATCGGCTGAACCAGTGAATGCCCCCCTGCCGCGTATCGCCATCACCCCCGGCGAACCGGCCGGCGTCGGGCCGGATCTGCTGGTGACCATCGCCCAGCAGGCCTGGCCGGCGGAACTGGTGGCCATTGCCGATCCGCGCCTGCTCGAAGAACGCGCCCGCAGCCTGAACCTGCCCCTCATCCTGCAGGAGTGGGATGCCGACAGCTCCCACCCACCCCAGCCCGGCCACCTCAGCATTCTGCCCATCGCCATGGCGGAAACGGCCACCCCGGGAAAACCGGCTGCGGCCAACGCGCCCTATGTCCTGGAAACCCTGCGCCGCGCCACACGCGGCTGTCTCAATCACGAATTCGCCGCGCTGGTCACCGGCCCGGTCCACAAGGGGATCATCAACGAAGCAGGTCAGCCCTTCACCGGTCACACCGAATATCTCGCCGGGCTGACTGCTACCGACGACGTGGTGATGCTGCTGGCCGCACCCGGCTTGCGGGTGGCGCTGGCCACCACCCATCTGCCCCTCGCCGAGGTGCCAGCCGCCCTCAGCAAGGCGGGACTGACCACCACCCTGACCATTCTGCATACGGCACTCCGCGAACGCTTCGGTATCGAGCGGCCCCGCATCAGCGTGCTGGGTCTCAACCCCCATGCCGGCGAAGGCGGGCATCTCGGGCGGGAGGAAATCGGGATCATCGAACCGGTGATCCGCCAACTGAAGCAACAGGGCCTCGAGCTGACGGGACCCCTGCCGGCCGACACCGCCTTCCAGCCCGCCAGCCTGCAGCAGACCGACGCCTTCCTTGCCATGTACCACGACCAGGGCCTGCCGGTACTCAAACACCTGGGATTCGGCCAGGCCGTCAACATCACTCTCGGCCTGCCCATGATCCGCACCTCGGTGGATCACGGCACCGCCTGTGAGCTGGCCGGCAGCGGCCGGGCCGATACCGGCAGCCTCAGGATCGCGCTCCAAACCGCCATCGAAATGTGCAATATTCAGGACTGATCCCGTGCACCGCCCGCGCAAACGATTTGGCCAGAATTTCCTCCATGATCCCGCGGTGATCCGGCGGATCGTCATGGCGATACAGCCACGCCCCGGCCAGGCGATGGTGGAGATCGGTCCGGGGGAAGGCGCCCTGACACGCGAACTCTTGCCGTTACTCGGCCGGCTGGACGTGGTGGAGCTGGACCGGGATTTGATCCCGCGGCTGGAAGCGGAAATCGCCCCGTTGGGTGAACTGCATATCCACCAGGCCGACGCGCTCGAATTTGATTATTCCCGCCTGAGCCCCGGCCCACACCGGTTACGGGTGGTGGGCAACCTGCCCTATAACATCTCCACCCCGCTGCTGTTTCACCTGCTGGAGCAGAGCCGCTGGATTCAGGACATGCATTTCATGTTGCAAAAAGAGGTGGTCGAACGCCTCAGCGCCCAGGCGGGTAACCCGCATTACGGGCGGCTCAGTATCATGATGCAGTATTACTGCCAGACCGAGATGCTGTTCACTGTCGGGCCGGGTGCCTTCCGTCCCGCCCCGAAGGTTGAATCTGCCGTCATCCGCCTGATCCCCCATACCACGCCGCCGGTGGAAGTGGATCCCGGGGCCCTCTCCCGGCTGGTGGCCAGGGCGTTTACCCAGCGGCGCAAAACGCTGCGAAACAACCTCAAGGGGCTGATCGACGCCGCCACGATTGAAGCACTCGGCATCGATCCCGGGCTTCGTCCCGAACGCCTGAGTCTCGAGGAATTTGCCCGCCTCACCCATGCGCTCGCCGCCACAGACTGAGTTTCTTCACGATGACGGAATCCCCACCCTGGTGGATAACGAACAGGGCTTTTTTCCGTGCCGTTCGTCGGATTGCGCTCACAGATTTTGCAAGAGGGGACTGATAAGGTTCAGCAGCTGAAAACCACGCAGACAGCGCCCTGACAACCGCATCGAAGGACAACAGAAGGCTTTCTTTGCTGACGTACCCTCTGGCGGCATCGAAAACGACATGCGGTGGCTTGAATAAGTTATTGATTCACTTATATTAATAGTAAGGGACACTATGAATGTAAAATCCACACATCCCCCCTTTTATATCGTCATGATCAGCGTGCATGGCCTGATCCGGGGGCAGAACCTCGAACTGGGCCGGGATGCCGATACCGGTGGGCAGACCAAGTACGTCCTGGAGCTGACCCGGGCGCTGGCGGCAACGCCTGAGGTCGCTCAAGTGGATCTGGTGACACGGTTGATCCGGGATCCCGAGGTGGCCGGGGATTATGCACAACCCCTTGAACCCCTGGGGGACGGCGCCCGCATCGTGCGTATTCCGACCGGACCGGATGAGTATGTGTACAAGGAACAGCTTTGGGACTATCTGGATACCTTTGCCGACAACCTGATTGAACACCTGCGCAGGCAGCCGCGGCTGCCGGATCTCGTTCACAGCCATTACGCCGATGGCGGTTATGTCGGCAGCCGTATCAGCAATCTGCTGGGCATACCCCTCATTCATACGGGCCACTCGCTGGGACGGGTGAAGCACCGGCGCCTGCTGGCCGCCGGACTGGATACGGAGGAGATCGAGCAGCGCTTCAATATCACACGCCGCATCGAGGCGGAAGAGTTCACCCTTGCCAGTGCCGAACGGGTGATCACCAGCACTCACCAGGAAATCGAGGAGCAGTACGAACTCTATGATCATTACCAGCCGGAGATGATGCGGGTGATCCCGCCCGGTACGGACTGGCATCGCTTTCATCCCCCCACTACCGATGACTGGCCGACCCCCATCGGACAGACCCTGCGCCGCTTTCTGCATGAACCGGACAAGCCGCTGATCCTCGCCCTGTCCCGGCCGGACAGCCGCAAGAATATCGGCAACCTGATCACCGCCTATGGCGAATCCCCCGAGTTGCAGACGCTGGCAAACCTGGTGATCGTGGCCGGCAACCGGGACGATATCACCGAACTCGAAGAGGGGGCGCAGGAAGTGTTCAATGAAATGCTGTGGCTCATCGATCGGTACGATCTGTACGGCAAGGTGGCGATCCCGAAGCATCACCAGCCTGACGATGTGCCCATCATCTACCGCCTGGCAACGGCGAGCGGCGGCGTGTTCGTCAATCCCGCGCTTACCGAGCCTTTCGGCCTGACACTGATCGAAGCGGCCGCCAGCGGCCTGCCCATCGTGGCCACCGAGGATGGCGGACCGCGGGACATCATCAGCAATTGTCACAATGGCATACTCATCGATCCGCTCGATACCGGCGCCATCAGCCAGGCCCTGCTGGGGATACTCACCGACAACAAGGCCTGGCAGTGCTATGCCGCCGAGGGACTGCGGGGTGTGCGGGAGGTTTATTCCTGGGAAGCGCATGCGCGGCGTTATCTGCAAATGGTGCGCCCGGTGGTGGAAGGCACCGAAGTGTTGGTGCGCGCCCCCAAAACCCGGCGCCGCATGCTGTATAACGACCGTGCCATCTTTACCGATCTGGATCAGAACCTCCTGGGGGATCCGGATTCGCTGCCGGAACTGTTGCGCGTGCTCAAGGAATTCCGCAAATGCGCGACCTTTGGCATCGCCACCGGCCGGCGGCTCGACTCGGCACTCAAGGTGATGCGCCAACACGGCATTCCGGAACCGGATGTGCTGATCACCAGTGTCGGCACCCAGATCCACTATGCACCGGAGCTGACCGCCGACACCGCCTGGCAACGCCACATCGATCATGCCTGGACGCCGCATATCGTCCGTCGCGTACTGAGCGGTCTGCCCGGACTGGAACTGCAACCCAAATCGGAACAGAGTCGCTTCAAAATCAGTTATTACATCGATCCGCGGAAGTCGCCGGGCGTGGAGGAAATTCACAGCCTCCTCAACCAGGAAGAGCAGTCGGTCAACCTGAGTCTCTCCTTCGGGCAATTCCTCGATATCCTGCCTATCCGCGCCTCCAAGGGGATGGCGCTGCGCTACTTTGCCGCCCGCTGGGAGATTCCGCTGGATCATATTCTGGTGGCCGGTGGCTCGGGCGCTGACGAGGAGATGATGCGCGGCAACACGCTGGCAGTGGTGGTGGCCAACCGTCACAACGAAGAGTTGTCGCAATTGATCGATCAGGAGCGGATCTATTTCGCCACCCAACCCTACGCACGCGGCATTCTCGAGGCACTGGATTATTACGACTTCTATGGCGCCTGCAATGTGCCGCCAGACGAAGCGGCCACAGCCTCATGAGCGGTCCCCGCCTGCTGTTGTGCACCGATCTCGATCGCACCCTGTTGCCCAACGGGCCTCAACCCGAATCACCCCAGGCCCGCACCCTCTTTTCCCGTCTGATTACACATGAGCGTGTCACGCTGGTGTACGTCACCGGTCGGCATCAGCAACTGGTGGAGGAGGCCATCCGGAGCTGGTGGATCCCCGTACCGGACTTTGTGATCACCGATGTCGGTACGCGTATTCTTCATGTCGAGAATGGCTGCTGGCAGGAACAGGAGGCATGGGAACGACACATCCAGGCGGACTGGGACGGCAAAACGCCACAGGATCTGCATGAAGCATTGAAGGATCTGGGTGATTTGCGATTACAGGAAGCGGAAAAACAAAACCGCTACAAGCTCAGCTACTATGTACCGCTGGAGGCCGATAGCGGAAAACTCGAAGCTGTTATGCGCCCGCGGCTGACCGAAGCCGGGATCAAGGCAACACTGGTGTGGAGCATCGACGAACCGGCTGCCACCGGTCTGCTGGACATCCTGCCGGCGGCTGCCGGCAAACTCGAGGCGATCCACTTTTTGATGCAACAGCGCGGTTACCGGCTGGACGAAACCCTCTTCGCCGGTGACAGCGGCAACGATCTGGAGGTGTTGTGCAGCGACCTGCCGGCAGTACTGGTCGCCAATGCCATGCCGGAAGTACGCGAGAAGACCCTGGCGGCAGCGGAAAAAGCCGGCACCCTGGATGCCCTCTATCTGGCAGCGGGAAGCTTTATGGATATGAACGGTAACTACGCTGCCGGTATCATTGAAGGCGTAATCCATTACCGTCCGGAACTGAAGAATTGGCTGAAACAAACCCCACAGGAATTCCCATGAGTATCGTGCCTGGTTCCCGCCCCGTGATTTACGGCGAAGTGCTGTTCGACTGCTTTCCCGATGGCAAAACCGTCCTTGGCGGCGCGCCCTTCAATGTCGCCTGGAATCTGCAGGCCTTTGGCCTGCAACCCCTTTTTATCTCCCGTGTCGGCGACGATACGCTGGGCGAACAGATCCGTGCCGCCATGCAGGCATGGGGCATGGATCTGGCCGGTCTGCAAACCGATGCGGAGCATCCCACCGGGACGGTGCAGATCCGGCTTGAAGATGGCGAGCCCAGCTTTCATATCCTGCCGGAACAGGCCTACGATTACATCGACAGCCGCTTGCTGCCGGTGGTGGATGAGGCCAGCCTGCTGTATCACGGCAGCCTCATCCAGCGCATGCCGGTTTCGGCGCAGACCCTTCAATCGCTACGGACACAAACCGCCCTGCCGGTCTTTCTCGACGTCAACCTGCGCGCACCCTGGTGGGATCGGCAAAGCGTCCATGCCAGCATGGAAAAGGCACGCTGGATCAAACTCAACGAGGATGAATTGAACACGCTCATGCGTGCCGGACGGACACTGCATCAACGGGCACAGGAATTGCAGCGGAAAACCCGGGCCGAACTGGTAATCGTCACCCGCGGGGAACGGGGCACGCTGGTTTACACCGCCGAAGGCCGCACCGAAGAAGTCGTACCCGCCAGGACGGGAACCGTGGTGGATACCGTCGGTGCGGGTGACGCCTTTGCCAGTGTCATGATTGCCGGCCTGCTGCAGAACTGGCCATTGCCGCTAAGCCTGTCACGGGCCCAGACGTTTGCCTCTGCCATCGTCGGACAACGCGGCGCCACCAGCATGGAAAAGGGTTTCTATCGTCCATTTATCGAAGACTGGAGTCTGGTATGAACACACAGAACAAACTGATGCGCAGGCTCGCGGACTATATCGATCAGCACCGCACAGAAGCATTGCGGATCCTTCACCATTTCCTCGAACTGGATCAGCCTTTTCTGTTGCGCAGTGAAATCCTGGACGAGTTCAAGAAGCTGAATGCCGATATCGAGGATGAACGACTCATTGAAACGCCCCTGGCGGAAGCGCTGGGCTATTGCCAGGAAGCGACCATTGGTTATGGCGGCATGTATTTTGCGCTACGCCTGCGTGTCGCCCGCTGGCTCTACCTGCATGTGCATATCGAGACACTGGATCTGCTGGAGGTGGATGTCGCCGAGTATTTGCACTTCAAGGAACGTCTTGCCACGGACGGCCATGATGATCCCTGGGCACTGGAAATTGATCTGGAACCGTTTTCGCGGGAGTTCTACAAGTTGCGGGAAGCCAGTTCGATTGGCCAGGGAGTGTCATTTCTCAATCGCCGCCTGTCGAGCAGCCTGTTCGAGGATTTGAACAAGGGCGATCAAAAGCTGCTGGATTTCCTGCGCGTGCACCGTTACCGGGAACAGCAACTGATGCTGAATGGCGCCATCAGCAATGTTGCCGAATTGCGGGAAGCCTTGCGCCATGCCGACAGCCTGCTGGCCCGGCAGGATCCGGCGATCCCCTGGCAGGACCTTTCCCATGAGATGCGCAGCCTCGGCTTTGAACCCGGCTGGGGCGCCAATGCCGCACGCGTGCGCGACACCATGCAGCTGTTGCTGGATATCCTGCAGGCTCCTTCTCCGACCACGCTGGAAGATTTCCTCGGCCGGGTGCCGATGATTTTTTCCATCACCATCCTTTCGGTGCATGGCTGGTTTGGGCAGAGTGATGTCCTGGGACGGCCGGATACCGGCGGTCAGGTCGTGTACATCCTTGATCAGGTGCGCGCCCTGGAGGCCGAGATGCGCAAACGGCTGGCGGAACAGGGCCTGGAGATCGAACCGCGCATCCTGATCCTCACCCGCCTGATCCCGGAGGCCGAGGGCACGACCTGTGATCAACGCCTGGAGCCGGTTGCCGGAACACATAACGCGGTGATCCTGCGGGTTCCGTTTCGCGATGCCACGGGGCGCATCATTCCCCACTGGATATCACGTTTCGACATCTGGCCCTATCTGGAACGTTATGCGCTGGATGCGGAACGCGAACTGCTGGCGGAACTGGGCGGCCGGCCGGATCTGATCGTCGGCAACTACTCGGACGGCAATCTGGTGGCGTCACTGATGTCACAGCGGCTGGGCGTGACCCAGTGCAACATCGCCCACGCGCTGGAAAAAACCAAATACCTTTATTCCGATTTGTTCTGGAAGGACAATGAACAACATTATCATTTCTCCTGCCAGTTCACCGCCGATCTGATCGCGATGAACAACGCCGACTTTATTATCACTTCCACCTATCAGGAGATTGCCGGCACCAGCGATGGCCAGGGCCAGTATGAATCGTATATGAACTTCACCATGCCCGGTCTCTACCGCGTCGTTCAGGGCATTGATGTCTATGATCCCAAGTTCAACATTGTCTCGCCCGGTGCCGATCCGGAGGTTTATTTCCCCTACACGCACCAGCAGCAGAGACTGGTGCATCTGCAGGCGGATATCGAACGCCTTGTTTACGGCAAGGAGACTGCCCGGGATATCCGCGGCGTACTGGCCAACCGGGACAAACCACTGTTGTTCAGCATGTCCCGTCTGGACCGGATAAAAAACATCAGCGGCCTGGTGGAATGGTATGCCAGCTCGCCGGAGTTACAGCAGCAAGTCAATTTACTCATTGTTTCCGGCCATGTCGATCCGCAACAATCTTCTGACGAGGAGGAACGGGAACAAATACAGATCATGCACAATCTCATGGATCAGCATGGACTGGACGATAAAGTCCGCTGGCTGGGTATGCATCTCAACAAGGATTTTGCCGGCGAGCTCTATCGCTTTGTTGCCGACAGCCACGGTGCATTCGTTCAGCCGGCTCTGTTCGAAGCATTCGGGTTGACGGTGATCGAAGCCATGGCCTCGGGGCTGCCGACCTTTGCCACGCATTATGGCGGACCGTCAGAAATCATCGAAGACGGCGTTTCCGGGTTTCATATCGAGCCCAATCATGGTGAGCAGGTGACCGCCCGCCTGGTTGAATTTTTCCAACGCTGCCGGCAAACACCCGGCTACTGGGAAGAAATTTCGCAAAACGGATTGCAACGGGTCGAGGCACGCTATACCTGGCGACTGTATGCCGAGCGCATGATGACCCTGTCGCGCGTTTACGGTTTCTGGAAATATGTCACCGATCTGGAGCGGGCGGAAACCCTGCGCTATCTGGAAATGTTCTACAGCCTGGAATACCGCGCCCGGGTGGCCAGCATGAATCACTGAATGATTCCTGACACGGTGGTGCCGCTGCTTTCCGCAGCAGGACGAATGCGAAGACAAAACAAGGCGCGCCCTTTTTTGCATCACCCTTATTCAACAAAAGCGCTACACCATTCCCGCCGTGCCGCAATGACGAATAGCGCTGCAAAAAAGGTATCCGCCTATTTATTATTTGACAAACCGTGGCCACTGCCCGCCTGGCATGACACGCTGCGAATCCATCCCTGCAGGTTTGACGACTGTACTGACTGCCACGTATGGCGGTCAGGTGCGGCTGTTTGGCATTGCGGCCTGAAAAACCGCGCAAATACTGTGCGCAAGCGCGCCACCACAAGATTAAACAGTCAGTTGTTGCGGCCGCTAACCTCCATATCCCTGGTGGTATGAATGTTATGGCGACACTGGACGATCACAATGCCTTGCTGCTCTTCCGGGTCGGCCCGGTGCTTTGCTGTGCCCCCAGTCTGCCGATAGACGCCATCATCGCTCCCCCCTCCCTCACCCATCCCCCCGGCAGCAGCACCGATCACCCGGGGATATTCAAATATGGACGTAATATCGTAAGTGTGATCGATCTGCGGCATCGCTATGGTGTGGACAAGAGTGACTGGGAGCCAGGCCGCCTCGTCATTGCCACCCTGGAAAGCCAACACATCGGCTTCTGGGTGGATGAAATCCTCGACGTAATCGAAATGCCAACGAAAGGCTGGGGTGGCTTGCCGCCATTGATCCCCAAGGGGATCTTCAGCCGCACGCTGCTGCTGCAGGAACGGATCCATTTGTATTCCGAATTCCACAAACTGGCAGGCCTGAAACAAAGCGGCTATCTGAAACATTACATCGAACGGCTGCAGCAGGACAATAACACCACATCGTCCCCGCCTGAGCAAACAACAGCGGCGGAGAAAAACCAGCCCGATGGAAACAACACCACCATACCGGCGGCAACCGCCTCAAGACAAAATACCGAACGCACCCATGCCGCCAGGGATAAAACCGATAACCCCGCCAAGGCAAAAGATGCAGTAACGCACGAAACCTCCCGGTTACACGAAACAGAACCGCCTGACAGGCAAAAGACGACCGCGGAAGTGCCGCACCCCCTTCAGCACCGCACCCAGATAGCTGAAACAAAAACCGGGCGAACGGGCGCAGCCCCCCCATTGCGCACTGCAGCAAGGATGAAAACATCTGATGCCACCGCCAGCCACGCAATGAAGCAGAAGACAAAACTTTCGCAACGCACGACCGCAGCGGACAAATCGTTTCAAACCACGCCGGCAGGCACATCCACCCTCTCCGATGCGCGCGCCAAACGGATACAGACCACTTCCTTGAATAACACATCCGCAGGCAAAAACCGGCATGCCGCAGCCCGCAGGCAACCACAAAATCCGGCAGCAACGACACGCCCGCATCCCTCTCGCCCTGCTGCGGCCCCTGTTGCAGACGGGGTAACGGCAGCGCACCAACGCCCAATCCCACCTGCCGCAACAGAATCCGGGCAGGCGGCAGCGGCAGGCGGCTGGTGGATGACAGGCTTCGTCATTTTCCTGCTTCTCGGCGGGGGCGGACTGGGCTGGTATTTACTGAAAGAGGAGCAGCGCAAACCTGTACAGATTCCCCCCCCATTGGCAACACAAGCGACGCAACCGCTTTCAGGCATAACGACTGCGGCCAATCCTGCCGATGTCACATCACTTTCCGCGACGGGGACACCAGGGATGACCACAGCACATGCCTCTGACTCCCTGCCCGATGCACCATCGCATCCCTCCGCCACCGCGACGACGGCGACAGCGGAAATAACGCCCCCTGCGCAGACGGTGCAGGACACACAGTCCCCCGCTTTGCAAAAACCGAGCGAAAAGAAAAAACCGCAACGTAATGCAGAATCAGTCCCTCCCTCACAAAACAGGACAGCGGCGGCGGCTGCGCCAACGCCAGGCACCCCCGGCTTTCATGCCGAAATCACAAAGAATGAAACAGATATCACCATCATATTGCACGCACCGGATAACACGCCCGCCATACGACCGCCCGAAGAAGACAGCGAAACCCCGCACGGTCCCGCCAGCGGCACCACCATGCAGGAGAGCATCCTGCCTGAAAACACCGTACAGAACACGAGCACCGGGGTAAAAGAAACCCCGCCAGACAACACCGCCACTCCGGATGACAGCAAGGAAATCACAGTGCGCGAGAAAACCACAAGCAAACCCCATACGCGGAAAAAACTGGAAATCATCCATATTGTGGTCAAAGGGGACACCTTATGGGATATCGCCGGTCGTTATGTTCAAAACCCCTTTCGCTACCCCGAGCTGGCGCGTTTGAGCAAGATCAAAAACCCGGACTTAATCTATCCGGGAAACCGGGTGCATATTATTCAGTATCAAAACAGGCAGGAACCTGACTTACCCTGAATGGGCGTTCCGGAAACCACTACACAAGGTAACAGAACATCTTTAGCAGGCGGAACAGCACCCGGCGAAAGGTAAAACCAGGAATATCAAATCAAATGCAGCATGATGATTTTGCTTGAGGTTGTCTCATCAACCAAACTGTTTAACAACACCATTACTTGACACAGGAGAACGCTATGACCTTTGACAGTATCCACAATTATTATGAACGACTGGTGCTCGATGAAATCGCCCACTTGCCGGAAACCCTGTTACCGCATGATGACGACGACTTTGTCAGTGATGTCGCCTGTGTGGCATTGAACCAGTTGCCCGCCCGTTATGTACGGCACAATGTCGACATGGCCTTTTATATGACCGCCGATGAGCGCGAGCAAATGGAACAGGCGGTGCAACGAGCAGTACGATTCGCCGTCGATTATGTCAACAAACATAACGATACCGAAAGGCCTCATACTTATTCACAATGAGTATCCGCAAAGGCAGACAGAAAAGATGCGGAGGCGGAATCTGCAATACTTTTTAAATCGCTGTGCGAAAAGGTTCCCAGTTTAACCGCAGCGATTTGAATGGTCTGCCAATCGCAACGCGTAGTTGGCGGTAACACTGGTCCCGACACATTTCATCTATCATTTTAAACCGAATTACTTTATAAATGTCAGTATGAATTTTGCAATTCCGGGACAAAAAACGAATAAATGGCAACATACGCAATTGGTGACATTCAGGGATGTTTTCCATCCCTGCGGAAACTGCTCGATAAACTGAATTTCGATCCGGCTGATGATCAGCTTTGGTTTGCCGGTGACCTCGTCAATCGCGGGCCGGAATCACTGGCCACGCTGCGTTTTGTCAAGAACCTGGGAAAGAATGCCGTAACAGTGCTGGGCAACCATGACCTGCACTTGCTCGCGATTGCCGCCGACCATAAGGCGACACGCGACAAAAGCATCCAGGCGATACTCGACGCTGAGGATGCCGATGATTTGATCAACTGGTTACGTCAGCAACCCCTGCTACATGCCGACAAATCACTCGGATATGTGATGGTCCATGCCGGTATCTATCCCGGCTGGAAATTATCCGAGGCAAAACAGCATGCGAAGGAGTTGCAAACTGTTCTCAGCAGTGATCAATATATTGATTTCATTCACCACATGTATGGCAACAAACCTGGTGTCTGGAGCGATGATCTGCAAGGCTGGAAACGCTTGCGCTTTATCTGTAACAGCTTTACCCGTATGCGCTATTGCGATAAAAAAGGAAAGTTGAATCTCGAAGAGAGAGGGAAACCGGCACATAAACATGCCGGAAGCATCCCCTGGTTCGAGGTCCCCTGGCGCAAACCGATAAAGCAACGGATCCTGTTTGGGCATTGGTCCACCCTTGGACTCCTTGATCGGCAGGATGTGTATGCGCTCGATACCGGCTGCGTCTGGGGAGGAAAGTTAACAGCACTGCGTATCGACAAATCCAGGCCGCGCTATACCTCCATCAAATGCCCTGAATATCGCAAGCATAATTAATGCAACACTGACTGATTCATCCTTGCCGCAGTTCGTTTGCATGCCTTGCAAGCCCTGCTTTTATTTTCTCTCGAGGATCACAAAACTGTGCGCAATGGGGTTTTTTTCATCTGCTGCATGATCGCTATGCTCAATCTCCCGCCATTCCGACAAATCCAGCTCCGGAAACCAGGCATCACCCTCTACCCTGGTATGCACCCAGGTAAGATAAAGGCGATCGGCACGCGGTAACATCTGGGCATAAAACGAAGCCCCGCCGATGATCATCACTTCCTCCGCATCGCCAGCCGCCGCCAGCGCCTCATCGATCGAGTGCACCACACGGCAACCTTCCGCCTGATACTCGGGATCACGGGTGACGATGATATTTGTACGGCCCGGCAGGGGTTTTGCGCCAAAGGATTCGAAGGTCTTGCGCCCCATGATAATCGGTTTACCCAGGGTATGCTGCCGGAACCACTTCATATCGTTGGGCAGCTTCCAGGGGAGGCGGTTTTCGATACCGATAACGCGATCGTCGGTGAGGGCGGCAATCATGGAAATGATCATATCCAGGCCTTTGAAATAATAGTTTGCTTCGTCACGGCAGTGCGCAAGCCCGTCAAACCGCCACCGGTGCCTTGATGTGCGGGTGGCACTGATAACCGCTTAATTCAAAGTCTTCAAAACGAAAATCAAAAATGTCTTTTACCTCAGGGTTGATTTTCATTTTCGGCAAGGGATAAGGGTTACGCGCAAGTTGGGTTTCCACCTGCTGCATGTGATTGGAGTAGAGATGGGCGTCTCCAAGCGTGTGAATAAAGTCACCCGCCTCCAGACCGGTGACCTGCGCCAGCATCATCGTGAGGAGAGCGTAGGAGGCGATATTGAAAGGCACGCCGAGAAAGATATCCGCACTGCGCTGGTATAACTGGCAGGATAAGCGCCCCTCGGCAACATAAAACTGGAAAAACGCATGACAGGGTGCAAGCGCCATTTTTCCCTGGCGGACATTCTCCTGCGGACTGATGGTTTCATCCGGCAGATCGCTGACATTCCAGGCCGATACAATAATGCGGCGGCTGTCGGGATTATGTTTCAACTGCTCCACCACCTGTGAAATCTGATCGATATGTCTGCCGTCCGGGGTGGGCCAGCTTCGCCATTGATGGCCGTAGATCGGGCCCAGCTCACCCTGCTCATCTGCCCATTCATCCCAGATACTCACACCATTTTCATGCAGATAACGGATATTGGTCTCGCCTTTGAGAAACCACAACAATTCATGGGTAATGGAACGCAAATGCAGTTTTTTCGTGGTAACCAGCGGAAAGCCCTGCGCCAGGTCAAACCGCATCTGATAACCAAAGACACTGGTGGTACCGGTGCCGGTACGATCCCCTTTGCGGATACCGTTGTCACGCACATGGCGCATCAGATCAAGATACTGTTTCACACTGACCCCTTTGCTGAACGACTGCTGCTATCTTACCACTTATCACAAAAAATCGTGATGCGCATCTCCCCGCCAGGCAAAAAAGGAAACGCCGGGCTTGCCCGGCGTTTCCTTTTTTGCTCAATAATGCCTGATCGGCGGCGGCCATGTTCCGCCCACGGCTTTTCTGAAATACTCTTCGTACACGGAGGGCAAATCCATCAGTTTACCGAAACTGTGCGGCCCGAACATGCGCATCTCCGGAAAATTCACCGCAAGGCGGTAGTGTGGATGCAGCGCAATCACTTTGCTGCCCTTTACCAGGATTTCGTAGGGCAGATGCGGCAAGCGTTTAAGCTCCTTGCTGTCGATAACTTCCATGACAAACTTGTCGTTGAGATAGGGTTGTTTTTTCACATCCGCATTCAGGCTCACCCCGAACAGCGCCTCTTTTTTTCCGGGAATATCCACGCGGAACACTTTTTTGATGCCGTAGGTTCCCTTCGCCAGGCCTGTTTCCACTTTGCGAAGCGCCTGCTTGAAGCTGCTGAACTCCCCCAATGGCATAAAGCCATAGAAATCCTCAAGCCCGAAAGTATAGTGATAACCGGGCAACTTGGACTCCCTGATGCCTTCACCGCCTCCAAAATACCTGGTAAAACCAACACTGCGTTTCAGGCCGGCCTTAACCTTTTCCAGCCTGCTCCCCATATTGTATGCCAGACCGATATAGGTGGGGTTGTTATAGCTGATCTGAATGCCCTTTTCCGACTCCCACAGCGACACCTTCAGCACGGCACCGAAACCACCGTACTCGGTGCCGGCGGCGATTCGCTTCAGTTCCTTGTTCGTCACAATGTAAATCCTGGCTTTAGGGTATGGCTCGTAGGTTCCCACCACCTCAAAACCACCCGCGGTCAGCTGGCGCCTGACCTTGTTTGCCAGTTTGTCCATACTCACGCCACTGACAATTTTTGCCAGAATGAACGGCTTGTGGCGAACCTCTTCGGCTGCAAATGACTGGCTGCCCAACAGGACAAACACGATTGCTACAACGCTGATGATCACTTTTTGTTTCATTTTTCCCTCTACGCCTGATTGTGCCGGCGGCATAAAACTGAATATCTATGTCAGGCGCGCTCACGCTTCCTGACATAGGCGAAATATAAAAATATAACACCCACGAAAAACAGGGGTATTGACAAGAGCATTCCCATCGTAACCCAACCAAAGGCCAAATAACCCAGATGTGGATCAGGTAACCGCACAAATTCCACCAGAATACGAAAAATTGCGTATGTAATTGCAAACACGCCGGATACCGCCATGGTGGGCCGCGGCCTGGCCGAAAACCACCAGAGAATGAGAAACAGCAAAACCCCCTCCAGGAAGGCCTCATAGAGCGGGGTGGGATGACGTAGTTCGGGTCCGGCAGCAGGAAACACCATTCCCCAGGGCATATCGGTCGGTTTGCCCCACAGTTCACCATTGATGAAGTTCCCGATACGCCCCGCCCCGAGTGCCGGCGGTACCAGCGGGGCAATAAAATCAACCGTTTCGAAATAGCCCCGGTGATATTTGCGATGAAAAATCCACAAACCGGTCAAAACCCCGAGCAGTCCGCCATGGAATGACATTCCTCCCTGCCAGACCCTGAACAGCATAAGCGGATCGGCAAGAAAGGGGCCAAAATTGTAAAACAGGATATAGCCAACCCGTCCACCCAGAATCACCCCCAGGCCGACATAAAACAGCAGATCATCGACCTCTTCCTTGCTCCAGTGAAAAGCGGGTTTTGCCGCGCGGTAACGGCCCAACCCCCACGCCATGAGAAATCCGATCAGATACATCAGGCCATACCAATGCACCGGCCACCCGAAGATATGAAAGGCTACCTTGTCAAAATCCACAATCATCTGGTCACTCTCAAAATGTCATCCATTCATTCGTTACTAAATAAATGTTCCGAATACCACTCCACTTGAGCCACGGCGCATCGGGGGCAGAGGTCTTTTGTATGACACGCTGTAAATACAGTCGTTCCCGCACATCCATGACCTCCACGACACGTGTACATCCTCCAGCCAAGCCCGACGGCCGCATCTGAACGCCAGGGATGGCGGAAATGCATCAGGATTGTCGGGAACAATCCATGCCCGGCGGCTGACGGTCATGTAAAAGACCTCTGCCCCTGATGCGAAACCAGAACCCGCCAATAATGTTGAATGCTCTGGTATTCGGAACACTTATTAAGAATCATCTACCAACACGGGCCAGGTAGGCTTTCAGATAATCGGTCTCCCCCATGGCCGGATGCACCGGGTGATCCGCACCCTGATGCCCCTGCTCCAATACCTGCAGATGTTGACCATTGATGGCTGCGGCCTTGCGCATCGCCTCCAGCAACTGGCTGCGCTTCAAGTGCCAGGAACAGGAGGCGGAGAGCAGCACGCCGCCTGAAACAAGAACCTGCATCGCCAGGCGGTTTATGCGCTGATAGGCTGCCAGCCCCTGCTTGCTGTCCTTGCGCCGTTTGATAAAAGCGGGGGGATCGAGCACCACCACATCAAAATGTTCACCCGCGTCACGCAGCCCCTTGAGTACCTCAAACGCATCCCCCTGAAGACAGCTGATCGCATCCGCATGTCCGTTCAGGCCGGCATTGTGTTTTGCCAGTTCCAGAAAACGTCCCGAACTGTCGATACAGGTCACCGCTTCCGCTCCCGCCTGCAGCGCCTGCACCCCCCAGGCACCGATATAACTGAAGACGTCCAGCACCCGCCGCTGCCGCACATAGGCCTGCAGGCGCTGGCGATTCAGCCGATGATCATAATACCAGCCGGTTTTCTGCCCGCCGCTCAAGGGTGCTTCGAAGCGTGTGGCGTTTTCCTCCAGTTGCACCAGCTCCGGCAAGGGCCCGCCAATGGCCGTTTCCACATAACTTTCCAGCCCCTCGAGTTGCCGCGAGGCGGTATCGTTGCGCAACAATAAAACCGACGGCTGCAGGAGCGCATCCAGTGCCTCGATGATCTGCGTCTTGATGCGCTCCATCCCGGCGGTGGTGATCTGCACCACCAGGATCCGATCAAAACGATCCACCACCAGGCCGGGCAAGCCGTCACTCTCACCATACACCAGACGGTAATAGGGTTTGGTAAAAACCAGTTCACGCAACGCCAGGGCCGCTTGCAAACGCCGGGCGAGAAAGGGCTGATCCAGCGGTTGGGGCACACGCCGGCTGTAAAGCCGGGCGCTGATCAGGCTGGCCGGATTGACACAGGCCATGGCGAGCGGCTTGCCACGATAATCCTCCACGATCACCTGCTGCCCCGGCTCAAAAGCGGTCAGGGGGGTGGCTTTCACATCCACTTCGTTGCTGTAGATCCAGCGATGGCCGATGCGCAGGCGGCGATCCTCGTTTTTTTTAAGGCGCAGGGAAGGAAATGTCGCTGTTTGATCCACGGGTGGCTCTTGGTTTGATTACCGTAACGGCGCATAAATTACCGAACAAATGCCACTGCGTCCATCACTACCTCGTGTTAAATGGCGGGTTATTGTTGATACTGTTACTCAGTTAAACAACTGCGCGGCAAAGGTGATACTGAATAACAGTAGCCACCCCGGTAAAAAAAATCATTGCCCGCTCTTTTGCGCCCGCCTGATTTATATCTTGTAACCGAAAGTTTCATGGAACCGTTCAAAGAACTCATCGAGGGTAAACAGATGATTTTGGGTTCCGTGTGATTCGATCTTGATCGCTCCCATGAGCGATGCGATACGGCCGGTGGTTTCCCAGTCCATGTCATTCAACAGGCCATATAAAAGACCGGCCCGGTAGGCGTCACCGCAACCGGTGGGATCATTGATTGCGTTGGCCTTGGCAAGGGGGATTTCAAGCCGGTGTTCCGAAGTATAAATGTAAGAACCCTTGGCACCACGGGTAACGATCAGGGCTTCGAGCATTTCCGCCAGTTCATGGGGGGATTTACCGGTACGCTCCTCCATCAGCTGCGCCTCATAGTCGTTCAAGGCGACCCAGGTGGCCTTGTCAACGAAATCGAGCAGTTCTTCACCATCGAACATCGGCAAACCCTGACCCGGATCGAAAATAAAGGGGATACCGGCTTCGACAAACTCTTCCGCGTGCTGAATCATGCCATCACGCCCGTCAGGCGCAACAATCCCCAGCTTGATTCCCTTGACGTCGCTAATGCTGTTTTCATGAGACATGTTCATCGCACCAGGATGAAATGCAGTGATCTGGTTATCATCCTCGTCGGTGGTGATAAATGCCTGAGCGGTATAGGTTTGCACCGTCTTGAGATATTTGCGGCTGATGGCAAAGCGATCCATCCACTCGGCATAGGGGGCAAAATCGGTACCCACCGTCCCCATCGGCATGGGCTCTTCCCCCAGCAGTTTCAGGTTAAAGGCGATGTTCCCCGCACAACCACCAAATTCACGCCGCATTTCCGGCACCAGAAACGAAACATTCAATATGTGCACCTGCTCCGGCAGAATATGATTCTTGAACTTGTCATGAAACACCATGATGGTATCAAAGGCAAAAGATCCACAAATAAGTGCCGACATAATTTCGCTACCCCGATATTTGGTTAGTATTAGTTTGTTTTCAGGTATTGATAGGCAATCAATCCCCAGATGAATACCACATTAAGCAAGGAAACAAACACCGCTGCCGACCCCATATCCTTGGCACGTCCGGCCAGTTTATGATGTTCGTCTCCGATGCGGTCGACCACCGCTTCTATCGCCGAATTCAGCAGTTCGACAATCAGTACCAGTAGCAGGCTGCCCACCAGCAGGATGTATTCCAGCACGCTCTGCCCCAGCCAGTAGACCAATGGCAGCAGTACAAGTATCAACACCACTTCCTGGCGAAAGGCTGATTCGTACTTGAAGGCAGCACGAAAACCTTTCATGGAATAACCAAATGCGTTGATGATACGGGTTAATCCCGTTGCGCCGGGTTTGGACATAAACTGCTTTCTTGTATGTGTTAAATTAAATGTTCGGGGTTATTCTCCAGACCCTGCACTAAATTTAAGTGTTCCGAATACCAGATCATTTAACATTATTGGCAGATTCTGGTTTCCCAAGTGTACTAAATAGCCGTGCGAAAAAGGTGTCCACTTTAAAAAATTGGTAAGCCGTTTCTCCAGTAGCTGCTGGCAAGACTCTCGGCAGCAGGGATGCTGCCGTGAAGCTTACAGGGATGTATTCAC
>JALVOC010000236.1 GCA_027032075.1 Chromatiales bacterium | reverse complement strand
GTTTGTTATTTGACAAGCCAGCTCTCCGGTACCCCATGGCAAGACTCTCGGCAGCAGGGAAGCTGCCGTGAAGCTTACAGGGATGTATTCACAGCGTGTCTTGCCATGGGGTACCGGAGAGCTGGCCTCCCGATACACGGAATTATCCCCTATCAATGTGGACACCTTTTTCGCACAGTTATTTAGGCATTACGGCTTTCCCTGCTGCGCCTGGCAAACCGGCGCTGGTGTTGGTGTCGGCACCACCGTCGGGGCAACGGCAAGAGCGGACATGTCCGCCCGCCTGGCGAAAAATTGCGTGGCGCGGAATTTCAGTCCGTGAAACGCTTGAAGATCAGCGTGGCATTTGTGCCGCCAAAACCGAAACTGTTGGACATGACACAATTCAGACTGACGTTTTCCTGCAATTTGCGCACGATGGGAAAACCTTCCGCCTGCGGATCAAGCTCGGTAATGTTGGCCGAAGCGGCGATAAAGTCGTTTTCCATCATCAGCAGGGAATAAATTGCCTCGTTGACACCGGCAGCGCCCAGGGCATGCCCGGTAAGTGATTTGGTGGAAGCCAGGGGAGGAATATTTTCCCCGAACACTTCGCGTACGGCTTCGAGTTCACGTATATCACCCACCGGCGTACTGGTGCCATGTGTGTTGATGTAATCGACAGGAACGTCCACCGTCGCCAGCGCCTGTTGCATACAGCGCACCGCCCCTTCACCTGACGGTTGCACCATGTCGTATCCGTCCGAGGTGGCGCCATAACCCACCAGCTCGGCATAGATTTTGGCGCCTCGCGCCCGGGCATGTTCCAGTTCCTCCAGAACCAGCACCCCGCCGCCGCCGGAGATGACGAAGCCGTCGCGGGTCTTGTCGAATGGCCGGGAAGCGGTTTGCGGTGCATCGTTGTACTTGGAGGACATGGCTCCCATGGCATCAAACAGCACGCTCATGGTCCAGTGAACCTCCTCCCCGCCGCCGGCGAAAACAATATCCTGTTTCCCCATCTGGATCAGCTCGGCACCATTGCCCACACAATGGGCGCTGGTGGAGCAGGCCGAACTGATGGAGTAATTGACACCCTTGATTTTGAATGGTGTGGCCAGACAGGCGGAGTTGGTGCTCGACATGGCACGGGTCACCATATAGGGACCGACCCGTTTGATCCCGCGCTCACGCAGAATATCGGCGGCCTGTACCAGATTGGAAGTGGAAGGCCCGCCTGATCCCATCACCAGGCCGGCACGCGGATTGGAGATATCTTTTTCTTCCAGACCGGAATCTTCCACGGCTTCAACCATCGCCAGATAGTTGAATGCCGCACCATCACCCATGAAACGTTTGAGTTTGCGATCGATCAGTTCGCTAAGTTCCAGTTTGATTGGACCGTGAATGTGCGAACGAAAACCAAGATCTGCATACTCCTGGCTGAATTCAATTCCGGAACGGCCGGCACGCAGTGCTTCAGTAACTTCAGATTTTTTGAACCCGATACTGGAGACAATCCCCAGACCGGTAATCACAACTCGGCGTAACGACATCGATATTAAAACCCTTCTGTTGAAGTAAACAGACCCACACGTAAATCCTTGGCAGTATAGATTTCCCGTCCATCCACTTCCATCCGTCCATCGGCGATACCCATGAACAGTTTTCGCATAATAACTCTCTTTAAATCAATAATATAGGTGATTTTTTTAGATTCGGGAGTTACCTGGCCGGAAAATTTCACCTCACCGGAACCGAGGGCCCGGCCGTGGCCCGGCCCGCCCATCCAGCCGAGATAAAACCCGACCAGCTGCCACATGGCATCAAGCCCCAGACAACCCGGCATCACCGGATCCCCTTCGAAGTGACACTCGAAAAACCAGAGTTCCGGCTTGATATCAAGCTCCGCAATGATCTGACCCTTGCCGTTGGCACCACCTTCTTCGCTGATATGGGTGATCCGATCAAACATTAACATCGGTGGAAGAGGTAACTGGGCATTACCCGGTCCAAACATTTTACCGTGACCACACTCCAGCAATTCTTCATAATCAAAACTGCTTTTCCGGTCATTTTTCAGGATATTTGCTGAAGCCATAATATTTTTTCCAATAGGGATGCACACCACGGGGTTCAAACCGTCAGATGTTACATATGAAGAGAGAATTCAATGCCTACAGAACCCATGTTTTTTCTTTGCAAGCGGGCATTTTACCTGTGCCCACCCCATAAAATCAAAGTGCGGGCATTATCCGGCGGATTGACAGGGCGAAAAGATGTGCCGTTTACCATCCGGCCGGGCAGGCAATTTTGGGAGAGGGAGAGGTATGAGCCGCATCGAAACGGCTGCTTTTTCACGCCCTTGTTCAACGGCTCTCGCGGTGAAACCCTCTGGCCGAACCAGCGATAAACTCCGCCAGATGCCGGGAATAGCCACCCGGCGCCTCCTGCAGACGGTTCAGTATCTCCTCCAGCGGCAAACCCGAGCGGTGGATCAACTGGTAGGCCTGCTTCAACTCACGCATTTCCTCCCGCTGGAAACCGGCCCGCCGCAATCCTACCAGGTTCAAACCGCGGACCTCCGCCGGCACGCCGTCCGTGATCATGTAAGGCAACACATTGCGGGTGATCTTGGCGTTTCCCCCCACCATGGCCAACGTTCCGATATGCACAAACTGATGCACCATGACACCGCCGGAAATGAAAGCCCGTTCCGCCACGTGCACGAACCCTCCCAGACCGCTTCCGGGGGCCACGATAACGTTGTCGGCCAACTCACAATCATGGCCGAGATGAACCTGGGTCATCAGGTAGTTATTGTCACCCAGGCGGGTGGCTGCCTCCTCCTGGCTGGCACGGTTGATGCTGACATATTCACGTATCACATTCTTGTTACCGATCTCGACGTAGCTCGGCATCTCCCTGAACCCCAGATCCTGAGGCAGCCCGCCGAGCACCGTATATTCGTGGATGGTGTTGTCGTCACCCAGGCGCGTGCCTTTTTTCAATACCACACCCGCTAACAGGCTATTGCCGTTACCCAGTTGCACATCGTCCTCAATCACCACGAAGGGTCCGATTTGATTGTTTTCCCCCAGTTGCGCAGCGGGAGAAACAATGGCTGTAGGATGGATGGTATTACTCACGCATGGCTCCAAATTGAATGGCGGATAACATGACTGGCCAAAGCCGATCAAAACCGGATTTAACGATATGCACCGCGGATTTGCATATAGCCCGAGGGACGGATCGCCACGGTGCTTATCACCTGCGTACACAACTCACCGTCCTCCCGGTAAAAACCGAATTCAAAGGTGGGGGTACAGCGCCCGCGTCGTGCCAGTTCTTCACGGATGCGGCTATCCTGCCCGGAATCGAACTCAAATCGCAACTCCAGATCCGAATTTCCCACTTTGCGGAAATCCAGTTCATGGTGGCGTGTCCAGACCTCATAGCCGGGAAAGCGTTTGGCGCACGCCAGTGCGGCAATGGGATCCGAAAGGGAGGCCTGGTAACCACCGAACATGCTTCCCCCCATATTGCGGGAAACCATGTTGAGCGGCAGTTTCAGACGGACAATCTGCCAGTCGGGCGCCATCTCCAGCACTTTTACCCGCATCAGCCAGAACGGCGGATAGAGTTCCAACCGCCGCCTGTCCGAGAGAAAGCGCAGACGGCGCATCAACTTGAGTAAATTGAGTTGCATGGTTGCAGACAGATTCTGAACATTCCTGTTGTTGATCTGAAGAATAACGATACTATGAAATGAACCGTTTAATCCTTTTGCTGTTCCTCATATTTCCCGAGTAAAATCCCCTCCTCCCCACAGCAACTGGCAGAACATTTTTTCACCGTATGAATGGCTGCCGCATCCCCCTGTAAATAGCGGCTTACCGGCATGTTGTCTTCGGCGCAATCACATCCCTTGTCATCATAGACATAAACATTTTTCAAGCCAACGGCTTTTGCCAGATCGTGACACTTCCACATCACCTCTGTTGGCGTTGGCGGCAGATGGGCGAGTTTGTACGCGGGGAAAAAACGGGTGATATGCCAGGGACTCTCCGCCCCCAGATTACGATAAATCCAGCGGGCGATATTCTCCAGCATGGCGGGATCGTCATTGCGCCCGGGAATGATATTGGTGCGGGTCTCCACATGAATGCCCAACTGCTGTGCTTTTTTGATTGACCCCAATACCTGTGAGACATCCGCCTTGAGACATATTTGCTGATAAAAATGATCCTCCAGGCTCTTGATGTCGGAGCACAACACATCCACCAGGGGCGCCATCAATTCCAGTGCCTCATCCGTGACGAAACTGTTGGAAACATATACCGTGTACAGGCCCGCCTCCCTCGCAAGCCGGGAGACATCCATGACATATTCCAGCCAGACCGCCGGTTCGGAATAGGTGAATGCAATCCCCTCTACACGGTGACGCAGCGCCGCCTCGACCAGCTCCGCCGGGGAAACGTGCGCAGCGGTGGATTGCCCCCACGCCAGTTCATCCAGCGCCTCGACACCCCAGGAAATCTCCAGGTTGTGGCAGCCACCACAACGAAAATTGCAGCCATAACTGCCAACCGACATCACCCTGCTTCCCGGCCGGTAATGGCGTACCGGCTTGTTTTCGATGGGGCCGATGTCGATGGCAGACAGAATGCCGTAGGAGAGGTTGTAAAGCGTGCCATGACGGTTCACATGGGCCTGGCAGAAACCACGTTGACCATGTTTGAGCCTGCAACGCCACAAACACAGATGGCAGCGGGTGGTGCCGTCATCCAGTTTTTCCTGCAGGCGGGTCCGTTGTAACCGGTAACCCGGGGATTGTGCTGTTGATGCCATAAGTTAACCGCCTTGAGTCAGGCCACGCTGATTTTCCACAACGGGGCCACAATGATATTCAGACACGCATGTGCCCGGCGCAGTGCCGCTTCCGCCTCCGCTGCAGAGGGCGCACGGGCAAACATAAAACCCAGATAACTGGCCCCCTCGGGCAGCGGCACCAGTTCATGACCTTCACGGATCTGGATCTCCACCGATTCGATGTATTCCACTCGTTGTGCCTCCAGCAGACCTTCCACCCGCTTCAGGATGCCGGCTTGCGGAATGGGGATCATCAGGACACCGGCCGCATCGCGCCGTGCCGTCATTGGGAGAGGTTGCCCCATCGCCTGTGCGAGCACCAGTTCCTCCAGCATATAGCCGGTGCCGAATTGTAACAGGCGACCACACAATCCCCCGATGGTGCGGGCCGCCACTTCCAGAATCCAGACACCTTCCCCATTGAGGCGACATTCAGCGTGCACCGGCCCCTCCCGTAATCCATAGGCGGTACAGGCCGCCTGCACCACCCGTTTCACTTCCGCCAGCACCGCAGGGGGATGACGTGACGGGGTGGTGTAATAGGTCTCCTCGAAAAAGGGGCCGTCAAGCGGATCCGGTTTGTCGAAAACACTCAGGATCTGCAGGCGCCCCGCCTGCAGCATGCCTTCAACAGCCACCTCCTCCCCCGGAATGAAGGCCTCCAGCAACAAGGTCTGCGCCACTTCCGCTGGCAGCCTCTCCTCGCCTTGGATGATCGCCCCGATACGGGCGACCGCCTGCTTTAACGCCCTCTCATTATCGGTGCGGATCACACCCCGGCTGCCTGACAGGGCGACCGGCTTCACCACCAGCGGATAGACAAGATCGGCAATCTGCGGGGCCAGCGGACGACGGAGATCCAGACAACGGTAACGGGGAACGGGGAGACCGGCCCGGCGCAGACAGTTCCGGGCAAGATCCTTCCGCCAGCCCAAACGCACCGCTTCCGGCGGATTGTGCGGCAACCCCAGAATCGCAGCCGCTCTCGCCGCCAGGCCGGTGGTGCTGTCATCGGTGCCCACGATGCCGCCGAACGGCCGGCTGGCGGCCTCATCCAGGATCTGCTGGAGCGAGGCCTCTTCATCAGAAAGATCCAGGTGCAAACCGCGCGCGTAATGGCTGACAATGGAGTGCCGCCCTTCCGAGGCAATCAGCACCTCGACACCGAGCCGGGAAGCGGCGGCAACAAAGGCGCTGGTGCGGTAACTGCCGTGGGGGGCAATCACCAGCAGCCGCTGCCGCCCCGCATGGGAAGGTTCGGAAGAACTCAAGAAAAGGGGACGAATTCAGGCACAACCACCACCGGCGGCACCACAACCACCCGCCGCCGCACCACAGGCGCCACTGCCACCCACACTGCGGAATACATTGTTGAACACGAATGAGGCATTCAGACCATCCTGGACGAAATCGATGTCACAGCCATTCAGATAACTCAGAGCAACCGCATCCACCACGAGCTTGAAGCCGTCCCCCTCCAACACCTTGTCGCGCTCACCAATGGTTTCCGCATAGGTCATGCCGTAGGTCATGCCACCGCATCCCCCACCGCTGACAAATACTCGAATCCCCTCGGCTTCCACATCCGGATTATTCATCAGGTTGGCTAACTGCTCAGCCGCCTGAGGGGAAATCTTGAGTTCCTCCTCAGTGATAACCGGGCTGTAGCTTGCAGTACTGGCTTGTGTCATGATCTCGCTCCTGTTTCAATTCCGGCTTGAACCGTTATCGGATAAGCCGGATAATATCTGAGTAAAATCCTTGGATTTTACCATAAGTTAAGTAATGCTGGTAACAGCACCGAGCTAAATTTTGACACTGGAGCACACGGTATGTCACGCATGGTTTTCTGTCAGGTCCTGAAAAGCGAAGCCGAGGGCCTTGATTCACCCCCGTATCCCGGCGAGCTGGGCCAACAGATATTCGAGAATGTTTCCAAACAGGGCTGGCAGCAGTGGCTGGAGCGCCTGACCATTATCATCAATGAAAACCGGCTCAATACGGCCGATCCTGGCAGCCTGGACCTCATTGAGAAACACATGACCGGCTTTCTCTTCGGGGAAGGCGATTTGGGTCAGCTGCCACCGGGGTTTGTCCCGCCCGGGGCAAAAAAATAATCCGCCAGCATGAATCCCCTGAAGCGCTACCCAAACCGCGAACTGAAACTGATCTACCGTCTGCTGCATCAGCAGCTCAGCGACAACCCGGGGTTGCTGGATAGCGAACTGATGCAGGATTTGCAGTCCTGCCTGCAGCAACAAGCCCGCCAGCAAGGAGTGGATGTTTCCCTGCACGCCGACTGGTCTGCCTGGCTGAACGACACCGCCAGCTGAGTGACTCCGGATGAAGTTCTGTAGTGAATGCGGTCAACCGGTCTCCTTGCGGATCCCGCAGGGCGACAACCGGCCACGGCATGTGTGTGAAGCATGCCAGACGATACACTACCAAAACCCCAAGATCGTCACCGGCACCCTGCCCGTCTGGGAAGAACAGGTGTTGCTTTGCAGGCGGGCCATCGAACCGCGTTACGGCTTATGGACCTTGCCTGCGGGTTTTATGGAAAACAATGAAACCATGGAGCAGGCGGCAGAACGGGAATCCCGCGAAGAAGCCAACGCCAACATCCGCATCGAACAGCTTTATACCCTGATCAGCCTGCCGCACATCAACCAGGTATATGTGATGTACAAGGCAAGCCTGCTCGATCTCGATTTCTTCCCGGGAGAGGAAAGCCTGGAGGTGCGTTTATTCAGGGAAAATGAAATACCCTGGAAGGAAATCGCTTTTCGCACCATCCATTTCACCCTGCGGCAATTCTTCAAAGATCAAAAACAGAATCAATATCCGGTTCACACCCACGCCATCTACGCCAACAACCGGGAAACCGAAACAGAGGACAGCTGATACCCTAAGACGGGTCCAGCTAAATAGGCGTTCCGAATACCAGTACATTTGGGAAACGGAGCATCAGGACCCAGAGGTCTTTTACATGACACGCTGTAAATACCTCCCTGTACGCTCGACAGCCGCCTCCCTGCGGCTGACGGTCATGTAAAAGACCTCTGGGTCCTGATGCAATACTTAAATCTGGTAATAATACTAAATGATCTGGTATTCGGAACAGTTATTTAGGCTCTGGCCTTCCATTTTACGCGGGCGAGTTTCCATTCCGAGTTCTGCTTTTGCCAACGCATCTGTACTTCATAGCGTCGTCCCCGTTCAGGCAAAAACCCGCCTGAACCCGTCAGCAGGACCTTTGCACTGACGTCCGCACTGCGTGACATCATTTTGATGTGCACGCCGCTAACAAATATCCGAATCGATGTGTTTTGCCTGAAATACAACTGCATCAGACGATTAAGCCCGGCCAGCCGCATCCCTCTTTGCGCCCTGACATCGCTCGCAAGTTTTTTTATCACCGCAGTTTGATCCCGCTGCTCGAGGGCCAGCACCAGTTGCTCCATCGCCTGGTGCAGGCGTTTCTCCTCGTCCACCGCTGTGGAACATGCTGTCAGCAGCAAGAGTAACAGGCCAGGCAGAAACCACTGCTGCAACGTTGCATATTTAACCAGCATGTTTGTCCAGCCGTTGCTCGGGAATGAAAGGAATGAAAAGCATGTCTCAATCCTGGCATGTGATATTCCGATTTTCATCGAACTGTGAAACGAGTCAACTATTTATTCCGCAACTGTTCTAACGTTATAAGCAGGATCGGTTCCGCCGCTCCGAAACCCTCTCTTGCAAGAGTAATGATATGGCAACCAAACTCCAGGAATTGCGCGGCCAGTTTGCCACACCGTTTAACCGCGAAACAGTGGTGCGTCTGCTGCAACCGCTGTTCAACCGCTTCCCACACCTCGCGCTTGTCAGTGGGGTGCTAGGCGTTCTGCCCGGCTATATTTTTCTGCTGATGTTTCCGCTGGCGGCCGTTGTTCTGGGCTGGCAGTTACCAATCCGTTATGTCTATTCAGGCACTGTCGAAGAAGGACTGCTCGTTGCAGCACAGAGTATTGCCGTACTGTTTGCCCTGGGTATGACTTTTTTTCTGCTGCGAACATCCGGCACACCCCCACGGGGATTACTCCTGGATCACAGTATGGCTCCCGCCCTCTTCGACATGATAGCGGAGCTCGAAGAGGCATATGGCCGTGCGGTGGTGCATCGCATCATAATACGCCACGAATATGCGGTTCGCGTAATCAAAACACCTTCCTTCGGCCTGCCGTTTTTCACCACCAATACCCTGATCATCGGCTTGCCCGTGTTGCTGTGCCTGCCTCCCCGGCATTTCAAGGCCTTGCTGGCGAGACGTATCGGCCAGGGCAGTGGCAAACATAATTATCTCAGTGGCTGGCTGTTCCAGTTGCGCACCATCTGGCGCAGTTATCGCGACCATTATGCCGCCCGCAGAACGCTTGCAGCGCGTCTGTGTCATGCCTTTTTCAAGGCCTATGTGCCGCTGAACAACGCCCTCTCATTCTTTGCTGCCAGGCTGGATGAACTGGAAGCCGATCGCTATGCCCTGGAAGTGATCAATGATCGGGATTTTATTGAAGTCATGTCACAGGAAATCGTCACCCGGAAATTCCTGCAACGGGTCTATTGGCCCAAAGTCTATCAACTGGCGAGGCGGGCGCATGGCAAACCCTGCCTGCCCTTCCACAACATGAGCCGGGTGATTCGAAAAGGGCTGCGCCGCGAGGAGATGCGGCACTGGATAGAAAATGCAATGCGCACCCCTGCATGTGCCGGCCATTATTTCCCCTCACTGCCACAGCGACTGGAAAACATCGGCCACACGAAACCCGCTATGCCGGTAGCAGTCGTGGAAACAGCGGCCGCTTCCCTGTTTAATCCAAAATCATTGAAACAGATCATCGTCCATATGGATCAGCAGTGGCTGACACGCCTGCAAACGCGCAAAGGCGGAAAAAAGATCAGGCCGCCGGTTGTTCCAGCAACAGCGGCGGCTGGTGAGTTTGTAAAAACCAGCGATCCATAACCACTTTGCGGGTAAACCAGCGGGTCTGCATCAATTGTCCGGCCAGTAACTGCTTCAGCCCCAGGGGTAAACGCTCCATCAAGTCCGGCTTGGGCTGCCGCTCACCAAATCGTGCGGTAAGCAAGCGGTAATACTGCTGCAACTGCTCACGCTGATAGTCGCCTTCACAGCCGCGGATCACCTTCGCCGCCAGCAGCGCCGATTCCACCGCCGGCCGGATACCCTCACCACTTTGCGGATAGGCCAGTCCCGCCGCATCCCCGATCAGCAGGACGCCGTCCTTGACCACTTCGCGCAGGGCATGTGGATACAACAGATAGGCATGGCCGTGAAATTTTTCCGACATGTCTGCCGGCACCTTGCCCTGCTTTTTCAGATAGGCGCAAAACGCCTGCACATGCTCGCTGAGCTTGTGGTTGTCTTCACGGCCGAGGCCGATATTCAGATAGGCGCCTTTTCGAAAAATCCAGCCGTAACCGGCCAGATCGGGGGTAAAAAAGAGTTCCGGAATCTCTCCCTGAATCGGACAAGCGGCCTGTTGCTCTGCGCTCATCTCAAATTCGATCTCCTGGGCGGCAACGATCTGTTCGGCTCGTCCCAGTTTGGCACCAATCGCCCGGGCGACCGGACAAAAGTGTCCACCTGCCCCTACCACCAGACGGGCGCGAATCGTGTCGTTGACGACGATCCAGCCATCGTCTGCCTGCTGCATCGACTTGAATGCCTTGCCGAGCCATAACTCGGCACCGCTGCGCCGTAACAGATAGTCATCGAATTCATAACGGCGGATGCCGTAACTGACGGGTTCCTCACCCGGGTAACGGCTTTCCACCTGTTTTTTACCCAGCTGGCTGACACGAAAACCGCGAATCGGCTGGATCGTCCTGCCGTTGGCGTATTCTTCCAGATCGATCTGCAACTCCTGCACCACCGCGGGTGTCACCCAGCCGGCACAGACCTTATCACGCGGAAAGGTCATCTTGTCCATGATGACCACCTTCAAGCCGGCATCACGCAGGCTCCAGGCGAGGGTCGAACCGGCCGGCCCGCCACCGATGATGAGAACATCCACCTGCTGCATCAATGGCCCCCTTTCTGTGCCACCGCTTTCACAGGCGCTTCGGTGTAAAGGTGAGCCCGCGACCACGGCAACATGTTGTTGCCGGCGGGGGTAAAGAGCACCTGGAACAATTGCAGATCCCCAAAGTTGAAAGCCGCTATGGAACCCGCCAGATAAAGGCGCCAGGCCCGCACGAAAGCATCATCCATCAGTTCCTCGATTTCATTGCGATGACGTTCATAACGTTCCAGCCAGCGTTCGAGGGTTTTGCTGTAATGCAGGCGCAGATTTTCCACGTCCTGAATGGAAAAATTATTCGGCTCGAAGATATCCATCATCTCGCGCAGGGATGGCGGATAGGCACCGGGGAAAATACGCCGTTCGATCCAGGCGTTCATTGGCCCCGGCTTGTTGCGACCGATAGTGTGGATCAACCCTCTGCCATCAGGCTTGAGACAACGTGAGAGTACTTCACCCAGGGTACGGTAATCACGTTTCCCCACGTGCTCCAGCATGCCAATCGAGACAAACGCGTCGAACTCGCCCTTGATATTGCGGTAATCATCCTCGATGTATTCAACCTGCTCCGACAACCCCTCCTCTGCCGCCCTTTGACGCGCGTATTTCACCTGTTGATGGGAGATATTGTAGGCCTTGACCTTCACGCCATAATGCCTGGCCATGAAGCGCGCCAATCCTCCCCAGCCACAACCGGCTTCCACCACCATTTCACCCGGCTTGAGCTGCAACTTGCGGCAAACGTGGTGTAACTTGGCGATCTGCGCATCTTCCAGACTCATCTCCGGATCGGGAAAATAGGCGCAGGTGTATTGCATTGCCTCCTTGTCCAGCCATAACTTGTAAAAATCATTACCGATGTCGTAATGGTGGTAAATATTGTCGCGCGCCTTGGCAGGGGAATTGGCAATCCGCCGGTGCCCCAGCCAGATGATCAGGCGCTGCAGCCAGCCACCCCTGCCTGTCGCCTCGATGCCTTCGTAAATAACCTCCAGGAAACGCACCAGATCGCCTTGAAATTCCAGGCGGCCACTGCTGTAGAGATCACCAAAGTGCAATTCAGGATCGAGGATGAGGTTGACCAGGGTAAGCCGATCGTGCATGGTCAAAGAGGCCACCGGCTCATCGACGGGCGGGCTGGCTTCTGTGCCATCCCAGAGTGTGATCCTCACCGGCGGATTACCCACCACCGCCAGCATTTTACGCACCAGCCACTGATCGAGCCTGGTCACCCGGGCAAATGGATGGCCCGCTTTCAGACGGGTTTTGCGCGGTTGGCGGATGCCGATCTTGTTTTCAATATCCGGCTCGGCGGTACGTATACCCCAGGCACGTCTACGGCGTTCTTCCACCGAGAGAGCCGGTTCGTTTCCCCGTTTTTTTGTATCTGCTGCTTCTTCCTCCACGCCCATATACGTACTCCCTTTTAAATTATGCTTTTTATCATATAGCCCTAATATTAATGCTACCCTGATCTTCAGAATTCAAGGTAACAATGGGCTTTTTGCAAACTCTGCAAGAGCGCCTCGCAGGATTGCATTACTTACCTGTTGCAAATAGTATGGCAAGTAACGACGCGCATGAAAAGAGTCAGCAAGGGACCGGACGTGCCAGCAATGAACACAGTAAACAATAACACCAGACCAGTATGGCTACTGTTGATCCTGTTGCTGCCTGCCCCTCTGTTTGCAGCGGCCTATGATGGCCAGGAGGTGAACTTTTCGCTGCTGGTGGAAAGCCGCAATACTGAATTGCGCTATACCCATAATAGCCGCCGCACCAAAATCACCCGGATTTCAGCCGTCTGGAATCAGGATCTCTCCAGCCGCCTGTCGGGGGGGATCCGGCTTGCCTATCTGGATCTCAGCCAGCCCTCCAATCCGATCCCTGCGGGAATGACCACCACAGGTTACGGCATCGGTTTCAGTCTCCTCGGCCGGCTGATCAAACGGAAAATGCTCCACATGAATCTCTGGTTTGCCTACGATTACCAGGCCACCCGCGGCAGCAGCGACGAACAGACAACCGAGATCCTCTGGCACGAAATGGGGGGAGGCGCCGATCTGATCATTTTTCCCCACGCCACGGTTTCGCTCCTCGCCGGTGCCGCTGTCACGCGTATCGACGGTGATGAGCGCAATTCCGGCACCATTAGCCGGGTTTCAACTTTCAATGAAGACCAGCCGGTGGATTACTATGCCGGCCTGAATATCAGAACCGACCCCGGCGGGCATATCGGCCTGAAATGGTACAGCGGCCTGCATCAGGGGTTTACCATCCATTTCAACCGGCAGTTTTGAGAAATCCACCAATAATCCACCGTAAAACCGGCCTTTGTGAGCCACTTCACACCCTGTATTTCCTATTTGGACTACATTTTAATTGGGTCTGTGTCTGCCTATAAAATCCGGCTGAACCCCGGGTCACAACACAATAATGAATTTTCCGACTTGTAAGTAAACCTATGGCTACCGTAAAGCGCAGTAAACTGGACAAAAAAATACTCAAATCCCTCGAGCCGCTCGGTAGCCTGAGCCTGGACAAACTGGATGAGCTGGCGAGCAAATCCACACTGGACGAAATTCCGGCTGGCCGCACCCTTTTCCGCCAGGGAGAAAAGGACAAGCGCGTCATCTACCTGCTCTCCGGCCAGATTGAGCTGGCTGTGACCGGCAATCCACGGACTGAAATCATCAAGGCAAAAACCGGGGAAGCGAAACACCCGATTTCGCCCGACCTGCCCCGAACCAGCACCGCGAAAACCAAAACCGCCTGTACCCTTTTATTCATCGATAAGGATCTGCTGGAAATACTCCAGGATGAAGAGAGTTCAGGGCTCATTGAGGTGGAAGAACTCAGCAGTGATGATGAGAGCGCCTGGATGTTGCGCTTTCTGCAATCCCGCGCGTTTTTGAAGTTACCCACCGAAAATATCCAGAACCTGTTACTGAAACTCGAAGAAGTACCCTTCCGGAAGGGGGAAACGGTCATCCAGCAGGGTGACAACAACGATTATTATTACATCATCCAGAAAGGGCGCTGTGCCGTTTCCCGGCGGCCTGCACCGCAAGCCCAGGAAGTCCAACTGGCGATTCTCAAGGTCGGTGACGGCTTCGGCGAAGAAGCGTTGATTACAGGGGGTAAACGCAACGCCACCATCACCATGCTGGAAGACGGCATTCTGATGCGCCTGGGCAAAAAGGATTTCATGTCACTGTTGGCAGACCCCCTGATCATACAAATCGACAAGGAAACCACCCTGCAGAAAGTGGAGAGTGGCAGCCTGCTCATCGATGTGCGCGTGCATGAAGAATTCATGCAACAACGTGTCGAGGGCTCGGTAAATATCCCCCTCTCCATGTTGCGGCTCAAACTGGAAGGGCTGAATCCCGAACGGGATTACATCCTCATCTGTAATGACGGCAACCTCAGTGCTGCCGCGGCTTTCCTTTTGACCCAACACGGTCTCAACTGTTTTGTCCTCGAAGGCGGGCTGAAGAAAAACAAACTGAAACTGCCTGATGCCAATCTCGCTGTCAAAATCCAGACACCCGCAGAAAACCGTAAAACCATCGCCGCCGAAAAAACCAAACAGGCTGCGGAAGCCAAAGCGGCAAAAATCAGGAAAGAAGCGGAATCCACCAAGCACGAAGCCCGGGAACTGGCCAAACGGGCTGCCAGCGCAGAAGCCGCCAAGCGCAAGGCGGAAGCAGAAATCAAACGCCTGCAGGAAGAGGAAGTCAGCAAACGCGAATCCGCCCTGAAGGCTGCGAAACAACGCCTGAACGAAGAATCCAAACGCGCCAAGTCAGCGGAGGAAAAAGCCGCCAGGCTGAAGCTGGAGGCCAAGGCCGCCAAACGCAAGGCAGAAGAGGAACTGGAAAAACTCCGCGCCAAGACCCAGGCCAACACCCAACGCCAGGCCGCCCTGGACAACGCGCTGCAACAGGCCAAGACCATCGCGGCCGATGCCGCCAAGGCAGCGGAAAAGGCCCGGCGACAGGCCGAAGAGGAGGCACGTCAAATCCGCCTTCAGGCCGAAGAAGAAGCCAGACGCCTGCGCCAGGAGATGGAAGAAACCCTGCAACGCATGGAAAAGGAAGCGGAACAGGCGCAGGCCAAGCAGACCCTGGCCCATCAGGCCGAACTCGACAAGACACGCCAACAGGCGATCAGCGAAGCGGAACGTATCCGTCTGGAAGCCAAGAAGGAAGCCGAAAAACTCCGGGCCGATATGGAGGCTGCCCGTCAGGCCGCCAAACAGGAGGCCACCCAGCTCGCCGAGCAGGAAGCCGAGCGCATCCGCCTGGAAGCCCTGCAGGAAGCCGAAAAACTCCGGGCCGATATGGAAGCTGCCCGCCAGGCCGCCAAACAGGAGGCCGCCCAGCTCGCCGAGCAGGAAGCCGAGCGCATCCGCCTGGAAGCCCTGCAGGAAGCCGAAAAACTGCGCACCGACATCGAGGCTGCCCGCCAGGCCGCCAGGCGGGAGGCTGCCCAGCTCGCCGAACAGGAAGCCGAGCGCATCCGCCTGGAAGCCCTGCAGGAAGCCGAAAAACTGCGGGCGGAAATGAAGGCCGCCAAGGAAGAAGCCCAGGAAATCGCCGCCGAGGTGGTCGCCCAGGAGCAGCGTCAGAAGTATCTGCTGCAGGAGGCCCGCCGTCAGGCGGAGGAAATCGCCCGCGCCAGAACCATCGAGGCGGAACAGGAAGCCGAATCAATCCGTTCCCAGGCCGCCATCGAAGCGGCGCGCCTGCGTGATGAAATTCATGCCACCCGTCAACTGCTGGCAGAGCAGGTTGCCCAGGCACGGGCGGAAGCCGAGGCACAGGGAAAAAGCCAGCGTGCGGCCAAACAGCGACAGCACCAGGCCGCCGAGGAAAAGAAACGCAAACAGGCTATCGGCAAAAACAAGGCGGAGGAAATGCGCCGCAAGGCCGAGGCAATCAAGGCCCGCCTGGAAAAAGCGGAACAGAGCCGCCAGGAAGAGGAAGCCAAACAGCAGGCAAAGGGAATGTCACTTGCCAATGCAACCGTGCGCCGGGTGAAGAACCGCATCATTCTCGAGGGTGCCGAAGACATTTTCATCTTCAAGGAGCCGACCATCAAACCGGAAGATCTGGTGAAGGAAGAATCGGTTGAGGAAATCATCCAGGAAGAGGATGAACTGCCTTCTTTCACTGTCGACACCCCGGAAGAGGCTGAATATGTTCCTGTCAGCAAGACGGAAATATCGGAAACTTTCAACAAGCATCTTGAAAACACATCATCCAGAAAAAAACAACACAAGCGGCGCGCCTTCGCCATCGCGGCAACCATTGCCACCACCGCATTGCTGGGTGCCTCGCTCTTTGTCTTCCAGCAGGATGGGAAAATTCCCGGGCTGGACAGCAACACGACCGTGCAGCAGAAACATAAGGCGACCATCAGCAAACCCGCCACAACCACACCCTTTACCAGCCTGGAGAAAAAAAACCAGGAAAACAAATTGAAACAGCAGGCAAAAGAGCGCTTTAACCAATTGTTGAAAAAATGGAACATGCAAATCAAGGTGCCCGGCCTGGATCAGCAACCGGCCGGGGAAACAGAACCTCCAGCGGAGGCTCCTCCCACCTCAGAAGCTGACAGCAACACTGCAACGGCACAAGCAGAGGACACAGCAGATGTGGCGATATTGGAGAAGGAAGAAAGTATAGCGGTGGTGACCACAGCACCATCCGAAGCTGAGGAATCATCGCTCAACGAGGCTGCCACTGACACGGAACAAACAGCGGGAACTACTCCAGCGGCAGAATAATACTTTTGTTTTTGCCGTCCTCCTTTTTTACATATTCAAATTTTTCCGCATACACCGGCCAGCCTCGCCCATCGGTGACCACTACTGTCCACTCCCCCGTCATTTTCGGGTTGAGGGTTTTTTTCGAGTAAACGCGCCAGCGTGGCCCGCCGACTTTAAACTGTTTTTCACTTACCGGATTCCCTTCATATTCCCAGCGATGCGTGATCGTTTGCCCCTCAAAGTGGCGCAAGTCCGTAAAAAAAAATATGGCCTCTGTATCATTCGTCAGCACCAGCACCCGATCAGAAGGTTCGCGATCGACAATTTTTGTGGTGAATAATCCACGGGAAACCTTCCGGGGTTTGGCAACTGCTTCCTCCGCCATCCCGCGCACCATAAAAGAACAGCAAAGTACCGGTAATAGCAGTTTTGAGATTGAATGAAAAGCAGACTGTTTTATGCCCATAATTTCCAACAGTATCGTTGCACCCGGAACAGCGGGTTCAATATCACGCTTGATCAGTTTTCATGCCGGGATATAAAGTACTGTATCGTACAATTTATTACCTGACCACCACAATTCCATCCATGGCGATTCCTGCCTTGAACCCTGTAAAACGCCACACAGCGGCACAGATTGTGAACAGCATCACATTCAGATGTGCGGCACAACATCAACAGAATGCCCGCAGGCATTAAATCACGGAAAAAACATAATAACGGCTGTGTTGCAGGACTTTATATCATGCCGCTCGCACGCCTGCCACTTTCGCAGCGGGCAACCCTCTTCCCTCCTTACGTGCCCCCCGTCCTGGGGTTGCAGCCACACAATGGGTGGAGAAATTCAAAGGGAGGCCTGCACCCGAAGCTTTGCCTGGATGAATTCGGAGTGGCGAAGATACAATAGTTCGGCAATCTGCCGCACCAGATGTTCCTCATACTTGTCGATGGTTTCATCGGCAAGAATAATGCGCCAGATTTGCTCCACCAGGCCAATTTTTTCTTCGTGTGTTAAATTGCGATGCAACAGCGAAGTGAATTCGTGCAGGGAGGTCACATCCTGGATCCGATCCTCTGCCCGTTTGAGAAGACTTTCTGCTTCCTTGTCAGTGAGGGAAAAACATTTTTGCAAGGCCAGGCAAACCGTCTGGCGTTCACGCTCATCCACCTTGTGATCAGAATACATCACTTCGACAAACAACACCGCAGCCGCCATCTGAATCAGTTCTGCATCAGCCGCATTCGTCAGTTGATCCGCCAGCTCCAGATTCTTTTTCAAAAATGATTTCAATGCTGTCAACATCGTCCGCTACCCAATAAAAACTTTCAGGTGGCAAAACGCCACACCAACCAGCCCAATGCCAACATCAAAACAACGGAGGACAAAATTTTCCGTTGCTTCATCGCCGACTGCGAATGACCGATAAAAACAGGGTTGGGTTCTATCTCGGCATGCTGTGCCGATTTTTCCAATTTCTTCCAGGCCGACTCGATGTGTGCAGCAACCTGGCTTTCGGTGTTACTCTGCTCCTTTTGCGCAGCTTCTGTCAGCAATCGCACCCTCTCGGGTTTGCCTTTTGGAAATTTTGCCCCGGGCAAAACCAGAATCCGCCCATACACAGGCACACCCGGGATTAAGGCACGCACTGCCATCAAAGCAGCTTCCAGTTCCGGCAAGGGGTTGGGAAACTTGTATGTGCGCTTGCCCACCACCTGGGTCCAACTGTCGATATTATCCGCAGCGAAGATAACACCCTGATAGCATTTAACAAAAAATACCCCGATACCATCCGGCCTCATCACCGCATGTTCAAGATAAACCGTACCGCCCAAGCCATCCGGAATCACACAGTTATGTAATGAAACAACACCTAATTTTTGAATGCATTTTAGCAACTTCCACTGTTTATAGCGGTTCAGCAATAACGGGATGCTGATAAAGAAAGCAATGGCAACGAGTGCAACAAAAACGGACCAGGTTAGAAATACGGGATCGTTGTAGGGAACAAATTCCATTAAAAACCGATAATTTCCTGTCATAAGCTATAATCTGGTTATCGAAAAAAACGATGAGCGATCATACTTTATCTTTTCCCGGGCTTACAACAGAATGTATGCTGTTTACTTTTGCTCTACACAAAACAGGATCCCTTAATATGAAGCGGAGACGGCTGTGACGGACAATCACGAAGAAAACCTGACAAATGCGCAGGAAATCGTCAACGCCTACGGCCATGTGCTGGCACAGCTTGATAATGGTAGCTGGGTACACCCGGTTTCCTGCCTGCCATATGACGTGGACACCATTAAAAGCGCCATTCACCTGTTGTTGTGGGAACTGAATGGTCAGGACAAGGCGATCTGCAACAGCCTTGCGCAAAGTTATGTTTTTCTCGCCCAGTTTATCAACGATGAAGAAGCCGCCATGGCCGCCCGCGGTCAGGCGTTATTGCAATCCAGTGATCTGGATCCTGATGAATTAAAATATGCCGACAAGGCGGAAACCATACTCAACCGGGTAAAACTGGATATGGAAGCACTCCTGGGTGATGTCCAGGCCTTTCTTTCCTGAATTCCTTCAGTGACTTCTTCTCACTCCCCGGTCAACCGCAGACTGTCTCAACTCCTCCAGGATCTGTTCCACATCACCAAAATTGAGTGAACAGATCCTGACCGGATCCCGTTTACCCTTGATGCGTAAATATTGGCGGTGATTTTCCACAAACTTGGCAGGCAGATATTGATATGCCGTTTCACTCAGGACGATATCCGCACCAAGAATCTTGGTGGCATTTTCCAGACGGAAAGCAATGTTCACCGCATCCCCCAATGCCGTATTGTCCTGCCCGATGCCCATGGAAGCCGCACCGGTGTTGATGCCCACGCCGATCCTGATCCGTTCCGGCAGCTCCGCAAAGGAATCACTCAATTCAAGGGTCAAACGGTTGATCATTTGTGCGGCTGAAAGTGCCTGCACCACGGTTTTTTCCTGATCCACATCCGATTCCCAGCGGGCAAAGACACAATCGCCGATGAACTTGTCCACAATACCCTCGTGACTGAAAATGGTGTCACTCACCTGATGGAACCAGCTGTTCATCAAACGGGTGAGGGTACGGATGTGGACTTGTTCGGAAAGGGTGGTAAAACCGCGGATATCGGCAACCAGGATGGTGATTTGACGAATTTCCGGCGTATCCGAGATCAGGGTGTCCTGCATCGAGAGGGTGTCGATCGCCACCTCCTCCTTGCTGGACTGGCGAAAAATCATTTCGATGCGGCCCACAGTGATGTGGTCACCGTCTTTCAGCAGGCGGGGGGTCGAAATCCGTTGATGATTGATGAAGCTGCCGTTGGAACTGCCGCTATCGATAAAATAGTAGTCGCCTTGGCCAATGCGGCGGATCATGGCGTGGTTGCGGGAGGCATGCAGATCCGCCAGAACAATGTCGCTGTTACGGTCACGGCCCAGGGTCAGTACCGAATTACAAGGTACTTCCTTCACTTCCCCGTGGATTTTGATGCGTATATACGCTGTCATGCCGTCCTGCTAGCTCTGCGATACCGAGCTCATCTTAATCCCCCTGATATTACACGAAGTCAGCGGTTTGCAGGAAACCCTTTTTATCCGTCCGTGAGACCGGTTCCAGCCGGAATTCAGAAAACAGACGCTAAATATACCACATTTTTGTGGAGATTAATGACGTTTCAGACGCAGAGCGTGCGCCGTCATGCCGCCCAGTAAAGGCTTGGAAAGAAACTGTTTAAATACTATTGTCGCAAGGAAAAATCAGGCCGTTGCCTTCAACCGCAGAATTTGCGTCCTTCCCGCCGACATCGCCTGAAACAGGCTGACGCCCTGTGCGGCCTGCATTCCCAAGAGGATGTCATCGTAATCCCGTTCCTCCGGCAGAATCGGCTCCTGCAGGATGTCGCCGGTATCGCCATACTTTTGTTGTACATACTCCTCCACCGCCTCGCGTAGCGGGCGATTTTCGACAAAATCCCTGACAGTACGCGCAACCCGAAACAACCACGCCTGGGCAAATACATCAGCGCGGCGCTGGGACTCACCCTCATCACACACTTCCAGGTTTTGCAGAAATTCGTCCCGTGCCTGGTTTAATTTGCGCAATAAAATCGTAAAAGAGTAAGTGGCCACTTCAGGCGACGCACCGACGCCAATGAAGCGGAACTCGGAACGGTTACCATAATGGCGATCCACAAAGCCACGGCAGTCAAAGGCATCGGCAACCAGGTTAAGCAGCGCCAGCGCCCAAAACGGGGGAGTCTCCGCCAGCCCCGTATCCACGCCTTTCTCCGTCACATAGGCAGTGCGCACCAGCTGCTCGCTGATCTGGTGTTTCCGCATCAGGCGATACGCCTGCCGCAGCGCTGCCGCCGCCTCATTCGGGTTACAGGATGCCGAGAGGCGCAGGCATTTACAGATTTTGTCGATAATTTTCTGCTGATCCATGGTGGATTCCGAATTTATTATTTATCCTTGATGAGTAGATTTTATATTATAAACAGAACTTTACAAGATGATTTTAGTGTATTACTTTAAAAAATGTATCCATTTCGTACAGTTACCCGACTGCCGCGGGTTGTTTTACACTTTTTAATTATTATCTATAGACATAATCACACGATACTTTTTGGATATTTCCGGAAATCCGTCACAAACCATTCTGCCAGTTGCATACCAGAACGCAGGACATTCTTCCCATGACAATGACGCAAAAAATCACTGTTCCCTTTCCCGATATCGATATCGAAGCGATCCGCCGCCGCGCCTGGCAGGTGCCACCGGCCCGGGAGGTCACCGGCGAGGAACGCGAAGCGCTGATGTCTCGCATCAAACAGCTGTTGAAGGAACAAAACGCCGTACTGGTGGCGCATTACTACACCGATGACGACCTCCAGCTGCTGGCCGATGAAACGGGAGGGTGTGTCTCTGATTCACTGGAGATGGCCCGTTTCGGTCATGCCCATCCGGGCGACACGGTTGTGGTTGCCGGCGTACGCTTTATGGGGGAAACCGCAAAAATCCTCAACCCGGAAAAGCGGGTGCTGATGCCCACCCTGGAGGCGGAATGTTCTCTGGACCTCAGCTGCCCGGCCGATGCCTTCCGCGCCTATTGTGATGCCCATCCGGACCGCACCGTAGTGGTCTATGCCAACACCAGTGCCGAGGTAAAAGCCCGCGCCGACTGGGTGGTCACCTCCAGCATCGCCGTCAAGGTGGTGCAATATCTCCATGAACGTGGTGAAAAAATCCTCTGGGCGCCGGACCGCTACCTCGGCAGCTATGTGCAAAAAGTCACCGGCGCCGACATGCTGCTATGGCAAGGCTCCTGCATCGTGCATGACGAGTTTAAAGCCAAGGAACTGCAAAAGCTGCGGGCCAAATACCCGGAGGCGGCGGTCCTGGTTCATCCGGAATCCCCCGACGATGTGATCAAGCTGGCAGATGTGGTGGGCTCCACCACCCAGATCATCAACGCTGCCAGGGAAATGGACAATCCCGTTTTCATCGTCGCCACAGACAACGCCATCTTTTACAAGATGAAACAGGCCGCACCCGGTAAAAAATTCATCGAAGCACCCACTGGCGGCATTGGTGCCAGTTGCGGCAGTTGCGCCCACTGCCCATGGATGGCAATGAACGGCCTGGAAAACCTCGCACACACCCTGGAAACGGGTGAAAACGAAGTGCACATCGACCCTGAAGTGGGCAAACAGGCCATGGTGTCATTAAACCGCATGCTGGATTTTGCCGAACAGCTCAAGCAACAGGCAACCGGTGAAGCAAACATCGCTTCACCAGCCTGATTGTTTATTATGTAATTACACTGCCCGGAAAATGGGTGCAATGTTGGGCACGCTGCGCTTTGCCCAACCTACGAAAAAAATCGTTTCAAACCCGGAAGCCGCAGAAAACCGTAGGTTGGGCAAAGGAGCAATCGCGACGTGCCCAACAATACCGTTTTACCCAGCACGCAAGTATAGAATAAAATCCAAAAACCGCAGAAAACCGTAGGTTGGGCAAAGGAGCAACGCGACGTGCCCAACAATACCGTTTTACCCAGCACGCAAGCATAGAATAAAATCCAAAAACCGCAGGAAACCGTAGGTTGGGCAAAGGAGCAACGCGACGTGCCCAACAATACCGTTTTACCCAGCACGCAAGCATAGAATAAAATCCAAAAACCGCAGGAAACCGTAGGTTGGGCAAAGG
>JALVOC010000235.1 GCA_027032075.1 Chromatiales bacterium | reverse complement strand
ATCTCTTCGGTAGACTTCACTCCAATAGGGGCAAAACGTTTGGCGATGGTAGGCAGACTTTCATCAGCGGCAAGGATCCCCTTGCCGGGTTGCACCATCTGCTCGATGGTGGCCTGAAGTTCGTCCAGAATGCTCATAATCATTCTCCTGCTTTTACCAAGACAATCAATAGACACTTCTGCACAGCGAAAGAAACCGGAAGCGCTGCACAGAAAAAACCGATCAATCCTAGTACAGGCTTCGATCTCACCCGGCTGTTCTGGCCACCAATCCGATCCTCGCTGCCACCCAACCGCTGTTTCCATCTGCCGGCAACGATTTGTCAATCTGCCTGACAGACTAACACTGCAACCGGGACGGTTCTGTAACCCAGGTTGCAGTCAAAGAGAAAACCATCAGCCAGCGCTCCCCATATCGTACTCAGGAGTCCGCTGAATAGAAGTGTGATTAACCCGGCGACATATATTGTTGCCAAATCAATCATGTCGGGGGTTAATATTGGAGGCGAACTGATTGACAATGTAGCCATTGGAAAATTACAGGCTCAAAATCGCCAAACAGTGACAGAGATACCGCCCGCGTCAGCGCCACGCTTGCGGAGCAGATACTCGAGCATTGAACCACCGCATGAGCAGAGGTGTATCCAGTGATTTTTTCCGTCCACCTGGAAGGTGTTCTCATTCCCCCTGATGGCAGGGGTTTTTGTGCGCCACGCCGTGGCCCGGCACCCCTGATCGACGATGCAACCCGGCTCACCACTACGCTGGTACGGCCGCCATGAGAAAAATGGATATCCAGCTAGGGGGCTTTTTCCTCTTCTCCCACGGCTGGAGCTGGTTTTTCTGGAGCATCCCGTTGCTCTCGGGTGGGGATGCCTGGCGCTATCCAAACGTACTGTTTATCTATCTTGGCGGGATAGGGCCACTCCTCGGAGGCATTGTGATGACGGCGCTGACGCAGGGGCGTCACGGTCTATGGGAGCTGTGGCAGCGATTGATCGACTTTCGGCGTATTCGCTGGCAGTGGTATCTGGTGATCTTTCTCATCACGCCTGCCGTTACTGCCACCGCCATTGCCATCGACCTGCTCGTGGATCCATCGGCACCACCGTGGGGCTTGACTCTGCTGCTGGACCGCCTGGCGCACCCCGTCAATCTGCTGCTCTTCATTGTCTCTGTTTTTCTTCTGGGTCCCCTGCCCGAGGAGATCGGGTGGCGCGGCTATGCCCTTGACCAGCTACAACGGCGATGGAGTGCGCTGGGCAGCAGCCTCGTTCTTGGTATTGCCTGGGGGATCTGGCATCTTCCGCTGTTTTTCATGGAAAACTACTACCAGAATTTCGGGGGTTCACCGCCCAATCCCACCGGTTTTTTCTACAACATCATTCTGAGCGCCATCCTGATCACCTGGATATACAACAACACCCGGCGCAGTATACTGGCCGCCGTTCTCTTTCATTTCATGCTCAACCTCACCGGCGAACTTTTGCCCGTCTCCGAAGAGGGGGACGTGTTCAAAACAGCTCTGACGACGTGTCTCGTCATTGCCATCGTCCTGGGCTGGGGATCCAGAACACTGCGACGTTGAACCCGCACAACGCAAGAGCAGAACAAAAAACGGAGGAAAGCTACCATGGCGCAGCTCTCCCCCTTGATGGTTAAACCTACTGATCGAGCCGAATTCTGTAGTTGAGCGCATTCCCCCAGATGGGTTGGTAGTTGCATGATGTGGGTTCCAGACCCCAGGACAGAATAGAGCGGGCGCGCCTGGTTTCACCACTCATTGGTTGGACAGTGCCCAGATGATTGTTCGCATTGGCGATGACGGAAAACTGCCAGCTCGGGTTGTTACCCTGGAGTTCATTTGCCAGGTGAACACTGTCCCTGCCCACCGGCACCAGAGTACCGCTGGCATCGGCGACGCAGTGCAGCACATATTCACGGCTCCCTGGCAGGGGTGCTCCACCAAACCCGAAGGTCTGCTTGATTTTGACCGGGCATGCAAACTGGCGGCGTTGTGGGTCATAACCGCAACAGCTCATCTCCTCATAGAAGACGCTGCCAAGATGAGACACCTTTGCACCGCACTGGCGGGCCGCAGCATGCAGGTTCTTGGCAGCTTGCTGACTCGTCAACCCGGCATCCTGAGCGCAATACTTGTATTTTTCATACAGTTTGGACTCCAGCTTCTCCTTTCTTTTGGGACTCATGCCAGCCATTGCACTGACTAGTTTTGCCACCTCTTCCTTGACCTCCGGGCCACACACTGTTTCTCCTTCTACTGCATGAGCCGAATGGGTCAGACCAATAAAAAACAGCGATGCAAATATCAATGCCGCTTTTGTACATATCTTCGTGCCGATGTTTTGCCGTATAACTGATTTCATGGAACAACTCCTCTACCGATTTCAATTTGGATGAATTAAAGAGCATGATGCTCGAAGAGGAGTTTGCATGTATATTGCGGTTAAAGCTGTGATCTATACTACGCCGATAGGGTGATTATTACCCTTTGCGCCGCCTTTCAGTGCAGTGATCCGGAGCTTGCCCAAACCGGCATTGTGACTCGACACAATGGAACAGCGGATACCAGGAAATGCGCTCCGCAGACAGGATACAACCCGCAATTCTTAACTTGATCCGGTGGTTGACAGAACGCCATCGCCGCTATTTTTGCAGAGGTTTATGGCAGAACCACCAGTCGTAACAATCATGTTCCTGCAGGCGCTGGCTGGCGGTTGCCTCATCGGTGGCTGGAGGAACGATAACCCGATCTCCAATCAACTCG
>JALVOC010000234.1:2313-2813 GCA_027032075.1 Chromatiales bacterium | reverse complement strand
CCGGCCGGCCTTTCCGACAACATCAGCCCTGATGTCCACAAGGCCCGTTACCCGGATGTTGCCATGGACAGCCAGGGCAACGCCATCATCGCCTGGTGCCAGCAGGACGGTGGGGGAACCTGGCAGATCTACAAGTCCGAGTACCGTAACGGCAGCTGGACCCACCCGGCCGATCTTTCCGACAACATCAGCCCTGACGGCAAGGAGGCCGGTCCTCCGGATATTGCCATGGACGGCCAGGGCAACGCCATTATCGTCTGGCCGCAGAAAGACGCAAACGACAACTGGCAGGTTTTCAAGTCCGAGTACCGCAACGGCAGCTGGACCCACCCGGCCGATCTTTCCGACAACATCAGTCCTGACGGTAGTGATGCCGGTAGCCCCCGGGTTGCCATGGCGGCAAACGGTGATGCAATTATTATCTGGCGGCAGAAAGACGCAAACGACAACTGGCAGGTTTTCAAGTCCGAGTACCGCAACGGCGTCTGGCACCACCCGGC
>JALVOC010000234.1:0-2303 GCA_027032075.1 Chromatiales bacterium | reverse complement strand
GCCAGGGCAACGCCATCATCGCCTGGTGCCAGCAGGACGGTGGGGGAACCTGGCAGATCTACAAGTCCGAGTACCGTAACGGCAGCTGGACCCACCCGGCCGATCTTTCCGACAACATCAGCCCCGACGGCCAGGACGCCCTTTTCTACGGAGGCCTTGCCATGGATGGTTCCGGCAACGCAATCATTACCTGGGGCCAGTCCGACGGCGGCAATTACCAGGTGTTCATGTCCGAGTACCGCTAGCCCCTGTGGTTCAGCGATCGTTTCATCCAATGGCCGCGGATTGGGATTGTTTGGAAAAAGGAGGAGATATCATGCAAAAAAGATATTTGGTCGTTATGATCGTCGCCTTGGCCATTGGAGTGATTTTCAGCATGGGCGGCTGTGGAAGTGGCGGCAGCGGCCCTGTGGCCGCTGCCGGTGACGGAGGCTCATCCGGTGGTGACAACGGTGATTCTTCAGGCAGTGGAACCCTTTACAAGGTAAGCGTGGAGGTCAGCGGTCTTGGACCTGGTGAAAGCGTGGTTCTCCAGAACAACGGGGCAGACGACCTGCAGGTGGACCACGATGGCGTATTTACCTTTGCCACCGGCCTTGCAGACGGGGCAAGTTACAAGGTTTCCGTCAGCAGCCAGCCGGTCGGTTGTGTCAGCTCGGTTACAAACGGCAGCGGAACCATCGCCGGCGCCGATCCAAGCGGTATCCTGGTAAGGATCATGCGCTGGTCTGCGCCCGCGTCCATCGGACCCGAAAACGTGGCTTCCCAGTATATAGGTCTGGCCATGAACAAAGAAGGTGAGGCGATTGTTGTTTGGGCCCAGATTGGGTCAAACGGCAAGCGACAGATCACCAAGTCCGAGTACCGCAACGGCGTCTGGCACCACCCGGCCGACCGGGACGACAATATAAGTCCCCCCCAGAGCGAGGCCCGCTGGCCCCAGGTTGCCATGGCGGCAAACGGTGATGCGGTCATTGCCTGGCAGCAGAAAGATGCAAATGACAACTGGCAGGTTTTAAGGTCGGAGTACCGCAACGGCGTCTGGCACCACCCGGCCGATCTTTCAGACAATATCAGTCCTGACGGTAGTGATGATGTCTATGGCATCCGGGTTGCCATGGCGGCAAACGGTGATGCAATTATTGTCTGGCGGCAGAAATATGCAAATAACACTTGGCTGGTATACAGGTCCGAATACCGTAGCGGTACCTGGGACGATCCGGATGACCAGGATGACCATATCAGCTTTGACAGCGGAACTGCGTTTGATCCCGATGTTGCCATGGCGGCAAACGGCGATGCCCTGGTGGTATGGAGTCAGTACAGCTCGACAATGGAGGCCTTGGTATACAAGTCCGAGTACCGCAGCGGTGCCTGGATCGAGCCGGCGGATGAAAACGACCATATCTGTCCCGACTCGCAGATTATCTATGCCTACAATCCAAGTGTTGCCATGACGGACGGCGGCGATGCTGTCATTTCCTGGAAACAGAGGGCCCCTGACAACTATTGGCAGATCTACAAGTCCGAGTACCGTGACGGTGCCTGGCACCATCCGGCCGATGACAACCAGTACATCAGTTCCAATACCGTAAGCAATATTATAAACCAGCCGGTTGTAGCCTTGGAGGAAAATGGCAATGCCCTGATCGTGTGGAAGCAAAAGGCCTCCAGTGGCAACTGGCAGATTTACAAGTCCGAGTACCGCAACGGAGCCTGGCACCATCCGGCCGACGCGGACGACAACATCAGCCCGGATGGTGATATTTTCTATTCTAACTACCGGCCTGCCCTGGCGGGCAACGGTGATGGGATCATCGTGTGGGACGAAAAAGATGCCGGCGGATTGTTGCGTATCTACAGGTCAGAGTACCGCAACGGCGCCTGGAGCCATCCGGCCGACCTGGACGACCATCTAAGCGGGGAAGCCTCTGACGCATATGATCCTCAGGCGGCCATGTCCGGCCAGGGTGAAGGTATCATCGTCTGGTGGCAGGCCGGCGATATTCGCATGACCCAGTGCCGCTGAAAACCTGAAAAGCGGCAAGGCCGGGGTTTGTAATGGTCTTGCCGCTTGATTCAAAGTGAAGTGTTTTGCGTTTTGCCTGAACGCCTGCTGATCACAGGCCGGTGAAGGATTGATATTGTGCTTGGAAACAAGCTCATCTTCTAGCGTCAGGGGAGCTTGGAAACCGGACAGGAGGAAACAAATGAGAATTTCCAGCCGAATCGTTCCTTTTTTGATGGCAATCGTATTTTTGACGATCGTTTGCGGCTGCGGAGGGTCGTCGGGAGGAGGGTCT
>JALVOC010000233.1 GCA_027032075.1 Chromatiales bacterium | reverse complement strand
CGTTACCGCGAAACCGCCCACTGGCCTTACGCATGCGACCACACAGGGTCAACCAGCGTGAGGCGCGCAGGATGGCAATTGCACGAGCAATCGTGGAACGCGAAGAAACATTGGCCATGCGGGAAATAGCCTCATAACTCGGAAAAGCGGTATTAGCCCCCGTCTCCCGAACCGCCAGCATGATGACCATCCACACCAGTTTGTCGACTGGCTCGAGTACCGGGTCGCGGATTACAGCAGTGGGAAACGACTGATGCCGGTTCCCGAGGAAAAGCACCGTGTCAGTGGCGCCACCATCGAGTGATGACTCCACACGGGCGATGGTTGCCTTGATCAGTTTATCGAGGGCGAGTGTCTCAGGACGAATGGCGCCTGCCTGCTCATCCATCGTCACCTACCTGAGCGGCATCATCGTCATTCTGGCCGGTCAGGTTTCCGTACTGGGCCCATCGCTGGGTCAGATTCCAGATGGCGCGCATCGGCACCCCGGTCTCCCGGTGGAGTTCCAGGTAATCCGTGGGTGCGAGTAATCCGGTTGTCTCCCCATCAACCCTGCTCGACCAGGCCTGCCAGAGCCGGTGGGAGCTTTCCTCATCGGCCTCGGGGGGACGCCCCACCGAGGGACTCACCGACAGGGTACGCCGCAGCCGGCCGTAATCACGGGCATTCAACCCGAACAGGATCAATAACATCTCATGCGGCGCATCGGCGGCTATCAGCGACTGCAGAGTCTCTTCTGATTCGCGTTGTACCCGCAGGTGATCGATCATCGGCCAGTACACCTGCCTGTTCAGGGCGATGTCCAGACAGTGAGCACGAAGCGATTCAACACGGTACAGGTCCGAGACGTTCATCTCCCGCAGGGCCTCGATCTCGCGCGGACCGAATTTCATGTTTTGCAAGGCCACGTGATCCCCTTCCGCAAGACAGCGAATGGCATACATCAGTACAGCGGTGACCAGATCGGATTCTTTCGTGCTTTCCATCGCCTCTACTCCCAGACCGATACACCGGTATCCGCGGCGATACGGCGGATGCGTCGATAGGTATCCATCAGGGCCAGCAAATCACGCCAGTCCCGATCTTCGAGTGGCCGCCAGAGCCGATAGCCCGTATGGCCTGGATCCAGTGTCCAGATACTGCTGAACAACAGATCGGCATCTTCGGTCTCGAGGGCACGGCGAAGGATGGATTCGTCCGGCAGCAGCGGCAGCATGGCCTCAAGCGGCGCAAAGGTCATTTCCGCACAGGCCGCCAACTGCCACCAGAGCATGGTGAGCTGACTCAAACTGTCTTCGTCGAGTTGATCCGCCAGGGTGGGGTCCGGCACATCGCGCAATATGAAACCCAGGCCCTTGCCGGACACCGCTTCAACGAGGTCGGCCATGCCGTTACGCTGGGCCAGCCGTGCCGCAAGCGTCCAGGCGCGACCACGCAAAGACTTCAGGTCACCGGGGACTGTGTCATTGGGAAGGCTGGGTAGCTCGGTATCCGTTTCAGAACCCTCGTCGACATCATCATCCAGCAGATCTGAATCCGGCGCATTACCGGCATTCGACTGATCCGGTAGTTCCGGTGGTGATTCATCTGTGGAGGTTCGATCCGAACTGGATATACACGAACTGCCATCATCCTGATCAACATCAACATCGGACGATCCGTCTGTGACAGACTCAGGTTCTGGTGACTCCTCTTCCGTACGCTCTTCGGTCTCGGGGATCACCAGTTCCCTACCGGCCATCTCGGCATCGAGCATCACGCGTACGGTATGAATGCTGACATCCAATGCCGCAGCAATTTCGGATTCCAGTGCACTGCGCAGCACATCGGTATCCCAGTCAGGGCCATCATACCGACGGCATAGTGTCGTGAAGACCTCTTCGAAGTCTTCTGCGGACTCCGAACATCGATCACGCCAGATTGAATAAGCCGCCCGTTCCAGTCTGCGGATGCGTTCCACATGAGGCCTGCCGAGTCCATTTTCGAGTGCAATGGGAATGTTGGGCAACAATCGATGGACGGTGTATTCCATCTGGGAAATACGCGCCTGGGTAATGCGATACCCGGCGCGGCGGAGTTCTGTTTCGAGACGCCTTTGAGAGATCACATCGAGACCGAGTTCTTCGGCAAGCAGTTTTTGCGCATCGCAAACCGCCCGCGCCTTATCGATGAAGGTGAGACCACCCCGCAGGTCGTTTTCCCGAAGATGCGCCAACAGCACATCGGATTCGCAGCACCAGGGTTTGAGCAGGCAAGGTACTGCGGCATAACGCGGATCACCGGTCTCAGTAAATAACTCCTTCAGTATGATCAGGCGCGTATTACCACCGGCATGGACGATATAGTCCGTCGCATCTGGCCGTTGCGTAACCACCAACGGTTGATCCAGACCCGTATTACGAATCGAGTCCCTGATCCGGTCATATTCGGGATTGCGGCCGTGCCGCGGGTTGTGCTCGTAGGGCTGGATCCGGGAAATATCGATCATCTGCGGTGTTGAGCTGATGATTGCTTCTGCCGGTTGTGATACCAGCGAGTTCATTGATGCCGTTGGGGTTTTTCCGGCCATTACCTATTCCCATCCCTGCAGGCCGACGAAGATCTCTGGGTGGCGAACCAGGCTTGCACGTGGCACAGACTCCAGCCGTCCTCCGGATCTACCCGCCACCTGCTGGCTCACCTGCTCGATTCGTGTCGCCATCTGAGGGCTCGCATGCCGATGTTGACCAGCAAGCTGATACAGATAGGCAACTGAGTCGTTGCAAACAGTAGCCAACTCGGCGCGTTCCCGCTTGGTGGCATATTTCAAAAATG
>JALVOC010000232.1 GCA_027032075.1 Chromatiales bacterium | reverse complement strand
GCTAAGAGCAACTGGGCGTATTTAAAGTCGAGGACAGATAAGCAGACGGTCGATTTCTGGCACGCGACGGGCTACTTGGGCAAGGCAGCAGATGCCATGTACACAGGAAAGAGGAAAGAAGCATTAAAGCGGGAGTGGCTTGACAATGCCTGTCACAAACTAAAACACAAAGTCGGAGCCGCCTCACGCTTATTGCGGGAAATGGGTGAATATAGAGAGGCGCACGAACTGAAAGGTGACAGGTTGGAAAAATTGAGTGCGGCTATCAGTTATTTTACAAATAACAAAAACCGAATGTCTTATGCTCGTAATGTCGAGGCAAATATTCCAATTGGCTCAGGAGTCACCGAAGCGGCATGTAAGACGCTGGTTAAGCAGCGCCTGTGTAACTCTGGAATGCGATGGAAAGAGAAGGGTGCAGCGGCAGTATTATCACTCAGGAGCCTTGCGCACACTGATTGTCGATGGAATCAATTCTGGGGAAAGATTAATCAGTATGGGTATCCATTGATGGTATGAGATGCGCTTGAATGGAGGGCTTAAAAATATACATCATATTGAGAGCGCACCCTCTGTGACAGACCCGGAACAGATGGGGTCATTTGCAAGCGCATGTATGTATGATAATATTTCTTGACAAGGACACTAAAAGCTGCACTCATTATGTATCAAGCACGATCATTCGCCAAGCTAACTGTTCCGCATTGCAGTCATGTTTTAGAAAGAAAAAGACTTTTTATACAAATTGATACGATGCTGGAACACCCTGTTGCCTGGGTATCGGGGGCGGCCGGGGCGGGCAAAACCGCATTGGTGTTAAGTTATTTTCAATCCAAAGCCATAACGCCGCTGTGGTTTCGGGTTGATACGGGTGACAGCGATCTTGCCTCTTTCTTTTATTATCTTGCGCTACTGGCCGAGCAAGACGTCGCAGTAAAAGGCCTGCTGCCACGGCTGACACCTGAATATGAGCACGGCATTACTGTGTTCGCTCGAAATTTCATCCGTGATTTTTATTCAAGGCTTCCGGAAAACACCGTTCTGGTGTTTGACAACTTTCAGGATATTGGCGGCAACCATCCGCTTGAACCCTTATTGCCGATTCTCCTTGGGGAAATTCCATCGGCCATCCGTGTTCTGATAATAAGTCGATCCTCACCCCCGGAAAATCTGACACGGATGTTGACAACAGGGGACGTGCAATGGCTTGACGGACAACTGTTGGAATTCACTGAAGACGAGATCGGCGGCTTGATTAAGTTGCGCAACGTCGAACAGTTTTTCGATCACAACAAAATTGCAGCCTTGCATCACAATACCCGGGGTTGGGCCGCCGGGCTCATTCTGATGCTGGAGCAATCCGTTGACAAGGAGTTGCCTCTATCGACCACAGAATATTCTAACCACAGGGTATTTCACTATTTTGCCAGCGAGATCTTTCAACACACTAGCGATACGGTCAAGGCGTTTCTGTTAAAAACCGCTGTTTTGCAACAGATTGACATCCACATCGCTGAGCAATTAACAGGTAATTCTCAAACCAAAGCCATTTTGCTAGACATGGCGCAGCGCAATTATTTTACTTTTAACAGTTCAGGTGCCATTGACAGTTTTCACTATCACCCCTTGTTTCGGGAATTTTTGCTGGCGCAAGCTGAGCAGCTTGTCGGGCGGGACAAATTGAATGAGTGCCGCGTACAGGCGGCCGAGATTTTATTGCGTGAAAATAATATTGATCACGCCGCCGAGTTATTTCGCCAGGCTCAGCATTGGCGGCAATTATGCACTGTAATTGTGGATAACGCGAAAACGATGATTGAGAAAGGGTTACACAATACGCTTCGTCACTGGATTGGCTCGTTGCCTGAATCAATGCAAACCCGGAATCACTGGCTCTGTTATTGGCGCGGAATCATAGAAACACCCAAAACCCCTACGGCAGCCATTCCTTATTTTCAAAAGGCATACCAGTCAAGTAAGCAAGAAAAGGATGCGTTGGTGCAAATAGTAAGTTGGTGTGCTGCCATCAGTGCCTATGCAAGTGCCTGGAGTGAAGTAAAAACACTGGATAACTGGATTGAAGATTTGGACTCAATTGTTCTTTTGGCGCAAGAACGGGGTGACCCTGTCATTCAGGCGCAAGTTGATTATGCTGTGTTTCTGGCTTTGATGTGGCGCCAGCCCGGGCATAAAAAAATGCCGGAGTATAAAGAAAAAGTATGGAACATCGTCATGCGCAGTAACAATATTGAAACCAGAGTGCAGGCGGCCGGTCAACTTTTATATTATTTAACCTGGTGGTGCGGTGAGTTTGAAAAAGCAGAAATACTGGTGCAAACCGTGCAACCCATTATGAATCAGCAACAGACTTCTCCTTTGGTAAAAATTACCTGGCACACAATGTTGAGTAATTATTACGCCACTGTTTTTAAACAGGAAGAATGTCTCGAAAATATCCGCATGGGTGTCGAACTCTCTGATAAAACAGGGATTTATCTGTGGAAGTCGTGTCTTTATGATCAGGCATGTTATTTAATTCTGCATCATGGCAAAACCGAGCAGTCAACGCGCTATATTGAGCAAGTTAATAAAGCCAAAGCATTGGGGGGAGAGTTTCATGATGCGACGTATCATGTTTTGAGAGCCTGGTATGAAATGCATAGTGGCAATATTCATGCCACTGGTGAAAATATTGTGCAAGCAAAAACACTGGCCGGCATGATCGGCGCTGTGATGCTGGAAAAAATTATTGATGTTTGTTATGCAATTTATTTGTTAAAAAAAGGGGACCATCGCCTGGCGCTGGAGTTGACCCGGTCTATTCGCCAAAATCCATCAACTACAAACTCTAATACGCTGGTTTTTTTATCCCGCATTGTCGAAGCGGAATACTATTTGATAAAAAATAATCAGAAAGCGTGTGCCGAAGTATTGGCCGATGTATTTGGCGTCACCAGAATTTACAGTGCGTTTTGGTGGCGGGATCAGGCTTTTTCAAAGTTTTGTTCATTAGCCTTGCAGAACGGTATTGAGAAAAACTATGCAAAGGAAATGATAGTTCGCCATCGATTGCTCCCAGTGGCCGGGTATGAAACAGAGCTGTGGCCGTATGCCGTAAAAATTTATACATTGGGCGGTTTTCGACTGGTGATCAATAATGAAGAGCTGGTTTTTAACAAAAAAGCCCCTAAAAAACCTTTGGAGTTAATCAAGGCACTGGTTGCTTTCGGCAGTCAAAATGTCTCTGACACACTGGTCATGGAGGCGTTATGGCCTGATGTGGACGGTGATGCAGCGTGCAACAGCCTTCGAACAACGGTTAAACGGGCTCGACAATTGTTAAAAGAGAGGCAGGCAATTCTGTATAGTGACGGCAAACTGGATTTAAATCCTGACTATTGCTGGGTCGACTCATGCAGCTTTGAACGCATGTACCAACATATGCATGATGATAGCGCGCAGTTGGAACAAGCGTGTGAGTTGTATGCCGGAAAATTTTTGGCGAACAACAGCGACCATTGGATGCTGCCGATGCGTGATCGGTTGCATCATCAGTTTGTTCGCGCCACTTGCCTTTTGGCTGAAGGATATGAAGCAGTTAATCAATGCCAAAAGGCGATTGATATTTACCTTGTGGCGTTGAGCCTGGATGAGCTGACTGAGGCATTTTATCAGGGTTTAATGCGTTGTTATGAAAAAGTTGGACAGGTCGATCAAATCGAAAAAGCATACAAACAGCTCTGTCAGGTACTTGATGCCAGGCTACATACCAGGCCTTCTTCGCAAACCAGGAAACTATACAATACATTCGTAAAAGACACTGCTGTCAAGCGAGAATAATCCACATCATAAAAAGGCCTGAATCCTGGAATTTACCTCATAACTTTGAGGCCTGCCACGTCGAGATTGACGATAGAACGTCCCAATGGCTATTCAAACAGTTACTTGAAATGCCCTTTCCCAGAGGGCATCGAAAATGGTGCTGACTTTCTTACTTCATGGTGCCGCACCTTGTTCATGGCGGCGCGGTGTAACGCGCACCCCAGACATGGAAGTCCATAATGGCGTCGGACGGTAACTGATGCTGCCATACCGCAATGCCATTACCGTTGTTGTCCATAATCGCCTGCGGCACGCTGGTGTCGCCGTTGACATCATTACTGAGGGGTTCCGGTACGCTCCAGCCGTCGGCAGTGGTGTACTGCATGGCGCGCACGGTATGGGTTCCGTCATCATCCACATCTTCTGACCAGACCATGATGGCATCGCCGTTATCGTTGCCGGTTAAGTCAGGCACATCCAGTTCATTCTGCAAACCGACCGGACCATTTGCCGGACCGAGCTGCCGACTGCGTAAACGCGGATTGACCAGGGTATCCGACTCCATGCCAAGCGCTGGCGACCAGCTGTCGCTGCTGAAGTCATAGCGGCGCGAGCGAATGCTGTATTCGGATTGAAGGAAGGTTTCGTTGTTAAGCCAGATGACAATGGCGTTGCCGCTGGCATCCAGGGTGGCTTTTGGCGCCACCGGTTCATAACTGGTGGCTGAATCCAGCATGATCGGCGCCGACCAGCTGGCGCCATCATACAAGTTGGCATAGACATGCCAGTCACGACCCCAGGCTCGCCAGACAGCAATCGCGGTACCGTTTGCGTTGACATCCAGATGAGTCAAACCGAATGTGGAATTAGCTGCGATGCCCTGACTCAGCAGTATCGTGTCACTCCAGGTCTGATTCCGTGCATCGAAGTGCCGCGCAACAATACCGGTGCCCCTTTCTAGATAGATCGTGATGACGTTACCAGCGGCATCCATTTCCATTTGATCGCTAAACGGGAAAGTCGATGTTCTGGTCGACCCCCAACCCGCGGCGGGATCGTAATTGGCCTCACGGACGCTGCCATTGAGAGACTCAAAACGGGCCAGAGCCTCCCCACTGCCGTTACTGGCCAGGACGATATCGTATATTGACGAGAAAGAACCAAAGCCATCGGTCAAATTCGTGGTCTGTCCCCAACCGGTCAAGGGTGCATTGATCTCGGCTAAAGCATATCCGGCAGTATTGCGAATCAAATGACCGTTGCCGCTATCATCCATGCTGACATCAAAATTCAGACTACTGTATATACTGCCGAATATATTCAGCGCAGCCAGTTCCGCCGCGCCCCAGCCGTTTGCCGGACTGTAACGGGCGATCAGGTTACTTTTACCGGATCCGTTCACAAACCAGGTCACCATGGCTTCACCGGTTACCGGACTCATGGCCACGGCTGGAAAGGACCCGTTGCTGAACACAGCCAGGGGGTCGAGGGGCTGTGGCAAACTCCAGCCACCGGCGTTGTCGTCATTGGTGATCGTCCCTACGCCAATAGCGTCGCTGATTTCGGCATTGGCTGTGATGTTGCTCAACTCTACGCTGAACTGTTCGTCGATCTCCGCTGTATCGTCACCGTTGATGGTAATGTCGATAAAGGCAGAGGTGTCACCGGCGGGAATCTGCAGGCGTGTCGTGGCTACGCCCACATAGTCACTATCCGCCACCAATGCGGTGCCATCCAGCGCCTGGTAGTCCAGTTCAATCAGTTGTGGCGAGGGCGCGCTAAGACTGATGGTAAAGCGCAAGGTAGCCTGTTGCGTGGCATTACCTTCCAGAATACTGGCATTGTTAATGCTCACGAAAGTAAACGGCTCATCGCTGATAATGGTGCCAATGGCAATACTGTTACCCAGGGCCACATTAGTGGATGGATTGCTCAGAATAACGTGAAAGGTTTCATCGTTTTCTATTGCGGTTTCCCCCGTGATCGGAACCGCAATCGTTGCCGTGGTCTCATTTGGCTGAAAGGTTAGAGTGCCATTGGTGATCGTATAGTCCGTACCGCCTATGGCACTGGGCGTGGGTGCGATATCTGCCGTGGTGTAATCAACAGTCACTATGCTGTTTACCGGCTCGACGATAGTCACGGTAAACAACATGTCGGTTGTATTCTGATCGGTTTCCAGCACGCTTGAGTGTGTAATGCTGACGCGAGGCAGGCTCTGGCTTGGGTCGTCATCATCGATGATCAAGCCGTAAGCCACCGGCGTAGTCAGACTGGCATTGGACGAGATATTGCTTAACTCCAGTTTAAGGGTCTCGTCATTCTCGATATCCGTGTCGCCATTGATGGTCACGGCGATTTGCGCGCTGTTGTTGCCGGCGAGAATGGTCAAGGTGGATAAGGGTATGGGTTGGTAGTCATTGTTGCTGGTGGTGGCTGTATCATCAGCAGTCTGATAATCCAGGGTGATATCTGAAAGGTTATCTACCGGGTTTACTGCAAGATCAAAGACCAGGACGGGCTGTTCTCCGTCAGCGCCTTCACGGGCAGCCACGTTTCTGACCGAGACCTGTGCATCTCCGCTGCCGGCAACAGCGTCATCGTTGCGAATCGTCCCCAGGGCCGTGGTAGCAGAAGGGTTCAATTCGGCATTGGCGCTAACCGCAGTGAGTGTCACCTCAAAGGTTTCATCCGGTTCGTCTATGGTGTCGCCGTTAATGGTTATCGGGATAGTGCCCTGGGTGTCCCCCTGGGCGATGGTGATGGAGCCGTTGGCCACAGGAACGAAATCATCGCCAGCCGTGGCGCTGCCGATATCCACGGTTTGATAATTGATGGTTGTCGTAGCGACCGTAGGATGACTCAAGGTCACACTGAAACTCAACTGGCGTTGGCCGCTGTTCCCTTCGTCAATGCTCGCCGAACTGATAGAGACTTGAGGTAATTCATCCGTGCGAATGGTTCCCAGGGCGGTATCTTTTTCAAAGCGAGCATTGGCGGATAAATTGGTTAAGCCGATGGAAAAGGTTTCATCGCCTTCTGGAGTGGTATCACCGTTGACTGAAACACGGATCTCGGCCGAGGTGTCGCCTTCGGGGATCGTCAGGTTGCCATTGCCCTGGGTGTAATCTTCACCGGAACGGGCGCTGATGTCGCTAGTGGAGTAGTCCATGGTGATATCACCGATGCCCGCCACATCCATACTGATGTTAAACACCATATCCACCGAACCGCTGTCGCCTTCCTGCACTTCGGCGTTGCTGATGCTGACTTGAGGGAAATCATTGTTGATGATCGTCCCAACAGCCTGAGTGGTGCCCAGTGTGGCGTTGCTTGAGATATTGCTTACACCAAGATGGATCGTCTCATCCAGCTCGACGCGAATATCGTTGTTGACAACGACACTGATCGTTTCGCTGGTACTGCCGGCAGGCAAGGTTAATGTGGTAGTCGGGGTTGTAACATAGTCATTGTCCGCAGTTGTGGCGCTGCCATCGCTTGTCGCATATTCAACGGTTACATCCGTACTGGCCGCTCTGGATAAGCTGACAACAAAATCAAGACTTGACGTACCTGTATCACCTTCCGTGATGGTCGGGCTGGAAACGGTCAGTTCCGGCTTTGACGATGTGTTGCTGCCGCCACCTCCACTGCTACAGGCGGCCAGAAAACTTGCCGAGACCAGAATCAGCCATAGAGTACCACGAAATAAAATCTGCATGATTTTTCTCTAAAAATCCAAAAATTAAACTTCCTTGCGCAATAAAACGACAGCAGAAATAACTGGAGCGATCAAATTGATAGCAATCAGCATTGTTGCAAACAGTAGTAGCTGTACAGCCTGCTTCCTGATATCCAAATTCCCCAGTAACATCACATTCTCCCAATGCCATACCCGGAAACTACCCGAGCGAGCGTGACAGATTGGGAACAGATTGCGAGAAACTGTATAACTTTTGAAAATCAATACACGTCTCTTTGCCAGTAAGCGACCCTGAAATGGATGCACGATGTTCGGCAGGTGTTGGCGGTTCATCCAATTCCCTGGCCTTCTTGCTGCCCTTGCCCCGCTTCGCTGGTGTTACCAGGGCGCGGTGCTTGCGGTTCGGCGCACAAAATCGCCGGGAGCAATTCTGAACAGTCGAAAGCCGGCCCGTAAGGTGGAGGGCAGGATGCCCGGAGTAAAAACCCCGACGCTTGCAACTGAAGGCGAGCAAGTGCTCAGTGAAACAAGACTCGCAGCGCACCCGCAGAAAGCCATGTTCCAGCCAGCCACATTTGAGAAATTCTTCAAATTCCCTTTGCACATAGCCCGGCAATTCCCTGCCCTGTTCTGCTATATGCGCTGCGAACGCCGGGTACTACTCGTCAACGATCTAATAGAGAAGAGCTTACTCGGAGCGGTGACGTGGGTAACGACCAACATCCCCATCCAGGGTGGCCATCCTGGCCGCCGAGTGGGGCATGATCCGCGTCCTTGCGTTACTGTGTTTCTTGAGTGTCTACGCCTGTTTCCGGGAACTTGAAACCTCAGCCGTTATGCCTGTCAGTGCCAGTCATTGCCTGTGAGTGCCGACTTTTTACCCTGTATATTCAATGAGTTATTTACCTGCGAATCGATAATGCCATGAAAAATACCATGCTCAGAAAGTCCTTCAAAATGCTCGAAATGTACCGATTGAGCGCAGCTACACAGCACCCTAGTGTGGTGTAACGTATAAAGTGCACCTATCAGAGGCCCGCAAATGCCCCAAGACAAGGCGCAGTCCGCCGTTAATGGCCCCCTCCCTTAACAAGGG
>JALVOC010000231.1 GCA_027032075.1 Chromatiales bacterium | reverse complement strand
CGGCCCTTTCCTATAACCTGTTTGCGCTGATGCGGCATCTGTTGCCGGAAGAACTGGCCCGGCATCGCGCCATCACGATACGCTGGCGCTTGTATGGCCTGGCGGCAAAAGTGGTCCGAACGGGGCGACAGCTCTTTGTGAAACTCAGGGAGAGACATCGGAGATTATTGGAACAGGTGCTTGTGGCCCTGGAGGCATTGGACCCACCGCCTGTTTGACCGCATCTGCGGGACGGCTTGTGCTCAAAGATCAGCTCGCACAGGATAAGTGCGCCTGAAAACAGCATCATTGCGCCGAAACATGAGCTTCACCCCGATTTCGAGGCCCTGTTCGCCCCTGCCTCACTGTCTGAGCATCAAAATCGCCCGAAATCAAGAGATGTAGGCCGATCTTGATCGGATTGATCACCCCCTTGGGTGGTCAGCATGCCTCTATCTGGGGATTTGGGGACCCTTGTTCTCCTTGTCGAGACCATAGATATGTCTTATTCTAGTACACTCGTATGGGCTTTTGTCAAACAGCTTCGTATACCGGTGGTATCATGATGGCCTCAGCAATCACCATATTTTTGACCATGAGCCTACCCGCACGACTGATTTGCCCTGCGTAAAGAGCGGGGCCTGACCCAGCAACAGATGGCGGATTCCATCGGGATCCACGTCAACAGCCTGAAGAAGTACGAGACCGGCCAGGCTCAGCCATCGCTGGACGTGCTCAAAAAGATCGCCCTGGCGCTCAACGTCAGCACCGACTTCTTGTTATTCGAGGAACATGAACGTGGCCCCAGCGACGAGTTGGCGCTCCAGTTCGAGGCGGTCAGCCAACTGCCCGACGAGGAACAGCGGGTCGTGATGGAGGTCCTGGAAAGCCTGATTATCAAGTACCAGGCCCGCCGTTGGGATACGGCCCGCACCGCTGCCAAGTGAACTGTTAAACGCAAACGATGGAGAACGAGCCTATGTCAAGCGCCAAAGACGCCGCCCGGAAAATCATCGAGCAACTGCCCGAGCAGGCCACCTGGGACGACATCATGTACGAGCTGTATGTGAAGCAGAAGATCGAGGAAGGGCTGGCCGACATCAAGGCAGGCCGCACCATCCCGCACGAGCAGGTCAAGGCCGAGCTGCTGGGCCGTGGTGATTGAGTGGTCGCGCCGGGCCAGAGCCGATATCCGGAACCTGAAGGCCTACATCGCCAAAGACTCGCCGTACTACGCCCGGCGCTTTACCGAGCGGATCGTCGCGTCAGTCGAGAAGCTGGCGGAGTTTCCGAAGATCGGCCGGCCGGTTCCCGAAGCCGAGGGCCGGGAGGATGTGAGGTGCGGTGCTGGACTTTTTCATCCTGAAGGACCGTTTCCAACCCCTGGACAGCGAGGAAGGCGAGAAACGCAAAGCAAGCTGAGAGGATTCAACTATGGCTACAGAACGCAACCACATACGTGAGCTAATCGACAAGCTCGAAGCCCTGCCGCCGGATCGTATTGCGGAAGTGGAAGACTTTATCGACTTCATCAAGCAGCGTGATCAGGACCGGCAATTGACGCACGCGGCGGCGAAAGCGGCGGAGCCGAGTTTGCGGAAGGTATGGGACAACCCGGACGATACCGTCTATGACGCCCTTTGAGTTTGGCGATATCGTCCTGGTGCCATTTCCGTTCACGGACCAGACCGCCACCAAGAAGCGCCCGGCGGTGGTGATCAGTTCCAAGGCCTACAACAGCGAACGGCCCGATCTCATCATCATGGCCGTGACCAGCCAGATCAAACCCACGGCGATCATCGGTGAGGTGGTCGTGCAGGACTGGCAAGCCGCCGGCCTGCTCAAGCCCTCGGCCATCAAGCCGGTCATCACCACTATTGAAAAGCCCCTGGTCATCAGGACCATGGGGCGGTTGATGGATAACGATCAAAAAGCGTTGCGGGGGAGCTTAGAAGTCATCCTGGATTGAGAATAACCTCAGTATTCCGATTCAGGGCCGACTGGCTCACCTAGATCGTATTGTTGCTTCTTGCCATGACCATCGCCAAAGGGGGAATCAATGATGCCATGAGGTACTAGCACAAACTTCCCTTTCAAATGAATAATTTGCCCATCGAAATAATTAAAAACGATCTCCGGAGCTCCTTCTGCCTCGATATAGATGGAGCGTTTTTGTCCTTCATCCCAATTAACTTTTCTCAGTAAATAGGTTCCCTTTGCCCATAATGTACCATCAGAGTCCCAGTAAATTTCACATGCATAAGCAGACCTTTCCTTTCTCAGCTTGCAAACGAGCCAACTGCCACCATCAACACCGCCACCCCATACCGCTGACTCAGGAACATTAGTAGGTCGTTCAGGAAGCAACTGAGTTTCATCACAACCCGCAACGATAAATAGAACAATAACAAGCGCCGATAGTCTTCGCATCGAGAGAGCCCTTTCCAGTTATCGCGGCGGCCAAGTAATAGGCGCAAATCCTTCTTCTCGCAATTCATCTATCATATTCGCTGGCGATGGGTTGACTAGCCATGGAAGATTGTCAACGCCTCCCGCGCCAAGTACATCAAAAACAAAATGACCGCACAACGGTGTCCGGCTCAATAAGCCGACCTCCTGAGTAGGATCCGCACAGAAAGGTGCTATAGCGCTGTCTAACTGCGCAAAATACACAATAATAGAATTTTCGAGTAAGAAATTTTCTCCCCAAATCATGGAGTGTTTCGGGCTCGATGGCGGTGTAAAAAAGTTGGCAAATTGCACAAAAAAGCTTGACAAAGCTTCTCAATATGTTCGCGTTTTTGTTGCAAAACAATCACTTAGCGAGCATACCATGATTCAAGACCGGTTAGAGAAATTGATAGATAGCCTCACCAACCAAACCGTCCTG
>JALVOC010000230.1 GCA_027032075.1 Chromatiales bacterium | reverse complement strand
TACAAGTGTCGTGGAGCACATGGATGTGCGGGAACGACTGTATTTACAGCGTGTCATGTAAAAGACCTCTGGTCCTGATGCGAAACCAGAATCTGCCAATAATGTTAAATGATCTGGTATTCGGAACGCCTATTTAGACAGTTTTTTGTAGCGAATACGGTGCGGTTGCTCACTGTTGTCACCGAGGCGGCGCTTTTTGTCCGCCTCATAATCCGCATAATTCCCTTCAAACCAGACAACCTGACTGTCACCTTCGAATGCCAGTATATGGGTGGCAATACGATCCAGGAACCAGCGATCGTGGGAAATCACGATGACGCAACCGGCGAATTCCAGCAGGGCTTCTTCCAGGGCGCGCAGGGTTTCCACGTCCAGATCATTGGTGGGTTCGTCCAGTAACAGAACATTGCCACCACTGCGCAGCAGTTTGGCCAGATGAACCCGGTTACGTTCCCCGCCTGAGAGATCGCCGACATACTTTTGCTGATCGCTGCCTTTGAAATTGAAACGCCCCACATAGGAACGTGAGGGGATCTCAACCTTGCCGATGGTGATAATATCCTGACCGTCGGAAATTTCCTCCCACACCGTTTTTTTCGCATCCAGTGTGTCACGGCTTTGATCCACATAAGCCAGTTGCACGCTGGGGCCGATCCGCAGTTCACCGGCATCGGGTTGTTCCTCACCCACGATCATGCGAAACAGGGTGGATTTGCCGGCACCATTCGGGCCGATGACACCGACAATCCCGCCACGCGGCAGATTGAAGCTCATGTTCTCCACCAGCAGGCGGTCGCCAAAACCCTTGCTGATTCCTTTGGCCTCGATCACCAGATCGCCCAGACGGGGACCCGGCGGAATAAACAGTTCCTGGGTTTCGTTGCGTGCCTGATGGGCCTGGGCGCTCAGCTCCTCATACCTTGCCAGACGGGCCTTGCTCTTGGCATGGCGGCCCTTCGGATTGCTGCGCACCCATTCCAGCTCCGCCTTCATCGCCTTGATACGGGCATTCTCCTGCTTCTCTTCGATTTCCAGGCGTTTTTCCTTCTGTTCCAGCCAGGAGGAGTAATTGCCCTCCCACGGGATGCCGTGACCCCGGTCGAGTTCCAGAATCCAGCCGGCGACATTATCGAGGAAATAGCGATCATGGGTGACCGCCACCACCGTACCCGGATAGTCGTGGAGAAAATGTTCCAGCCAGGCGACTGATTCCGCGTCCAGGTGGTTGGTCGGTTCATCCAGCAACAACATATCGGGATTTGACAATAACAGGCGGCAGAGGGCGACCCGGCGCCGCTCCCCCCCGGAAAGCTTGCTCACGTCGGCATCCCAGGGTGGCAGGCGCAGGGCGTCGGCCGCGATTTCCAGTTTTCGTTCCACTTCCCAGGCGCCGGCGGCATCGATGGCATCCTGCAGTTTGCCCTGTTCTTCCAGAAGAGCGTTCATTTCATCATCGGAGAGGGGTTCGGCAAATTTCATACTGATCTCGTTAAAGCGATCCAGCATCGTTTTCAGCCCGGCAACACCCTCTTCCACGTTACCGCGTACGTCTTTGTCCGGATCCAGTTCGGGTTCCTGGGACAAAAAGCCGATTTTGATCCCGGCCTGGGGGCGTGCCTCACCCTCGTACTCCTGATCGATACCCGCCATGATACGCAACAGGCTCGATTTGCCGGCGCCATTGAGCCCCAGCACACCGATTTTTGCGCCAGGAAAGAATGACAGGGAAATGTCCTTGAGGATGGTGCGCTTCGGCGGAACAACCTTGCTCACCTGGTTCATTGTGTAGATATATTGGGCCATAATGGAGTGTGCTGTTTTGAAAAACACGGCATTGTACTGGCAAAGCCGGAAATTGAATACCGGCAAAGAGAGTGACATTTTCGGCAATAACATTTCCGTACCTGAATTTTGTCTATGGAAAGAAAAAACCCGGGCAAAAGTCTTGAAAATATTAGAAAACGCTAATATAGTCGCGTCTGGGTTATAAAAATTAATATGGGTTGTCATAAAAGGGTTATATCTGCAATTCGGTAAACAATGTAGGTGATCTGTGTCGTTCGCTGTTCTCTGTTTCCGGCTTGGGATAAACCCGGAGCATGATTTCCCTGTTACTTAAACTTTAAGGATCTCACAGCCAAGAGGAATTCAGCATGTCGTTGAGTCAAGGCCAACCAGCCCGTTCAGGGCTTTTCCTGTTCATCATGATGATGTTGCCATTCACCCTTTCAGCGGCAGAGCCGTTCGAGTTGAAGACGGCAGAGGTGGTAAGCCGAACCGTCAGCCGTGAGCGTGTGCTGGATGGTTTGATAGAGGCGGTAAAACAGGCGACGGTGTCTGCCCAGACCCATGGCCGGGTGATCAGGGTCAACTACGATGTGGACGATTTCGTGGAAAAGGGCGCGATTCTTCTGCAGTTCCGTGATACCGAGCAGCGGGCCCAATATGACGCCGCCCAGGCAAACTACAAGGAAGCCGAATCGGATTATCGGCGGATCAAGGATTTGTATGCCAAAAAGCTTGTTTCCAAGTCGGCACTGGACAAGGCCAAGGCGCGACTGGAGGCTGGCAGGGCAAAGCGGGATCAGGCCAGGGAGAATCTGGAAAACACACGCGTACGTGCCCCTTACAGCGGCATAGTGGTGAAACGCCATATCGAAGTGGGTGAAGTTGCGAATGTCGGTCAGAAGCTGTTTACCGGAATTTCGCTGGAATCGTTGCGTGTGACGGTGAATGTTCCGGAAGACATGATCAACATCATCCGGAAGAAAAAACAGGCGCGCGTCATTTTGGAACGGCCGGTCGCGTTGAATATCAAGGCGGACTCCCTCACCATCAGCCCTTTTGCGGATCCGGACAGTCACACTTTCGTTGTGCGTGTGAATTTGCCCAAAGGGGATTTTCATGTTTATCCCGGCATGTTTGCCAAGGTGGCGTTTGCCATCGATGAGCAGCCCAAACTGGTCGTCCCCCGTGCGGCTTTGGTGCATCGCAGCGAAGTGCAGGCGGTGTATACGCTCGACGAGGCGGGTCGTCTGCATTTCAGGCAGGTTCGTGTCGGAAGACATTTGCCCGATGGCAAGGTCATTATTCTGGCGGGACTCGGGGAGGGTGAGAAAATCGCGCTCGATCCCATCCAGGCGGTGGCCCGCTTGAAGGCACAGCAACCGGAGGATGCGGAATGAGTGCCCCCCTTGGTATTTCCGGGAAGACGGCCCGGGCCTTTCTGCAATCGGAAATCACCCCCTTGCTGGCGCTGGTGGGTTTTCTGCTGGGCGTGTTTGCGGTTCTGATCACTCCGCGGGAAGAAGAGCCGCAAATCAACGTGACCTTTGCCAATGTCTTTATCGCCTTTCCCGGTGCGTCCGCCCGAGAGGTGGAAGAGCTGGTGAGCACCCCGGCGGAACAGATCCTTTCTGAGCTGGAAGGCCTCAAACACGTCTATTCGGTATCGCAACCGGGCATGTCGGTGCTCACAGTGCAGTTTAAGGTGGGTGAGGATCGTACCCAGGCGATTGTCCGCCTGTACAACGCGCTTTACTCCAAAAGGGACTGGCTGCCGCCCGGGCTGGGGGTGGCGCAGCCTGTGATCAAACCCAAAGGGATCGATGACGTCCCGATCATCTCCCTGACGTTATGGACCGATGATGAAATGCGGGGGGCCTATGATCTGGGCAAGGTGGCGCATGCCCTCGAAGCCGAGCTGAAACGGGTCGAGGGGACACGCGACATCTATACCCTTGGCGCCCCTGATCAGGTGGTGCATGTCTTGTTCGAGCCCAGCCGGCTGGCGGGATATGGCCTGGCAATTGAGGACTTGCGCCGCGCCTTGCAGCAGAGCAACGCCACCCGGCCATCCGGTTATATGGTGACGGACAACCGCGAGATCCTGGTGCAGGCAGGGGTGTTCCTCAGTAATATCGAGGAAGTGGGTGATTTGATTGTCGGCGTCCACAAAAACAAGCCGGTCTATCTGCGTGATGTTGCCGAAGTGCGGCGGGGTCCCGATCAGCCGGAACAGTATGCCTGGATGGGGACCGGTCCTGCCGCAGCAGACAAGGGTATCCATCAACAGGGTGAGTTCCCCGCCGTGACCGTTGCGATTGCCAAACAGCCGGGTACCAACGCAGTCGAAATCGCCGAACAGGTGATTGAGCGGATCGGGCAGCTGAAAGGCATTTTCATCCCCGAAGGGGTGAACGTCACAGTGACCCGCAATTACGGGGAAACCGCCAATGCCAAGGCACAAAAGCTGATTGGCAAGTTGATGTTTGCCACGACCTTCGTGGTGTTGCTGGTGTTGTTCGCTCTGGGGCGGCGGGAAGCGGTGATCGTCGGCCTGGCGGTGATCATCACCCTGGCGATCACCCTTTTTGCCTCCTGGGGTCTGGGTTTCACCCTCAACCGTGTTTCGCTTTTCGCCCTGATTTTTTCCATTGGTATTCTGGTGGACGATGCCATCGTGGTGGTCGAGAACATCCACCGCCACATGCAGCTTTATCCCGGCAAGCGTCTTACCGAGGTGATCCCGGGGGCGGTGGACGAAGTCGGCGGGCCCACCATTCTGGCCACCTTTACCGTGATTGCCGCATTGATTCCGATGGCGTTTGTCAGTGGCCTGATGGGTCCCTACATGAGCCCCATTCCCATCAATGCCAGTGTCGGCATGTTGATTTCCCTGGTGGTGGCGTTCGTGGTCACTCCCTGGCTGGCCAACAAACTGCTGGCGGGCAAACACGGCCATTCGGTCGATGATCTTGCCGAGGAGAGCCGCCTCTACAATGTGTTCAACCGCTATGTCAGCCCCTTTTTACAACGGGAAGCGGGCAGAAAAAACCGGCGCTGGCTGGCTATCGGAATCACGGTGCTCATCGTGTTGTCCGTTGGGCTGGCGGGCGTCAAGCTGGTGATTCTGAAAATGCTGCCGTTCGATAACAAGTCGGAGTTCCAGGTGGTGGTGGATATGCCGGAGGGCACGCCAGTAGAGCAGACCGCAAAGGTGCTGGGGGAACTCGGGCGTTACCTTGCCGGCGTCCCGGAGGTGACCGATTACCAGGCTTATGCCGGGAGCGCCTCGCCGATCAATTTCAATGGTCTGGTACGCCAGTACTATTTACGGCGCAGTTCGAATATGGGTGATATTCAGGTGAATCTGCAGGACAAGCACGTGCGGGAACGTCAGAGCCATGAAATCGCCCTCTCGGTGCGCGAACCCCTGCAGGCGATCGGCAGGAAATACAACGCCAATGTGAAAATTGTGGAAGTTCCTCCCGGCCCGCCGGTGATGTCGCCCCTGGTGGCTGAAATCTATGGGCTCGATTACGGCGGCCAGCTCGATGTGGCAAAAAAAGTGCGTGCCGAGTTCGAGAAAACCCCGGACGTGGTGGATGTGGATGACACGATTGAAGCTGAGGCGCCCAAGCTGATTGTTGCCGTGGATCAACAACGGGCGGCCCAACTTGGTGTCAGCCAGCAGTCCATTGTTGCTGCGCTGTCGGCTGCACTGAGTGGCGAGGATATCAGTTATCTCCATGCCGGTAACATGAAATACCCCTTGCCGATCCGGCTGGAATTCAAGGTGGGAGACAAGGCGCAACTCGATAATCTGCTGGCACTGAAGGTGCGGGGCAAACAGGGCAAACTGTTCTCGATTGCCGAGGTGGTGAAGCTGGTGGAAACCCGCCGTGAGAACGCCATTTATCACAAAGACATGTTGCCGGTGGTTTTCGTTACCGGGGATATGGCAGGGGAGATCGACAGCCCGCTCTACGCCATGTTTGAGATTTTTGCCTCGCTGGGTGATGTGCCGGTGGCGTCCGGGCGGCCGCTGGAGCAGACGCTGATCAACCCCCCGGCCAATCCCTATCGCTACAGCCTCAAGTGGGATGGTGAATGGCAGGTTACTTTCGAGACCTTCAGGGACATGGGGATCGCTTATTCCGTCGGTCTGTTGTTAATCTATCTGCTGGTGGTCGGGCAGTTCCGCTCCTATCTGGTGCCCTTGATCATCATGGCGCCGATTCCCCTGACCATCATCGGGGTAATGCCGGGGCATGCGCTGCTGGGAGCCAAATTTACCGCCACTTCCATGATTGGTATGATCGCCCTGGCCGGGATTATCGTGCGCAATTCCATTCTGCTGGTGGATTTTATCAATCAGCAGGTCGCCGAAGGGGTCCCTTTTGCCGAAGCCGTTATCCGTTCCGGTGCGGTACGGGCCAAGCCGATCATCCTCACGGGTGCGGCCGCGATGTTGGGTGCCTTGTTCATCCTGGGTGATCCCATATTCAAAGGTTTGGCCATTTCTTTGATCTTTGGCATCCTGGTGTCCACCTTGTTGACCCTGGTGGTTATTCCGGTGATGTATTACGCCTTCATGTACAGGCGTTATGCCTGAACAGGGTGAAACAGGTGGTATCAGCCTCGCGCGCATGGCAGTCCGCCGTGCGCGTGAGGCTGCTGCTGATTGAATATTCTTTCCTGACTTGTGCTAACATTTGTTCCCCGGTTTTGCCAATAGCGATATAGATAATAGTTATCGGCCTGAGAATGCCCACCCGCTGCGGATCATTTTCCAGGATATTGGTAAAGAACAGAGGATAAGCCAAGGGGGTTAAAATGGCAGATAGACGTTTACAGGTGTTCCAGACCGTCGCACGGTTGTTGAGTTTTACCAAGGCGGCAGAGGAATTGCACATGACTCAGCCGGCGGTGACCTTTCAGGTGCGGCAGCTGGAGGAGCAGTTCAATACCCGTTTGTTTGACCGTACCCACAACCGTATCAGTCTGACCGAAGCCGGACAGCGGGTTTTCGAGTGTGCCGAGAAAATTTTCGAATTATATGCGGAAATGGACAACAAGGTACGCGAGCTGACGGGTGATATCAGCGGCGTGCTCATCATCGGGGCCAGCACCACGGTTGCCGAGTACATGCTGCCGGCGTTGCTGGGCGATTTCAAGTCCAAATATCCGGATATCGTGGTGCGCCTGAAGGTGGCCAATACCGACGGCATCGTCAATATGGTTGAGAACAACACCATCGATCTCGGGGTGGTGGAGGCACCGGTAAACAATAAAAATCTGGTGGTGGAAAAATGCCGTACCGATCACCTCGTGCTGATTGTTTCCCCCACGCATGAACTGGCAAAAGAAGAAGTGGTGCCGATCCAGCGGGTGGCCGATTATCCGTTCATTTGCCGCGAAGAAGGTTCCGGTACCCGTGAGGTGATGATCGGCAATCTGCAAATGGCGGGCGTTTTTCCCAGTGACATGAATATCACCATGGAGCTTGGCAGTCTGGAAGCCATCAAGGGTGCTGTCGAAGCGGGCATGGGCGTTTCCATTCTCTCCTCGGCGACCATCCAGAAGGAGTTGAAACTGGGCACCCTCGTCGCGGTGCAACTGGATCCCCCTATCGACCGCCCCTTCTCTTTCGTCCATCAAAAACAAAAATTCCGCGTGCGCGCCATGGATGAACTGTTGAATTTCGCCCGGAATTATTGTAAATCCCACCAGGACGAGATTATTTGAACAAACGCGAAAAAAAACTGCTCAATTGTTTTCGCCAGATGAACGGGGAGGCTCAAACCAGTCTGCAGGATTTTGCCATGTTTCTTGCAGAACGTTATCCCGCCGAGTCTTCCGTGCCCGAAACACCCCTGGATATCCAGCGGCCAGAAGAAGAGAGTGTGATTGCAGCAGTGAAGCGGTTGTCGGCCACTTATCCCATGCTCAACAAGGATTCCATGCTGCATGAAACCTCCGCGCTGGTGGCGCAGCATATGATTCAGGGACGCGACGCGGTGGAGGTTATCAACGAACTGGAAGATATTTTCCGCCGTATGTACGAATCATATTCGGGCAGCAACAAGGATAACTAGGCTGATGCTGGAAATTCTGAAACGCTGGTATCGGCGTTATTTTTCCGACCCCCAGGCCATTCTTCTTTTATTAATTCTCGTTGTCGGCTTTACCGTGGTTCTTACCATGGGGCACATGCTGGCGCCGGTGTTGGCGGCGTTGGTGATCGCTTTCCTGCTGGAAGGGGTGGTGCGTTTCATGGAGCAAAGAGGCACGCGGCGGTTACGTGCAGTGGTGATGGTGTTCAGCGTATTCTGTGCATTCGTCGTGTTTCTGCTGTTCGGCGTGGTGCCGTTGCTCTCCGTCCAGGTGACTGAACTGCTGCGGGAGTTGCCCAATCATCTCATGGTGGCAAAGGAAATGTTGTTGCGGTTGCCTGAACATTACAGCTTTATCAGTGAGAAGCAGGTCCAGGATCTGATCGAGCTGTTGAACCGGGAGCTGGCGGGGCTGGGGCAGCTTCTGTTGAGCAGTTCGCTGGCTTCGGTAAACCAGATTATCACCATACTGATTTATCTCGTGCTGGTACCGGTGCTGGTGTTTTTCTTTCTCAAGGACAAGACGAAAATTCTCAAGTGGTTCTCCGCCATGCTGCCACAGGACCGGCAGCTTGCCTCGCAAGTCTGGGATGAAATGGACAGGCAGCTGGGTAATTATGTTCGCGGCAAGTTCTGGGAGATCCTGATCGTCGGTGGGGTCAGCTATGTTGCCTTCGCCATCCTCGGCCTGAAATACGCAATCCTGCTGGCTGCGGTGGTGGGGCTTTCGGTGATCGTGCCCTATATCGGTGCTGCGGTGGTGACCGTACCGGTGGCGGTGGTGGCCTATTTTCAATGGGGATGGGGAACCGATTTTGCGGTGTTGATGGTGGTGTATGCCGTGATCCAGGCGCTGGACGGGAATGTTCTGGTGCCGCTGCTTTTTTCCGAGGTCGTGAATCTGCACCCCATCGCGATCATCGTCAGTGTCCTGGTGTTTGGCGGCTTGTGGGGGTTCTGGGGGGTGTTCTTTGCGATTCCGCTTGCCACCCTGGTAAACGCGGTTCTGGCGGCCTGGCCCCGGGCCAGTGACGAAAGTGTCGCTGCCGGCGAAGCATAGATCCGCTGTACCCCGTCACCACCTGTCTCAGAGTATTTCCGACGAATAGTCCGCCAGTCTGGAGCGTTCTCCTCGGATGAGGGTGACGTGGCCGCTGTGGGTCCATGATTTGAAGCGATCCACCACATAGGTCAGGCCGGAAGTGGTTTCCGTCAGGTAGGGTGTGTCGATCTGGGCGATGTTGCCGAGGCAGACAACCTTGGTGCCGGGGCCGGCACGGGTGATCAGGGTTTTTAATTGCTTGGAGGTCAGGTTCTGCGACTCATCGATAATGATGAAACGGTTGAGGAAGGTGCGGCCACGCATAAAGTTGACCGAGCGGATCTTGATCCGCTGACTCAGCAGATCGTTGGTGGCGGCACGCCCCCAGTCACCACCGCCCTCGGTTTTGGTCAGTACTTCAAGATTATCCATCAAGGCGCCCATCCAGGGGGTCATTTTCTCCTCTTCCGTACCCGGCAGGTAGCCGATGTCCTCGCCTACCGGAATGGTGACACGGGTCATGATGATTTCCGCATAGCGGTTGTCCTCGTGTGTTTGTTCCAGCCCGGCGGCCAGAGTGAGAAGGGTTTTTCCCGTGCCCGCCATGCCGATAAGGCTGACAAAATCGATGTCGGGATCCATCAAGAGGTTGAGGGCGAAGTTCTGTTCGCGGTTGCGCGCAGTAATCCCCCATATCGCATTGGAGGCACTGGTATAGTCTTTGGCGGTTTCAATCACGGCTTTGTCCTCATCGACCTGGCGCACGATTGCTTCGAAGTTGCCATCGCTGCTGTAGATGAATTCGCCGGGTGACCAGTGCTGCGTATCCGGGCCATGAATACGGTAAAAGGTGCGGCCTTCCTCCAGCCAGGAGTCCATGTCTTTGGCATGGCTTTCCCAAAAGTCGGGGCTGATCTCATAGCAACCGGTATAGAGCAGATCCACGTCTTCCAGCACCTTGTCGTTGTGGTAATCCTCCGCGTGGATCCCCACCGCTGCTGCCTTGATCCGCAGGTTGATGTCCTTGGTAACCAGGGTGATGCGGCGTTGGGTGAATTTCTGCTGCAGGGCCAGGGTTGTGCCGAGAATATTGTTGTCCGGCAGGTTACCGGGCAGGTAGTCCGGCAGGGTGTCGGGGTAGGAGATGGTCTGGAAAAAGAGGCGGCCGCTCAAACGATCCGCATCCAGATGGCCATTCCCCAGCTTCGATACGACGCGGTTGAGCGGCAGACCTTCCTCAATCTCTGCGTGCGAAACACCGCTCATCAGCTCGTCCATAAAACGGCTTGCCTGGCGGGCGTTGCGTGCCACTTCGGTGTTGCCCTTCTTGTTTCGGTCCAGCTCCTCCAGCACCATCATCGGTAGGTAGAGATCGTGTTCCTGGAATCGGAACAAGGCGGCAGGGTCGTGCATCAGGACATTGGAGTCCAGAACAAACAGACTATCAGACATATTATTGAATCTGGGATTTGTTTAGGTTTTTGACGGCTTGCAGGACCTCTGCCACATGGCCATCCACTTTGACCTTGCGCCATTCCTGTCTCAATTTGCCATCCGTGTCGATCAGAAAAGTGCTGCGCTCGATGCCTCGCACTTTTTTGCCATACAGGGTCTTCATTTTAATTACATTGAACAGTTTACACACCTCTTCATTCTGATCCGACAGCAGTTCAAACGGAAACTTCTGCTTTTGTTTGAAATTGTCATGTGACTTCACACTGTCCCGGGAAACACCGAGGATGACGGTGTTCTGCCGTTTGAACCTGGCATGGTGGTCACGAAAGTCCTGCCCTTCACGGGTGCAGCCGGGGGTGCTGTCCTTGGGATAGAAATACAGTACCACATTTTTTCCCTTGAAACCGGACAGGCTGATTTCCTTCCCGGAGGTGGCGGGGAGAGTGAAATCAGGAACTTGCCTGCCTGTTGCTATCGTCATTTTTTTCCTTCTTTGACTGAAAAAACATCCGCACAGTTATTCAGAGATTGCCAGGAACGAACACCGTATTATAACAAAACCAGACTCCTGTCATTTAGATGTTTTCCTCGAGATTGACACTGCGCAGTTGTTCGGCGGCCTCTTCCGGGCTGATGGTGTTGACGAAAAGCCCGGATCCCAGCTCAAAACCGCTCGGGATGCTGGTACGGGGGCAGATCTCCAGGTGCCAGTGATAACTGGCTTCACAATCCTCGTAGGCCTTGCCGCGGGGGCGGGAATGGAGAAAGTAATTATACTGGGCGCCACCGATAACGGCGTCCAGCCTTGCCATCGTGCGTTTCATCACGCGCGCCAGATCCTGCAGACAGGCATCGCTGCTGTCGAGAAAATCACTGTTATGTTGCAGCGGCAGGATATGGACTTCCCATTCATAGCGGCTGGCAAACGGCTTGATCGCGATGAATTTTTCGCCACGCTCCACCACGTACTGCCCCACGTTGATGCGCCGCAGGATTTCCCCCGATTCCCGATCATATATGGTGGTTTCAAAAGTCAATGCCTCATTGATGAGGGTGCAGAAAATACACTGGTGATGTTTGTCGTAATAGGCCCGGCTGTTGTTCACCTCGTCCTGCAAATTCTGCGGCACTACCGGCAGGGCGATTATCTGGCTGTGGGTATGTGCCATACTGGCGCCCGCTTCCGGGCCGAAATTCTTGAATACCAGCACATATTTCAGGCGGTCGTCCGAGGCATAGAGTTGCCCAATCCGGTCTTTGTAAATGCTGAATAGTGCCGCGAGGTGCTCCTCAGACATCTCGTGCACTGCAATGCCATGCAGATGATGGTCGATGATCACCTCATGCCGCCCATACCCGTCGATGGCCTGCTGCAGGCCGAACACCAGCCCGCTCTGGTTGCGTTCGTCATTGCCCAGCACGGGAAAGAGATTTTCAACCATGCGGATTTCCCATTCCCCTTCCGGCGGGTAGCGCAGGATTTCCGGTGGGGTTTTGTCCTCATTCCCGCGGCAAAAAGGGCAGGTTTCCACATGGGCTCGGGTGTCGCGGGGTGCGGGGGCTTCACTGTGGCGCGGGCGCATGCTGCGTGCCGTGGCAATCAATACCGATTCGGTGGGAATAATGGGGTTGATGCGTATTTCACGTACGCTTTTACCGCCCTTTTCGTCCATGGCTACCTCGTGAGAACAAAATTGATACGAAAAGCCCGACATTACTCCGAAGCGGAGCATTTGTTGAGTTTGAGTATTTTATGCCTCCACAGGGTTCTCTTATCAAGCTGTCCTTGTCACAAACCGGCCGCCCAAGTACCATGACCCTTTTTTGTGGAGAAGGGTAATGTTTCAAGGCAGCATGGTGGCGCTGGTGACCCCGATGCACCCTGACGGAAGCGTGGATGAAGATGCGCTGGCCCGTCTGGTGGGTTTCCACGTTGAAAACGGTACGGATGCGATTATTGCCATGGGCACCACCGGTGAGTCCGCCACCCTGGACGAAGAAGAACATTGTAAGGTGATCCGGCAGGTGGTCGAATTCAGCGCCGGGCGGATTCCGGTAATTGCCGGTACGGGTTCCAATTCCACCCGCGAGGCGATCGACCTGACCCGCTGTGCCAGGGAAGCGGGGGCAGACGCCTGCCTGCTGGTGACGCCGTATTACAACAAACCGACCCAGGAAGGGTTGTACCGCCATTTCAGGGCGGTGGCCGAAGCGGTCGATGTTCCCCAGATCCTGTACAACGTGCCGGGCCGCACAGCGGTGGATATGCTGCCGGAGACAGTCGAGCGCCTGGCTGAAGTACCCAATATCATTGGTATCAAGGAGGCAACCGGCGATATCGAGCGGGCCAGGGAAATCATGCGTCGCTGCGGTGAGCAATTCGAGGTCTACAGCGGTGACGATGCCACCGCGGTGGAACTGATCCTGGCCGGGGGGCGGGGCGACATTTCCGTTACCGCCAATGTGGCACCGCGGCAAATGCATGCAATGTGTGCGGCGGCGCTGGCCGGTGACAGTACCAAGGCGAGGGAAATCAATGAGCAGTTGATGCCACTGCATACCAACCTGTTTCTGGAGGCAAACCCCATCCCGGTTAAATGGGCGTTGTATGCCATGGGGATGATCCCCGCGGGGATCCGTTTGCCCCTGACCGAATTATCCGAAAGTCACCAGACCAGACTCCGGCAGGTGCTGGAACAAGCCGGCCTGTTATAAAACCATTTTTCCGTGAGGACTGTTATGTCGATGTTAGGACACAAAAAACGATTGGTCTGGCTGTTGCTGGTGATCACACTGAGTGCCTGCAGCACCTCGTCGGAGAAAGGCAAATATCGTGTAAACCGGGAGGCGGATCGCCCCCTGGAAGTGCCGCCGGAACTGACGCGGCCGGAGGGTTCCGATACCCTGGCAGTGCCGGTGGTTACGACGGGTCAGAGTGTTTCATCCCGTTCCGCGCGGGCAGGCGGGGTAAAACGCGACCCTTCGTTGTTACCCGCCACGCCTGGCGGAAAACTGGTACAACAAGATGGCCTGCGCTGGCTGGAGATTGACGCAAGCCCCGAGGTCATCTGGCGGGAAATACAGGGTTTCTTTCGCAGTCAGGGGTTTGAAATCAAATACAAGGATCCCACCCTCGGGATTGTACAAACCAGCTGGCTGAAAGATGAGGTCTACAAATCCTCGAGTTGGCTCGCCGGTTTGCTGAACAAGTTGTATTCCTCCAGTTTGATGGACAGTTATCGGGCCCGGCTCGAACGGACGGATGATCCCGATAAAACACGCCTGTATATCACGCATCAGGGGCTCGAGGAGGTCGCCATCAATGAGGATTTGCCCACAGAAGTGGTCGAAACACGCTGGCAGCCACGCGCCTCCGATCCGGAGCTGGAAGCGGAGATGATGCTGCGCTTCCTCGTCTTCCGGGGGATGAATGAGGACGAGGCCAAAAAAGCCACTGTGGTAAAAAAAGCGACAAAGCAAACCGTCCTCCAGGATGTTGAAGGCGGGCAGGTCCTGGTGGTGCCTGAAAATTTCGCACGTACCTGGCGGCGGATTGGTCTTGCCATCGACCGCATGGGCCTGCTGGTAGAGGACCGGAACCGGGCCGAAGGCTTGTATTACATCAAGTTGAGCGAAGACTTTCTCAAGCGCCGCGAGGAGGAGGAAGGGCTGATGAGCAAACTGTTTGGTGGCAAGGAAAACAAACAAACCCGCTTTATCATCAAAGTGGAAGAACGCGGCGAACAGTGCCGGGTCAGTTTGCATGGGGCGGACGGCAAGCTGAGTAATACGCCAACTGCACAAATGTTGATGAAGCAGCTCTATACCCAGATGCGCTGAGGGTCCACTGCATGCAGTTTGCCTCCTTAGGTAGCGGGAGCAAGGGCAATGCCACCGTGGTGAGGAAAGGTTCCACCCGCCTGATGATAGACTGCGGTTTCTCCTTGCGGGAAACCGAGCGGCGCCTGGCGCGGTTGGGTGAGGAAGCCGCCAACCTCACCGCCATTCTGGTCACGCATGAACATGCGGATCATATTCGTGGGGTGGGGCCGTTGGCGCGCAAGTTCAGCTTGCCGGTGTTAATCACAAGGGGGACCGCCAATCACCAGGGGCTGGGTAAACTGCCACAGCAACAGTGTATCGATGTCGATGAGACCCTGGTTGTCGGGGCATTCGAAATTCAGCCGTATCCCGTACCGCATGATGCGCGCGAGCCATGCCAGTATGTCATCGATGATGGTAACAGGCGATTTGGCATGTTGACAGACACCGGCTCCCTTACGGAACATATCAAGCAGAGTTTGAGTGCCTGCGATGCACTGTTGCTTGAATGTAATCATGACAGGGAGATGCTGAAAAACGGCCCTTATCCGTACCACCTGAAACAACGGGTGAGCGGCCGTTTTGGCCACTTGAGTAATGACCAGGCAGCCGAACTTTTACAGCATCTCGATACGACGAAATTAAAACACCTGGTGGCGGCGCATTTGAGTGAACAGAACAATACGCCTGAATTTGCCAGGCAGGCACTCTCGGCAGCATTGGGGTGTGAAGAAGACTGGATCAGCGTGGCAGATCAGCATAATGGCCTCGGCTGGCGTCATATATGAAACAGGTATGTATACCTTGGCATAGTGAGTTGAACAGATAACGATGTTACGCAAAGGCAGAAGTTACAGCGTCTTGCGTTTATACAGGAGTTTAAAAATGAAGAAACAGTCAGAACTCTATTCCGGTAAAGCAAAAACGGTTTATACCACCGATGATCCGGAGAAATTGATCCTGCACTTCCGTAACGACACCTCGGCTTTCGATGGTGAGAAGCTGCAAAAACTGGAGCGCAAGGGCATGGTAAATAATTACTTCAATGCTTTCATCATGCAAAAGCTGCAGGCTGCCGGGGTGCCGACCCATTTTGAAAAACTGTTGTCCGAGGATGAATCCCTGGTGAAAAAACTGGACATGTTGCCGATCGAATGTGTGGTGCGCAACATCAGCACCGGCAGTTTGTGCCGCCGCCTGGGTGTCGAAGAGGGGCTCGATCTGGATCCGCCCACCTTTGAGTTTTTTCTGAAGAATGACGAACTGCATGATCCGATGATCAATGATTCCCATATTCTTACCTTCAAATGGGCCACGCAGGCGGAAATCGATCGCATGAAGGAGCTGACGTTCAAGGTCAACGGCCTTCTCAAGGCGCTGTTTGCCGATGCCGGCCTGCTGCTGGTGGACTATAAACTGGAGTTTGGCCGCTACCAGGGCGATTTGCTCTTGGGGGATGAATTCACCCCGGATGGCTGCCGCCTGTGGGATGCCGAAACCCGCGAGAAACTCGACAAGGACCGGTTCCGCCAGGGTCTCGGCGGAGTGGTTGAGGCCTATGAGGAGGTGGCGCGGCGCCTCGGGGTTGAGCTGCCGGAGGTTTCCGCCTGAATACCCTGTTTTCTATGTGGAATAGCGCCCTTAGTTGTAACAATTGTTTTCCTGGATATCCTCGCGCAGCGTAAAGTTTTTGCCAATACTTCCGATGTAAAGAGTATAGTTTTTTCACTTTCAGTAGGAGTATAGGCATGCGTAATGTTGTCCGCTTGCTGGATAAATTCTTTCTAGGCATCTTTTCACACCTGAAAGTCAGCCAGAAAATCTGGCTCGGTTTCGGTTTGCTCATGGGCGTGATGCTGGTGATGGCCGTCCTCGCAGTGCAAAGTCTTACCTCCTCCCGCAGCCGGATGGATCAGGTGGTAAACGTCAACCAGCCAGCAGTAGTGGTGGGGCTGGAACTTGCAGATGCCCTGGATCGCACCAGCGCCGCGCTGGGTTTTTATCTGTTGAGCAAGAGCGAACAGGAAAAAACCGAGTATGAGGCCAATCTGGCACGACTGGATGAATTGCTTGCGCAACTGGAAGCCATGCCAAGGGTGAAGAACGATCCCCAGACGCGGGAGAATGTCGCGTTGATCCACCAGGATATCAATGCCTATAAAAAATACCGCCAGCGTATGCTGGAACTGGCGGCTGACTTTAATAAAAACCAGCCCGGCATCAATTTTTCCGCAACCGAAATGGCGCCAGTGGCGGCAGAAATTCAGCAAAACCTGAGTCAAATGCTCCTTTCCGAACAGGATGAAGAGGCAACTCCCGAACGAAAAGAACTGATCATCGAGCTGGCAAATTTGCGTCAGATCTGGATGAATGTGCTGAACAATAACCGGGCTTATATTGCATTCAGGGCAAAGGCCAATATTCAAAACCTGATGTTATACCGGGATGGTTTCATCAACGCCATAAACAAGCTGGAAGCCAAGGGCGATGACTTGCTGAATTTTGATCAGGTTGAGGCAATCGCCGCCATCAAGAACAGCATGGGAGTTTATTTCAAATACCAGGATCAGCTCATCAAGGTCCATAGCAGTGAAAAATGGCGTACCGATTCCTATCTGATCCGCACGGAACTCGGACCGCTGGTGGCCAGGATCAAGCATAATCTGGATCAGCTGATTCAACGCCAGCAGCGCGAGACAATGGAACTCAGCCAGAATTTACTGGCAGACGTAGAGCAGACCCGCAACCTGGTATTGGGGCTGGCCATTCTGGGCGTGGTGATAGGCGCGCTCGGTGGCGTACTCATGATTGCACTGGTCACCCGGCCGTTATGCAACACAGTGAATGCCATGCAGGACATTGCCCATGGTGAAGGCGATCTCACCCGCCGTTTGAAGGTGCGGGGGAAAGATGAAATTGCCGCTCTTTCCGAGGCGTTTAACAATTTTGTGGAAAAGGTGCAAAACATGGTGCGCCAGGTTGCCGGTTCCACTTCGCAGCTTGCTGCTGCTGCCGAGGAAATGTCATTGGTGACGAATGAGACCAGCAGCGGTGTGCAGCGTCAGCGCAGTGAGACCGAGCAGGTGGCAACCGCGATGAACGAAATGACGGCCACCGTGCAGGAAGTTGCAAATCATGCCGAATCCGCGGCCGAAGCAGCCGTGCAGGCGGACAACCAGGCCAAGGAAGGTGGTGAAGTGGTGCAGGGAACCATTACCGCAATTGAGAGACTGGCCGATGAGGTCGAAAAGGCGGCAGGGGTGATCCACCGCCTGGAGCAGGACAGTGATGAAATCGGAAGTGTTCTGGAAGTAATCCGGGGTATTGCCGAGCAGACTAACCTGCTGGCCTTGAATGCGGCTATCGAAGCTGCACGTGCCGGCGAGCAGGGTCGTGGTTTTGCCGTGGTGGCCGATGAGGTGCGCAGCCTGGCAAGCCGGACGCAGGCTTCCACCGAAGAGATCCAGCAAATGATTGAACGTCTGCAAAGCGGAGCGCGTGATGCGGTCAACGTGATGGAAGAAGGCCGGAGTATGGCGAAGAACAGCGTGGAGCAGGCGGCACACGCGGGTGAATCACTGCATTCGATTACCACTGCGGTAAACGAGATCACCACGATGAACACCCAGATTGCTGAAGCCGCACGGCAACAGGAACAGGTTGCCGAGGAAATCAATCAGAATGTGAGTAATATCAGTCTGGTGGCGGAAGAAACGGACAACGGCACCACCCAGCTGGCCAGTGCCAGCAGTGATCTGGCCCGCTTGTCGGGTGAGTTGCAGTCGCTGGTTGCCACATTCAAGATCGATTAAATACGTCTCCCCCCTTCCAATTGCATATTCAACCCCGGGTAACCGGGGTTTTTTTATGAACTGTGTTTTTACCCCCAGCGGCAAAAGCCGTACAATATACCAATTCACCTCCGTTACCGCTGCGGAAATTGCGGTAAACAGAACAACAAACTGAATCACGATTATCCATGAGTAAAGAAAAGTATACTGCCGAAGCGATTGAAGTATTGACTGGCCTCGAACCGGTACGCAAACGTCCGGGTATGTACACCCAGACCGAACGCCCCAACCACCTGGCGCAAGAAGTGATCGATAACAGCGTGGATGAAGCCATTGCCGGACACGCCAGCAAGGTCGAAGTGATTCTGTTCAAGGACGGTTCATTGCAGGTCAGTGATGACGGGCGCGGCATGCCGGTGGACAAACACCCGCTGGAGAAAATCCCCGGGGTGGAGGTCATTCTGACCCGCCTGCATGCGGGCGGGAAATTTTCCGATAAAAATTACCAGTTCTCCGGTGGTTTGCACGGTGTCGGCGTATCGGTGGTGAATGCCCTTTCAAAACGTCTGGAGGTGTGGATCAGGCGTAACGGCAAGGAGTATCACATGGCCTTTGCCAACGGTGAAGCGGTTTCCAAACTGGAAACGATCGGCACCGTCGGCAAACGCAATACCGGTACCACGCTGCGTTTCTGGCCCGACAGCAGGTTTTTTGATTCGGTGAAATTCTCGGTGCCGAAGTTAAAACACGTGATGCGTGCAAAGGCGGTTCTCTGCCCGGGCCTGACTGTCAGTTTTAAAGATGAAAATACCGGTGAAAAGACGGAATGGCACTATCAGGAAGGGCTCAAGGCCTATTTGCTTGATGAGTTGAATGGTGCCGAACGCCTGCCGGAGTCGGTATTTACCGGCAGCATGGTCGGCAATGATGAAGCCGTGGATTGGGCGCTGGTGTGGGTGCCGGATGCCAGCGTGAGTATCACCGAAAGCTACGTGAACCTGATCCCGACCACCCAGGGGGGGACCCATGTCAATGGTTTGCGAACCGGCCTGACCGAAGCGGTGCGCGAGTTTTGTGAGTTCCGCAATCTTGTTCCCCGCGGGGTGAAGATCACTCCCGAGGATGTTTGGGACAGAGTGAATTATATTCTTTCAGTCAAGTTGCTCGATCCCCAGTTCTCCGGACAGACGAAGGAACGGTTGTCATCGCGGGAATGCGCTGCCTTTGTTGCCGGGGTGGTGAAAGATGCCTTTGCACTCTGGTTGAACCAGCACATCGAGGACGGCGAACGAATTGCCGAACTGGCCATCAACAACGCCCAGAGTCGCCTGCGCGCCGGCCGCAAGGTGGTGCGTAAAAAAATCACCCAGGGCCCGGCACTGCCAGGCAAGCTCGCCGATTGCGCCAGCCAGGATCCGCAACGTACCGAGTTGTTCCTGGTGGAAGGGGATTCTGCAGGCGGCTCCGCCAAGCAGGGAAGGGATCGTGAGTTTCAGGCCATCATGCCGTTGCGCGGTAAAATCCTCAATACCTGGGAAGTGGACTCCGCTGAAGTGCTGGCTTCGCAGGAAGTGCATGACATTTCGGTTGCACTCGGCGTCGATCCCGGTTCGGACAACCTTTCCAAGCTGCGTTATGGCAAGGTGATCATCCTTGCGGATGCGGATTCGGATGGTGCACACATTGCCACGCTCCTGACGGCGTTGTTTTTGCGGCATTTCAAATCGTTGGTGGAAGAGGGGCATGTGTATGTGGCAATGCCGCCTTTGTACCGCATCGATGTGGGCAAGCAGGTCTTCTATGCGACCGATGAGGCCGAACGTCAGGGGATCCTGGATCGCATTGCGGCAGAAAAAATCAAAGGCAAGGTTTCGGTAACCCGTTTTAAAGGCCTGGGGGAAATGAACCCGATGCAATTGCGGGAGACCACCATGGATCCCGATACCCGCCGTCTGGCGCGCCTCACCCTGAAAAAGGGTGACGGCACGCAAAACCTGATGGATATGTTGCTGGCGAAAAAACGTTCTGCTGACAGAAAGAAATGGCTGGAGAAAAAAGGTGACCTCGCCGAGGTTTGAATACCAAATAAATGTTCCGAATACCAGAGCATTTAACATTAATGGCAGATTCTGGTTTCGCATCGGCAGCAGAGGTGGCGTGGTATTCGGAACACTTATTTGGCAATGTTCTCCGTTGCCCGGTTTCGGCGGTATAACCGCGGGACCGACATTTGAAAACACAAACTAACCGGTAAAGTGAAGTGGTAAGTTATGGCTAATGCGCCTCTTGATGACAATATTGAATTATTACCCCTGAAAGAATTCACGGAAAAGTCATATCTTGACTATTCCATGTATGTGATTCTGGATCGGGCCCTGCCGTATATTGGTGATGGCTTGAAACCGGTACAACGGCGTATTGTTTATGCCATGTCCGAGCTTGGCCTCAAGGCAGGACACAAGTTCAAAAAATCGGCACGTACCGTGGGTGATGTGCTGGGTAAATTCCACCCGCACGGCGACAGCGCATGTTATGAGGCGATGGTATTGATGGCCCAGCCCTTCAGTTACCGCTATCCGTTACTTGAAGGGCAGGGTAACTGGGGATCGCCTGACGATCCCAAATCATTCGCCGCGATGCGTTACACCGAAGCACGCCTCTCCAGGTTTTCCGAGCTGTTATTGTCCGAGCTTGGGCAGGGTACGGTCGATTGGGTTCCCAATTTTGACGGGACCTTGCAGGAACCCCGGCAATTACCGGCAAGAGTGCCGCATGTATTATTGAACGGCACGACCGGTATTGCAGTTGGCATGACGACTGACATTCCTCCACACAATCTGAAAGAGGTCTGTCAGGCCTGTATCCATCTGTTGAAAAATCCCAAGGCAACAGTCAGAGAGCTGGCTAAATTCATACCCGCGCCCGATTATCCAACCGAGGCTGAAATCATCACGCCAGCGGCGGATTTGCAAAAGATTTATGAAAGCGGCAGTGGCAGCCTGCGGATGCGCGCCTGCTATGAAAAAGAAAACGGCGACATTGTTATTACAGCACTGCCGTATCAGGCATCACCGGCGAAAATCATGGAACAGATAGCCGCACAGATGAATGCGAAAAAACTGCCGATGGTGGTGGATCTGCGCGATGAATCGGACCATGAGAACCCGACCCGCCTGATTATCGTGCCGCGTTCCAACCGTGTGGATACCGATGAATTAATGACGCATCTTTTTGCCACCACCGATCTGGAACGCAGCTACCGTGTCAACATGAACGTGATTGGTCTGGATGGCCGGCCGAAAGTGCACAATCTGCGGGAGATGCTGACGCAATGGCTGAAATTCCGCAGCGACACGGTCAGACGGCGGCTGGAGTACCGCTTGCAGAAGGTTATCGAACGTTTGCATCTCCTCGATGGTTTGTTGATCGCTTTTCTCAACCTGGATGAGGTGATCAGGATCATCCGCCAGGAGGATGAACCCAAAAAGGCGTTGATGAAACGCTTCAAACTCACCGAGGTCCAGGCTGACTATATTCTGGATACCAAGCTGCGGCAGTTGGCACGCCTGGAAGAGATGAAGATCAAGGCAGAACAAAAAGAACTGGCGGAAGAGCGTAACGAACTGCAGAAAGTTCTGGGATCGAAACAACGTTTGAAAACACTGCTGCGCAAGGAATTGCAGGCGGTGATTGACGAGTATGCCGATCCCAGGCGTTCCCCCTTGGTGGAGCGTGCCGCAGCCCAGGCGATATCCGAGGCAGCCCTCATCAGTTCCGATCCGGTAACGATTATTCTCTCGGAGAAAGGCTGGGTGCGGGCGGCAAAAGGGCATGAAGTCGATGCGGCTGAACTCAATTACAAGTCGGGTGATGCCTATCTGCACAGTGCCAGAGGAAAAACCAACCAGATGGCGGTGTTCATTGATTCAACTGGCCGCACTTATGCGATACCCGCTCACACCTTGCCCTCGGCCCGTGGCCAGGGCGAACCGCTTACCGGCAGACTGAGTCCGCCCAGTGGTGCCACATTTTGTGGTGTCATGTGCGGCGATGCCGAACAGTTGTACCTGTTGGCCACGGATTTTGGTTACGGCTTCGTGGTTAAACTGGGAGAGCTTCTCACCCGCAACAAGAAGGGCAAAGCGGTATTGAAAGTACCGGAAGGTGCGAAAGTCCTGCCGCCGGTCGCCGTGGCGGACATGGAAACTCACTGGGTGGCAGCAGTCAGTAACGAAGGTAAACTTTTGATCCACCACGTGGCAGAACTTCCCCAATTACCGAAAGGCAAAGGGGTGAAAATCATGAACATTCCGGCGGCCAAGGCCAAAAGCCGGCAGGAATATCTTACCGCAATTACCGTGATAGACGAGGATGACAGCCTGAAAATATATGCCGGCAAACGTTACAAAGTGCTGAAACCCGAAGACATGGAGATATACGAGGGTGAGCGGGCCCAGCGGGGTCATAAATTGCCGCAGGGTTTTCGTAGCGTAAACCGCATGGAGCCCGCTGAATAACGATTTGACGCTGACACGTGGTTAAACAGGATACTGTCAAATCCGGTGTTCCGGATACAGGCTCATGAAGCATTGTTACCGGATTCAAGCTCCGTATCAGAGGGCAGAGAGGGTAATGCCTTATCTGCCTTCGTTGTGTGTTTTATTTTTGTTTGGCGGCTGTATCCCGGCACCATCCCGGCTGAGGCGGTGCAGTTTTTTCAGTACGCGGTTGGCACGGTTGATATGTTCTTCGAGTTTCTGATTATCGGTGTCGATCAATAGCAGTGCGTTCCAGACTTCCAGCGCCTCCCTGATTTTACCGCTGCTGTAAAGTTTGCGCCCGGCGGCGATACCTTGATTGATTCCGGCGCGATAACGTTTCTTCAACTGGTTATACAATTTGCGGGAGGTTTTGCTGAGTTTTTTCTGTTTTTTTATCAAGTCGAGATGTTGTCGTGCGCGTTGCAGGTTTTCATGGCTGATCCCCTGGGTGAGTTCTGCGATTAACGCACGTGTGATGTTATCCTGTTTCTTCCGTTTGTTTTTTTCCGCTTTTGCCAATTGCTGGTGTGAATTGCGGATGAATTTTCTGTCAATATTCGTAGCACCGAGTTTTTCGATCAGACTCAGGCATTTTTTTGCGAGAGAGTAGTCCCTTTTCTTCAGGGCGTTCTTCGTATAGGCAGCGAGTTTTTCCGCTGTCTTGTCAATCTGGTGTGGATAATCCTTGAGCTCTTCGTAGTGTTTTTCAGCATCAGGCAATACTTTTTTAATTTCTTTCTGTACAGGCTTGTTTCCAATGAGCCAATTTGCCTTGTTCAACAGTAAAATCAATTCAAGTTTCTGTAAATGTGCCTTGCGTTGTTGCAGGAAGGATTTGTAGGCTTTTTCCAGTCTGGGACTTGGGGGCAGTTTTTGCAGGGCGGTTTCGTAAGCAAGCTGGGCCTGGTACCACTCCCCCTGCTGAACAAAAAGGTGGGCTTTTTCTATGCTGTCGTTTTCCAGTTTTTTTGCAAGCCGCAGAATGCGTTTTTTTTGTGCTATCAGATTCTTGTAGTCAGGGTTGTTCGGCTTGACGTACTTGATGATATCCAGCGCCTTGGCATATTGCTCCTGTTTTATCAGGGAATCGATTTTATCCGGCAGATCAGAGCTGAAAGATGAAAGATAAGCACAGCCGGAAAGAAGGGTGTGAAATAAAATTATTGATAGCAGGAGGATGCGTTTCATGCAACAACTTTTTTATTGCCGTTCATGATTTCATTTATTTGTGCCTCCATGGAGGCCTGGTAGCTGCCGTTTACATCGGTGACCACATAGGTGGAAACCGGCTCGCTGATGCCTCGCAATTTTATGGATTTAAAACGTTGAGCCTGGATGCGCCACTGGACATCATCATCATGGTACAGCATGTCGGTGATAATGATCTGGTCCTTCTCGGCAACGGTGTGCAAGCGCGAGGCAAGGTTTACTGTTTCACCCACGACAGTATATTGCATGCGTTCCTGTGAGCCCATATTGCCCGCCAGCATCATGCCGCTGTTAACACCGATGCGGAAATGAATGGCATGCTTGCCATCGCGAATACGGATGGCATTGAGGCGGGATACAAGTTTCTGAATCATCACGGCGCAAGCCAGGGCGTGGAATTTGTGATCGGAATTGGCTTCCGGAATGCCAAAAATCACCATGGCACAATCGCCCATATACTTGTCGATAGTGCCGTGATAGAAGGAGCTGGCGAGGGAAATATAAGAGAAATATTCATTCAGCATGTCAGCCACCTCGCTGGGCGGAAGCTTTTCTGAATAACTGGTAAAGCCAACGATATCCGCAAATAACACACTGCCTTCGACGTGTTTGCCACCTAAATGGATGTGGTCAAGATTTTCCATAATTTGTTTGGCAACACTGGTTGAGACAAAGCGGGAAAAAGCATTTTCCACCTGGGATTTTTCCAGCAAGCCACTGGCCATTTTGTTGAATGCCTCGGTTAGATAGCCAATCTCGTCATTGCGGCGTTCTTTAATATGATAGTTATACTGGCCATTACTGATTGCCTTGCTGGCATCCATCAGCCTGTGAATAGGCCGACTCAGTTTTTTGCCCATGACGAAGGCGATAATAATCCCGAGAAAAATCATAAAGAGGGTGGCGCCGGCAATCGCACTGATGGTTTGCTGGATCGCCTGACTCAGGCTTGACTTGCTGAAGGTGACCAGTGCGTGTCCTGTTATGACATTCTGGAAACGGATAGGGGCAATGAAGGAGATGGCGTCCACCACTTTCCCTTTTTGGGAATTTGCAACCCATTCCACACTGTAGCTGAGTTCATCCACCTGTTTGGAGCGGGCGTAAAGTTGAATGATATCATCACCGGGAACGATTCCCGAGGAAGCCAGCACCTTGCCGTTGTCAGAATAGACCATGGCACCAAGGATATTATCGTTGGCGCTGAGATTGTTGGTCACGATCATCAGGCTCAACAGATCGTCAGAGAGGATCAATTCCTTGGAGGACTCGCCCAGTTGCGAGACGGTCGCCTGACCAAAGCCGTTGATCTGGTGGCGCAGCAGTTGTGTCTGGTTCGTGACGATGACCAGACCCAGCAGCACCATGCCGGCGGTGATCAATATTGTCAGGATAATCGCCAGTTTGTAGGCGATGGGGAAGTATTTGGGGCTGTATCTGAGGACAATACGATGCACCAGCTCGCGGAATTTCATTGACGCGGCATTGACAAGTGTTGTGCGTTTGTCGTGTTGTACGGGCATATTTGCTCATTCAGGGGTGGTAAAACCCGATTATCCGGTGGGTTAATGTGAAAAACGTCACAAATCCACAATAATATACTATTTATTTAGTATAGAAAATTCTTGTATGTTAGTTTGAGAAAGTTTAATTTGAAGTGTGATGCAGTTCATAAAAATGATGACGCGCCTTGGCGCCGCTGATTGTTTGGAACGGGGGAGCATAATGCTGACCGTGTTGATGCTGATATTGACCCAACTGGGGTTGTTGGCGGGGGTCGGCCTGTTTTCCGAAGTTTTCGGCCTGTCGCCCTTGTCGTTGGCGCAGCATAACACCTTGTTGCTCTGTTTGTCAGGCCTGTTGCTCTGGAGTTCTCTCGGTGCACTGATGATGTTGCTCGGCACGCCTTTGATTTTGCGTTTTTTCGGCGCCAGCTGGTTGTCGGAACCGGCTAATCACCAGGAACTTTGGGCTTTGACACTGCTTAACCGCCAGGCAAGACAGCTTGGTATTCCTCCCCCCGCGGTGGCCTTGATCGAGCGGAGCGAGTTCAATGCCTTTACAGTTGGCGTATTGCAGCGCAATTCCTGCATCGTCCTCAGCCGCGGTTTGCTGGAAAGCCTCAATCAGGAAGAGCTGGAGGCCGTTTTTGCTCACGAGCTGGCACATATTCGCCAGGGTGAAATGCGGACACTTTCCTTGATGCTTGCCACAGTGTATCTGGTTACGGAATTCCCGGCGAAATTGCTCAGCGGCCTGTTGGTAAAAACTGTCAGCGGTTTTCCCCGCGAGGGTGTCGTTTACTATGCGGTCTATCTTCTATGCCAAATCGCCGTTGCCTGGCCCGCCAGCCTGCTGGTAGGCTGGTACAGCCGACAGTGTGAGTATCAGGCTGACAGTCGTGGTGCCGAGCAGGTGGGCAGGGGAAAAATGATTGCGGCCTTGCAGTGCTTGCGGGTCGCAGATCATGGTACCGGCCTGCCTGATTTTCTGCTTGCCTTCGGTAAATCGGCAACCCTGTGGCAAAGGCTGGGGCGTTTGTTTTCCAGTCATCCCAGCCTGGAGGAACGGCTGATCGCCTTGCGTAAAAAAGCATAGGCAGAGAAGGAACAAATTCGATACAATCTTGGGCATTTTCTGGAAATCGAGGATGTTTGCATGTCTCTGCTTGTTCCCTTTGCCGGTTTGCGTCCAAAACCGGAGTATGCCAGTGAAGTCGTCGCCCCCCCTTACGATGTTTTAAACACCAGCGAAGCCCGCGAGCAGGCGGCTGGGCGGCCCTACAGTTTTTTGCATATCTCCAAACCGGAGATCGATCTCCCGGAAGGAACCGACCCCTATGACCCACAGGTATATCAAAAAGGTGCCGAGAATCTGCATGCCCTCATCGATGCCGACATTCTCATTAGGGATGAAAAGCCCTGTTATTATCTCTACCGGCTGGTGATGGGGGAACATGTACAGACAGGCTTGGTTGCAGCGGCCTCGGTGAAAGATTACAACACAAACAGAATCCGCAAACATGAATTTACCCGCCCGGAAAAGGAAGATGATCGGGTAAGGCAAATCGATGCCTTGAATGCCCAGACCGGGCCGGTGTTCCTCACCTATCGTCATAACAAAACAGTGGATGAGATTGCTGCCCGGATCAGTAAAACAAAGCCCGTTTATGATTTAACGGCTAACGATGGAGTGCGTCATACCTTATGGATAATCGATGATGCCGACACTATCGAGACACTGACGAATACTTTCGAGGCGATGGATTGCCTGTATATCGCAGATGGCCATCATCGTTCTGCTGCCGCTTCGCGCATTGCCGCGATGCGTGCGGATAAACGCGCCAAAGCCGGTGAGTCAGCGGCGGATTATTTTCTCAGCGTGGTTTTCCCGGACAATCAGATGAAGATCCTCGACTATAACCGGGTGATCAGGGATCTGCATGGCTTGAGTGAAGCTGAATTTTTGAAGGCTGTCGCCTCGGCCTTTGATTTGCAGCCGGAGGAGAGTGCGGTGAAGCCGGGGAAAGCCGGCGAGTTTGGCATGTATCTGCAGGGCAAGTGGTACCGTTTGCAGATCCATGCGGATTTGATACCACAGGATGATCCGGTTGGCAGGCTGGATGTCAGCCTGTTACAGAATAACCTCATCGGACCTGTTCTGGGAATCGATGATCCACGGCGGGACAGGCGAATTGACTTTGTCGGAGGTATTCGTGGCCTGGGAGAACTGGAAAAGCGGGTGAATTCGGGGGAAATGAAGCTGGCTTTTTCACTCTATCCCACCAGCATGGCTGATTTGATGTCGGTGGCCGATGCCAACGAGGTGATGCCACCCAAATCCACCTGGTTCGAACCAAAACTGGCAGACGGGCTGGTATCACATGTTCTTGATTGAGTGAATGGAGCGAGGGTCAGAAGGCGTTTTCAAACTCGTAATCCAGACTGGTGCTGGGTTGTTGCAGGAAATGCCCCTGAATAAAGTCGACACTGCATTGCCACAGAACAGCCAGGCTGTTGGCATCCTCAACGAAGGCCGCGATGGTTTGCATGTTTTTTTCCTGAGCCGTGTTGGCGATTTCCTTGACCTGTTCCTGATGTTCAACATTCTGCGCCAGATTTTTAATAATGTCAGCGTGAATTTTTATATAGTCGACATCCAACTGGTTGATGGACTGGTAGGTGTTTTGTTCCATACCGAAATTTTCCAGCGCGGTACGGCACTTCAGTATTTTGAAGCCACCGATCATTGCTTTTGTCTGTGCCAGGTGATTAAGTGCCGACTCTTCATCAAATTCAAAGATGAGGCTGTTGGTATCCAGCTTCAATGATTTTATGCGTTCACTGATCCAGGGCATGAATTCCGCATCGGTGATGGAACTGAACGAAATTTTGATAAAAAAGCGGGTATCCAGTCCCTGTTGGTGGCGTTCGGCCAGTATTTTAAACGAATTGGCGATCACCCAGCGATCGATGAATTTGGTGAGATCCGCGCGGGCGGCGGCAGGAATGAACTCACTCGGGGGGATGATCTCGCCATTTTCATCCAGCATGCGCACCAGCACTTCATAGTGAGCGCCGGGCGCTCCATGCAGGCTGACAATCGGTTGGAACAACAGTTGAAACTGATTGTTACGCAAAGCCTCCTTGATTCGGTGTGACCAGAGGGAAACCTTTTCCTCCTCGGCCAGTTCGTCCAGGCTTGGATTATAGACGTTGTATTGGTTGCCACCCTGTTTTTGCGCAATGGCGCAGCCTTTTTCGGCGCGTTCAATACAATCCTGCAGGTTGCTGACGGTCTCGTTGATATGCACGATGCCGATACTGACTGTTGCCGTCAGCACCTTGCCGGCGATGGTGGTTGTGAATTTGTTGATAAGCGTAACGATTTTGCCGGCAAATTCCTCGGCTTTTTGCAAATTGGCGTTTGCCAGCAGAAAAGTAAAGATTGCACCTTCATAACGTGCGAGCAAACCAAATTTTTCCGTTTTCTGTTTCAACAGGCTGGCGATGTCGATCAGCATCTTGTCGGCATTGGCAATGCCGATCATCGTGCGGATGTCTTCGAAATTGTCGATTTCAATGTGTAACAGGGCACCCTGGGCGTTGCCCACCACCGCCTGGCTGATGAGTTTTTCTATTTGTTCCAGGATGTAGGTACGGTTGTAAAGGCCGGTTAGCAGGTCCTGTTTGCTCAGTTGGTTGAGTTGTTGTTCCAGCTCCTTGCTGTCGGAACGATCACGGATAATGATTTGCGTGCAGGACTCGCCTTCCATGCTGGCGGGCGAAAACTCCATGCTTATATTGAAGCTGTTCCCTTTGGTATGTATGGCTTGCACATCGAGGCGATCCTCTTCACTTTGGCCTTTTACATAATTGCGGAGAAACGTCTTGAGTTTGGCATGATCATCGGCTCCCACCATGTCCAGAATCGGTATGCCTTCGATATCATCCAGTGTTTCATAGCCAAACATCTCCAGGTATGTCTGGTTTGCATAGATGTGCATGCCGTCGTGGACATAGGCGATGGCATCGCGTGAAGTGTCAATCAGCGCGCGTGCGCGTTTTTCCGCTTCGTGCAGCATCTGTTCGCTGCGCCGCTGGTTTTTACGGCCTTTCAAATCTTCCGCTTCACGTTTGACGATGTGCAGCAGGCGTGCGGTGGCGTCACTCGTGCAGGCATCGCGGGCACCGCTGTTGAGTTCCTCGATGGCGGCATTCACATCGGTCGTACCCGCATCGAGAATGACGATCAGGGGGATATCGCGGCCGTTTTTCTGCAGTACTTCCAGTGCTTCCTTGGCGGAGAAATAGCTTAGTTTTTGTTTGGCCAGGATGATGTCCAGCGGATTTTCATTCAGGGCCGTTTCCATGTCCTCGGCATCCTCGACACGGATATTGCGGACAATTTGACCGGAATTACGAAGCGCGTTGATCAGCTGTTCAGCTTCTTCTGGGACTTCGAAAATGGTGAGTACTCTTAATAGATCTCTGTCGCTCACGCAGAATCCTTATTCCATTGTAACGGGTGAAAAAACAGGTGAATCAGTTATATTCTCGTGAATGCGGGACAAAGGCAAGGGGCCAGTCTGCGTCAGATATGGCAGTTTGCCGATATTTCCTACCCAATCTCCTGCTGCGTTTGCCAATATGCTGCTATCTGTCGCCTTACGCCAAAATGGTACACTGAATATTATTTTTTCATCAAGGTATTGGTGGTTCCGTCAGCAAAAAAAACCACGCTCAACGTGTGGGGAAGGGACTCCTGCCCGGGTTGGGTAACGACCGCCTGGCCGGTAAAGCGTTAGATGCTTGACCAGACCTGTCCAAAATCCTGTTCATCCAGCCATTCGTCCCGTTTGCGGTGTTCCTGCGGGGTGTCCTTGAGGAATTCGAACTGGAATTGGGCAAACAGGCCGGTGTTTTGCACCAGGCGGGTGAGCTCCACCTGAAAATCCTTGCCGAGAATATTCAGCACCAGCTTGTTGCCGACACGCCAGGGGACCGGGCCGGTGATGAGGGTGGCCGGCTGGTGAATTGCCGGCATGTCGGGAAGAAACAGGGTGCGATGGTAGTTCTCCGAGTTGCGGTTGGAGGCGGCGATACGCATGCCGATGGCGGCGGCGTTCGGGTTCAGCATTTCGATCCCCAGCTGTAACTCCCGTTTGCTGTCGAATTTCATCCAGCGGATCACGCCGATCCCCCATTTCCAAGAGTGTGCGCTGATGCGCCGGCGGATCCCCACCAGTTCGCCGACCTGTGCCTTGGCGGCCTGATCATCGGAATATTCGAGGCAGCATCCATTGGCGCTTTCATTGACAATGAGCCAGTTGTCCATGGCGCTCGTATCCGTATGCTGCCGGCTCGTCAGGTTGTCGAGAATCGGCGGTTGGGATGGTGGTTGTTGCCGGCTTGTCTTTTCATCCTGCAGGCCGAGTTCCTCGGTCACGATCTGGGTTAGTTGGACATCAGAGCCGGTGGGATACACCATGTTCCATACATCGGGTTTTTCATCCGAAACACTCTCAATCACGCTGCTCTGATATTCGGCTTGTTGTTCAAAATGGGTGTTGGCTTTTAATTTGCTCGCCTTGTGATGTTCCACCAGTGACTGGTGGATGGTGCTCAGCCCGGCAGAAACCTGCACATGTTCTTTTTTGCTTGTGCGCGGGAAAGCGCGGTGGCTTTCCATTCCCCAGGCGGTCAACAGCCGGCGCAGCAAATCGTGGGACAAATCCGGCCGTCCCATGTCGATACCGCTCAAAGTCGTGGTGACGACATCTTCACTTTCCTGAATGTCCTGCCGCAGTCGGTCAGCCAGGGAATCGGTGTTCATCACACGGTAAGTGGCGCTGTCAGATTCGGAAATGGGTGCGTGAATAATATGTGGCGGAGCATCCTGTGCGATGTTCACACCGAAGAGGCCCTGGACTTTTGGATTATTGGGTGCTTTTAACGGCTGAATATCGCAGTACTGAACGCAGCGTTCCAGGAAGTTGTAAATCTTTACTGACTCACCCTGGCGCAATTGGTAGGGTGAGGCGAGCCAGAGCAGGCAGGTGCGCAGAAACTCGGATTCGATGGTGGATTTTTCCTCATACATGAGCTGGATATCAGCAACCCTGGAACGTGTCAGCTTGCGGTTTTCCGCAAAGGCATACAGCTTGTTCAACTCTCCCCACAGGCCGGCCGGGTGGGGGGCGTATACCTGATAGGAGGTCAACAGCACGCGGCTGATATAACTGATGGCGCGATGTATCAGGAGGGTAAGCTGTTTTTTGTCCTGGAACAGGATATTGCTGCCCGCCACGTCTTCGATGGCGATTTTGTAGCCGGTTGCCATGGCCATCTGGATTTCACGCGTGGCTGCCGCAATTTTCTGGTTTTTCTTTGGCAAGGGGTAAGTGATGCCAAAAAAGTGTTTGCGCATGGAGTCGGTAATGTATTGCACGGTCTCGCGCAGTCTTTCGAGAAAGCGGGTCCGGTCCTGATGAGAGAAATCAAGGTTGTTGGTTTCTTTCAGGACCTGGTAGACCTGGCGCGCGGTTTCCCCGAGATTTGCTTTTGGGAGCGAGTCAAGCCACTGCTCGACTTTTCGTGGCCGAATGCTAAAGGCATGCTTGTTGGGTTTGCGCCTTTCTGGGATTGCTAAGCCCAGCAATTTGGACACTTCAAAATCTCCTCATAACATTTGGGTCCTTCTGTATGATGCTGGGGGCGGTTCATCCATGTTTCTTAACTGTTTGAAATTATGGCATATTTGTTAATAATTTACATACGTTGTTTAACTAAAATGACTGATATTTAGAGATTTACAACCAAAGTTATAGGAAATTCCGGCTCTCGAGCGGAATTTTGGCGGCTTCACCCGTTAATTCACGCACTAAACGTGGGACCAGATACCCCGGCAGTTGCTGGCGAAGCTGTTGCAGCAGATCAACCGCTGTTGCATCCTCCACGGCAAAATGGCTGGCCCCCTGTATTTTATCAAGCTGGTGCAGGTAGTAAGGCAACACCCCGGCAGTAAAAAGTGATTCACTCAAGCCGCAGAGTGCCTCGGGATTGTCGTTGATCCCACGCAGTAACACCGCCTGGTTCAGGAGCGTCACGCCCTGTTTCCCGATAGTACGCAGGGCTTCCGTTACCGGCCGGTCGATTTCATTGGCATGGTTGGTGTGCACCACCATGATCTTTTGCAGACGGCAGCGGGCAAGCCAGGTGAGCAGCTTTCTGTTCACACGCTCAGGCAGGATAACAGGAAAGCGGGTGTGCAGGCGCAGGCGTTGCAGGTGGGGAATCGCCTCGAGTCGTTGCACCAGTTCAGCCAGGCGCGCATCGCTCAGGCTCAGGGGATCGCCACCGCTCAGAATCACTTCCCGGATACTCGTATCAGCGGCGATGTAGTCGAGAGCGGCCTGCCATTCCCCCTGGTCCGGTCTGGCGGCGGCATAGGGAAAATCCCGCCGGAAGCAGTAACGGCAGTGAATGCCGCAGGCGCCGGTGGTGATCAGCAGCACCCGGCCGGCGTATTTGTGCAGCAGTCCTGGCAGGGGCATGGCGGCCACGTCCCCCACCGGATCTGCATGATATCCCGGGGTGGTCTGCATTTCCTGCTGCAGCGGGAGTATCTGCAGCAGCAGCGGATCAGCAGGATCGCCTTTCTGGATGCGGGAGGCGTAACCACGGGGTACCCGCAGGGGGAAGCGGCTGGCAGCGCGGCGGGCGGCGGGTAACAATTCACGGGGCAACTCCAGCAATGCAAGTAATTCGGCCGGATCGCGAATCGCCTGCTGAAGTGTTTTTTGCCATGAGTCGGTCTGACAGGCTGGGGTGGTGTGCGGTATCATGCGTTATTTGTCAATCCGGTTAATTGAATCAGAGGTGTCCATGGCGAGATACAGTACCAATGAATTTCGTAGCGGTCTTAAAATCCTGATAGACGGCGATCCCTGCAGCATTATTGAAAACGAGTTTGTCAAACCTGGCAAGGGTCAGGCCTTCAATCGGGTCAAAATCCGCAATCTGAAAACCGGTCGTGTGCTGGAAAAGACCTACAAATCAGGTGAAAGTGTGGAGGCCGCTGATGTCATCGATACTGAAATGCAGTATCTCTACAATGACGGTGATGCCTGGCATTTCATGCATCCGGAAACCTTCGAACAGATAGCGGCTGACAAAAATGCGGTGGGTGATGCAGCCAAGTGGCTCAAGGAGCAGGACATCTGTACCGTGACCTTGTGGAATGGTGTGCCCATCAGCGTCGTGCCACCCAACCACGTCACCCTTACGGTGGTGGAAACCGATCCGGGGGTGCGTGGCGATACTTCCGGTGGTGGCGGTAAGCCGGCCACCTGCGACACCGGTGCGGTGGTACGGGTGCCCCTGTTTATCGATGAAGGCGACATGATCAAGGTGGACACCCGCACGGGGGAATACATTGGCCGTGTGAAAGACGAATGATGCAGTCGCAAACGATTATGGTGTGGTGGATACACATCATCTGTTTGCCGCCGCCGTAGCCGGACATACTTCTATCTTGTTTTATTTCAGTTCTGCCACCCTCTATGACTGATTGGCAATCTTCCGCCACTCTTGAGATGTTGCAGCTGCGGGCCCGTTTGCTGCAGAAGATGCGGGCTTTTTTTCACGCACGCGGCATGCTGGAAGTCGAGACCCCTGTGCTTTCCCAGGCCGCCGTGACGGATCCCCATATCGAAAGTTTCCTCACCCGGGATCAGCGGCTGAACAAAACATATTATCTGCATACCTCACCCGAATATGCGATGAAACGTCTGCTGGCTGGCGGCAGTGGTCCTGTTTTTCAGCTGTGCAAGGTTTTTCGCATGGGTGAGGCGGGGCGGTTGCACAACCCGGAATTCACCATGCTGGAATGGTATCGCCCGGCATTCGATCATCACCAGTTGATGCAGGAGGTGGAACACTTCGTCCGCCACATGCTGGAGGACAGCCTCATCCTCCGACCCACACAATATTTCACCTACGCCGAGGTATTTCAGCGATATGCCGGGCTCGATGTCTTTGCCGCCGGTTCGCAGGAATTGCAGCAGGTGGCAAAGGCACACGCGATAGATGTTTCCGGCCTGGATGAAGCGCAAACAGAGTCATGGCTGGATCTGTTGATGACCCATGTGATTGAGCCGCGCCTCCCCAAGGATTGCCTGGTGTTTGTTTATGACTATCCTGCCTGGCAGGCGGCTCTGGCAAAGATCAGGGATGGTGATCCACCGGTGGCCGAACGCTTCGAGTTGTATTTCAACGGCATCGAGCTGGCAAACGGATTTCACGAACTCAACGATGCTGGTGAACAGCGTCAGCGTTTCCAAGCGGAGTGTCAGAAAAGAAGCGCAGCCGGACTGCCGCTGGTGCCGTATGATGAGAGGCTGCTGGCGGCGCTGCAATCCGGCATGCCGGATTGCGCCGGAGTGGCGCTCGGTTTCGATCGCCTGCTGATGCTGGCGGCAGGAAAAAAGGATATCGCCGAGGTGATGGCGTTTGATATCGCCCGAGCCTGACCCCTGGTGTGTTTGCCGGTTTTCCCGAACGTTCCTGTGCTTGTCCATTCATTTCTACTACGTTGGTATGAAATTCGGGTTTTGCTTCCGCTGCCCATGTGAAAAAGATCACGTTTTATTCGTATTTTAATTGTGGTTTAAACCGGGGTTTAATACAGTTACTTGTGTTGCGGATATTGAGGGGCATGTCGTTTTCGTGCGGGACAAATGAAAAAAGTCAGGACACACTACGATAATTTACAGGTCGCGCCAAACGCGAGTCAGGAGGTGATCCGCGCCGCCTATAAAACCCTGTCGCAGAAGTGGCATCCGGACAAGCATGCACATCATCAGCGTGAACAGGCAGAGAAGAATTTTCGGATTATCCACGAGGCGTATGAAGTCCTCTCCGATCCGGTGAAACGCGCCCGACATGATGCATGGATTGCGAAGGTGCAGTCGCCGGGCCAGCCCGCAGCGGCGATGAAATTTCAGCACAGGCGGCAAGAGAAAAGCCAGCTCAGAAAACGGATTTCCATTGTTGTGTAAATCGCGGTGTTTCACGACACGTGTATACCTTAAAATTATTGCGTTCTGTAAACGAAGCAGGCGTTTTGAATACCCGTCCTATGGGGTCGGCGCATCAGGGCCGGAGTTTTTACCGGACCGTCAGCCACCGCAACGGGTGAGGAAAATCAACTCTTGTGGGCGGGAATAATCATTCCGGCTTTTTCACACCCAATAACATGCCCATGCGTACCGGCTCGCCTGCCTGGATGGTTTCCGCCCAGCTGACTCTGTCTGCGGCAAACAACACAATTACCGTTGAGCCCATGTTGAAGCGGCCCATTTCACTGCCGGCCTGAAGGACGATATTTTTATCCGCGTAATCCCAGTGCTGGAGTTTCTTACCCGCCGGGGGGGTAATCACACCTTGCCAGACGGTTTCGATGCTGGAGACATTGATCGCACCGACCAGCACCATTGCCATCGGACCTGCCTCGGTGTCGAAAAAACAGGCTAGCCGCTCATTGCGGGCGAACAGGCCGGGGACTTTGCGGGTGGTGAGCGGGTTGACGCTGAAGAGGCGGCCGGGTATGTGCACCATCTGTTGCAAGCGCCCGCCGATGGGCATATGAATACGGTGGTAGTCCCGTGGTGAGAGGTAGAGGGTGGCGAAGTTGCCGTTGTTGAACTGCTTGCTCCACTTTTCCGAATTGCCCAGCAATGCCTTCAGCGAATAGTTGTGCCCCTTTGCCTGCAAAATGGCATCACCCGCTATTTTCCCCGCCTGGCTGACCGTGCCGTCAACCGGACAAAGTATCACATTGTTTCCGCTCGCCAGCGGCCGGGCCCCGGGTTTGAGACTGCGGGTGAAAAAACTGTTGAAGTCAGGATAGGCGCGGTAGTCTTCTTCCTCTGCTTCTGCCATGTTGACATTGAAGTGTTTGATAAACCAGCGGGTAAACGGATTTTTTATCCAGGGCAGGCGCAAACGGGTGAACCAGTGCAGCAGACGGGAAATAGCGTGTTGCGGCAACAGGTGTTGCAGCCAGACGAAAAGCATGTCTAATAAGGATTGCACTGTCGAATAGGTAAAGTGATGGTGTGAAGTGGAATCGGTCAGGCCGGCCCGGCAGGTTTCCGCGGCTATTCAGGTGCAGCCGTTTTTTTGACCGGCAGAATGACTGTTTGTTGCTTGCCGCTTGACAGCACAAAAGTGATCTTTATTTTCTCCCCGGCACGGAATGCACGCCTGGGGTTGATCAGCATCAAATGGTAACCCCCCGGTTCAAGGCTGACCTTCGCATGTGCGGGGATGGTTAACCGATCCTGTTTTTCCATGTGCATCATGCCATCGTGCATCATCATGTTGTGGATTTCGACACGTTTGAATTCATCGCTGCGGGAGGCGGTAATGGTGATCGGCTGGTTCGTGGTATTGACAAGCGTCAGGTAGCCGGCCATCACAGGTGCGACGGGTGGTGCTTCGGGGACGTAGCCGTTTTCAATCCGCAGTTCGGCGGCCTGGACGATGATTGTTACCAGGTACAACAGAACAAAACAGGAAATATATTTCATCCTCATCTTCAGTCTCCGTATTGGCGGCGAATGATCCGGAACTCGCGGGCGATATTGGCCGCCTTGTGCGGTGGCGGCAGGATTGCCCGCAAACGGCCACGGGGATCGAGCAGCAACAGCTGGGCGCTGTGATTGACGACATATTGATCACTGTCTTTTTCCTTGTCTTCGTAGCCGTAAAGGACCATCAGTTGATTGGTGAGTTTGTCTATTTCATCGAGCGGCCCGGTCACGCCGATGAAAGTGGGATCAAAATACTGCACATACTGTTTCAGTGACTTTAATGAGTCGCGATCCGGATCGACCGAGACAAAATACATTTTCGGCGCTGCCTTCACTTCCGCTCCATGGGGGATCAGTTGCCAGGCGGCCTGCATCACCTTCAGAGTGGTGGGACAGACGTCGGGGCAGTTGGTGTAGCCGAAAAACAGGAAACTCCAATGGCCTTGCAGGCTGGCGGAGGTAAAAGGTTTGCCGTCATGATCCAAAAGCCGGAAATCTTTTACCACGTGCGGCGGTTCCAGGATCGTGGCCTGCAGCTTTGCGGCGGGTTGGCTGCCGCTGCTTCGCATCAGCTGTTTCAGGCCGAAGCCGGCGATCAGGCTGAGAACGGCAACGATAATGATCAGGCGGATTTGAGTGATTCCAGACAGTTTTCGTGTATGCATCCGCGCATTATCTCTGAATGGCGGGAATGAATCCACGCCTTGTTTCTGGGAGGGCAGGAGGCTGACGGACAGGTTGTGGTTTGAAAAAATTCCATGAACCAGCTATGGTTACAGATAAAATCTCAGGAAAAACATCAATGTCAAATGTTAACTATCTGATTCCAAAGAATAATCGCCCCGTATGGATTCCCGGTCTGGAAGCCCTGGATATCCTCGCCGAAGACATGGTGGAGATCCCCCTGCTGGGTTGGGTCGCGGCGGGGCAGCCTGTCGATCTTTCAGAGGAGAACGAACGGGTTACTGTGCCGGCCAATATGGTCCGCAAAAACAGCTATGCCTTGCGCGTGCGTGGCCATTCCATGGTGGATGACAATATCCAGGATGGTGACATCATCGTCATCGAGAAGCGGGAAACCGCCGCCAACGGCCAATCGGTGATCGCCATGATCAACGGCGAAACCGTTACCCTGAAGAAATTCTATGTTGAACCTGACGGCATCCGTCTGCAACCGGCCAACCCTGAAATGGCCCCCATTTGTTTGCGCAACGAAGAAGTCCAGATCCTGGGCATTGTCACAGGTGTGATCCGGCAAGCCGATACAGTGTGAAATTCCTTTGTGATGAGATGTTGCAGCGCCTGGGGCGCTGGCTGCGGGCGGCGGGGTATGACACAGTTATCGAAACCCAGGGGCGCCGTGATTATGAACTGCTCAAGCAGGCCTTGGCGGAACAGCGCTATCTGATCACCCGGGATCGGGAATTGAACGAGTACCGCCGCGCGCCCGGTACGGTGATCCTGCTTGAGTGCGAGCGCCTGGATGATTGTGTCGCGGAACTGGGCCGTCACCTCGATATCAACTGGCTGCACCAGCCTTTTGTACGCTGCATGGTCTGCAACACCCCGTTAACCGACAGCCGTCCGCAAAACCTTGACGCTTTGCCGGAACGCCTCAAGGCAAGCCTCGACACGGCCTTTTATTGTCCCGCATGCCAAAAGGTGTACTGGGAAGGCAGCCACGTGAACCGCATGCGCAGGCAGCTTGAGGCCTGGAGAGATGGGTGCTTCAATAATTAGCGCAGGAATGGGCGTCCGCTCTGGCCACTGTCAGCGAGCAGGCAAGGCATCAATGCTCTATCGGGGTATTGGGCTCATTCCCCCAGTCAGACCAGGAACCCGGATAGCCTTTGACACGCTGATAACCGAGTGATTTCAGCATGATGTAAGTATGGGCCGAGCGGTGATGCGTCTGGCAGTAAACCACCACGGTTTTATCCTGGGTGATCCCCCGGCTTTCCAGCATGCTGCGCAACTCGGCTTCCGGTTTCAGGCGCAGCTCCCGCTCCTTGTCCATCGCTTCCGTCCATTCGATGTTCACCGCACCGGGGATGTGGCCGCCGCGTTGGGCAAAAACCTTCTCCCCTTTGAATTCCGCCGGGCTGCGGACGTCGAGAAGCACCACCTCATCGTTTGACAGGTTGTCGAGAATAAACTGGCGTGTCGCCACCCCGCTGAAATCCATATCGACCTGAAATTCACCCGGTGTGGGGTAGCAGATCCTGCTGCTGATTTCGTGGCCTTCGTTCGACCAGGCGCGCAAGCCGCCATTGAGGAGCGAGAAGCGTTTGTGGCCGGCGGCTTCCAGGGTCCAGAGGAAGCGGCAGGCACGCCCGCCGCCTTCATCGTCATAGGTAACGACATGGGTCTCGGGGGTGATCCCCAGGCTGCCGAGCACGTTGGTCAACTGGGCCGGATCGGGTAACAGTCCCATGCGGGGATGTTCGATGCGGACGATCCAGGCATAGTCAAGATAGACCGCGGTTGGAATGTGGTATTGCACATAAGTGGCCCCCTGCGAGAGGTCCACCAGCAACAGGTTTTCGTCATGGAGATTTTGCTCCAGCTGTTCCACTTCCAGGATAAGGGGAAAATCAAGTTCCGGCATCGGCATCCTCGTTGTCATTTCGTCAGACAAATTAAACAGGGTGACAATTATATCGGAAATGTCCGGCAATGATTTACCCGCCGCACGATTCGTTGTGAAAAGTGAGGTTTAACCGTACAACTCCATGGGCTTTTGTGGATAGACCAAAGTCCCGTGTGACAAAACAAGGTATGTCAACAAAATAAAGCGTGCTTGCCTATCAGGTCATGGCCGTGATCGCCTGCGTGCGCTTGGCCTGTCAGGGAAAAACCTCCGGCCTCGATGCTTCATGATTCAACCGCACAGGTATTCGAAATGTGTTTTGGTGGTGGTTTGCCAACACCACGCAGTTCGAAATCGTCAAAAAGGCGCGAAACCCGTTGTATCAAGCCATCATCAGACAGCGGGTCACGCCGTGTGGCAGGGGTTTCACTTCGGCATGCCTGCAGGACAAAGCGGGTAACCCCAAGCCTGCTGAGTTCGCGCGCCAGGTGCAGTATCTGTTCCTGATGCAGCAAAGCCGGATCCACGGTGGTGCGTACTTCACAGGCTATGCCGTTGTCGAGCAGATGGCGCAGGCTCTCTAAGGCTTTCTTGCCGCTGCCGGCTACGCGGGTCACCACTTCATAGGCATGAAAGGGTGCTTTGACATCGAAGCCGACCCAGTCGAGCAGTGGCAGGAGTCGTTGCAGCCGCGCGGGGCTGCTGCCTGCGGTATGCAGGCCGGTGGCGAAACCCAGTTTCCGGCAGTGCGCCAGCGCCTCGGCCAGTCCTGACTGCAGCAAGGGTTCACCACCGCTGAAAACGATACCATCAAGCAGTCCCTGGCGGTTGCGCAGGAACGTCTCCAGTGCTTTCCAGTCATTGCCCGGCGCTGACGGTTGCAGATGGCGGTTGTGGCAATACCCGCAGCGCCAGCCGCAGCCGCGGCAGAAAATCACGGCTGCCAACCGGCCGGGAAAATCAATGGTGGTGAAAGGTTCGATGCCACCGATGGCAAGATGCATCTCAATCGGAATGCTCTTCAAGAAAATGGAGGCGTTCACGATGTTCGCTGCATTTGCCGGGATTGAAGGAAGTCAGCGGACGATGATAACCCATCACCCGGGTCCAGACTTCGCAGCGCTGGCGTTCGTCGTTGCTCAATGTCAGGGTTTGTGTGTGTGCTGTTTGCATAGGGTTCACTCCTTTTCTGCTGTTTATCTATTTTTAATGAAGATTTGCCGCAGCGCGTTGTTTCTCCGCCAGCTTTTCCTCATCGCAGCGCGGACAGAATTCATGCTCGCCTGCAAGATAGCCGTGCACCGGGCAAATGGAAAAAGTCGGTGTAACCGTGACGTAGGGCAGGCGGAAGCGCTGTAACGTCCGCCGTACAAGCCGGGCGCAGGCTTCAGCGCTGGAAAGCCTTTCGCTCATGTAAAGATGCAGCACGGTCCCACCGGTGTAGCGGGTCTGCAATTCGTCCTGCAACATCAGCGCCTCGAAGGGATCACTGGTGTAGCCCACGGGAAGTTGTGATGAATTGGTGTAGTAGGGTGCTTCTTTCGTCCCGGCGTGAAGCATATCGGGGTAGCGTTTTTTGTCCTCTTTGGCAAAGCGGTAAGTGGTTCCTTCAGCCGGTGTCGCCTCGAGGTTGTACATGTGTCCGGTCTGTTGCTGGAAGTCCAGCAGGCGTTCGCGCATATGATCCAGCAGGCGCATGGCCAGTTCCCGCCCGCTTTTTGCCACGATGTCACACGTGTCGTTACTGAAGTTGCGGATCATTTCATTGATGCCATTGACGCCAATGGTGGAGAAATGATTGCGCAGGGAGCCAAGGTAGCGTTTGGTATAGGGGAACAGGCCATTGTCCATGTACCGCTGGATGACTTTTCGCTTGATTTCAAGACTGGTGCGAGCGAGTTCCATCAACTCATCCACGCGTTGGAAAAGTCCCGCCTCGTCACCCTTGAAGAGATAGCCGAGACGGGCGCAGTTAATGGTCACTACGCCTATCGAGCCGGTTTGTTCGGCAGAGCCGAACAGTCCATTGCCGCGCTTGAGCAATTCGCGCAGATCGAGTTGCAGGCGGCAGCACATGGAGCGGATCTGGCCGGGTTTGAGTTCTGAATTGATGAAGTTCTGAAAGTACGGCAGGCCATACTTGGCGGTCATTTCGAAGAGGTAACGGGCGTTGTCGCTCTCCCAGGGAAAATCGTCGGTGATGTTGTACGTGGGAATGGGAAAGGTGAACACCCGTCCCCGTGCATCCCCTTCGCTCATGACTTCGATATAGGCGCGGTTGATGGTGTCCATTTCTGCTTGCAGATCGGCATAAGTAAACGGCATTTCCTCGCCGGCGATCACCGGGATCTGCTCACGCATGTCTTCCGGGCAGATCCAGTCGAAAGTGAGATTGGTGAAAGGTGTCTGTGTCCCCCAACGGGAGGGAACGTTAAGGTTGTAGATGAACTCCTGGATTCCCTGTCGCACCTGCTTGTAGCTGAGTTTGTCCTTGCGAACGAACGGTGCCAGACAGGTATCGAAAGAGCTGAACGCCTGGGCGCCTGCCCACTCATTTTGCAGGGTGCCGAGAAAATTGACCATCTGCCCGAGCGCGCTGGAGAAATGCGACGGCGGGCCGGCTTCCACTTTGCCCGGTACGCCATTTAGTCCTTCTGCCAAAAAGGTGCGTAATGACCATCCGGCGCAGTAGCCGGCCAGCATGTCCAGATCATGGATATGCAGATCGGCGTTGCGGTGTGCCTTGCCAACCTCGGGAGGGTAGACATGGCTCAACCAGTAGTTGGCAGTGACCTTGCCTGCGGTGTTGAGGATCAGCCCGCCCAGCGAATAGCCCTGATTGGCGTTGGCATTCACCCGCCAGTCGAGCTGATCCAGGTATTCGTCCATCGCCGTCCCCACATCAACCAGCGTACGCCGATCCTGGCGCAGGCGGCCATGCTGTTCACGATAGACGATATAGGCGCGGGCGGTAGGGTAGTAATTAGAGCTGATCAGCACCTGCTCCACCACATCCTGGATCTGTTCGATATGGGGAACCTCGCCCGCAAAACGGTGGCGTATGACTTTCAGCACCTGTGCGGCCAGCAAGCGGGCTTCATCCTGCTCGAACTCACCGGTTGCGAGACCGGCACGGTGAATCGCAGAAACGATTTTTTCCGGGTCGAACTCGGCCCGTTCGCCATTGCGTTTGAAAATATGGCTGGGCAGGATTACCGGATACGGTTCAAGCCCGCTGGTGGCAGGTTGGGAATTCATTTGTTTCTCCTTGTTCCATTGCGCGAAAACAAGGGCGCAACGCACAGGAAGACCAAGGAGGAAAAATGATCCGCCCCGGTGCCTTTGACGCGAAGGCCCAGAGAACAACCATCCCGGGGACGGTTGTAGCCCGGCAGGTCTTCGGACTTGGGGGCACGGCCAATGAATGGCCACCTGTTTCCACGGCTTCCCATCCTTTTTTGCTGGACAGTGCCTGACGCTTTCGCGTCCTGTGGACTTCGTTCCCCTATACCGCTGCGCGACAGTCCCGGATTCTCACCGGGTTCCCTCTTGCCTCAACCACAATATGTTGTGATTGAACCGGAGCTATCTCACAAGATAGATGTTTTTTTGAAAATTGGCAAGCCTCTGATTCAAAATCCTGGTTCGAACGATCAGTGTGGGGGGTTTAGGGTCCGGGCCAGCCCGATGAAGCTCGTCAGGTAGGGCAGATCCCTATCATTTTCGCGAACTGCTGCATACAGCGTACCGTGCATACCCTGTGGTCCCAGGGCGCAGCTTGCCAGGCGGCCTCTAACGGCAGCCTCATGCAGAACCCAGTCGGGAAGTACGGCCACCCCCTGACGTATTGCAACCAGTTGCAAAATCATGCTGGTGAGTTCTGCCTGACGCACGCTTGCCGGTTCCACACCGGCAGGTTGCAGGAAGTGCCGGAACACGTCCAGGCGTGCGCGTTCCACCGGATAGGTGATCAGGGTCTCGCCGGCCAGATCCCCGGGTTCAACAAAAGCCTTGCGGGCAAGCGGATGATCAAGGGCGACCGCAAGACGTGCCTCGTAGGCAAACATCTCTTCAAAGTCGACTCCGGCTGTTTTCACCGGATCAGAGGTAATGACCAGATCGATCTCGCCCCGGGTCAGAGCCGGCAGAGGTGTAAAGCTCATTCCCAAGCGAATATCCACCTCCACTTCAGGCCAGTCGCGCCGGTAACGTTCCAGTGTCGGCAGTAGCCATTCGAAACAGGCGTGGCACTCGATGGTGATATGTAAGCGTCCGCTATCGCCCCGGGCCAGGCTGTGTAGTTCGCGTTCGGCGCGTTCGACGCTGGGCAGGATCTGCTCGGCCAGCGTCACCAGACGTTCACCGGCAGGCGTGAGGCACAAAGGTTTGTGCTGGCGCAGGAACAGGGGTACTGCGAAATACGCTTCAATGGCGCGGATCTGGTGCGACAGGGCCGAAGGCGTCAGATGTAACTGATCGGCTGCCTGCGCAAGGGTTGCGCTGTCGGCAATGATTTTCAGAGAGCGCAAATGGCGTAATTCCAGAAACATAATGAAATTATTTCATGAAAGAAATGAAAAACATGAAATTGATTCAATTCTACAGAGGGTGAATACTGCACGCAAACTGTAATTCATCATTTGCCAAGGAGTTCAACATGATCCGGATCCACAACCTGGGTTTTCCCCGTATTGGTGCACGCCGTGAACTGAAAAAAGCGCTGGAGGCTTATTGGAACGAGGAGATTGATCAGAAGACCCTGCTTCATACCGGTCGGGAACTGCGCCGGCGGCACTGGCAGCTTCAGGAGCGGGCCGGTGTGGATCTGGTGCCGGTGGGTGATTTCTCTTGGTATGACCAGGTGCTGGATCTTTCTGCGCTTTTGGGGGTGGTGCCTGAGCGGTTTCGCTTTACGGGAACAACAGTGGATCTGGATACCTATTTCCGTATGGCCCGGGGACGCGCACCAAGCGGTGAACCGGCGGCAGCTTGTGAAATGACCAAATGGTTTGACACCAATTATCATTACCTGGTACCGGAATTTTCAGCCAGGCAGCGCTTTGTTGTAAGCAGTGACAGGTTATTTGAGGAAGTCAGCGAAGCAATGGAACTGGGTTATCGGGTCAAGCCGGTACTGCTCGGTCCCCTCAGCTATTTGTGGTTGGGCAAGATCAAGGGAGAGGCTTTCGACAAGTTGGAACTGGTCGAGGCGCTGCTTCCTGCCTATGGTGAAATTCTGAACAAGCTGAAGGCGCAAGGGGTGGAATGGGTTCAACTGGACGAACCCATTTTAGCGCTGGACCTGCCTGTTGAGTGGCAACGTGCATTCGAGTCGGTATACAGCCGTCTTCAGGTGAAGGGACTCAACAAATTGCTGACCGTTTATTTTGGCCCGTTAAAGGACAACCTGAAATTGGCCTGCAGTCTGCCTGTCGAGGGTTTGCACATCGATGCCGTACGGGGCGCAGATGAAATCAGTACGGTACTTTCCTGGTTGCCCGGATACAAGATTTTATCGCTGGGCGTGATTGACGGCCGGAATGTCTGGCGTGTTGATCTTGATTCCCTGCTTGATCCCCTGCGCTTGATACAGGAAAAACTGGGCGATCGGTTGTGGTTGGCACCCTCGTGTTCGCTGTTGCATGTGCCGGTTGATCTTGAGCAGGAACAGCAACTGGATCATGAAATTCGCAGCTGGCTGGCTTTTGCGGTGCAAAAACTTGATGAGCTGCATATTTTGAAACAGGCGCTGGACAACGCTTGCGGAGTTTCTGCCGAAGGTCTGCTCGCAGCACGCGAGGCCGCTACTGCGCGTCGCAATTCACCCCGTATTCACAAACCCGCGGTGAAGCAACGTTGTGACGGGGTGACACTACAGATGCTCGAACGTCACAGCGCTTTTGAAACACGCATCCACAAACAACAGGCACGTTTAAAGCTGCCCTTGCTGCCGACAACCACCATCGGCTCATTCCCGCAAACCAGCGAAATACGCCAGGCAAGGCGACAATACAAAACCGGCCGGATCTCCGAAATCGAATATCAGGCGCTGATGCACAAGGAGATTGATTTTGTCATTGAAAAACAGCAAAACATCGGGCTTGACGTGCTGGTTCATGGAGAGCCGGAACGTAACGATATGGTGGAATACTTTGGTGAACTGCTGGATGGGATCACCATCAGTGAATACGGTTGGGTGCAATCCTATGGTTCACGCTGTGTCAAACCACCGATCATTTATGGTGACGTCAGTCGCCCACGCCCGATGACCGTCGCCTGGAGCCGCTATGCGCAGTCCAGGGCAGACAGACCCATGAAGGGAATGTTGACCGGTCCCGTGACGATTCTCAACTGGTCGTTTGTGCGCGATGATCAGCCTCGTGCAGACACTTGCCGGCAACTCGCGCTCGCCCTGCGTGATGAAGTGCGTGAGCTGGAGCAGGCCGGTATCAGCATCATCCAGATAGATGAGGCTGCCTTGCGCGAAGGTCTGCCGTTGCGAAAGAGTGAATGGCAACATTATCTGGATTGGGCTGTTAATGCATTCAAACTGACTGCTGCCGGAGTGGCAGATGAAACCCAGATCCACACCCACATGTGTTACTCGGAATTTAATGACATCATGCCGGCGATCGCTGCCATGGATGCCGATGTTATTACCATCGAAACATCCCGCTCGGACATGGAACTGCTCGAGGTGTTTGAGGATTTTTCCTATCCGAACGACATCGGACCCGGTGTGTACGACATTCACAGTCCCAATGTGCCCACAGTGGAAAGTATCACGAAGTTGATAACCAAAGCATCGGAATACATCCCGATAGAACGCTTGTGGATCAACCCTGATTGCGGTCTCAAAACACGGGGTTGGGATGAGGTGGAAAAGGCTCTGACGAATATGGTGGATGCGGCGAATTTTCTACGCAGCCGTTTCAGTCATGACAGGGCGATGTAAAGGGGTGGTGTGGCAGTGGTTGGTGCCGCCCGTCCGGGATCACAAACAGCATCGTTAGAATAGCTTAAAAAAACCTCCGCTTGCCAATAACAGCAAAAGGGTGGCAATGCTATAAGCAAGGGCGGCATACGCCCGGTTGATGTTGCGTAAGGCCGTCCCCAGCCAAAGCAGGAATACGCCCAGGACAATCATGATGACGAGCATGTGCCGATCTCTTATCCGTGTTCGTTAAGGTGTTCGGCCAGATACAACCAGGTTTCGACAACGCTGTCGGGGTTCAACGAGATACTGTTGATACCCTGTTGCATCAGCCAGAACGCCAGGTCGGGGTGGTCGGAGGGACCCTGGCCGCAAATACCGACATACTTGTTTTGCAAACGGCAGGTGGAAATGGCCATGCTCAGCAATGATTTGACGGCTTCATTTCGTTCATCGAACAGTTCGGCGACCAGTCCCGAATCCCGATCCAGACCGAGCGTCAATTGTGTCAGATCATTGGAGCCGATAGAGAAGCCGTCGAAGTACTTCAGAAATTTTTCCGCCAGCAGGGCATTGGAGGGGATTTCACACATCATGATGATGCGCAGTTCCTTCTGCCCGCGCCGCAGATCGTTGTCCTGCAACAGGTTGATCACCGTTAGGGCTTCCTCCACGGTGCGGACGAATGGCACCATCACGGCGACGTTTCTCAGCCCCATGTCATCACGGACTTTTTTGATCGCAAAGCATTCCAGTTCGAAACAATCTTCAAACCTGGGGGCGATGTAGCGTGACGCGCCGCGGAAACCCAGCATCGGATTTTCTTCGTGGGGTTCATAGGCCTCGCCACCGATAAGGTTACGGTACTCGTTTGTTTTGAAATCAGACAGCCGCACGATCACCGGTTTCGGCCAGAATGCCGCCGCGATGGTGGCGATGCCTTCGGTCAGTTTTTCGATATAAAAACTGACCGGATCGGCATAACCGGCCATGCGTTGCCTGATGAGTTGCTTGATATCTTCTGTTTGCAGTTTGTATTGCAACAGTGCCTTGGGGTGGATACCAATCATGCGGTTAATGATGAATTCCAGCCGCGCCAGACCAACGCCGTGGTTGGGTAAAAAGCGGAATTCAAAAGCCCGATCCGGTGTGCCGATGTTCAGCATGATGTCGAATGGCAACTCTGGCATGGTTTGCAGGTTGATTTCGCGGATGTGGTAATCCAGGATGCCGTCATAAATCACGCCGGTTTCCCCCTCCGCACAGGAGACAGTGACAGGCTGGCCATCCTTGATGCGTTCCGTGGCATCACCACAACCCACTACCGCAGGGACGCCGAGTTCGCGCGCGATAATGGCGGCATGACAGGTACGGCCACCACGGTTGGTGACAATGGCGGCGGCGCGTTTCATCACCGGCTCCCAGTCAGGGTCGGTCATATCGGTGATCAGCACATCACCCTCCTGGACGCGATCGATCTCCTCGATGCTGCGGATCACTTTGGCGTTACCGTGCCCAATCCGCTGCCCGATGCTGCGGCCGGTAATGATAATATCGCCCCGCTGTTGCAATTCGTAACGCCGTAATACGTTGGAATCCCCCCGGCTTTTAACGGTTTCCGGACGTGCCTGTACAATATAGAGCTTGCCGTCCTCTCCATCCTTTGCCCATTCGATATCCATCGCCTGCTGATAGTGCTGTTCAATGGTGACCGCCATTTGTGCCAATTGGATCACTTCATCGTCGTTCAGGCTGAAACGGTTCTGTTCATCTTCTGCGGTTTCAATGATGCGGGTCGAGGCGGCGAGGCCGTGGCTGTCCGCGAAGATCATTTTTTTCTGCTTGCTGCCGAGCTTGCGGCGTAACAAGGGAAAGTAACCTTTTGCCAGAATGGGCTTGTGCACGTAAAACTCATCAGGATTTATCGCACCCTGAACGATCATCTCCCCCAGGCCAAAGGTTGCGGTGACAAACACGACATCCTGAAAACCTGATTCGGTATCCAGAGTGAACATCACACCGCTGCTGCCGAGATCACTGCGGACCATTTTCTGGATGCCGGCGGAGAGGGCGACCTTGTGGTGGGCAAAGCCATGATGCACCCGGTAGGCAATGGCGCGATCGTTATACAGGGAAGCGAAGACGGCATGGATCGCGGCAAGAATGTTATCGATGCCTTTGATATTCAGAAAAGTCTCCTGCTGGCCTGCAAAAGAGGCCTCGGGCAGATCTTCGGCGGTGGCGGAGGAGCGCACGGCATAAGTCGCCTCTGCACCGTAGATATCCCCCAGTTTTGCATAATTGTCACGAATCGCCTGTTCCAGCCGGGCTGGCAGAGGGGTTTGCATGATCCAGTTGCGGATCTCCTCACCGGCCTGACTCAATGCCGTCACATCGCCGACATCCAGCGTTTCAAGGCGGTTGTGGATGCGTTTATCGAGTCCGTCGGTGGCCAGAAAATCGCGATAGGCATCTGCGGTGGTGGCGAAGCCGTCCGGCACGGTAATCCCTTTGGCCGAGAGATTGGCGATCATTTCACCCAGCGAGGCGTTTTTGCCACCCACGCGGGGAACATCATCCATACCAATGGCGTTAAACCAGAGTATATAATCGCTCATGCTGCCGTCCCTTGTTTGTTGTTAAGACCTGCGATCAACAATTGGCTGATTCGATTCTACTACTATGGCAAATCTAGCACGCACAGTTTTTCTTGTCTCTGACAGTACCGGTATCACCACGGAAAGTTTCAGTCATAGTCTGCTGAGCCAGTTTGCCCATATTGAATTCAATTTTGTCCATATGCGCTATGTCGACAGTATGTCCAAAGCCCGTGAGGCGGCCGCACAGATCGCAGCGGCCGGCAAAGAACAGGAGGCGCGTCCTCTGGTATTCAGTACCCTGGTGGATGCTGAACTGCGGCGCGTCATTGCCGCAAGCGGCGGGGCGTGGTATGACCTGTTTGAAACCTACCTGGCGCCGCTACAGCAGGAACTTCAGATGGAACCCCGTCATGTGTCCGGCCGCACCCATGGGGTGATCGATGATCGGTTCTATACGGCCCGTATCGATGCGGTGAATTTCAGCCTGCAAAATGATGATGGTGTTTCCACCCGCCATTATTCCGAGGCGGATATTATTCTTGTAGGGGTGTCCCGTACCGGCAAGACCCCCACCTGTCTCTATCTTGCCCTGCACTACGGGGTGTACGCCGCCAATTTCCCCATTACCGAGGATGACTGCCTGGCACTTCGTCTGCCCGCCGCGCTGCAGCGTCATCGGGAAAAGCTGTTTGGCCTCACCATCGATGCAGAGCGTTTGCAGCGTATTCGCAGTCAGCGTCGAGCGGACAGCCGTTACGCCTCCCTCTCACAATGCCGCCGGGAAATACAACTCGCCGAGGAGCTGTTCGCCGCCACCCGCATTCCGTATCTCGATACTACCACCATGTCGGTCGAGGAGATCGCCACCACCATATTAAATCGCAGTGGTCTCCGTAAAGAGGCCAGACCGGCCCCTGCCGGTTCCTGACAATCAGGCGCCGGGGGTAACCCCCGCCTTGTTGCCGCAGCGGGGCAGTGAAAAGCATAGCGGCGATCCGCCTGAGGAAACGGCACACAGCCACGGCTGTTTTTCCCCTCTCCAGGCCTTGAAAAAACGTCCCCTCGTCACCATCATCTAAAAAAATATTTTTTATTCAGAAACAATAACTTAGTTCAGGAGTTGCGAATATGGGCGTTGAAACGCACAAGGAAACCCTCAGTTTTCAAACCGAAGTGAAGCAATTGCTTCACCTGATGATTCACTCCCTCTACTCCAACAAGGAAATCTTTCTGCGCGAACTGATTTCGAACGCCTCGGATGCCTGTGACAAACTGCGGTTTGAGGCCTTGAGCGATGATGCGCTCTACGAGGACGACAGTGAACTGCAAATTCTTGTGGATTTCGACAAGAAAGCACGCACCATCACCATCACGGACAACGGTATCGGCATGAACCGCCAGGAGGTGATGGAGAATATCGGTACCATTGCCCGCTCGGGTACGCGCAATTTTCTGCAGAGTCTTACCGGTGATCAAGCGAAAGACGCCCATTTGATCGGGCAGTTCGGGGTCGGTTTTTATTCCTGTTTTATTGTGGCGGATAAAGTCACGCTTGAAAGCCGGCGTGCCGGACTGGGGGCCGAGCATGGTGTGCGCTGGACCTCCAGCGGGGAAGGGGAGTACGAAATCGAGACCATCGAGCGTAAACCCCGTGGTACCAGCATCACCCTGCATCTGCGTGAAGGCGAAGATGAGTTTCTCGAAGCGTACCGTTTGCGTTCAATCATCAGCAAGTATTCCGACCACATCTCCCTGCCGATCCTGATGTACAAACTGGACGACAAAGGTGAAAAAACCAAGGAAACCGAGACGGTCAATAAAGCCTCCGCCTTGTGGATACGCCCCAAGTCGGAAATCAGCGAGGAGGAATACAAAGAGTTCTACAAGCATGTCGCGCATGACTTCGAAGAACCTCTCAGCTGGCTGCATAACAAGGTGGAAGGAACCCAGTCCTATACCACGCTGTTCTATCTGCCCAAGCACGCCCCCTTCGATCTGTTCGACCGTGACAAGCGGCATGGTATCAAGCTGTATGTGAAACGGGTGTTTATCATGGATGATGCGGAACAGCTGATGCCGAGTTATTTGCGCTTTGTTCGTGGTGTGGTGGATTCGGACGATCTGCCATTGAACATCTCCCGGGAGATCCTGCAGCGCAACAAGCAGATTGATACCATTCGCAATGCTTCGGTAAAGAAAATTCTGGCGCACCTGGAAAAAATGGCCAAGGACGAGCCCGAAAAATACGCGGATTTCTGGAAGGAATTCGGGCAGGTGCTGAAGGAAGGGCCGGCCGAGGATTTTGCCAATCGCGAAAAAATTGCAAAGCTGTTGCGTTTTGCTTCAACCCATAACGATAGCGACATCCAGAACGTATCCCTGGATGACTATATCGGCCGCATGGTGAAAGGGCAGGAAAAAATCTACTATATCACGGCCGAGAGTTATGCCGCAGCGAAAAACAGCCCGCACCTTGAGCTCTTCAGGAAAAAAGGCATCGAGGTGCTGTTGATGTTTGACCGGGTGGACGAATGGATGATGTCCTATTTGACCGAATACGATGGCAAAACCCTGGTGTCCGTCGCCAAGGGCGAACTGGATCTCGGCGAACTGGAAGACAAGGAAGAAAAGAAGAAGCTCAAGGAGGCAGAAAAATCCTGCAAGAAACTGATTAAACGTATGCAGGATTGCCTGGGTGACAAGGTCAAGGAAGTGCGGGTGTCACACCGCCTCACCGACTCTCCCTCCTGTCTGGTGGTGGAGCAGCATGATATGGCGGTCAGCATGCAGAAACTGCTCAAACAGGCCGGACATACCCTGCCGCAGGTCAAGCCCATTCTGGAAATCAATCCGCAGCATCCGCTGGTGAAACGTCTGGATGATGAATCCAGTGAACAACGCTTTACAGACTGGACGCATATCCTGTTTGACCAGGCAATGTTGAGCGAAGGAGGACAGCTGGAGGATCCGGGCGCTTTCGTCAGGCGCATGAACGAGCTCTTGCTGCTACTCACGCTCGAGGGAAAATAAACGGTGCCTGTCAGGGGGGACAGCCGCAGCTGTCCCCCTTGACCGTATCCCTTTAGCAGCCTATCTGGCTCAGGGGGGCGCTGTACACACTGCCGAGGGAGCGATACTATCTGCGGATGATTGCCGCAATCGCTGTATGTCCCGCTTGAATGTTTGATTTTTTCCTGGTTCTTCTCCTGCTGGGGGCATTGGTTTTCTGGTGGGACAGTCTGGGTGCGCGTGAAGCGGCGCGGCAGGCCGGGCGGCGGATTTGCCAGCAAAACAATCTGCAGTTTCTGGATGATACTGTTGCCATCAGCCGCATACGCTTGCGGCGTGACGCCCTTGGGCGTTCCCGTATCTATCGTGAATATCGTTTCGAATTCAGCCACAGCGGTGACGATCGCTCGGGCGGGATGGTGACGCTGCTGGGCAAACAGGTGTTAAAAACAGAAATCAACCTGTACGAATTTTAGTTCCCGCTCCGCCTGGGGCTCTTCTGAAGCAGACAGAGGGATGGCTTGGTGGGTCATAAAAACCGGGTGAAGACATGGAGTCAACACCCGGTTTTATGCATGAGCCAAATCAGGCGGCCTGGTGAACGCTGTCGTTATCCTTGGCGCGATGGATATCTTCCAGGCTAACCGTATCGAGATAGTGATAAACCATTTTGGACAATTGGTTCCAAAGCTGATGGGTTTCATCCGTGGCGGTGTTTTCCGTTGTTTTGCCGCCAGGATTATCAATGGCTGAGACCACGTCCCCGATACTGATATCGCTCAGGGGTTTATTCAGCACATAGCCACCACCCGGACCTCTGACGCTCTTTACCAGGCCATGTTTGCGCAATTGCGCAAAAATTTGCTCGAGATAGGATATGGAAATATCCTCCAGGCGGGCCAGATAGGCGAGAGTGACGGGCCTGTCTGGATTGATGGACAATTCGAGCATGGCCTTGGCTGCGTAGTCTGCGCGTGATGATAGTTTCATAATACCGGTTCCTTCAGTAATGTGAGTGTTGAGTATCTACAAAGTAGAATTTAGTCCATAATTTTACAACGTGTATATTGTTAAAAAGTGTAAAATTATTGTCAAAGTCAGGTTATTAAGTCGGAAGCTGGGAAAATTTCTTTAGTGTTGCCGTGCATATTTTGTCTGCACCGGCGTATTTTTCCTCATATTTATTAAGGGGAATGTAGCCGGAAGAGGAGCATTCTCCCCCGGGGATACCTGTACATCCTGGACTTTGTCCAGTAGGCTTCGCCACTGTATCTTTTAGCGGATTTGTCAGGTTAAACGTATGCGCATTCAGAACGTTATCGAATCCAAATTGAAGCAGGATTTGCAGCCGGTTTATCTCGAGGTGATCAACGAAAGCGGCAATCATAATGTTCCGCCGGGTTCCGAATCCCATTTCAAAGTGGTGATCGTCTCGGATGCGTTTATGGATAAAATGCCGGTGGCGCGTCACCGCATGATCAACAGAATTCTTGCCGAGGAGCTGCAAAACAGCATCCACGCGCTGGCGTTGCATACCTACACCCCCACCGAGTGGGATGAAGTCAGCAGCCATGTCCCCGCTTCTCCGCCGTGTCAGGGCGGAGGGAATAAATAAGCTGCCGCAGGGAGTTGCCGTCTTTCCGTTTGCAGGCTTAGGCGGAGTCCGTTCCCGCGTCAGTGTGAATGGCGGGAAGTTGCAGATGAAACCCTTTTTCCAGAATATCATCGATCACATGGCGGGCTTCGCCGCGGGCGAGTCTCTTCCCGGGAGTCAGTTCCAGTTCCATCACCTTTTCAAGTTTCCCCAGTGTCTGCCGCAGCGGGGTTGGCACGGCTGAGAGGCCATCCTCCCGTGAGACAAACAGATAGGTGTCCTGTTTGCGCAGGCTTTTGTAGATTACGCACTGCAAATCGGTGTTCCTGTCAAAGGTGGGGATGAAGTGGCGGGATGCAGCACGGCATTCTCAGTAAAACCGGGATCGTGCCGGTAACCTGCTGGCTCGTGCAAAAGTACTTGTGTAGTCCCGTTGGTATTGTTAGCAAACAGCGGAATCCGGAACCTGCATTGCAGGTGCCGTTCCCCCGGTCCGGGATGCGAAACAAACTGCACAGACATACGGCTCATGTATCAATTATGGTCGATTCCATTATACCGCTGAATTACAAGGAAATAATCCCGATCTTTTGCTTCTTTTGCTGGTAATAGTATCCCGTCTCCCTTATGTTTATCTTAGAGGAATGAGGAAATCAGGGGCTCAAGCATGAAATACGCCAGAAGTCAGTTTCAACGTGCTTTATTGCTTCTGCTGATGATGTTTGGGGTTCTTTTGCTGCCGGGCTGTATCGTTCCGGCAACCTATACCACGCAAGAGCACCGGGTGTTTTCCCTTAGCCCTGATGATCTGCAGCAATACGGTATCGCATTTATCACGCCCTCCTCCATTACCGGGCGGGAGCAGGATCGGCAGTCGCTGGCGCTCACCTTTGCCGAGGTGCTGCGAAAAAAATATCCCGAAATCAAGGTGGTCTCGTTACCGGAAACGCTGGGCCTGCTGAACCGTGCGGGTCTGCTGGAGGAATACAAGCAAATGTACGTGGATTATGCCGACACCGGTATTTTCCGGCGTGACATCTTGAATAAAATCAGCGAGGAGACCGGCGTGCGTTACCTTGCCCAGTTGAATTTGGCACAATTCAATCAGGGCGCGGCAGGGCGTTTTGGATTTTTGGGATGGCGTTTGCTGGAAACCAAGCGGGCGACCTTGCGGGTGTTCCTGCAGATTTGGGATGGGCAAAAAGGGACCATCGCCTGGGAAGGTTACGAGGAGATGAATTATGCCAAGGACACCTACTCCGAACAGGGCGTGAGTTTTAATGATATCGCCACCGCCATTGCCGAACATATGGTGGACGCCATCCCCTACAAGAAACGCGCTAAAAAGACGGAAAGCCAGCAGGCCACCAAAAAAGCCCCCAAGGTCAAACCGATTCTTATCGAGACAGACTGAATTCAGGATCGTGACTTGAGCGGGTTGTTTGGGCATGCCCGGCAGGTGCCCGGGTGATATCCGGGACGTTATAACTATCCGCCCGGATACCCCCTGAGTGAGGATTTGTTATCGTTCGACCTGGTCATCGGGTTAAAAATTTTTACAGAGACAAGGTATGCATGAAGTACAACGCCTGGATAAATGGTTATGGATGGCGCGGTTCTATAAAACCCGCCCTTTGGCGGTAGCGGCGATTAAAGGGGGGCATGTGCAGGTCAACGGCGAGCGCAGCAAACCTGGCCGTGGCGTGCATGTTGGAGACGAATTGTCGATCCGCAAGGGGATCTATACCTGGCGCATCGAAGTGACGGCGCTCGCCGGGCGGCGCGGTCCGGCAGCGGAAGCCCGCACCCTCTACCATGAATCGCCGCAAAGCATTCAGCAGCGGGAAACAGTGCGCCTTGAACACAAGCTGGCTTCCCCCGCGCCCGCGAAACGCCCCGACAAACAGCAACGCCGCAAGATAGTGCGATTTATCAACAAGCACGAGGCATGAGTTTTAAATGCATCGCCCTGAAACCCCGCTATTGACCGTGGACATTATTATCGAGTTGCTCGACAGGCCGGGGCGGCCAATCATTTTGATCGAACGGCGTCATCCTCCTCATGGCTGGGCATTGCCCGGTGGGTTTGTGGATGTCGGTGAGGCGCTCGAACAGGCGGCGGTGCGTGAGGCGAAGGAGGAGACCTGTCTGCACGTCACCCTCAAAACCCTGCTGGGTTGTTATTCCTCCCCGGATCGGGATGAGCGGGGGCATACGGTCAGTGTGGTCTACGTGGCAGAAGCGGCGGGCGAAGCGCGGGCTGCTGATGATGCAAAGAATCTGGGGTTTTTCCAGGTGGACGCCATCACAGAACAGCTGGCGTTCGATCATGCCTTGATCCTGCAGGATTACCGCCATTATCTGGCCACGGGGGAACGCACGCCACTCCGTCATCTCGATTGACGATACCTTCCAGTTTTCTTCGTTCGTCCGTTTTTCGGTCCGCAGGCGGGAATTCTGGCACATATGTCAGGTTTTCCGTAATCCACCTCGAATTTTCCCGGGCTTAGCGGGTGTCAGGAAGAGGCAGGTCATATATACTGCGGCGGTTGAAATTTAAGTTTATTGCCATTATCTAATATTTTCCTTATTTTTTATTTTGATCCGCAGGAGATTTCCATGGCGACCCTCGAGCTGAATAGCGAAAATCTGGTAGAAACAGTTAACAACAATGACTTTGTCATCATTGACTTCTGGGCGCCCTGGTGCGGACCCTGTCAATCCTTTGGTCCGGTTTACGAAGAGATTTCTGAAAAATACCCGGATATCGTGTTTGCCAAAGTCAATACCCAGGAACAACCGGATCTGGCAGGGCAGTTCAACATCCGTTCCATCCCGACCCTGATGATCTTCCGTGAACAGGTGATCCTCTATGCTGAAGCCGGTGCCCTGCAGGGGCCGCAGTTTGAAGAGCTGATTGAAAAGGCCGGCCAGCTGGACATGGAAGAAGTCCACAAGCAGATTGCCGAAGAGCAGAAACAGGCTGAAGCCTGATCCCCTTTGGGGAAAGCTCCCCCGGGGTTCTTGAATGCCAACGATGTGCAGGGTGGGCGGTTGCCCACCCTTTTGCGTCCCGCAGCCGGCGGGTGGTTTTACATCAGGCCATGAAACGGCTGGACTTCCACTTCGGTGCCGGCTTCCACGTTCCCCCATTCAGCCGGCAGAACGATAAAGCAATTGGCGCGGCTCATGCCGCTCAGGATGTGGGAAGCCTGCATGCCGACACTTCGCACACTGAGCCTGCCCTGAGGATCGTATTCCAGAATGCCCCGCTGAAAATCAGTCCGTCCGGGACGTTTTTTCAGGGCTTCGCTGCAGGGCACCTTGATGCTGATCGGGGTGATCCGGGTCTGACCCATCAGCCGCCGTATGGCAGGCTGGGCAAACTGGTAGAAAGTCACCATGGCCGAAACCGGGTTGCCCGGCAGGCCAAAAAACACCGCCTTGCCGACCTTGCCGACCGCCAGCGGTTTGCCGGGTTTCATCGCAATCTTCCAGAAATTGATGGTACCGAGTTTGTCGAGGGTCTCCTTGACGTAATCGGCGTCTCCAACAGAAACGCCACCTGAGGTAATCACTACGTCGGCCTGTTCCGCCGCCTGCTGGAAAGCCGCTTCGATTTTATCGCGAATGTCCGGGATGACACCCAGATCGAGGATCTCCACATCCAGCGCTTTCAGCATGCCAAAGATGCTGTAGCGGTTGCTGTCATAAATCTGTCCGTCCTGCAGAGGCTCCCCCGGCGGACGTAATTCATCGCCGGTGGAGAAAAAGGCCGCTTTCAGTTTACGTTTGACCGTAACTTGCGGTATACCGAGGGAGGCGAGTAACCCCAGTTCCGCCGCTTGCAGGCGGGTGCCGGCTTCCAGCACCACCTCGCCCCTGGCAATATCTTCTCCCGGGTGGCGGACGTTCTGCCCCGGCTTTTGTCCGGCGGCAAAGGTAATAACGTCACCCTCACGCTCGACATGTTCCTGCATGATGACGGTGTCGGTATCTTCCGGCACTTTTGCCCCCGTCATGATGCGAACGCACTCACCCGGTTTCACTTCTTCTGTGAACGGTGTGCCGGCATACGCGACGCCGACAACCTCCAGTTGGCATTTTCCCTCGGCAGGCAGATCCGCGCTGCGTAGCGCATAGCCGTCCATTGCCGAGTTGCGGTAAGGAGGGACATCGATCGGGGATATCACTGCTTCTGCCAATATGTGATCAAGCGCGTCAGTCAATCCCAGCGTGAGGGTCTCCGTTACCGGTGTGATAAATTCATCAATCCGCGCCAGCGCCTGGGATACGCTGAGGGTTTTGTGATCAATTTCATCACAGCATGTCGGGTTGACCGGGATAGAAGTGTTCATACTTAACCTTTGTAACAACAGTGAATTCAGGGGCGGAATATTATGCCACAGGATCCTGCTGCTGCGTGTGGATAAAGCGCAGCACAAATTCCGCCACCATGGTGGGTTGATTGAGATCAAGCCGCGGCAGAGGGCATGCCACCGTTAAAGGCGTGTCGCTGGCGATGGCGATGATGTGCGGATCCTCCGGAAACAGCAGCGGTTGTTTCAGGCTGGCGCGGTGCAGTTCGATTTTTGGGAAAGGGACGTGTTTGAAGCCTTCGACCAGGACGAGATCCAGCTGTTCGTCGAGTTGTGCAAGTAAAGTCTGCAAATCGGGATCACCCAGATGCTCTGGCGTTTCCGTTACCAGCGCCCAGCGGTTTTGTGAAGCAATCAACATCTGATCCGCGCCGGCTTTGCGAAGCTCGTAACTGTCCTTGCCGGGGATGTCGATGTCAAACGTGTGATGGGCGTGTTTGATCATCCCCAGCTTCAGGTGATGTGCCTTTAACAGCGGGATAACTTGTTTTAGCAGCGTTGTCTTGCCGGTGCCGCTGCAGCCGACGAAACCGAGAAGTGGGCAATCGCAGTGAATTTGTTCAGTTTGTACGGGGCTGTTTTTCTTCGGCATGCTGAAGGTCGTCCGGTGTATTGATATTGATGAAAGCTTCGCCCTCTCCGCTGAAATCGGCAATCGCGGCATGTTGTTGCCTGATCCAGTGGCCGGCTTTGCGGCCGCCTTGTTGCAGGAAGCGGCTCAGGTCACCCACCAGGCTGCGGTGGAGCAGGCAAAAAGTGGGCTGCATCCCCTCTTCTGTCCTCACCACGCCGATCGCTCGCCGGGAGTCGCATACCGAGGCGCACAGCCGTTTTGCCAGATCGTCCGGCAAATAGGGGCAGTCACAGGGGACATTCAGGATCCACTCACTGTGACAGTTTTCCAGGGCGGTGAGGAAACCGGCCAGCGGCCCCGGGAAGCCACTGATACTGTCACTGATCACCGGCCAGCCCAGCGCGGCGTATTCCGCCTGGTGGCGATTGGCGCTGATGCAGAAGGTGTTCACTTGCGGCGTGAGGCGGTTGATAACGTGTTGAATGAGCGGAATACCGTGCAGCGGTAACAGCCCCTTGTCTTTTTCCTGCATGCGGCTGGCACGCCCGCCTGCGAGGATATGGGCGGTGAGCAGATTCGGCTGTGGCGAGGAAAACGACATATTATTCAGTGACTTACCGATTTGGAAGGGACAGAGTATACCAGAGTCGGCCATTGTTTGTTCCCGCAAGGAAAAGAGGGGCTTAAACATGCGATTTGGAACTAAACAAACCAGTGGGGTAGCCGATAGTTTAATTAATATATAAGAGGATAAGGCTTGTTATGAAAATTGATACTGTTCTGCGGAATGCGGTCGCCGGGGTGGAAAAAGGGTTGAATGATGCCCGTAAGGTTTCCGCGCAACTTGCCATCGGCGCTCCGAGTCCGGAAGAAGATGAAACGGAACAGAACAAGGCACGGGTGGAAAAAAGCGGTGACGTTGAGCTGGGGAAGATAGTGGACGTCAAGGCATAAAACCACTGCTGTGAGGGATGTCATTTAATTTACTGATAGAACTGTAGAACTGTCATGACAGAAACGCAAACAGGGCAATCTCATGCAAGCAGGAGGTAATTGTCATAATCTGCGCCTGGATACGCAAAAGCTCATCGATTTGCCCGTCGCCTCACCGTTGTTGAGCGGTTTGTTGAACGTCATCAATGATGATGACATCACCATCCGGGAATTCGCTGCGATGATCCGGCAGGACCCCGTATTGGCGGCACGAATTATCGGGTTATCCAATTCCGCCTATTTTGGACAAGCCCATCCCATCACCAGTGTCGAGGAAGCGATATTCAAATCACTGGGTTTGCGTATGACCAAAAGCCTGGTGTTAAGCATCGCCATGGCAGGTAATTTTGGCTCATTCCAGCAGTTTCCGGCGTTTGATATTCAGCGCTATTGGCTGGAAGCAATCCTCTGTGCCTATCTGGCCCGTGAACTGTGTGTGCATTTACCGGCGGCACACCGTGCTGACATCGATGACGCCTATTTGAGCGGGTTGTTGCACGACTTTGGTATGTTGCCGGTGATCTATCTGTATTACGATGAAGTAAAACCCATCATCAACAAAACCACCGCGCCCGAAGAATTTAGCCAGGCGATGCGCATCTTGTTGGGCGCCGATCATCACCAGGTTGGGGCGTGGCTGGCGCACAAATGGCAGATTCCGGAGAACATCGTAACCGTATTGGCGCATTATCCGGAAGCGGAGTACCAGGGTAACCATGCCGATCTGGTCAACCTGATACACGGGGTGGTCATGCTGATCCGCGCAATAATGGCGAATGAGGAAGTGAACATGGAAATGCCGGCAGCCCGTTTCCTGATGCAAACGCTTGGCGTGGACGAAACCAGGCTGATGGCGACAGTGGAGAACCTGCTGCACAAACGGGATGGTCTGGAGATAATTTCAACCGAGTTGGCAAGGAGTGAAACAGCGTAATGGAAAATCAACCGTTTGTTGATGCCTATCACGAGATCAATACCCGGCTCATCCGTCTGATTGGTTCCATGTCCGCGCTGCGGGAGTTGTCCAGTCTGGAGCATTCCCTGTGTTCGGAATCCGAATTGCTGGACGAGTCGCTACGTATCGTGTTGGAAAATCACGAACTGGATTATGTGGTGGTCTATCTCGATAAAGAGGGAAAATTACAGCAACAGGCTTTTCGTCAGTGGGAGCAGGTGCCTGAAATTCCGCAAGCATCGCATTCGGTTTTACAAAAGCTGGCGGAGAAAACAATCGAATTGAACAGCATCCAGTACCTTCAGGATATCGATATGGATAGCGATCACGGTTCCGCAATCTGCCTGCCGATAAGTACGGGGAACAACCGTTTTGGTGTGCTGTGTGCCTATTATCCGGATGTTGATTTTTTTACCCCCGCCCACGAACGCAGTCTGCTGATATTCTGTAATTTTCTGGCGCAGTCCGTGATGAACAACCGCTTATTGCACGACATGGAAAAGCTGGTGCAGCAGCGTACCGATCAATTGCAGAGTGCGCTGTCTGAAGCCAGAAAGCTGAAACAACGCTACGAAGAACTCGCCATAATCGACGAATTGACCACTTTACACAACCGGCGCTTTTTCTTTCCGGAAGCCCGTACTGCGGTGGCCAGCGCAATCCGTTATGAAAAAAAACTGTCGATCATGATGATTGATATAGACCATTTCAAGCAGGTAAACGATATGTACGGGCACGCGATGGGTGATCAGGTATTGCAAGCCATTGCAAGCGTATTAGTGAAAGGAAAACGTGAGGTCGATATTCTGGCACGATTCGGTGGCGAGGAATTTGTCATGTTGCTGCCGGAAACCGATAAAGATGGTGCCGCTGTTTTTGCGGAACGGCTGCGCAGGGATTTACAGCAACTGGTATGGCAGGTTGACGAAAGTGAGTTCCATATCACAGCCAGTTTTGGTATTTCCAGCTTATTGTCACCGGAGAGAATCGAGCCACAGAAACTGCTCGATATCCTCATCCAGCAGGCAGACGACGCCCTCTACTACAGCAAGAACAGCGGGCGGAATAAAATACAATGTTATGATGATATCGTTTGCGAGATCTGACTGAATATCAGGTGTTTCACTAACGAAACGGTAGAAAAACCAGCTACTTAATATCGTATACTTCCAGCCGGATTTTAAAATCAAGTTTCACCATGCTTGACGAACCGCCCGGCGCGGACCTGCATGCCGGTAGAGACTCATCACCCCTTTACGTAAATAGCCTTTCCAGAAACAAACTGCTCTGCTTGTAGTGGCATAGTGAATTTGGTCGCCTGATCCTGGGTGATATTATCGCCCTTACGAGGAAACAGGTGACAAAATGAAGAAAAGAAAAGCTCCTTTAGTCCGGAGTTTCCGTGATTTTGGTCCTGCCACAAACAAAATCTTCAGCGCCGCTACAATCTGGCAAAACTGCCAATCTTCTAGATAGCTGTGCGAAAAAGGTGTCCAATTCAAATGACAGTGATTTCCATAAAATGGAGGGGCCGTTTCTCCAGTAGCTGCTGGCAAGACACGCTGTGAATACATCCCTGTAAGCTTCACGG
>JALVOC010000229.1 GCA_027032075.1 Chromatiales bacterium | reverse complement strand
TGTCGTAGCCATAGCTGTAATTGCCACGCGGCACGCTGATGGTTTGCAAGTGTCCGCTGGTGGTGTCGTAGATCAGATCAATGGTTTGTCCGTCCGGTCTTGTGATCAGGTCCGGTTGTTTGTCGAGTGTGTTGAAGTAGTATTTCAGAATGTGGATGTACTCATTATCTGATCTCGATCGATGCGGTTCGCAAGCTCACCGCATCCTACGCGGGCTGACAGAAGAACTGGTTGTAGAGCAGGGTGACATTGCCGCAAGTGTCGGTGTGGTAGAAGTCACAGGTTGTCGATAAAGGGTAGCGCCCCCTTTACGTGGTTTTCATTTTCTAACATGCACAGCAACAGCCCTAACGAGGAGAAGATAAACAAGCGAGATAATTACAAACAATACATTGTTATCAATGTAGTTTTTGATTGGATAGTAAAAAAAATCCAAACAACAGAATTCCGATCATATAAACTAGGTAGGTCCTTCCCATCAGTTACACAATTTAATTTACAGTCTCGAATGTGGATGTACTCATTATCTGCTCTCGATCGATGCGGTTCGCAAGCTCACCGCATCCTACGCGGGCTCCAGATACAACGCCACCGAGCACTTGGTCATAGTAACCATTAACTGTCGCCATCGAAGTATCCATAAGACCACCTCCAAGCATAAATCCTGATACAGCCCCAGAGGCCATACCAACTCAGACACCGTAAGACTGCAATCAATTCTTTTTACCAATTCTTGCTCTGCAAACTGGCGGTGTCCATGTAAGAGATTCCTTTGCTATTTCAGGGTGTGGGTGTCCGTGCTATTTCCGTTCACAAATTTTCTTACTACAACGCTAATGATACCCGCCAATATTATAAACAAAAATAATATTTCGTGGTTTCCGGTCTTGTTAGCCACGGATTCTGCATATTTTGATGTAGAAAAAATCCCTATGATTAAAAAATACATACCTAATAAGAAAATTATTACTAGTATAACAAATCCCCACCATACTTCGATAGTTTGAGTTAAATAAACAATTCCTAATACAACAAGAAAATAAAATATTGCAATCAAAAGCAAGTATGTCCTGATAAAAACAATATCAAATGGACCTTTTACCTTATCGATAATTGTTTTCTTCATATATCTATCTTTAAAGTTGCTTCAAATAATTAAACTATATAGTGTTATTGTTTATCGCTTGCTCGTATTTTAAGTAAGGTGCCTGAACACTGAATATCATTTTCTTTATGCTAATGTTTCTTGAGCCTTATTTACAATACCTTTCAAACCTGGTTTTATGGCTTGCGCACCTGCTTGAGTCAAAAACTCATCTCCAAATCTTCTCGCGGCCCTTTTTCCAATAACATTGTTTGGGTTTCTGTTAATAACTTTAGATAGTTTATTTAATTTCTTTGCTGTAGTAAAAATACCAGGTGCAACTTCCCCAATTGCCGCAGATACCGCAACATTTTTCCAGTCAATACACTCAAATCTTCCACCATTTAATACTAATTGAAAAGCAATATCAAAAGTTGCACCAAATATTGCTCCAGATATTTAAAACTCACCAGTTGGATCAATGAAGCTCAGCGGAACCCCCAACACATACCCATACAAATTCCCATCCACACCCCCAAAACAATATCGGATCCTTGACGGTCCACCGCCCCGTCTTCGGATCATAATCCCTCGCCCCAAACCTCACCAGTCTGGAATGCAGATCATATATCCCTCTCGCAAACCCAAACGGCTGAAATCCCGGGTTGGTGTCGTTGATAATGTTCCCGAATTCATCATAGTCCATTCTTTGCGTAATGGTACAGTTGGCGATGATGTGCTGTATGTTCTCTAGGATGTTGTAGTATGAGTTTGTGCTGTATGTTTGTGTAATTGGTGACGGTTGAACGTAGCTAACCGGCCGCGGCAGTGGTCGTTTATGGTGGTCCAGGTGGCAGCATCATAACCCGCTGGTGTAGGTGCGACCGTTGGTTGTGGTGGTTCCGGTTTGCTCATACAGGCTAAAGATACCAGTGGGGAATAGTGAGTATGGCACTGACTTTTCGGCTGCCTGTCAGAATATGATTCAAGTGGTTGATTTTTATACGATTATTTGTAAGTGGCGGTACGTAGAAAGAATGAGTGCATAAATACCATAATAATTCAGATGTCAGATCGGGAGGATTCACAAAAACCGTCAGGAAACATTTGCTAACTTGGGATTACTCCGGATCGGACACCATTTTAAGAACTATTATTATGAATAATGATCAGACGTTCCCATTCAAGTAAAAGATCAGGACAGTAGCGAATGAATCATATTCTCCGGATCATGATGTTGTGCCCTCTCTGGCTGGTTTTTCTGCCTGCTGTCATCATGGCTGCTCCGGATGAAGCATACTTTCAACAGGCGCGAAAGGAACTGGTGAAAGAGATCGAACAGAATGTCCGGCAAACCAGCGTTTATCTGGATAAGGAAGCGCTTGATCCGCGTGTGATGCAGGCCATTGGCAAAGTCCCCCGGCATGAATTTGTACCGAAAGATCTGCGCCTTTACGCTTATCTCAACCGCCCGTTGCCGATAGGTTATGGCCAGACGATTTCCCAACCTTATATTGTTGCACTCATGACAGATTTGCTGAAGGTGGGTCAGAAAGATCGTGTACTGGAAATCGGGACCGGTTCAGGTTACCAGGCCGCCGTGCTGGCGGAACTTGCCGGCAAGGTATACAGCATTGAAATTATTGAAGAGCTTGGGCTGGCGGCAAAACAGCGGCTGAAAAATCTGGGGTATGACAACGTCAATGTCAAGACAGGTGATGGTTATTATGGATGGCCGGAACATGCTCCTTTCGATGCCATTGTTGTTACCGCCGCCGCAAGCCACATCCCACCACCCCTGATCCGTCAACTGAAAATAGGTGGCCGTATGGTCATTCCTGTCGGCAGTCGTTTTATGACCCAGGAACTTCTGCTTGTGAATAAGGATAAGACCGGAAAAATTACAACACGCCAGCTGTTGCCGGTACGTTTTGTCCCCCTCACCGGGAAACATTGAGCGGATGAGATCCCATGGCTGACGCATTACCTTCCCCTCCGCGTCTGCCGCTGCTGTCAATCGGCCTGCTTTCTGCTGCGGCGCTGGGCTATGAAGTCCTGCTGATGCGGATTTTCTCGATTATTCAATGGCATCATTTCGCCTATATGATCATCAGTCTCGCCCTGATGGGTTATGGCTTCAGCGGTACCTTTCTCAGCCTGCTGCAAAGGTGGTTGGTACGCCGTTATACGCATGTTTATTTCGCTAACCTTGTCTTGTTCGGTTTGACTGTGATCCTCTGTTTCATACTGGCACAATCCATTTCGTTTAATCCTGAAGAAATATTGTGGGACTACCATCAACTGCTCGGGCTGGTGATCATCTATCTGCTCTTGAGCCTGCCCTTCTTCTTTGCCGCGAATGCGATTGGACTCAGCATGATGACTTACCATCATCATGTTTCACGCATTTATGCCTTTGATCTTTTCGGTGCGGGGATTGGCAGTCTTGGAATTATCCTGTTACTGTTTGCCGCCTTCCCACCAATGGCATTGACAATACTTGGCATACTGGGTTTTGTCGCTGCTCTCATTGCCCTGTGGGAATTACGCCTTGCCGCACGCTTGCCGCTCTCCGGTATTCTGATAGTACTGCTTCTGCCGCTTACGTATTTAGGCACGCAAACCGAACTTGCCATATCACCTTATAAGGCGCTTAACCAATTACTGCGGATCACAGGTACACAAATCATCAAAGAACGCTCATCCCCTCTGGGGCTGGTGAGTGTGGTGAAGAGCAGTCAGATCCCGTTGCGTCATGCGCCCGGTCTGAGCCTGAACGCTACTTCGGAACCCCCACCACAGCTCGCCCTGTTTACGGACGCCGAAGCCATGACAGCCATCACTGAATACCATGGCCAGCCAGAAAAACTGGACTATCTGGATCAACTCACCTCCGCCATGCCCTATCATCTTTACCGGCCGGAACGCGTGCTGATCCTGGGCGCTGGCGGTGGCAGCGAGGTTCTCCAGGCACTTTATCATAAGGTACCACGCATCGATGCGGTTGAACTCAACCCGGATATCGTAGAACTGGTGCGGGATGATTTTGGGGAATTCTCAGGTCATCTTTACCGACAAAAATCTGTCAATCTGCATATTGCAGAAGCACGCGGCTACCTGACAGACAACAACGAATCCTTTGATCTTATACAGATCGCTCAGCTGGATTCCTTTAATGCCTCATCGGCCGGCTTGTACGCCTTGAATGAAAGCTATCTTTATACTGTCGAAGCGATGCAGATCTATCTCAGCCATCTTAAAGCAAATGGTTATCTGAGTATAAGCCGCTGGATCAAAATGCCGCCGCGCGACACCCTGAAGCTCTTTGCAACTGCAGTTGCCGCAATGAAGCAGGCAGGGATTGACAACATCGAGCAGCGCCTGCTCCTTATCCGTGGCTGGCAGACAAGTACCTTGTTAATCAAAAACGGAGCCATCAGTGGGGCGGAAATCAATGCCTTGCGTCAGTTCTGCGGATCCCGATCGTTTGATCTGGCGTACTATCCCGGTATCAGGGAATCTGAAGCAAACCGGTACAACATTCTTAAACAACCCTATTTCTATCTTGGTGCCAGTGCATTTTTGGGCAAAGATCCGCCGGGATTTATTGAACGTTATAAATTCAATCTTTCCCCGGCCACTGACGATCGGCCGTATTTTTTTCAATTCTTTAAATGGTCTGCGTTACCGGAAATACTGGTATTACGTGGACAAGGCGGAATGCCTCTGCTGGAATGGGGTTATCTGCTTCTGCTTGCGACATTAATACAGGCCCTAGCCGCCAGCCTGGTGTTGATCATCCTGCCGTTGTGGTTTTTCAGAAAAACGGAGAAAAAACAAATCGGGCAGGTGAAACGCAGCCATATTTTTGTTTATTTTTCGGCACTTGGCCTGGCCTTTTTGTTTATGGAAATTACCTATATGCAGAAATTCATCCTGTTTCTGCACCACCCCTTGTATGCTGCATCTGTGGTCCTTACCGCCTTTTTAATCTTTGCCGGGATCGGCAGTGGCTGGCTGCAGCGAAGACAACATCACCGTAGCAACCACACTGCCCTGCTTTACCCGGTTAGCGGCATTGTTATCCTCGGAACAGCCTACTTGTTCCTGCTTGATCCGCTGTTCGAACATCTGATGACATTGCCCATTTACCTCAAGATATTGATATCCATCCTGTTGATTGCGCCACTTGCATTTTGTATGGGCATACCGTTTCCTCTTGCTATCCTGCACCTGGGGCAACTCAGCCCGGCACAGATCCCGTGGGCGTGGGGAATCAACGGCTGCGCTTCCGTTATCAGTGCGGTTTTAGCCACGCTGCTTGCTATTCATTTCGGTTTTACATTCGTAATAGTGGTTGCACTGTTGCTCTATATTCTCGTGCTTTTCAGTTTTCCAGGAAAGAAAGTATGGTAGTAGTTCAGTTGTAATAAGACGCGTGAAGGGAAAATATAAAAACAGAGGGTAAAGATGTCAGTACTGCCCATCGAAGACGTGAAATCGCCCCAAGCGACAAGCGGAGCCATTCCTGGCGTTGATCAGTTCAATTTGTTTTTGTCTTTTGGTTGCGGCAGGGGGATGGCATTGATTCCTTCTTCACGCAGTTCCTTGACTTCGTTGTAGGTTGCGATACCGCGGATGTTCCTTTCCTCTGCTTCGCCATAATGGATACGTTTGGCCTCGTGCGCAAAGTTTTCCCCTACGTCATCGAAGTTTCTGATGACGTGATCGTGAAGTTGTTTAACAAAGGTATTGATATCTTCTGGCGCGATATAGTGGTGCGGGTTTTTAACAGATTCCATTCCTGTCTGTTTGTTCAAATTGATGCGGCTGGCAGTGGGTACTTTGGCAACCTGATCGGTCCCGCAGAACGGGCAGGTCACCAGCTTTTCGGCAACCTGTTTTTCATACTCTTCACTGTTATTGAACCAACCTTCAAAACGGTGAGAGTTCATGCATTCAATATCAAAAATTATCATCTGTGGTTAATAACCTTCCGGTAAAACTCATTCAGCGCATTCGCTGGATATATCGATAAAGCGTCCTTTCACTGATGCCGAGCAACTTTGCCGCCTGGGAACGGTGACCAAACGTCTTTTGCAAGGCTTCCATCACATTGCGTTTTGTCAAACGGTTTCGCCTGGTTAACAGGATGTCTTCGGATATTTCCTTTTCCTCCGGCGTTTCCGGCCCGGCCGCACTGCCCGGCTTTTTAATGCTTTCCTTTACGATGTGTTCCGGCCGGAGGATATCATCACATGCCAGAATCACAGCGCGCTCAAGTATATTCTGCAGTTCAGTTATGTTACCAGAATAATCATAACTCATCAGCTTGGCTATCACGTTGCTGGAAAGGGGGATATGCCGCTCCCCTTCCGGCAAACGGCCGAGTATATGTTCGGCCAGTACACCAACATCGTCTATCCTTTCCCGCAAAGGCGGAACCCGTATGGGAAAAGCCGACAAGCGGTAATACAGGTCCTGCCGGAAGCGGCCTTCCGTGACCAGTGTCTGCAGATTATGGGTGGTGGCAGCGATAACACGCACATCGACCTTGATATCCTTGTTGTCACCCAGCCGGCGGAGCATGCCAGATTCTATCACCCGTAACAATTTGGTCTGTAACGGCAGCGGCAGATTGCTGATTTCGCTCAGATACAGTGTGCCGCCATTGGCCGCTTCGATGATTCCTTGTTTTGGCTTGCTGGCACTGCCAAAGGCGCCTTTTTCATAACCAAACAATTCGATTTCGATCAAACCTGCATCCAGGCTGCTGCAGTCCACCACCTTAAATGGCGCTTCACGATGTTCCGAATAGTGATGGATATATTTGGCGGCGCTCTCTTTTCCAACGCCACTTTCGCCCAATAATAATACCGTGGACCGGCTTTGTGCCACCCGCAGCAACAGGCTCGACATCTGCAAAAATGCCGGCGAGCGTCCCACCAGGATATTGTCTTTGTTCTTTGCCTGGTTGATTGTCTGGAAAGATTCCCCCATGTACAGCACTTCTCCATCATCAGAAAGGATCGGCATCGCCTGTAACTGCACATACTCTTCCTTGCCATCCTTTTTGTAATGGATGTGCATAACCTGTGTCGGCTTGCTGGTGGTAAAAACCTCTTCCAGCGGGCAGTGTTCCCCGTGCTGGCTGCAAGGCACCTCCGAGTGGTGGGAAACCTCATAGCAGTGCCGCCCGAGGAGTTCATCGGGACTGACGTTGTAATGCCGCTGATAGGCCTTGTTGGATGCCAGGATATTGTAATCCTGATCGATCACCACAAAAGGCTGCGGAAACATATCGATAAATTGCTCACAGGAGGGTTTTTTCGGGAGAGGTTTTGTTTTCACAATTGTCATATCTGACACCTTTTATGACAGTTCTACAATGTCAGTATACGTCAGGTATGCCATTTTTTCTGACAAAAGCGGGGGTTTTTTGACATACCTCAATAACACAAAGCGTAAAAACCCCCTTCGCAGGGCTAACGGTCCGAAAATGGCGTACCGCCTGCCAAACACGTAAAATACACGTATTCAGAATAGGTAAAAACAACAAACACACCCTCCCAATCACTTTCAGTCTCACGAATAGCACGCTTTATTCAGACACGTCATAATGCAGATCAACATCTTGTCTCCTGGTTAAATACGGAAACGCCGTTTTATGAAAAAAACCTTCGTCTCAACAAGTGTTCCCCTGAATTTCCCCCTCTATCGGGGTGAGAAGCGTTTACGTATCGCCCTGGTGGGCATTCCCAACAGCGGAAAGAGCACCATATTCAATGCTGTTTCCAGTACCTCTTTTCATACCGGCGAACTGGCAGGCACTCATCGCGTTTATGGTGAGTCCAGGGTGCAAATCGGTCTCGATGAAGCAAGCGTGTTCGATCTGCCCAGTATCCACTCGTTGCACCATGCCGAACACGATGATTTGATCGCCCTGAAGTATCTGCTCTGGGGCAATGAACTGCCGCCGATTTCAAACCATGAACCGGACGGCCCCCCTGCCCCCTTTGCGCCACCCGATGTCATTATCCAGGTTATCGACGCCACCTCCCTGGAGCGTCACCTGGAACTCAGCCTGGAACTCAGTGAACTGGGACGTCCCATGGTGATCGCCTTGAACATGATGGATCAGGCCTGGGAAAAAGGACTGCACATCAACACCAAGACACTGAGCAAGCAACTGGGGGTGCCCGTGGTACCCACCGTTGCCGTCATGGGACACGGAATTTCAGAACTTTTCAGCACCGCGGTCGATGCCGTGCGCCAAAACAAGTGCCCGCTGCCCCAACCGGCCAGCAAGCATATATGCGAAAGCCTGCAACCCCTTAGCCGCGCCTTGAACCGCCCCGAACTGCATCAGGCCTTCGGTGTGCCTCACCCCTTCCTGGTGATGCAAATGGCGGAAGGTGACAGCTACTTTTTACAGGAAATGCAGATGCACTTTCCTGAACTCATGCCGGAACTGATAAAACTGCGGGAAGAAGCGGAAAAATCCCTGCCACGCCCTCTGGCGGAAGAACTGCATGCCGATCGCCACCACCGGGCCGCCTTGCTGTTTGAAACCGTCACCCGCGTCGGCGCCCCGCATGAAGGGCGTGGCTGGCGTTACTGGATGGATGAACTGTTTTTGCATCCACAATGGGGACTGCTGGGCAGTCTGGCGGTGTTCGCCGCCGTTTTGTTCGTGGTTTTCGAGATCAGTACCTGGCTCGATGCAATGACGGCTGGACGGCTCATAGATTGGATGGCTGACTGGCAACCGACTTCGACGGCAGGTGTCATCGGCCGTGCCGTCTCGGATGGACTGGTCGGCCTGATCGGCATAGTGATTCCCTATATGCTGCCATTGGTCCTGTTGCTGGTGGCACTGGAAGAAGCGGGGATCATGCACCGCATCGCTTTCGTGGTGGATCGCGGTTTTCATCGTATCGGATTGCACGGCGGGGTAGCGGTACCCTTTCTGCTCGGCCTGGGCTGTAATGTTCCCGCCATCGCCAGTCTTACCCGCACCACCAGCGGGCGCGAACGCATCGTCGCCTCGTTGTTGATTACCTTCGTTCCCTGCTCCGCACGTTCCGCCGTTATTCTCGCCCTGGCCGGCAAATATCTGGGCGGGTTCGGGGTCTTCGGTATCTTTATGCTCTCCATCATCGTGATCGCAATCATGGGCCCGCTGCTGACCCGGCGTTTTCCCGAAACCATGCCGGGACAGGTGCAGGAGATCCCGCCCTACACCCTGCCCTCTTTTCACACCTTATTGCATCAGACCTGGCTGCGCACCAGCGATATTCTGACCATCGTCACGCCGCTGCTGGTGGGAGGCAGCGTGGTGCTGGCGCTGCTCAACCATTTCGGTGCCGATCAGATCATCAACACCCTGTTTATCCCGGTCACCTCGTGGTGGCTGGGTCTGCCGGTGGTATTGGGGGTTCCCATTCTGTTCGGCGTGCTGCGCAAGGAACTGTCGTTACTGATGATCTATCAGGCGCTGGGTACGTTTGAAGTGAATCGGTATATGGACTGGGTGCAGTTGACCACTTTTCTGCTCTTTCTCACTTTTTATGTTCCCTGCATCTCCACCTTTGCCGTGATGCTGAAAACCATCGGGCGCAAAGAGGCGCTTTTCTCCGTCATGCTGTCGGTGGGTGTCGCATTACTGGTAAGCGGGCTGGTGCGTTTTTTGCTGGAAGGGATACGATATTTTTACAGCTAAGTATTTTCGAAGACCGTTTAAACCTTCCTCAGTGAGACGCACGTGCTGCACGAATTATCCTTGTCGTGTGATCATTTAAAATATATCAGGAGACAATCCAATGGCCATCCCTCTCCTCACCGTTTTAACCGCCGCACCGAGCGTAATTTCCGCTGCAACCGATTTGATCCGTATCATCAGGGAGCGGAAGTCTGGCAAAAAGGAAACCGCATCGACTGCCGACAGGATTGCAGAGCTGGAGGGGATGCTGGAAAAACAGGCCGAGCTCATCGAGGAGCTGGCGATCAACAACCGCAATCTGGCGCTGGCGGTCCGGAACAACCGCATTTTTGCCACAATTGTGTTTGTGGTTGCTCTGTTTGCAATCTGGATGGCGATGCTCTGAAAAGGCGTTCCGGACCCCGGGCCAACTTGCGGAGAAGATCAGTGCGGGGGATCCTGAATCGCTAACGTATTGTTTTGTTTGCCATCCTGGCCTTCTTCCGGCTGGAAAAGGGAGACTTCCAATCTCACACTTGTGCCAACCGGCCAGCCGTATCCCATCCTGGCAAGTCTCATTTTTGTGATCGTTTTGTCATCGTTTTTTATTGCTTCACATTATGTTGAGCAATATACTTGGTTTTTACGATATCCCCGAATAACCGCTGTTTTTGGATAAAACAGCCAGACACGAGTCAAGCATGGAAGCAGAAAAGAACCGATACCAGCAGAATGCCGTAATTTCCCCGGTCGATCCCGCCAACAGTATCGTTGGAAAGGTTGTTAACCGTCTCAAGCAAACCCCCTATCTTGGCGCTGACGATATTGCAAAACTGGAGATGCTCAATGCCGGTGAGCTGAACAGCATTTACAAAACCATCCAGACCTCCGAAAAGCGCCAGCTTGAACTGGCGTCATGCGCTAACGGCAATTATTTCAATACAGTACAAAATCATTTCGGCAAAAAACAGTACACCGTGGTGTTTTTTGTCGGTTTGTACTGCCCCGCCCGTTGCCACTTCTGCCCCAGCGTAAAAGTACACCATAACGGCCATCGGCAACTGTTCCGCTTTCAAAGCCAAACCCCCGAACAACAAAAACTGGACTATGATGACTTTGAACGCATCTTTCATAACCTGGAACAGATGCAAAGCGCGGGCACCACCGTCAACATAAAAATATCCGGTGGTCTGGAGCCATTTACCGATCCGAGATCCATTGGCTGGATTCTGCAACTGAGCAAACGTTTTGGGATGAATTCAACAATCTTCACTAACGGCATGTTGTTAAAACTGGAGAAAAACCGCGAGCTTGCATTGAAATGCGACAACCTTCGCATCAGTTTGAGTACTACAAATGCGAAAGACTATATTAATGCCTATTTTGGTAACCATAAAAAGGTTACAACCCTTCCTGAATTGATGGAGGCACTGAATAAACTCGTGCGCAGGCGTGATCACACCGCTTCAAAAACCCGTATCGGTATCAATGTTGTAGCCGGTGACTTTAATTTTCATGAACTGGATAATATTGTCCATCAGGCATCAGCCATTGGTTTGGACTATGTGGAGATCAAAGGCGAATACTTCGAGAAAAAAACCGGCCGCTGGTTTGATAAACTGGAAAACGCATTGGATAATATCCGCCAACAAATGACGAATGGAATGATTGGCAATTCCATGATACACCTCACCGGTTCCCTGGAGCGTGACAATTTCTACAACAACAAACCTGAGGGTTACTGCCATCCGGCTGATCAGGCGGCGCACAAGCTGTTTATAAATCCGTTTGGAGAATGTACACCGGTACACTGCTGGGCCTATCCATCCGAGGGTGGCAAGCAGGTGCCCGGACAATTCATTGGTGCAATCAGTAAAGAAGTAAATCTTTTTGATCTGTTGACACAGGCGAAACACCTTCCGCATTTGAACTATGCACACCTGAATCCGTTTGAACTTGTTCTGTCACTGGAATCCGAAAGGATACGCCGTGATCTTGCCTTTGGCATCAGGGCCGAATGCAACCCCTATTTACCCCATGGAAACAGGGAGATAAAAAGTGAAAACCCGTCCCCTGATTTGAAAATCTCCGCTTTTTGAGGTATCACAATGTTGTACGAACTTCGTTTTTATTATATACAACCGGGCAAGATGGCGGATTTCCTGGAAATCATGGAATCACTCATCATCCCCTTTCAATTGTCACAGGGCATGATCGTGCTCGGGAGCTTTGTTGATTGCGATGACAAGGATTGTTATGTCTGGTTGCGCAGATACAAGGACGAGGAAGACAAACAACAGCTGTATGATCGCGTCTATGGCAGTGATTATTGGAAAAACGAGATAAAGCCGAAAATCGCCAATTTGCTCATTCGCGAAAAAACACAAGTCAACATGCTTGAACCCACTGCAAGTTCCATCCTGCAATAAACACAGACTGTAAAAACACATCATTGCTATATCGCTGCCAGTCAGGCGGTCAATCGGTTTTTATATCCAGTTTTAATACCCTTTCTTCAGCAGAAGCAGGCACTGTTGCCGCCTCAAAAACTGACATGGATGGTGGCACCACCACCTGCCGGCACGCCGCCTTGAGTTCTTCATAGATCTGTTGCGGCTTGTCGGCGTAGCGGCGCGAGAAATGGAACGGCACCAGACGCGCCACGCTGGCGGCAGTGGCGATTTCGCCACAGGCACGCGTGGTTAAATGGGCATTGCGCCTGGCATGATCCGCATCGGCCTCAATGAAAGGCGCTTCACAAAAAAAGGTGTGCGCATTCCGTGCAAATGTCACCAGGCGTTTGCGGTTGTCACTGGTATCGGCGAGATCGGTTGCATACACGAGTTTTTTTCCCGGACTGATCAAAACCAGCTCCGCCCCGAGGGCAGCTGCGCTTGCTTCACTGCCGTCGGGCAATTGAATCATCGCTGTCTCGTTTTCGGCCAACAGTTGTCGCTTTAACTCGCTCAACCAGGGACCCGGTTCGAGTCTTCGCGCAGTGAGGCGATCCTTGCGAACGTTGATCTCCTTATCGGGCTCGAAGGCATAGGCCACCACCGGCGTATGGTGGTCCAGTAAGATTGCGCGGACGCGAAAGCCTGCTTCGTTCAGCAGAATACCGTCGGGCAGCGCCGCCGCCTCCAGCGTTTCGCAACCGGAACGGCCTGCCTGCAAACGAAAACGCTGCAAGCAGTCCGCATGCAGCTCGCCAACTTCAAAACACGGGCCGCGTTCGCCGATGCGGTCCCACAGGAAACTTTGAATAAAACCTGCGATGTGCTGCGCCAGGCCCGGTGGGCCATACAAACGGCACGGCGGGAACTCACCAAGGCGGGAGCGTAATAACCACTGGAACCCGCCGATGTGATCCATGTGGGCATGGGTGATAAAGACATCAGTCACCTGATGAGCGATGCGCGCCGGCAGGCGGCCGCTCTCACCCAGATCAAACAACAGGCTGCGTCGTTGATGCCGGACCCGCAGATGCAACAGAGGATCACCAAACACGCCGTTGAGCAGGGCCACATCAACAGCACCAACCCGCCCGACGATGCGCGGTCCACCATTCCCTTCAACTGTGGGTGCGATATCCGGTGGCGGGACAAAGGCAAACCGCTCTGCCGCATACGGAGCCGCTGTTTCAATCATGCCGTCTGCGGTACGCGCGGCATCACGGATTAATACCGCATCGGCGCGGATTGTTTTGATTGGTGTCTTGAAGGTTAACCGGTTTTCTTCCAGGCAAAGGACCTCACCCATGGCCAGCGTCCGCTTGCGCTGCAACAAGGCAAGCTGCCGCCCCGTCCAGACGCCCGCTTCTTCGACAGGCGGGGGAGTACCGATGAGATTTACGCGGGCAAGATCGATCGTATGTTCGACGGCGCCGGCAAGATAGGTATTCCATTTCCCGGTGCGGATGCGGGCCCTGATCCGTTTGCCCGGCCGCCTCGCCTCCTCCGCTGCACGCACCACACACACCTCGGCAACGAGTGCGTGGAGTTCATCCATCAGTGGCGGCTGCCGCCCTGCCGCGCTGATCGCCAGCACGGCATCCACCCCACATGCCTCGACAAACCCCGGCAGCAGTTCCCGCCCGGCCACACCCCGCACCACACCGGGTCCATCAATCAACACCACGCCATTGCCCGCTTCCTCCGCCAGGCGCCGCACCGCCGATACCAGCGGCAAACGAAAACGCCCCGCATCCAGTGTGCATAACGCTTCGAAAGCCACCACCCGCCACTCTTCTGCTTCCCATTTGGCAAGCGACACCGCGCCGGGAATGCCAAACGCCGGCGAACCCGGATCAGCACTGATGCACCAGCATCTGCGACCGGCTGCGCCCAGCGTATTGGCCAGATGCCCTGCCAGAGTCGATTTGCCCACCCCCGGCGGGCCGTACAGCAATACCCGCCGATCATGCGGCAACAAGGCACGGATAATTTCGGCAGGGTCACGGGTTAACACGGCCATATCTTTACAGGGACGGGTTGCCATAACATGCATGATGCGACGTCAGGCGCATCTTGGCAATTGTGAACAAACGGGGGAATCGTTGGGCACGCCGCTATCGCGTCTTTGCTCAACCTGTGGAGGTCTGTGAATTCAGAAAGAACAACACGCTCTGTACGTGCCCAACAACATATTACGTAGGCAGTGCAAAAGGTTAACCCAACAGTTCCGGACGCAGCATCCAGTTCAAATGCCATGTGGCGGATTCGGTTCGCTCCAGGCAAACCACACTGCCGGGTTGATAGCTGACCACCTCCCTGTCCACCCCGCCGACAAGCAGATAAGCCACCAGCCTGCCCATGAAGGGCAGGTGACCGACCACAAAGGTATCCTCAACCACGGATTCCAATGTTGCCGCAAAGGCAACAACATCATCATTGGGTGCAATACCCCCAACCGTTTCCACTTTTCCGTCCGGCATCACTGCCCTGGCCAGCGTGACGGCTGTTTGTTGCGCACGGGTCTTTCCACTGTGGAGGACACTTTGCACACGCACCCCTGCCTGCATTAAAAAGTTTGCCGTTTTCTGCACATCGTGTTGTCCCTTTTCACTCAGGGGCCGCTCGGGGTCGATTTCCTTGCTGAGCGCATCACCATGCTGGACGAGATATAATTTCATCGTGCGTTAACCTGTAAGCCTGTCTTGATGAATCGCTGATTGATTCGTCATTCCGGAGTTGATACAGTGCCATGCCTCTCAAGCAGATTGATGCCGACAATTATAAACCTTCAATCCATTGTTGCAGTTCTTCCACTTCCCGGTGGAGAAAATCCACATCCGAATAGGCGCTGGTGATCAGACTGACACCCTGACAACGTGCCATAAGACGCAGCGCCAGTTTATGCGCATCTTTTTTATGCCCAATACCGGCAAACTGCTTTTCCAGCCATAAACGGAAAATCTCGAACATCTCTGTTGCTTCGCCATGCAGTGCGTGGCGTAATTTATTCAGTTCCGTACACAATGAACCCACAGGGCAACCAAAATTCTCAATCTCACTTTGGCTTTTTACAAGAATGAGGATATAACGTTTGAGTCTTGCGCGAGGTTCGGGATACTCCTTGTCCCACTCGTCCAGCATGGCCCTGATATCATCTCTGCGTTTTTGCAAAACCGCCACGAGAATATCGTTTTTGGTTTTAAAATAATAATAGAAATTACCCCGCGCGATACCGACAGCTTCTGCAATATCCGAAAAAGAAGTGGCTTCATACCCTTTCTGATAAAACAGATCATCCGCTGCCTGGACGATACGCTGCCGGTTTGTTTCACCCTTTTCCCCCATTACAAAGACACCAACATCAGTTTGAAAGAGCAGAATCCACCCTTCAGCCTGCCTGGCTTTACCGTTCAGGCAAGCGCTTCCTCCTCTTCAAGAAAAGGGTAATCGGTATAGCCGTGTGCATCACCGCCATAATAAGTCTCGGGATCCGGTTTGTTGAGTGGTGCCTTTCTGGCAAAACGCTCAACCAGATCGGGATTCGCAATATACAAGGCACCGAAGGAAACCATATCCACATTTCCTGCCTGCAGTGCTGCCTGCGCCTTCTCCAGGGTGTAACCACAATTTGCCATGTAGATACCTGAAAAACGATCCCTGATCTGGCGATAATCCAGTTTTTTCGTCCCTTGCATCATCTCGCCTTCCACCACGTGCAAATAGGCCAGCGCAAGCGGACTCAAGTGTTCCGCGACATAATTAAATGTGTTCTGTGGATCAGAGTCGTGAATATCATTAAATGAATTCTCGGGAGATATGCGCACACCGATACTCGCGGTTTCCCAGGCCTCCGACACGGCATCGATGACCTCCAAAAGCAGACGAACCCGGTTTTCCAATGCACCGCCGTATTCATCATCACGATGATTCGTGCCGTCACGTAAAAACTGATCCAGCAGGTAACCATTGGCAGCATGGATTTCAACACCATCAAACCCGGCCGCCTTGGCATTATGCGCGGCCACTCTAAACTGTTCGACAATACCGGGGATCTCACTCAGTTCCAGGGCATGGGGTTCTACGAAGGGTTGCATTCCCTGATAAGTCACCGCCTCACCGGCTGGTTTGATGGCTGAGGGCGCAACCGGTAAAGCTCCCTCGGGTTGCAGGGAAGGATGGGAAATCCGGCCCACATGCCATAACTGGATAAAAATATGACCATCCTTTGCATGCACCGCATCCGTGACCTTGCGCCAGCCCGTTACCTGCTGCGGCGTATAGATCCCCGGTGTCGCAGGATAACCCTGCCCTTGTTGAGAAACCTGGGAACCCTCGGTGATGATCAAACCGGCGCTGGCTCGCTGGGCATAATGCTCGGCAATCAAGTCACTCGGCACATCGCCTTCCGCGGCGCGGTTGCGCGTCATCGGGGCCATGACAATACGGTTCGGCAGTTCCAGCGAACCCAGTTTAATGGGGGTAAACAGAGAAATTTGCGCAGACATGGTTCCGTCTCCTTTTGGGTAAAATGACATCCTGTTGTTTGAAAAAGTCAGACAAGCGTCTGACTCGGTGATACGAAATTAGGACATGCGTCTGATAATGTCAAGTCATGCAGGCATGAATCGGCAACAACGGCATAAAATACGAAGAAAGTCTGTGCTTTGTGCAGGAATGTTTCATCAAGACGTTCATGCGGAGCTGAAATATTTGCTTCCCGACAGACTCTGCGGCGATCACGTCCTGTTTCCATTTTTATTTGTCAGACATCAATGATTTCCTCTGCTTTCTGGGCTTAAATTAGAATTACAGAGGGTTGTGCCAGTAATAACCTTCACCCACAGTCACCAATTTCTACGCATCTCCTGAATCGCATTCGACAAACGCATGGATCAAAAAACCGAACAACGCAATCCTTACCCAGGCTGGCTGCGCTATGTGCTCATCGGTATCGCCATGGCGTTTCTCTATTACTGGGTGTTCGTGCAACCCATGCAACCACGGGAACCCGTATATGAAATTCCCTACAGCCAGTTCAAAACCCTTGTGAATCAGGGCAGTGTCAGTGAAGTGCGTTTAACCGGCTTGGAGATAGAAGGTACGCTGCTCACCCCGCAGCCGATCGGGCCCCGGCAACAGAAGGCGAAACTGTTTCGCACTCGCCTGCCAAGTTTTGGTGATGAAACTCTGATCCCGGCCCTGGAGGCGCAAAAGGTCAAACTCTTTATCGAAGACGAACGTGGTAAAGGAACAGCGGTAACCCTGCTGGTAGGACTGTTGCCCTGGGTCTTGATCGGGGTGTTTTTCTATTTCGTCTACAAGCGGGCCAGCAAAACACTCGGCGGAGGTCTGGGCGGCTCCGGGGAACTGAAAAAGTTTCTGGAGTCACCGGCAAAAACAGCTGGCATACCCAATGTGACCTTTGCCGATGTGGCGGGACAGGATAACGCCAAACGCGAAGTGATCGAACTGGTTGAATTTCTCAAGGATCCGGAGCATTTCCGCAAGCTGGGCGCCGAAGTACCGCGGGGTGTGCTGTTGATGGGCGCACCAGGTACAGGCAAGACCCTGCTGGCGAAGGCGCTCGCCGGGGAAGCCGGGGTGCCGTTTTTTTCGATCTCGGGCTCCGAGTTTATCGAAGTGTTTGTCGGCGTCGGTGCCTCGCGGGTGCGCAAGCTGTTTGCCGCTGCGAAAAAAAACGCCCCCAGCATCGTCTTCATCGATGAACTGGACAGCGTCGGACGCACGCGCGGCACCGGGCTGGGTGGCGGGCATGATGAACGTGAACAAACCCTGAACCAGATCCTGGCAGAGCTGGACGGATTCACCGGGCGTGAAGAAGTCATCGTACTGGCGGCAACCAACCGCCCGGATGTGCTGGATCCGGCCTTGTTACGCCCCGGTCGTTTTGATCGTCATGTCACGCTGGAACTGCCGGATCGCAAGGATCGGGAAGCCATCCTCAAGGTGCATACGAAAAACGTCCCGCTGGCGGACGACGTGGCGCTGGACAAAATCGCAGCCGGCACACCCGGTTTTTCCGGTGCGGATATCAAAAACCTGGTCAATGAGGCCGCCATGTTGGCAGCGCGGAACAAACGCGAGAAGGTAGCGATGCAGGATTTTGATGAAACACGCGACAAGCTGCTGATGGGTACCGTCCGCACCCTTGCCATACAACCGGATGAGCGGCACCGTCTTGCCGTGCACGAGGCCGGACATACGGTGGTCGCCTACTATCTGCCGAACGCCGATCCGTTATACAAGGTCTCCATCATCCCGCGCGGGCGATCGTTGGGCGGAACCCAGCAATTACCAGAAGTGGAGCGCCATACCTTGCCGGAAGAATATCTGCGCGATCGGCTCGCGGTGATTCTGGGCGGACGTAATGCGGAAAAAGAGTTGCTGGGTTCTGTCAGTTCCGGGGCGGATGACGATATCAGCAAAGCGACCACACTGGCACGTGCCATGGTCTCCCGCTGGGGGATGTCCGATGAGGTTGGCCCGGTGGATCTGCGCGAAAGTGAGGAACATCCTTTTCTCGGGCGCGAGATCGCACAACCCCGCCGTTATAGTGAACATTCCGCCCATGAAGTGGACAACGCGGTACGGAAATTGATCCTCGACGCTGAACAACGGGCCCTTGAAATCATCAAACAACACCGCACACAGCTGAACACGCTCGTGGCGGAACTGGAAGAGAAAGAAACGCTGGATCGCCCGCACATCGAAAAATGCCTCGGAGCGGTAACGGCAAACAAGCTGGAAAAGATATCCCTCTGATAAACTGATTTTTACGGCTCCAGGCCAACCCCCAACCACGCCGTCCATGCGGCAAACAGGTTTTCATCCACCGCAGCCACAACGGAACGCGGTTGTAATGCATTGATAAACACCCTTCCCCCCGACAGCGTCGTGGCATATCCCCCCGCTTCATCGAATACCAGGTTGCCGGCGGCGTAATCCCATATGTTTTGTTTGCCATGCAGATAAAGATGACCGCGCCCTGCCGCCAGCCAGCACCAATCCAGCGCAGAAGCCCCGAAATTACGTTGCGAGGCAAAGGGTGGTTTACTGACCAGTCGCTCCGCCAGTGGTACGCTCAGGCGTTTGAAGTCAATAATGGCCGTGGTTTCCTCCAGGCCGAGGCCGGTTTCTGCAAGCACCAGCGGCTGGCCGTTCACTGCCGCCCCCCGGCCTTTGCCGGCGGTAAAACATTCGTCTCGCAGCGGATCATAAACCAGGCCCAGGGTAACCTCACCTTGCTGCACCAGTGCCAGGGAAACCGCAAAGTAAGGTATCCCGGCAGCAAAGTTACTGGTGCCATCCAGGGGATCCAGGCACCAGACAGGTTGCGCGCTCTCAAGCAAACCCGCTTGCTCTTCCGCTGTCATTTCTTCCCCGAGAAAGACGGTATCCGGCCAGTGTTGTTTTAGTTGCCGGGCGATACGCCGTTGCAAGGCGAGATCGGCTTCCGTCACGATACTGCCATCGATCTTCTGCCGGCGGCTCACCCTGGCAAAACGCGGCAGCAATTCCTCCCTTGCAGCCGCCACAATGATATTTTTGAGTTGTTCCGGATCAAGCGTCTTCATGCGTTTCATCGTTGGTTATGATTGAAATCCACTGCCGGGGAAAGGCCGATTCTCCTTACATTTTCTCAAGCATGCCTCTCCATCATCAAACGCTGATATACTGCCACGCATGAAACCGGCTGTTGACCCATCCCCTTCTCTTTCACCCACCACCCCGGCGGAAGGGTATACCTTGGCGTATATCATCCGTGTCGCCCGCGAACACATGCGCGAGCTGATCGCCGCAAACCTCGTGGCCATGCTGGCGGTGGTGATGACTGTGCCGATCCCGCTGCTGCTGCCTTTGCTGGTGGATGAGGTGTTGCTGAACAAACCCGCCAGGCTGGTGGGCATGATGAACACCCTGTTTCCGCCCTCGTGGCACGGGCCGGTGCTGTATATCACCGTTATCCTGCTGGTGACTGTATTTCTGCGTCTCTCCGGTTTGTTACTCTCAGTATGGCAGACCCGCGAATTCACCAACATCGCCAAGGACGTAGTGTATCGCATACGCCGCGCCCTGCTCTCCCGTTTGCAGTTTATCTCCATGGCGGAGTACGAAACCCTGGGCAGCGGTGCCGTTGCCTCCCACTTTGTAACCGATCTGAATGCGGTGGACGAATTTGTCGGCGCATCGGTCAGCAAAACCCTGATTGCCGCACTCAGCCTGGTCGGTATCAGCGGCATTCTGTTATGGATGCACTGGCAACTGGCATTGTTCATTTTATTTATGAACCCGCTGGTGATTTATTTTACGGTTGTCCTTGGCAAAAAAGTGAAGCATCTCAAAAAACGTGAGAACCGCGCGTTTGAATTGTTCCAGGAATCGCTGGTGGAAACACTGGACACGATCCAGCAAATCCGCGCCAGCAATCGTGAACACTATTATCTTTCCAGGGTTATCCGTCACGCCAGGGAAATCAAAACACACTCGGCGGCATTTTCCTGGAAATCCGATGCAGCCAACCGCCTTTCCTTCGGTGTTTTTCTGATCGGTTTTGATACCTTCCGCGCCATCAGCATGTTGATGGTGGTGTTTTCCGATCTCAGCGTTGGCGAAATGATGGCGGTATTCAGCTACTTGTGGTTCATGATGTCGCCAGTGCAGGAATTACTGAATTTACAATACGCCTTTTATTCCGCCAAGGCCGCGCTGGGGCGGATCAACCGTTTGTTAAAACTGAAACAGGAACCGCAATACCCGCATCTGAAAAATCCATTTCTCGACAAAACCACTGTCGGCATCCGCATGGAAAACATCTGTTTTGCCTATGGAAACAACGAACCGGTATTGAAACACGTCAGTCTGACCATCCAGGCGGGTGAAAAAATCGCCCTGGTAGGTGCCAGTGGCGGCGGTAAATCCACCCTGGTGCAGGTACTGCTTGGCCTGTATCCGCCGCAACAAGGCATGCTTTATTATGACGAGGTACCGATAACCGAAATCGGTCTGGATGTGGTGCGTAATCATGTGGCAACGGTACTGCAACACCCGGCGATGTTTAATGACACAGTACGCAACAATCTGACGCTGGGTGCAGAAATCAATGACAGCAAACTCTGGCAGGCACTGGAAATCGCGCAACTCAAAGAAGTGATCGAAGAGATGCCTAAAAAACTGGATACCATCATCGGCCACCAGGGTCTGCGCCTTTCCGGCGGACAACAACAACGTCTGGCGATTGCCCGCATGGTGCTCACTGATCCCAAGGTCGTGATCCTGGACGAAGCCACCTCATCCCTCGATACCGCCACCGAAGCACGCCTGCATCATGCCATGCGCACTTTTCTCAAAGGACGCACCACCCTGATCATCGCGCATCGCTTGAGCGCCATAAAACAGGCCGATCGCGTTTATGTGTTTGAGGACGGACACATCATCGAAGAAGGATCCCATGAAGAACTCATGCAGAATAAAGGCCTGTACAGCCGGCTGTATGGTCCGCATTGATGGTGTGGGGATGGTGCCCGGGGCCGGAATCGAACCGGCACGGTGTTTCCACCGAGGGATTTTAAGTCCCTTGCGTCTACCAATTTCGCCACCCGGGCCAGGGTGAGAAGCCGGCTATTCTAGCGGCGGAAACAGGGAAAGGGAAATTTTGCGTGAAAATGGAGGCTGGGCCCGGAATCGAACCGAGGTACACGGCTTTGCAGGCCGGTGCATAGCCACTCTGCCACCCAGCCATGAGTGGGGTGCGCTATTCTATACGAGAATCGGCGCAGGGTACAAAAAAACCCCGGATCATCACCGGGGTTTGTTGAATCTGGAGCGGGAAACGAGACTCGAACTCGCGACCCCGACCTTGGCAAGGTCGTGCTCTACCAACTGAGCTATTCCCGCTTTGTGAGGAAGGCGTATTTTAGCGATGCCTCAGGTTGTGTCAAGTTGTTGTGTCCTCTTTGTTCTCATTATTGAGCGTGGGCCAGGCCGCCTTGAGGTAGAGATACATGGACCAGAGGGTGAGTGAGGCCGCGATGTAGAGCAGCACGTAGCCGATTTGCAGGGTTGGAAAATCACCCAGTGATTTTTCAAACAGCAGAAAACCGATCGCCAGCATCTGCACAGCCGTCTTGAACTTGCCGATGATGGAAACCGCCACTTTGGTGCGATCACCCACGTTTGCCATCCACTCACGCAAGGCGGAGATGGTGATCTCGCGGCCAATGATCACCGCCGCCGGGAGAGCGAGCAGCCAGCCGGGATGGGCACCCACCAGTAACACCAGCGCAACCGAGACCATCAGTTTATCCGCAACCGGATCGAGAAATTCACCGAAGGCCGACTGCTGATTGAGGCGGCGCGCCAGGTAACCGTCGAACCAGTCGGTGACCCCCGCCAGGATAAAAATGGCGGTGACGATATAGTTGTTCAAACCAAAAAGCGGCAGGTAGAAGGCGATCACAAACACCGGGATCAGTAGAATCCGGGTAAGCGTCATTTTGTTCGGCAGGTTGAGCTTCATGTTTATCCGCTTTCGTCCGTATGAAAGGCATCGTAAATCAATTGTGCCAGTTTTTTGCTGATCCCGGTAATCCGGGCCAGATCCTCTACGCCGGCACGGGCAACTTCCTGCAAACCCCCAAACTGCTTGAGCAACAATTGTCTGCGCTTTGGCCCCAGCCCCGGAATGGCCTCCAGCGGTGAGGTGTTACGCCGGCGCTGGCGTCGCTGGCGGTGGCCGGTGATGGCAAAGCGGTGCGCCTCGTCCCGGATCTGCTGGACAAGATGCAGCGCTTTCGAATCGGCTGGCAGTATAGTTTCGTTTTCTGATCCGGATAAGTAAAGGGTTTCCCTTCCGGCTTTGCGTTCCGGCCCTTTGGCGATGCCAATGAGCAATACTCCGGCTATCTGCAGCTCCTGCAGCACCGCTTCCGCCTGGGCCAACTGTCCCTTGCCACCATCGATAAAGAGGATGTCCGGCAATTTCCCTTCCCCCTCGTTCAAGCGCCGGTAACGGCGTGTCAGCGCCTGGTGCATGGCGGCATAGTCGTCACCGGGGGTGATTCCTTCAATATTGAAACGGCGGTAGTCCGCCTTGAGCGGCCCGTTCGTGTCAAACACCACGCAGGAGGCAACGGTCGCCTCCCCCATGGTGTGGCTGATGTCAAAACACTCCAGCCGCCGCGGCATTTCGTCCAGCGCAAACGCCTCCTGCAGCGCTTCGAAGCGCTGGATCAGGGTTGCCTGGCTGTTGAGGCGGATCGCCAGCGCCTGCTCGGCATTCTGCAGCGCCATTTTGACGCGGCGGGCGCGCTGGCCGCGCAAGCGGCAGGTAAGGCTGACCTTATGCCCGGCGCTCTCACCCAAAACCTGCTCCAGCAGGGGGGTGTTTTCGAGCGGATGACTCAAGAGGATTTCCGGCGGGATGGTATGCCCGCCGTTCCCTTTGCCGTGCAGGTAATATTGGGGGAGAAAAGAGGCGATCAGCTGGCCTTCCTCCCCCTCTTCGTCCAGTGCGGCATCGGCCAGCTTGGGAAAAAAGCTGCGATTTCCCAGATTGCGCCCGCCGCGGATGGTAAACACCTGGATGCACCCCATACCCTTGCCGGTTGCCGCAGCAATCACATCGAGATCACCGCTGTCGTTGCTGATGTACTGTTTCTCCTGAACCCGGCGCAGGCTGGCGATCTGATCGCGGTAGCGTGCTGCCTGTTCAAATTCCAGATCTGCCGAGGCCTGCTCCATACAGGCCACCAGATCGTCAATGACGGCACTGCTTTTGCCCTGCAGAAACATCACCACATGGCGGACATCCTCGGCATATTGCGCCTGGCTCACCCGTCCCACGCAGGGCGCGGTACAACGCTTGATCTGGTATTGCAGGCACGGCCGCGAACGGTTTTTGTAAAAGGAGTCTTCACACTGGCGAACGGGAAACAGTTTCTGCAACAGGTTGAGGGTTTCCCGCACGGCCCCGGCACTGGGATACGGCCCGAAATAGCGCCCTTTGGCGCGTTGCGCACCGCGATGAAAGCCGAGACGCGGAAATTCATGAACGGTATCGAGAAAGATATAGGGGTAACTCTTGTCATCCCGAAACAGCACGTTGTAACGGGGTTTGAGGCTTTTGATCAGGTTGTTTTCCAGCAACAGCGCCTCATTCTCGGTGTGCGTGACCGTGATCTCGATATCGCAGATACGTGAAACCAGCGCCCGGGTTTTCGCGCTGTCGAGGTTTTTGCGGAAATAGCTCGAAACCCGCTTTTTCAGATTATTGGCCTTGCCCACATAGATCACGGTACCGGAGGCATCCCGCATGCGGTATACCCCGGGTTTGCCCGGCAGGCGCTTCAGGTAGGCTTTTGCGTCGAACTGACAAACAGATTCACTCATGACGCTATTTTACCATTCGCAGGCAATACGCACCGCAAGACTCTCTGCCAGCGGGATGGATGATCAACTGTCGATGTGTGTGCGGATACGGTGAAACACCGCATGAAACATTTTCTCCGTCAGCCGCCTGGTCTGGGTGTTATAACGGCTGCAATGATAGGAGGTGGCGAGAACAAGGCCGTTGGGCAACGCACGGAACGCACCGTGAGCAAAAGGATAATCCTTTATCCTGAGTTCCAGCGCTTTGAGAACAGCCTTGTGGGCGATGCCACCCAGCACCAGCACAACCGTACCTTTGCGCAATCCTGCCAGCTCGGAGGCCAACAGGACATTGCAGCTGTTGATTTCGCTTCCGGTGGGTTTGTTGGCGGGCGGCAGACACTTGACCGCGTTGGTGATGCGGCACTGCCGGAGTTTCAGACCGTCATCAGACGCGACCGATTCAGCCCGGTTGCTGAAACCGAACTTGTGGAGCGTTTCATACAGCAGGATGCCGGCAAAATCCCCGGTGAAAGGCCGGCCGGTGGCATTGGCACCGTGCAGACCGGGCGCCAGTCCGACGATCAACAGCCGCGGCTGTTTTACCCCGAAAGGCGGTACCGGCTGGCAAAAATAACCGGGGTTGTCCCGCTTCACTTCCTGCAGGAATTTCGCAAGCCGCTCACAACGCCGGCAGGCGGGATCGAATTGTGTGACAGACATCGGGATTTAATCAGGGACAGGTGAAACTTACAAGTAGACTCAACATCAATAATAGTTTGTATGTTTTTGTTTTTTCTATGTTTTCAACTTTGCGGTATTTTCCACAATGCCGTAGAGCAACGCCTTGCGCGCCAGTTCGATGTCGTTTTTCACATTCAGTTTGGAGTACAGGCGGGAGCGATACGTGCTCACGGTTTTGGGACTAAGAAACAGTTTTTCGGAAATCGCGCTGATGCTCTGGCCGTCCATCATCATCATCAATACCTGTAATTCGCGTTCCGAGAGATTTTCAAAGGGTGAATCCTCCTCTTCTGCAAGGTTGGACAACGCCATCTGCTGCGCAATCACGGGGCTGATATAACGGCGGTTAGCCATCACCGTATTGATAGCCTTGATGATTTCCTCCACCTTCGCCCCCTTGGTCACATAACCCAGGGCACCTGCCTTGAGAAGACGTTGCGGGAACAGATCATCGTCATGCATGGTTACAACGATGATTTTGATCCCCGGCCGGCTCTGCAACAGTTTGCGTGTCGCCTCCAGTCCGCCGATGCCGGGCATGTTGATGTCCATCAGGACCACGTCAGGATCAGCAGCGTTGATCTGGCTCAAAGCCTCTTCCCCGCTGGTTGCCTCAGCGACGATCTCAAATCCCTGATGATCTTCCAGGAGACGCTTGATTCCTGTGCGGACGAGATCATGGTCGTCCACCAACATGAGTTTAATCATTCACTGTAACCAGACATTCGATTAAGAAAAATGGCCTAATACCCCTAAAATTTACCCTATTGTAGTTGATTTGGGTAGTGATTTATTTGGAATTCATCCAATACAGTTAAAAATCAAATAGATATAAATCAGGAAGCAAGCGTTACCTGCGAGCGCCAGCACACCATCAGGATGGTGATAAAACAGCATTCTGGATCACGAATTTGCGGCGTGTGCTGCACAACCCTCAACCGGCACCGGGAACGGTTTACTTAGGCCAACGTACCGTGTTGTTGCTTCTCATCGTTAAACACATCCTTGATTTCCGCAACGAGCGTTGCATACTCCTCCTCCGGCATATAGTGGGCGGCTTCTTTCAGTGCGGTGCTTGCGATGTCCGCATGCAGCCTGGCTGTGTCGACTTTCCCCTGATGAGCGGCACGGTGGGCCGCATGGATATGTTCCCAGATGCTCTTTTTCAGCTTCTCCCCCAGTTCGGTGGCCATTACTGAATTCACCTTTCGCTTCCTGAAATAGAGGGAAAGCCCATTCATCGCCATCTTGAATACCGATTCCTGATGGTTGGCGGGGATCGATGGCGGTGACGGGGTAGCCGCGGCTTTCACGTTATGGCGGGAAGGCTCATGCTGGGTTCCTGCCTGCTTGTGCGCACTGGCGGAAGAGGCGCAATTATCAATACATGCATACAAGGTTGCGGTAATGTCCTCACCGGTTCCGGAACCGACGGATCCACGGTAGGAACTCATGCGCTTTTGCAAATTAAACAGCACAAGCCTGGAATAGAGTCTTTGCAGGCTACGCAGGATAGAGCCGGTTTTGTCGTCTTGGGTCATCAGGGGGCAACGGTCACAAGGTTTGATCACTATATACTAACATTAGTCGTTCCGAATACCAGGTCATTTAGTAATATCACCAGATTCAAGTTTCGCATCAGGGCCAGGGGGGTTTACATGACCGTCAGCCGCAGGGAAGCGGCTGTCGAGCTTACAGGGATGTATTTACAGCGTGTCATGTAAACCCCCCTGGCCCTGATGCTTCGTTACCTAAATGTACTGGTATTCGGAACGTCTATTCAGGACCTGTTCCCACAAATGACAAACCCGCGACGGCGGCCATTTTTTCTCGAAACAAGGCGCATCGAGCGCGGGGTACTGAACGTACCTCAGCGACAGGCAAAGTCGTTACGGGAGAAAACGGCCTCATCCCTTCGGGTTGCCCCCCAAAACGGGCCGTCCGGTTCGGGGGCATACGCCTCTCACACCCCCCTGTGCCACAGGACATCACTCCTTTATCTGATATACGACCTGTGACTTCATGTTTCTGACGATTTTTTGAATTACCGCCCTTTGAGACTTTATCAGTTCCGGCGCACAGACATTACCGGGGGTCTTGTCCTCGAATACTTTTTTTACCCTGAGGGTATTACCCTCTACCGTATAGCTGGCCTGGTAACTCAGGTACGCCCCCTGAATATCCACACTCTTGGGCATTGCCAGTATTTTCATGTCATCCGGAAAACGATATTCATATTCCTCGGTTGAAAAACCACTGCTACAGGCAATCGGCACTTCCTCAACTTCAGGCGACAGCTGGAGAAAACTCCAGATATCCGCGTAGGTCGGCATAAAAGGTGCGACATGGAACGCCCCCGCACCGAAATACTGAATAAAATTTTTCCTTCCAAAGTTGACACTGTAGTGAAAAGTATCGATCAGCGGTTGCGGATCATCTTTGACAATCATCCCCCGACCAATATGACCTTCGCTGCTGAATATCCGCTTCAACCACTCCTCCTCGCTGTATTTTGTGGAATTGCGGAAACCGGCCCGGACCTTGCTGGCAAACGCACCTTTCAAATGAATATTGATATCACCACTGACTGCTCCGGTTTTATCGATGGTCACCACGGTTTTCATGTGGAGTGCGTTTTTACCAATGGGTGTCGCAGGCGTTCTGGCACCGGGCTGATAACCATCAAGCAGCAATACCGGTTTGTCCGATATACTGAATGGCAGGGAACCAAAAGGCTCGTTCTGGCTCGTCGCATCGACGAACAGATCATACTCCGGCAAATAGTTGATCACATGATTAACTGCACCCACCTGTGGGATAGCGGGCAAGCTGTAGATGGAACCCGAATTGATTAAAGCCTGGGTACTCCTGATCCCCTCTGCTTCATACAAGGCCTGAAGCAATGTTGCATGATCCTTGCAATCACCCATGCGATTGTCGAGGATAAAGGAAATGTCGTGCGGCACTACCGCGCCGACACCAATACAGTTCCCTGCATAGGTTATTTTTCTCGCCACCCATTCATACAGCAGTCTGGCCTTTTCGCGTTTATCGCTTTCTTCCCCGACGATTGTTTTTGCCAGACGTCTGACGGCATCTGTTACAGCCGCCTTGGGAATCGCCCTTTTGGCGTAGGCATCAACTATCTCTTTATATGAAGAAAATGTTGAATAGGAAAAGCCCGGTGTTGACTCCAAATCCCAGACCGAATAATTCCTGCGCTTGTTTTTTACGGGTACCGGATTTTCCAGATGCCAGGAATAGATTCTTCTGCCACCCTTTACCGCAACCTTTTCCGTCATCCCCCTGATCTGGTACCTGGCTTTCAAGGATGCCGGCACATTCATGGTGACGTTGACAGAATCCATGGCGACATTTTTCGAGAAACTGTGTACTGCGGTGAAATGTCCGGGAAACATCGGTTCGGTCTGGATTATTTTATACTTGAATACAGTCGCATCACCGACCTGCACCTCGGGAAAAACCACGGTCAACGTGGTTCGATCAGAAAATACCGGTGCATGCTTACCTTTGCCCTTGTTCGTCCTCAGCTGGAAGTTCGTTTCGGGAGAGTTTATGCGCCTGCCATCCGGCTTGAGCGTATACGCCTCGATGATTTCAGCTTTTTCAATGCTGCTGCTGAAGCTGATTGACATGTTTTTGGCGTTCTCGAGCGCACGCTCCTGCAAAATCTGTTTGACTGTGTGAAAGGTCTCACTGTGACTCAAATCATCATTTACGTAATAGGAAATATCCAGACGCTTGTAGCGAACATCAATCTCCTCGGGATTCTGCAATTCGGCAGCGCCGGCCAGATTACTGACAAGCAACAATAAAAAAACACTTGCCTTTTTGCTCCGCATAATCAACTTCTCCATGTTGTCCTGATATCGATACCCATGATAAGAAATGCACTTGATACCGCTAAATAGCTGTGCGAAAAAGGTGTCCAATTCAAATGACAGTGATTTCCATAAAATGGAGGGGCCGTTTCTCCAGTAGCTGCTGGCAAGACACGCTGTGAATACATCCCTGTAAGCTTCACGGCAGCATCCCTGCTGCCGAGAGTCTTGCCAGCAGCTACTGGAGAAACGGCTTACCAATTTTTTAAAGTGGACACCTTTTTCGCACGGCTATTTAGATAATCCTATTCGCAGCATGCTTGATCACTCGAGCATTTCTGCAAACCGGCGTATCACCGTTTTGTTTCTCCTCGTTCTCCGCGGAATATTTCTTCACCCATTTTATCATAGGCAAGCTCATACAATGCCCAGATATATTCACCCTCATTTGTATTGTTGCTTTGCAATGCAACCCGGAACATGTCCATCGCGTACAATAACTCACCTTTGGCCTGATATTTCAGGCCGACATAGAAGGCCTGTTCACCCAGTTTGCGTTGCCGGACGCGTTGCCGAAAAAGTGTTTTCAGCGGAAGCTGATCAAGCAGTACCAGCGCAATACTCTTGTACGCAGACTCCGGCGCCTGCTTGAAGAAATCCAGTGCCTGCCGCCGCCGCGCAGGTGTCAAGGTTCCGGTTCGTATTGCCGAACCCAGCCTCATCACCCAGGTAAAAGCAGCATGGTCATCATAACCCGGTGGATCACTCATGCGATCCCAGATAAGTTCGTCATAACCTAGATCGAAAAACCGCATGGCCCGGTAACCAGGATGCATGGATTTCCCCGCCGCAAGATTCTCTTTCAACCAGCGGATAGCCTCTCTCTCTCCACGCCACTTTTTCAACTGAGCGTAGGCGGCAACACGCAATGAAAAACCGAATTTACCTATCGCTTTTGTCATCTCCAGCATCTCGAATCCTGTTTTCGGATCAGAGTAGCGGGTTGCCAAGGGTCGTACTGCCGAAATATCGAGTTTGGTTTTCAGTAACACCTCAAAGGCTGCTTTGGCCTCTTGTTGATTCTTTTCGAATATTTCGTTAAAAATCCTGGCAACGGTGAATCTCCAGGTATCACCAGACACTTTCACCGGCCATGTTTCCAACGTGGCGGCAACTTCGTCATACAAACCTGCACGCCAGCCGATATCCAGCATTTGCTCCAGTGAAGAATCTGCTCCTGGATAACGCGCCACCATTTTTTGCATCAGCTGCCAGGCCGTTTGCTTGTCCCCGCGCCCAAGTGCGATTTCCGCCGCAATTTTATAAGCTGGCCCGTATTGGCTTTTTATCAGCGGTTCAACCTCCTTCCAGGCCAGATCCGCATTTTTCACATACATCTTCGCTTCAATGCCTTTGAGTTTCAGCCAGAGCGGACTCAAGCCAGGAGCACGGGGGTTGGCGTTCAGCCAGTCGTCGACGAGACGCATCACTTGCGCATATTTTTTTTCCTTAAACAGAAGACGAACCAGCGCTTTGGGAAGGGAACTGTGATGCGGATATTGTTTAATCAGACCGCGGATACCGCTAATCGCCTGTGACATACTGCCGGGCTTGTCCAGTTTCGCCCATTTTGACCATGCCGAGACGCGCGCATAGGGCGGCAGCCTGGTGTCCTCTGCGACATCACGCAATGCATCGCTCTTGCGGATTTTGTAAAGGTACATGGCGTGATAGGGATATTCCTCATAGGCATCGCGCAACAGGCTCTGCAAGGCAGCCAGGGCGGTGCGATAATCGTAGAGTTTCGACTCGTTCAACCGATAAAACCACTGGCGTTGTTCCGGACGGCTGTCCAGGTGGGGCAATAATGTCTGCATCAGTTCAAGCATGACGGGTGAAAAACGTCCTTGCCGATCATACAGACCGTCCGCCAGATCCATCACCAGGCGCATACCGAGATGCCTGAACTGAATAATGTCTTCCGCGGTGGGCAGCGGCCGCTGGCCAAATTGTAACGACATGTGGTACCTGTACCAGTTCAGAAATTCACCCGGACGTTGTGACAGTGAATTACCCAGATAATCAGCAAACTCTTTTGCACCCTGGCGTGAATAGAGTTCATTCACATAAATTCTGGCGTTTTTATAGAAAGCGGTATAAAAATAGCCGGAATAAAACTCTTTATAAGCCTGTGCGGTAAAAAACGGTCCCTGGTAATGGCTGCTCATGTCCTCCGCCACCCGCTCAAACAAATCCATCACATCACCTTTGTCGAGATTCAGTCCTTTGCTTGCACGTTTCATCATTTGATCAAACAGCGCCAAACCGGATGCCTGCTGGTAATTCCTGAAGAGGTGACTCCAGACACTTTTCGGCGATGTCTGTGTCATTTCAAAGGCAACCATGTAGGGCAACATCACGGCAACAGAATATCGTACCTGGCGTGAGCCATGAGAAAAACCGGTTTGCAAAGCAGGCAAGAGCGCATGGTTGGCGCGAATATGGTTAATGAAATTTCTGTCCCATGCCGCATAATCTTCATCATTCATTAAAGCAACAAGACTTAAATAAGCGACATCAGCCTTGTCATTTGACGTGATATCTTCATTACCCAGTTGCCTGTAATCTCTTTCCAGAAACAATCGCCAAGCATGGCTGGCGGGCAGGGATTGTGCCTGCCGGAAAGCATATTCACTGTATTTCATACTGTGTGCCAGCAAGCTGAGAGGATAGCCCGGTGTATCTTTGCCCGCTGTTTTTGCCAGCAATACCGCCGCCAGTGCGTGTGATACCAGATCATCATTGGGAAATACCTGGTCGAGCTTGATGAAAGTGAGTTTGGCCAACGCCATTGCGGAAGCAACCAGCAGATCAGGATGCCTGGCACCCTCCCCCCATGACTGGTTCAATTGGTGCAGCGCCAGGATCAGACTTTTACTATCGAAACCATGCAGGTTTTTCTGCAAGGACTGAAGCCTGCCGGCGACCTCGGCAGGCAGGTGTCCATTCAGCGGCTTACGACGCAGATAGTTTGCCGCCGCCGCTTCCACCAACTGCATGCCTTCCTCGAATGTGGGATAGTTGGAGAGGCGCGCATGAAAACCATAAGGCCCCTCCACTTCCCAACCGCCGCCAACCCATTGCAGCCGCAGTTCCTTGTGATCGTTCGTGTCGAAATCCAGCACAATCGCCGCGGCCCGCAAAAAGCGCTTGTCCGGCGGCAGATGCGTTAAGCGTTCGAGTTTCAATAAGGTCTCGGCTACGCTTGTGATGTTGGTGTTTGACTTGCCGACAGGATTTAATAATGCCGCCTGTTTGGATGCCTGGTAATTTTCAAATGCCTGCATCAATGCGTCTTTTTGCAGGAAAACCACACCAACCAGCACCAGCAGGACCAGTAACAACACGATCCGTGAATTCATCCTTTAACTCCCAAGCAGAAACAATCAGGCATGGCAAAATATATAATTTTTATCACTGCTGTCCCATCAACTCCCCCTCCCGCCGGGAGAGGGTTGGGGTGAGGGGATCAAAAACCGGGTAACGCATTGTTTTATTCACCCCCTCATCCTGGCCTTCTCCCGGAGGGAAGGAATGGCTTCTTGACCGGGAGGGCCAATTTTATGTCGTCAATATCATTCCGTATTTGCACCCGTTTCATTATCAAGGGCTTGCCAAATATCCGGATTGTGTTAGTGGGACAGCAATGAGTTTTTATAAAAAAACCGGTCCTCATCAAGACTCATTCAAAATCACTGCCCGATGTCAATCGAAATAAACAATAAACATAAGATAAGGCTAACAGCTGTTTTCATAAAATCAATAAAAAATCATATGGATAGCGAAGACGAAGCGCCTCTACCGCACAAAAAAGATACGCCTTGCTGATTTTGATACGGCAATGATTCATCCAGCACCGCTTGACCCTGTTATGCGCGTCCATAAAAAAGATCATCGGCCGCCTTTGCCAAAACGGTAATAGCCCTCACCAATCACCCCATCCATGCCAGAGCAATAGCATCACTGTTCGGCATAAGGCGCCAGAATTTTCCTGAAAATACGCCGGTAAGTGCCATCGGCCTTAACCTCGCGTAATGCGGCGGCCAGTTTTGGAACCAACCGCCGGTGTTTTTTATGCAGGTAGACGTACATGCGCCGGCGTGCCAGGGGTGGCTCCAACACCTTTATCCCCTGCAAGCGGTGTTGTTTGATGTAACCGAGCCCCACCCAACGTGAATACACAATGGTTTCGATCCGGTCTTTTAACAGCAGCATGAAGAGCTGATCCGGAGTCTTGACTTTGGTGATGCCGGCCACATCGGTGATATTGCGTTCGAGGATCTTCCAGCCGGTGATAATCGCAACGGTATACGGTTTGAGGCTGGACCAACCGTTAACCGGGAATCTTGCCTGCCGGGTAAAAACGACGAATTCCAGATCGATGATTTTTTCCGGCACCTGGAGCAGGTTGGGATAGCTTGCCTGCAAGCCGCTGATTCTGAGCAAATCGCCGTCATCTATGCCGGCGTTGGCATTTATCAACGCCCTTTCCGCGGGCAAGCGAACCGTTTCCAGTTCAATCCCGATGCGCCGCATCGCCTCGCCGACAATGACATCGGCAAAACCGCTCTGTGCATCATTGGAAAGGGGTGTGGTAAAGGCGGTATTCAGGATCAGTTTTTTCTGGGCAGGGGCCGCTTCACAGATGGAAAGACAAACCACCATGGCAGCTGTTATGATGGAAACACCCCAAGCGCGTGAAATGATTTTTCCCTCTCTCCTGAAAAAGAATACATCCATCCCCGAAGCCGCAATCAATACACAGATTTCCAGAAATTATCAAGTGTTGTATCGTATCGCCGGCACTGCGAGTTATCAAAGTCCGATCCTTATACATTAGACAAAGGATAAAATGCAGGCAACGGCCATCTACACGTTCCGAATCCTGGAGCGTTTGATTATTCTCAACAATGCAGCCGGGATGATGCAAGTGGAGCGGGGTTCGGCAGGCGTTTTTTCGAAGTAATGGGACAATGACAGTTTGTCTGCTTCAGAATCGAAGCAACGGCTTACAAAGATTTCAATCTATCGGCAACCATTGAACTATAAAAAGGCGGGCACTTTTTTCGCACAGTGATTTAATATGACTCTTCCCAGGTAATATAATGCTCCAGATGTGCAATCTTGTCTTTCTGTTCCTTGATAATGTCCTTGACCACGTCACCGAGTGAGATCATGCCGATGATTTTATCATTCTGCATTACGGGAAGATGACGTATATGATGTTCGCTCATCACCACCAGGCATTCTTCGACATCCTGTTCAGGAAAAGTGTAAAAGATATGACGTGTCATGATATCTTTTACCCTGGTTTTTTTTGAGGAGCGTCCTTTGAGGATCACTTTGCGCGCATAGTCCCGCTCTGAAATGATTCCGGCAAGCGTACCGTCAACGAGGACGGCGAGCGCACCAATGCCTTTTTCATCCATCAGTTTGATTGCATCAAAGACCGTATCATCAGGAGTGACATGCCAGACCGCACTTCCCTTTTCCTCGAGCAGTTTCCCTACATTTGTCATAAAAATCCCACTGTGTGTATTGAATAACGCCTGTTCTAATTAAAGTACAGAGTTCTGTTTTACGCTACACACAAAAAACCACTGGGCATGTCATGCCGGTGTATTGCGAAAAGAAAAAGGCCCCGAGCGGGGCCTTGCGTATTGGCGGAGGGACAGGGATTCGAACCCTGGATGGGCGTTAACCCATGCTGGTTTTCAAGACCAGTGCTTTCAACCGCTCAGCCATCCCTCCTGGTATCAAATTCAATATTGCTGCGGATGCCGGCTCCGATCGCCGGGTGGGGCCGGATTGCGCCCCTGCCCCGCCATCCCGGCTTGAAAACCGGCCCGATGAGACTTATATCGTTCTCCGCCCTGCATGAACGGCCGCGAGCATACCGCAAGCCTTGAAAAGTTTCCAGTGTCAATTCTCAAGGTGGCAGGGGGGTTGATATTGGGAACTGATAAGGTATGCTGTGGTCTTAGTGAATAGTTAAAATATCGTTAAAATCCTGAAGGGGAATAAAATATGTACGAAAATCAGTCTGTTGCAACTCGCAGATCAGACTCTGTGCTGGCGACGAACAAGGTATTGCGCAATACCTATGCGTTATTGTCCATGACATTGCTGTTCAGCGCCTTGACGGCTGGCATTTCCATGACGCTGAACTGGGGGTTCATGAATCCGTTGCTGGTGTTTGGCGGTTATTTCGGCCTGTTGTTCCTCACCACGAAATTCCGTAACAGTAGTCTGGGTCTGGTTTTTGTCTTTGCCCTGACCGGTTTCATGGGGCTGACACTGGGTCCGATCCTGAATCTGTACCTGAAACTGCCGAATGGCGGTGAACTGATCATGACCGCTTTGGGCGGCACCGGGGTGATCTTCCTTGGGTTGTCCGCTTATGCCCTGACCACCCGCAAGGATTTCAGCTTCATGGGCGGCTTCCTGATGGTCGGTATCCTGGTTGCTTTTCTTGCCGGTATTGCAGCCATGTTCTTCAGCATGCCGGGACTGTCACTGGCGGTCTCCGCGATGTTCATTCTGCTGATGTCAGGCTTTATTCTGTGGGAAACCAGTAACCTGATCCATGGTGGCGAAACCAACTACATCATGGCGACGGTGTCACTGTACGTTTCCATCTACAATCTGTTCCTCAGTTTGTTGCACATTCTGGGCGCCCTCTCGGGTAGAGATTGAACCCGGCACATCATGAAAAAAAGCCCCGCATCTGCGGGGCTTTTTTTTCGCCGACAATTTTTCCTTATTCGATGATTGAAACGCCACCCATATACGGCTGCAGTACTTCCGGCACCTGCACGCTGCCGTTTTTCTGCTGATAATTTTCCATAATCGCCACCAGCGTCCTGCCGACAGCCAGCCCCGATCCGTTAAGCGTATGCACCAGCTCCGGTTTACCGCTTTCAGGGTTGCGGAAACGTGCTTTCATGCGGCGCGCCTGGAAGGCTTCAAAGTTACTGCAGGAGGAAATCTCCCGGTACTTGTTTTGCCCTGGCAACCACACCTCCAGATCGTAGGTTTTAGCCGAGGAAAATCCGATATCACCGGCACACAAGGCCATTGTCCGGAAGGGAAGCTTCAGTCGTTTCAGGACTTCTTCTGCATGCGCGGTGAGTTCTTCCAGCGCCTGGTAGGAGTCTTCGGGTTTCACCACCTGCACCAGTTCCACTTTCTCAAACTGGTGCTGGCGGATCATGCCGCGGGTGTCCTTGCCGTAGGAACCCGCCTCGCTGCGAAAACAGGGTGTGTGGCTGACGAACCTGCATGGCATCTTCTCGAGAATGGTATCGCGCACGATGTTGGTCACCGGTACTTCGGCAGTGGGGATCAGATAGTAATCGTGCTCATGATAGAGTTTGAACAGATCCTCCTCGAACTTGGGCAACTGGCCGGTGCCTCGCAAGCTGTCGGCATTGACGATAAACGGTACACAGGTTTCGCTGTAACCATGTTCCTGTGTATGCAAGTCCAGCATGAACTGGATCAGGGCACGATGCAAACGCGCGATACCACCATGCATGACGGCAAAACGCGAGCCGGTGATCTTGGCGGCGGTCTCAAAATCGAGCAATCCCAGGCCTTCGCCAATATCCACATGATCCCGTACTTCGAAATCAAACTGACGGGGTTCCCCCCAGCGGCGTACCTCCTGGTTGTCCTCTTCATTTTCGCCGTCGGGGGTAGTGGCATGCGGCAGGTTCGGAATCCCCATTAACAGCGCATTGAGCTCCGCCTGCACGGCATGCAACTGTTCTTCCGCCGCCTTGAGCTGATCGCCAAGATCGGCCACAGCGGCAAGAATGTCGCTGGCATCTTCCCCTTTGGCCTTGGCCTGGCCAATGGCTTTGGATTTGGCGTTCCGCTCTTTTTGCAACGCCTGGGTTCTGACCTGCAACGCCTTGCGTTGATTTTCCAGTGTCGAGAACTTTTCCACATCGAGTTGAAAACCGCGGCGTGCCAGTTGTTGTTGGCAAAATTCTAGTTGGTGGCGTAACAGTTTTGGATCAAGCATGTTTTTCTTGTAACTCTTGTGTTTCTTTATACATTCACGTTGGCTGCCCAGGTCACGATATGACCGGCTTTGATGGTTTCTTTGAGATGTTCGACGATGGTTCTGATTTTTTCCGGTTCATCAAAAAATTCCACTACCAGGGGCAAATCCATCGCAAGATCGATAATATTGGCATCATGGATGACTCCTGACTCGCCGTAACCGGAGATGCCGCGAAAAACGGTCACGCCACGCAGTTTCTCCCATTTCTGCAGGCGTTTTAACAGGCTTTTCAACTGTGCTTCGCCTTCTGTCAGGTAAACCCGCGCCATGGTCACTTCACTGTTGTTCATAATTGTCTCCCCACATAGACGCCTGACCAGGCGGCCAGCAAACAGAGCACGACACTGATGATCACATTGGTGCCCGCCTTGATCAGTTCGCCGTTTTCGATCAGGTTCAATGTTTCAATGGAAAAAGTGGAAAAGGTGGTAAACGCTCCGAGAAAACCAACCAACAAAACGGCACGCCACTCCGCTCCCAGGCTGGCCCGTTCGATCAGGATGATATAGAGGAAACCCATTACCAGGGAACCCACCACATTCACACTCAGGGTGCCATAGGGAAAATCCCGTCCGGCAAGACGGTGCACGCCGGTGGACACCAGAAAACGCATCACCGCACCCGTCGCGCCCCCCAGGGCAATGGCCAGCAACTGGTTCAAGGAATGTGCCCTTCCACTCGATGAGCTGTGTTTGTCGAAAAATCCACCATTTCACCTGTGTTTATCACTCGCCGCCGATCCCGCGCGGCGTGAACAATCGGCATAGTATAACCCGGGAGGCGCCATGAATTTGTTCGCGCCTGCATTTTGTTTTCCTGTGGAACAAACCAAATACGCTTCCGACTACCAGTACACTTGGGTAACGGAGCATCAGGATCAGAGGTATTTTACATGACCGTCAGCCGCAGGGCATGGATTATCCCTGGCGGTCAGATGCGGCTGTCAAGCCTGGCTGGACGATGTACAGGATGCACGCGTGTCGGCGCACAGGGATGTGCGGGAACGACGGTATTGACAGCGGGTCATGTAAAAGACCTCTGCCCCCGATGCGAAACTAGAATCTGGCAATATTGCTGAATGAGCTGGTATTCGGAACGCCTGTTCAGAGGGTTCAGACTGAGGCGTTATTTGCCCGCTTTTTTGTCCAGTTCTCTTAAATACGCCAGCTTCTCGGCGATTTTGATCTCCAGTCCACGCGGCACCGGCTGATAGTAATGACGCTCGCCGATTTCCTCGGGAAAATAGCTTTCACCGGCAGCGTAAGCCTCGGGCTCATCGTGCGCATAGCGATACCCCTTGCCATAATCGAGTTCCTTCATCAATTTCGTCGGCGCATTGCGCAGATGCAAGGGTATTTCAGCCGAACCCGTTTCCTTGACGTCCGCCATTGCCTGGTTGAATGCCACATACACGGCGTTACTTTTGGCGGCACAGGCGAGATAAAGCACCGCTTGCGCAATGGCCAGCTCCCCTTCCGGGCTGCCGAGCCGTTCCTGCACGTCCCAGGCATTCAACGCCAGGGTCAAAGCGCGGGGATCGGCATTGCCGATGTCCTCACTCGCCATGCGCACCACGCGGCGCGCAATATACAAGGGATCACAACCGCCATCCAGCATGCGTACCAGCCAGTACAAGGCGGCATCCGGTGCGGAACCGCGCACCGATTTGTGCAGAGCGGAAATCTGATCATAAAAGGCTTCGCCCTGCTTATCGAAACGCCGCACGCCACTGCTCAGGACCTCATCCAGTGTCGCGGTGGAAATCACCGTCCTGCCAGCCACCTCCGTGGCCAGATCCGCGGCGATCTCCAGCAGATTGAGCGCACGGCGGGCATCACCATCCGCGACGATTGCCAGACGCTGTTTCAGCTCCTGCGGCAGTTCAATCTGTTTTTTCCCCAGTCCCCGTTCCGCATCGTTGAGGGCGCGGTCAATCACCTCGAGCAAATCATCCTCTTGCAGGGCTTTCAGAACATACACCCGCGCCCGCGAAAGGAGTGCATTATTGAGTTCGAAAGAGGGATTCTCCGTGGTGGCACCAATAAAGGTAATGGTCCCGTCTTCCACAAACGGCAGAAATGCATCCTGCTGGGCTTTATTGAAGCGATGCACCTCATCGACAAACAGAATACTCGCTCTGCCATGCACCTCGCGCAGCTGACGTGCTTTATCCACCGCCGCACGGATATCCTTGACGCCTGAGAGTACCGCCGAAAGATTGAGAAATTCGGCCGCAGAATAACGGGCGATCATGCGTGCCAGGGTTGTCTTGCCGCTACCCGGCGGACCCCAGAAGATCATCGAGTGCAGTTTGCCGGCTTCGATCGCCTGCTGCAGAGGCTTGTCGGCGCCAAGCAGATGCGACTGTCCGGCAATCTCGTCCAGAGTGCGCGGCCGCATGCGATCCGCCAGTGGTTGCCATGCACCCTTTTTCTCCGCTGGCGGCTCCGGCGCAGTGAACATATCGTCAGTCTGACTCATGGTTTACTGTTGGATGACGTCTACACCCGGTGGCGGGGTAAAACGAAACAGTTTGGGATCGAGATCGGGATTGATGCGGATGTTATGAAATTCCAGCCGTGTCGTCTGCCCGAAACTGTCCTGCATCTCCATGATGCGCAGCTTGTCGGCATCGAATGCCAGTGACAGGCGATCAAAATTCCCCCCATGATGGCGCGGGATCAATTCATACCAGGATAAACCATCCTGCTCCCCCTGAGGCTTGATTTCATACGTCTTTTCCAGCCTGGCAGGGTTGCTCAATATCATCGCCGGGGTGTTTTCCAGTAACCCCTTCTGCGGCTTCAGGGTGACCTGCTCCAGATCCTTGTCATAAAAGACCAGCGTCTTGCCGTCTGCCACATAGAGCTGGTAATAGGGTTGCCGGTATTCCAGATAAAACCTGTCCGGACGCTGGATATGCAAAATGCCCCTGCTCTTCTCCAGCAAGGTCTGATCCGCGTCAAACAGTTGTTGGGTGAATTCTGCACTGAAGCTGTCCACCCCGGAAAAATGATCCCGCAGATCCCCGGCATGGTTGGCTGATGAATAAAGCAGGGAGAGAACAACGACAAATAAACGCAGCATTATTTCAGTTTTCCGGTGGCGGCGGCGCCAGAACCTCGCGGTTCCCGTTCGACTCCAGCGGGCCGACAATCCCCGCCATTTCCATCGCTTCCACCATACGCGCGGCACGGTTGTAACCAATCTTCAGACGGCGTTGGACACCGGATATGGAGGCGCGACGCGTTTCGGTGACAATGCGCACCGCCTGATCATACAGGGGATCCGCTTCACTGTCGGCACTGCTGCCAGGCAGACCGGCAGCATCGGTGTCGGACGGTCCCTGCAGCACCTCTTCCAGATATTGCGGCCGGGCTTTTTTCTTCAGATTGTCGACCACATTGTGCACTTCATGATCATCGACAAACGCACCGTGGATCCGTATCGGCACAGCGGTACCGGGTGGCAGATAGAGCATGTCGCCATGCCCCAGCAACTGTTCCGCCCCCATCTGATCCAGAATCGTGCGTGAATCGACGCGGGAGGAAACCTGGAAAGCGATGCGTGTCGGTATGTTGGATTTGATCAAACCCGTCAGCACATCGACCGAAGGCCGTTGGGTGGCAAGGATCAAGTGAATACCGGATGCGCGGGCTTTTTGTGCCAGACGGGCGATGAGTTCCTCCACTTTTTTGCCCACCACCATCATCATGTCGGCCAATTCATCCACCACCACCACGATATAGGGCAAAGGCTGGAGTGGCTGGGCCGGCAGTTCCGAATCGGCCGGATGCAGGGGATCCAGGATCGGCTGGCCGGCGGCCTTCGCCTCGGCAATCTTGCGGTTGAAGCCATTGATGTTGCGTACCTTGAGGGCGGACATCAGGCGATAGCGCTGGTCCATTTCCGCCACACACCAGCGAAGCGCATTGGCCGCTTCCTTCATGTCGGTCACCACCGGCGCAAGCAGATGTGGAATGCCGTCATACACCGACAGCTCCAGCATCTTGGGATCGATGAGGATCAGCCGCACATCCTTCGGTGTGGCGTTATAGAGCAGGCTCAGGATCATGGCATTGAGCGCCACTGATTTACCGGCACCAGTGGTGCCGGCCACCAGCAGATGGGGCATCTTCGCCAGATCCGCCACGGCCGGATTGCCGTTGATATCCTTGCCCAGCGCCAGGGTCATGGGCGAGCCGGCATCTGCAAATTCACTCGACTTGAGGGTTTCACTCAAACGAACGATTTCCCGCTGCTCATTGGGGATCTCCAGCCCGACGGTGGTTTTGCCCGGGATCACTTCCACCACTCGCACACTGATGGCGGAAAGCGAACGCGCCAGATCCTTGGCCAGGTTTGTGATCTGACTGACCTTGACGCCCGGTGCGGGCTGCAACTCAAAGCGGGTGATCACCGGGCCGGGATGAACCTCCTGCACCTCGACTTCCACCCCGAAGTCCTTCAACTTGCTTTCCACCAGCCGCGAAATGGCCTGCAACGCCTCATCCGACATGCGGTACTTGCTGGGTGTCGCCGCATCCAGTAACGAGAGCGGTGGCAGTGAGGAATCGCCCTCGGTAACGAATAGCGGCACCTGCTTTTCCAACTCGACACGCTTGCTCTGTTTCGGGGGGTTTTCCTGTTTTTTGATCCTGGGCGGCTTGCGTTTAACCGGTTTCGCCGCTTCCTGCTTGCTGCTCACCTCATACCTGCTTTCACGTTGGCGCCTGGCACGGCGGGCCTGCCAGGCCTGCTGCAACAGCAGATAACGCGTCCGCATCCAGCCAAGGATCCCCAGGGTGAGCGCACCGGTCTGATCGACAAGCCAGATCCACGACAGGTGCGTAAACAGGGTAAAACCACTCAGGAAGAGGGCCAGCAGCAACAGGGTGGCACCGATAAAACTGAACGCCCCTTGCATGACGTCACCAACCAGGGAACCCAGAATACCGCCGGCGTTCACCGGCAAAACCGCCACCACCGAGGTATCGTGAAGGCTGGCAAGGCCACACCCGGCCAACAAGGTCAGCAGAAAGCCACCTGTGCGCAAAGTGAAATGGCGCATGTCGAACGGAGTTTCCTTGCCACGCGCGCGGTAGAGTAACCAGCCGCTGTAGCCAACCAGAAACGGAAAAAGATAGGCGAGGTAACCAAACAGGGTGAGAAAAACATCGGCAAACCAGGCGCCAACGGGACCGCCAAGATTGGCGATACGGCCCGTGTTCAAGCCACTGCTGGACCAGCCGGGATCAGCGGGATGGTAACTTCCCAGTGCGAGCAGGAAATAAACGGCACCAAAACCGAAGATGAATAACGCCCCTTCTCGCAGGCCATGCCGCAGATGACCGGTTAACGGGGTTTGTTGTTGAATTTTTTGACTGGCCTGCATGGGTTAACCACCGCCTTCCGCCCTATCCGCTCCACCGGCACAGGCAACCGGACAATCCTGCCGTCAGTGAAGCTGAAAAATGCGGAGTTATTGTTCTCAAGGTAATCTTCTTTATTAAAATAATGTTTTAAGTATATAAAATTTAAGGAATATTACAACCGTTATATCGGGGTTTCTTGCCTTTTCCCCTGCCCGGTTTTGGCTGTCCGAGGCGGTAATGGGTGTTATTTGTTTTCCAGCAGGGTCGACAACACGATTTTGCCGTCCCGCACGTTGATGCCGCTCGCCAGATCGGGCTGGTCACTCCAGTTTTTGCCGCAGAGCCGCAGCACGTAGGGCAGCAGCGCCGCTGACAACGCCTGTGACGCGGTTCGGGGAACGGCGCCCGGCATGTTGGTTACCCCGAAATGGACCACCCCTTCCCAGACAAATGTCGGCTCGGCATAGTTTGTCGGCCGGGTCGTCTCGATACAGCCTCCCTGATCAACAGAAATATCGATGATCACGCTGCCTGTACGCATCTGGCGTACGGTATCGGCAGTAACCAGGTGAGGCGTCTTTGCGCCCGGGATCAGCACGGCACCGATGAGCAAATCGGCCTCCAGCACGGCTGTGTGAATGGCCGAGTGATAGGCATGCAATCCGGTGACGTTTGCCCCGAACTGGCGCATTTTCACCAGTTTGTCACGGTTTCGATCGAACACCGTGACATTGGCGCCCATGGCGGCTGCCATTGCCGTGGCGTTTCCGCCTGCCGTGCCGGCACCCAGCACCACGACATTTCCCCGTTCAGCCCCCGGAAGTCCCCCCAGCAATATCCCCCGTCCACCTTTGGGTTGATGCAACAGATGGGCACCGATCTGGGCCGCGATACGCCCGGCAATATCGCTCATGGGCGCCAGTAACGGCAGCTGACGCCCCGCCTTTTGCACCGTCTCAAACGCCACGGCTGTCAGACCCGTTTCCTGCAGGGCGCGTGTCAGCTCGGGTGCAGCGGCAAGATGCAGGTAGGAAAAGAGTAAATGATCGGCACGCAACAAAGGCCACTCCTCCGGTTGCGGTTCCTTTACCTTGACGATCATCTCCGCTGCGCCATACAGAGCGGGGGCATCTGCCACAACCGTCGCCCCGGCCTTCTCGTAGGCCTCATCGGGATAACCGCTCAACGCCCCTGCGCCCTGTTCGACATAGACAGTGTGGCCATGCCGCACCAGTTCCGCGACCGCATCGGGGATCAGCGCAACCCGGCCTTCCAGAATCTTGATTTCGTGTGGGATACCTATCTTCATCTTGAATGCTTTACCCGGTGTGTTTCATTGCGTACCATTTCCCGCTCGAGATTTTCGACAGAGGAACCGATCTGCGGTTCCATTGTCATTCCTTCCGGGCCTGCAAGGCCGGAATCGTCATATTTGCTACTGAATTTCAACAGACCGGAGTCTAACACATGAGCGAAATCAAACATTGCCGCCTTCTGATCCTGGGATCAGGTCCTGCTGGTTACACTGCTGCTGTCTATGCAGCCCGTGCCAACCTCAATCCGGTTCTGATCACCGGCATGCAGCAGGGCGGCCAGCTCATGACCACCACAGAAATCGACAACTGGCCCGGTGGAGAGGAAGGTTTGCAGGGGCCGGCGCTGATGGAAAAAATGCGCCTGCATGCCGAACGCTTCAAAACCGAAATCATTTTCGATCACATCAACAAGGTGGACCTGGGCTCACAACCCTACACCCTCACAGGTGATTCCGGCACCTACACCTGTGATGCCCTGATTGTCGCAACCGGTGCTTCCGCCATGTATCTGGGACTGGAATCAGAAAAAGCTTTCATGGGTAAAGGCGTCTCCGGTTGCGCCACCTGTGACGGCTTTTTCTACCGTGGCCAGAAAGTTGCCGTCGTCGGCGGGGGGAATACCGCCGTGGAAGAAGCGCTGTACCTCTCCAACATTGCCGAACACGTGACCGTCATTCACCGGCGGGACAAATTCCGCTCGGAAAAAATCCTCGCCGATCAGTTATTGGAAAAAGCCAAAAACGGCAATGTCACCATCGAATGGAACCATGAACTGGACGAAGTGATGGGCGATGAAAGCGGCGTCAACAAAATCCGCATCAAAAACACCAAGGATGGCAGCACCAAGGAGCTGGACGTGATGGGTGTGTTTATCGCCATCGGGCATAAACCCAATACCGATATTTTCGAAAACCAGCTGGAAATGGACCACGGCTACATCAAGGTAAAAAGCGGAACCGAGGGCAACGCCACGGCCACAAGCGTCCCCGGGGTCTTTGCTGCCGGTGACGTGGCTGATCATATCTACCGTCAGGCGATCACCTCTGCCGGTTCCGGCTGCATGGCGGCACTGGATGCGGAACGTTACCTTGAAAATGAGGAATAAGCGCTAAACGGCTGGCAAGGATATATCTGACTCACCTTGCAACACCCGTAAATAAAATGGACTTCACCATTCTCGGCAGCCTGGATGAAATCAGCGCCGGCGAATGGAATGCGTTGCTGCGTGACGACTATCCGTTTGCCCGCCATGAATTTCTTCTCGCGCTGGAACACCATCATGCGGTGGGGGATGAATTCGGCTGGTATCCCCGCTACCTGATCGCCCGCGACCGGAGTGGCAGCCTCCTCGGTGCCGTGCCCATGTACCTCAAGGACAACTCCTATGGTGAGCTGGTGTTCGACTGGGCCTGGGCGGATGCCTATCACCGCAGCGGTGCGCCGTATTATCCCAAACTGGTGGTTGCGATCCCGTATACACCTGCCAGCGGGCCACGCTTGCTGATCAAGGATGGTGAATCCCGTGCAGAGATCGCCACCGCCTTGATCGATGCCGCCACACACCAGGCTGGGCAACTTGGTGTTTCCTCCCTCCACTGGCTGTTCACCGATGAGTTTGCCACCCAACGGCTGCAACAACACCCTGCTTATCTGTTACGTCTCGGCTGTCAGTTTCATTGGGAAAACCGCGGCTACCGTGATTTTGCAGATTATCTCGACAGCTTTACTTCCAGCAAGCGCAAAAAAATCCGCCAGGAGCGCCGCCGTGTTCGCCAGCAGCAGATTGAACTGGAAATCCTGCACGGCGATGAAATAAACGAACAGCAATGGGACGTCGTTCATCGCTTTTATACCAGTACCTTTGAACGCAAGGGGGGGTTCGCCACCCTCTCCAAAGGTTTCTTCATGGAAATCGCCACGACTCTGCCACAGCAGGTGGTACTGGTGCTGGCGAAACATCGGGGCGAGTATGTGGCGGGGGCCTTGAACCTTCGCAGCCACGACACCCTTTATGGCCGCCACTGGGGATGCAGCCGTGAGTTTCACAGCCTCCATTTTGAAACCTGTTACTATCAAGGCCTGGAGTATTGCATCCGGCACGGCTTGAAACGCTTCGATCCCGGCGCCCAGGGCGAGCACAAGATCAGCCGTGGTTTTTTACCCACCAAAACCTGGTCGGCCCACTGGATTGCGGACGGGAGATTCAAACAGGCAATCGGTCAGTTTCTGCAGCATGAAACGGCAAGTATGGAACACTATATGAGGGAACTTGATGAACATTCGCCTTTTAAATTAAAGTTATGATTTGAAGACAAAGCGGCATTTGTCTTCGGCTTCATGACCTGGTCCTCGAAACCCGATACGATTCAGATGAGCGCCCCCTACTGGCTCAATCCCCTGCACCCGGACGATTTTCCGGATGTCTCGTGCGCCTTGCGCGAACCGGATGGCTTGCTCGCAGTGGGAGGGGATTTATCCGAAGCGCGCCTGCTGGCCGCCTACCGTCACGGTATTTTCCCCTGGTACAGCGAGGAACAACCCATTCTCTGGTGGTCACCGGATCCGCGTTCGGTATTGTTTCCCAGGGATTTGCACATTTCCCGCAGCCTGCGCAAAACCCTGCGTAAGGATATGTTCCAGGTCACGCTGGATCACTCATTTGCCGAAGTTATCACCGCATGCAGCCAGCCACGTAAAGATGGCCGGGGCACCTGGATCACCGACGAAATGCGTGAAGCCTACCTGCGACTGCACTCGGCGGGTTATGCCCATTCGGTGGAATGCTGGCAGGGGTCCCGGCTGGTGGGTGGCTTGTACGGGGTGGCGCTGGGTAAAGTATTTTTCGGGGAATCCATGTTCAGCCGGACGAGCGATGCCTCCAAAACCGCCTTTGTCTATCTCGTGCGGCAACTGCAACGCTGGGGATTTGGTTTGATCGACTGCCAGGTGCAGAGTTCCCATCTCGACAGTCTGGGTGCCGGCTTGATCCCGCGTAGCCGTTTTGCCGGGCTGCTGGATCATTTTTGCCCCCAACCCTCGCGAGTCGGAAAATGGACACTGGAGCAGGATCTGGTCGAGCACATCCGATCCAGCGGAGGTCACGCCGTCACTGCCTGAACCGCTTGGCTGCCGCCTGGAGCCTCTCCTTGTCGCCCCCCCTGTCGCTTATCCCCCGTTTCCGTGCAATCCGGGAAGCACTGTTGCGAATTCAGGCCGGGATTCTATATTGTTAACTAAAGGACATACGCCTCCGTGGCTACAAACGGGAAAGACAGCCAAACATGAATGACGAAACCAACCTGTTCAGGACGCTGCAGACATTACGCTTTTATGCCAGCCCGCCCCATCCATGCAGTTACCTGGAAAACAGGCAAGCTGTCACCGTATTTGTCGATCCGGATGCCGCCATGGATATGCCCACCTATCTGGCATTGTCGCAGGCGGGATTCCGCCGCAGCGGGGAGTTCGTCTACCGGCCAGATTGTGATCACTGCCGCCTTTGTATCCCGGTGCGTGTGCCTGTCAGACGCTTCTCCCCCAACCGCAGCCAACGCCGCACCTGGAAAAAAAACCGGGATCTGACGCTCGTCCGGCGCCAGGCCAGATATGACGAAAGTCACTTTGCACTCTACCGGCGCTACATGCAGGCACGCCACCCCGGTGGAGGGATGGATAACGAGGATCCCGATGCCTACCGGCGCGTCATGTCCGCTGACTGGTCGGATACGTGGCTGTATGAATTCAGACTGGAAAACGAACTGCTGGCCGTCTCCGTGGTCGATTGCGGTGATGACAGCCTCTCTGCTGTCTATACATTCTATTCACCGGATGCACCGCGGCGCAGTCTCGGGGCGTATGCCATCCTCCGCCTGATAGAAGAAGCGCGCTCGAGCGGGCGTGACTGGCTTTACCTGGGATACTGGAACCCCGATTCACCGAAAATGGCCTATAAAAACCGTTACCGCCCACTTGAATATTTCAACGGCCTCACCTGGCGCAGTACCCCACCCGGGTTTTGAATGTTAATTAGTATTAAACATGTTAATTATATATTAAAAATAAATAATTCTTTCCCATTCAATCACTTATTTGTGACTCTTCTTTTAAAGCTATCCCCGGACCCGCCGATAAAACCAGTAAGAGAGAAATCAAGGCTGTCCCGAACCGAGCTTTCGGGACGTGATTCGGAGGAGGGATTCTCCTGATTGGTACGAGGAGGATAATATGCTGGGTTTTATTTACAAACTCGCCCATGACTTTGAAGAAGAGCATGGTTTCCGGCCGAATGTACTTTATCTGAGCCAGAGCCATTTCGCCGAACTTCGGGGTCAACTGACGGAGATTCGCAACCTGGGTACCATGAGTAAATTGCTGGGTATGGAAATCGTGCTCGACTCCGAACTGACCGATCCCCAGGTTTGCTGGTCTGCCATCGACTGGCAGCGGGCGGTTGCCGTCTGAAACAGCTGCGCGGTAAAAGGGCCGTATTTGAGGACACCAACGGCGTTCATTTTTGCCAGAAAACGGTGCTTGCGCATCGGTGATGTGAATTTATCCCCTTTGGGCTTTTGATAATCAGCGAGAATTCAGGCATTATTCGCGCTTGATTTTTGCACTTCATTGAGCAACCAAAGAGATTCATAAAACGGATGGCGAAAGAAGAACACATTGAGATGGAAGGCACGGTCATCGAGACCCTGCCAAATACCATGTTCCGGGTCGAGCTGGAAAATGGTCACATCGTAACGGCCCATATCTCGGGTAAAATGCGCAAGCACTATATTCGCATTCTCACCGGTGACAAGGTGACGGTGCAACTCACCCCGTACGATTTGAGCAAGGGTCGTATTGTCTTCCGGGGCCGCTAATCCCGCGTCCCCCCTCCTCACGCATCAGTGAGTGGCCAACTCATTCTTTCCGGTCAGCTTGAAGTCCAGCACATCATCCCTGACGCTGATCTTGATGTGGCCGCCTTCTGCCAGCTTGCCGAACAGCAACTCCTCGGCCAGCGGCTTCTTGATGTTTTCCTGTAACAGGCGGCTCATCGGACGGGCACCCATATCGGGATCATAGCCGTGGATTGCCAGCCATGTACGGGCTTCATCATCCACCTCCAGGCTGACACCCTTCTCTTCCAGCTGGCTTTCCAGTTCGAAAAGGAATTTATCAACCACCTGGCTGATGTGCTCCGGTCCCAGTTTTTTGAACTGGATGATGGCATCCAGGCGGTTACGGAATTCCGGCGTGAAAACCTTCTTGATCACTTCCATCGCATCGGATGAATGATCCTGTTTGCTGAAACCAATCGAGGCCCGGTTGAGCTGATCGGCACCGGCATTGGTGGTCATGATCAGGATAATGTTACGGAAATCGGCCTTGCGTCCGTTGTTGTCCGTAAGGGTGCCGTGATCCATCACCTGGAGCAACAGATTGAAGACATCAGGGTGGGCCTTCTCGATCTCATCCAGCAACAGGACGGCGTGGGGATGCTTGTTGATCTCCTCGGTCAGCAAACCGCCCTGATCGTAGCCGACATACCCCGGCGGTGCCCCGATCAGGCGCGAAACGGTATGCCGCTCCATATATTCAGACATGTCAAAGCGGATCAGCTCGATACCCATGATCCGCGCCAACTGGCGGCTTACCTCGGTCTTGCCCACACCGGTAGGACCGGCAAAGAGGAAGGATCCAATGGGTTTTTCATCAATCGAGAGTCCGGAACGGGAAAGTTTGATGGCGGCAGAAAGGCTGGACACCGCCTCGTCCTGCCCGTAAATCACCAGTTTCAGATCTTTTTCCAGGTTCCGCAGCTGCTCCATATCATCCGCTGATACCGTTTTGGCCGGTATCCGGGCAATTTTTGCCACGATCGCTTCGATATCCTTCACCCCGATGGTTTTTTTGCGTTTGGACGGCGCCTGCATCCGCTGGTTGGCGCCGGCTTCATCGATGACATCGATGGCCTTGTCGGGCAAATGGCGATCATTGATGTAACGCTCGGACAGATCCGCTGCCGTGCGGATCGCCTGATGGGTGTAACGGACTTCGTGGTGTTCCTCGAAACGGGACTTGAGTCCTTCCAGGATCTGCACACACTCTTCCACGCTCGGTTCCGGCACGTCAATTTTCTGGAAACGCCGTGAAAGCGCGCGATCCTTTTCAAAAATTCCGCGGTACTCCTGATAGGTAGTGGAACCGATGCATTTGAGATCACCCGAGGCAAGCACGGGCTTGATCAGATTGGAGGCATCCATCGCTCCGCCCGAAGCCGCACCGGCACCGATAATGGTGTGGATCTCGTCAATGAACAGAATCGCATGCTTTTGTTGTTTGAGCTGTGCCATCACAGCCTTGAGGCGTTTTTCAAAATCCCCCCGGTACTTGGTACCCGCCAGCAAGGCACCTAAATCAAGCGAAAAGATGGTGTAGTCGGCCAGAACCTGCGGCACCTCCCCTTCCACAATCTTTTTCGCCAGACCTTCGGCCAGGGCGGTCTTGCCAACACCCGCTTCCCCCACGAACAGGGGGTTGTTTTTACGGCGGCGGCAAAGCACCTGGATGGTGCGCTCGATTTCCGCCTTGCGGCCGATAAGCGGATCGATCTTGCCGTCACGGGCAAGTTCATTCAGGTTACTGGTGAACTGTGCCAGGGGGTTGTGGGCGTCGTTGACATCGGCCTGCTCTTCTTCGCTGTCGGCCTGATGTTCCAGCTGTTCCTCATCACGCACCTTGGAAATCCCGTGGGAGATGAAATTCACCACCTCAAGGCGTGAAATACCCTGTTTTTTGAGAAAATAGACGGCCTGGGATTCCTGCTCACTGAAAATCGCAACCAGCACGTTGGCGCCACTCACCTCACGCTTGCCGGAAGACTGCACATGAAACACCGCCCGCTGCAACACCCGCTGGAAACCCAGGGTGGGCTGGGTTTCCCGCTCATCATCCGGCGGCAACAAGGGCGTGGTCTCGTCCAGGAAGGCGATCAGATCGTGCCGCAGCTCTTTCATGTCCGCACCACAGGACTTGAGGATCTCCGTGGCGGAAGCGTTGTCGAGCAACGCCAGCAGCAGGTGCTCAACCGTCATGAACTCGTGACTCAGATCACGAGCCCGTTTAAAAGCTTGATTCAGCGCACTTTCCAGTTCTTTATTCAGCATCAGTAACCACCTTATGTCTCAGGAATCCGCTTCCATTGTGCACAACAGGGGATGTTCATTCTGCCTTGAATATTCATTCACCTGAGCAACTTTGGTTTCCGCAATATCCCGGGGATAAATACCACAAATACCTTTCCCTTTGGTGTGCACGTTCAGCATGATATGAGTAGCCTTTTCACGATCCATGCCAAAAAATGCTTCCAGCACGTGCACAACGAATTCCATAGGGGTGTAATCGTCATTAATCAAGACAACTTTATACATCGGAGGGCGTTTTAATTTTGGTTTGGCCTCCTCCGTTGCCAGATTATCATCGTAATGCTGTGGTAATTGGTTCTCGCTCATAACTTTGATTTTAGCCGATGCTTGTCAGAGATGCCTATCTTTCATTTATGTGGCATTTTTCACATGCAGATTTTAAAATATTGGCTATATTTTAGAGGGTGCGGTGCCATACTGGTTCCGTTAAGAATAAAATGTTTAGGCCCGCGTTAAAAGTTATACTTTTAACAATAGTGTGGGTTTGTAGTATAGCATGACAAGGAGGCTAGGAAGGCATGTCTAGAGGTACAGTAAAGTGGTTCAGCAACGCCAAAGGCTATGGGTTTATCGCTCCAAGTGAAGGAGGTGATGATATTTTCGCCCATTTTTCCGCCATCTCGATGGATGGCTACAAGACCTTGAAAAAAGGCCAGTTTGTGGAATTTGAGTGCACGCAGGGCCCGAAAGGGATGCACGCGACCGCCATCACACTGGCGGACGAACCCCACAAATCTGTCGAGCATTAATCTCATTATTTAAAGACTGCCCCGCGATCCGCGGGGCGTTTCTTTATTCCTGGTCCCGAAACGGTGCGGGAGGCTTACATATTGCCGATGATCGCCTCACCAAAGCCGGAACAGCTGACCAGGGTTGCCCCTTCCATCAGGCGTTCCAGATCATAGGTGACGGTTTTCGCCGCGATGGCAGCAGACATCCCCTTGACGATCCGATCCGCCGCCTCGCTCCAGCCGAGATGGCGTAACATCATCTCGGCCGAAAGGATCAGGGAACCGGGGTTGACCTTGTCCTGGCCGGCATATTTCGGCGCTGTTCCGTGCGTTGCCTCGAACAGGCCCACGGTATCCGACAGGTTGGCACCCGGCGCGATGCCGATCCCGCCCACCTGCGCCGCCAGGGCGTCAGAGACATAGTCACCATTGAGATTGAGAGTGGCGATAACGTCGTACTCGGCCGGACGCAGCAGGATCTGCTGGAGGAAGGCATCGGCAATCACATCCTTGATGACGATCGCTTTGCCGGTCTGGGGATTTTTGAAGCTGCACCACGGCCCGCCGTCGATTTCAACCGCACCGAATTCCTCCCGCGCCAGTTCATAACCCCACTCCTTGAAAGCACCTTCGGTGAATTTCATGATGTTTCCCTTGTGCACCAGGGTCACCGAGTCACGATCATTGTCGATGGCATACTGGATTGCCTTGCGCACCAGCCGCTTGGTTCCCTCGCTGGAAACCGGCTTGATGCCGATACCGGAGGTCTCGGGGAAGCGGATCTTGCTGACCCCCATCTCATCCTGCAAAAAGGCAATGACCTTTTTCACCTCCTCACTGCCGGCGGGCCACTCGATGCCGGCATAGATATCTTCGGAGTTCTCACGGAAAATCACCATGTCGGTTTTTTCCGGCTCTTTCACCGGGCTTGGCGTGCCGGTGTAATACCGTACCGGGCGCAGGCAGACATACAGATCCAGATCCTGGCGCAGGGTGACGTTGAGAGAACGGATGCCGCCTCCCACCGGTGTGGTCAAGGGACCTTTTATCGCCACGCTGAAGTCACGAATGGCATCCATGGTTTCGTTCGACAGCCAGGTATCACTGCCATACACCCGGGTTGATTTTTCACCCGCATAGATTTCCATCCAGCGAATCGCCCGTTTGCCGGCGTAGGCTTTTTCCACCGCGGCATCAGTGACCTTTTGCATCACCGGCGTGATATCGACACCGATACCATCGCCTTCGATGTAAGGAATGATGGGATTGTCCGGCACTGTCAAACCACCGTCGGCACGGACGGTGATCTTCTCGCCATTCTCGGGTATGGTTATTTTTTCGTAACCCATGTGAACTCCAGATTGCAGATTAAAATTTGGCCCGCGAGTATATCATTTCTTGACGCCCCCGACGGGCGAAGAAAAAACCATGGCAAAAATCATTCTTTTCAACAAACCCTGCGGGGTGCTCTGCCAGTTCAGCCGTCAGGGCGACACACCGACACTGGCCGACTATATCGACCAGGCGGATGTCTATCCTGCCGGACGGCTGGACAAGGACAGTGAAGGGTTGGTGTTATTGACCGATGACGGCCGTCTGCAACACTGCATCAGCCACCCCCGCCACAAGTTACCCAAAACCTACTGGGTCCAGGTGGAAGGCCTCCCCGATGCGGCTGCGCTGGAAAAATGGGAACACGGCATCGAGCTGAAGGATGGCATCACCGCGCCTGCCAAAGCCCATCTGATCGCAGCGCCCGATATCTGGCCCAGAACACCGCCAATACGCTTCCGTGCTAATATCCCCACTGCCTGGCTTGCACTCACCCTGCGGGAAGGGCGCAACCGGCAGGTGCGGCGTATGACTGCCGCAGCCGGTTTTCCCACCTTGCGGCTGATTCGCTATGCTGTAGCGGACTGGACCATTGCCGATCTGGCACCGGGCCAGTGGCGTCAACTTAACGTTAACCGGACTGATATCTGTCATGACACAGGAACCCCGAACCCCTCTGTTACACGTCACCGTCGCCGCCATCGTCGAACGGGAAAACCGTTTTCTGCTGGTCGAAGAAATGGTCGGGGAAAAACAGGTGCTGAACCAGCCCGCCGGTCACGTCGAGCACGGTGAAAGTTTTACCGGGGCGGTGATACGGGAAACCCTGGAAGAGACCGCCTGGGATTTTCACCCCGTGGCAGTGACCGGCATCTACCGCTGGCGCATGCCGCAAACGGGTGAGACCTTTTTGCGCCATTGTTTTAGCGGCAGTGTGCAGGAGCATCATGCAGAGCGCTCATTGGATACAGATATCCTGCGCACGGTCTGGCTGAGCCTGGATGAACTGAAACGACGTGAGGCGCAATTACGCAGTCCGCTTGTGTTACGTTGTATCGAGGACTATCTTGCCGGGCAGCGTTATCCCTTAAGCCTTTACCATGATATCGATTGATTATTTATTCCACGGATCCCCTGCTCATCTTGCAATGAATACTCTGCCAACAACCGATGGCGTATCGTTCGGAATACGCCGAAACCAGGCCTGCACGGTAATTTCATGAACCCGGACTCTTCCAACAAGGTCATCGTCGGCATCTCCGGTGGTGTGGACTCCTCTGTCGCCGCCCTGCTGTTGAAACAGCAGGGCTATGAGGTGCACGGTGTGTTCATGAAGAACTGGGAAGGCGACGATACCGAGGATCATTGTGCCGCTGAAGCGGATCTGGCTGATGCCCGTCAGGTCTGTGAAACCCTGGGGATCCCCCTGCAAGGGGTGAATTTTGCCGATCAATACTGGGATCGGGTGTTCGCCTATTTCCTGCAGGAGTATCGTGCCGGCCGCACCCCCAATCCCGATATCCTCTGCAACCGCGAGATCAAGTTCAAGGCGTTCCTGGAGTATGCCTTGTCATTGGGTGCGGGCGCGATCGCCACCGGCCATTACGCCCGCATTGGTGAAAAAGAAGGCCGCTACACCCTGTTGCGCGGCAGGGACACCAACAAGGATCAAAGTTATTTTCTCTATACCCTTGGGCAGAGCCAGCTGGCGCAAAGCCTGTTCCCGATCGGTGAACTGGAAAAAAGCCGCGTGCGTGAGATCGCCTTGCAACATCACCTCATCACCCATAACAAGAAAGACAGTACCGGTATTTGTTTCATCGGGGAACGGAATTTCCGGGCTTTTCTGAAACGCTACCTCCCCGCCCAGCCGGGTGAGATCCAAACCCCTGACGGGACCCGGCTCGGCCGGCACGAGGGCCTGATGTATTACACCCTGGGCCAGCGGCAGGGATTGGGGATTGGGGGGATCAAGGGGTATGAAGGTGCTGTCTGGTATGTGGCCGACAAGGATCTCGAGAACAATATCCTGATCGTGGTTGACGGGCATGATCACCCGCTGCTTTACAGCAAACGCCTGACCGCGATCGATCTGCACTGGGTTGCCGGTGAAGCCCCGGCGCTGCCCATGCACTGTACGGCAAAAACCCGTTACCGGCAGCAGGATGCCGCCTGCACCATTGAAAGCCTTGACAAAACCACCTGCCATGTCCGCTTTGACTCTCCCCAATGGGCGGTGACGCCGGGCCAATCGGTGGTGTTCTATCAGGGTGAGACGTGCCTCGGTGGTGGCATTATCAACCATTTTGAACGACAGTAAAAAAACATGAGTAAAATACGAAACAAAACCCTGGCCCTCGCCGGCATTTTTCAGGCAGTCACCCTGGTAAAAGATCTCGCCACCAGCGGCATGGTGGATCAGCACGATTTTGAGACCTGCATACGCAGTATTTTTGAAACCGATCCCGCCGATGTCGATGCGGTCTACGGGCGGGTTGAATACCTGCGTACCGGTCTCAACACCCTCATCGTCCAACTGGACAACGATCATCAGCAACACGATCTCGATATCGCCCGCTATGTGATTGCCCTGCTCCACCTGCAACGCAAACTCAGCAAGAACAAGGCGATGCTGGACAAGCTGGCTGACGGAATCGAGCGGGCCCACAGGCAAAGCGAGCATTTTCACATCACTCATGAAAATATCATCGCCAACCTCGCCGATCTCTACAGCGAAACCGTCAGCCAGTTGGCGCCGAAAATCATGGTCTCGGGTGAAGAGCGTTTCCTTTCCAATCCGGACAACGCCAACCGCATCCGCGCACTGCTGCTGGCCGGCATGCGCTCGGCGGTCTTGTGGGCGCAAATGGGGGGAAGCCGCTGGCAAATCCTGCTCAAGCGTGGCCAGCTGGTCGAAGAGGCCAAACGCATTCTGGAAGAGGAAATCCGCCGCCAGCTCCATTAACCCACTTTAAGAACAGACTCTATCCTGTTGTATTTTATAGATTAATTATCACCAGGAAGGCGCTTCGGGTTTCGCGTATAATGCCCGTTCTCTGCGTCACGACGCAGCTGGAAATCAATCATGTTGTTAAGGAGCCATAATGAGCAACAGTTTCAACGCCCGTGCGACACTCAAGGTCAATAACAAAGAATACGAACTCTATCGCCTGGACGCCGTGAAAGGCAGCGAACGTCTGCCCTATTCCCTGAAAATACTGCTGGAAAATCTGCTGCGCCATGAAGATGGCAAGGTGGTGACAGCCGATGACATCCATGCCATGGCAAACTGGGATCCGAAAGCGGAACCCAGCAAAGAGATCGCCTTTACCCCCGCCCGGGTGCTCATGCAGGATTTCACCGGTGTGCCGGCCGTCGTGGATCTGGCCGCCATGCGCGAAGCGATGAAACAGCTCGGTGGTGATCCGGAAAGGATCAATCCCTTGCAACCCGCTGAACTGGTGATTGACCATTCGGTGCAGATCGATGTCTTCGGCACCGCCGATGCGGTGGAGAAAAACGCCGAAATCGAATACCAGCGCAACCAGGAGCGCTACAGTTTTCTCAAGTGGGGGCAGAAAGCCTTTTCCAATTTCAAGGTCGTGCCGCCGGACACGGGCATCGTGCACCAGGTCAATATCGAATACCTCGCCCGTGTCGTCTTTGCCCAGGAAAACAGCGGTGTGCTGCAGGCCTATCCCGATACCCTGGTGGGCACCGATTCCCACACCACCATGGTCAACGGCCTGGGGGTACTCGGCTGGGGTGTCGGTGGCATCGAAGCGGAAGCGGCGATGCTCGGACAACCGGTTTCGATGCTGATCCCGCAAGTGGTGGGTTTCAAACTCACCGGCAAATTGCCGGAAGGCGCCACCGCCACCGATCTGGTGCTGACCATCGTGGAAATGCTGCGCAAACACGGCGTGGTGGGTAAATTTGTGGAATTCTTCGGTGACGGCCTGGACCACCTGTCACTGGCCGACCGCGCCACGCTGGCCAACATGGCACCGGAATATGGTGCCACCTGTGGCATTTTCCCCATCGATGAGGAAACCCTCAACTACCTGCGACTGACCGGCCGCCCCGAGGAGCAGCTGGCGCTGGTGGAGGCCTATGCAAAAGAACAGGGCCTGTTCCGCACTGCGGAGCAGCCGACAGCAGCCTATACCAGTGTGGTGGAACTGGATATCAGCACGGTAATGCCAAGCCTGGCCGGCCCTAAACGTCCCCAGGACCGTGTTCCCCTCAGACAGGCCAAATCCCTCTTCAATGATGCCCTCACCTCGCTGAAACAGGAGCGCAATATTGAAAGCCAGGCGGTCACCACCAACATCAATGGGGAAACGGTCACGCTGAATGACGGTGCGGTGGTCATCGCCTCCATCACCTCCTGCACCAACACATCCAACCCCTCGGTAATGCTGGGCGCAGGCCTGGTGGCAAAAAAGGCAGCCGCACTGGGGCTGAAAGCCAAACCCTGGGTAAAGACCTCTTTGGCACCCGGCTCCCGCGTGGTGACCGAATACCTGCAACAGGCCGGTTTACTCAAGGATCTGGAGACCCTCGGTTTCAACGTGGTCGGTTACGGCTGCGCCACCTGTATCGGCAACTCCGGTCCCCTGCCCCAGCCGGTTTCCCAGGCGATTGCCGATGGCAACCTTTCCGCCTGCGCGGTGCTCTCCGGGAACCGTAACTTTGAAGGCCGGGTGCATGCCGAGGTGCGCATGAACTATCTGGCCTCGCCACCGTTGGTGGTGGCCTATGCGATTGCGGGCACCCTGGACATCGATCTCTATAACGATCCCCTGGCGACCGACAAGGACGGCAATCCTGTCTATCTCAAGGACATCTGGCCAAGCCAGAAAGAAGTCCAGGACACAGTGCGCAACAGCGTGAACCGCGAGGAATTCGTCACGGCCTACGCGGACGTTTACAAGGGTGAGGCGCAGTGGTTGAAGCTTGCTTCACCGGAAGGGCAATTGTTCGAATGGCGTGATGATTCCACCTACATAAAAAATCCGCCCTACTTTGAAGGTATGACAGCCACCGCCGGTGACATCGACGACATCAGCGGCGCCAGGGTGCTCGCCCTGCTGGGTGACTCGGTCACGACCGACCACATCTCCCCCGCGGGCGCCATCAAACCCGACAGCCCGGCCGGCCAGTATCTGCAGGCCAACGGTGTGGCACCGAAAGACTTCAATTCACTGGGCTCACGCCGCGGCAACCATGAAGTGATGATGCGCGGCACCTTCGCCAACATCCGTCTGCGCAACCTGCTGGCGCCGGGAACCGAGGGCGGTATCACGCAACACCTTCCCGGGGGGGAGCAAATGAGCATCTTCGATGCGGCAATGAAATACCGCGATGAAAATGTGCCGCTCATCGTCATCGCCGGCAAGGAATACGGCTCCGGCTCATCCCGTGACTGGGCTGCCAAAGGTCCACGCCTGCTCGGCGTGCGCGCCGTTATCGCTGAAAGTTACGAACGCATCCACCGCACCAACCTGGTGTGCATGGGTGTGCTGCCGTTGCAGTTCCGTGACGGCGAAACCCCGGCATCCCTCGGCCTGACAGGACGCGAAATCTTTGACATCACCGGCCTCGGAGACGGCACGGTGGACGAAGTGAGCGTCGTGGCACGGGATGAAAACGGCAAGGAAACCACCTTCCAGGTCAAAGTGCGCATTGATACGCCGCAGGAAGTGGAATATTACCGTCATGGCGGCATTCTCCATTACGTCTTGCGCCAGTTGGCCGCCTGAACGGGCCTGCTCACACCCGAAAATGCCCCGTTATCCACGGGGCTTTTTTTATTCTGGCCATCTTGTTGATTCAGGCAGTCAGCATGAATTCAGTCCACGGTTTTTTCTCTAAATAGATAGCCGCGCAAAAAGGGTATCAATTAGTTCTTAGCAAGCCGGTTCTCCGCTAGCCGATGGCAAGACTCTCGGCAGCAGGGAAGCTGCCGCGAAGCTTACAGGGAAGTATTCACAGCGTGTCTTGCCAGCGGCTATCGGAGAACCGGCTCCTCGCTGTATAGAAATCGCTGCTAAATAAGTATTCTGAATACCAGATCATTTAACATTATTGGCAGATTCTGGTTTCGCATCAGGGGCAGAGGTATTTTAATGATACGCTGCAAATACCACCATTCCCGCACATCCCTGTGCGCCACGACACACGTACCTCCTGTACATCGTCCAGCTAAGCTCGACAGCCGCATCTGACCGCCAGAGATGAAAATGGACACCCTTTTCGCACAACTATTTAGTGAAAGGCCGTTGATTTTTTCCTGATGTGTGCTCGATCACAACTTCACAACTTGATTTTTTCAAAATGACGACTTGATTAAAGTCGCAGACAAGCGGGCCGATATAATTTTTATCCTTAAATCAGCAAAATACGCAGGAGAAAATTATGGAAAAGCCTAACCTGGGTCGGAAAATTGGTTCACACCTGGGCAAACCGATTTATGAAACCATCGAGAGTAATGGCTACAAATACGCATACGACCGTTTGGCTCGCTGTGACAGCGAAGGCTGTCCGCTCGACCAGTTGGGTCACAATGAAGTCATGCTGAACCCGGGGCTGATTTACAAAAAAGTGTCATAACGATTCAATATCGCGATTGATATAAAATTTATCAGCACTTGAAAACCACGACCACGAACACCTTGCATCAGAGACGGTAAACTGCCTCGCTATTCGCTGTGATCCTGAATGATTTTTCCGATCATGGAGAATTGCCGGTCAGCTTCCACCTCACCGGCATGCACATGCTCCTGATTCAGAATGAAACAGTTCGCAGCGGATCCTCCCCGCTTTGACGAGCAAAACATGCCAGCGGCAAACTGCTGTCATTGTTTTTCCCCTTTTTTTATCCTGCAACCTCGCGCAAGAATTAAATCGATGGTGTAAAATGGCGTCAGTCTTAACTAATTCTCGTTGGAGTCAATATGGAATTAAGCAGTCTGACTGCCGTCTCCCCGGTTGATGGCCGCTATGGCAGTAAAACCACCGATTTGCGCCCGATTTTCAGTGAATTCGGGCTGATCCGGCATCGTGTGCTGGTGGAAATCCGCTGGCTGCAACATCTGGCGGCCACCCCGGAAATTGCCGAGGTAAAACCCTTTTCCAGCCATGCCAACGGCATCCTGAACACGATTGTCGACAATTTCAGTGAAACCGACGCCCATCGGGTAAAGAACATCGAACGCACCACCAATCACGACGTCAAGGCAGTGGAGTATTTCATCAAGGAAAAGATCAGCGGCAATGCCGAACTCGAAGCAGTCAGCGAGTTTGTCCATTTTGCCTGCACCTCGGAAGATATCAACAATCTGGCCTATGCGCTGATGCTGCGAGAGGGACGCAACCAGATCCTGCTGCCCCTTTTCGATGAACTCATCGAGGCGTTGCGGCAGATGGCGCATGCATATGCCGATATTCCCATGCTCTCCCACACCCATGGTCAACCCGCCTCTCCGACCACCGTCGGTAAAGAAATGGCGAATGTGGTTTATCGCCTGCATCGTCAACGTGAGCAGATCGCCGCGATTTCCCTGCTTGGCAAAATAAACGGCGCAGTGGGAAATTACAACGCCCATCTCTCGGCCTACCCGGAAATCGATTGGCAGGCGCTGGCAGAAAAGTTTGTCACCTCCCTCGGGCTGGAGTGGAACCCCTATACCATTCAGATTGAGCCCCACGACTATATTGCCGAACTGTTTGATGCCATTTCCCGCTTCAATACCATCCTGCTCGACTTTGACCGCGATATCTGGACCTACATCTCGATGGGTTACTTCAAACAGAAAACGGTAAAAGGTGAAGTGGGTTCATCCACCATGCCGCACAAGGTAAACCCGATTGATTTCGAAAATTCGGAGGGCAATCTGGGAATAGCGAATGCCATCTTCAGTCACCTTGGACAAAAATTGCCGGTGTCCCGCATGCAGCGGGATCTGACCGACTCAACGGTATTGCGCAACCTTGGTGTCGGCATTGCACATAGTGTTATTGCCTATCATTCCAGTTTGCGCGGCATCAGCAAACTTGAAGTCGATACCGAGCAACTTGCAAACGTGCTGGATGCAAACTGGGAAGTGCTGGCCGAACCCATTCAGACAGTCATGCGCCGTTATGGCATAGAAAAACCGTATGAAAAACTCAAAGAGCTGACACGCGGTCAACGACTCGACGCAGTCGCAATGCAGGCTTTCATCGAAAAACTGGAAATCCCGGAAAACGAAAAACAACGCCTCATGGATCTGACACCCGCCAGCTACACAGGCAATGCCGCAGCACAGGCAAAGAAAATCTGATTTTCATCTGGCCATCACTGCGCACACCATATATAAAGAAAAACTGTGACATTAATCAAACTATCGATCATCCCACGTCTCAGTGAGTATTTATTTCGCCGGTTCATAATGATCGAAAATTTTACGCCTGCATACTAAAAACCGTTGCGAAAAAGCTGTCCACTTGGAAATTGGTAAGACGGTTCTCCGCTACCCGCCCTGTTTATCTGGCGGGTTTGTGACGCCGAACGCATTTCTGTCTATCCTCTGCTGTGGTTTTGTTGGTTCCTGTGACACGACGCACTGCTTCTGATTTAAATTCATTGATATACTTGCAGATATGGCACTTCTCTTCTGAAGATATTGTCTCATCAATCTAGGTGTCCATATAAACAGGGATAATCATCGTGCTGCTACTACCAAGTCGGCACATGGAGAGGCGTTATGTCACAACGACAATTCATTTTTGCTTTGCTGGCAACAGTTGCGATCATAACGGGTTGTGGCGGTGGGCAACCCGGCACCGCCTCTGCCAGCCAGGAACCGGATCCACCACAGGAACCGGCTCCACCGAATCCCCCGGATCCACCGAACCCGCCAAATCCACCGGATCAACCGATCGGAAATGTAAATATCGAAATATACGATGATGCAGCCTATCATGTGCACCCGGCAGGACAAACCTTTACCGTCAGTGTAAAAGTTGAACACGCAGGAGCGGCTGCCATTTATTGTCAATGGCAGGACTTCCGTAAGCGGCCACTCGGTGATCCTGTTCTCCTCATCCCCGGTGAGTTGAAAACCATCCAGTCTCCCGACACAACAGTGGGTTATTACGGACTGGTCTTCAAAACTGACAATGATACCGCGGTTTTGCCAAACCGCCAGCCGGGTGAGTCACGAGAATATGGTTTCGCAATTCTGGCACCGAGAACAACCTCGGAGCGACGCATCGAAGCAGCCTCTCCCTTCGGCATGGTCCATGCCGATATGCAGGATCCTTATCTTCCCGTATGGATCAAGACCGCGACATGGAAAACATTCAGCCCGGCAGAGTGGTTGTCTGCGATGGAGAGGCGGCGCGGACTTGGTATGCTTGAACTCCCTCTGGTTTTAGGGGATACATGGGACTCCAATGACAGTAATCCGATCTCCTCTGCACAACTAACAGAACTTGAAACAAAGATGCGACAGTATTTTGCCGCGGACCCCAGCGTGCTCTACTGGGAACTGGGACTGGAAGAGAATCTTGAGCCACGGTTCGATCGGCCATATTACTGGGACAATCTGGAAGCAAAAGCCAGAGCTGTCAGACAGGCAGCAAATGCCGTCAATCCTGGGATCAAACTTATCTATCAAATCGCAGAACTCGGCACCGGACCCGTGCAAAAATTCCTGCAAAGCAAAGCTGCCGGATATTTTGACATCCTTTCCTTACATCCCTATGCTTGGCCGGATTTCCCGAGCCCGGAAGAATGGATGGCAGGGTATCTGCAGAACATCCGCACACTCATGCAGCAGAACAATGTGCAGATGCCAATCTGGTATACCGAGGTGGGCGCACCACATCAGGGAAATTATCCTGGTGGTTTTTTCGGTTATCCAGACTCGGGCGAGGAAGTACAGGGATTGAGCCGCGAAGAAGCGGCCAATTATATCATCAAGACACATGTGCTGGCCTTGCACCTGGGTGTAGAAAAGATGTTTTGGTACAACTACATGGATCAGGGTATGGCGCGCGACTATGCCGAGGATCATTTTGGGATCAGAGACTATTGGGGATTCCCCAAGCCCGTTTACACTGCTTATTTCACCCTGCACAGTCACCTGAACGGCAAGAATCCCGTTAGCGCAAAACAGTTACCAGACAATATTCGGGTTTACCGGTTTGAAGGTACCACTGAGAATACTCTGGTAGCCTGGGTCTACCCTGGAGACGAAAGGCTGGTCCCGTTGGACGCCTTGCAAGCCGGCTTATTACCAGCAGATATTCTTGAGACGGTCAGTGCGGTGGGAACACCACTGTCGCTGGACGGCAATGCCATTCGCATTGCAGGTGCACCGGTTTTTATTACGACCAAAAAATAATCGTACACTCTATACAAACCCGCCGGTCTTGTTAACGAACCGGCGGATAAAACCGCTTGCCGCATGCATACCAACATAAACGGGAAACACGGTTAATCTCATCGCTTGTCGAAAGTCGCTAAAGAATACACCACTCTGCACCTCCTTCATTGCAAGGCAATAATCTCCACTGCCTGCTCAATCGGTCTATAATTACTTTTATCACGGAGGTCAAGCTGACCCATGTGCTCCACTGCCGGCAGGTAACCGTTGCAGCTATGGAGGGACAGCCTGAACAAGTATACCCGATATTTAAAGTTACCAAATACTCTATGGTTGACGGAACAGCTGATCAGGGAGCAGTTGTAATGAAACGATTCGGCCTGAGGCCAGACGCTATAAGCGCAATCATGGGTTCCACGACTGATAGTGTTCACATTAATACCGTACTCAAAAGCGCCGCTTCGGTAATAATGATCCGTGTTGCCGGTGCCAGTATTGCGTATATTTTACAAATATTGCTCGCTCACTGGCTGGGCGGATTCGAATACGGCATTTTTGCTTACGCCTGGGTGTGGGTATCTATGCTGAGCTTTTTGGCGCCTCTCGGCCTAAACAGCGCTGTCGTCAGATTTATTCCGGCTTATCTGTCTAAACAGCGATGGTGGCGAGCGAAAGGAATCATCCACCGCAGCCGGAGCATCGTCATGGCCGCGTCATTATGTTTTGCCTGTGTTGGTGCATTGCTGATTTTTTTGAATCGCGAACTCATCCCAAATCATTATATCTATCCCTTGTATGTGGCTCTGTCCTTCCTCCCTCTCTTTGCGCTAGTGGACCTCCATGAGGGTATGGCACGTGGTTTCGGTTGGGTCAATCTGGCCTATATCCCCTCATATATCATCAGACCTGCCTTTTTCGTAATCACAATGAGTGCTCTTTTCTATGTTGGGGTAAAACTCAATGGGACAGTTGCGCTGGCTGTTGCTTTCCTTTCGTTTCTTCTAACAGTCTCCGTGCAAACCTTGTTGTTCAGGCGGCGTCTTCCGGCAAGCGTTAGACAAAGCCGAGCTGTTTATCACACGTCATACTGGTTGCGTGCATCTCTTCCCTTCATGCTGATCGGCGCCTTCCAGATTGTTTTGACGAATACAGACATGATCATGCTTGGTGGTTTTGTTGAACCCGATGAAATTGCGATTTACTTCGCATCACTCCGCACCGCAAATCTTGTTGGGTTCATCGCCTTCGCAATTTCTGCCATGGCGGTACCTAAATTTGCCGCTCTCCATGCGAATAATGCGAAAGAGGATTTACAGGCGTTGGTGACCAGTGTGGTGAAATGGATATTCTGGCCATCCCTTCTCTTCTCCATTTTCCTGTTTGCCTTTGGCCATTCTGTCCTCGGTTTGTTCGGCCCTGCCTTTACCATTGGCTATCCCGTTTTGGTGCTCTTGGTGATCGGCCACCTGATAAAAGCAGTAACAGGACCCATTGACCATCTCCTGAATATGACGGGTAACCAGAACATAACAGCCATAGTCCTCGCTTGCACCAGCGCCTTGAACATTCTGCTGAATGCCATGCTGATCCCGTACCTTGGCCTCAGCGGTGCTGCGACCGCCACGATTCTGTCTATTCTTGTTACTCGGGTCTGGTTACTGCTTTTGGTGAAACGCCGGCTTGGCCTGAACGCAATAATATTTTCACGCAGAAAACGAATACCCGCCGTTGCAGCCGAATAACTGTTAATTTTTATATGTTTACATGTAAAAAGCAGTAAACCCCTCAACTTTTAATCAGCCGAAACACCATATACACTAAATACAAGGGTGCTCATGCCTGCTATCCAGCTTCAAGGAGGGTTGGAAATATCGACATACATGAACAAATAAATGGTCATTTTTCTCTGTGTGTTGTCTGCGATGAGTTCCGGTAACAATCATGGATTTCACTCCGGCGGCGACCTCATCCATTTGCATCAATCGGTACCTCAATACGAATATGTCAGGGTTCAAGCAAAATATCACCCGCTTCATCTATGCGCTATTGTATCCGCTCAAACCGCAGCGGCTGCGTGCCCTCCCCGCACTCTGGGCTGCACTAATCCGCTATTGGCTGATCCGGCCAGACCCCGACACCCCCTTTCCCCCCGTTGAAAAGGCGATGAAGAATCCGGAGGGTCTCCTGGCCATCGGCATTCCATTAACAGCACAACGCCTGCTTGAGGCGTATCGCCAGGGTATTATTCCTTTTTTCCATTTACCCCCCACGAAATGGTGGGCACCAGGCACTCGCATGGTGCTTTCTCCGGATGAATTGCATGTTGAAAAAAATATACGGCGCCTCCTGCGCCGCAATGTCTATCACGCAACTTTCGATCAGGCATTTCATGACGTCATCACGGCCTGCAAGGAGCCACGCCAGAACAAGTACCCGCTTAGCTGGATTACGGATGAGGTGATTAAGGTCTATTGCCAACTTTTCGCAGAGGGTCATGCTCACTCGGTCGAAATCTGGGACGAACAGAACCAGTTGGTCGGCGGCATCTTCGGCATATCAATTGGTCGTGTATTTTTTAATGACTCACAATTTTCCCGGCTGCGGGACACATCAAAAGTTGCCATGGCCTACCTGAATTGTCACTTGCATTCCTGGGGATACCGGGTCCATGATTGTATGCATTACTCCCAACACTTGGAAAGACTGGGTGCGCATCTGATCTCACGTGGAGAGTTTACTTTACTGCTTGACGAATGGTGCAAACAACCAAGTCATGCAGGACCATGGAAAATAGACGAGAACCTGGATGTGGCTGCCTGGTCAACAGATATAATGAAAAAGTAATAATACCTGATAACGCGCAGAAAATGCCTCTTAAAGTCATTTATATTTCCGGAGAAGGCAGAAGTGGCAGTACGCTGCTGGATCGGATATTGGGAACCCTGGAGAATGTCTCATCTTTCAACGAGATCTACGAACTATGGGAACACGGTCACATTGAGGACGGAAAATGTTCTTGCGGACAAAAGATCAAAGAGTGTTCATTCTGGAAACAGGTATCCACCGATGTAATCAACAAACATGGCGATCCCCGAAAAATACTGAAATTGCAAAACGATGTGGACCACTCACGCCATTTCCTCAAGATATTAACGGGCGTGCATAGCGCAACATTCCGGAAAAAACTGGATGCCTACAAGGAAATCCTTGACACATTATATCGTTCTTTGGCCAAACATTCCGGTAATGATATCATCGTGGACTCATCCAAACTTCCCAGTAGAGCCTTGATCCTGAGTCAGATTCCGGACATCCAGGTTTATGTGATTCATCTTGTTCGAGATGTACGTGGCGTCATCTATTCCTGGAGCAAGTACAAATGGGATCCGTCCCTTCGTGAATATCTTCCACGTTATCGACCATTTCGCACCATCATGGCCTGGATAGCCCGCAATTTACTCACTGAGGTACTTGCATCAAAAATGTTCTACCTGCGACTGAATTATGAGGACTGGGCAAAACAGCCACGTGACACCCTGCAAAAAACAGTGGACTTGCTTGAGCCGACCGCAGGAAAAACCTTACCTTTCAAAAATGCAAATGAGATCAACCTTGGACCAATCCATTCGGTCCGCGGTAATCCCGATCGTTTTCTGTGCGGAGTGGTAGAAGTTCTGCCAGACGACACCTGGACTTACAAGCTTGACAGAAATGCCGCGCGTATCGCGCGTTTACTGGCCTTTCCTTTACTCGTGCGTTACCGATACCTGCATTTCCCCTTTAGCGTCGGGCGAAAGAACGAAACATGATATAAAATCAAGATTGATGCACTCAACAATACGCCATAAAACCACCGCAAGTCAGGCTCCGGTTACAGGGCTGGATCCTTCTTCACAGCAGAATGCCGGGATCCACGTTGAAACCATCAGGGACACCGCAACACTCAGCCGCATCGAAACGGAATGGCGCAAGCTTTGTGAACGCGCGCCTGGGCACGGTTTCTTCCAGACTTTCAGCTGGATCTGGCCCTGGTGGAAGTATTTGGGTGAACCATCGGGATATGAACTTCGTATTGTCACCGTGCGGATGGACGGGCGCCTGGTGCTCATTTGGCCCCTGGTTGTACGCAGACAAGGCCTGTGGCGAGTCGGCGTCTGGCTTGGAAGCGGAACTGGCCAGTATGGTGATCTGGTAATCGAAGAAGGTGCTGAGCAAAACAATTGGTGCGAGGCTGCCTGGTATGCCATCAAAACGGATTGCGGTATCGACATACTGCATTTGGAAAGAATACGGGAAGATGCCGTCGTACGACACTTTCTCACCGGTAAAAAAGGAAAATTAAAAGAAACAGCGACATCACCCTATATTCCGGTGGAAAAATATCAGGATTGGGATGCCTTTCATACACAGTTAAAACGCAGTTTCCGGCGAAACCTGCGTAGCGCACACCGGCGTTTGCGCGTCCAGGGGAAACTGCAACACCGCTTTATCGATGATCCCTTGGAGATCGAACAAATCGTTACAAAATCCATCAGGCTCAAATTGAGCTGGCTGATGAAGCGTAACACCTACGGCAGGCTGCTGGAACGGCCAGAGGCGGAAAACTGGCTTGTCAACACAACCATCGCGGCCCAGGAGGAAGGCACGTTGAAGCTGGCTGTGCTTAGCCTGGATGATACTGTCATTGCCACCCAGATTGGTTTTCTCCATCACCAACATTATTATAGCTATTTTGGATCCTTTGACATCGGTTACAGCTCTTTCAAACCTGGAAAAGTGGAAACCGAAAACGCTTTGCAATGGGCATTCGAAAATGGCGTGGAGACATTTGATCTCATGCCGCCGGCTGACGAATACAAACTGGATTGGTCACAACACAAGGCAAATATTGCAACCTTTGTCAGCTATCCTTCAAACTGGGGCAGGCTGGGCAAGTTCTGGTACAGCAGTGGCTTGCGGGACAAGGCAGTACGGATCTACTGGCGCTTTCCCAGAAAATTCCGTCGTCTCATCGTCCGGCTGCTCGCGATTTGATGCGCCGACATAAACCCGCAGTAGGACATTTCCAGGCTAAATCTGCTGGAAACGCAACATCAACTTTTACATCAAGGTTGCCAGATAACTATTCTTTACCTTCACAAGCAAATCAGCGTTGACTTGTTGACCGGAATTTTTTCCAGACGCTGCTTAGCTTGTCCATGGCAACCGGCATGGGATCAGCAAGCAGGTACCGCCAACCTGTTTCCGCGTACTGAAATCTGGGCACACCTTTGGTGATGTATTTTTGTCTGCGCAGCTGGCGCATTGCAGATGGAGCAACATAACGAACATAATCATAGGTTACAGGTGGTAACTGTTTATCAAGTGCGGAGAGACAGGCAAGGTATGGAAAATTCACCCCCGCCGCCAGTGAACCGAGCAGGCTACCCCAATAGCGCGCATTGAAATCAATAACTTTCGCACATCGATCTCCTTCATCCATCACCAGATCAACATGCGCCACACCATCCCAGCGTAACGCTTCAAGTAACGTCTGCATCACCTGCAATACCTCTTCATTCCCAAGAAACTCAATTGCAAGTGGAGGACGAAAACGCATCGGGTTCGTGAAAATGCCCTTTTGAATGGTGTACGCCAATATCCTGCCATCCCGGCATAAAACGCTACAGTCAATATCGTAGCCAGCCACCCGGTTCTGAACAATGTAGCGGGATCCGTCTTTTTGTTCCTTTTCCAGAAAAAGTGCTAACGAATTCCGATCGTCGAATTGCCTGATCCCCCGGCCACTGCCATCACACCTTGGCTTGATCAGAACAGGAAAAGTCAACGTATCAAGCTGCCGCCAGAAATCTGCATCAATTGAGTGTTTGATGGTACGTGGCGTCGGGATGCGGCGTCTTTGCATGAAATCTGCCAGCATCCATTTATCAACCGCCGTGTCGAAGGCAGGCACCTGTGGTACCGGCGTGACAGATGCCAGTTTCCCCAGAGCAAGACGATGGTCTGCCACAAATCGGATAGCGGGTTGATCGACAGGCAAGAGGATATCGGCATTCACCCTCTTCGCCACCTCCGCGATCACTTCAAGATAACGGGCATCCTCATCTCCATTATCATGATAATGAAAAGAGGCACAGTAGCGACTATAGCGCGTTTTGGGCCAGGCTTTGCTTGACAGGACATGCACCTTGAAACCGGGTATTTGCGCAAGAGAGCGCAATACAGGCAGCGAGAAATCACTCTCTCCATCGATTATCAGTACAGAGGGATTCTCATTCTTCATCCCGTTCCCTGCCGTGTTTGAATTTTTCCCACCCCAGACCTGAAACAACAATATCAGAAGTTATCAGCTGCTCATCAGCCGCAGGGCAAAGTTTGCCGCTGAAATATCTACTACTTTCGGTTGTCATCTGAATCAGCAAAATATCTTTACCATGATCTGGTATGCGAAACGCTGGTCTTGAATTCTGATGCGATATTTATTGCCTCCAAAGCAGCATCTGCCGTCCCCCTTCAACCTAATATCATCGTGTGGGAAGCTGGCATCCATCAAAGGTAGTAACCCACGGTGATTTAAAAAATATAGCTTAGAGACTGATGAGGCACAAGACCATCAACCTTGACGGAATAACGATGCGTCATTTTTCTTCTGAGCAGTATTGAAACCGCATTAGCATCGCAAACATGCATGATATATGCATGACGTTCTAATACTAATTTATAAGAGCAGCATGCACAAAAGTAATATACAATAGTAATAACACAATGCTGTTGCTTTTGCGGTTGATGCAACACTAATATACGACCAATTTCGTATTCACTGACAGCACTTCTTGCCACAACGATTGCATAAATGAGTGAACCACTCAAGCAAATATAACGACGGAATCGCGCGCAGGAGGGAATATGGACATACATACCGGTCATCCAAGAAGCTGGCATACCTCACAGCCGATGCATTACAGGAGTTTCTCCAAGAGCATCATATCCGGACTAATTGCTGTTACCGATATTGGGATAATCTTTGGTACAGGCCTTGCAGTCTATTTTCTCTATGTTGGATGGAGCAGCGAAGTATTTCCGGCCTACCTGTCGGTACTGGCAATAAACGCCCTCCTGACAATCGGCATGTTCTATTTGTCGGGACTTTACAATCTCGAACCGATTACCCACCCTATTCAACAGGCAAAAAGAATTCTACCCATCTGTGCAATCGTATTCCTCCTGCTTGCAGCTTTGGCTTTTACCCTGAAAGTCTCGGAACAGTTCTCAAGAATATGGGCCTTCAGTTCATTTATTATATCTGTGCCCCTCATCTGTCTGGCGCGAACAGGATATTATATCCTCCTGCATAAATGGGCACTTGCGGGTCAATTGACAAGAGATGTGGTAATCATAGGAGGAGGTGAACAGGCATCCAGATTGATTAAAATATTTGAGGCCAATAAATACCCATGGCTGCGGATCATTGGTATTTTTGACGACAGGGCAGACAGAATTCCCTCAACAATCGGAAACTACCCTGTACTGGGTGGCTTGGATGATCTCATAAAATATGTGCAACGCAATGGCTGTGACGATGTACTGGTTACACTACCATGGGTAGCCGAAAAGCGGATTCTGGATATACTGAACAAATTAAAAGTGCTTCCTGTCTGCGTACGTTTAGGACCTGATCTGATAGGCTCTGATTTTCCACGATGCCACTTTGAAAGTTATGGAGGCATCCCGGTATTGAGCATCGTCGACAAGCCAATTGCAGGCTGGAGCTATGTAGTGAAACTGCTGGAGGACAGAATATTCGCAATCTCCATTCTAACGTTACTCCTGCCCGTATTTGCAATAATTGCACTCCTGATCAAACTGGAAAGCCCGGGGCCGGTATTCTTCCGCCAAAAGCGCTATGGCTTCAACAACCGTCTAATCGAGGTATTGAAATTCCGCACCATGTACATCGACCAACAAGACGATGATGCCGAAAAACTAGCTTGCAGGAATGACTCGCGGGTTACGCGCATTGGCTCTTTTCTGCGTCGCAGCAGCCTTGACGAACTTCCGCAATTTATCAACGTCCTGAAGGGGGAAATGTCTGTAGTTGGCCCACGGCCCCATGCCATCAAAGCCAGCGCGGAAGGAAAACTTTACCAGGATGCCGTTTCTGAATACGCCATCCGCCATAAAGTAAAACCAGGCATTACAGGATGGGCGCAGATCAATGGTTGGCGAGGCGAGACCGATACTATAGAAAAAATCGCCAAACGCGTGGAATATGATATTTATTATATCGAGAACTGGTCACTCGTTCTGGATCTGTGGATCATACTCAAGACACCCTTGGTCTGCCTCAAAACCAGGAATGCATACTGAAGTACTTGGCAAAAAACTGTACTCTATTGTTTATTGATACAACTCCATTTACACAATGGAAGCATGACTCAGAAATAATGACAATTATTCTGTTTTACTTTTTCATCAATTCTTCCACCAAAGCACTTTGGCATTAATTGTTACACCAGACAAATGCACATCACTTTCGATCAAAACAGTCAGGTACAAAAACATACGTATCGCCTTGGTCTTGTATGGGTTACGATGACTTTAAGCTCATTGGTATTTATCGAACCCGCGCCCTATGACATCCTCTCATTACTGCTCTTCGCAGTGTTTTTTTCACAAGGCCTTCGAATCCCCAAAGGAGTTGGTGCCGTTTTAGTGTTGCTAGCTCTGTTTCTTCTCGCCAATGTCATTGCCAGCGTTTTTTCCAGCAACCCGGTGGAATCGATAATTTATATGGCAATTACCGCATTTTTACTTATAACCTGGCTTTTTTTTACATGTTTGATCTATGAAGAACCAAAGCAAACATACCGCATAATCTGGAATGGTTATATAGTGGCTGCTGTCTTTACGGTCAGTTTGGGTATTCTTGGATATTATCGACTAATCCCGTATGGTGAGTTATTTCTTCATGAAGGGCGCGCCAGTGGAACTTTTAAAGATGCCAATGTCTTTGGACCATATCTCGTACCTGTAGTGATATATCTGGGCGCAAAACTTACCAGTGTTCCACGCGCCAACATCATTAGTGTATCCTTGGTATTTCTGTTCCTGGTATTTGGCATACTACTCAGTTTTTCAAGAGGGGCCTGGGCCAACCTGGCCATATCCACGCTTGCCTATATTATATTGCGTTTTGCCATCAAGCCCTCTCCGGCTGAATTGCTAAGGGCAGCAACGTTGGGTGGTATTATAACTGTCATAACCGTTGCGGTAGTTGTCTGGGCGATTTCCACACCCATGATCAGCGGATTGTTTTTTGAACGTGCCACACTGTTTCAACCATATGATATCGAATCAGGCGGTCGTTTTAGCGCACTACTTGCGGCAGCAGCAAAGTCTTTTGAAAACCCGATTGGTATAGGACCAGGACAATCACATTATTACTTTATTACAGAACCTCATAACCTCTATTTGCACATATTTCTGGAAACCGGATGGCTGGGGGGAATCACGTTTTGTTTTTTTCTTATCCTTACAATATGGAAGAGCTTTCGCCTCTGTCTTGAAAGAACAGAACCAGATGTTGCCTATCTTGTTGTTTTTGCCAGTGTTATCGGTATTCTGGTGGAAAGTATGATTATCCACAGCACGCATTGGCGGCATTTTTATCTGCTGCTGGCCATGTTGTGGGGTCCTATCCTGGCATACGCCAACCAAAATACAAATGTCAAAGCAGAAAAAGATTATTTACCCGGAAACCACGGCGGTTGAGAGTCCGCACCATTCGTTGCTATGCGATACGGTTACTCTGCATAATAATTTTTCAGACGGCCGGAATAATAGCCAGAGTCTCCATAATTATAGAGAGAATGTTTTTCCACATCGACCAGCGTCAGCAAAACACCGGCAAATGCTGCACCGCTTGCTTTTAATTTTTTCAGCGCATTTCGTACTGCTTCTCGTTTCGTATCTGACCAGCGCACGATGAACACTGAGGTATCCACTTTTTTAGATAAAATCATCGCATCAGATGCAACCATTACCGGTGGTGAATCGATTATTATGACATCGTAACGTTCCCTTAAATATTCAAGCAGATCGTCCATCTGTTTAGACGCCAGAATATCACCCGGATCAGGCACGATTTTCCCGGCTGTGATAATGTCGATATTTGTATCGGCATCTCTTTGAATGACCTCCTGAAATGTCAATTCTGCTGACAATACCTCTGTCAAACCAGGCGTTGTTTGCAATCCCAGTTCTTTATCAACCCTCGGCATGCGGCAATCCGCATCGATTAAAACGACTCGCTTGCCGGCTCGCGAACTCATTATGGCAAGACCCATCGCAACTGTCGTTTTTCCTTCCTTTGGCTGAGTCGAGGTAAAAAGAATTATCTGTGGCGGCCTATCTGGATACGGAAGGTTTATACTCCATCGCAGCGTATTTATAGATTCACCAAATGCCGATTTGGGATGTTCCATCAGGTACGATTTTGGTGATATGATCTTCTTTTTTGCCTTGTTTATTAACGGCACAAACCCGAGAGAAGTCATTCCGGTAAACTGTTCAATTTCATCACCACTACGGAAACCCTGATCAAGATACTCAAAAAGAAATGCGAGCAACAGACCAATTATTGCTGAACCGATTATTGCCAGCACAATGATGGGCAATTTTTTTGGGAAACTCGGGCGTCCTGGCATTTTGGCCTTGGAGACAATACGTGCATCGGCTAACTGGATATTTTTATCGTCCTGATTGCTTGCCTCTTTCATGCGTGACAACAGGGTCTTCAGTAGTGTCCGGTTGGCCTCGGCCTCTCTTTCCAACGCGTGTAGCTGGATCATGTCATCCGATGATGCAGCAATTTGCTTATTGAGCGCATCAATACTTTTTTTCAGTGATAATTCCCTCGCGCGCGCGATCGCAACCTCATTTTCCAGACCTTTCGCAATTTTTGCGATCTCGGACTTGATCTTGTTTTTCAGGCTGCGAGCTTCCGCCCGAAGATTTATCATTTTCGGATGACGCTCGCCATACTCCGTTCGAAGTTCGGCCAATTTTCTCTGAATATCCGCCTCCTGCTTCCGCAAATTCTGGATAAGCATGGAGCCCAATACTTCCCCCGATGATTCGATACCACCCTCGGCATTGTGAAGACGTCTGGTCTGCTTATAACGTGCCTCGGCTTCTGCGCGTGCCGCCTTTGCCAGTATAAGTTGTGCATTCAACTCTGTAAGTTGTTGCGATGTGAGGCTTGTTTCTTTTCCTTGCAGCAATCCTGTCTTTTGCCGGAAGCGTTCCACTGCCGCTTCTGATTCCTCCACCTTCTGACGCAGTGAAGCGACACGGTGGCTCAACCATTCAGCAACACGGCGGGTTGCGTCATATTTCGCTTCCATTTGCTCGATGAGATACACATCAGCAATTTTGTTTGCGATTTTTGCTGCTTTTAGCGGATCTTCGGATGTAAAGGCGACAGAGATGACTCGTGATCGCCCCTTCTGGGAAACATCCAATTTCTTTTGAAAGGCATTGATTACATTGGAACGCAATCTCTCATCTATTTCACCATTGGTAGAGGCCGGCCCGTCACCAAACTCATGGTCATTATATAGATTCAACGAATCAATGACTTTTTCTGCCAATGCGCGCGAACGGAGAACCTCGATCTCTCCTTCTATTGTCTCGGCATTTATTGATAAGCCACTTACAACATTTCTAAGATTTGCTATATTGATGCTACGGCTTTCAATCATGAGCAGTGTTTCTGCTGTGTAGCGGGGTGTAACGAGAAACAGGATTACGCCGGTTAATAAGGTAATCCCAAGAATAACAGCCATCACAAGCGTCATACGCCGACGAATTATGGCAATAATATCCGCCAAACCAACATCTTTGGCTGTCATCGATGACGAGCTTGGCAGAGCGCCACCATTTGCATACTTTGGTTTGTTATCATTCTGCATCTGGTTCCCTGCTGATATATTTGTAGTGTCAAACGAAAACTTTTTGGAATCCGCACGTTTAAACTCAACTCATTTTGCGGCTAACAATATTGCATAGGCCATGAACAAACAGTCAGCATACAAAAGTGCAGGCGATTGATTTATATATCAAAACCACCTTTCAGGCACTTCAATAATATCGCCAGGATATATTCTGGTATTGTGATCTGCTTTTATCTTTTTCCGCTCGGGGTCATTTGCTCTTATTACTGTTATGCCGTTTTTCTTGGCACGATACGTATAGCCGCCGCCTAATGCAACGGCGTTGACAACTGTCATACCACTCGTATAAGGATAGCTTCCCGGGTTTTTAACTTCACCAATGATATAAAACGGGCGATATGTCAGAATATCGACACTGACCTTCGGATTTACCAAATAATCCGGTTTTAGTTTTCGAGTAATTGCCTCCTCGAGTTCCTCTTCAGTCAGTCCTGCAGCCTGCACGAGCTTTATCAGGGGGAGTGACAAGCGCCCGGCACTGTCTATTTCAAATTCACCTGAAAGATCATCATGTCCAAATACAGTAATCTTGACCCGATCACCTGCTCCCAGACGATACTCTGCTTCTTCTGCTCCGGCGGTTACCGCAATAGAAGCAAGCAGGAGGATCAGCATAAAGGAAAAATATGATCGAATTTTCAATTTAACCCACCTCCTTTTCAACAGTAACAAGCTGTATATGAACCTGTAGTCAGATTTGACCCTCCACACGAAGCGTGTAACTATTGATTTTATAATTACGTCCACCGCCTTCAGGAGGTTCGGAAACGCGCCTCTCATAATCATAACCAAACAATACATACAAGTTACGATTCAACATATACTTGCCCCCTAGATTGATTACAAAGACATCGTCTTTCCTGTTGAGCCCCTGGTAGTCATCTCTTTCTCCCAGCATGTCCATATGCAATATCAGGTTTCGCCAAAGCTCATGGTCAACACCCAGTTCAAAACTGGTAGCATGGATGCCGGAGGCATTGTCAAATGTCGTTTCCTTGATGCTTCGCCCGGCCGTCCCCGTAACTGTGGTGAGCCCCGACGGATTCCAGGTAATCTCACCACCAAAAGTTGGTTCACCAATGTCCGAAAACCGCGGTTCTTCATAATTCTGGCGCAAATACCCGATATATATCTCTCCAAAGGTAACACCGGAAAAATCGAGCGCAGCCCCAGCAACGACCTCACTACCATTCGAATTTCGTTTCAAGCCGAAACGATCGAACCTTTGCGCATATTTACGTGAATTAACACTCCCACGCAGGAACATCTGATAGCCAGGCATCAATACGTAATTAAAGCGGAGTGTTCCCAGATTCTCCACTCGATCACGATCATCGTTATTCAATATACCAGCCGATGTTGGAACACTTTTGTAATCGAGTTTCTGTTGCCAACCATCTATCTGCACTGACAGTCGATCGAACTTTTTGTTATAGGATATGAATATCGATGACGCCGTATATTTTGTCGGTGTCAAACCTCTTGCATCATCCGGTGAGGTGCGGGCCTCATGGAGATGGGCATATTGCAAAGCCCCTGACAGGGCACTGTTCCTGGAGATATCGAGGCGTCCATCGCCCTCGACCGTATAGTCCTGGTAGTCCTCGTCAGGATTTTCAGAATAACGAGCTGCAACAAAATCGGCAAGTAAGCCAAAAGTGTGATTATTCCAGTCAGACTTTAGTTTGACAGCTGGGTTGATAAGTGTGATGAGATCACTCACAGTATTGGACTCGACTGCAAAAATATTATCTTCTTGCCGCAATCCAATGGTTAAATCAGGATACAACAAAAAGCTGCCGATACGCACACCCAATGGATCCAATTCCGGCCGTTCCCGGCTAACCACAGTCTCACCGCGCATTAAACCTTCTGCATTTGCAGTCATGGCGGCTATCAGAGTTGCGAGAATAAATATGGATAATTTAATTGCTGACAAGGTTAAGAACCCTGCCTGACGTATCGTGCTCAACGATCAATTCCTTTTATCCAATACTCTTTTCTGATATTTCAGACTATCGCATCTCGTTGATCTTGTATAGATAAGTAATATTACCTATTCGGTTAGTCCTATTTCCTCACCGCCAATCTCATTGGTAAATTAGACAAGATATATCCAGATACAGAGTTTACCTGCCTCTCACACCCTAACTGTTTGTATCAAATACGGATTTTAAGAAGCCATTCGAGTTTCGCTGCTGCCTGACTAAATAGGCAGAAACCAGAATCTGCCAATAATGTTGAATGATCTGGTATTCGGAACACTTTGACTCCCTTTTGCACAATCGTTTAGAAACGAAGTGAAGCAAAAACAGTAATACCAAGATGATTTTTTGCCAGCACAGTAAGCCAGACGGTACCGACAACAACTGATACAGTAGTGGCAACAGCCGCACCTTCAAGACCGGCAAGAGGAATAAGCAATAAATTAAGTATAATATTTAGAACAGCACTACAACCAAGCACCACGGCACAACGATCCTGATGACCGGTCATATTCAGCAATAAATCCACTGGTCCGGCTGCCGCCTTCAGTACAACACTGAAGATCAATATTCCAAGCACCAGGTACCCCCCGATAAACGTTTGTCCAAACAGGGACAACACCGGTTTGCCTATCATCAGCAGCACGATGCCAGCAAGGAGTGACGGCCAAAACGTCAGACGGGCGGCACCTGTAAAAAGTTCGTGGAGTTGCTGATGTTTCTTCTGCGCGTAAAGTTCCGAGAATTTTGTTGCCGACAGCGCCGATACTGCAAATAAAATTAACGAGATCAGCCCACTGGTTTTCACCGCAGCATAATAGACAGCAACATCGTCCGGTTGCAGGTATTTTCCCAGCATAATAATGTCAGTGTGTGCCAGCACAAGATAAAATGCTTCAACAAGCAGGAAGGGTACGGAGTTTCTGATCCAATAGCGGGAATGATAGACTGGCTGAGTTCGTGGCACAACGCCACGCACCCCTCTCCTGAAAATTCCGGCTTGCGCAGACAAAGCCAATACCCCGGAAATAAAAACAGCGATCAGTGCCACTGTCGGTGTTGGGTCGATTCCGACGTAAATAGCAAGTGCCATCAGAACAATCAAGCCAGCAGGTCTGAATACGTATGAAGGTGCAAAGGCAAGTTTGACCCAACCGAAGCTGCGCGCCAGACCTTCATGCAAATCTATCAGGGCAAATACCGTTATCGAGGCAAACGCAATGTACAGCGGCCTAATATAATAATCAGGGATCCATGCCTGCATGCTGAACACCACAAACGAAGCCATGCCGGTAATAAACAGACTCACTGCCAGAACGATAACCTGGCTGCGTCGAATGACGCCGTTCACACGTCGCCATTTTTTATTTGAAAGATAATCTGGCAGAAATCTTACGACCGCCACGTTCAACCCAAGCGGTGCAAGCAACCCCAACACCGTTACCAAAACCCACGCATAGGCAAAAACACCAAAATCGAACGGCCCCATCCAGCGCGCAAGCAGAACATGCGATAAATAGATAATTCCCGCCCCGGCCACCCGGATCACCATTACGACAAAAGCACTACGAATAACGGCGGCCAGATGGGTTGCGTTAGCCCTGAGTTCCGATATGCCGTCAGCAATTTGTTGCTTGAATTTTACAATATAATTAAATGTCATTACTTTTGATTTGATAATACAGATTCGATTCAAATTATCCTATATATAGCACCGTTCTATCCGATAGTTTGAAAAATACCAAAGCGGCATACGGGAAACAGATATCAAACCACATGCCAGTTGGAACAGATGTTATGCTGCCAGACTGATTATTTCAGCAAACATAGTTATATTTATCTGACATTACCATTGCAAGAAAATAATATACCCATGTTTTAATAATACCATACGCCATATCAGAAACCATGCATTATCATGACAAGGCATCTGCTATACTTCTCAAACAAACGACATTGACATCACAATCGCATACAAAACGATTACAAATTTCATGTCAGTAGAATTACAAACACAGGAAGATCCTCTGCGTGTAATACATATATTTCGAGCTCCGCTTGGAGGATTGTTTCGTCATGTCTGTGATCTAATCCACGGGCAGAAAAAAATCGGACTCTCGCTGGGTTTACTATGCGATGTGACTACAGGAGATGAGCATGCGGATAGCATATTGAACGAACTGGCACCACTTTGCACCCTTGGGGTGCACCGCATCCCGATGAGTCGCAGGCCTGGATGGTCGGATGTCACCACACTTTCCAGAATAAACCGAATCTGTACGGATCTTTCCCCCGATATTGTCCACGGACATGGCGCAAAAGGCGGCGCCTATGCGCGCCTTGTCGCGCAACGCAGCGGAGCAAATTCCATCTATACACCACATGGGGGTTCTTTGCACTATTCAGCAAAATCACCAATCGGTTTTATTTATCTCTCATTGGAACGCATTCTCCAACACCGCACAGGCGGTCTGATATTTGAAAGCCAGTTTGGTGCACAAACATACCGCGACAAAATTGGCGCAATATCATGTAGTTACAAGGTTATTCACAACGGCTTGCACGATAGCGAATTTTCTCCGGTCTTGCCCGATACGAACGCCAGGGACTTTGTGTTTGTAGGTGAGCTGAGAAAATTAAAGGGTCTCGAAGCACTGTTACAGGCGGTACACAAATTGCGAGCACGGCGTAACATCAGCCTTCTGATTGCAGGCGCCGGTCCAGATGCCGGCTACCTGCAACGGCGTATCGCGGAGCTTGACCTGGGTGGGTGTATCACATTGTCACCCGCGATTTTCCCTGCAACACGCGCCTTTTCCCAGGGCAGGTGTATTATCATACCCTCTCTGGCAGAATCTTTTCCCTATATCGTACTGGAAGCGGCAGCCGCCAAAATGCCAATTCTGGCAACGAATGTTGGCGGAATTCCGGAGATCTTCGGGCCATACAAAGAATGCCTGTTACCACCAGGCGACCCCGTTGCGTTGGCCCAGGCGATGGAAAAGGTACTTGATGCAGCGGAACAGGCTATGGAATTTGCTGAATCCCTTCAGGCGTACGTGAAAGAAAATTTCAGTGCCAGCGTAATGCTGTCTGAAATACTCCAATTCTACAGGGAGGTGCTTAAAGCCTGCTGAAACGGAAGACAGCAAAATCAACTGACATCAAGGGTACGGAATCGCTGCCACAGCGCAAACGGCGCACCACTCAAAAAAAGTGTGATATACCGTTGCATCTGATAGCCCCCATTCAGGGACACACGCGGCAGGGCATGCAGGTGCCGGGCATGCTGAGGAAAGAGCACCCCTTTACGGGTGGTCGTTGCAGTAGCAAATCCGAGCTCTCTTATAATATTGAATTCCCGAATTGCGGCAGACAGGCGATCCCCGTAGGGATATGAAAAATGCTTCGGTACCTCACCGAGTCGTTCCGAAATGATTTCACGACTCATCCCGGCTTCTTTACAAACTTCATCATCAGAAAGTTTGCCAAGTGCAAAGTGGTTTACCGTATGTGCTCCGATGGTTGCAAGACCGCTTTCTGCCATTTCCTTCAGCATCTCCCAGGACATGGCGGATGAGCGACAAAAAGCACGCCAGTCAACCCCGTATTTATCAAAAAGCTGTTGTATGGTTGCATACTGTTGTTTGTGTGACATCTTTCGCAACGACCAGTAAATCGTATTATAGCTTTGATACTTCTGCGATGTTGATTTTGCTGGCAGATTAAGTTTGCAATCGTTCAGGACAATGCTTATTTCATTGTGATTGCGCACAATATGTTCGAGGAGCCACCACCACAAAACAGCAGTACCATTCAGCAATCCGGTGTTCACATAAACAGTAAACGGCACATCATATTTTTTGAAAACCGGGAAAGCATTGAGATAATTATCCAGATAGCCGTCATCGAGTGTGAAACAGACGAATTTCTGCCTGAAATCCTGCTCAGCAAGACGCCGCTGCATCTCATCCAGATCCACAACCTCATATCCAGCCTTTAATACATGTTGGAGGGTTGCATCCAGGAATTCAGGTGTGATTTCCAGTATCGAATTCGGTCGAAAAGGATCCGGAGTCGATACGCTTCGCACATGGTGGAGCGTGAAAATCACTCCAACACCACACCACCTGGGCGTGAACAATTGGTAGGCTTTTGTATAATAGAGGGCATCGAGCCCCAATCGCATGAGCTTTGCTTTCATAGGAAGCACGCTGTTCGCAGGTGTCGTATTTTGCGAGAGAGGCAAAATCAACCAGTCAATGCGAGATACAATGAATATTTACCGGCCTTTGGAAGAACACAGCTCTTTTATTGAACCTTCCACTGTCTGTCTACATCATTGAACTGTGTTCTGAGAAACTCCATTTGGTCGCCAAGAATTTTACGATTGCGCAGCACCAGATATTCCGCCAGATTGGGTACATAGGGTATCGCCAGGAGCGGCATGCGCGCTTCTTCAGGGGTGCGGTTGCCCTTGCGGGTGTTGCAGCGTCGGCAGGCGGTAATGACATTGCGCCAGTTATCCCGCCCCCCGCGTGACAAAGGTTTGATGTGATCCCGCGTCAACAATGAATCATGTAATTGATTACCGCAATATAAACAGGTGTGCTTGTCACGGCGGAACAGCTCCCGGTTGGTCAAGGGCGGACTACCTGGTATTTTGCGGCGTTTATACTCGCCTTTGACCGCGATGATGGAATTAATCTCAACGATGCTTTGTTCGCCGGAACGGCGCGAAAAACCGCCCCGCAGCGGAAAAATATACTCCCCCGCGGTCCAGGCGACGCGGTCACGCACATAGATACACGCGGCTTCCTGCCAGGGTATCCACTTAACCGGCTGACCGGCGATATCCAGTCTGAGTATCAGTGGTATAGTCATTATCTGCCCTTCCGATTATCCTGAGCCTATCACGCCAGTCATAAAGACTCAAACGACGAGAGCCCACCATCGGTTCAGGCCCCTCAGGCGCAAGTAAAATGCCTGTATAAATGTCAAAAAATGGTCATATTTCCTCAACTTCAAGACTATTCCCTTATTATGATTTATCCAATAACAGCAGTATGATATACAATAATTTGCGGGTATGCTTCCGGGTTTTTTCACTGCCCGTACCAACGGCATACCTCGATTAAAATATAGACAATCTCTGGGGAGCAACAAAACACCATGACTCAAAAATCGATCCTGGTAACAGGAGGGGCGGGCTATATCGGCAGCCATGTGGTCAAACAGCTGGCAAAACAAAACGAACGCATCGTGGTATTGGACAATCTGACCACCGGCTTTGCGCAAGCGGTGACTTCCGGTACCCTGGTAACCGGCGATACCGGCGACCGGGAACTGCTCCGCCATATCCTGGACGAGCATGATGTTGACACGGTGATGCATTTCGCCGCACACACCATCGTCCCAGAGTCGGTGGAAAACCCTCTAAAATACTATGCCAATAACACCTGCAACAGCCGTACTCTGCTTGAATGTTGCCGGGATGCCGGGGTCAAACATTTTATCTTTTCCTCGACGGCCGCCGTTTACGGTCATCCGCAGGGCGATTTTGCCACCGAGGAATCCCCCCTCGCCCCCATCAATCCCTACGGCACGTCGAAGCTGATGACCGAATGGATGTTGCGGGATCTCGCTGCGGCCAGCGATCTGCGCTATGTCGCCCTGCGCTATTTCAACGTTGCGGGTTGCGATCCTGAAGGCCAAATCGGACAGTCCACCCCGAAAGCAACCCTGCTGACCAAGGTCGCATGCGAAACTGCTGTGGGCAAACGCGCCGCGATTTCCATTTTTGGCACAGACTACCCTACCCCGGACGGCACCGGCGTGCGGGATTATATCCATGTAGTGGATCTGGCCGATGCCCATCTCAAGGCCCTGGCCTACCTGCGCGACAAGGGCGAATCCACCACATTGAACTGTGGCTACGGTCACGGCTACAGCGTGCGCGAGGTGCTGGATACGGTAGAGCGCGTGAACGGTGCACCGCTGAATATTCAGGAAGAAGCCCGCCGTGCCGGTGATCCTGCAACATTGATTGCCGGCGCCGAGCGCATTCACAGCGTTCTCGGCTGGGAACCGCGTTTTGACGATCTCGATTTCATTGTCAAAACCTCCCTGGAGTGGGAAAGGAAATTACAGCGTGGTGAGGGATACGGAGGCGCGTGAGTTCGCGCCTGCCTTGCTGCCTGCCGATAAATTTGTGATATTCTTCCTGACACATAAACAAAGGCCGGTAAGCTGCTGATGTTATCACTCGAGGAATATCGTTTGGGAGTGCAGACGTCCCCGCTTCAGTTGGAAAGCAGTCAGGACAATTACAATGTCGCCCTCACCATGCTGACACAATGCAAACGTGATATCTGTATCTATTCACGCCGTCTCGATGGCCGCCTGTATGATTGTTCGGAATTCGGCCAGGCCTTGCAACACCTTGCCAGCCAGCAGCCAAGGGTACGAATACGCATCCTCTTGACAGAGATTGAGCCACTCATCAAGTACGGACACCGCATCATTGAACTTGCCCGCCGCTTGAGCAGTGCCATCGCTATCCGCCGTGTCCATGAGGATTATCGCAGCCATAACGAGGCTTTCATGGTATTCGATGAACATGGAGTAATCCGGCGCCAGCTGGCAGACCGGTATGAAGGCATTGCCAGTTTCAATGATGCCAACCAGGCACGGCATCTTCTCAACTTCTTTAATGAGGTGTGGGAAGTGAGCGAAGCGGATCCCAATTTGCGCAGGCTACATATATGAAAAAGACAAGAACATTTTTTCTGTTACTTGCTGTTTACTTTAGTGTAATAACGATAACGGCAGCACTGGAAATGATTGTGGAAACCGTGCGGCTGAACAACAAACCCGCTGCTGACATTATACCCCTGGTGAAACCGTTCCTTCCCGAGTACGCCATTGTCAGCGGTGATGGCTACAAGATTCTGGTAAAAACCACACCGGCAAACATGCAGGAGGTGAAACAATTAATCGCGGATCTCGATACACCGGTACATCAACTGGAAATATCCCTTTCCTACAATTCCGAAGTTATGAAACAAAACCTGAAGAAAAAGAACAAACCGGCGACATCCGATGTTACTGCGCCGACTGACGATGTTACCATTCGCATTCACAAACCAGGCATGCCGGCTGAATCCAGCCGCTACTATAAAACCGAAGGCCGCCAGGTGGAACCCGGCCTTTATACCCTGCAAGTACTGGAAGATCGCTGGGCCACCGTCCGCACCGGTGAGGCTGTGCCGATTGTGGAGCGCCACATCAATCCGGATGGTACCGTTACCGAATCCATCCGCTACCGCCAAATCAACAGTGGTTTTCATGTCAAACCCACGCTTCATGGCAACGTCGTCACTTTGGCCATCGCCACCTTCAGCGAAAAAGAGAGTAAAAAAGGTGGCGGTAAAATAGCGACCTACAAGACCACCTCCACCGTCAATACCCGACTGGGTGAATGGATTCCACTCTCCGCCACCACCGGCAAACCCGTAACCCTTGCTGGAAAAAAAGTTCACCAGACGCAACGCCAGGGTGAACGGCAACGGCTTATTTACCTTAAAGTGGATATTGTTCCCTGAGAAGATGACAAAATCCCCACCGTCCATCTATTACCGGATTAGCCCGGCAAAAGCGGAAGCCCACCTCTTCTCTGTCAGTTGCACCATTGCCAATCCTGATCCGGAGGGGCAACTGCTCTCCCTGCCAGCCTGGATTCCGGGCAGTTACATGATCAGGGATTTTGCAAGGAATGTGGTTACCCTCAGGGCGGAAGCCGGTGGTCGACCCGTGAGCCTGCGTAAAATCGACAAACAAACCTGGCAATGCGCCCGATGTGATGAGGCATTGACCATCGCCTATGAAGTCTATGCCTGGGACCTGTCGGTGCGCAGCGCCCATCTTGATACGACACACGCCTACTTCAACGGCACCAGTGTTTTCCTCAAAGTGCACGGACAGGAATCAGAACCCTGCAAGGTTGAGATCTGTAAACCTGCCGGAGAGCGTTATCACAACTGGCGCGTGGCCACGGCAATGAAATCTGCGGGCGCGGCACCTTACGCTTTCGGCCTCTATCAGGCGGCAAACTATGATGAGCTCATCGATCATCCGGTGGAAATGGGCGAGTTTACCCTGGATACCTTCGAAGCCGGTAGCATACCGCATGATATCGTTATCAGCGGGCAGCATCGCTGCGATCGCGGTCGCCTCTGCCGCGATCTGAAAAAAATCTGCGAGACGCACATAAAAATGTTCGGTGAATTACCGCCTGTTGAGCGCTACCTGTTCCTGGTAACGGCGGTTGGCGATGCTTACGGCGGTCTCGAACACCGGGCTTCCACCAGCCTGCTTTGCAGCCGGGATGATCTGCCACTGGCGGGTGAGAATAAGGTATCTGAAGGTTATCGCACCTTTCTTGGATTGTGCAGCCATGAGTATTTCCACACCTGGAATATCAAACGCATTAAACCGGCTGCTTTTACTCCGTATGATCTCTCACAGGAATGTTACACGCGCCAGCTCTGGGCGTTTGAAGGCATCACCTCCTATTATGATGATCTTGGGCTGGTGCGCAGTGGCGTGATCGATACCCTCTCCTACCTGGAACTGCTTGGCCAGACCATCACCCGCGTCTGGCGCGGACAGGGCCGTTTCAAACAAAGTGTCGCTGACTCGAGTTTTGATGCCTGGAGTAAATTCTATAAACAGGACGAAAGCGCACCAAACAACATCGTCAGCTACTATACCAAGGGAAGTCTGATTGCGCTGGCACTGGACCTGACTCTCCGGCGCTGCAGCGAAAACCGGAAAACACTGGACGATCTGATGCGCCTGCTGTGGCAACAGTATGGCAAAAGCGGCAAAGGTCTTGCCGAAAACGAAATTGAAAAACTGGCAAGTGAACTGGCAGGCAAGGATCTGAGCGATTTCTTTGACCGCTATCTCTATGGAACGGAGGATCCGCCCCTGGCGGAGTTACTGCAGGATGTCGGCATTGAATTCCATCTGCGACCGGCAAGCAGCGTGGATGACAAAGGCGGCAAACCGGCCACTAGCGAAGAGAACAAAGCCGTCACCACCCTGGGCGCGCGCGTCGTCGCCGACGGCTGCGGTGCAAAACTGACACACGTCTTTGACAACGGCCCGGCCCAACAAGCCGGTCTCTCCGCCGGTGATATCGTCATTGCCCTCAATGGCATCAAAACCGGAAAAAACAGCCTGGAAAAAAGCATTAACACCTATCCACCGCAAACCGATATCAAGTTACATGTTTTCCGGCGTGATGAACTGCATGAATTCAGCGTAACACTTCAACAGGCGCCAGCTGACACCTGCTATCTGAAAGCGGCCGAAACCGCCAGCGACAAACAGACAGAAAACCGCCACCTTTGGTTGGGCCAGCCGGAAAAAAACAATGACCGTATCTAAAACAGACGAGGATGCCTCTTTTGGGCGCCACACCCCTCCTTCCCTCATCACCCTGACGAAGATAATCTATCTGCTACAGGCCCTGGGTTATATTACCGGGCTCAGTTATATTGCTGCAGTCATCGTCAACTACATTAAAATTGATGAAGTAAAAGGTACCTGGCTGGAATCCCACTTCCAGTGGCAAATCCGCACTTTCTGGTACAGCCTCTTGTGGTTCATGCTTGGCGGCATCACCTTCTTTATTATTATCGGCTATTTCATTATTGTGGCAGCAACATTCTGGGTTATCTACCGCATCATCAAAGGCTGGCTGAGACTGATTGATCACAAACCTATGTATCTGTAAGAAAACAAGGCTCTTCAGCAGAATTATTTTACCTGGTAATAATGCAAGCTGAACAGTTCCTCTTTGTCCATCCAAACATCGACCAATTCCAGACCCGCTGTTTCCGCCAGCCGGGCAAACTCCCCGATGGTATATTTATAGGAGTTTTCTGTATGGATGCTTTCCCCTTCCTCAAAAGATACCCTCTGCCCGTCTATTGTCACCACCTGCGCGGTTTTGCTGATCAAATACATTTCAATGCGCCCAGCCTCCGGACTGTAATATGCCTTGTGAAAAAACGCGTCCAAATCAAAATTGCCGTCCAGTTCCTGATTGATACGTGAGAGCAAATTTAAATTGAATTTTGCAGTAATGCCCTGACTGTCATTATACGCAGCATCGAGTATGGCTTTGTCTTTTTTGACATCGACACCAATCAGTAAACCGCCGCCCTCGCCAACCATTTTGACCACCTTTTGCAGAAATACGGCAGCATCTTGTGGCTCAAAATTACCAATACTGGAACCCGGGAAGAAAGCAACCTTGTGGATATCGGCAGGACAAAAATGCAGTACCATATCAGCGGTAAAATCGATACAGGTGGCATGCACCTCAAGCCAGGGATACTCCTCAGACAACTGTTGTGCCGCATTCATCAGATAATTCCGTGAGATATCCATCGGCATGTAGGCGGCAGGCTGAAACGCATCCAGCAGCAAACGAACCTTCTGACTGCTGCCGCTGCCCGGTTCGATCAACAGGCATTCCTTTCCGATCAACTCTGCAATCTCTTCCGCATGCTGGTTCAATAACGCCATTTCGGTACGCGTCGGATAATACTCGGGTAACTCACATATGGCATCGAACAGTATTGAGCCGGCTTCATCATAAAAGAATTTTGGCGGAATAAATTTGGGACGATGCTGTAATCCTCGCAGCACTTCTTCATAAAAATCCGCCGGCTGTGGATGATTGTCATAAAAGCGGAATGCACCAAGGGGCTGGCTGTTCATAACACAACCTCCTTCCGAATTCGTTGCCGGGTGGGTAAGGGGTCTTCCGCCACGACGCCCGGCGGATTGATTTGCGGCAATATCGCCTCTGTAAATTCGTGCATTTTTCTATCCAAGGTTTATTCGCAGGTACGTTCCCAAGGCATACTGCCTGAGCCAAAGCCCTTGCCTGTAATTTTTAATTATGCGGAATGATAATACTGTAATTGCTCAGAGACTCCTTATCATGTCCACCCGTATCAAATTTGAAAGAGACGATTCTTCTCTCGCTTTTTAAGAAACATCTCATCCAAATAGATAGCTGTGCGAAAAAGGTGTCCAATTCAAATGACAGTGATTTCCATAAAATGGAGGGGCCGTTTCTCCAGTAGCTGCTGGCAAGACACGCTGTAAATACATCCCTGTAAGCTTCACGGCAGCATCCCTGCTGCCGAGAGTCTTGCCAGCAGCTACTGGAGAAACGGCTTACCAATTTTTTAAATGGACACCTTTTTCGCACAGCTATTTATATCAATTTCTGATGCAGAAGTATTCATTTACACGGTAAAAAGCGAACGGTTGTTTCCATTTCCTCCAGCACTTTCCCCAGAGCGAACAGTGTACTATCGATATCGTTTTGCGTTGTCTCGCCGGAGAGTGACATGCGAATCGAGCAGTGCGCATCATCGCTGCCGATACCCATGGCGAGCAGGGCGTGAGACGGTTCGGGAGAGCCGGATTTACACGCGGACCCCGAAGAGAGTGCGATCCCCTTTTGATCCAGTGCGACAACCAGGGATTCACCCCGCAGTCCTGGCAAAGTCATGTTCAGTGTGTTAGGCAAACGTTCGCTGACGTGTCCATTCAGGCGGGCAGCGGGAATGAGTTGCTCAATCCCAGCCTGTAGCCGATCACGCAAATCCCGTACAGCGTTCATTTCATCAAGGTGTGCAAGCGCCCGCCCGGCCGCCGCGCCAAGTCCTGCGATGGCAGCCACATTCTCGGTTCCCGCACGGATACCGTATTCCTGCTTGCCGCCATGCACCAGAGGTTCAAGCTTTAACCCTTTGCGAACGTACAAGGCACCGACACCCTTGGGGCCGTGAAATTTATGGCCGGAGAGGCTTAACAGATCGACATCGAGTTCTGCCACGTCCACTGGGATCTTGCCCACAGCCTGGACCGCATCGGTATGAAACAGCGCTCCATATTGGTGGGCAAGCTTGCACAATTGTTTAATGGCGAATATCGTGCCGACCTCATTATTCGCCATCATCACGGACACCAGGCGCGTGTCGCTGCTGAGCGCCTCTTCCAGGACCGCCGGATCCAGCCTCCCCTGCCGGTCGACAGGCAGATAGGTAACACGATAACCCTGGCGTTCGAGAAAGCGGCAGGGACCGAGTATTGCGGGATGTTCCACCCGGGTGGTGATGATGTGACCGCTTTTTAGCGGCTGGCGGTAAACCACTCCTTTGATTGCCAGGTTGTCGGCTTCCGACCCGCTACCGGTAAATATAATACGACGTGGTTTGGCATTGATGAGCCGCGCCACCTGCCGGCGGGCACGCTCGATCCCTTCCCGCGCCTCTCTGCCCGAGCGGTGAATACTGGAGGGATTACCGTGCGCATTTTGCAAGTAGGGCTGCATTGCGGCATGCACATCGGGGTGGATGTGAGTGGTGGCGTTATTGTCCAGATAAATATGCCGCGGCCGTGTACGCGTTTGTTGTTCACCTTGTGCAGCCGCACGCTGTGTGCGAACCTCCGTCATCCCGGGCGATTCCCTCTGCCGGTATTTTTCCCCGGCTGTTTTCACTTTCACCACATCGCATAACAGCGCCTTGTAAACCGGAAAGCCGGAAATTTCGTCATAGTTAGCCAGATCGGTCAATTCATTGACATTGGCATTTTGCCAGGCCGGCGTGCCAACAGGTCCACCTCCCCCCATGTTGACCTCGACAGCACCCGCCACAATATCTTCACTCACCTGGGCACGAAACGTAACCGCGCCACGCAAGGTATGCACTTCAACCCGATCACCAGTCTCAATACCACGTGCCGCGGCATCCAGCCGGTTCAATTCCACCACGGGTTCCGGATGGTGCCTGTTTAATCCCTCGATACCGTGATGCTGGGAACGAAAATCGGTCTGTGGCCGGGCACCCGAGTTGAAAACCAGAGGAAAAGTGTCCGCCAGATCGGGCCGCGCCAGCGGCCCCTCCACCGGCTCCGTGTATCTGGGCAATGGTTCATAACCATAGTCCGCCAGGAGGGTGGAGGCGATTTCAAATTTACCCGAGGGTGTTTCGAAACCGGGTTTACCGTCTGCTCTGAGCCCCCCTTTCTCCCATTTTTTGTATTCCATCATCGGGGTGGGGATCTTCACCATCCCCCCCTGTGCCCTGATCGCTTCCAGGGTATAACCCGAACCTTTGAGCACATGTTTCAACAATTCCTCTTCCGACTGCGGATAGCGATCGCCATAACCCAGCCGCCTGGCGAGTTCCGCCATGATCAGATAATCGTTGCGTGCCTCACCCACCGGTTCGAGCAGGCGTTCCCGCAGGCGGAAGATGGGGCCATAGGTCATATAGGATTCGATTTCAAACATGGTGGTGGCCGGCAACACGATATCCGCATAGGCGGCATCGGCAGTCAGCTGCCGATCGATACAGACCAGAAAGTCGAGTTTCGCCAGTGTCTCGCGCCAGCGTGCGGTTTCCGGCCAGGAGGTGAGTAACGAGGCGCCATGCACCAGCAGGCCGCGGATGGGGTAAGGCTTATGCTGCAACACGGCATCCACCAGACCGCTTGCATGGGACTCACCACGGTATTCGCTGTAAAGGGGAAAACGATCACGGGCGGCGGCGCGTTTTATGTCGGGATTTTCGACAAGATCCGCACGGTTGATCGGGAAGTGCGAATCCGGCATTGCCAATCCAAGCCCGCCGGGCACATCCAGTTGACCGGCCAGCGCCCACAAGGTAAAGATGGCACGGATCGCCTGCAATCCGCTGTTTGAATATTCCAGCCCGGTGTACATGACCGGCGCCGCGCCATTTGCGCTACAGATGCGCCGCGCCAGTTTTTCGACCGTCGCCGCGTCTACCCCGGTGATTTCCTCCACCACTTGCGGAGGAAAGTGCTGCACATAGCGCGCAAGATCATCGAAACCCAGTGTCCAGTTTTCAGCGAAGTCCTCATCGTAGAGTTCTTCCTCCAGCATCACCTGGATAATACCCAGCGCCAGCGCGCCATCGGTGCCGGGGCGGATCGGGATCCATTCGGCGTCACAACGCTGCACGGTTTCCGTACGACGCGGATCGATGACGATAATATCCGCACCGCGGCGGCGGGCCTGCTCCAGCCGCTGCATATCCATGGGAGGTGAATCAGTGGCCGGATTGGTACCCCAGACGAGCAACAATTCGGCGTGTTCCATGTCCGAAAACATGTTGATCAGCATCCTGCCAAAGGTAACGTGAGGCGCAATCATCGCATAGGAAACGTAACAAAGCGCTCCCACACCCATGGTATTGGGTGAACCAAAGGGAAATAACACGCTGGAGGCCGAGGATACCGCCACACCCTTGGGCTGAAAAATATCACACAGGGAAAGCTCAAACGCCCCACGGCCGGTATAGACAGCCACCGCCTCAGGACCGCTTTCAGACTTGATCGCCTGCAAACGTTCGACAATAAGATCGTAAGCCTCATCCCAGCTGATGCGCTCAAACTCGAAATTTCCCTTGGCGCCAACCCGCTTCTGCGGATAGCGCAGACGATGTTCAGAATAGACAATCGCGGGGGCGTGCTGACCGCGCCGGCAGATCATCCCCAGAGGATGGCCATCGTCAGCAGCAAGGGATTGTAAACGACCGTTATGCAGGCCGGCTTTCACCCAGCAGCCAGCAGGACAAATGCCACAGATCGTGCGTTTATCCTGTTGTGCGTCGTCTGTTTTCTCATCATCACTCATGGCACTTCCCTGGCAAGCCTGAATAATCCTACGGAGACGGCACCCGGTTTATTATTCGGTATAATCGGACTCAGCCGAATAAACCATACTAAACAGGCGTTCCGAATACCAGATCATTTAAAATTATTGGCAGATTCTGGTTTCGCATCAGAACCAGAGGTCTTTTACATGACACGCTGTAAATACCTCCCTGTACGTTCGACAGCCGCATCTGACCGCCAGGGATGGCGGAAATGCATAAGGATTGTCAGGAACAATCCGTGCCCTGCGGCTGACGGTCATGTAAAAGACCTCTGGTTCTGATGCTCCGTTTCCCAAGTGTACTGGTATTCGGAACACTTATTTTGCCTGGGTACTGTTCTGCAGCGTTGTTTTAGTATGATACTAATCCGGGAAAAAACACAAGGCCGCTTTCCTTATATCCGGTAAATTTTCATTTGCAAAAAAAATGAAATCGGGCTGTTTTTACTCCGCCAGTAATTCATCCAGTTCATCCATGACGTCCAGTTCAGCAAGATCATCAAAGCCACCGATATGCCTGTCGCCTATATAGATCTGGGGCACGGTATTGCGGCCGGTTCGCTTGATCATCTCCTTTAATTTTGCCTGGTTTCCTTCAATATTGATCTTGGTGACGGTGACACCCTTTTTCGTCAATAATTGATCGGCCCGGCGGCAATAAGGACAGCTGTCAGTGCAATACATAAGAACTTCAGGCATGGGAGTTTACCTCTGATTCAGGAAGTTGTTGGTTTATCAAGATAATTGATACTGGTGACTTCAAAACTGCTGAAACGGTCTTTGAGCCAACGGCATATCTGGGTTTTCGCCAGGCTGATAGCAATCTCGGGATCACTTTCCTGTTCCGGCTTGGGCGCAGCAACCAGGTTAATCCTGACGCGATCCGGCGTATAGTGCAAAGCCAGTTCATGCAGGGCGTTACGCGTTCCAGGACGAACCGTCGGCAAGGTATAGGCAACACATTGTATCGACTCGAAACGCAGCTCGGAAAACACCGTGCGCAAACGCACCTGGATTTCATCCCTTACCAAACTGCTGACCAGCCAGGAAATGCTTTCAACGGCATCCAGCAGATCTTTTTCGACTTCGTTACTCTCATGGAAAAAGTCCAGCGCCGGATAATACCCAATATGGTTCTTTTGCACATAGGCCGCAATCTGCCGTGCCAGTTCCTCACCGACAATATAGGGTGAGGCAACGGAATGTTCTTCGATCACCTGTGAGGCAACCTTGACGCGCAGCGAGACAGCCACCAGCTTGATATTTTCCCTGCTCACTTCTGCTTACCACCCAGGATTGCAAGCTGTTCCATCAGGGGCTGCGAAACCGGTTCCAGCTTGCGGCGCATCACTGTACCAACCGCATCGGTGCGGCTGAAGATGGAATTGACAACATGCTCACCCACCCGCGACAGAATTAACATGGCAGTAAGCATGGGTTTGGCTTGCGGAACAATTTTCAGCACCTGTTGAAATTCCTCAAGGGATTCCTCTGCACAACAACGGTTGGCATACTCGATAATATCATGCATCTCCTGAAGCCCGGCAGCACCTGGCAGCATGCCGGAAAAATAACTTTCAATCGCCTGTAACAATGCAATGACAACATCCTGATTTGCCGGTTTTTTCATCACGGTCATCACGGTTTCGACAAACGCCTGTCCCGCCGGACTCAGAATACGCAAGAGTTGCCCACCAACGACATTTCCCGGCGCAGGCAAGGCTGCCAGTTTCTGCCGGTAATATTCATACTGCGGGTGCGGCGGTAATTGCAGCGGTAAATCATCCGGAAGTGTTTTCAGAAAACCGACATAAAACACATTCTTGCGTTGCCCCCTCGCCCAGAGTCTGTTTTTTTCAGTCTCATCGATGAGGCCCGGTTGCAATACCAGCCGCACTGACTCAATCAGATCCCTGGGGTCCTCTTCAAAGGGTAAAAATTCCAGCAGAAATTCCGCCAGCACTTTCCCCATCTTCCCCTTTACCACTTTTTCCCGGGCAAGCATACAACGTGCATTGGCGGCATCGGGCATGACCCACCAGGCACGGCGCGCCAGCTCGTCGGTAAGTCCTTCGGCATTCACCACGGCCACCACGGCTTCCGGTTCGCCCAGCTTGAGTAACCGTTCCAGGCTGCCATCCCTCGCCTGCCCCATGCGGGTCCAGCGTCTTAGAAAGATCGGGTAACCTCCCGGTGAACCGAGGATATGGGAGGAAATCATCTCCTTTACCTTTTTCACATACTGCTCGTCACGGCAATTGGGGTTTAACGCTACACTGACTTCGCCCTGGGGTGACAAGGCATGCACGACCATTTTCGAATCATCGATACGGATGGCGTGCACATCCTGGTGCAAGAGCACGTTGAGGCGCAGACTGTCTTCGTTTGCCAGATCCATTTTTGATGCTGTTCAATTAAGTTGAATCCGCTGTCCCCACGGCACCGGGTTTCTCCCCTTGACCAACCAGATCACCGGATAGCCTGGCGCAACCTCGGGAAACTCCCCTTCCGCATCGGTAAAATAGACCAGCAGATCCGGATAACGATCCATGCTCTCAACCCAGCTAAAGGGGGGAACAAAAGAAGTGCCACCGCCACCTTGCAAATCTTCCGGCCTTGCAAAATCCTCCCAGGGTTCATACAACCATGGTCCGTTGGCAGCCATCACGGAATCACAGGCGTGCAGGGTGATGCGGGCGCGCAGCTGCCCCTTGACTGCATCCACTTCGGAAATGAATTCCTGGATCTCCTCATCGGAAATGGAACCGCTGGTATCGAGCACAATCACAATGTCCACCATTGCGCTGCGCAGACTGGGATAAATGGCCGGATCACCACGACGGCTCGAGGGACGGGTATAACTGTAATCATCACGGGCGATAGAGATCATGTAGCGGGCCAGCAGGCTGCGCCACGGCAGTTCCGGTTGCAGCAAAAAATCCACCATGCGTGCCATCTCCCCATCCAGCTTTCCCGCCTGCATCGCCTGTTGTGCCGCACCCGCCATACGCTGCTTCCACTGCACATTCAGTTCCTCCCGTTCATTGTGTGCCAGTGGTGGGGGCTGGGGCGCACCCTGCCGGGCAGGATTGGACTCACCTTCCTTGGGTTTTCCCTTGGCCTGCTCCTTTTCGCTGTCCTGCTTGCCGTTTTGCCCCCGCTGACTGTCTTTGGGGGTATCACCCTTGTTGCCAGCGTTCTTTTCGTCCTGCGGTTCAGGTGCATGCGCCTCTGAGGGCTGCTCGCTTTGCTGCTGGTCGCTGTCTGCATCCGCATCATCATAAACATGCTGGTCCATCGGTTCCCTGGATTCAAACTCATCGAGCAGCGGATAGATTTCCTCCGCCGTCATGCCTTCGTAACTGCGTTCAATGAGTGCGTTGGGCGGAGGTTTCAAACCATCCTTGAGCAACAGCGGGTTAATCGCAAAGTCACAGGCAAGATCCCAACGGTGTTTTATGCGGTGCTGGCGCCTGGCAAAATGGGAAAGCGCACAATGCAATGCCTCATGCGCCAGCACAAACTGGGTTTCCTCGATGCTGAGTTGTTGAATATATTCTGCATTGAAATAAAACGTTTTTGCATCTGTCGCCGTGGTCTTGCACCACTGGGGATCCGCCATTTCCATAGGCAAACGCAATACCAAGGCACCGAGAAAAGGTTTGTCGATGATAAGCCGCGTGCGTGCCGCGCTGAGTTTGGTTTCGATATCATTGAAATCCATATTGGACAATCACAACATCATGACAAACTTACGAATACAACATCACATCCGCCACAGCATTGGACCACTGTGCGAACTGCGGCAGCGAAAAAAGCTCCTCACCAATGGCGCGGTGCATATCGGTTACCAGCATCACCCCCATCTCTTTCTGCGGGAAAACACCGGCATACTCCAGAATATGACCATGAATGGTGCGGGCCTCGGCCGTATTCCTGGCACGGATAGCATGGCCGACCAGTGATGAGGCGACGGCATACTGAAGATCGATTTCTTTCGGTGGCGGAACTTTCTCACCACGAAGAATGGCATCGATATCCGGTAACTGATCGAGGTTTGCGATAAAGGCGTTGAGTTCGATACCGGCGGCCGGACCGACACAAGCCTGCATCGCACCTAAACGCAGATCGTTGTTGTGTTCAAATTTCTGCAAGGCACGATGTGCAAATTCCCAGGAACGTGGCGAGGGAAAGGCCACCGGATTGTGTGCCGGATCAAATTCAAACAACAGTTCCGGACGAAAACGCACAAAGGCAATAATGCGATCATCTATGTCATTTCGATACGCCCAGGCCACCCAGTCGTCCACATTGACCTCAAACTCGAAATGGGAAAAGCGGTTGGCCAATGGCGCCGGCATGGTGTAGGTCACCCCCCGATCCCCCTGACGGTTACCGGCGGCAAAAATAGCCCAACCGTCCGGAATATGATACTCCCCCAGACAACGATCGAGGATCAGCTGGTAGGCGGCGGCAGATACACTCGGGGGAGCAGAGGTGATTTCATCCAGAAATAGAATCCCTTCCGCACCATGCCGTTCCGCATTCGGCAACATTGCCGGGATCGCCCACTCAACCATTTCACCGTTGCGAAACGGAATCCCCCGCAGATCACTTGGCTCCATTTGCGACAGCCGGATATCAATCAACGGCACATCATGTTTTTCCGCCACCTGGGAGATAATCTGTGACTTGCCGACACCCGGCGGGCCCCAAATCATCACCGGTGTATGATGTCCCGCACGGGCACTGGTGAATTCCTTGTCAAGAACAGAAGCAAGATGAGCTGGACGCATAATTATTTACCAAAAAATGAACTGAACTAACGCAACACGCGCAAAATTAACATAAATCCACAGTGAGTATATTTCCCTCTCCGGCTCGATACACATGATTAACCTTGCCGGCCTTGATTAATCCATGGAAGAAAAAACGGCAAACACAGCTGACACATCAGTGGAAGAAAGAAGCGTCCTGCAAACGTCATCTTGACTCCCTTTCAGGCCTTACGCCAAGGAGAAGGCATGGCACCGATTTTGGCATTGCGTGATTTCATATCTTCCATGGCTTCGATTGGGCAAAATGTACACTGGGTCAGAGATTTACCAGGTTTTTAGGCAATGTTAACGGGACAGCAATGCCTGAAAATATGTTTTCTCCGAATTGTGAGCGAATCAAGCGGGACAAGCCCAAGACAAACATCAAGCCAATGCGGAAACAATAGCAAAGCCGATGCGTTTGCTTTTAAAAACCGGCTCTGGCATACCACTTCTTTGCTTCTTCCTCATCCTTTTCCACGCCATTACCTTGTTCATACATCATCGCCAGAGTGGTCTGCGATCCCGCCAGCCCCTGTTCAGCCGCCAACCTGAACCATTTCACGGCTTCAGCGGGATCCTTTTCGACACATTCCCCTTCCATATACATGAATCCCAGGCCATGTTGTGCCAGGGCATGTCCCTGTTCGGCCGCCGCCCGCATCCATTTCACCGCGTTTTCATCATTGCGGGCAACGCCCAGACCGTTCTGGTACATGATCGCCAGACGGTGCTGTGCCTCTGCATTACCTTCTTCGGCAAACGGGCTCAGTAACTGCACCGCACGGGAAAAGTGTTTTGCCTCAAACGCCGCCATGGCACTGGCAAATTCGACGGCTTGTCCCTCATCAGACATGTTTGTCTCCATCCGGATATAATTGAACACGATCGGTAGTATATCCTGAAATGCTTAACCTACGCACCTGCTAGGTTATTATAGATTTCGGGCTATACCGCCCCGTTTCACCTCCCTCTAGTGGGATATATAGACCGATCAAGCAGCTACTGTATACTGCCGATCCGACACGTTTTGCCTTATTTTGTGTGCGGTTTTTCAGCGTGAGCCAGACGGATCCTTCTTTGCCATGCCGGGCGCGAACCGGACAGTCACACCCGGCAGGAATTACAAGTGGGAACGCGGCATACACCCTGCGGTTGTTCCCGTGCGGGAACACAAGCCGCACCAGACAAGCGTTTTTCCTGAATGCGCTGCGCAGAAACGAAAAACAGATGAAGAACACAAAGGTATTTTTCAGGCACGACCGATGCGATGTGAACACCGGCACGGAAAATACCCTGACCCGATTTAAAACCCTGGCTCATTAAGCTGTTATTGAACCAGAATCGATTAACTGGGATAATTCGTAGATTGACAGAGGAGATACCGATGAATCAAGAGTACTATGATGCAGTAACCAAAATGGAAGAAATGGGAGTGGATCCTGAATACATCCAGGGCTGGCAAGGTGGTTACGTGATTAACCCGCCGCGCGAAGAACAACGGGTAACCGAAGCGTATGAAGCCGGTTACGAAGACGGCAAAGCTCACGTCACCGATAACTTCGCCAAATGGGCCAAGTAAATTCCTGACAGCCTGCGAAAAATGAAAAAAAGCGGACCCGCACAACGGGCCCGCTTTTTTTTGCACAAAAAATTTTGTACGCACAAAGAGATGGCAATAATGAGGTGGAACCAGTGACTGTCAGATCAAGTCTGAACTACTACAGAACACCTGTTTGGAAAAAACCGTCTTTCTTTGTAATCACATAAAAAGATTCGGGGTGGCCCGCTTGAGATGCTTCATGATCTCCGGTACCTCGATGTCGATCACCTGGGAATTGACCCACTGCTGATCTCTTTCCCCGAATATTTTGCTCACCTGATCACCAAAAAACCGCATCATCCCGAAACTCGGTCCTTCCTCTTCAGAAAAACCGAACTCGGCATAATCCGCCATCCGCCGGTTGAGCAGATCGATGAATTCCTGACGATATTCACCCGCGCCGATCACATCACGCTTGTTATCCTCCATGTGCTTGGCACACTTCAACGCCAGTTCCGTCATGAAATCCATCCGTTGCTTTTCATCAAAACGCTCAATCGTCATGCGATCCGCAATATGGATGGTAAAGGCAAGGAATTCCGCGATAATTTCAAGCCGTTGCTGTTGACTCTCGGTTTGAAAATCGGCATTTTCCATGCTCAACACACCGTTGGTGGCAATTCGCCAGGCAATGAATGCCAGGGCACCGGCAATTTCTTCCACGCTATGCGTTTTGTCTTTCTTGCTCCAACGGCTTTTGATCCGCACGCTACTACCTCACCTCTTTGTCGAAACACCAAAATGATCAAAAACACCTAAAATTACAGGTATTAAGAGAACCCGGAAGATGGATAACCCTGAAATATCCGGTGTTGCTTTTTTTCGTTAATGACATAGCATATTACTATGTTATTAACTTATGTAACAAGCTCGAGTTATTATATTATTACCTCATGCCACATATAAACCCGCCCGATTCGCTCCACCCCCTGCAAAGCACCGTGCAGCATAATTGCCATATTGCCGATGCGCTGTACGCAGGGGATTACACGCTGTGTATCTATCTGCTGAAGATGCGCGAATTCTACCGTTGGGAAACGGGGCAATCCTATAACTGCGATCTGGAAAACAAGACCATCGGTGTCTGGTTGCGTGAACGCGAAACTCTCTGGGAAGAGCTGGAAAACAGTGATTTCAAAAATATCACGCTCGAAGAGCAGGAGTTCGGCCCTTTCGACACCGAGCAGATCAACCAGCATCTGAAACCATACGGATTGATCTACAGTGGCGGTATCGGCCTGCAAGGCAGACCCCATTTCTTTCTCGGCAAACTGCACGAACAACAGCAGGTTGACGGTTACACTGTTTATATTGCGGCAAATGAATATGCACGCGACCTGAGTGCCCCCCCTGCGATGTCCCTGGGGCAGACCATTTTCATCCGGCGTGAGTCACTCAAACGCATGCTCTGGGAAAAACTGGAAGAGTGGCGCTGGAATCAACCGGAAAACGCCATGTCCCGCGCTGTCGCCCAGTACGATTTCAACTCTGATCTCGATGCCGCCCTTGATGCCATGACGGAAAATGAACTCAACAGCGTCCTCTTGCACGAAATCGGAGAAGTCAAGGCCGGGCAGCTGCTTGGTGAAGCGTGGGAAACCATGCTCGCAGAACTACCCCATTCCAAGGCCGAAATCATGCTGCGCGCACTGCGTGACCACCTCGCTGACGCCCTTTCCACCCTGCCCACATTGTTGCAAAATCAAACAACCGCCTCCATTCATTTCTATTTCGCCAATCTGAACAGCATGCGCAAATATCTCTACCCTGGCCTGCTTACCGCCTACGAGCGGTGGCATAACGAGGGTGGCATTACCCCGTTGCTGCAACAGGTTGCACAAGGGCAGGAGCACTGGCAGACACAGGCAGAAGCGGTTCTCTCCCTCTACCGGGAATACGGCCTTGACGCACGCGAGAAAATAGAAACCTTGCTGGAAGAAAACCGCCTGTAATTTTGGCGGCTAAAACTGCGAGAGATCCATCAACAATTCCGTTTCCTGTATTTCGCCATCAGTCGCGACGCGGACGCCCTTGATGCCCGGAACGCGGTTGAGCAGGTACGCCGCCATCATCATACCGAGCTTCCTGTTTTCTGTTTCAAGCGCCGTCAGTAACTTGTCGGCAACGACCTGGCAACGCTGCTCAGCGTTCATGTTCTGAACCCAATCACGCCCCATTTGCCAGCCGTTATCCATGTCACTGTCAATCCTGTCGAAGACATCGCCGGCTTCTTCCACGAGTTCGTCAGGAACCGTCACCGGGATGGTGTTTTCTCCAATAACAACATTCAAAATCATTTCAGACTCCGCTCCCCGCTACAGGACGTTTACCCGCCCCGGCTTTGCACGTATACATTCCGGACCACCGTCCATTTTACCGGCAGAGCCGCGGACAAAGGCAAACAAAATCAGTGATGACACCATCATAAGTCACTTTAAATAAATATTCTATCTTATTGTTTATACAGCGATAATAAAATTTAAAGTTGATTCTAGATAGGCGTTCCGAATAGCAGTACACTTGGGAAACGGAGCATCGGGAGCAGAGGTCTTTTACATGACCGTCAGCCGCAGGGAGGCGGCTGTCGAGCTTACAGGGAGGTATTTACAGCGTGTCATGTAAAAGACCTCTGGTCCTGATGCGAAACCAGAATCTGCCAATAATGTTAAATGATCTGGTATTCGGAACACTTATTTAGCTGTTTGTTGCCGGGCATAAAAAAGGCCGCATTTGCGGCCTTTTTTACTGACACAAACGCCGTTCAATAAAAACGCGTGGAGCCTTTTTCCTTGTGCGCCAAGGCATTTACCTTGTCAGCCAGCTCAGCATACTTTTCACGGTACTGATACAATTCGTGGCCCTCTTTGGCCGCATAGTAATCAGCAGCGGTCACACCGTGCTTATGCTCGTATTCCCTGAATTTTTTCTGCATTTCGAGCATTTCCTGGATCAGCTTCGCTTTTTCGCTCATTTTCTGCCCCTGTCTATATATTAGGTGTATAAAAAATAATCTGTGGATGTGGAATCCTTGGCGGCAAATCTACCAGCGGATGTGCCCCGTTGCCATATCCACTTTGGTCTATGTCACTGAATCTGTCCGGGAATCAATACCCGCCCTTGCGACGGCTCTCCGGCAAACCGGCGATCAGACCAGCCTGTTTGCTGGGCTTGCCGGGAAAAAGATCATACAGCTCCTTGGAGGTGACTTTACGGCCCCATTTTTCGGACATGGCTTTGTTCAGATTACGGTCATTGGGTTGATTGCCATTGTTTTGAAAATACTCATCGCGCAGATAATTCATCACATCCCAGTGTTTTTCTGTTAATTCCAGGCCTTCTTTCCTTGCGATTTCTGCAGCAATTTCCTCATCCCAGTCGGAAGTATTCACCAGATAACCGGTTTCTGTGGTTTCGATGGTTTTGCCGTTTACTTCTAATGCCATTTTTTTACCTCTATCCAGTTTATTAGACAAAAATATAATGTTTAGAAATATCTCAAGGAGCCCAATTAAACCAAAATCTATAGGGAGATCAATATCCCTTTTAGTCCGGTTTCACCGCACTGATACTCTTCTGCGGTAAAAACAGTCCACAACCCAGTTTGCGTTCCGGCCCCAGTCCCAGTTCCTGCAGACGGACAGACTGGCTTTGTTCCAGATCCGCCAGCATCAGACTGCGGGTGATCAAGGTGGTGTGCGGCAAACGAATGGAACGTTCCCTGCCACATATCATTTTCTTCACCTCGATTCCCATGGCTTCGAGTTGCCGCGCGCTCTCTTCCATGAACTCGACTTCACTCTGCCCCTCTTTCGCGATCACGCCGCGCGCAAACAATGTCGATAAATCACTGAGCCGCCGGGTGGTGAACTCACCCACTTCCAGCGGATAACCGCCCACGTCCAGTTTCTGCCCCGTGAGTTGCTCTGCCTCTTGCAGGCGCGCTTTTGGCAGGCGCAAGATCAAATGCTGGCGCCGAGAGAGATAAAGCACCTCGGTATCGGGACGTTCCCAACCATTGCCCGACTCGGCACCGTATAGTTGATGAATGCCGGCAACCGGCTCATCCGCCAGCCAGGGCAACGCCTGATGAAGTGCCTCGGACAATGCATAAGCATGTTCGAGCGGTATGCATTTGCACTTTATCCTGTAAACAACATCCAGGACATTTTCCGGTACCTGGAATTCTGTTTTGTCATCTTTATCTTCAGTCCAGAACATAAGATTCACTCTGCCATTCAACGTGCGGAGGTAAAGGTTGCTTCGAGCTGTTCTTCCCAGTTTTCAGGCGTATCCGTATAAGCGGGCCTGACATCCATGCGGAAAAACATCTCGCCTTCACGTGCCTTCTCGGCAACGGCCTTTTTGAGATCCTCAAAGCTCTCGAGATCATGGCGTTGCATAATCAATTCACTTAACCAAAGCATGCTGCAGCTTCCTTCCCATTGTAAGTTGCCAGTTGCGTGTGATTGTTCAGGTGTCTGAAATACGATCAAAATAACGGGCGCGATAGAGCAATCGTTTTATCCCCCGGGCTTCATCATCTTCAAAGCCGCTGCGGGTATGCAACACATTGTTACTGATCAACCCCTGGCCGGACTGCAACCGGTGGTGGAAAATGTAGGGTGAATCACTGTTGAGAAATTCACTCAGACAGGCCGCCGCCTCTTCGGTGATGCCGTCCTTTTTCCACTCGATGCTGCGCGTGCGGGCAGTGTACCGCATGTGCAGGAATCCCTGCCGGCTGTCGACAGAAAACACCGGCCCGGGACTGGGGCCACGCACCAGGGTACCGTGTTCCTCATTGGGCGGGATGGTCATCGCATCCGGCTGCATCAAGGCCGCAATATATGCAGGGTTCGTATCGCGCAAATGGATATAGGCAATCTCGTGATCCAGCAGATCATTCTCCCCCCCACGCGCCGCCGGCGTCACACAATGAAGCAACAACCCTCTGATCTGCTTGTCCAGGGGATTGTAGTAACCGTCGGTATGCCAACTGATGGGACGATTCGAATAGGGGATATAGGTTTTATGCCGGCCATCAGACACGACCGTCAAGGAGGTGATGTCATCGTCATCCGCGCAAAGATTGCTGTCCAGGCGGAACAGCCCCAGCTGTTTGCCGATATTTTTGACCTGCGCCTTGTCGGCCGGATCGCCGCACGGCTTTTGTAGCTGAAAAACCGCCATATTGGTTTTCCGGCAGAGCGCCAGTAATCTGTTTTTCTCGTCCTCTGACAAGGCAAATGGATCGTCTATCCCCACGACCAGATCCGTTACTTTCGAGGGATAATCGTTCAGCTTTGCCTCGCGCCATTCACGATAGGCCTTTTCATCCTGCAGCGAAAACGGCCCTTCCGCCGGAATTTCCGCAAAAAAGGGTTGTGTCTCATCAAGTGGTTGCATTCATCTCCACCAAGCGTAGAATACGCATTCAGTTTATGGGTGCTTTCTGAGTGTTTTACTCAAGAAAAAGAAACAGCCGTTGTCAGTAACGGTTAAGTCGGGGCCAATCACAAAATTTCAAGATTGTTTTTGCTGCTTGAGCTTGAATTGGCTGCCTGGCGGTATTTTAACCAGATCCGGACAACAGACGTATACCCAGCTTGTGATACAGGCATAAGCTGCTGTTATCGCCAATAAAAATCGGGTTTCCCTGTTGCATGTGCGGATTTAAAACGGGGAATGGCAGCAGGTTTAGTGGAAAGGCTATATCCCTTAATGGATAAACCCGAAAGCGGGATTCACCCCATCAGTGAGGTGTTCGTTTAACGCGGCTCGCCATAGACTTCGCACAACTTTGAAAATATCGCTTCCCGTCATAGTGGGGCAAGACAAAAGTTTTACTTTTACTCACGGCTTAAACGGCTTAACCGGCTAACCCCTTAAGGAGAATGCCATGGCTAAAAAGATTTACGAAACTCCGATGCTTGACGAACTGGAAAATGGCCCGTGGCCCAGCTTTATTTCCGGCTTCAAGCGTCTGCGTGATGAGCACCCAGACAAGCGCATCAACGAAGTTGTTGGCTCATTGCTTGGCCAGCTTGAACACTCATACGAAACCCGTAAGGGTTACTGGAAAGGCGGTACTGTTTCCGTATTTGGCTATGGTGGCGGGATCATTCCCCGTTTCTCCGAAGTCGCCGACGCCTTCCCCGCTTCCAAAGAATTCCATACCGTACGTATTCAGCCGCCTTCAGGTAACTTCTACACCACTGAAATCCTCAACCGCCTGGCTGACGACTGGGAAAAATACGGTTCCGGCCTGGTTACTTTCCACGGTCAGACCGGTAACATCATGTTCATCGGCGTGGACACCGACAACACCCAGCCTTTCTTTGACGATATCAATGAATACGGTTTCGACATGGGTGGTGCCGGTCCTTGCGTACGTACCGCCATGTCCTGCATCGGCTCTGCCCGTTGTGAACAGTCCTGCTGCAACGAGCACGGCATCATGCGCTGGCTGGTAAACAACTTCACCGACGATGTTCACCGTCCGGCCCTGCCCTACAAATTCAAGTTCAAGGTTTCCGGCTGCCCGAACGACTGCCAGAACTCGATTGAGCGTTCAGACTTTTCAGTGATCGGCACCTGGCGTGACGACATGAAGATCGATCAGGACGAAGTCAAGGCGTTTGTTGAAGCCAAGGGCCGTGACTATGTCATTGACAATGTTACTTCCCGTTGTCCCACCAACTGCATGACGCTCAACGATGACAACACCCTCACGGTTGACAATCACGAGTGTGTTCGCTGCATGCACTGTCTCAACGTCATGAACAAGGCACTCTCTCCTGGTGACGACAAGGGCATTACCATCCTCATCGGTGGTAAGCGCACGCTGAAAATCGGTGACCTCATGGGTACGGTTGTTGTACCGTTCATGAAACTGGAAACCGAAGAAGATTACGAAAAACTGGTCGAGCTTGCTGAAGAAATCATCGACTTCTTCGCAGAAAACGCACTTGAACACGAACGTACCGGCGAAATGATCGAACGCATCGGTCTGGTTAACTTCCTCGAAGGTATCGGTGTCGAAGTTGACCCGCATATGGTTAACAACCCACGCCAGAGTTCATACGTCCGTATGGATGGCTGGGATGAAGAAGCCGAAAAATGGTTCGCCCGCAAAGCAGAACAGGCTGCGAGCTAATTCCATCAGCTTTTCGAATCAAGAACTAAATATTACGAATCGTATCAGGAGAAAGATATGGCACTAGAAGATATGCGTCAGCCGATTGAATCTGGAGCCCCAGATGGTTTTCAGTACATGCACCCGGTAATGCGCAAGAACTTCGGCCAGTGGAAGTTCCATGAACATCCGCGTCCCGGAGTACTGCGTCACGTTGCGAAGAGTGGTGATGAAATCTGGACCGTCAAGGCTGGTACCCAGCGTATTCTCGACGTCTTTACACTGCGCAAACTTACCGAAATTGGCGACAAATTCGGTGATGGCTATATTCACTTCACTATCCGCAGTAACATCGAATACATGGTCAGCGACGAAGCCAAGGTTCAACCGTTGGTTGATGCCCTGGAAGAAGCCGGTTTCATCGTCGGTGGTACCGCCAACTCCGTTGCAATGATCTCCCATACCCAGGGTTGGCTGCACTGTGACATCCCCGGTACGGATGCTTCCGGTGTGGTCAAATCCATGATGGATGAGCTGATCGACGAGTTCAAAGGCCACAACATGCCGAACCGTGTGCATATCACCACTTCCTGCTGCCAGATCAACTGCGGTGGCCAGGGTGATATCGCCATTAACGTTCAACACACCAAGCCGCCAAGAATCGCGCACGACCTGGTAGCCAACATTTGTGAGCGTCCGACTGTTGTCGCACGTTGTCCGGTAGCGGCGATTCGTCCGGCGCTGGTCGACGGCAAGCCTTCCCTGGAAGTTGATGAAAAGAAATGTATCTGCTGTGGCGCCTGCTTCCCGCCCTGCCCGCCGATGCAGATCAACGATCCGGAAAACAGCAAGCTCTCCATCTGGGTTGGTGGTAACCACTCCAATGCCCGTAGCAAACCAACATTCCACAAGCTGGTTGCTTCCGGTATTCCGAACAACCCGCCGCGCTGGCCTGAAGCGACTGCCATCGTCAAGCAGATCCTCAAGGCATACAAAGAAGGCGCGCGTGATTGGGAACGCATCAATGACTGGATCGAACGTATCGGTTGGCCTCGTTTCTTCGAAGTGACCGGTCTGCCGTTCACCAAGTATCACATTGATAACTGGCGTGGTGCCCGAGCCAGCTTGAATGCTTCCGCCCACATCCGCTTCTAAGGTGATCGCAGATGAAGTTTGGTATACAGGTCAACGAAGGTCCCTATAACCACGAAGCTTCCGTAACGGCCCTGAATTTTGTCAGGGCCGCACTGGAAGCAGGTCATGAGATCTTCCGTGTATTTTTCTATCACGACGGCGTGAACAACGGCACCCGTTACACCACTCCACCCCAGGACGATATTCATATCGTTAACTCCTGGTCAGAGCTGGCTGAAAAGCACAATCTCGATTTGGTGGTATGTGTCGCTGCAGCGCAGCGGCGTGGTATCGTTGATGAAGGCGAACAGGAACGTAACGGTAAGGACGGTAATAACATTGCCCCCGGTTTCCGTATTTCCGGCCTGGGTCAGCTGATTGAAGCTGGTATCCAGAGCGATCGTCTCGTTGTGTTTGGTGATTAAGCTGGGGTGCTAAATGTCTGATACTAAAAAATTCATGTACATCAATCGCAAGGCCCCCTACGGTACCATCTATGCCTGGGAATCCCTGGAAGTGGTACTGATTGGCGCAGCTTTCGAACAGGAAGTGGCAATGGCATTTGTTGATGATGGTGTCTACCAAATCCTCAAGGGTCAGGACACCTCGGAACTCGGCATCAAGAACTTCTCGCCAACCTACTCGGCGCTGGGTGATTATGATGTCAATAAAATCTACGTTGAAAAAGAATCACTCGATGCACGGGGTCTGACTGTCGATGATCTGCTGGATCTGAAATACGAAGATGAAGACGATGACTGGGCGGAGAAAGACTCCATCCAGGTCGTGACTTCCCAGGAACTGGCTGAGATCCTGGAACAACAAGATGTCGTATTCAGTTTCTAAGAGAGGATTCGAAAAATGCCGACGTTACACACTATCAACAAATCGCCTTTTGATCGCAATTCTCTGCAAACATGCTTGCGTCTTGCCAATAAGGGTGCCGCCGTTATTCTGATTGAAGACGGCGTGTATGGCGCCATGAAAGGCAACACTGTCTCTGCAACAGTGGAAAAGGCACTGAGTGACCTATCAATCTATGTTCTCGGTCCGGACATGAAGGCCCGCGGCGTAGATGAAAGCAAGATTATCGACGGAATCAAAGTCGTCGATTACAAAGGCTTTGTCGATCTGACGGTTGAGAACGACAAAATCAACGCTTGGCTGTGATTTTATTTACAACACAGAGTTTTTAACGAGGAGAAAATACCATGGGTATTGAAGTAAACGGTAAAGTTTTAGAAACTGATGAAGAAGGTTACCTGGCTAACCTGAATGATTGGGAACCAGCCGTTGCCGAAGCAATGGCCAAGGAAGACGGTACTGAACTGACTGAAAACCACTGGGAAGTTATCAAGTTCCTGCGTGAGTACTATGAAGAGTATCAGATCGCTCCTGCGGTTCGTGTTCTCACCAAGGCAATTGGCAAGAAACTGGGCAAAGACAAAGGTAACAGCAAGTACCTGTACGAACTGTTCCCGTACGGCCCAGGCAAGCAGGCTTGTAAATACGCTGGTTTGCCGAAACCAACTGGCTGCGTTTAAAGCCTACTCCAAGGAGGGGAGCACACTCCCCTCCTTATTAATAACAACCTGTTTTTCAACATCGTAAGGATCAGTAGCATGTCGGCCCTGTCCGTTATTTATGCGCTTGTTTTTTATCTGGCTACCGCCATACTGATCATTGGTCTTGTCAGAAAGATCATGCAGTATGCCAATACACCTGCCCCTTTAAAGATTCCTACTACACCGGCACCGGTAACCACATCCGGTGTAGTGATGCGCATGGCAAGTGAAGTCGTCCTGTTTGCCAGTCTGTTCAAATCCAATAAATGGATCTGGATTTTCGGTTGGATGTTCCACTTTGCCCTGCTGCTCATTTTGTTGCGCCACCTGCGCTACTTCACTGATCCCGTCTGGTTCTGGGTAACCCTGATCCAGCCATTCGGCAAATACGCCGCCTTTGCCATGGTTGCCGGACTTGGCGGCCTGTGGGCACGCCGGGTACTGGTAGAGCGTGTCCGTTACGTAACTGCACCTTCGGATCATCTGATGCTGGCATTGTTGATTGGTATTGCACTCAGCGGCATCTCCATGAAATTTGTCACGCATACCGATATTGTTGCAGTGAAACAATTTTTCCTCGGGCTGATGTATTTTGACTGGCAACCACTCCCCACTGATCCTGCCCTGCTGGTTCATCTGGCACTGGTTGCACTGTTAATGATTGTTTTCCCAATCAGCAAACTGCTGCATGCACCTGGTATTTTCTTTAGTCCGACCAGAAACCAGGTGGACAACCCACGTGAAAAGCGGCACCTTGCACCATGGGCAGCAAAACTTGATGCTGAATCCGGTAATTAACCGAGTCGTCACTCAACGCAAATACGTTTGAGGTAAAAACTGTGGCCGATTTTGAAACTCCAGAATTAAAAGAAATTCCCGTTATCCCTAAAATCAAAGAAGGGACGATGGCACACAGCAAGCCGTATGTTGCCAAGGCGGAATTCCAGGAACCTTTGGGCTATCCCGGCGAATTAGTCGAAAACTGGGAAGAAAAAGCAATCGAAAAACTGGGCGAGCTGAAAGGCAAATACCGCTCATTACAGGTTTACCTCGATGCCTGCGTAAAATGTGGCGCATGTACTGACAAATGTCATTACTTCCTGGGTACCTCGGATCCCAAAAACATGCCGGTGGCGCGCCAGGATTTACTGCGCAAAGTCTACCGACGCTACTACACCTTTGCAGGCAAATACTTCCCGAAACTGGTCGGCGCGATTGATTTGACCAAGGATGTACTGGACGAATGGTACAGTTACTTCCACCAATGTTCCCAATGCCGGCGTTGTTCCGTGTACTGCCCTTACGGCATCGATACCGCTGAAATCTCCATGGCGGCCCGTGAAATCATGGACTCGATCGGTGTCGGTCAGAAATACTGCAACGAAATTCTCGGCAAGGTATTCAAAATCGGGAATAACCTTGGCCTTCCTCAGCCAGCGCTGGCAGACACACTGGAAGGTCTGGAAGAAGAAGTGGAAGACGATACCGGTGTTCCCATCAAGTTCCCGCTGGATGTGAAAGGTGCGGACATTCTGCTGGTCACCCCTTCTGCCGATTTCTTCGCCGAACCCCACGTGGACGGCCTCATCGGTTATGCCAAGGTCTTCCATGAAGCAGGCGCCAGCTGGACCATGAGCTCCTATGCGTCGGAAGCCGGCAACTTCGGCATGTTCATCGGCAGTTACGAAAACATGCGCCGAGCCGCCCGCCGTATCCGCAAAGCTGCCCAGGATCTCGGCGTCAAACGTATTGTTTTCGGTGAATGCGGTCACGCCTGGCGTGTTGCCTACAGTTTCCTGAACACCCTGGCAGGACCATTCGACTTCCTGGATCCCAACTACCCTGTACCGCAGCATATCTGTGAATACACTTATGACCTGATCCAGCAGGGCAAGCTCAAATTTGATCCTTCTGAAAATGATCATATGACTGTCACCTTCCACGATTCCTGTAATGTCGCTCGCGCCACGCGTATGGGCGACAAGCCGGGTGGCCAACTGGAAATTCCACGCGCGATCATCAAAACGGTTTGCAACAATTACCACGATATGGCGCCGGATACGATTGGCGAGGCCACTTTCTGTTGCGGTGGCGGTGGTGGCCTGTTGACCGACGATTTGATGGAAATCCGGGTCAAAGGTGCGTTGCCACGCATGCAGGCATACAAAGAAGTTATTGATGAATTTGGTGTCACCAATATCGCTGCAATCTGCGCGATTTGCAAAAGTCAGTTCAGTAAGGTTTTACCTTACTACGGCTTTGGCATGACCGATATTGTTAGTCTTCATCAGCTGGTAAGCGAGGCCATTATCCTGAGCGATGCGCCTGCTGATGATGATGAGGATGATGAATAAAATTATTGATTTAGAATAGAGTCCGGTAAAACCGAATCGATTACATTAGGAGAATTTGCATGGCTACTTCCCGTGATGATATGCAAAACGAAAAATTGACATTTCGTCGTTTCAAAGAAGGTGACACTACCTGGAAATCGTTAACCGACAAAATTTTCAAGGAAGACTCTTCCCACAAGTGCCCGACCTATGTACATCGGACTCCCCCCTGCCAGGGCAGCTGCCCTGCCGGTGAGGACATTCGCGGCTGGCTGGACATCGTTCGTGGCATCGAAAAACCGGCCGACGATCTGAGCATGCAGGAATACGCCTTTCGCCGTTCCACCGACGCCAACCCCTTCCCTTCCGTCATGGGCCGAGTTTGTCCCGCACCATGTGAAGACGGTTGTAACCGTAATGAAGTCGAGGAGTTTGTCGGTATCAATTCCATCGAACAATACATTGGCGACAGCGCGCTGGACAACAGCTTCAAGTTCATGACTGGCAAAGACAGCGGCAAAAAGGTTGCCATTATCGGTGGCGGCCCTGCCGGCCTGGCAGCAGCCTACCAGCTGCGCCGCAAAGGGCATGCGGCAACAGTGTTTGATAACCATGACAGCCTGGGTGGCATGATGCGCTACGGTATTCCCGGCTATCGTATGCCACGCAACGTGCTTGACGGTGAAATCAACCGCATCACCGAGATGGGTGTTGAAGTCAAGCTGGGCACCTGGGTCGGTAAAGACATTACCGTTGAACAACTGGAAAAAGATTATGACGCGATCGTCTGGGCCGTTGGAGCACAGGCAGGTCGTCAACTCCCCATCCCGGGTGCCGAGGAAGCAGTGAATGCCGTAATCGGCATCGAATTCCTGGAAGCTTTCAACGACGGCCGTATGCAGGCAGTCTGCGACAACGTAGTGGTTGTCGGCGGTGGCGACACCTCCATCGACGTGGCCTCGGTGGCGCGCCGTCTTGGCACCGTCAAGGGCATGTCCGCCGATGATGCGCCGGAAAATGTCATTCTTGGCAAGACCGTTCACAAGTTTGATGACAACGCCAAGCGTGAGAATGTAAAAGTCACCCTGTTAAGCCGTTCACCGGTTGACAAAATGAACGCTGCCGAGCACGAAGTTCACGACGCACAGCGTGAAGGCATCGAAATCATCGGCTGTGTTACACCGGTTGAAGTCATCCTCGACGGAAACGGCCGTGCCAAGGCACTGAAAGTGCAAAAACTCGAAGAAGACGGCAAAACCCCGATCGAAGGTTCCGAATATGAAATTGAGCTGAACCTGCTGGTTGCCGCTATCGGCCAGGGCGGCAAACTGGACGGCTTCGAGTCGGTGGGCAACGAAAGAGGCCTCATCGATGCCGATCAACATTACCAGGTACCCGGCAAACCCGGTCACTTCGTCGCCGGCGACATCGTGCGCCCTCACCTGCTGACCACTGCCATCGGCCAGGCGTCCATTGCCGTGGAAAGTATCGATCACTACCTGAAGAATGAAAGTCTCGGCAAACGCCCCAAGATCGACAAGCATCATTTCGATTTGTTGCAGAAACTGCACGAAGCCGGTCTCGACCCGGCCGAGTATGACCACACCAGCACCTGGGGCACTTCCTCATCCAACTTCGCGGTGCATAACTTCGAGGATCGCTCCAAACAGGAAATCATCACCGCAGACATGCTGTTCCTGGGCCACTTCAACTACACCCCGCGCCACAAGCGGGAAGAAGATGTACCCAATGCCGATGAAGTACTGGGTCATTTCCATGAGCGCATGAAAGGCCTGCCTGAGGAAGAAGTCATCGAAGAAGCCAATCGTTGCATGAGCTGCGGGATGTGCTTCGAATGTGACAACTGTGTCATCTACTGTCCTCAGGATGCTGTCTACCGCGTACCGCCAAAAGAGGCGACCATGGGCCGTTACGTGGCTACCGATTATTCAAAATGCATTGGCTGTCATATCTGTGCTGACGTCTGCCCGACCGGTTACATCGATATGGCAATGGGTGAGGGGTAAACTACCGTGTCACTGGGACAACTTAGACAGAAGATTGTTATAGCGGCGGTGGGGCTGTTACTCGCCCTGCCACTCCATGCGGGTGAACCTGCTTCTCCTGTCGTACCGAAAGCGAAAGCCAAGGCGACGGAAAAGTATGGTTGTGTGGAACCTGTCTCCAAAATGCGCAAAAACCATATGGAGTTCCTCCTGCACCAACGGGACGACACCATGCGCAGGGGTATCCGCACCAAAAAGTTCAGCCTGGTGGAATGCGTGAACTGCCATGTCACCCCCAAAAAGGATGGTAGTTATGCCAGGTTTGGTGAAAGCGAACACTTCTGTAGCAGTTGCCACAACTACGCAGCTGTGAAAATCGATTGTTTCGATTGTCATCGCGACACCCCCGAAAACAGTAACGCGCGGCACACGCTGAATGACGAAACAAGCCCGCATCATACGATTGCGTTTAAAGAAAATGATCCTCTGACCACAAAAAAACTTGATAACGTAACATCAGGGGGGACAGAGTAATGAAGAAAAACGAATCGTATACCGATCAGGCCCGCCGCCAGTTCATCTCCAAAGTGGTGGCAGGAGCCGGACTGGCTGTTGCTCCCGGTGTTGTGCTGCACCAGGTCGCCCAGGCAAAACCCGCAGATCAGCCTGCAAGCAACAAGGTACGCTGGGGGATTCTGATCAATACCAATAAATGCGCCACTGGCTGCACCGACTGTGTCAGTGCATGTCAAGAGGAACACGCCTGGGGGGCTGCCAGTGAGAATGAAGCACACTCTTCAAAACTGCAGAAGGCACAGTGGATCCGCAAGGTCAAAGTGACCGACAAACAAACCGGTTATGTCATGTCTTTGCCAATGATGTGCCAGCACTGTAAAAACCCGCCTTGCGTGGATGTCTGCCCCACTGGCGCCTCCATGAAACGGGCAGATGGCATTGTCCTGGTAGACCGCCACATCTGTATCGGCTGCCGCTACTGCATGTTGGCCTGCCCCTACAAGGCACGTTCCTTCATTCATGAAGAACTGCATGACCAATCCGTCAATGCACCCCGCGGCATGGGTACGGTCGAGGCATGCAACATGTGCGTGAAACGGGTGGATAATGATGGCATACCAGCTTGTGTTGAAGCATGTAATCAGGCCGAACACAATGCCATGCTGTTTGGTGATCTGAAGGATCCCAACAGTGACATTTCCATTGAATTGAAACAGCATGGTGGTGAACAGATTCGGGAAGATCTCGGTCTGGACACCGGCGTTCGTTATCAGGGTATTTAACAGTTCAGCGAGTAGTCCAGTAAGATGAAAAAAATACACTTCTCGGAAATCGAAGGACGCAGTTCCGGTTATCTGGTTCTGTTAGGTATTCTCGGCGCGATTGTGCTGGTAAGCCTGGGTTCAGCCTTTTATATGGAACACAACGGCCACCATGTCACCGGCATGAACAACCAGATCGCCTGGGGAATTCCACACGTATTCGCCGTTTTTCTGATTGTCGCCGCATCGGGTGCACTCAACGTGGCCTCCATCTCCTCGGTGTTCAACAAGACGGCATACAAACCTCTGGCTCCAATGTCGGCCCTGCTCTCTATTGCATTGCTGGCAGGTGGTTTGATGATTCTGGTACTCGACCTGGGACGCCCGGATCGTCTGATTGTTGCCATGACAATCTACAATTTCAAATCGATCTTCGCCTGGAACATGATCCTGTATAACGGTTTCTTCGCCATTGTCATCGTTTATATCTGGATGTTGATGGACCGGCGCATGGAGAAATACAAGAAACCGGTTGGTTTTGCTGCCTTTATCTGGCGCTTGACCCTGACCACCGGTACCGGTTCCATCTTCGGCTTCATCGTCGCCCGTCAGGCACTCGATGCCGCCATCATGGCGCCGATGTTCATTGTCATGTCCTTCTCCTTCGGACTGGCGATTTTCCTGCTGGTAATGATGGCTGCATGCAGCTGGAGCAACCGTCCCTTCGGTGACGCCCTCTTCGGGCGGCTGAAGAACCTGCTTGGTGTATTCGTTGCGGGCGTACTCTATTTTGTCATCGCCTATCATCTCACCAACCTTTACGCTGCCGAACACCACGGGGTTGAAAAATTCATCCTCAGCGATGGCGGCATCTACACACAAATGTTCTGGATCGGTCAGATCATCCTCGGCAGCCTCGTACCGCTGGCGCTGTTCTACCACCCAAGCTGGGGCAAGTCCCGTGCACTGGTCGGTCTGGGTGCTGTGCTGGTGATCCTTGGCGGACTGGCGCAAATGTATGTCATCATCATCGGCTCGCAGGCTTATCCGCTGGTGTTGTTCCCCGGCAAAGTGGTCGAAAGCAGTTTCTCTGACGGCATCGTCAATACCTACAATCCGACATTTGCGGAATTCGGACTTGGCCTGGGTGGTTTCGCCGTTGCCCTCATCATTGTCGCGCTGGCGGTGAAGATCCTGCGCTTCATGCCGGTAAGCCTTGCCGATGCGGATGTGGATCCACATCACAAATAATCTTCAAGGTTGAAGCCTCTCAAGCCGGAAGGGCTCTGTCATTGACATCCCTTCCCTTTCTTTCCCCCCTCCTGGCTGACCGATGAATCGCCTGCTCATCTCCGCGGCACACAAATCCTCCGGCAAGACCACCATCAGCATTGGCCTGTGTGCCGCCCTGCAGCGCAACGGTAAACGCGTCCAGCCCTTCAAAAAAGGCCCCGACTACATCGATCCCATGTGGCTGGGAAAGGCAACCGGCAGATCCTGTATCAATCTCGATTTCTATACCATGCAGAAGGATGAAATCCTTGCCACCATGCAACACTATTCTGCCGGCTGTGACATCTCCATTATAGAAGGCAACAAGGGATTGTATGACGGTCTGGACATCGAAGGCAGCAACAGCAATGCCGCTCTCGCCCGTCTGACGAAAACCCCGGTGATCCTGGTGATTGACGTGCAGGGTATGACTCGCGGTATCGCACCGCTGGTATTGGGTTATCAAAACTTTGATCCGCAACTGCATATCGCAGGTATCATTCTCAACCAGATCCGCGGGCAGCGCCATGAGGACAAACTGCGCGCCGTGCTCGAACATTACACCGGCGTTCCGGTTGTCGGTGCTGTTTACCACAACCCCTCCCTGGCCATTACCGAACGTCACCTCGGACTTGTCCCGAGTAATGAAAGCGGTCAGGCCCGGGAACAGATCGATCTCATCGGCAAACTCATCGGTGAACAGGTGGAACTCGATCGGCTGCTTGAAATTGCGGGCAACGCCCCCGCATTACCTGCCACCGATTTTGCACTCTACCAACAACAAAAGAGTGCTGATGTTCGCATTGCCATCGCGCGGGACAGTGCTTTTGGGTTTTATTACCCCGATGATCTCGAAGCCTTGCAGCGTGCCGGCGCGACACTGGTCGAGTTCAATACCCTGAGCGACAACTGCCTGCCCGAATGTGATGGTCTCTTTATCGGTGGAGGATTCCCCGAAACCCACATGCAAGCCCTGGAAGCCAACCTGCCGCTGCGCCGGCAGATCAAGCAGGCGATCGAAGATGGACTGCCCGCTTATGCCGAATGCGGCGGACTGATGTATTTAAGCCGCAGTCTCAGCTGGAAAGACGAGCGGCATGAAATGGTGGGCATCATCCCCGGGGAGATTCAGATGCATGCCAAACCGGTCGGCCGGGGCTATGTCCAGTTGGAAGAGACAGACGCACACCCCTGGCCACGCCTGACAGCGGCAGACAAGCGGACTTATCCTGCACACGAATTTCATTATTCCGCCCTGGAGGAGCTCCCTGATCCAATCAGCTTCGGCTATCGCATTAAACGGGGTATGGGTATTGACGGTAAAAATGATGGGGTAATCTACAAAAACCTGTTCGCCTCCTATGCCCACCTGCGGGACACCTCTTACAACCACTGGGCGGAGCGTTTCGTCCGCTTTGTGCGTTCCATTAAGTCCGAAAAAACGTTATAATTGAGTATTCTACTCGGTTTTTGTGTAAGATATTGTTTTATTGGAGTATTTTTCATGTTTTCTGTAAGTGCCTCTGCTGCTGAGCAGATCCTTATTTCCGCGAAACAAGGTCAAATGGAAAATCTGCCATTGCGTATCGCCGCCAAACGCAAGGAGAACGGCGAAATTCAGTACGCCATGGGTTTCGACGATCAGCAAGACGGGAATGACCTGAGTTTTACCTCAGAAGGTGTTAAAATCGTCATCGCGCCTGCCTGTATTGAACTGCTGAAAGGCGCTACCCTGGATTATGTTGAACTGGAACCGGGCCAGTATAACTTCATCTTTCTGAATCCAAATGACCCTAATTTTGTCGCCCCAGAGGATGCAAAGGAGAGCTAGAAACATACTCATATGTGTTCAACCTGCATTGCCTGCCGCAGGCAACTGCTAAACCGGTGCAGAAAGACAGATGCACAATACTGAAGTAAAAACCGTAGCCCCGCTATCGCCACAGGCACAGCAAGGGCCTGCCGGAGCAAGCGCATCCACCAGGCGTTCCGGCCTCGCCTATTGCAAGGTCACCAAAGGAAGCTGGCGCAGCAGCTATCTCTGCACCACTGTCCTGGGCATCGCCACACTGATATTACTCTCCACCTTCGGCGCATTCTGGTATCTGAGCACCACCCCGGCCGGCGCGGCCTTTTATCTGGGGATTGGTCTGATCTCCACGACGATCGTGGTTTTAATCATCCGTCTGCTGTTGCTGGTACATACAAACTTCCTGGAACCCCTTACATCACTGCGTAACTGGGCGATCAAAATGCGGGAAGGCAACCTCTCCGCGCGTCTGCCGGCAACCGAGTCCCGTGAATTCAATGCACTGTTCTCGGACATCAACAGCCTGAGTGACAACCTGCAAACACTTTCGCAGGACATGCAGAGCCAGGTAAGGAAACAGACTAAACACATCGAACGGAAATCCCATTCCCTGGAAATCATCTATGATGTCGCCGCAAGCATCAATATTTCGCGCGATCTGGAAGATCTGCTCACCCGCTTTCTGGACACCCTCAAAGACGTGGTGAATGCACGTGCTGCCGTGGTGCGGCTGGTGACGGACGACAACCAGATGCGCCTGGTCTCCAGTATCGGGCTGGATGATGATCTGATGCAACGGGAACAATTGATCCCCTCGGAAACCTGTTTATGTGGTGATGCCTACCGCGATGGTAAAGTGCTGTTTCAGCAGAACATTGCGCAATGTGACAAAATTATCGGCCGCACATTTTTTGACAATGAAAATATCGGCATGATCGTCGTTCCGTTGCAATACCGCGACAAGATGCTGGGCGTTTATAACCTGTTTGTCGATTATGACAACCTCAACATGCAGGAAGATTTGCAGGATCTGCTGACTAGCATCGGGCGCCATCTCGGCATGGCGATTGACAAAGCCCGTTCTGACGACGAAGCCAACCGTCTTTCCATCATGGAAGAACGTACCCGCCTGGCGCATGAACTGCACGACTCTCTTGCGCAGACACTTGCCAGTTTGCGTTTTCAGGTGCGCGTCCTGGATGAAACCCTGCGCCAGGGACAGGAACAGGCAACATGGTACGAACTGGAAAAAATCGAAAACAACCTTGATGAAGCATACGGTGAATTACGTGAATTGATCACCCATTTCCGCGCTCCTATCGACAAACGGGGGCTGATCCCGGCGGTTGAACACCTGATTGAACGTTTCCGTAACCAATCGGATATTTCCATCTTTTTGCAGAAAGAATGGAACGTGCTGCAATTGCCCGCCAGTATCGAAGTTCAGGTGCTGCGTATCATTCAGGAAGCTCTCAACAATATTCGCAAGCACAGTCAGGCACATACGGTACGTGTCATTCTGCGCAGTGATGTTCAGGGTGATTGCCGTATCCTGATTGAAGACGACGGTGTCGGCATGACAATATTGCCCCAATCCGATCTGACATCTGAAGATCATCTCGGTCTGAGTATTATGGAGGAACGGGCCAAACGTATCGGCGGCGAATTCCGTCTTGAGAGTGAACCGGGTGAAGGAACACGGGTTATTCTGCACTTCCGTTATCCGGAACCGGCCCCGGAAAAAGAGACCCCTGACAACAGTGTGCGAGTTGAATTGACAAAACCCAATATCCTGCCATGAATCTGCGTGTATTACTGATTGACGACCATACCCTCTTCCGTGTCGGCCTGGAAGGCCTGCTGACGAGTCGTGGCATAGAAGTCGTGGCCTCCGTCGGCAGCGGCCAGGAGGGCCAGCGACTGGTTGAAGAACTTCAACCTGATATCATCCTGCTTGACATGCGCATGCCCGGTATCGATGGCCTGGGGGTGTTAAAACTTCTGCGCGAACTCGATATCAAATTGCCCATCGTCATGCTGACGACCAGCACGGATGAAAATGATCTGCTGGAATCCCTGCGCCAGGGCGCACAAGGCTATCTGTTAAAAGACATGGAACCCGATCAACTGGTGCTCGCCCTGCGTGATATCGTATCCGGCAAAACCGTGGTTGCCCCGGATCTGGCACCCATCCTGGCAAAAGCTGTGCAGGGCGGAAATACAACCGAAGAGGAAACACCGGAAACCAGTCCCTTTTCCGAACTTACCCCGCGCGAAACCGAAATCCTCGGGCTGCTGGCGGAAGGCCAGAGTAACAAGGCGATTGCGCGTAACCTGGGTATTTCGGACGGCACGGTCAAACTTCATGTCAAGGCCATTTTACGCAAACTCGATGTACACTCCCGTGTGGAAGCTGCGGTAATGGCCGTGGAACAGGGATTTTCAAAAAATTCCGTTAATACCAACAACTAAACAGATGTTCCGAATACCAAATCATTTCATGTGGACTGGTATTCGGAACAGCTGTTTAACAAACTTCGGAATATCTTCATGAAACGATTTATTGATCTGGTTGCTGAAACCGCTGAGCGTGTAAATGAAATCTTTCCCTGGGACCTCGAAGAAATCCTGCAACAACGGGAAGTGATGTTACTGGACATTCGCGAACCCTATGAATTTGAGGCCATGCACATTGCCGGTTCCATCAACGTACCCCGCGGTATTCTGGAAACCGCCTGTGAATATGATTATGAAGAAACCGTACCGGAACTGGTCGAAGCACGTGACAAGGAAATCATTGTCATCTGCCGCTCCGGGAATCGCAGTGTCTTTGCCTGTGACGTGATGCAACAAATGGGATACCAAAACGTCACCTCACTGAAAACAGGTCTGCGCGGCTGGGCTGATTACGAGCAGCCGATGGTAAAAAGTGATGGTGAAACCGTTGATGAAGATGAAGCAGATGAATTTTTTACGCCCAAGTTGCGCCCTGAGCAATTAAGTGTGAATTATAAAAAATAAGATACAAGGGTAAAGATGCAAGAGTAAAGATAAAAGTGTGTCGGGAAGCTGACCCATTAACAATACACAGGCAACTTTTCCACTGTTTGTCTTGCGGCTTTGGACTGTTATTGATAGGTATACTTCTTGCGTTCTTTCCGCCGGCCATTGGGTGGGGCCTGCTGCACAACAATACCTTTGATCGCATCCGGCGCAATCTCACGTCTTTCATGCAGGTAATCTTCGTTCAGCGGCTGGATGAAATAACGTTCATCCTCGATTTTGAGCTGGCGGAAAATATAACCGCTTTCAATCAAGGCAACGACATAAACACCGTCTCTCACCACCCCATCGGGATCGATGACAATGATACAGTCCTTGCGGAATTCCGGTTCCATGCTGTTATCGATGACCTGCAACGCAAACAGCTCACTGGCAGCACAACTGCCCGCCTCCAGTTGGCGCGTTATTTCAGATTTCAGATCGGACATGTTAAAAACTCCAGATGCGAAGCCGTTATTATACCCACTGGCTGCGCCGGAAGCGATGCCTCTGGCGATTCCCCGCAATAGTTATAAGCATATGAACCAAAAGGGTTTTTCACACTGTGTGCAACACCTCTTCCGCGATTAGCTTCTCTTCCTGCTGCAACGCCCACATCTGTGCATACAGCCCCGCGGCGCTCAGCAACTCGTGATGCGTGCCCTGCTCCACAATCTGCCCCTGTTCCATCACCAGAATCCTGTCCGCATCGATGATGGTGGAGAGACGGTGCGCAATCACCAGGGTGGTGTGTTTTTCAGCCACTTCCTCTAAAGCGGAAAGGATGGCCTGTTCCGATTTCGAATCCAGCGAAGAGGTCGCTTCGTCAAAAATCAGGATGGGCGGATTTTTCAGGATAACCCGGGCGATGGCCACCCGCTGTTTCTCTCCACCCGAGAGTTTCAGCCCCCTTTCCCCCACCACCGTGTCATAACCCTGTGGCAGGCTGCTGATAAAATCGTGGATGGAGGCCAGCCTTGCTGCCTGGTAAACCTCCTCCTTGCTGGCGTCAGGCCGGGCATACTGGATGTTGTAGTAAATGGACTCGTTAAACAATACGGTGTCCTGCGGCACAATGCCGATGGCGCGCCGCAAACTTTGCTGGGTCACCTCATCGACAGCTTGTCCATCGATCAGAATACGTCCGCTGCTGACATCATAAAAACGGAACAGCAGACGCGCCAGGGTGGACTTGCCCGCACCGGAGGGTCCGACAACGGCAATCTTTTTTCCGGGTGGAATGGTGAAAGAGATGTCCTGCAATATGGGACGCTCCGGCTGGTAAGCAAAACAAACATGTTCGAAACGCACTTCCGCCCTGCTTATCTTCAAATCCGCGGCAGCGGGCTTGTCCCTGATTTCCGTCTCCCTGTCGAGCAGCTTGAGCACCAGATCCATGTCGGCCAGGGTATGTTTCAACATCCGGTAAATAATGCCGAGGAAATTCAGTGGCATGAACAACTGCAACATCATGGTGTTGACCAGTACCAGATCGCCCAGTGTCATGCTTCCGCTAACCACGCCGTTGCCGGCATAAATCATGATGAGGGTAAGGCCGATGGCAATAATGCCGCCCTGGCCGAAATTAAGCAGCGACATTGAAGTCTGGCTTTTTATCGCCGCCTCCTCCCATTGCTGCAGGGTCTTGTCATACCGATGAAGTTCGTGTGCTTCATTATTAAAATATTTTACTGTTTCGTAATTCAGCAAACTGTCAACGGCCTGGCCACTTGCCTGGGAATCCAGCGAATTCATGGTATGCCGGTAATGCATGCGCCATTCGGTCACGGCCAGGGTAAAACCGATATAGACCGCCACCGTGACGAAAGTGATCATGGCGAAATGCCACTCGTAGCGGCCCAACAGAATAATCGCAACCAGGATGAACTCGGCTGCGGTAGGAAAAATATTGAATACCAGGTAATTGAGGATCGAGCTGATACTCAGCGTGCCCCGCTCGAGATCCCGGGTGATGTTGCCGGTACGGCGTTGCAAATGATAGCGCAAGGAAAGTTCATGCAGATGCTGCAATACCTGGAGGGATAAACGCCGCATTGCGTGGTAACGGACACGCGCAAAAATCGCATCGCGCATCTCGTTAAAAAAGCTTCCCGCCAGGCGTAACAGCCCATATGCCAGAAACAGCACCAGCGGCAAGGCCAGCACCCTGCCTTGCGAAGCATCCAGCGCATCAACGATCTCCTTGAGTACCAGTGGCACCCCGACAGTGGCGACTTTGGCAAGAACAAGGCTCAACATAGCGAGCAGCACCCGCCCACGGTATTCCCAGATATAGGGAAACATGCGCCGCAGGTTGCGCAGATCCCTGCGCCCTTCATGCGGTGCGCTGGTGTAACGAAAATGGCTCATAAAGTCCTATTTTTAAAGCAAACGTGCAATAATATCATAACTTTGGCGAAGGTTCGGTCAAACCCAAACCCTTAAGATATTGCTGGTAATAATGAAAAAAACACTGATACTGTTGTTACTAATCGGCCTGGCAGGTTGTGAGCAGGCACCATCATCCCACGGCCGTCCCAAGTCAAGCAGCAGCGTCTCGGTTGTTACGGTTAAACACAGCCCGCTTGGTGACACCCGCCTGCTTACCGGTTCCTTGCAAGCCGTTACCACGGTGAGAATTTTTAACCAGGAAGAGGGGCGCATCATCCGCCTGCCGTACTATGAAAGTGACCGGGTGGAAAAGAACGCCATTATTGCACAAATTGATGACAGTCTGATCCAGGCGGAATTGAACAAAGCCAGCGCGAACCTGAAACAGGCCCGCGTGGATGCGCGTCGCATTCAAAGCCTGTCCAAAAAAAACCTGGCCTCCGAAGATGAACTGGCGCGTTCCCAGACTGCGGTTGAACTGGCACGCGCGGAAGTCTCCCTGTTGCAAACCCGTCTGGCACACACCCGCATCCGCGCTCCGTTCGCCGGGGTGATCAGCGAAAGGCACTATGAAGTCGGTGACGTCGTGCCCTTGCACAGTCATATTTTGAGTCTGATTGATCCAGCAAAACTGAAGATCGTCATTCATCTTTCGGAGCTGCTGCTTGCCAATATCAAACCGAATACGCCGGTTCAGGTACGCATCGATGCACTGGGTGATCAACACTATCCGGCCAGCATCAGCCGCATCTATCCCAGCATTAATCCGCGTACCCGACAGGGCACCATCGAAGTCCGGCCCGACTCCCTTCCTGCCGGGGCAAGACCCGGCCAGTTATGCCGCATTACGATCCGTTCACAAACCACTCCACGAAAAAACATCCCTGTTGCTGCAATCCGTCATGACAGCAAAGGGGAATATGTCTTCAGGGTAAACGCCGATAATGTGATTGAGCAAACCCGGGTGCAAACCGGTATTCAGCTTGGTAACGATATCGAAGTCATCAGTGGACTCAAACCGGGTGATCGGGTTGTCGTGAAAGGCTTTATCGGTCTGAAGCAGGGAACAAAGGTCACCATCCTGCCTGCGGCAAACAACCGCAAAAACAAACAAAGCACCGACAAGGACGCATGATGCGCCAGCGATTTCGCAGCGGTGGAATAGCCGCATGGTCAATACACCGGCCGATCGCCGTGATCATGTTGTCACTGGCCGTGGTGATCCTTGGCGTCTTTTCCATCGATCGGCTTTCCATCGATCTGTTACCCCATATCATCTACCCCGAAGTGCGCGTGAGGATCAACGATCCCGGTGTCCCTGCACCGATCATGGAAGATCAAATCACCCGCCAACTGGAGGAACAACTGGCGATTACCGAAAACGCCATCGCGATTCAGTCCACCACCACCGAAGGCCGTTCCTCTGTTGATCTCAGCTTCCCCTACGGCACCGATATCAATCTTGCCTTACGGGATGCCAGCACCCGTCTGGACCGCGCCAAACGTTTCCTGCCCGCGACAATCGAACCGCCCGTCATTTACAAACGCGATCCTTCACAGATTGCGGTATTGCAACTGGCGGTGAGCTCCTCGCAACGCGAATCCAGCCAGTTACGGGACTGGGTCGATTACGAGCTCTCCAACTGGTTCGTCAACCTGCCCGGCGTGGCCTCTGCGGAAGTGGGTGGTGGCAGCAAACGTGAAATCCAGCTCATCGTGGATCAGGAACGCCTCGCCAGCCTGGGACTGGGTTTTGATGATCTGCGCAAAGCACTGGCGGAAGAAAATCGTGACTACCCCGGCGGCCGCATCTATTTCGCCGAGCAGGAACTCACCACCCGCACGGCAGGACGCATCACCAATCCCATGCAATTGGGGGAGTTGCCGCTTGAACCGGCAGACAGCAACGACGGTGAAGCACTCCGCATCCGCAACGTCGCCCGTGTTCTGGACACCCATGAGGAGGAGCGCCTGCGGGTCCGTCTCAACAACCAGCCGGCGATCAAACTCTCCATTCAGAAACAACCCAGCGCCAACACGGTGGATGTGGTGGATGCTGTCAGCGCCCGTCTGGACTGGTTGCAGGCTCAAAAGATCATCCCGCCCGACATCCGGATTGCCAAAACATCCGATCAATCCATCTATATCCGTCACTCGCTGCATAATGCCAGCGTCGCGGTGATCAGTGGTGCCGTGCTGGCGATGCTTGTGGTTTATCTTTTTCTCGGCAATCTGACACGCACCCTTGTGATTGGCCTCTCCATCCCCCTTGCCATTTTCGTTACCCTGATCATCATGGCCCTCAGCGGCCTCACCCTGAATATCATGACCCTGGGCGGTCTGGCGCTGGGTGTCGGCATGCTGGTGGATAACGCCATCGTGATGCTGGAGAACATCAGCCGGCATCAGCAAATGCCCGAACAAGGCGGTGACGAAGCGGTTGACGCCGCTGCCGAGGTAAACAGCGCGATCATCGCCTCCACCACCACCAACCTGGCAGCGATTCTTCCCTTCCTCTTTATCGGAGGGCTGATCGGTTTGCTCTTCAGCGATCTGATCATTACCCTCTCCGCCGCCATCCTCGCATCGCTCCTGGTCGCACTGACACTGGTACCCGCCCTGGGATCACGTTCCTCCTCCGGCAGGCCATCCTTGCGCGTGCAAAACCCGGTAACCAGACTGTTTTCGCACCTGCAATCGGCTTATCAAAATCTGATCGGCAAGATGCTCGCCACTCCCTGGTTGCCGATACTCATCCTGCTGCCGCTGATGGGCGGTTCCTTCTATTATCTCCTGCATGGCAAACAAACGTTCCTGCCAAGCATGGATGAAGGCAACATCTCGGTGAGCGTCGTCAGTGACAGCGGCACCGATCTGGAGGAAATGGACAAGGCCGTCAAACAACTGGAAGAACTGTTTTTAAAACAGCCGGAAGTGGTTACCGCCTTTACCACGGTCGGTGGCTTCATCTTTGGCCGCTCCGAATTCCAGTCCAGCCATCGCAGTGGCATCAATATCCAGCTCATCCCCAGTGATCAACGCCAACTCAGCAGCCATCAATGGATCGGCCGTATGATGGGCGAAATCCGCAAACTCGGTCTTGTCGGTTTTCGCATTTACCCGCGGGTACGCGGCATCCATGGCTTCCGCCTTGGCAGAGGCGACGATGACATCAGCATCCGGATCCGCGGTGACGATCTTGCCGTGCTCAAGGCCCTGGGGGATGAAGTGGCTGAAAGACTGAGCCACATCGAGGGGTTGAAAAATGTCACCCACAATTACGACAATCTCTCGGAGGAACTGCTGGTAAACATCGATCGCCAACGGGCTGCCGATCTGCAGATTCAACCAGGCCAGGTGGGCCGGGCCTTGCAGGTTGCGCTGGATGGTCTGGTCATATCCGATTTTCTGGACAAGGACCGCAAATACAACATCCGCCTGCGTCTGCCCAAGGAGGATTCCAGTAACCGCGCCAAACTGGAGAACCTGCTTGTCGGCCAGCGCGATCGCACCCCCATACGTTTACGCGATGTGGCCACGATTCAACTGGCCGTCACCCCCAACAGAATCATGCGGGACAACCAGCGCCGTATTGTGGAAATCAGCGGTTCGGTTTCCGATGAACGATCCCTCAGCGAAATCACCTCGGAGATCGATGCACGGCTGGCCGGGATGCAACTGCCGGAGGGCTACACCCTTTATGACGGCGGTTTGCGCACACAACTTCAGGAAGGCCAGCAAATGGGCTATCTCCTGCTTGCACTCGCCATCTTCCTGGTATTCGTGGTGATGGCGGTGCAATACGAATCACTGCGCAATCCGCTGATCATCCTGCTCGCCATGCCTTTTACCACCATTGGTGTGGCAAGTGGGCTGATGATCACCGACACACCGCTTTCCATGCCGGTGTGGCTGGGCCTGATCATGCTGGCCGGTATCGTCGTCAACAACGCGATTGTACTGGTTGAACAGATTGAAATAGAAAAAGAAAGCGGCCGCTCCGTTTATGCCGCAGTAACCACAGCAGCACGTGTCCGTTTGCGTCCGATTCTGATGACGGCGCTGACCACAGTGATGGGGATGTTACCGCTGGCGCTGGGTTTGGGGGAAGGTTCGGAAATGCTTCAACCCCTGGCGATCGTCATCGTCTGGGGACTTCTCTTTTCCACCTTGGTGAGTCTGATCATGGTACCGGCGCTGTATACCCTGTTCTATCGGGGGGAAAAGCCACCAGCATAGAAGTTACGACGGCGTGTTGACACTAACCAATGACATCAGCGACAAGCGCGAAACAAACAAAGAAAATAAAACCGCACCCCGGTTTATCGAATCGGGAGAAGATACGGCAAAAGCCCTTCAAACGCCGAAACAGCCGTGCGACCTCCTCGCGCTTCCCGTGCATTTCCCTGTTATATCCACCAGGCACCCAGGCGATTGCATCCAGGTGGCACGGCTGAAAGCGTTTCACGTTTATACCTGCCGGGGTATTTCAGCGCCTTCACAGGTTTTATCCAGGATGACATACGTCCCTTCCGGCGCATCGCTCACCCTTGCATTTCCCGCCCACCCAAAAAAGAAATGTGACCGGTTTCACATGTTATCCCCAGCAGGATTGATACGATTCACCTGCATAACAAGAGGGTATAGCAGGGAAGAACCGGCGGACACCCCCTCCCCCGGTCAGCCAGGGAGCAGGACCACACCACATCCACACTCCCGGCCACCACGTCTGCCACCCCGGTAATATCACCCTTCAAGGAGGAAAACATCATGGGTAACGTACTCATCAACGGCCGCACCGCTGTCCACGCCGGCTCCGGCGGCACCGTCAGCAGCCCCGACGTCTGCAAGACCCCGGACAAGTGCCGTCCCAATGCCTACCGCAACGTGGCCAAATCAGCCGATGCCGGCAAGACCGCCGCCACCGTGTTCATCAACGGCCATCCCGTCTGCCACAAGGACTCCATCTTCACCACCAGTTCCGGTGACGAGGGCGGCTCCTGCGGCGGTACGCGCTCCGGCACTATCAAGGGCAAGGCCGAGTTCATCACCGCCTCATCCAACGTGATGATCGAAGGCGTCCCCGCCGTGCGCCAGGGTGACCTGATGACCTCCAACAACCGCAACACCCCGCCCATGCCCCTGATGCAGCCCGGAGCGGGCAAACCGCCGAAGCTGGCACTGAAAGGTCCGGGCACAGGGCCGGAGGCATCCGCACAGGCCGAGCGCGCCGACTGGGCCACGGTGGGCGAGGAAGCGATGCTGGAAAAGGGCCTCGGCGGAGAAGACAACGATGAGTGAGGCCGCCGTCCATCCCGCCTATGCCCGCGCCTCCCGCGGCAATCCCACTGAAATCCCCATGGGTGGCGGCAAGAAGAACGGCCGCATCCGCGAACTCGTCATGCCCTCCAGCGGCAGCGGCAAGGTCTACCTCAAGTTCCGGGACGACCGCTTCACCTGGTACAACATCCCTCTCGGCCGGGCGGCCACCCGCGGCAAGGACGAGGCGCCCACGCCCCTGAAGAACGTCATCATTCCCATCCTGCCCCGCATCTACGCCACCCCCGATCTCGACCCGGCCCAGTGCGACGTGCCCCGAAAGGGCGGCTACCTCTACATCTACAAGAACGGCCGCCTCTGGCGCGAGTTCGAGGTCCTCGCCCAGGGCTGGTTCCGGGAAGTGAACCTGCACAAGTACGCCGGCCGCGACGAGCGTCCCGCCACGGTGGAGAAGGACAACCGGATCCTCGTCCTCCACCGCATCGGTGGCCAGGACCAGGACATCGAGATGACCTACGCGGAAGTCCAGTGGTCCTGGGCCCGCATCAACCAGCTCGGCGGCATGGATCCGGACGACTTCCGCCTCCACCCCGATCACCTGCCACCCATGCCCGACGATCTCGGCATCACCCCGGACGCGGCGGCCAGCGCACGCCAGGCCCGTTTACAGAAAATCGATCTGTCCGGCTTCGACGCCGGCTTCCCCGTCCAGCCCCCCGAAGGCCGCACCGCCCGCATCGAAAACGTCGCCCACGCCAACGACGAGCTCATCCACATCCGCCTGCACCACAAGCGCGACATACCGGTGGTGTATCTCGACGATCCCTTGGGTGTCGCCCGCCGACTCGCAGGCGAACACCAGGAAGCCTGGCGGGAGATGGGCGACTACATCGCCGAGATTTCCAACCCGGAAAACGCCGGTCGCCACCCCTTCGCCCCGTGGTTCGATTCGGCCATGCTCGCCAACCAGTATTTCTTCGTCGAGCCACCGGTCGAAGATGCCCCCAATGTCGCCAAATATCCCGGCAAGCCATCGGAGGGCGATTGGGAGAAGGCGAAGGAGATGCGCGAAGAATGGCGCCGGAAACTCAGCTTGGAGGACATCCAGACCGCACTGGGCACGAAACGCCGCGCCGAACTGCGCCAGGCAATCGTGGAAAAACGTCAGGCGCTCACCGACTATCTGCAACCCGAATCGGACGCCTTCGAGGGCGTGCTCGCCGCTTGGGACGACTACTGCACCTTGCCGGCAAAGGAAGCACGTTTTGGCGATGATACGCCCCATTGCGGTTTGCGTTACCGGCTGGCCGACGAGCTGTTCGCCCGGCTGGCCGATCACGAATACGCTCTCGACCTGCATCTGGAAACGAATCCGCCCTCGCAGAAGACCCTATACGATCTTGTCCGCAACAACCCCGGCAGCCGCCTGCTGGCGGCCATCGGCGAACCCGGCGCTCATCCCCTGCACGAACGGTTGTTCCCGACGCGGGACGAACTGCCGCCCGATACCGTCTCGCCGCTGATGACGACCGCTATCCTCGCCCGGATCGGTCAGCGTTCGGCAAACTTCATCGCCGCCTTCGTCGAGCATTATGCGCAGCTAGCCGCCGATCTGCAGAATGCCTATCTGCAGGAAAATGTCATGGATCTGATCACCAAGAGCAAGATCGGCCTGGAGATGGAGCGGGTCAGTCTGTCCCTCGAAGACTATTTCGAAGGCAGGCTGCCCGAGAACCTTGCGAAGGATTACGAGATCGTCCGCATGGAAGTGCTCGAAGTCGAGGAAGACATCCCCTACCGCCGCAAGCGCGACTTCGATGGCGGGGGTATCGAGATCGACGGCCAGCAGCAGCATGGCCCCATCCAGATCAACGATCAGAAGGGCAATCTCATTGCCACAACGACGACCGAAGCGTACCGCCAGGGCCGGGGCTTCTCACGCTCGGCCTGGAAACGCTATGCCAGAAGCCACCGTTTCGCCAGCGTGAAGGTCAAGGTCTGGGTCACGCGCAAGGTCGAGGGCGTCCACGCACTGGCCAGGCAGGCTGTGGACCGGGGGATCTGGTTGAAAGCCATTATCCCCATCACGGTGGTGCTGGAAGCGTGGAATCTGCAGAATGCTTATGCGGCATATCACAAAGCTTCAATGGATGATCCAGAGCGTGAAAAATTGAAACACGGATTTTTCAATGCGGTTGCCGATTCAGCAGCATTGGTGGCGTATCTCAATGAAGTGCGTATAAAAAATCTGGTGGATACCACAAAGCGGCAAAGCCAGTTAAAACGTCTTTACAAAGCGAGAGGCTGGGCAGCAGGCCTTGGCCTCATCGCCAACGTCTACAGCAGTGGATTGTCATTACAGGACATGCTGCGCAATGTCCATGAAGGCGACAATGCCGCAATCGGTCATGGCGTCATGGCAATGGGTTTTGCGTTGGGTGCCGCAGGCAATGCGTTGCAACTTACTGGCGCCGGCATTAGTCTGCTTGGCATCAAGGCGGGCGGGCTGCTCGCTACGGGCATTGGCGCCGCTGGTACCATCGCCCTGATTGGTCTGGCCGTGATCCTCACCGGCGCGGCCCTCCTGATCTGGGTTTTTCGCGAGGATACGCCTATGGAAGAGTGGCTCGCCAACGGGCCTTTCAGCGTCGCGCAAAGCGGTGGTCGTGGCAGGAACCGCACCAAAAATGACCTTACTCCAGATACTTCACAGCGGTTCGCTGGTTACGATGCGGGACAGCCCGCAGAGAATCGCTTTCACATCTGGTGTCTCCAGCCCCGGACTGCCTATGAAGCCCTGCTGAACGCTATTTTCCAGCCCGTAGCCGATTTGCGTTTCCATGAACGGATCGGCGGCTCCCGCGAGGCCGAGGCCATCGTACATGTCCCAACCTTTTACGAGGACCGTTCCCGCTTGTTCGTGGAATGGTGGGAACGGCCCCATCATGGTGAATGGCGCCGGTCCAACGAGCGGGGTTGTCACCTCTACACCCCGGAAGGCTCAGGTCCGCGGACAGTCACGGTTCGCAAGAGTATTGCCCCGGAAATCGACCAGGTTCGGGTACGCGTCTGGCTGGATTTATACGGCGACCAGCGCTATCGTCTGCCCATGGCGCCTTTGCGCTGGAGCGAGGAGGAGGCCGAACAATGGCGCATGGAGGCCGTTGAGCGAAACATCCGTCCTGTGGGCAAGGTGCGGGTATACGGCAACGAAGAAAAGTCCGGCAAAATGGCGGCAGAAGGAAAGAAAGCATCGACTTCTAATCGTGGACTTAAACCCATCGAGTTGACCGTGCGTACCAACGTGGACCGCTTCAAGGCCCTTTAACAGGTAATCTCATGAAACATGCTCAACCCCGCAGGACCTTCTGGCAACGTTACAAGGAAAAATACGGGATCAGGAAGCTTCCAAAGGAGATTGTTAGACCATTCATGGTTTGTGTTGCTGATTACATGGATGATAAAGAACTGCACATTGCCCCAAGTTGGGGGATGGAGATGTGGTTGTATTTGCTAAGAAATTTGGGGTATTTCGTCGCTTTTTTGGGCTTTGCCGGGGCTTTTGCTTCCCCGCGTTCATTTGCCGAACCAGAAGTCCTTCCAATGATTATCGGCGGGGGGGGGATTGGAATTATTCTTCATGTAGCTTCCTATCTCATTCCCAAGCGTCAAGCTGTTTTTGATCGCACTGCAGGGACTGTGCGCACCCCGGCTCATCCGCTTATCCGAAAAAAGCCTACTGAAACCCCTTTCGAGGAATGGGAAGCGATCACGAGGTTTTACTATACACAGATTGGTTCGCCAACTTATGAAATTTTTGTTCGGAATACGCATATACCCTACATTGTTCTAATTGGTGTTGCAGGCACCTTTGATCAGGTTCTCGCTATGTGGTCCTTCCTTTTGCAGTATATGAAGAAGGATGCTCCCTTGCCCGATGTTCCCGATTTGGAACAGTATCCCAACCGCACCAAGGGACTCGGCACCTGGGAGGAATGGAAATGGAAATCCCGCCTGCCCGACTTCGTTGACCCTTACGAGGTAGCCAAGGCAAAAATGGACCATGAGCAGGACGGAAAGGAAACCGACAGGAATGCTGGCATGGAAAAACCCGATGCACCGACGGCTTGAGGTCACCGGAAAAGGCGAGTCGTTCAGGGGACTCAACGCCCGGGGCCAGGGCGGCCATTCGGAAGGCCCCCAGCAGAACACCTACCGCCTGCTCGATGCCGGCCGCACCATCGTGCGAGCCTGCGCCCGGCGCATCGTCGAAGGCGACATCATGTTGCCCGCCCCACCACCGGGCGAACAGCGAATGAGCATTGCCGAGGGAATCCCCGAGGAGGCCAACGGCTGGGCCTGCGCCGGCCCGGTCCGGATGCAGTCATGAGTGAGAAACGAAACGATCCTTACGACGGCTACTACGCCCCCACCGCCTTCGACTCCCGCCGGGACGGCCTGCCGCCCGATCCGAGGACCAGCGAGGGTGGGAACACTATCCTTGGCCGATCGATGCGCAAGTACGCCTTGAGTGGGCGGGGGATACAGTGCAGGGAATATCTGGCGAATGCCGATCTTCGTATTTTTGATCTTTTTGTTGAAATGGAATACGACGCCGATGTCAGGAAACAATTCGATGCCCAGGGCAATACGTTGAAATGGAACACACTAAAGAATCCGGCAACGGCGACAAGAGTGTTTGCCGGAATGATGGGTTTTTTTCTGTTTGGTTCCATCCTTGCTTGGATTATGTTTGCTGTTTTAGGTGTGTTTGACTGGTTTCTGACATCTATTCCAATAACATTTTATGCGTTATACAAACTCGCCCGCCTCGCTCTTCGCCGCGGCTGGGTGAAGGATAAGAACAGTACCATCTTCGATCGCCGCACAGGCATGATGACCCTGACCTGGAAGGGCAAGCGCCATGCCATTCACTTCGTGGAGCTGGAGGCCGGCACGCGCCATATCGTCAATCATCCGGGCATCGTTCGCTATCACCTGTTTCTCTACCACCGGCCCACGGGGATGTTCGCTCAGCATCCTGCCGGCAACGAGCATCCCTGGCAGGTGGAAGTGGAATGGGAGTACATGCAGCACTTCATGGACATCTCCCGCCCCCTGCCGGACGTTCCCATGTTCGAGCCGTTCCGGCCCAAGGATCCGGTTACGGCCGAACACGACCGGCGCAGCGGCCGGTACGAGAACTACTGGCGCGACATGGCTGTCGAAAAAGCCGAGGAGATGAAGAAGAAATCGGTCGAGGCTGCCAAGACCTTCCTTTGGGGCAAGACCCGCGAGGAAGCCCTGTCCTGGGGCTGGAGGCCTTCGGGCTTCGGTGAGGGGGAGCCGGACAAGGGAAAGCCGAAGACCAGAAGCAATGAGCCCGGGAGCAGGCCGGCCGTGGCGGCGGGTTCCTGAAGTTGTCCGATATACACAGGACCTGAGTGTACCTTTCCGAGGGCGGGACGTGCTGGAAGTGACTACCACCCTCGAGCCCTGGTGGGTCAACGCCCGTGGGCAGGGCGGGCATTCGGAAGGCCCGCAGCAAGCGGCCACGCCCGTCTTCATTCACCGAGCTGCGGGACGAGGATACGAAGGCCTTTCTCGGTTATCGTTACACCTACCGTCTGCTCGACGCCCGTCACACCATCATGCGGGCCTGCGCCCGGGGCATCGTCGAAGGAGACATCATGCTGCCCGCACCGCCGCCGGGCAAGCAGTGTAGGGAATATCTCGCCAATGCCGATCTCGATTTTATTGAACTTCTCGGTATGGAGAATAACCCCGAGGTCAAGAAACAACTCAAAGGCCAGGGCAACATGCTCGAATGGAGTACGCTGAAGAATCCGGCGGCGGCGACGGAAGTTTTTGCCGGGGTAATGCAGATTTTTTTTATATTTTCGATACCGGGTTTAATTCTTATTGCATTGATTGCTGGAATTACAACCGATGCAATGTTGGGTGGGGGGATTACCCCACGACTAGTTCTTTTCCGCGAGAATATATTCATCCTGAAAACGAAAAAATTTCTGCGGTGCTATACTGGTACGTCGACTGCGTGAAAGACGGAGGCCAATTATGTTGCATAGATTATTTCTCGTGGCTAGTCTAATACTTTCACTGGCTCTAACAACTCGAACCTTTGCCAGCCAGGGTTTGACATGTTCCAATTTCCGTGAATTCTCGAAAGCCGAGCAGCTACGATATTTAGAGGGATATACACTTGGAGCTGCCATGGAGCTAAGCTATTTCAAACATAACGTTCTGACGGCGAATGTTGATGAAGCGCTCAGGCAATCGGATAATGAACTACTTCAATCCGTTTCACAGTGGGGAATTGAATATCTAAAAAACAAATACAACCTGATAAATATTGCGAAGGCTTATCCATCAGAGTTTCACAAAGCCGTCCAGCATGAGTGTGAACTTACTCACAATCTGGAAGTCGGGATGTTCGATGTGTTGCCATCAACTCTGGAAAAGATGAAAGAAACTGGCAAATATCGGGTATGGGGAATGTGATCCACCAACAAATTTTTACGTTACTTCTTTAAGGAACCGTTGAGTCGTAATTAGCACCATCATTAATTGGAGCTGGTTGACCGCCTTTATCATGTGGCACACCAACCGATACCATACCTGTGCAAGAGCCCCCCTGACCATCGATAGCAGTAAACCCTATTTCATACACACGCCCATTTTGTAAACCGGAGCGTTCGGCGCGGACCTGTGCAATACCTGTTCCTATTCCATACCCATCTGGGCTCGTATCTCCGTCACCCACGCCGTTAACCGGCTCATCCTGACGAATACTTGTAATTTGAATCGATATAGAATCACCATCTTGATCGGTAACGGTAATCCCCCCATTTTTAACCGGATACAGGATATTCGGTGGGCTCGCTGCCATCCGGCTCAAACCAGGCGAGTTTGTCGTGTAACTTCACTACCTCACCCACAATGATTAACGTCGGTGGCTCCACTTTCCGACTCTCGACCAGTTCGGGGAGGGTTCCGAGACTGCCCACGTGAACCCGCTGCTGCTGGGTGGTTCCCTTCTCTACCAGGGCGGCGGGGGTATCGGCTGGCAAGCCATGCTTGATCAGCTGCGAACAAAGCTCCCTGACGGCATACAAGCCCATGTAGAACACCACGGTCTGGCCCGGCTGGCTTAGTGCCGTCCAGTTGAGATCGCTGCTGCCATCCTTGAGGTGGCCGGTAACAAACATACAGGACTGCACATAATCCCGGTGGGTCAACGGGATCCCTGCATAGCTGGCGCAACCGGCCGCAGCAGTGATACCCGGCACCACTTGAAAGCTGATCCCTTCGGCCATGAGAGTTTCGATCTCCTCCCCGCCGCGGCCAAAAATGAAGGGATCCCCTCCCTTGAGGCGCAATACCTTCTTGCCCTCTTTCGCCAACCGCACCAGCAGGGCGTTGATGTTCTCCTGCTTCAGGGTGTGCCGGTTGCGGGCCTTGCCGGCATAGATAAATTCCGCATCGCGACGAACCAGATCCAGCACGCCCGAAGAGACCAGCCGATCATAGACCACCACATCCGCCTGCTGCATCAGGCGCAGGGCCCGGAACGTGAGCAGATCAGGATCACCCGGCCCTGCCCCTACCAGATAGACCTCTCCGCGTTTCTCTGGCGCCCTCGCCTCCTCTATGGCCTGTTGCAGCATCGCTTTCGCTGCCTTGTCCTTGCCTGCGATCAACAGTTCTGCTACCGGGCCTTCGAGGATCTGTTCCCAGAAGGATCGGATTTCATTTGAGCCGGAAAATTTCTGTTTGACCTTCTCCCGGTAGGATTCCACCAGCCTGGCCAGACGGCCGTAGGCAGAGGGGATGAAAGTTTCCAGGCGGGAGCGTAACAATCGCGCCAACACCGGCGAGGCGCCGCCGGTTGAAATCGCAATCTGTACCGGATCCCGATCGATGATCGAGGGAACGATAAAACTGCACAGGTCCGGCGCATCCACCACATTGACCGGGATCCCCTGTTGTTTGGCCAGCGTGGAAACCTGGCGGTTCACGGCTTCTTCATCCGTTGCCGCGATCACCACAACCTGCTGATCGATATGGGCAGGCTTGAAGGATTCCGGCAGGTATTTCAACTCACCCTTTTCCACCCTTGCCTGCAACTCGTCACAAAGTGATGGGGCGACCACTGTCACCTTTCCACCAGCCCGCTGCAGCATAAAAACCTTGCGTGAAGCCACCTGGCCGCCTCCCACCACCAGGCAGGGCTGGCCTTTGATGTTCATGAAAATGGGTAAAAACTTCACATCGACTCCAAAAACAAAACCGCCTCAGGCGCGTGCTTTTTGTCAAATATCACAATAATAAAGAAGCCATTGGTATCCAATGGCAGTCAAGTTTACCATCCGTATTCAACATGCCCTACTCTACCAATGAGGTAATCAAGTGGTTTGCCGCCTCCATTAAGGGGTAACCCGATTTGTCCCATCACACGGCGATGCCGTTCGGCAGTTGCAGCCGGCGTTACCCAACCATCCCCTCCCTGGAATTACCTCCCTGCAGGAGGGGATTTAGACGGATAACAGTGATTATGTGGCTTGAATTTGGTCGGGGCGAGAGGATTTGAACCTCCGACCACCGCAACCCCATTGCGGTGCGCTACCAGACTGCGCTACGCCCCGATTAAGTAAAGATATTTCAGGCAGGCCGAATCCGAGGGGTGGGTATAGTACCTCAGCTTGAAAACGGATGGAATGCCAAAATCGCTCAGCGAACGAGTAATTGGGCCACTTCCTCAAGCTCCATGCGCAGTTCGCGGATCAGTTGCTGGCGGGTTTGAGGATCATCCTTCGGGTGGTTATCCGACAACTGTAAGCGCGCCCCGCCGATGGTGTAACCCTGCTCGTACAGCAGGCTGCGGATCTGGCGGATCATGATCACATCCTGGCGCTGATAATAACGCCGGTTGCCACGCCGCTTGACGGGTTTGAGTTGCGGAAATTCCTGCTCCCAGTAACGTAAAACATGCGGCTTGACGCTGCAAAGCTCGCTTACCTCACCGATGGTGAAGTACCGTTTGCCGGGAATCGGCGGTAGCTCGTTATTGTTGGTGGGTTCCAGCATAGGCTTCTACTTTGGCCTTGAGTTTTTGTCCGGGTCTGAACGTCACCACACGTCTTGCTGTGATTGGTATTTCCTGACCTGTTTTAGGGTTTCTTCCAGGGCGTTCCTTCTTGTCACGTAAATCAAAATTGCCAAAGCCGGACAGCTTGACCTGCTGGCCATTTTCCAGTGCGCCCCGGATCTCTTTGAAAAACATCTCCACTATTTCTTTCGCTTCACGCTTGTTCAGCCCCAACTCTTCAAACAAGCGTTCCGCTAGTTCGGCTTTCGTCAACGCCATATTTGTTATTCTCTTAGTGTAGCCCCAAGCTTACTTCTCAGTATACTCAGAATCCGGTCGATTTCTTCTTCAACCTCGGTATCCTTAAGAGTGCGCGAAAGATCCTGTAAGGTCAAGCCCAAAGCGAGACTTTTTCTACCAGAATCAATACCTTCGCCTACATATAGGTCAAACAACTCGATGTTTGTCAAGTAATTCGACCCTGCTTCCTGTATGCATTTCAACAGTTGGGATGCCGGCAGATCGGCGTCTACCACCACTGCGATATCACGCCGTATGGAGGGATAGCGTGAAAGTGGAGTAAATTGCGGGATCGTGCCATTTAGAAGCACGTTCGCCTCAATTTCGAACATGAACACCCGTTGTGACAACCCCAGTTTCTGCTCGATCACGGGATGAACGGCGCCGATATGGCCGACACTTCGCCCCCCGAAAAGGATGTCGGCACTCTGGCCGGGATGCAGTGCGGGGTGGCTGCCGGGCCGGAATTCGAATTCTTTCTCCCGGCCCGTCAATGCCAGCAGCGTTTCCAGATGCCCTTTTGCATCAAAGAAATCCACCGGGGCGGATTTGAGCCCCCATTGTTCCGGGGCACGGGTACCACTCAACACACCAGCAACCTGCATTTCCTGTTTTAAATCATCATCTTGTACCACAAATCTAAGGCCACACTCAAACATAAAAACCCGGTTTTGCTGGCGGTTGAGGTTGTATTGCATCGCCTGGACCAGACCCGGCCACAGGCTGGTGCGCATCACGGCCATATCACTCGAAATCGGATTGGCGAGGGGCAGCGATGCCGTATCGGGATCGAGCAGCTTCTGCAGTTCCGGATCGACGAAACTGTAGGTGATGGCTTCGGCATAGCCGAGATCCACCAGTACTTGCTTGATCTGGCCGAGACGCAGCCGCCCTTCGGGCTGGGCCGGCATATTCAGCTGGACAAAGGGGCTGCTGCCAGGGAGGTTGTCGTAACCGTGGATGCGTCCCAGTTCCTCAATCAGATCTTCTTCGATACTGATATCAAAACGGAATGACGGCGGGATGACTTCCCAGCCATCACGGACTTCTTTTACGTGCATGCCGAGACGTTTGAGGATTTCCTCCACCTTTTCAGCCGCAATCTCCGTCCCCAGCACCCGGCTGATCCGCTCATTTCTGAGTTTTATGGTGGGAGAGACGGGTATTTCCGCCTCGATGCGCTTTTCAACAACCGGGCCGGCTTCGCCGCCGACGATATCCAGCAACAGGCGTGTCGCCCGCTCCATCGCCCGCACCTGCAGTTCAGGGGAAACACCGCGTTCAAAACGGTGGGAAGAGTCCGTATGCAGGCCGTAGCTGCGTGCACGGCCTGCAATGGCCAGGGGGTGAAAGTAGGCGCTCTCCAGAAAAATATCGGTTGTCGTGGCCTGAACAGCGCTCTGCGCGCCTCCCATGATGCCGGCAAGGGCCAGCGGCTTTTTCCTGTCGGCAATCACCAGCGTGCCGGGTTGCAACTCCACGGTCTGCTCATCCAGTAATTCGAGCGATTCATCGGGACCGGCATGGCGCACCTCGATCCCCCCTTCGAGCTTGTCGAGATCAAACGCGTGCATCGGCTGACCGAGTTCGAGCAGAACATAGTTGGTCACATCCACCACCGGACCCAGGCTGCGCAGGCCGCTGCGGCGCAACCGTTCCTGCATCCAGAGGGGGGTGGTGGCGCGGGGGTTGATCTGTCGTATCACCCGCCCGACATAACGGGGACAATCTGCTGCCGCTTTCAGACTCACGGCAAAGGTGGTATCCGTTTCTGCCGCGACGGGGGTGATCCCGGGTTCCTTTACCGCCATCTGGTTCAGCACCCCCACCTCACGGGCAATCCCGGCAAGGCTGAGGCAATCGCCACGGTTGGGGGTCAACCCCAGTTCGATACTCACATCATCCAGCGAGAGGTACTCTTCCAGCGGCTGGCCCACCGGGGCATCGGCAGGCAATTCCATCAATCCTTCCGCCTGCTCCGCCATCCCCAGTTCCTTGGCGGAACACAACATGCCGTGTGAGGGGACACCGCGCAGTTTGGATTTTCTGATTTTGAAGTCACCGGGTAGTCGGGCGCCGACCAGAGCGGCGGGCACTTTCAGCCCCTGGCGCACATTGGCGGCACCACAGACGATGTTGAGCGGCTCACCCTCGCCGGTGTTTACCTGGCAAACGCGCAGTTTATCGGCATCAGGGTGCGGCTCTACCTTCAGCACCTCGGCGACGACGACCTTGCTGAAGTCACCGGCCACCGGTTCAACGGCGTCCACTTCCAGTCCGGCCATGGTGAGCTGATGAGCCAGTTCCCCGGTACTGATGGGGGGATCCACCCATTCTCTTAACCATTTTTCACTGAATTTCATAATAATTCAGATAAAAGGGTAAAGTGGAAAGATGCAAGTCAATAATGGCTATGGGACTTGCTTCCTCTTTCTTCTTCCCTTTCGTCTTTCCTCGTGTTTTACGCAAATTGTTTTAAAAACCGCAGATCGTTCTCAAAGAACAGGCGGAGATCATTGACGCCATAACGCAGCATCGCCAGCCGCTCGGCGCCCATGCCAAAGGCGAAGCCGGTGTATTTTTCACTGTCGATATCGACGTGCCTGAACACATTTGGGTGCACCATGCCGCACCCCAATACCTCCAGCCAGCCGGTATGGCTGCAGACACGGCAGCCTTCACCATCACAGATGACACACTGTATGTCTGCTTCGGCGGACGGCTCGGTGAAGGGGAAATAGGAAGGGCGGAAACGCACGGCCAGATCATCGTTTTCAAAAAAACGGTGCAGGAAGTCGATGAGGATCGCTTTCAGATCGGTAAACGTCACCTTCTCGTCCACCATGAAGCCTTCCACCTGGTGGAACATCGGCGTGTGTGTCAGATCCGAGTCACAGCGGTAGACGCGTCCCGGGGCAATCACGCGCAGTGGTGGTTGCTGCTTTTGCATCACCCGGATCTGTACCGGGGAGGTGTGGGTGCGCAACAGCGTGTTGTCATCAAAATAGAAAGTGTCGTGCATTGCCCTTGCCGGGTGCGACTCGGGAATGTTCAGCGCCTCGAAATTATGGAAGTCGTCCTCCACTTCCGGCCCTTCTGCCACCTCAAAGCCCATGTGGGCGAACAGCGTTTCGATGCGTTGCAGGGTGCGCGTGACCGGATGCAGACTGCCCCTCGGAATGCGCCGCCCGGGTAGGGTGACATCCAGTTTTTCACTCGCCAGTTTTGCTGCCAGGGCGGCCTGTTTCAGAGCCTGGTGCCGCGCCTCAATCGCCTGCTGAATGGCCTGCTTGGCCCGGTTGATCGCCTGACCTGCCCGGGGGCGTTCTTCCGCAGAAAGTTTACCGAGGGATTTCATCCTTTCGGTGATGCGGCCTTTTTTTCCCAGGTAATCCACCCGCACCTGATCGAGTGCCTGCAGATCGGCGGCAGTATCGATGGCCTTTGTGGCCTCACTTACCAGTTGATCGAGTTCTTGCTGCATTTTCTTTTATTGTTCGTCAATTAGGTTCTGGTTTTTTCCGTAGAATCTGTGGACACTCACAGACCCAACCCCGCTGCCGCGGGAGGGGGACTTTCGTCAAAGGCTCTTCCGTGAGACTGGCCCTGAAACAGTAAAATAAAAAGGGAAGGCCTTTGGCCTTCCCTTTTCCATTTGCAAATCACGCCAGCATGCTGACGCAGACTGGTGATCAGCCTTAGTTGGACAGGTTGGCCTTGGCCTGTTCTGCCAATGCAGCAAACGCTGTCTTGTCAAACACGGCGATATCCGCCAGTACCTTGCGATCGATTTCGATCTCGGCTTTTTTCAGTCCGTTGATGAAACGGCTGTATGACAATCCGCATTCACGCGCAGCCGCATTGATGCGGGCAATCCACAAGGCACGGAACTGGCGTTTGCGCTGCTTGCGGTCACGGTAGGCATACTGGCCTGCTTTGGTAACAGCCTGGGTGGCGACGCGATAGACATTCTTGCGCCGGCCGAAATAACCTTTGGCCTGTTCAATCACTTTTTTGTGTTTGGCGCGTGCAGTGACGCCTCGTTTTACTCTTGGCATGGTCGCTTACCTCTGAATCAACTGTAGGGCATCATGCGGCGGATCATCGCCACATCCGCATCGGCCACTTGTTCAATGGTACGCAGGTGGCGTTTGCGCTTGGTGCTTTTCTTGGTGAGGATATGGTTCTTGTGCGACTGTGCACGTTTGAAACCGCCGGAAGCCGTGCGTTTAAAACGCTTGGCCGCGCCACGGTTGGTTTTCATCTTGGGCATTTCAAATACTCCGCATTCGTTATAAAAACAGTAATCCGAAAATGGATTACCTCTTTTTCGGTGACATCACCATGACCATTTGCCGGCCTTCGAGCTTCGGGTACTGTTCCACGGTCCCGATTTCGGCCAGATCCTCCTCAATACGTTTGAGCAGTTTTATGCCGAGCTCCTGATGCGCCATTTCACGACCACGGAACCGCAGGGTGATTTTGGCCTTGTCACCATTGTTGAGGAAACGGGTCAGGTTGCGTAGTTTTACCTGATAGTCTCCTTCTTCCGTACCTGGACGGAACTTCACTTCCTTGATGTGGATCTGTTTCTGTTTCTTTTTCGCCGCGTGGCGTTTCTTGTTTTCCTCAAACAAGTATTTGCCGTAGTCCATGATGCGGCATACGGGAGGATTTGCATCCGGGGCGACTTCGACCAGATCCTTGTCTGCATCTTCCGCCAATTTCAGCGCAGCATCCAGCGCCATCACCCCTGCTTGCTCACCATCGGCATTAATGACCCGAACCTCACGTGCCGTGATTTCGCCATTAATGCGAGTTTTCTTAGTTGCGATACTCTTAATCCTCCAAATAACTACGGCCGCGGCCCGCGATTTCCCCGGTGAGTCTGGCAACAAGTTCGTCGATGCTCATGCTGCCAAGATCTTCACCACTCCGCGTGCGCACGGCCACAGTGGAATTTTCAACTTCCCTATCACCCACAATCAGCATATAGGGAACTTTCTGTAGCGTATGTTCGCGAATTTTAAAGCCGATCTTCTCATTTCTCAAGTCAACTTTGACCCGTAAACCGTGATCCAGCATGGTTTTTTCGATTTTTTGCACATATTCGGCCTGCCGGTCGGTGATATCCATCACCACCGCCTGTACCGGTGCCAGCCACAACGGAAACGCCCCGGCATGTTGCTCGATGAGAATACCGATGAATCGCTCCAGGGAGCCCAGAATGGCGCGGTGCAACATCACGGGCACCTGCTTGCTGCCATCTTCGGCGATATAGTGGGCATCCAGCCGGCCCGGCATGGAGAAGTCCACCTGGATGGTGCCGCACTGCCACACCCGGCCGAGACAGTCTTTGAGCGAAAACTCGATTTTCGGCCCGTAGAAAGCGCCCTCACCCGGCTGCAGGTCCCACGCCAGTCCCTTGTCGTTCAGTGCCCGCTCGAGCGCGTGTTCGGCCTTGTCCCAATCCTCGTCAGAACCCACGCGCTGCTCCGGACGGGTGGACAGCTTGATGATGATCTCATCAAAGCCAAAATCGGCATAGACGTTGTAGAGTAAATCGATAAAGGCCGACACCTCATCCTGGATCTGATCCTCGGTACAGAAGATATGGGCATCATCCTGGGTAAAGCTGCGGACCCGCATCAGGCCATGCAGCGTGCCGGAGGGCTCGTTACGGTGGCAGGAGCCGAATTCAGCCATGCGTAACGGCAGATCCCGGTAGCTCTTCAGTCCCTGGTTGAAGATCTGCACATGGCAGGGGCAGTTCATCGGTTTGATGGCGTAGGTGCGCTTCTCGGACTCGGTAACGAACATGTCGTCACGAAATTTTTCCCAGTGTCCCGATTTTTCCCACAGTACCCGATCCACCACCTGGGGTGTTTTCACCTCCTGGTAGCCATGCTCACGAAGCCGCTTGCGAATGTACTGTTCCACCTGCTGGTAAATGATCCAGCCATGATCGTGCCAGAAGACCATGCCGGGGGCTTCTTCCTGGCTGTGAAACAGGTTGAGCTGACGGCCCAGGCGGCGGTGGTCACGTTTTTCCGCCTCTTCGAGGCGGTGCAGATAGGCCTTGAGGGCTTTCTTGTCAGGCCAGGCGGTCCCGTAAACCCGGGTCAGCATCTCGTTGCTGGAGTCGCCCCGCCAGTAGGCCCCTGCCACTTTCATCAGCTTGAAGGCCTTCAGCTTGCCGGTGGAAGGAACATGCGGTCCCCGGCACAGATCGATGAAATCCCCCTGCCTGTAGAGGGAAATCACTTCGCCTTTTGGAATATCCTCGATTATTTTGGCCTTGTAGGCCTCGCCCATGTTGCGGAAAAAATCAATCGCCTCTTCTCGCGGCATCTCTGTACGCTCGATCCTGATGTCCTGTTTGGCCAGTTCGGACATTCTTTTTTCGATCTTGCTCAGATCAGCTTCGTTAAAGGGTTCAGGACGGGCAAAGTCGTAGTAGAAACCGTCTTCGACGACCGGTCCGATGGTGACCTGGGTTTCGGGATATAGTTGTTTGACTGCCTGGGCCAGCAGGTGGGCAGTGGAGTGGCGAATGATCTCCAGCCCTGCTTCATCACGGTCGGTGATAATCGCAAGCTCGGCATCCTCCTCAATCACATAACTGGCATCCACCAGCTTGCCATTCACCCTGCCGGCCAGTGTTGCGCGCGCCAGCCCCGGGCCAATATCGCTGGCCACGTCCATCACAGAAACTGGGGAGTCAAAAGAACGGTGGGAACCGTCAGGAAGGGTAATTGTCGGCATTTTTCATTCCTTACCAGTGGCGATCCCTACGAAAGACCGCGTGTATCAACCTGCTCCCTCCCGGCAACCCATGGCTGTGGTTGCCCTGCTCACGCCTCCCCAGGGAGTCGTCTTTCAGGATGACGACTCCATGGACTGAGGGGGCCAGACAATGCCGGGAGCAATTGCCGGGGCGTGGGATGAGAAGCTACAAAAAATGGTAGTCGCGATTGGATTCGAACCAACGACCCCTACCATGTCAAGGTAGTGCTCTAACCAACTGAGCTACGCGACTGTCACATACAGGCGGCGGAATTTACCGAATTTTGCGGGTGAATTCAAGCAAAAGCGACAGACAGTCTAATTTTTCTCCTTGTTCCATTCCAGACGTAAAACATTTCCTTTTGGCGTTTCAGGGGTTTCATTCAAAATATCCCTGATTTCACTCGTTTTTCTTCTGTTCCACACAAAATCCTCAATATCACCTTTTGGCTCATAGCCATTTACGGCTTCCTGCAACAATGTTCTTATCATCTTGCAATTGGAATAGTTAACCGCCACATTCAGTTTATTGAGAATTTCGAGCACCTTCGGCCACGGCAGGGTCACTTCCTCCGCACGTAGTATTCGGGGGTGCTGAGTTCCCGTCACATTATCCCCGATCAACAGTTCTTCATAGAGCTTTTCACCGGGACGCAGACCCGTCAGTTCAATCTCGATATCCCCATTGGGATTGTTCTCATCCTTGACCTCCAGGCCGGTCAAATGGATCATTTTCTCGGCCAACTCGGCAATCTTTACCGGTTCCCCCATATCAAGCACAAAAACATCGCCTCCCTTCGCCATGGAACCGGCCTGAATGACCAGTTGTGCCGCTTCCGGTATCGTCATGAAATAACGGATGATTTCCGGATGGGTGACAGTGACTGGTCCACCACGACGGATCTGTTCGCGAAAAAGGGGGACAACCGATCCCGAGGAACCCAGCACGTTACCAAAACGCACCATACAAAAACGGGTTTCGACGCCTACCTCAACTTTCTCATCAGAATCAGGTTGCGTTATCGACTGCTGGTTTAAACTCTGCAATACCAGCTCCGCAAAGCGTTTGCTGGCCCCCATGATGTTGGTTGGTCTGACCGCCTTGTCGGTTGAAATCAGTACAAATGTCTCAACGCCGCTGTTGATCGCCGCTTCCGCTGCCCGCCAGGTGCCAAAAATATTGTTTTGCACCCCTTCAACGATATTATGCTCCACCAGGGGAACATGTTTATATGCAGCGGCATGATAAATCGTCTGCACCTCATAAGCCCGCAGTGCATCCTCCATGCGCCGCCCATCCTGTACCGAGCCGAGGATGGGTACAAGTTCAATTTCGAGGGTATCCTTTTTTGCGAACTGGCAAAGTTCCCGCTCGATTTTATAGAGGGCATATTCGGACATCTCGAACAAAACAAGCCGACGCGGATTAAGATAAAGGATCTGCCGACAAAGCTCAGAGCCGATGGAACCACCCGCTCCGGTAACCATTACGGATTTACCGCTGATGCATGCCCCCAGCAGATTCTTATCGGGCGTGACCGCATCCCGTCCGAGAAGATCTTCTACATCAACCTCCCGTAACTCATCCACCAGAGAATGACCCGATATGATATCCACCATTCCAGGAATGGTCCGGACATGAACCGGCAAATGCGCCAGTTCATCAACAATAGCCCTACGTCTGGAACGGGAGACGGAGGGCATGGCGAGCAACACCTGGGTGATACCATACTCCTCTATCAATTTTCGCAAGCTGGAGGGTTTGTAAACCTTTATCCCCTGAATGACACCACCCTGGATCGATGGATTATCATCCAGAAACACAACCGGCGTAGCCTCGCGGCTATGAATCAAGGCTGTTGCCAACTGCACGCCCGAAGCACCGGCACCATAAATGGCAAGCCTCTCTTCTGTATGCCGTCGTCGTGTTAACGCCGTAAAGTAGCTTCGCATAAGAAAACGGCTACCACCTACGGTAAATATCGCCACCCCCCAATAGATTAAAAATACAGAGCGCGGCACACCCTTTACCCCTGAGAGCAATACCAAAGTAGCCAACAACAGGGTGGAAAGCGTCACACCCTTAAGCACAGCGAATACCGCATGTGAACCCATAAAACGGATCACCGCACGGTACAAACCCAATCTGACAAAAAATGGAATACATAACAACGGAGCAAGTGGAAACATCCACCAGAATGCAGAAACATCCGGAAACATCTCCCCCAGACGCAACACAAATGCAGACCATAACGCCAGAGGGATCATGACCATATCAAATGTGAGCATGATCAGCTTTTTTGTTTCACGTGACAAATGACCGCCAAAATAAAACAATCGGCTATCCATTATTCTATTTATCCAAGCACTCATCTTGTCACAATATTCTTTTGTTATTCACTTTTTAAATAAGTCTACGCTACATTTGATATTCTGATGCTTATAAATTTCTATAATTGAATCTCGCGCATTGTTGCTAACAATGTCATCTTCCTCTCGAGATACCATCTTTTTTCTTTTAAGACTGTATTGCTTTATTCATTATTTTGAGATTCAATATTTTGTTTATTAACAAACCAATTTGACCGCACCATTGTCGTACCGTTCATCTTTTTCATGTTTCCCACAATTGCATTTAGCACACATAAACAAAATAATGATTTATAGTCCTACTTACGCTCAATATCACTTACAATCACTTCTGCCAATATCTTATTTCCTCCCGGTCCAAAATGTCCCTCTTTTGATCGAAGCTTCACCCCTCTTTTCTTGGCAGCAATAAATTCTTCAACAGGATAAATAATTTTTACGTTATTATCATTCGCAACCTTTTGAATTTTTTTTACAACTGTTCTTACTGAAAGGTCGGGGTCACCAAAATCTATCATCTCTCCATTGCTTTTATCATCAACACCCACAGGTAATAACAAAATTTTAAATTCTACGCCAAGATCCATAGCCTTACGTTTAAATAGTGACATTATATAACCCAACTTTTTCCAGATAATGTCAAATTCATTGCTTTTATTTTTTTTCCATGAATACAGAGACTTCCTGGTCTCATTCTCATCTATTGCTTTGATATTCCTGCAAATATATCTGTGGTATAGAGGCTCTATTGCACCTATTAATGTCGATATAATTTTACTATTCCATATAAATGGCGTTTTGTATAACCGCGCTGATTCTGCAGGTGTAATCATATACATTTCACCATCAATATCGCCACATACTGTTGGTTTAAAACGATTGTACGCAGCAACATCATCCAATACAAAAAGATCATTTGTATATGTTAACAATACATAAAGATTGGTCGGCTTATATTTATCACCATACATACTAAATGCTTTATAATATTGCTCTGGGGACCAACCAGGTGCGCTAATATTCTTAAGCGATACATCTTTAGTTGACTTAAGAATAAAATAATCAATTGTTTCGTTGTCGTGCGCCCCACGAGCAAATGCATGAGAATCACCTATAATCATTACTCGTTTTTTTATCTTATTGTCAGGAGGGTTAAAGGGACCGTCTTTTAAATATCGGAACCCATCTTTATCTGTATAAAAAGTACCACTCCACCCTCTGTAAACATGTTTGTAATGGCCTGACTTGTATTTCCACCCTAATTCATCATGATACTGCCAATTGTGTGCTTTTGGTATATCAATATTTTGATACCATCTTTTCTTAAATTCCCATAACTGTCTATGATCTTTTGATTCATATTTGTTTAGTAAAAATTCACCAGCAACAAAAAATAGACCAATAAGGAGTGAAACATAGACAAAATACAGGATAGCACTTCTGTTCAATATCATTTCATATTGCCTGATAAATCGCAAAATACTTTCTTTCGCATGAAATCAAACATTAAAATATTGTATAAATAAATGGCGCTACGACAGTACCTTGGGATAATACTAACAACACGCCTAGCAACAACAACAGAAGGATTATTGGTGCTAACCAAAACTTTTTACGCCTCTTCATAAAGCGCCATAAATCTACGAGTAATTCCCACATTCAGAATGGATGCTCCATATGTTCTCTAGGTGTCTTCTGGCTTGCTACACGATATGAAAGTAACCTAGAATCAATTTTTTTAGACAAAAGCTGAATTTTAAAAATGCGCAATAAAATTCCAATTGGGGTAAATACAATATAATACAAAATTCCCAATATTATCTTAGTATTGATTTCACCCAAAATGTGACCAATTTTATGCCAAAAAACATAAAAAATACCAAGTGCTTTAGGTATAAACAGAGACAAGATAATAAATAAAGCAGCAACCACCAATGGCCATATTTTATGAGCAAGATCAAAAATAAACGGTAAAACTACACTAAATACAATTACTACCATTGCAGCCATTGTAAGACCAAAATTTCTTAATTCCTTTTCAGAATAGTTATAATGACTTTTCATAATATCAATCCAATTGAAATTCACTGCGCCAATCGGATTCTTCTTCCCACAATGATTGTTGTGTTTTATCCAGCAATATATTCTCCATTATAAGATAATCCATATCTGTTCTCATAAAACATCTGTACGCATCCTCTGGACTGCATACTATTGGTTCACCTCGCACATTAAAAGAGGTGTTTACCAAAACTGGGCATCCCGTTCTTTTTTCAAATTCATCAAGTAATGCATACAAGCAGGGATTATCATCCCGCCGAACAGTTTGAATTCTCGCAGAATAATCCACATGTGTTACAGCAGGTATGTCTGAACGCTGGACATTAAGCTTTGCGATACCAAATAATGATTTTTCCTCATCTGTTAAATTGTATCGTTTTTCTTCTCTTACCGGTGCAACAATCAGCATATACGGACTTGCTCGATCAAGATTGAACCATTCCGATACTTTGTCATATTTAACAATAGGAGCAAACGGTCGAAATGATTCTCTATATTTAATTTTTTGATTCATTACTGACTGTGTTTTTACATTACGAGGATCACCGAGGATAGAACGCCCCCCAAGCGCCCGGGGACCAAATTCCATCTTCCCCTGAAACCAACCAACAATATTTTGATCTACAAGCAATTCAGCTGTTTTTGAGGCAACCTCTCTTTCATTAAGTATTTGATATTTTGCACCTACCAAATCAAGATAATCAGCAATTTGAGAACTACTATAACTTGGACCTAGATATGCTCCCTTCATTGAATCTGGCTGATTTATCACCCTTTGCTTCTCATAATATTCGTGCCAAACCAATAATGCTGCACCTAAAGCACCACCAGCATCTCCTGCTGCTGGTTGTATCCAGATATCTTTGAACGGTCCTTCACGTAAAAGTCTTCCATTAGCAACACAGTTTAGAGCAACACCTCCAGCAAGGCATAAATAATCCACATCTAATTCTTTATGTACCGTTCTCGCCAATCGCAACACGATTTCCTCAGTTACCACCTGAATGGAAGAAGCTATATCCATTTCTTTTTGTGTAATTGTTGATTCAGGTTTACGGGGCGCACCACCAAATAATTTATTAAACCGTCTATTCGTCATCGTTAATCCGGTAGCATAATCAAAATACTTCATGTTAATTCGAAAACTACCATCTTCTTTTATATCGATAAGATTTTTCAGGATAGTTTCTACATATACAGGATTACCATATGGCGCTAAACCCATTAACTTATATTCACCAGAATTAACCTTAAATCCTGTATAGTATGTAAAGGCAGAGTATAGGAGACCAAGAGAATGTGGGAAACGAATCTCCCATTGGGGTGTAATTTTGTTGTCTTCTCCTAACCAGACAGATGTTGTAGCCCACTCACCAACACCGTCCAGACACATTACTGCAGCTTTTTTGAAAGGACTTGGGAAAAATGCTGATGCAGCGTGTGACTGATGATGCTCAGAAAACATTATTTTTAAAGGTTTTGTTTTAGTGAATTTTCCTAGCTTTGATAACTCTTTTTTTAATGTCGCTTTAAGAAACAATTTTTCCTTTAACCATACAGGCATAGCCCTTACGAAGGAGCGAATGCCTTTTGGAGCATATGCTAGATATGTCTCCAATAAGCGTTCAAATTTTATTAGTGGCTTATCATAAAAAATTACTGCATCGAGTTCATCCGCCCTTATATTAAGTTTCTCAAGACAATACTCGATTGCTTGTCTAGGGAAAGAAGCATCATGCTTTCTTCTGCTAAACCGCTCTTCTTGTGCTGCAGCTGCAATTTCCCCGTTAATTACTATCGCTGCAGCGCTATCATGATAATAAGCAGAGATACCTAATATTATTGTACTCAAATTATTATTCCAATACACAAAAGACGATTATACCCATAATTGGATAGGGTAATATTGACATCTCTATGTTTCAGTTAAGAAAAGTTTTCCGTTTTATCCAATCCTGGTGGTTGCGATGGCGTCAAATCCTTCTCTCTGCGTGATACTTGTACAATATCTGACGGCGCATTCAGTTTAATCAACTCCTTCACAACATTACTCAAAGCGGTCTTTTTCGAAATTATTGCTATGATTGTCCACCAAATTATTTTTATATCGAGCAAGATGTTCTGATTATCAATATAGAATAAACCCAGTTTACTTTTCCAGGGCCGGATTAATTGATCATATGCTCGATCGGGATCATCCTTGTCAGCAAGGATCTCGCCTTCATCCGAGAATATTATAGAAGAAAAATCTGTCACCCCAGGAGCAACAGATAATAACCGACGTTCCTCTTCCGTATATACATCCACACCACGTGGTACATTTGGCCTAGGTCCAACCAAGGACATGTCTCCTTTTAAAACATTCCATAGCTGGGTGATTTCATCAAGTTTGTATTTTCTAATAAGACGTCCGACTGTGGTAATGCGTGTATCATTGGCGGATGTTGAATCTACCGCAGTGCTATCAGCATTAACAACCATTGAACGCAGCTTCACCATATTAAACATTCGTCCGCCTTTTCCAACTCTTGGTGCAATATAGAATGGACTATGACCATCTTGTTTAGTAACCAAGAACATAAACACCAGAATTACTGGACTTGCAACTAATAGCCCAATAGCAGCAACACAAATATCCAATAACCGCTTCAAAGACATGGCACTCAACTGGAACAAACAGCATCTAGAATTGATTCTGCATCCATACCATAGTAGCTTCTTAAAAATTTTTGACTTCCAACAACAGATGAATAGGTGTCTTCCAAGCCAAGTCTTTTAAATTTGCCTGGCAATATTCCATTATCCAAACATACCTCAGCTACTACACTCCCGATACCTCCTATAACGTTATGCTCCTCTACGGTAACTATACCACCAGTGTTTTTTGCCGCATCGAGAATCTCGTCAACATCAGCAGGTTTTACAGTATGATGACTCACAACGCGGCAACTCACTCCTTTTTCCTTTGCCAGTTCCGCAGCTTTAACCGCTTCCGCCAGGATTCCACCCGTGCAAATTATTGTGCAATCAGATCCTTCGATTATACGGCGAGCTCTACCTAATTTAAATTCTCCACCCAAACTACCTTTCTTGTCGTCAGCTGAAGTTTTGTCTATGCGAAGGTAGCCTACTTTGTTTTCTTGAACCAATTGCCAAGTTGCTTGAGCAGCTTCCCATGCTGTTCCTGGTGCTACTACCGTAATACCAGGAAGCGATCTTAGTATTGACAGATCTTCAGTTGCATGATGAGACATACCAAGCGCTCCATAGCTAAACCCGCCCCCCGAAGCAACAATTGTAATGTTTGCCTCATGGTAACACGCATCATTTCGAATCTGTTCCAAACACCTGAGAGTCGGAAAATTACCAATCGAATAGGTGATTAATTTTTTTCCTTCTAATGCCAAGCCGGTAGCCAAACCGGTCATATTCTGCTCAGCCACACCCACATTGAAATATTGCCCTGGAAACTTTTGTTCAAATTCTTCAAAAACGCCAAAACCAAGATCCGCAGTCAATAAAATGACATTTGGGTCCTGCTCAGCAAGAGTTGTTATCGTCTTCAGAAAGGCATCTCTCACTTCTTAACAACTCCTAGCTCACTTAATGCTGTTTGGTATTCTTCTCCTTGTGGGCTCCTATAGTGCCAAAGCACATTATTCTCCATAAAAGAAACCCCTTTTCCTTTTGTGGTATGCGCAATTACACAACGAGGTTTTGTGTCAGAAGAATTATTATTTTCGAGCACCATGGTTAACGATTGATAATCGTGTCCATCTACCTCCTCTACAGACCATCCAAAACTTCTCCACTTGTCTGCGAAGGGTTCAAGATTTAATGTCTCCGTAGTTGAACGTATACTTTGCAACTTGTTGTAATCAATTATGGCAACAAGATTATCAAGTTTGTGATGAGCTGCAAACATAACTGCCTCCCAATTTGATCCTTCATCACATTCCCCATCACTCATAACCACAAATACACGATTGCTCCGTTTTTCCAAACGGCCCGCCAATGCCATCCCACATGCTACAGACAAACCATGCCCAAGCGATCCCGTTGAAAATTCCACGCCAGGAATACCCTTATGAGAAACATGACCAGAAAGAACTGAATTGTCCTGATAATGTGTTTTTAGCCTTTCTGTTGGAAAGAAACCCCGTTCTGCAAGCGCTGCATAAACCCCAGCACCAGCATGCCCTTTACTTAGAATAAATCGGTCCCTCATTGGCCATTTAGGATCATCCGGACGTACTTTTAACACCTTTCCATAGAGGACTGCCAGAATATCAGCTATTGAAAAAATCGAGCCGATATGTGAACTACCTCCAAGACTTGTCATTTTTAAAGCATGACGCCTTATTGCTAATGCATAATTGGCCAGATCCTCAACCACGATATAACCTCTCGGTACGATGATTAATCAACAACTGCAAAACTTATATATGGATCAAAAGGAAGTCGTTCTAATTTAAGTCTTTTTGACTCAAAGAACTCCAACATAGCTTGCGTTTCACCTGGCCACAATGGATTATCCAATTCATCAAAAGCGATTATTGCTCCTTTTGGCATACGAGGATAAAAATGTTCAAGTGCGACCTTGGTTGGTTCATACAGATCAAAATCCATAAACAGGAGACTCACGACTAATTGCGGATTGTCATCTATAAACATGGGTATTGTTTCTGTAGCATCCCCTTTAACCAGCTTAACCTTTGGAATATGACCAAGAAATCTTGTTGTATCATAAACATCGATCAGTGCGTTCAGCTCCTCCAATGCATCTGCGGCTAAATCACCTTCCTTAACATGACTACTTGCTGCCGTTCGGTCTTTATCAGTCAGACTTGGAAACCCTTCAAATGTATCAAAACCATATATACGTCGAGTCAGATTCACCGGTTCCAGTATTGCCGAAAATTTTGCCCATGACATAATACCAAAACCCTGGTTGACACCACACTCAACAATTGAACCTTTTACATTTATTATCTTTTTGAATATTTCATAAAGAGCAATGAATCGTGTCAAATTCTGGCGTCGAACATATTTTGGGAACTGCTCCATCTTCTCTTCCCAAGTACCAGGATTGCGTTCGAACTGAACCTTATTTTTTGACGCTTCTTCTTGCTCATGTGACGTTCTTAAGCCACCAGAAACCGCTATATTACTCATAATCTTCACTCATCTTTCTTATATTACGATATGAATTTCGTACTATCATCGATAAAATTCCCGAATTTTACTACATATATAGTCTACTTCACTGTGCCTTAATGCAGTGTGAAGAGGCAACATTAAAAAGCGGCTAGTCATCTTATGTGTATACTCAAGTGATTCTGATACAAGATCGAGTTTTTCAAACTGGTGAATCGTCTTCCCACCCCACTGCATGATAGTTCCAACTCCGTTTTTTCTAAGATATTCTCTTAGATCATCACGTTGCTCTGCTTCTATTTCATAGTTTTGAAATATATCAAAATGATCAGAATCATCTGGAACAGGAGGCAAAGTTATCTGTGCAATATCGCGCAGATTTTTATCATATCTCTGCGCAAGTTCTCTTCTGATAGATATCTCTTCATCGTAAAATGACAGCTTAAATTTAAGTATCGCCGCTTGAAGATTATCCAACCTTGCATTATATCCCCAGGTAACGACTTCCCCATTCTCGTCACGACCATGATCTCTCAACAATCTAACATTATTTGCTACATCATCACTATCGGTAACAACTGCACCACCATCACCAAAACACCCAAGTGTTTTTGCCGGAAAAAAAGAAAATGTCCCAGCTTTACCAAATGTTCCCGCATATTTTCCCTTGTATTTGGAACCAAGTGCCTGACATGAGTCTTCAATTATCACTAAATTATTATCATGGGCGATCTTTTCTATCTCATCCATTTTCGCGGTTCTTCCATTTAATTGAACCGGCATGATTACCTTCGTTCTTTTTGTTATTTTATTTTCAATGGACACTGGATCGATAAGATGATCAGTACCACAATCTGCAAGAACGGGGATTGCCCCTGCATGATGTATCGCTGCTGCCGATGCAACAAAGGTATGCGAAGGAACTATTACCTCATCACCTTGATTTAATCCTATTGATCTTAAGGACAACAGCAAGGCCATTGTTCCATCAGCTACGCCGATAGCATGCTTTACTCCAAGATATTCTGCAAGCTTAGTTTCAAACTCGAACAAATCTTTTTGCATGATGTATGCCCCTCTTTCAAGTACATCTTGAATGATTGACATATATTCATTTCTATGCTGAGAAAAAAGCGCTGGGTAATTAAAAAAGGGTATTTCCATCTTTACATTCATGTTATCTTGTTCGTCAGTATTTTGTTACCTGTATGAATCTTTGGCATAAGAATCACAACAATTTACGTTTTGCTTGATATTTATTCTTAACGGTTTATCTTGCCTGCGCCACACAATATATCATTTTGTACAATGACAGATCCTTTATTTCTGCCACAAGCTTTAGTTCAGCCTTTTTCCCATGCTCTTCACCAAGTGCTGTTGGCATCGTCCGTAAACGCCCAATAAATAATCTTTTCAAGAATTCTTTACCAACCATTGTCTTTGGAATTAAATTATACTTTACTGCCAATCTGCGTATTGTCCTTATCATTTTTTTCTTGAAAGAGTCTACCGTATCGGGGAAAGCAACATATTGAGTACTCACAAAACCTTCTGACGACAACAAGTTTTCCAAATCCCTTACTTTATAATAAGATACCGAATGGGGACTTGGATTGAATCCAGGCCATTCACAATTAACTGTGCTTATTATTAATTTTCCATCTGGCAACAAAACTCTTCGCACTTCCCGTAGAAATAATTCTGGATTTTGAAGGTAATATAGTGCTTCAAACAGAATAACAACGTCAAAACTGTTATCTTCAAATTCCAGTGAATGAGCATCCATTTGCTTTACTGATGCATTTTGTATCAACTCCGAATTTTTATCAGCAATTTTTATATTTGACTTATCCAGGTCCACACCTGTATAACTCTCAGCAACCAAAGCCAGATATCCTATCCCTATACCTGAACCACATGCCACTTCCAGTACTTTTTTTCCTTTAGAGAAATCACGCGCCAACGAGTACCTGGTTACGAGCATTGAAAGCTGCTCATCAGTTACCTTTAAACCAGGCACCTCAGTAACATCTTTATAACTAACTTTTGTCAATTCTTATTCCTATACCGATTCAAATAAATCAAAATATATAATCACTTTTAATTCGTCTTTAATAATATCTCTATATCTTTACACTATCCAGTATGTGATTTACTTTTTTTTACCATCTCCTCCATGTGACTAACCCATTCTGCATAAACCTCATCTGCCGCATAATTCTTTTCATATTCTCTACGACTATTAATTGACATTTCTGATCTCTCTTTGTCAATCATCATATTACGAACAGCTGAAAGAAATTCAGCCTCGTCGTTGGCATTATAACTTATCCCTGATTTTGTTTTTGCCAGTAACTCTTTCGTCTCACCCTTGAGACTTGATATAATTGGCAAGCCAACTGACATATACTCGATAATTTTGTTAGGGAGTCCTTGAGGTGCCCCCGATGCATATGCAGCCAAACCAACATCTGATATTTTTAATAAAATATCAAGCTGCTTTTTTTCAACCCATCCTGTAAATATTATATTTTTTTCACAATCCGCATGCGTTTTCCATTCAGTAAAATAATCGCCCGTGCCACAGAAAATAAACTGTGTAGAAGCTTTTTCTTCCTCAGTTAATTTTCTTATTGCGCGTATCGGTACAGACAGATCATAAGTTCGACCAAATGTTCCAACAAAAATAAAAATTAATTTATTAGAATCAACACCAAATTCTGACAACGTTTTTTTGATATCAATACTACTTAAAACACCTTCAACAGGTTTTGGATATGCTAATGGAATAACTCTATCATTTTCATTCTTTGTTCGTCCTGCATATCTTAAACCCCAATCTCTATATTGTTTCGATACTCCGGTAATTGCCGTACTACCTCTAAAAGATTTGCGTGTAGTTTTATACCAAGGCCATAACAAAATTCGAGCAAATAATTTTAGTGGGAAAGGAACTATATTTACAAATATATCTGGCCATAGATCTCTAACATCTAAAATAATTGGAATACGCCACTTTTGTGCCAAAAGAACTGATTTGTAGGACAATTCTATAGTTGGAAATGAACAGACAATAATATCCGGCTTTTGCTGATACGCAGCTGCCTTATAAAATTTTTTTCCTATATTGTAGTGATTCCACAATCTTTTAAATGAAATATTTTTCACATATGGCACAGAATCAAGCATAAATATTTTATATTGTTTATTTATCGTTAGTTCTGTATCATTTTCTGCATGTTTTTCCTTTTTCGTATGATCAAAAGTTGATGTCCACCACGTTACCTTATGACCTTTTTTAACAAGTTCATTTGCGAGCAGCCCTGTCCTGAGCAATCGTTTTTCAACCGCACCATTGGGCAGTGGTTCCCCGAGTGTAATCAACCATATATTCATAAAAAAACTACTTTTTACACTCTATATTTGTATTTTTGTCTTTTGTGCATCCACCACCTGTGCCAATTTCAATCCTAAGACATCCCAATCTAGTGTTTTTTCCGCGATAGCTCTTGCATTAGAACCAACTTGATTACGCAACTCAACATCATGCAATAATTCAATCACCCTTTCTGCAAAGTCCTTAGCCGTATCAGCAATATACACAGACTCTCCATCTCTTAAGGGAAAGCCTCTAACCCCTTCTCTATAGGAAACTACCGCCATACCCATTGCTATCGCCTCAGAGATCTTAAGTTTAGAACCATGCGATTCCCTAAATGGGGCGATAAACACATCGCTTTCATTAAAAATCGGGCGCATGTCTTTGACTTTTCCAGTAAACCGTATGTTACTATATTTACTGAATTCATCTATCGTATTTTTATTAAAATTTCCACCAACCAAAAGTTCTATTTCTGGTATTTTTATTTTGATTAGCGGGTATACTTCCTTAACAAACCCACGTAAAGCAATTACATTTCTTGCAGCGGAAGTGCCAGTAAATAAAATTCTTGGTTTATCATTCCTGTTTTTTCGATTTGGTGATAAATATTTGCAATCAACACCATTCTCAATTACATCAATTACAGCAGATGGGCAAAGCGATTTTGTTAATTCTTTGTCTTCATCACAAACAGAAATAATTCTACCTACATTCGGATATATTTTTCTAAACAAACTATCAGCCAGACGCCAGTTAACTAAGGCAACAATTTTTACAAGATAGTTGCTCGTTAAATTGGCATATACTTTCCAGAACTGTACATCAGCATCACCCTGATTCAGTATCCAATTTGAATGAATTTTATTTTTAACAAGAACACCCCAATGACCAAAATCTGTAAACACAATACCAGAATAATTGCGAATTTCCTCTTTTAATCCTTTTTGTCTCTTTATAGATATTTCGATCGCCGCACAATGATACGTTACTTTATCCCATAACATGCACCATGCCAAATGAATCTTATCTCTTATTCTACTTATCTGAAGTGGATATTGCCTTATTCTTTTTGCGTACTTCTTAAGTTCCGTTACTTGTTCTTCTGTTAACATTTGTTGTGTCAAAACCACAAGCTCTACGTCATATCGTAAAGAAAGTTGTCTCAATATTCCTATTGTTCGTAAAGCGCCACCACTATGTGGCGGCCATGGGCTGCCATAACATAGAAACAAAATATCACCAGATGCTGTTTCATTACAAATACCCTCTAATTCTGTTCCCCCTTCCAACTTTCCCGTCATCTAACTCATCCTTACAAAATTACATTCTTTCGGAACAATTATTCTGTTCATTGACATATACTTCGTTTTTTTTATTTACATACAACGCATAATAGATCCATATTACTGGTTCAACAAAGCCGCCATGTGCAAATAGTGACAATAAATATATCAATCCAGATTTTTTGTTTCTTTTCATCAAAATTGCAAGCATCCCACCAAAAATGATTAAACCGGCTATTCCTAGAGATCCTAAAACATAAGCAAATACTATATATCCATCATCTCCGTATAAACCATAGACAAGAGATCCTTTGATTTCTTCTGAAAATGTTCCTATATTCCCTAGCCCTACACCAAGAATTGGATGCTTCTGAATTATTATTAATGGAACTTCCCAACTACCAAGCAATCTAACCATCGTTGAATTATCCGTACCAGACATCACTTTTTCCAAAATCCTGTCCGAAATAGCACGCTCTAACAATTCAAAACCATTTACAGCAAACAACACTATTATTACCACTCCTACTGCCAGGACAGAAAGTTTTAATAACTCTTTATTTCTTCTTCCTTTAACGAGCAAAATCAGATTTGCAAAAAGCAGAACATATGACGTTAATGAAAACGTCAAAATAATCGACAAAATGATTACACTATACTTTACTGCACCAACTCTTTCCTTAAAAAATCCAATTGTATGCCAAAGATAGGCCAAACCTAGATTTAAAAATATACCCATTGATGATGGTTCAGAAAATATACCTTTTGCTACAACCCAGTCTGATCCTCGATAATAATTATTTGCTATATAATTCTCTCCTGACCCATGATATAAAAATCCATATGGTAGTTCTAATCCACTATTCAATGCATAGAACACATAAAGTGCAATTATCGATAACACAAACAACACATTGAGAACAATATCATAAATTTTGTCGTTAGGTATATTTTGAAGAAAACCGATCAGAAGTATGGATATAAAAATATAATATCCTATCTTAAGTAAAGACTTAAAAAATTCTATTTCTGAAAAAAATCCTAGAGTCTGCAATAAAAGCACTCCGCCACTCAATACAGCAACAAATAACAAATAAAAAGGATATATAGAGTGGCCATATATATTAAAATCTCTTTTTGTTACTACGAACCAAATTAATATTAAAATTGACGCAAGCCCAAGTGAAATATCTGCCACCGAAACACCATGCAGATAATTTTCAAGCACTGACGTTTTCCAAAATGACAATCCGAACATTACTAATATGATTATTGCGCGTTCGTGCCAATATGAAGTGTCTAATTTAGTCATTTAGATTGTTTATATAACAGTACTTAATAATTACTTTACAACGTTTCATTAGACCATCTCTACTATAGCTGTCGCTAAATTTTCTGCATTTTTTTCTGATAGTGATTTTTCTGATTTCGCAATGTAAAATCCTTTTTTGGTAGAAGTTATGTAACTGGCGCAATACGCAATTAATTTCTCCTCATAATCAGGCTTGGTAAAATAATTTTCTCCAGAAACTATTTCACGAATACAGCTTCTTAACTCACCCCACGATTTTGGTTTTTTTACATACTCAAATGACGAATAAAACGTAGTACCAATCACGATCACAGGTTTTCTCATTACAATGGCTTCCCAACCCATACGACTCGTCAAGGTAATAACACCAATACTATTTTTGACAAGGGTAGACACCTGTGTATTTGCATCTACAAGTTTAACATTTGGTAAATAACTCAGTTCCTTGTAAAATTTTCCCTTCCGGTAACCCTGATTTCCCTTATGTTCTTTTACTACAAGAATAACGCCTAGTGGTAATGCCTTTGCAATCTGTTCAATAACACACATTTGATTGAAAAAAGGATAAGCTCTAACTGATGTAGAATTTTCAGGTTCGTACTGTAAGGTAAAAACAAAATATTTCGTACTCTTTGGCAACTCCCCATTAAAAAACCATGTTTTTTTGTGCCACCGGACATTCCAAATGTTATATGTGCGATGTATGTTCCAATAAATTGAATTTAAAAGAGGCGATTTATTTATTGAAACTGGCGATGTTCCTTTTTTTCTGTGTAATATTGCTCTCAAAAATGCCCACATTTTCCTGATAGTTAACAACCTGTATTTTTTCCCTGTAATTTCCATATACGCTGGTAAATTGATCTTCTCCCTTATGCTTTCTATATGTTCTATTGCCTGCTTACGAGCTTCATCTGGTATGGTAGATTCCAAATAATTTTTATATCGTTCTAACATACCCACCGGGATCTCATGAACATCTTGGCAAAAAACAGTACCAGGGGTTATTTTCGATGCTCTCATCGTCCTGTACATAACACCATATCTCTCACACACAGCTTGAAATACGTCCGGTATTCCTTGTGGCAATTCTGACAACACTAATTCAATTTTGTTTTTTTTGATAAAATTTTCGAATGCGACCAAACAGCCTATTAGATATTTAATTTGCTCTTCATATGGTACCGGTTTCTTATTATAATACTTTGGAAAATAGTTAAATTCTCTCTCGGAATATATTGCACGCATCATGTCATATGTTGGATACTCCATCTCAATGGACGCTAATCTCTCATATGATAAGTCCATATCATTCCAGATTGTCTCCATGTATTTTTCATAATTGAATACATTCAGATATTCATTTAATGAATATCGAGACACATGAAATATTTTATACCCATAAACATCTTCAAGATATTTACCAATTTTAGGAAATAAAATCTCGTGAAAGGAATTCCTGTGAAAAAAACAAATTTGTTTTGTCATATACAAATATACACTATAAAACTGCTATTTTTAATTATCACGGTAAATACGAACATTGCGGAAACTCGTATTAGTATCCACATTTAATTATGCCAACCATCTATCCTGTATTCTTTTGGTACCCAATTTCCGCACCAGAAACCTCAATATTAATGCAGTATGGTATATTAGTTTTTCTTTAATTGAAAATGAGTCATGCAATATAATAACTCTATCTTCCCGGAGCATCACGCCTATACCAAGAACAAATCTCCGGTATGCAAGAAAAACCAATATTACTGGAAGCCATAACTTACGGTATGATGGTATGATCGATGACTTTATAATAACCCCCGCCACTACTGGCACTGGCTTAAAATCAAATATTTTTTTAAGCGAATGTATTTTATTTTCGCTAAACTCATCTGTTGGATACCTGTCCTGATATTCGGTTTTATGTTGTGTTCTCAAATGTTCAACTTTATCTACATATTTAAATCTTGCCGCCATCGATATTTGCATAAGAAACCATCGATCAGATGATGATATTGATGGTAGCAGCGTAATTGCCTTCTTAATTATATTAGTGCGGTAGAGGCCATATATAAATAAATTATATTTTTTTGTTGTGGCCAACCCCAATGTCATTGTAAGATGTCCCTTTCTACAAGGATCATCACGTCCTGCGAAACCAATCGAATCCTGGTAAACCCCATTCACATCAACTCGTTCAACCCTGCTCATTGCAAGCCCAGCATTTGCATCATTTTCTAACTCAGCCACCAACGACTGAATGAATGCAGGCATCCAGAAATCATCAACGGCTGCCCACATGAAATATTTTCCGGATGATTCGTTTAGCACAAATTTAAAATTATTTTGTAACCCAATATTCTTTTCCTGTTTTATATATCTAATTCTATGATCCTGTTTTGCATATTCTTTACAAATAGTTGCAGTGGAATCATTTGAATCATTATCAGAAATGATGATCTCAAGATTTTTGTATTCTTGATTGAGTAGTGATTCTAATGCTCTTCTTAGAAACATCTCTCCATTGTATACCGGCATTCCAATACTAACTAAAGGCGACTGACTCATAGCTAATGTAATTTTGTTTATTTTAGATATTATTTCAATCTTAAGATGCTTGACGCATAGCGATTAATGGTTAATCTTAATAATTCACTAATACTCAAGTAGGCCACTATTAAAAATATTGCGGTTGCAATTATATATGCCACTAACAACTCAAAAATATCTAATCTGTATTCAAGATAAATGTAATAAAATACTGCGAAATAGCTGATTATCGCAATCATTGTCACACGAACAAACATCTGGAAAAACTCAATCGATGAACATTGCAGGCACTTGCGATATATTTTAGGCAATATATAAACATATCCAAATACAAAATATAAAACCCAACCTGTGGCTGCGCCGACAATCCCATAGCGATATACAAGTAGTACAGTAATCGGTAATACAAATATTAAAGCAAGTATGTTTTGCCGTACTGCAATTTCTGGCTTACCAGTTGCCAGTATGAGGCGATAAGGGACACTTAATGTTCCATTCAGATAGAAACCTATACATAATAAAATAACAGGTACAAACAATTGTTGAGAAACCATTTCATTAAAAACGAATGTAAATAGCGGTGGCGCAATATAAATGATAAGTGCAAAAATCGGAACCGTCACGTACAAAACCAGCTCTACGAGTTTTCTGAATTGCCCTAAAAGATCGCTTTGATCCTCTCGCGTACTCAAGTCACAAAAGGACGGATATGCGGCATTAGATATTGCCAGCGTCAACAATCCTGCCTTGGATATTGCATTATAGACAAATCCATAATAACCAAGAACACCGATAGTCTCTATCTTGCTTAACACAACTTTGTCTGTCTGCTTATGAAGCATTGACAAAACAGAGATATAAATCATTTTTAAGGAAAAACCCGATACTCTTTTAATAACATTGACCGAGAAACCGGGAACAAAATTGGTAACAGGAAAAAATCTAACACAAACAAATAGATAAGTTATAATTTTGATCATATAGCTTGTTGCAAGCCATAAAACAACCCACAAAAAATTACCGGAAACAAGGATTACAACAACGACCCCGAGCTGTTGAAGTGCAGTAGTTGCAACATCAATAATGTTATTATATTCCATTCGCTGCAGTCCGCGAAGGATGCTAGCATAAAATGAAAGGGGAAATGCAGAAAGAGATGATATCCCCAATATTCGCAGTGAATTTATAGCATCAGATTCACTCACAATAACAACTTTAATCCAATGCTCTACGAACAATGGGGCCAAAATGTAAATTATAACACCAAATATTAGAACAGCACCCCACGTCAAAAGTGTGCCTGTTCTGATAAATTCCCTGGTATATACAACATCCGATTTTGCGTTTATCGAAATTTCACGAACAGCGGTACTATAAACTCCTTTTTCCAGAACACCCATTAATATCGAGTTGATTAGCGCTGAAAAATAGATTATCCCTAATGCATCATCACCTAATAAACTAAATATATATTTAACCGCAACAAACCCAAGCAGTAATACAAGACCTTGTCCTATGATGTTAAATAGGATATTTCTTGCAAGTCTTGACATTACAAATTTTGTTGTATGGCAGACATTGCTAACATTCTATCCATTCATTTTCCTCGAGCACTTTGTCTATTTCACATTTTTCTTTTGGCGTTAATTCCCGATAGTATCCGCTCATATATTCCTTGCATATGCCCTTCTTGCTCAATATGTATTTTCCTTCTGCAACACGAAGAAAGTTATCCTGACCAGGTCCTTTGGGCATCGATTCCAATAAACGATTGAGTTTTTGTTGAGTTTCCAGCGCCTTGTTCAGATCCCCAGCAACAAACTGCTCATATAATGAGACTATTGGATCAATGAAAGGACAAGCCTCGACAGTGGTTCCACCTTTTACGCCTAAACATAAACTGGCATAAAAGGTACGAACAACAGCAGTTAATACCTGAAATTCATCATTAGCCATACCTATAACCTTCTCGGTATGAACCGCATTACTGGTACTAAATTTCACTCCAGCGATATTTGGATAGGACATCATATTTTCTATAAATTCAGGCGGAATGAAACGACACCAGTTTGCGCTGGTATACATCCATAATGGTCGTTCTGCATGATCTGCAAGCTTTTTATACATCCACTCTATTCTGTCAAGACTCAACAATGGGTGATAGGGCATAACATGATACGCATCAAAATTCAGATGCGCAGTGTCTTTCATAAAATCCATTGAGTCGCGCATTGAAAAAAAACTTGATCCCAAGATGATGGGTGATTTTCCATTATTCGCTTCGGACACTGTTTCTGCAACACGTAGTCTTTGTTTATATGTAAGACTCATGTCTTCTGCACCAGTACCCAGAACCCAGAACCCCCCGATTTTCTTCTCATTCAAATATTCTACCAAGTTGGACAATGATGTTTCATCCACCTCTCCTTCTTTGGTCATCGGAGTCAACAATACAGGTATAACGCCTTCAAGCTTTCGCATTTACTTTTCCTCAGTTGCATGCATGTATTGAAGATATGCTTCAGCAACGATCATATCAGCAACATCATCAACATCTGTCGAATGAAATTTATCCATGATAAAAGGAACCTGTTTATCGCTGGTAAACTTCTTTTCTTTTAGGAAATAATCTCTCTTAACAGCATACAATGCAGCATTATAAATATAGAACGGTTCTCTTGGATCCAAATCCGGATTATTCCGGTATGAAACAAGATTTCCATGCTCATCGATACGCTTGAGGATTGGATCTCTTTTTTGGTAGGGCCCTTTTACAGCAGCAAGTGTTGGTAGCTCGCTTTTCCACAACATTTCGATAGCCTCATCGATATGAGAGGCTTTTCGTATTGGCGCAGTAGGCTGAAGTAAAACGATAATATCGTATTTCGTTCCAGTTTTGTTTTCCATATATTCCAGCGCATGGAGTACAACATCAATATTTCTTACTTCATTTGTTGCCAAGTGTTCAGGACGCTTAAATGGAACGTAGGCACCATATTGTTTTGCGATTTCAAGAATTTCATCATCTTCTGACGAAACCAACCAATCCGTAACATGATTAGCGTCCTTGACCGCCATAATTGAATATGCAATCATAGGATGCGCGCCGATTTTAAGTATATTTTTTCTTGGTAGGCGTTGCGAGCCACCCCGTGCAGGTATCACTGCCAGTGTACGTGGTCTATTGTAACTATCTTTCAATTTTTAAATCACTTCTTTAATCAGTAAACCCGAACTTGACAAAGTTTATACTTTCACTATTTTAGTATTTATTTACGTTGTTTTTTGCTATTTTTCACTTTATTCGCTTCAAATAACCATCTGGTGCTACGGTAATAAGCAGTTTATTTGGTATTAACCTATCAATCTCAAATTCTGAATGTGTTTCGAGATATTCCCAAACAGCAGTTTTTGGATTATTACCCGTTCCCCATGGTCTATCAGGAAATAAATTTTCTGGCAGATCTTCTACGACTGTATCGAACACCACGCAATAGCTACCAAGCGAAGTTAATGGAGCATAAGCTTCTAGTTCAGCAAGTACATGCTCATGAGTATGGTTTGAATCCAAGCAGACGAGAATTCGCTCATATCCGGACGCCTCTTGTTTAACCTTTTTGATGATTTCAGGCGAGATACTAGAACCCTGGATCATCTGGATCCGAGATGACATAGGATGGGCTTCAATGGCAGCCTGATTGTGGGTACGGATATCGATGTCAATACCTATTACTTTTCTATTCGACTTTTTGGGATCTATGCTGACCCCCTTATTGATAGCATCAATCATGTCAAGTTGAGCAAGCATCGAAGCGCTGAAAATGAGTGAACCACCGTGCGCAATACCCGTTTCTATAATCAGATCAGGTTTTACTTGCCAGATAATTTCCTGCATAGCAACTATATCTTGTGGATATTGGATTATTGGACGACCCATCCAATCAAAGTTATATGAGTATTTGTGTTTAGCTGACGCAATTAACCACTCATTAGACTTCTTATGTAGCTCAATATCTTTTTCAAGAGATTTTATATTTCTAATTCTTTCTTCTTTAAATATTTTCATGATATTCATTTTATTACTGCATATGAGAGTGATGGTGTAAAAGTAAATCTTCTAATTTCAAGAGAGCCTATACCAATTTGATCAAGAATTGCCAGTGTTTCACCTGGCCATTGCTTTTGATTTAATTCATCAAATGCGATAATTGCACCTTTTGGCATTCGTGGCATAAAATACTCCAGAGCTATCTTTGTTGGCTCATACAAATCAAAATCCAAATAAAGCAATGAAACCATCAAATGTTTATTCTTTTTAAGATATTCAGGAATTGTCTTAATTGCATCTCCTTTAACAAGCTCTAGTTTTTCTATATGCCCTATATTTCTATTTAAATCATATAATCTTGCACTTTCAATCAAATTATCATAATCACTAAACGAATATGCTCCCTCAGTTTTGTGCTCGTCATTTTCCTCGCTACGATCTAAATTAGTTATTGCCGGGAAGCCATCGAAGGTGTCAAATCCTATTATCTTTCTATTATGATTAACAGGCTCGTATATAGAGCTTAATTGTGCCCAAGTAAATAATCCACCACCCATATAGACACCGCATTCAACTATATTTCCGTGCACATTGAGGATTTTTTTGAAAATCTCATTTTTCGCCAGAAAAATACTAAGCGTTTGTCTTGGAACAAATCTTGTAAAATTATTCAATTTGTCAATATTTGTTCCAGAAGATGTGGAATAATGATCCTCCATAGCTTTTTTGTAATCAATGTCATTCTGTGACTGCGTTGACTTATTTCGGAGTGAATATTCTTCCACTTTCATATTCCCTATTAGCTTAGCGGCTTATACTCAAATGCGCAGGATGTTTCACACCAGCATTGACAAACATATTAAGAATAACCATGCTTGGGGTTATATCGAAACATACTATTGCCATATTGTTTCTTTTTGGTAACCTCATAACATTAAATTTGTTCTTATTTTTGTTTCCTTGAACTATACTCTTGATTATATGACACCCTGACAACAGTTCCTGCTTCAACAGATTCCCTAAGAATTGCACCAGAAGATATAATCGAATCTTTACCTATTTCTACATTAGGCTCTATAAAAATCCCTGTTCCAAATCGGACTTTGTCGTTGATTTTCACATTGCCGGATGTTATCACTCCTGGACCAAACGCACAATGACTCTCCAGAATATTTCCATGTTCAAGACAGACGTTACTACTAATAAAATTATTATTACCAATTCTAGAACAGGCACCTATATAAACATCACCCAATATTACATTTCCTTTTCCAATCACAACCTTAGAACGAAGGTTAGATGAAACATCAATAACATTTGTAAATTTAACACCTTTGTCTGTCAGTTCTTGATAGACTTTTGCTCTTTCCTGTAAATTTTTATTGAAGGCAATAACAACAGAATCAACCTTTCCTTCTTCCAAATATTCATCTAGCATCTCAATATTGCCCGCAACCGGAACCCCAAGAATTGATTTTCCATGGTAGGCTTCGTTTTGATCGAAAATTACAACAGCCTGCTGGTTGTTACAATGCAATATCGAATCAATTACTATAAGTGCACCGCCTCCTGCAACCCCTCCAATGATGGCAATACGTTCAACATCGCAAAACCCTCTTGAAAAATCTGCAGAATTTTTGCGCTCGAGAAATGTTATTACTGTTTTTTCATTAACTTTGTTCCCTTTAGCAAAGGCGGTCAGTTCTTTAAGGTTAATATTATTCTTCTTTGCAAGGAGTTCAGCTTTCTTTGTTACCTTTATTTCTTCTTCATTCTTGTTTGATTTTTCCATATCATCAAGTATTTTTTTTATCTCGCTCTCATCAATCATTGATTCCGACAACACTGCTATGATATCATTTTCCTTTAACTCGGCACCTTCTTCTACACATAGATAAATATAACCATCTTTATTAGAGTTAACGTCAATAGCTGCTTTTGTGGTTTCTACAGTGCCAATCACCTGCCCCTCTTCAACACCATCATTATTTTCTACATACCAATTAACCATCTCACAGCTATCATCATTTACGCCCAGATATGGTACACGAATAAGATCTATATTCATGACATCAACTCCATTATCGTACTCATAATATCTTCATAGCCGAGCAACACTTCTTTTTCCATTGCTTGAGATGCCGGTATTATATTTTCCTGAGAGGAAAGCCTTCGGACTTTACTATTATCTTTAACAAAACCTTGTTCGAACAGTGACGCCATCACTTCTGCGCCCCACCCGTAATTACCAGCACCTGTTTCTGCAACAATAATACCATGCTCTACCGGGACTAGCGGCATCAAAGTATCAGGGGTTATCATCTCACTTATTGTGGACGGAAATATTGCCCTAACATTAATTTCCTCTTCAACCAGATCAGACATTATCCTCAAGACATCCGCAGACAACCCTCCATAGGTAATAATTATTATGTCCGGTTTACATTCTAAGAAGTTATCTACATATATAACTTTGTTATCTTTATCATCAACAACTTCATATCTGTGTAAAGAACCGCCATCACCCTCTAGCATCAGTTTATTATTATAAATATTTTTGTATTCAACAAAGATAATTACCTGATCTTCATTGATTATAGAATCTTTTAACAACCCCCCAGGTTCATGCGCCAAACTTGGTGAAATAACTTTTACACCTGGCATTCCAAAAAACATCTTTTCGATACTCTGACTGTGAGTCGGGCCATAGCCTCGTCCACCGCCCATTGGAGTTCTTATAATTAACGGAACATTTACATTGTCCCCATACATCAAACCAAACTTAGCTGCACTATTTAATACTTGATCAACAGCCAAAGTAATAAAATCACCAAACATAATCTCGACAATGGGGCGATACCCTTGCAATGCCAAACCTGTACCGATACCGACAATAGATGATTCACTAATCGGAGTGTTTAGAACTCTGTTCGGATACTTTTTTGACAAGCCCTTTGTTACTTTAAATGCACCTCCATATGGATCTCTTATATCTTCGCCAATAACCACGACGTTCTCAAATGAATCCATTATTTCATGCATTGCGTTATTTAGGGATGCAAGATACGTTTTCATTAGTGTTTAGCGCCCATCAATTTTGCAACCACATCATTTACTCTAGATAAAGCATCTTCGTTAATATTATCAAATATTTCTTTTCCAATCTTGTCTCTAACAAGAGACAATGGGTCTCTTTTTTTATTTCTGTCTATCTCTTGTTTTGATCTAAAGTCATCACCTTTACTGTGAGGCGCAAATCTATAGGTATTCAGAAATAACATATGTGGTATTTTTTCTTTTCTTACGTTGTCGATCACTCTTTTTGCTGTTAAATATACTTCCTCTAAATCCATACCATCCACAACCGATACTTCATATCCAAAAACTTTTGCTCGCTCATGCAGCACACCTGCATGCTGATCATAACTTGGTGTTGATTGTGCATATTGATTATGTTCTACAACAACTAGCATTGGCAGCTTCCACAGCGCAGATATGTTAAATGTTTCATAAATGACCCCTTCTCCGAAAGTACCATCACCAATAAAAGCTACAGATATCGCATCACTATTATTCATCTTTTCAGCTAGTGCAATACCCGCGACTATAGGAACACCTGCGCCTTGTATTCCATTAGAATAATAATTGTTTTTATGTATATGTTGACTTCCGCCGACACCACCACAAACACCTTCTTCCCTACCCATTATCTCTGCTATCAATCCATGCACATCATCACTGTACGTTAAATAATGTCCATGTCCCCTATGGTTAGAGAATAATATATCTTTCTTTTTATCCAGTGCACTTATGACTCCAACAGCACATGCCTCTTGTCCTATACATGTATGAACAGTCCCCCTCAGCAGCCCTTTCGAAAATAACTCTAGCAATGATTCTTCAGTATGGCGAATCACACACATTTTATTCACCATCTCAAAAAATAGTTTTTCGTTTATCGACATACTTTATTTTATCACCGGTTTCTTTAATACAGTATTTAGAATGCCAACAACCCTTTCAACCTCAGGTTTCGTAAGCTCATGATATGCTGGAATATTAATAGCGCGTCCAGGGATATCCCATGAATTTTTATTATTAGTCATACTTTCAAACATTTCCATCGCGCTCAATGGCCAGAAAAATACTCTTGCATCAATATTTTCCTGTGAAAACATCATTAACAATTCTTCACGTGTGACCCCAGTTTCTTTGTCAAAAACGACTGTAGGCATCCAGTAGCTGTTAATTGTACCCTCTTTTTGAGGATTCATATGAATACAATCAATATTGCCAAGCTCTTTTTTGTAAAGATGAAATATCTCCCGTTTTCTGCTTACCAACTCATCAATTCTTTCCAATTGCGCACAACCAATTGCTGCTTGAATATTTGACATTTTGTATTTATACCCGATCATGTCAGGCCAAAATTGTTTTTTTTGCGCCCTTGAACGGCCATGATTACTTAAGGTTAATACTTTTTCATAGAGATTCTCATCATTAGTAATAAACATCCCCCCCTCTCCAGTAGTCATGGTTTTTGTGCCATGAAAAGAAAATGTTCCGAATTTTCCAATAGTTCCTGTATGTTTTCCCTGCCAGTAAGAACCTAAGGCTTCGGCAGAGTCTTCTATTACAGTTATTCCATATTTTTTACCGATTTCCAGTAAACGATCCATTTCACACAAATTTCCGTATAAATGTACTGCAATGATTGCCTTTGTTTTAGTTGTGATTACTTCTTCTATCTTCTCCGGGTCTATACACCATGTATCAGGCAAGATATCGACAAAAACCGGTTTTGCCCCCAAATAGGTTATGGGAGCTGCTGTAGCGATCCAGTTAGTATCCGCCAATATTACTTCGTCGCCAGGCCCAATATCTAGTGCGGCCATTCCCATGTGTAATGCGCCTGTACAGCTTGAAGTCGCTATAGCATATTTTGCACCCGTATAGTCTCGGAACATTTCTTCAAAACGATTGATATACTCATAGCAACGATCCCCCCATCCATTTCTGGCAGCATCTGTTGCCAATTCCACTTCCCTCTCAGTAATCGAAGGCTTTGTGTAATATATTCGTTTTTTCATTTTACTGTTAACTTCGGTACCGCTGTTACAACTTCTCCACCCCATTCATTAATATATTCAAGTTGTGCGGTTATCTCCTCACTGAGATTCCATGGCAGGATTAATACATAATCTGGTCTATCTTGCTTCAATCTGTCTTCCTCAACTATAGGTATTCTACTGCCAGGCATATATTTACCTTGTTTCATTGGGTTCTTGTCAACTACGTAGCCAAGAAGATCAGAATGCACACCTGCGTAATTAAGCATTGTATTACCCTTGGCCGCAGCACCATAAGCAACAACTTTTTTCTTCTGACTCTTTGCGTTCATGAGAAACGTTAACAAATCATACTTGATTTTCTCTGCTTTCTGTTGGAACCCAATGTAAAACTCAATTGAACTCAAGCCTGCTTGCTTTTCCTTATCCAAGAGTTCTTTTATATTCACGCTAACAGGCTGTTTGCCAGTATCGGAACACTGCGCATATACACGTAAACTACCACCATGGGTTGGTATCTCCTCGACATCGAAGACAACAAGGCCATTGTTTTCAAAAATAGCACGAACAGCAACCAAAGAAAGATACGAGTAATGTTCGTGATATATTGTATCGAATTGATTTTGCTCTATTAAATTCAGAATATGTGGAAATTCAAACGTTGCTATACCATCAGGTTTCAGCAATATATTAAAACCTTTTACAAAATCATTGATATCCGGCACATGAGCCAATACATTGTTGGCTATCATCAAATCTGCTTGTCGTCCACTCGCCGCCAATTTTTCTGCCACAGCAACACCAAAAAATTCTTCAATAATTTCAATGCCTTTTTCTCTCGCAGCTTGTGCTGTGCTATGAGTCGGCTCGATACCATAACAGGGAATTGTCTTTTCTTTAAAAAACTGAAGCAGATAACCATCGTTGGCGGCAATTTCGACCACGTTACTTTCTGAACCAAAGTCGAAGCGCCCTACCATTGTATCGACATATTCACGCGCGTGTTTAACCCAGGTACTTGAATATGAACTGAAGTAAGCATATTCCTCCGAAAACATTTCCTCGGCACCAACGAAATCTTCGGTCTGTACCAACCAACATTGATCACACACCAACACCCTAAGTGGATACCACTTTTCAGGACCTCTCATTGTTTCGTCGGTAAGATAGGAATTAGAGGGAGGAGAACTCCCAAGATCGATAAAAGTGTGGTTCAATTCTGTACCACAATGTCTGCACTTCATTAAATTTCTATTCCTGTAAAGTTCATATCAATCATCGGGTGCTGGCGATCTCGTTCAGATATTTCGGTGATACCCAGTGGCCAGTCGATAGCCAGTCTGGGATCCTGAACATTGAGCGCGCCTTCTGCTTCTGACTGGTAAAGGGCTGAATGGAGATATAATAATTCACTATCATCTTTTAGTGTCTGAAAACCGTGTGCGAATCCTTCAGGTATAAAAAGGCTTGTCTGGTTCTCTTCACTCAATGGCTCTGCATGCCATTGCAAAAAGGTAGGCGAACCTTTGCGAATATCTACTGCAACATCCAGGATCTCTCCACGAACACAGGTAACAATCTTGCATTCACTATAAGGTGGATACTGGAAATGCATTCCACGTACTGCGCCTTTCTGTCGCGTCAATGTATGATTGATCTGTACAATAGGATGTGCAAGTCCAACATCTTTATACTCCTCAACACAAAATAAACGTTCAAAGAAACCGCGATGGTCTGAAATAGGCTTGCGTTTTATACGATAGAGGCCAGCCAGCCGTGTTTCCTCAAAATCAAAACGCGGACTCATTTTGCCAGATGCTCCTGCTGATAAATCTCGATCTGGCGTAATGTAAACTCGTGCATGTCCAGCTTTTGATGCCATGCCTTGTACCAATTAACTGTCTCTTCCAGTGCCCTTTCCAGCCGCCAAACTGGGTGCCAATTTAATTTCCTATTTGCTTTGGTACAATCAAGACTTAAATATCGCGCCTCATGAGGGTGACTATCTTTATCAAGTTCCCATTTGGCTTTACCCCCCCAGCTCGCGACCATAACATCTGCCAACACGGATACGGGCTGGGCATCTTCATTGATTGGGCCAAAATTCCAACCTTCTGTGAAGTTTTCTGGTTGTTCGATTAGTTTTTGGCAAAGCATTATGTAACCAGAAAGCGGTTCCAATACATGCTGCCAAGGCCGGGTAGAAGCCGGATTACGGACCAACAAGGGTTCATTCTTTATGAAAGCACGCATGGCGTCTGGTATTATGCGGTCCTTTGCCCAGTCCCCACCTCCAATCACATTACCAGCGCGTGCGGTTGCAAACCCTATGCCTTTGTTTTTTAAAAATGATTTGCGGTAAGCAGTAGAAACCAACTCAGCACAACCTTTACTACTACTGTATGGGTCATCCCCTCCCATCGGTTCGTTCTCACGATATCCCCATATCCATTCTTTGTTCTCATAACATTTATCAGTAGTTATATTCAGCACTGCTCTTACCGTGGCTGTGTTCCGAGCCGCCTCCAGCATGTTGACAGTTCCCATGACATTGGTGGCATACGTACCAACTGGATCAACATAGGAGTGGCGTACCAAAGACTGAGCTGCCATATGAATAATGATTTCAGGCTCTGCCCGTTGCACTGACTTTAAGAAAAAATCAGCATCCAGGATATCTCCGATTATACTTTTCTCCAGTACTGTACTTACCTTTGTCTCCTTAAAAATTGAGGGAGTGGTCGGCGGTTCCAGCGCATAACCAGTTATTTTTGCGCCTAGTTGCTGCAACCATAACGAAAGCCAGCTCCCTTTGAAACCCGTATGACCGGTCAGGAAGACTCTCCTGCCTTTCCAGAACGCCCCGTTTATTCCCATACTTTCCACGGCGCTTTGCCAGACTGCCAGAGTTCTTCAAGATGGTTTTTGTCACGTAAGGTATCCATTGGTTGCCAGAATCCATTATGGCTAAATGCCATCAACTGACCATCCAATGTCAGGCGGTTAAGTGGATCCCCTTCGAATGATGTTTGGTCCCCTTCTATATAGTCAATCACTTTGGGTGACAGGATAAAGAATCCACCATTGATGCAACCACCATCGCCACGCGGTTTTTCTACAAAACCTTTCACCTGACCATCATTATTAGTCTCAAGTGCACCATAACGTCCTGGTGGTTGCACAGCTGTTACCGTTGCAAGCTTGCCATGTTGCTTGTGAAAAGCAATTTGTGCCGCTATATCAACGTTCGCAACACCATCACCATAAGTAAAGCAGAATGCTTCATCATCAAGGTAATCCCGAACTCTCTTGAGCCGTCCTCCTGTCAGGGTATTTTCTCCGGTATCAACCAGGGTTACACTCCATGGCTCTGCTCGTTTATTATGCACCTGCATTTCATTTTTTTTCATGCAAAAAGTAACGTCGGACATATGCAGGAAATAATTGGCGAAATATTCTTTTATGATATAGCCTTTATATCCACAACAAATTACAAAATCATGCACACCATTGGCGCTATATATCTTCATAATATGCCACAAAATAGGATAGCCACCAATTTCCACCATTGGTTTTGGTTTCAGGTGGGTTTCCTCAGAAATGCGGGTCCCGAGACCACCAGCGAGAATAACAGCTTTCAAAACTTTTTACCCAAGAACGCTCTTCATGATGCCAGCTGCATCCAAACCATGGTACGCCAAAACTTCATCATTGCGTCCACATTCAGGTATATCTTTAAGGCCTAGCCTGGTGAATTCTATTTTTGCAGAAGAACCTTCTTCTGATAACGTCGATCCTATTCTCTCTCCCTGTCCACCATCCAACAGGTGATTATCCAAAGTAAAAACCCGAGTAATGGTCCCAATGGTTGTTTTTAACCAATCGCCATCGATTTTGTTCAGCCATGGAAGATTAATAACCTTAAGACCAAACTTATGCGTATTTCTCAGTACCTGTGCTGCCTTGCAGGCTTCTGACAATAATACTGGCCCATAAGAAAACAGTACAGCATCATCTCCCTCCGTTAAAACAACTCCCTGTCCTTCTGTGAGCACATAATTTTTCGGCAACGTGAAGGGTATTTCATAAGGAATTGAAACAAGGCGGATATAAGAACTATTAGGGTTCTTTTCTATCGCATATTCAACCGCCATCGCAACTTCTGCCTCACACGATGGCTCAATAAGAGTTAGCCCCGGGATACCTCCCAATGCCGATATGTCACGTACCATTTGGTGCGAATGTCCCGGTCCCGATGGCAAAACACCAGCCAAGGATCCCACATAGATGCATTTGGTCTTTTCTGAAGCATTATTGAAAATTTGTTCATTTGCCCTCGGCGCCAGAAAACATGCGAAACTGTGTGCAATCGGCAACTTTCCCTTGAGCGCCAATGCACCTGCCTGCGAGACCATGTCCTGTTCAGCAATCCCGCACTCAACAAATCGTTCCGGGTAATTATTCCTGAAACTGAGAAGGCCACAGTCAATCATCAAATCAGCATCCAGTACGACTATGTCTTTCCTCCGCAGACCCTGTTCATTTAACGCCTGCTCATAGGCCGGAATCAACTTCTGGATATTCCCCTTTTGGGCTTGTGGTGTTTCTCTCTCTACAGTCTCTATACCAAGCATTGGTTGACCCGCTTTTGCCAGCAGATCATTTGCCTTTTCAATCAGTTCCTGCGCTGCACTTTCATAATCTTCCGGAGAAGGTGCTCCGCTATGAAAACCATAGAACTCCTGTTGAGATGACATGGCAGTGGCCTCCATGAAGGAAACCCCACAACCCTTGATGGTATCTGCAATAATAATTTGTGGTCTGCCTTTCACCTCTTTTGCCACGGAAAATGCAGTATTCAATTCTTCATAGTTATTACCATCACAACGTTGAACATGCCAGCCATAACTGGTGAGTTTTGCTTCAAGATCTCCCAGATCACTGACATCACTAACCCAGGTATCTGACTGAATCTTGTTGTGATCGATAATTACAGTAATTTCATCAAACTTGCCATTCACTGCGCCCGGTAGAGATTCCCAGAATTGTCCTTCCTGTAACTCTCCATCACCGGTCAGCACATAGACACGCCCTTGCTTATCATCCAAACGGTTTGCCCTGATCATCCCTTTCGCCTTGGAGATCCCCATTCCTAATGAACCGGTATTGGTTTCCATACAGGGAGTACCAATATCAGGATGTCCAGGCAGCCCGTGTAAACGCCTCAATTTGTGGATATTGTTGTATTCCAGTTTTCCCTTGCCTATCAACACTGCGTAAAGTCCTGGCGCATCATGCCCTTTGGAAGAAAAAAATGTATCCTCGTCTTGCAACACATTCAGATGCAGCCAGGAAAAAATGTCCATACTGCTAAAACTACTGCCAATATGACCCGAACCGGCCTTGGCAATCATGTAGAGGGTATTGATACGAGCAAGCGTGGCAAAGATACGTGTCTTCTCAATGGCCGGCAGTTCCATCGACAATACACGCTGAAAATCAGCCTCGCTAACATGGTATAGGGTATTCATTGAAACTTTCCTTAATGGTTTTTCTTGATTGACCGTTTCATAAGCATCAAATTTGTTCTGGGTCAACAATCATATAGATATCTTTCAATTCGGAATAAATGTCCAGCGCCTCTGTTCCTGGTTCCCGGCTACCGTTACCAGACTGTCGCATTCCACCAAATGGCATATGAGGTTCACTACCATAGGTCCCCGCATTTACAACCGTTACACCACATTTTACCTTATGTGTAAATTGCATAGCACGGTGATAATTCCGTGTATGGATGGATGCTGTCAATCCATATGGGGAATCATTAGCCAGATGCAACGCCTCATGAAAGTCCTTGACACGATAAAGGATCGCTATGGGACCAAAGAGTTCACAGGTCGATATTTCATCATGGGGTTCTACACCTTCTATAAGAGTCGGCGCCATATAGAAACCGTTCTTGTGTTCCGGATCCTCCAGACGTGATCCACCTGCCAATATCTGTGCCCCATTCTTTTTGGCCCGCTCAATGGATTCAATCATATTGGTCAACTGGCGCGCGTTAATCACGGGTCCAAGATCATCGGTATCGCCTGGCCCTACCTTGAGTGCCTTTGTCGCTTTTACAAGGCGACTTTTGAACTCCTCGTAAACCGAATCAAAAATGATAATACGACTTCCCGATGCGCATCGCTGTCCAGCATTGCTGAACGCAGACAGACAAACCCATTTAACTGCATTATCGAGATCGGCATCATCACAGACAACAAGCGGATTCTTGCCGCCAAGCTCCAGGGAAATTTTGGCAAGGCGCTTTCCTGCCACTTCTGCGATCCACCTGCCAACTTTGGTTGAACCGGTAAAACTGACAACATCAACCCCTTCATGTTCGACAAGAGGTGCACCAGCCTCAATGCCATATCCTTGCACGACATTCAGAATACCGGTCGGCAATCCCGCTTCATGGGCTATTTTTGCGAAAATCCATGCCGTAGCAGGTGTATCTTCAGCCGCTTTTAGTACAACACCATTGCCACAAATCAAGGCTGGAAAAACTTTCCATGCAACATTAGCAATCGGCGTATTGGCTGCAATGATCAAACCCGCCACACCGCATGGTTGCCGAACTGTGGATGCATATTTATTCTCAGCGCCACTGGTTGTCGTTCGACCATATAGTCTTTGACCTTCACCTGCAAAAAAACGGCCCAGCGCAATTGCTCCACCTGTTTCTCCCAGCGCCTCCTTGTAGGACTTGCCGGTTTCCAGTGCTACGATATGCGCAATTTCTGTCTGTTGCTGTTCAAGCGCATTACAGATCTGATGCAGAATATTTCCTCTTTGAACCGCTGGGGTATCTTCCCACGCCGACTGAGAATTTTTAGCAGCGGCAACTGCCTTTTCAATGTCCTCTGCTCTGGATCTTGCTACTTCATAGATATTTTCACCATTGTGTGGAGAAAGTTTCTCAAACACCTCTCCACCAAGTGCAATGGTTTGTTTGCCATCAATCCAATTCGGAATCACTTCTGGTATTTGTAATTGTTTTGTCATACTCTGCTCCTTACCAGGCTGTCCAACCACCATCGAGCATAATTGTTGCACCTGTCATATAGGAAGATGCATCGGACATCAAATATATAACAGTACCATTATATTCATCTTCATTCGCCATCCTGCCCAGCGGGACTCTTGCACAATATCCTGATAAAAACTCCGCATCCTGATTATTAAAGACACCACCAAGTGCAAGCAGGTTTGTCCGCACACCCGTTCCTCCCCAATAAACCGCAAGATACTTAGTGAAATTTACCAACGCTGATTTCGATGCTGAATAAACAACCGGTTTATAAAATGGTTTTCCACCGTTCTTCGATTTATACTCGTAAATCCTGTGATCTGGGGATACAATCCCATAGGTTGAACCAATATTTACAATTGACCCTTTTCCTGCCTCCGCCATTTTGGCACCAAATACCTGACAAGCCTGAAATACTCCTTTTACATTCACATCCATTACCCTGTCCCAGGAATCGACAGGAAATGTTTCGAATGGACCAGTTTCTTCCGGTGGCGCGCTCGGTGGCGAATCCAGCGCCGCATTATTAATAAGGCCATGAGGTGCTTCACCCCAGGTATTACATACAATATCTAACGCATCCTCCAACGAGTCACGTTTTGTAATATCTGTTCCGATCAGGACAAGATTTCCATTATCCCGATATTGTTGAAACACTTCCGGTAATTCAGTGTTATCAACATTCAAATCAAGTATGGCAACCCGCGCACCACGGCCTAGCAAGGCAGCAGAAAACTGTTTTCCAAGCTGGCCCAAACCACCTGTAACCGCGACGATACGATTTTTTACTGAAAAAAGAGGATCATTCATCGAATATTCATTCCATATTTTTCCGATTAATAGCCGAAACAATTAAATCACAAACTTCCCGAACCGCACCCTGGCCGCCTGAATTCAAAGTAACATATCGCGCTTTTGGAATAACCTCGGGATGAGAATCTTCGACTACAATCGGAATACCAACTGCTTCAAGACATGCCGTATCATTAATATCGTTTCCGGTATATACAACGTTATGCAAAGAACAACCATAACGTTTTGTTAATGATTTTAGTGCTGCCAGCTTGTCATCACATCCTTTCACAAAATCGATTTCAAGCTTCCTGCATCTTGCTTCAACAACATGATTCTTCTCGGTGGAAATCACCCAGACTGGCATACCAAGCTTTTTGATTTTCGAAATACCCAGTCCGTCACTGCGCCAACACACCACAGACTCTACACCATCCTGCGAAACATATACCAGGTTATCTGTGAATACCCCATCGAAATCAAACACCACCAATTCTACCTGCCCAAGATCCTGAACGAGATCGAAAGGTAGGCGATCAATATCCGGCTGCAACGGTGCCATTCTTAATTATCACTGATTGCATCAAAAAGAATATCCTGTTCCTGTTCCAGCGGGCGGGAAAGTTTTTTTCCAATAATATTATCCAGCTCGTAGGGCGGCAATCCATCGCCAGGAGATTTTATTGCGATATCATCAACAGTCAATATATGTCCGGGTTGCAATGACCTTGCCGCAACGAGTTTCTTGCCCATTTTTACCAATGGAGCTTGTTCTGCATCAACAACGGATTTATTACCATCTCCCAGAGATTGACGTGCACGCCGCAAATCACGCACCATATGTTCGAAACCAGTGGGTGACAATGAAAATGCATGGTCAGTCCCTTTCAGGGTGCGATCAAGTGTGAAGTGTTTTTCAATGATTCTCGCCCCTAACATATATGCGACCAGCGGCATTGCTATACCATTATCATGACCGGAATAGCCAATGATGATATCGGGGAACATCTCACGATAACTTTCGATCACGCGCATATTCAACTGGTCAGGCCTTGCCGGATATGCGGAAGTGCACTGAAGTATTGCCAGTTTTGAGTTTATCGGCATAATCTCATCGTAAACCCTCTGTACATCCTTGATTGCTCCGCCACCGGTACTGACAATCATTGGCTTACCAAAGGAAGCAACATGTTTCATAAGAGGGATATTCAACAAATCACCAGACGCAATCTTGTAGAGCGGCATATCCAACTCTTCGAGGAAATCCGCACTATTAAAATCAAACGGCGTGGAAAAGAAAGTAATATCCAGACTTTTTGCATACTCTTTAAGTTCCAGATATTCTTCGCGACCAAACTCGAGATACTCTCTATGTTCTCCATAGGTGGCGCCATAACTGTTTGGATTATCATATGGGCTATTATACTGTGCAGTGGAAAACAGCGCCTTATTGTCCCGTTTTTGGAGCTTTACCGCATTGGCACCACAATCCTTTGCTCTGCGAAACAAAGTCTTGCATTGTTCAAGTTCACCTTGATGATTATGTCCAATTTCCGCAATGACATACGCATCACTTTCATCATTTACAACAAAATTGTCTAAAACAAGCTCTCTTTTCATAACCACCTCAAGTCAAATAGTTTTTATTGCTGAACTCAGCAAAGCAAACAGCCCAATACTCCAAACCACACAAATAAATTTATTTAATACCACATGCCGATTAAAGTTCGCTACGAATCGTAACAATCGACTCAAACAAAAACGCACTCGCTAGAGCCACAAAGACACTAAAAATAAACGACAACAACAAAACCATTTTTTTATTAGGTCTTACAATCTCAATTTCTGTACTTGCTTTTTTGTCAACAATGACTGACTTCAACGCTTCATACGGAACCGAGAAATTTTCCAGTGTTTTTTGTTTTTCCTGCAAATCCCGTAATCCCGGCACATATGCATCATCAGATTTTCTACTTTCCAGGCTTTTAATTTCTTGCAGTAGAACCGTTGTCCCCTTCATATAATCTTTTAACTTTGCGGTATTAACAAGAATATTTTGTTTACTATTAAATAGTTCGGCATCTACCAGAGGCGTTTTGTCAATACCCAGTTTTTTGGCGATCTGATATTGCTCTCTAAGCCTTTCGATTTCGTCCAGACGTCTTTGTTTGTAGACAAATCTCTTGCTTTTAATGGCATCTTTTATTTTCTGCAAATTTACATCAACAGATGTTCTGAGATTTTTTACTAACTGCTCTACCGTTTCTTTATTTGCTTTTTCCACCATGGAATCAAGCCATACAGCTATCTTATCCCTATATATTCCTGTTAATGCAATTGAAACAAAATCCTTATTCTTTCCTCTGGTGATTTTAATACTATCGACAAATGAGTCATAATAATCATTAATTTCCTTATACGTAAGTTCCTTCAAAGACCGTCCGGAGTACAACTCCGCTAATTTATTTTCATCAAAAAACCCTCTTTGAAGCGAATGCGACTCGAACTTATTCAAGAACGCCATAAATACATCATGTGGCTTCAGGTTTTCTGCGCTGAATTCCTTGTCAATTATTCCTGCAAGATTCAATCCCTGAATATTTTCAATCTGTGGCGGGATCAAATAAGTTGTTACTTGATATACTCTTTCAGCAAATACAAGATAAATGCCAACAATCAGCATTTGTATTACAAATGCACCAGCGATAATTCTTTTTCTTTTTATGATTATACGAATTATGTCAACAATACTTATTTCTCCAGACACTCTGCTATTACTTTCCGGGATATTTTGCTTTTCTGTCACGCCTTGTTAAACCTCTTATGACTTAACACACTATGTTCACAGTCACTATGTTCACAGTGCATATTATTTGTATCATGCATAATACCGAATACACACAGATACTACCACACTATTTGGTTTGCTTATTTAACACCCTGATCTCAAGCACGCTACCGCCCTGCCGTGCCTATTTGGCAAGCATTTATCTTTATTATAAATACCGTCCGCTGGTATTATTTTCTTAAAAAATAATTTCCACCATGAATGGATACAAAATATCTATCGATGGAAGCACTGAGTATTTTTACCATTCCGGTCGTTACGCTGCCGGGATCCAGTTTCTATATGTTACACATCGATGATTTCCTGGTTCCGCATTCACCGATATGATCAAATCGTAATCAATCAGAGCTTTTTCCTGTATCCATGTTCCAAAATCATAAAATATTCTTTATTGGATTAATTCGTATCACTACCGCTAATACTCAACTGGTGCTCGCTGAGAGTGACTTCCGTGTATTTACCAATAATATCCATTAATACTGCAACACGGCCGGCGCCTTTCCTTTGTTGAAATATGCCGGTGTTTCCGGCGAAGGATCCATCGATTATCACCACTTCATCACCAGGTTTTAATTCGGTTTCATTTATTTGTTGCAGCCCCCTCTCGTCCTGGTTTTGCTGCAGGCCATTGATCAATTGTTCGGGAACGATTGCCGGCACGCCGCCAAACTCAACGATTTTGGAAACACCGAGGGTGGAACGTATCGGCGCCCAATTGTCCGTTACACAATCGAGATGAATAAAGAGATAACGAGGAAAGAACGATTCGATGATTTTGATATAGCGGCCATTGCGCCGCCTGGTGTTTTGCACAAGCGGCAAATAGGTCTCATATCCCTGCCGGTTGAGATTTTCTTCTGCCAGTTGTTCCTGCCGCGGCTTGGTATACACCAGATACCAGGATCGTTGAACTGTCATATCAGTTGTCTACTTCCATGCATTGGACTGCTTTGTTTTTACTCGCCGATGCGCGCGGTTTCTTTTTTTCAACAGATTGGTGATGTTGAGATTTCATGTCCTCTTATTCCTCTTCCTCTGCGATGGCAAGCTGCGCGGCTTCCTGGCGTAGTTCTTCCAATTCTTTCAGCAAGGCAGTGTATTCATTTTGTTTTCGTTTTAAAAAGCGTAAAGTCACTCGTGCTTTTTCCTCAATCCCCTTTGGCGTCAACAGGTAGGCATAAGCTTTTTTGTTTGAGCTGCGGCGGAAATTATTGGCTTTGATCCAACCCCTGTCGATCAAGGCCTTGAGGCAATAGTTGACCTTGCCAAGACTGATGCCCAATTCTTCGGCCAGTTGCCGCTGGTTCATGTTTGGATTTGCATCCAGTAATTTGAGGATTTTGTAACGATTTTCGTCGCTTAAAACGGCCATTTTCTCCATGATATAATTCTTGTCGCTCTTACCCTTTGAGCTTGTCCCGGTAATATCTTCCTGTGAATCGGGTATTCATCACCCGGCGCGTGGCTGAAAAATGCCTGCAATACCCACAGGATGCTTGTGTTCAATCGATGAACAATAAATAATACTATAGCAGAATATTTGGAAAATAAAGTTTTTTCCAAAAACCTGTTGCGAGCATCAACCTTCACTCACAAACGGTCCGGTAGCCTGTTTGCATAAGCCCGCATATTATCCTAAGAGTGGATTCCGGCAGTCGCCGATATGGCCAGGTAAGATCCCCAAATAGCGTATTTTTGGGGTCTGAAGCAGTCTGCCGCCAAAGTGATGGGCATTTCTCGTTGGCCATTTTTGCTGCGATTCTGTATAACCACTAATCGACGATTGCCTCGCTGAAAAGCCCCATATTCTGATTCTGTATCCGGTTGATTTCATCCCGTATTTTCGCCGCTTCCTCGAATTCCAGATCCTGCGCGTGTTTGAACATCTGCTGTTCCAGTTTTTTTACTTTTTGCACCAGCATCTCCGGGGACATCCTGAGGTATTCGACTGCTTCTTCCGCCACTTTCGCATACTCGCGGGGACCGGTTGCGGCTGAGCCATAGGCGCCCTCCATGATATCCGCCACCGCTTTCTGCACGGTTTGCGGGGTAATACCATGCTTTTCGTTATAGGCTATCTGTTTGGCACGCCGCCGCTCGGTCTCCTCGATAGCGCGCCGCATGGAGGCAGTGATGGTATCGGCATAGAGGAGTGCCCGGCCGTGGGCATTGCGCGCGGCCCGGCCAATGGTCTGGATGAGGGAACGGTCTGAACGCAGAAACCCTTCCTTGTCTGCATCCAGGATGGCCACCAGGGAAACCTCGGGGATGTCCAGTCCTTCGCGCAACAGGTTGATCCCGACGAGGACGTCAAACTCTCCCAGGCGCAAATCCCGGATGATTTCGATACGTTCCACGGTATCGATGTCCGAATGCATGTAACGGACCCGGATGCCATGTTCATTGAGGTAGTCGGTAAGATCCTCCGCCATGCGTTTGGTGAGCGTGGTCACCAGCACCCGTTCGGCGTTGGCCGTAATTTTATGGATTTCCGATAACAGATCATCAACCTGGGTGCTGGCAGGCCGCACTTCCACTTCCGGATCGATCAGGCCGGTGGGCCGGACCACCTGCTCCACCACTGCTCCACTGTGTTCCTTTTCATAAGGACCAGGCGTGGCTGAGACATAGATTGTCTGGGGGGCAAGGCGTTCGAACTCTTCAAATCGAAGTGGTCGATTATCCAGCGCGGAAGGGAGGCGGAAGCCGTATTCCACCAGGTTTGTCTTGCGTGCCCTGTCGCCTTTATACATGGCACCCAGTTGTGGAATGGTAGCGTGGGATTCGTCAATCACCAGCAGGGCATCCTGCGGCAGGTAATCCATAAAAGTCGGCGGCGGTTCACCCGGCTGACGGCCGGAGAGGTAGCGGGAATAATTCTCGATTCCCGAGCAATAGCCCATCTCCATCATCATTTCGATATCAAAGCGGGTGCGTTGCTCCAGCCGCTGTGCTTCCACCAGCTTGTCGGCATTGCGTAGCTGTTCCAGCCGCTGCTGTAATTCTGATTTAATCTGCTCGATGGCGTTCAAAATCGTCTCGCGCGGGGTGACATAGTGGGTCTTGGGATAGATGGTCAGACGGGGAACACGCTTGATGACTTCACCGGTGAGGGGATCGAAATAGCTGAGGTTTTCGATTTCATCATCGAACAACTCCACCCGCACCGCATCACGATCGGAATCGGCCGGATAGATATCGATCACCTCGCCGCGAACCCGGTACGTACCGCGCTGCAGTTCCACGTCGTTGCGGCTGTATTGCAGTTCGGCCAGGCGGCGCAGAATATCACGCTGATCAATCTGATCCCCCCGCACCAGATGCATCAGCATCTTGAGATAGGCATCGGGATCCCCCAGGCCATAGATGGCGGAGACGGTGGCAACGGTAATGGTGTCGTGCCGCTCCAACAATGCCTTGGTAGCCGACAACCGCATCTGTTCGATGTGTTCGTTGATGGAGGCATCTTTTTCGATAAAGGTATCGGTTGCCGGCACGTAGGCTTCCGGCTGGTAATAGTCGTAATAGGAGACAAAATACTCCACCGCGTTGTGCGGAAAGAATTCTTTCATCTCACCATAAAGCTGGGCTGCCAGGGTTTTGTTGTGTGCCAGGATCAGGGTCGGCCGCTGCAATTCCTGGATGACATTGGCAATGGTGAAAGTATTGTGCACGAACATCCCGCCGTGTCCCGCCAGAAAGGTTTCCGGCCCGGGCACGGAAAGATCATAAACATAGGGATGAGGATAATCGATTTCCTTTATCCCGGAGACCGGCGTCCAGTGAACCTGTGTAAAACCGTTCAGCTTTTGCCAGCATTGCCACCATCCAATATTGCGGCAGGCTCTGCCGATCGCCTCGTGCCGCAGGGTTGCCAACAGCGTGCGTAGGATGGAACGGACAGGTTGACTTTCGCCCGACTCGATCGCCCTGATCAGCCGACACGAACACCCCGCCAGGCGGGCCAGGGACGCCACCGTCAACCCCAACCCTTCCCGCAACAAACGAAGCTGCCTGCCGTTGACGGGGACTCTGTCAAGCGGGGAGACGCTGTTTCTCCCAGGGATTTGTTGCAACGCGGCTAATTTGCGCGGATGATCGAAACCGATCCCGCCGGCAAAGCGCGCCATGTTTTCCTCACCGGCTATCACCACATGGTAGTGCCACCCCGCTGGAAGGGAGGCATCGGCTCCACGTTTCCGCAACTTGCGGATTTCCGCCCGGATACCAAACCGGTAGAGTGCATACGCCAGATCCGAAGCGAATCGTTTGCCGGCGGTCACAGCAACGACTTCGCCCTTCTTCCTTTCCACTGTTGCGGCACCATCAAAGCAGGCGCGCAACATCGTTCCAAGGTTCTGCCTGGAGAGTGACAACCAGAAAGGCGGCAGCCGCTTTGCCGCGGCATTCCCGCCACACGTCCTGCGCATCAGCTCCGCCAGGGGGGCGGAAGATATCCGGGCGTCGCCTTGCATGGATGAGATACCCAGCCCGGTCAATGCTGTTTCAATCCGGCGTTGCAGGAGCGTATGACCGCGGGGAAGCAAAATTTCATTCTGCTGACTGCTTCCCTCTGCCAGGTAATAACCAAAAAGGCTGAGCATTTCAGGCGTTAACACAAGCCGTGCAGACAGGGTGTGGGCCTGGCCCCTGGCACCGATGCGTATCCCGCTATCGGCATGAACGTCGATCGCCGGTGTCTCACGCAACCTCTGCAGAAAGCTGTCGAGGCTGATGCCCTGCTCAGATACCACCTGCTGGCTTACCCGGGCACGCGCCAATGCATTCGTTCCGGCAATGTATTCGCAGTGATTAACCGCCACAGCGGGATAGACGACAAGCGGCGCGCCTTCCAGCAAGGGAAGGATATCCAGCTCTGTCAGATTGTCATCTGTGTTCAATGCATCAGGAAGCGGAATACAATCACTCGGGCGTGCTTCACTGGTTTGAATCAACCGCAATTCGCCATCACGCAGCACCCACAGATTATGGTCTCCGGTCAGGGTGACTTCACGCCCGCACGCGGTGGTCAAGCGATACATCGTATCAGGCGCATTGTGTCGGAGGAATGCCGCGATCGGGTACAGCCCGGCTGTCCCCTTCCGAGGATCATAGGCGGCGGTGAAATAGCGGCAGCCGGCCTTGTCCACGACAAAGTTTCCGTCCTCCTCGACGGGCGGGGAAAGGCTGTTTTCCATCAGCTCGTCGATGTACGCCCCGGCCATCACCAGACGCGGAAACCGTCTGCCCCCGGCTTCCTCCACCACCATGATGGGATCATCGTAGCCCACACTCTTGCCGGAACCGGTCACCCCGAGCAGGGTGAGGCCTGCCTCCCCCGCCTGCAAACCATCGACAAGTTTGCGGATCGCCCCGGGTTGATCCCCGGCGGGTAAAAAGTCGGACTGCAGCTGAAAATCTTTGCTCATGGAATCAGGTGGTGACTGCGTCTGTAGCAGAAGTCATTTTTCCTTTAATCCCCTTTTGTTTCATATCACTGCTGCACCGTTAACCCCCTCTCCCGCCGGTGAGGGTTGGGACGAGGGGAGCTTGATTAGATTACTCATTGTTTTTTATCCCCCCATCCTGACTTCTCCCGGAGGGAAGGGATGGCGGCGATTTTAGCATCGCGTGATTTCATATCTTCAATGGCTTCGATTCGGAAAAGTGTACTCCGGTTCAGAGACTTACCAGATTTTTTTGGTAATGTTAACGGGACAACAGGGGTTTCAGATAGGAAATAACTTCCTCTACACACTCTTCCAAAGATTGCTCGCCGGTTTTTAAAACCAGTTCAGGACTCTCCGGCTCCTCATAGGGGGATGAAATCCCGGTAAAATCCCTGATTTCACCTTTCCGGGCCCGTTGGTAAAGCCCTTTTACATCTCTGGATTCACAGATCTCAAGGGGGCACTCGCAATACACTTCGATAAAATCCCCTTCTGCCACCTGCTTTCTGATTTTATCGCGATCAGACCGGAACGGGGAAATGAATGCGGTGAGAGCCACCACGCCGGCATCGATGAACAATTTCACCATTTCCCCGATACGCCGGATGTTTTCCTCACGGTCCTCCTGTGAAAAACCAAGATCCCCGCATAAACCGTTCCGGACATTGTCCCCGTCAAACACGTAGGTACGATAGTCAAGCTGGTGCAGCTTTTCCTCGACGGCATGGGCCAGAGTGGATTTTCCCGAGCCGGACAATCCGGTAAACCAGACAATCCCTGATTTATGGCCGTTCAGCTTCTCCCGGCGTCGGCGGGTTACCGTCGCACGATGCCTAACGGTGTTTGTGCTTTTGTTGGGGATATCATTACCCATAAATTCGATTCAAAATCATTTCCCATGGCATTCTGTCTTGCCCTGCTTTGCAGTATCATACGCATCTTATCTTACTTTTCACATTGGGATTGATTTTCTTGGATTTAAAGCTTTCTAACCGGGTGCAACGTGTCAAACCCTCACCCACCCTGGCGATCACCGCACGCGCCAATGCCCTCAAAGCAGCCGGCAAAGACATCATCGGCCTCGGTGCCGGTGAGCCGGATTTCGACACTCCGGAACACATCAAACAGGCCGCGATTCGCGCGATTGAAGCCGGCCAGACCAAATACACTGCGGTGGACGGCACAGCAGAACTCAAGCAGGCCATTATAAACAAGTTCCGTACGGAAAACGGCCTTGACTATTTGCCGGCACAAATACTGGTCTCCTGTGGGGGCAAACAGAGTTTCTACAACCTGTGTCAGGCCCTGTTGAATGAAGGGGACGAGGTTATTATCCCTACTCCTTATTGGGTTTCTTACCCTGACATGGTGCTGCTTGCCGATGGCAAGCCGGTGTTCATCGAAACGGGGATTGAACAACATTTTAAAATCACCGCCTCCCAACTTGAAGCGGCCATCACGCCAAAAACGCGTCTTGTGGTGCTCAACAGCCCCTCCAACCCCTCCGGTATGGCGTACAGCCGCTCGGAGCTGTCGGTATTGGGTGAGGTCCTGCGCAAACACCCGGATATACTCATCGCCACCGATGACATGTACGAGCATATCCTCTGGGCGGACGAACCGTTCAGCAATATTTTGAATGTCTGCCCCGATTTGTATGAACAAACCATCGTTCTCAACGGGGTTTCGAAAGCCTATTCCATGACCGGCTGGCGGATTGGTTATGCGGGCGGACCTCAACCCCTGATCCAGGCGATGAAAAAAATCCAGTCGCAAAGCACCTCAAACCCGAGTTCAATCTCCCAGGCGGCCGCACAGGCAGCGCTGGAAGGCGATCAGACCTGTGTCCAGGAAATGTTGAGCGCCTTCAAAACCCGTCACGATCGAGTCGTCGAGCGGCTGAACAGCATCGACGGGGTGACCTGCCTCCCTTCACAGGGAACCTTTTATGCATTTCCCGACATGCGCGGTCTGATCGAACGGGTCAACGGTGTCTCCTCCGATGTGGAACTGGCCGAATATCTGCTGGAAAAAGCCGGTGTGGCGCTTGTGCCGGGTTCCGCCTTTGGCTGCCCGGGTTATATGCGCCTCTCGTTTGCCACCCGCATGGATTTGCTGGATGAAGCCTTGAACCGCATCCAAGCCCTGTAAACATTCCATCACCTGAAAGTACAGAAGACCGCCGGCCGGGCAAAGACACGCCCAGCCAGGCCAATTTCCTCTGGATAACCTGCAATTCAGAATATCCTTACAGGACTTTCTGAATCTTCCTACAGCTTCCCGCTTTCATCCTGAAGCCAGGTTTTGTATCGTCATTTCCGACAAGGACGTGGGAGGAGAAACATGGACACGCTTACAAAAACGCCCCGTGCCCAAAACATGCTCAGGCACGCTGGAGTATCATCGATAAAAATCCGCACCAACGGGGGTTTCACCCTGCTGGAGTTATTGATTGCGGTAGCCATCATGGCGATTGTCTTCGGTTTCGGCATTCCTTCACTCAGGGGGATCACTGCGACGAACCGACTGGCAGCCGGCGTAAATGCCTTAAGCGGGAGCCTCGCCTATGCGCGTTCAGAGGCAATCCGGCAAAATCAACATGTTGTGGTCTGCCAAAGCGAAAATGGCCGTACCTGCCGGCGTAACGGGGACTGGCGCGAGGGCTGGCTGGTCTTCGTTGATCGCAACAGAAACCGCCAGGTGGATGGTGACGAAACCATCCTGCAACACCATACCGGCATCCCGTCGCGGCTAGGGGTTGTCTACCGGGCATTTGGCTCAAAACACTACCTTGCCTACCGGCCCAGCGGGGCGACGAAAACGAACGGCACTTTCACCATTTGTGATCAATCTGACAACCACTATGCCCGGGCTGTGATTTTAATAAAATCGGGCCGTGTGCGGATCAGCAAACGAAAGCCCGATGGTACACCCCTTGATTGTTCCGGCTAAAACGACGAATGCCGCAGGCCAAAAGTGCATTACCCATGACGTTTGTGGGTTATTGGCGGCCACATCTTTCGTACCACATTGCCATGAAATACTGAAAAACACGGGATCAGCAATAACTGACACAATTATCAGATTTGTCCTACAACACTGGCGGAAAATCCCTACAGAAAACCCATACGCCGTTTTGTATAGTTATTACCAACATGGATGTGGGGGGTTGACAAGGATGTCAATTCTTACTGATTCCCGTGGCTGGCATAACGACAGGGACGAGGCACAGGGTGTGCAGAAACGATGCCTTGTACGCGTCTTACGATGATTACAGGGGTGAAGGAAGCAGAATTTGGAAGACGCTGGCCGGTCACGGGATCTTTTTTTGCAACAGTCCCACGATTTCCCCGCCACCCTGGCCCCCACCCGCCCGTTTTTAGCCACAGCAGCCAGGTTGTCAGTAAATAAACCCAAAAGCCGGTACCAATCCGCCTCCAGCGGGAAAGTGAAAACACCCCCGACGAGACTTTCCTGACAACAAGATCAGGTTTCTCCTACAAGACTTGCCAAGATCCCCTACATCGTCCCCTTCAGCGAGCATGTATAGTTACATACAACAAGGATGTGGGGGATTGACATGGATGTCTCTCTCGAATTTCCCTTCCTGGCCGGATGCGACGCCCAGCCTGAACGAACCCGGATCCTCCGGACAAAACGGCTGGTTTTCAAATCGCGGCACCAGCGACACGCAATTCACCTCGACTCCGGCATACCTCCAACAGGAAATTACATCCCTGATATTGACCTGCAGTGGCGTCATCAGTACTATACCGCCTCCTCTTCCCCGGTAGCTCAGCAGGTAGAGCAGGTGACTGTTAATCACCCTGTCGGCGGTTCGAGCCCGTCCCGGGGAGCCATTCCATAAAAAAACCGGAGCATTCACGCCCCGGTTTTTTATTGTCAGCCGTCGATTCAGCGGAAGAAAATTCATGCGCCAGCATGAACGGAGCCGGCCCTGATAACGATGGAGCGGCAGCACCATCTCCTGATTGAGACAGCGTTTGCTTCTCAAGTCTCCTTTTTACGTTCCAGGGAGATGACGTTAACGGCTTCCTTTTGGTGATGGTTGTTACCAACCGTTTGTGGTTTGGTTCCTGCTGCCCTTTCTCTTTTCAGCCAGACGCAATCGACAATGTCACCCTGTGGCACATAACCGTTGACCGCCTGTAAAAACAAATCCCGGATACGGCTGCAATCATCTTCATCGATTGCCTCCTCCAGCAAGTCAAGATATTCGTGCACCTTGTCCCACGGCAATGCCACCTCCTCCGCTCGCAGGATACGGGGATGCTTGGTGCCGGTAACATTATTCCCGATCAACAGTTCCTCAAATAATTTTTCTCCCGGGCGCAATCCTGTGTATTTGATTTCAATATCGCCATCAGGATTTTCTTCGTTCTTTATACTCAACCCCATCAGCCTTATCATTTTTTTGGCAAGTTCCGCAATCTTGACCGGCTCCCCCATGTCCAGAACGAAGACATCACCGCCCTTCCCCATCGAACCCGCCTGGATCACAAGCTGTGCTGCCTCCGGGATAGTCATGAAATAACGTATGATATCCGGATGGGTAACCGTGACCGGTCCACCATTTCTGATCTGCTCACGAAAAAGGGGGACGACGGATCCCGAGGAACCAAGCACATTGCCAAAGCGCACCATACAAAATCTTGTTTTGGTACTGACATCACTCTCCTGTGACAGCCCCTGCAACACAAGCTCCGCCAGGCGCTTGCTGGCGCCCATTACATTCGTCGGCCTTACCGCTTTGTCTGTGGAGATCAACACAAAAGTTTCAACCCCGGAACTCATGGCGGCTTCAGCCGCCGCCCGGGTTCCAAATACGTTGTTGCGCACACCCTCTGCCATGTTGTGTTCCACCAACGGCACGTGTTTATATGCCGCCGCGTGATAAACGGTTTGCACACCATAGGTTTTCATTATTTTTTCCAGATGCCGGCGGTTCTGCACCGAACCCAGCAATGCAATCAGATCTGGTTTTATTTCCCCTTTCAGGATCTGCTTGCGCAGATCACGCTCGATTGCGAACAATGCAAATTCTGACTGCTCGAACAAGATTAATTTTTCAGGACGCAATAATAAAATTTGCCGGCATAATTCCGAACCGATGGAACCACCTGCGCCCGTGACCATAACCGTTTTTCCCCGAATGCACGCATCCAGCAGGTCGACGTCAGGCGCAACCGCGTCCCGTCCGAGGATATCATCGATATCCACCTCGCGGATGTCTTCTATTTTGACCTTGCCCTGCGCGATATCACTGACACCCGGTAACGTCCGCACATGAACCGCATAGGGTTCGAGCAGGGTGATTATTTCATTTCTCCGCCTTCTTGAAGCCGACGGAATGGCCAGTAATACTTCCTTGACGGACTTCCTTTCGATGAGTCGTTCCAGATGAATGAAAGGATGAACACGCAAACCGTTGACATGCTGGCCGATGAGGGTAAAATCGTCATCGATGTAGGCAACAGGCTTCAACTCCGGGCTGTAGGAAAGCGCGGTTGCCAACTGCACTCCCGCCGTTCCCGCACCATAAATCACCACATTTTTACGGCCGTTGGTAATCAGGTCCGTGATTTCGATATTCGACTGAAACCACCACCTTGCAATCATGCGGCTGCCGCCAATGAGAATGATTGACATCAACCAGTTGATCAGGATTACCGAGCGAGGAACCCCCTGAATTCCGCTGAGCAACACCAGCACACCCCAAATCAAGGCATAAAGCGAAACTGCCTGAATAATGGTCCATATGGCACGAAAGCCGATATAGCGGATAATGGCCCGATACAGTCCCAGTCGAATAAAAACAGGAATGGCAATTATCGGCGCCGCGATAAACAGCAGCACAATATCACCCTGCGGCCAGTACCATGTCCCAAGGCGCATTGAAAAAGCGGCCATGATCGCCAGAAACAACAAAACGATGTCGACCGATAATAATATCAGCTGTTTGCGAGGCCGTTCCTGCCGGAGGATTAAGGATTGTAATTTTTTCATAAACCGCTAACGCCCGTAAGCTTCACATCCTCTATTGTTGTTAATTATAACCATGTCTGACATTTTTGCCATTTACCGCCATCTCCGTAAATAGCATGATACTCTGCGCGCTGTTACACCTTGCCACGCCCTATCGCATAATAGTCAAAGCCATAAGACTCAACTTCAGATTGGTCATAGATATTCCTGGCGTCTATTATTACATTCCCCTGCATCTTACTCTTAAGGACATCAAAATCCGGCCGCCTAAACTCTTTCCATTCGGTCATCAAGACAAGCACATCGGCGCCATTTGCTGCCTCTTCGGGCGAATTGCATAAATGCAGATCATGCTGTTTACCATAGATGGTTGCGGTTTCCTCCATGGCGACGGGATCGTAAGCCTGTACCACTGCACCTGCTTCCCACAAGTTTTCCATCAGAACCCGGCTCGGCGCATCCCGCATGTCATCGGTATTCGGTTTGAAGGAAAGCCCCCATATGGCAACAGTCCTGCCTTTGAGATCATTGTCAAAATGTTTTGATAGTTTTTCGAAAACAATCCGTTTTTGACGGTAATTCACCTCCTCCACACTCTCCAGGATACGCGCCTTGTAACCGTGTTCTGCCGAGGTTTTGATTAATGCCTGAACATCCTTGGGAAAACACGAGCCGCCGTATCCCGGGCCTGCATATATGAAATGCGGCCCAATCCGCGGATCCGAACCGATTCCATAGCGGATGCTCTCGATATTGGCGCCAACCTTTTCAGCAATATTGGCCATTTCGTTCATAAAACTGATTTTTGTTGCCAGCAGGGAGTTCGCCGCATACTTTGTCAACTCGGCCGAGCGCACATCCATGAGGATCATCCTGTCCCGCATGCGATTGAAGGGGGCATATAGCTGCCGCATTTTTTTCTCCACCTCATCGTGGGCCGCACCCACAATAATTCTGTCCGGCTTCATAAAATCTTCGATTGCCGCACCTTCTTTCAAAAACTCGGGATTTGACACCACATCATATTTTATGGTCTTGTTACGTCGTTTTAACTCTTTGGCCACGACCGCACTGACACGTTCTGCCGTACCAACTGGCACGGTGGATTTGTCCACGATAATTTTATAATCGTCCATATATTGTCCAATGGTGCCAGCCACTGCCAGCACGTGCTGCAAATCAGCCGATCCGTCTTCGTCCGGCGGCGTACCTACCGCGATAAACTGATATTCCCCATGTTTTACCGCTAATTCCGGATCCGAGGTAAATCCCAGGCGCCCGCTTGACATATTCCTTTTCACAATCTCTTCCAGTCCAGGCTCGAATATCGGAATAATTCCTTTTTTCAGGTTGTCGATTTTTTCTTTATCCACATCCATACAGATAACATGGATCCCCACATCGGCAAGACATGCCCCTGTCACCAATCCCACATAGCCAGTGCCAAAAATTGTTACATTCATAAAACATCCTTATGTTTTGCAAAAGTCAAATATTTATGCCCAAAATAGCTTGTTATCACAGGAACGGAAAGTCCGATAAAGTGCGCCATTTCCTCCCGCATCAGCGTAACCCCGATAAACGGAAAAAAATATTCGGCCAGGGCGACACTGATCAACCAGACCTGTAATAACGCCACCAGATTCACCACAACAAACCATGTCATTTCATTGACAGGATGCTTGCCCGATGGCTCGAAAACAAAGAACCGGGTCATTACATAGGCAGTTATCATTCCGATAAGATACGCAACGAAAACCGCCCACTTGAAACCGAGATACTCATTCAGCAAAAACCTGCTGACGAAATTCACAGCGGCTGCGAAACCGCCCACCAACAGAAACTGGATAAATCGGGAACTTAATCTCACTTGCCATCCTGTTTGCACAAAACCAGTTGCAGCAACAGATATTTCCTATTCTGATATGAGCATTGATGCAATTTTTTTCCCCAACCTCAGGCTTTCGGAAATGGAACGGTCTTCGGGATAATAATAGGAAGTATCCGCAAGGTACAATCCTTCAACTTCTGATTTTATTGGCGGCAACTTTGACAAAAAATCCGGATCACAAATTGGCTGGGCATAATTATAGCGCGATACATGTTCTGCAAGAAAATCAGCAGCTGTAATTTCCGGGTTGAGCTTCCTGATATGTTCTTTTGCTTCGTCAATAAACCCGCTATCCGGCCATTTATATTTTTCATGCTCGATTGGCATATAATATGGTATATATACAATATTTGAAGGTAACTCCCGTAAATTGGAAAATTCAATGATGCCGGGTATTTCAATGCCCGGATCAGATATATTCAACCAGAAATTTTCGGTAACCTTTTTCCCCAGCTTGAACAATACACATACCACACCAATATTGCTGACCGAATCGTATTTTCGCTTGGCATCCTCCGATAAACCGGGGAATATTCGAGAGACGAAGGGAAGAGGAATCGTACTCACCACTTTGTCGAACAGCGCCTGGCGTTTTACGGTATTTACCACAAACCTGCCATTTTCCCCTTTTGTTACCTGTTTAACCGGCTCACATAAATTGATTGCGACCTTTCGCATATCCAGTTTTTGCTCCAGGGATTTCAGCAATGTCTCCGAGCCACCATGCAAGTACCCCAACTCCTCTTGCAACAGGCTTTTTCTTGAAAGGCCAACGCGTTTGATTCGCGACCAAATCCACGCGGCGGACAGATTGTCGCTGTAATGATGAAATTTCAGATGGAACAATCTCTCCCACAATACCTTATATGCCCTCTCGCCAATCCATTTTTTAATCCATTCGGCCGCATTCCTGCTATCCAGGCGCTTCCAGTTGCTGATTTTCGTGGAATAAAACATGTGCATGCCATAGCGTAATTTTGAAAGCAAATCGAGTTCGGAGAATTTCAGCAAGGCAACGGGATTACCCCACTGATAATGTTTGCCCTGGTAGTAATACCCCATTTTTGTCGTTTTCCAGATTAATTTATCTTCGATCCCCAGCTCTTTCAGTAATTCAAAAAGTGACTCATCCGGTTTGCAGACAAAATGATAAAACCGCTCGATGCTCAAGCCGTCAAAGTCAAAATGGGCAGACATCCCGCCAACCCGATCATCGGCTTCAAATATTTCGACAGCATAACCTTTTTTGGATAGTTCATAGGCACATGCCAATCCCATCACGCCGGCACCCAATACAGCTACTTTTTCCACAATATTCCTCAGAATTTCAACACATATTTCGAGTAAACATCATCCGTGAAGGTTTCCCGGATTGCCTGCTCAAAGGAAGTGGGTTTCACATCAAAGATGTCCCACCACGGGATCAATTCAAATTCATCTGCTGCAACAAGCGCCTTTAACTGATCCGTGGTAAATGGCGGATTTTTATCAAACAGTGCGTAAGTTTTCAGTAAAAACCAGAACAAGGCATAAGGTATTGGCAATATCAGACATTTTGCCGCAACCGCCTTTTTTACCTGCCTGATCATATCCACGTAGTATATTTTTTCTTTTCCCGTGATATTGAATATCTGGTTTTCCGGCTTGTGTTTGATTGCGGAAACGATGATTTTACAAAAATCCTGGACATAAAGTGGTTGTCTGATGATTTTTCCCATGCCAGGAATGGGGAAAACCGGCACTTTCTGCATAAACCTCGATAACCATCCAACATGTTTGCGGTCAAACCAGCCAAACATCAAGGTTGGCCGTAAAATACAGTAATCGACCCCGCTTTTGATCACAATCTCTTCCTGTGCCTTTTTGGTGTTGGTGTAATCATCATCTGCCACGGATTCGATAACCGACGAACTGATGTGCACCACATAGGGAATATTGTGTTTTTTTACTGTTTCCATAATAAAATCGGCCGATTTTATGTTGTTACGGACAAAATCATCCGAATGTTTCGAACCGATCTGTGCTTGCAGCATCACAACCACATCACCATCCTGAAATGCATCCTGCCAATTACCGGGCGTGGCTACATCTGCCTCGATTACAGTGATATCCGGATGTAGTTTTCTCAGAATATTCAGGTTTTCCCTGAATTTATCAATTGCCACAATGTTGGAAAAACCCTGATTCTTTAATTCTATGATCAGATTTTGCCCGACCAGTCCTGCGGCACCTGGAATGATGATTTTCATCGTTGAAACAATTCTCTTACATTGGGTTCTTCAGGAAAATTTCCGGATTGCCATCTAGTTATGTGATTATCTTTACCGTGCAATCCCCACGCACAAGGCTTCCCGCTTTTTTGTATTACAGATTCATTCGTTTGAATACCGGTTCCGGAATCAATTTTATCACCAACATGATCCACTGCCAAAACCAGGGAAGATAGACAACATCCTTTTCTTTTGCCACTGCTTTGACAATCCCCCTGGCAATCCTCTCGGGCCCGACCCACAGCATTCCTTTTTCAAATCCGGAAGTCATCGGGGTATCGACAAACCCCGGTTTTATCGTGAGCACATTGACACCGTGTTTGTACAAACGATTCCTCAGACCCTGCAAATAGATGGAAACCGCCCCCTTGGCGGTACCATATATATAGTTGGACTGCCGGCCCCTGTCACCCGCGACCGAGGAAACCACAGCAATCGTACCATTTTTCTGTTTTTCACAGACATCTGCCAGAATGCTCAACAAGGACAAATAGCTTATACAATTCACATTCAGACACTCCATTGCCTTGCTAAAATCACGCTCCTCTTCGCTCTGATCACCAAGTATCCCATGCGCGAGCAGGGTGATGTCGATATTGCCCAGAAAGCCGGCGGCAGTCTCGATAACCTTCTCATGTTCTTCCAGCCTGACAAGATCAACATCGAGATAATCGATATCCACCGCCCCCCTGGCTTTCAGATCATCTGTAAGCAATTTGAGCGCCTCTTCCCGCCTGCCCACCAAAAACATGCGGCAACCACTTTGCGCATACAATCTAGCCGTATGCTGAGCAATTGCCGAGGTTGCACCGATTATCAGTATGTTTTTCATTGTCACTACGACTGTCCACTTACCCTGCGCCAGAAACTGGAGGAGAACCTTGGATCGAGGTATTCACAAAAGTCTTTCCATTTAGGATAGAACTGCTGGAAATGCCTTGCCTTCATTATTGCATCTTTTGCCGGATAAATTGCCCCCCCGGCTTCCACAACGATCTGCTCCAGCTCATCAAGCAGGCGCATCGTCTTTTGACCTTTATTGGCAAAATCCAGAGCCAGGGTGATACCTGTTCGGGGAAACGACAACATGCCGGGGGATGTGCTATTGCCAAATCTTTTTAAAACCGATAAAAAGGAACCCTGCCCGGATTTGGAAATCCTTTTTAACAATTCCTCCAAGGCACCCTCTTTGTCATCTGCAATCACACACTGAAACTGAAAAAAACCCTGTTTACCATATAGACGATTCCACTCATGAATCCCGTCCAGTGGATAAAAAAAGGGATCATAGTGAATTTTACTGCTGCTGCATTTTTTCAGTTGTTTGTGATAATAGAACGCATTGAAACTCTTCACCGTGGCTGTATTGAGCAAAAATGAAGGTGCATCAAACGGAATCTTCAAGTTGGCCGTTTTTCTCGTCTCGCAGGCGCGCGCTTCGCCTTGTTCTTCGTGGTGTCTGCCGCGGTAGTAAATCCCTCTCCCCAGGGATTTTCCAGCAGAGAGACAATCAACCCACGCCACGGTATATTCCCAATTCCTGTCTGACTCCAGCGAAAGTGCCAAAAACTCTTTTAGATTCGAGAATATTATCGCTTCCCTCTCGATGAAGGCGGTACTGATCTTTTTCAATTGTATTTCTGCCCAGGTTATCAGGCCGGTAAGCCCCAAACCCCCTATGCTTGCCTGGTAATAGTCACTGTTTTCCGTTGCGGAGCAGATCAACCTGCTTCCGTCAGAACGCAGTAATTCGAATTTCCGCACATGACATCCAAAGGTGCCTGCAACATGGTGGTTTTTACCATGAACGTCATTGGCAATCGCGCCACCAAGGGTGGCGAATTTTGTCCCCGGGGTGACGGGCAGAAACCATCCCCGTGGCACTGCCAGCTCCAGGAGCTGCGCCAGTGTCACCCCACTCTCGCAGGACAACACCCCCGTCCCGGTATCAAAATGAAGAAAATGATCGAGATTTTCTGTCGGAACAATGATTCCACCATCATTCAGACAGGAATCACCATAACTTCGCCCCTTCCCGTAAGGCAAAATACTCTGCTTCCCGGACACACCCGCCAATTCGTCAAAGCGCCAACGTTGGGGAAGCACCACATGTTCTGCGTGTCGATAACGCCCCCAGGATTGATAATCACGCATATTCAAATAGCCAAACCGAAACCCAGCAGGCAGACGGCACCAACAAGATAACTGGGTCTGTCGTGCAGCGCATACAGGACCGGATCCTCATGCATCATGCCACGATGGGCAATCAACCACATGCGGCTGACCCAATACAACAATGCCGGAAACACCAGCCACAACCAGTCGGGTTTTGAATATTTTTCTATATTGACAGGATCATGGATATACAAGACCATAATGAGGACCGCAATATATCCAGCGGCTGCCCCCAGGGAGGAAACCAGTTCCAGATCTTTTGCGATATAACCTCTTCCCAGGGCCGTTTCCTCTTCGCGCTTTCTCAAATTATAAAGTTCGGAATAACGTTTTAACATTGCCAGACTGATAAACATGAACATGGAAAAAACCAGTATCCAGTATGAAATCGCCACGTTTGCCGCAAAAATGCCAGCAATGATCCTCACGGTATAGAGGGAACCGAGCACCACTACATCCAGCAACACCACCGTTTTAAAAAAGAATGAATATGCCAGGGTGACAAACAAATAAACCATCAGGGCGAGCTGGAATTGCAGTGACAAGGTGACAGCAATCCCCACTCCCAGCAGAAGTGCCACGATCGCCAGCAGGTAGGCCGTTTTTTGGGAGATGGCGCCGGCTGCAATCGGACGAAGCTGTTTAAGCGGATGTTGCCGATCGGATTCGAGATCACTGATATCGTTGATGATATAACTGGCGGAGGCACATAAACAAAATGCAATAAACGCTAACAGCACATCCCACAGGCGGGACAAATCCACCTGCTTGAACGCCAGTATAAAAGGAATGAAAATCAACAGGTTTTTGACCCATTGATGCACCCGCAAGGTTTTTATTACTACAAGATAGCTGGTCAAATCCAATTCTGCCTTTTTCGCCCGCTTCTGCCGCAGGCAGCAATTACTTGCCGTCCACGTTCAGATGCAAAAATAGGGATTCTACCGAAAAACACCGGCTTTTTGATGAATAACTGCATAAAAGTTTGACGATATCAGCCATGAAACCCGCATGACAAAATCCGGACTGCCTGCCCAGATGCTTTCTCCGAATAAACCGGGAATAGTCACCACATAAAAAAAGAAGGATGCGCATGCGCATCCTTCATGTTTTGTATGAAGGAGAAGGAGCTATTCCCGCTTTTTGCCGCTTTTCACCAGAAGTATCCCCCGGTTTTTTTCGATGGTTTTGAGCCCTATTCCCTTTATTTTTGTAAGGTCTTCAACGCGTTTAAAGGGCCCGTGCTTTTCACGGTATTTGACGATCGCCTCGGCTTTTTTTGCACCGATCCCCTTCATGTTTGCTGCGAGCGCTTTGGCATCAGCCGTATTGATATCAACGGGCGCAGCCGATAGTTGAAACGAAACGACGAAAAATATAACTAACAGTACAGATTTCATGACTGACTTCATAATGAGACTCCTTTCTCTGTCAGGTTAAGGAATGACAGTTTTGTACAGGTGGTTTCCACCATGCAGATATGATGTGCCAGCACCCTTTCCGGGTCAATCAGCCGCTTTGTAGGAAATTCCGGAATTTTTTGTAGGACGGGTCCTACAAATTAAATAGGGGTTCCGAATACCAGTACACTTGGGAAACGGAGCATCAGGCCCAGAGGTCTTTTACATGACCGTCAGCCGCAGGGAGGCGGCTGTCGAGCTTACAGGGAGGTATTTACAGCGTGTCATGTAAAAGACCTCTGGGCCTGATGCGAAACCAGAATCTGCCAATAATGTTAAATGATCTGGTATTCGGAACACTTATTTAGACGGCCGCCAGCTCGGCATTGATCGCCTGCAAAACAGCGACGGGGCTGGCCGCCTGTGTGATGGGCCGTCCGATCACCAGATAATCAGAACCCGCCTGCACCGCAGCAAGCGGGGTCATGATACGCTTCTGATCCCCCGATTCACTGCCCTCCGGGCGGATGCCGGGCGTCACCAGCGTAAAGGAATGGCCCTGGCTCTGTCGCAACTGCTTCACTTCACGGGATGAGCAGACCACCCCGTCCAGCCCGGCTTCTTTGGCCAGTGCCGCCAGATGCATGACATTATCTTCAGGGCTTCCCGCCAGTCCGATTTCGTGCAAATCGCTTGCGCCCATGCTGGTCAGGATGGTGACACCGATCAACAAGGGAGGGTGCGGGATGGCATCCAATGCATCCCGCGCCGCCAGCATCATGCTGCGTCCCCCCAGCGTATGAATGTTGACCATCCAGACTCCGAGGGAGGCGGCTGCCTTGCATGCCTGTGCAACGGTGTTGGGGATATCATGAAACTTCAGATCCAGAAAAACGTCAAACCCCCTGTCTACGAGCTGCCGCACCAGATCAGGCCCGGCCAGAGTGAACAACTCCTTGCCCACCTTCAATTTACACATCCCCGCTTGCAACTGATCGACAAACTCGATTGCCTCATCCGCGGAAGGATAATCCAGAGCAACAATAATCCGGGACTGATTCATCTATTCTCCTTCCACACCGTGGATCGGTTTAACCGTATTCCAGTATTTGCACCCAGGACACTGCCAATGCAGCTTTTTACCGGCAAAGCCACAGTGACAGCATTCATACACCGGTTTGTTTGCGATTAACTGTTCCGCCACGTCTTTCAGCACCTGCAATTTCTCTCGCACCGGTTCTTTCACGTTTGAAAGATTCAAGTCGAGCAATCTGTCCATGCCCCGTACCGAGGGGCGTTGTTTCAGGTATTCGGTGATGAACTCCACTGCTTCCTCGTTGCCTTTTTCCTGCCTGATCAATTCAGACAGAGCCAGCATCAGGGATATGCCGGGATGTTTTGCCAGATTCTGCCGCAGAAACACCACCATTTCATCGATTCTGCCCAGCCGCTTGTAACAATCGATTAAGGGTTGTATCACTTCCGGCAGGAAATCCGGGTCCTGCTCCTCGACACGATGATAGGCGCGAATCGCCGCTTTTATGTTGCCGGCTGTTTTTTCAATATTTCCTTCCAGAATACTGGCCCTGGCACATTGCCGATCCTCAACCAGGGCGCGTTTTAAATATTTCAACGCCTTCGCAGGTTCACCCTGGCGGCATGCCTGCTCTGCAATTTCACAATAATAATGCGCCACAATCGCCCGCCGGCTCTGCCCGGTGCGGCTCTCCAGACGGTGGGATATCTGAATCGCCTTGTCCCAGTCTTTCTCCTGCTGGTAGATATCCAGTAACTGCTGCAATGCTGCACCAGTGTGCGGCTCGGTATCAATCAGTTCCTTGAACAGGGTCTCCGCCCGGTCCAGCAGGCCGGCGCGCATATAATCCTCGCCCAGCTCAAACAATGCCACCGCTCTTTGTTCTTTACTCAACGTCGGCCGTGCGATCAGATTCTGGTGGATACGTATTGCCCGGTCGACCTCCCCGCGGCGGCGAAACAAGCTCCCCAGTGCCAGATGGGTTTCCACGGTGTTGTTATCCACATCCAGCATCTGGATGAACAGTTCAATGGCCTTATCCTGCTGTTCGTTCAGAAGGTAATTCAGCCCCTTGAGATAATTGCTTGGCAGTTCAAATGCACCTTCATCCTGCTTGCGCAAACGGCCGCGCCTGCCTATCCACCAGCCGGATAAAGCCGCCAGCGGCAACAACAAAAACAGGCTCTCAAGTAACATCAATGATCATCCCGGATCGGAATAGCACGTAGATTTGCGACTTCTTTTTCAGCGAGTTCCACCGACTTTTTGAGTTTGGCGACTTCACGCCGGCTGCTCACAAAGAGTCCCGCACTGGCAATAACGCCAAGCATTGCTCCCACCATCATCGCAATCACCAGGATCAGGGACAATGCAATCTGTTTACTGCCAAAATAATAATTAAGCTCAACCGGTTCCGCATTCAATACCGCAAAGGCGATACCGAATATCACCAGTACCAGAAACAATATGAGATATATAATCCTAAGCATAACCACGACCATCCAAATTATTCTTTAAATGTCGGATAACCCATCCGGTGGTGCAAACCACCCTGTTTAATATTACAAAAAAAACGGCATGAAGTATTCACACTTCATGCCGTTTTGTCTCTTTAACAACATACAAATTCAGTCGCTGATTTCAACCTTCTTCATGCTGTTGTTAACACGCTCACGCATTTCCTTCCCCGGCTTGAAATGCGGTACATACTTGGCATCAAGTTTTACCGAATCACCGGTTTTCGGATTGCGGCCCACTCGGGGCGGACGATAATGCAAGGAAAAACTACCAAAACCACGAATTTCTATCCGTTCGCCGTTAGCCAGGGTATTCCCCATATGTTCCAGCATGGTTTTAACGGCCAGTTCCACGTCCTTGTAGGCTAACTGCATTTGCTTCTGTGACAGAATTTCAATCAGCTCTGATTTTGTCATTATCCTTCCTTATATAAGATAGCGACTTATTCCCGGCTTGGCATCAGTCGTTGCTTTCCATCTGTTCTTTCAACAGATCACCCAGAGTAGTGGTTGCCGAAGCAGTACCACGACTGTAGTCACTGATCACGGCTTTCTCTGCATCACTGTCCTTGGCCTTGATAGACAGGCTAATGGTGCGGTTCTTGCGATCAATACCAACAAACTTGGCTTCGACCTCATCGCCTTCCTTCAGGATGGTACGGGCATCTTCCACCCGATCCTGGGAAATCTCGGAGGCACGCAGATAACCTTCAACACCGTCACCCAAATCGATGACTGCGCCTTTGGCATCCACTTCACTCACGGTGCCCTTGACGATAGTGCCTTTGGCGTTTTCCGCAACGAAATTGGATACCGGATCCTTTTCCAGCTGCTTGATACCAAGGGAGATACGTTCACGCTCGGGATCGACCGAGAGCACAACGGCTTCCAGTTCTTCCCCTTTCTGGTAATTGCGCACGGCTTCCTCGCCAGGGACATTCCAGGAAATATCCGAGAGATGAACCAGCCCGTCAATATTGCCTTCCAGACCGATGAAAATACCAAAGTCGGTGATCGATTTAATCGTGCCCTTGACCTTGTCGTTCTTGTTATGGGTGGCAGCAAAGTGTTCCCATGGATTGGCCTGGCACTGTTTCATCCCGAGGGAGATACGGCGACGTTCCTCGTCGATGTCCAGTACCATGACTTCCACTTCCTGCCCGAGCTGAACGACCTTGCTGGGGTGGATGTTCTTGTTGGTCCAGTCCATTTCGGAAACGTGCACCAGACCTTCCACGCCCTCTTCCAGCTCAACGAAGCAACCATAGTCGGCAATGTTGGTGACCTTGCCAAACAGGCGGGTGCCTTCCGGATAACGACGTTCGATGTCCACCCAGGGATCTTCACCCATCTGTTTCAGGCCGAGGGATACGCGCATGCGTTCACGATCGAATTTGAGGACCTTGACGTCAATCTCGTCACCCACCTGAACGATTTCACTCGGATGTTTGACACGCTTCCAGGCCATGTCGGTGATGTGCAACAAACCATCGATACCGCCCAGATCGACAAACGCACCGTAATCGGTGAGATTCTTCACCACGCCCTTGACGATTGCGCCTTCCTGCATGTTTTCCAGCATGGCTTCGCGTTCGGCACCGCCTTCCTCTTCCACCACGGCACGGCGTGATACCACAACGTTGTTACGGCGGCGATCCAGTTTGATCACCTTGAATTCCAGTTCCTTGCCTTCCAGATAGGAAGTGTCCCTGACAGGACGGATATCGACCAGTGAACCCGGCAGGAATGCACGGATATCACCCAATTCGACAGTGAAGCCACCTTTTACCTTGTCGGTGATGACGCCGGTGACTGTCTCACCTGCTTCACTGGCGGCTTCCAATTTTTTCCAGGTTTCAGCACGTTTTGCTTTTTCACGGGACAGCCGGGTTTCCCCAAAACCATCCTCAACAGTATCGAGTGCAACTTCAACGGCATCGCCCACCTGGACGCTGACTTCACCGTTGTCGTTATAAAACTGGGAAACGGGGATGACCCCTTCGGACTTGAGACCGGCATTGACAGTAACAAAATCATCGTCGACACGTACTACTGTACCGGTAATAATGGCGCCAGGACGCATTTGGGTCTTGGCTAGACTTTCTTCAAATAACTCTGCAAAGCTTTCGCTCATGTTGATTTTCGCCTTAGGCCAGAATTAGCCTATGTTGGATGCGGTCAGACCGCGGGTTGATTGATGTTCAGCCAGGCAATTGTTGCCCGACTCCCGACTCATTGGGGAAGATTGTCGAAACGCTCCCGGCACAGGGCCAGCACTTTGTCCACTACTTCGTTGATGTTCATCTCCGAAGTATCCAGAACGACTGCATCAGCAGCAGGCTTGAGTGGTGACACAGCGCGTTGTGTGTCGCGGGCATCGCGCTCGGCAATCTCCTTCATGAGGTCGGCCAGATTAGCACTAATTCCTTTTTCTATCAACTGTTTATAGCGCCTCCGGGCCCGCTCTTCCACACTGGCGGTAAGAAATATTTTCACTTCGGCGTCGGGAAAAACCACTGTTCCCATGTCCCGGCCATCTGCAACCAGGCCAGGGGGCTGGCGAAAATCGCGCTGGCGTTGCAGCAGCGCCTCGCGCACCCTGCCGAGGGCGGCCACTCTTGATGCTGAATTGCCGCAGGCTTCCGTACGAATGGCTGCGCCTACCGGCTCCCCTTCAAGGAGGATCCGGACTTCAGTGGCGCCGGGCACCAGTTCGAAGCTGACATCCAGTCCGGCCGCGTACTCCGCCAAAGCCGTCTCGTCGGCCAGGTCGATTTGATGGCGCCCGGCCCCAAACGCCACCAGACGGTATAAGGCCCCGCTGTCGAGCAAATGCCAGCCAAGCCGCTGCGCCACCAGGGCGCTGATGGTGCCCTTGCCGGACCCGCTCGGGCCGTCGACGGTCAGAACCGGAACTGCTGAATTCATACTCATTCCTGCTGTGAAAGTGTTTGACGAAGACACAAGGGATAATCAGGAAATCCGTGAAACACCCGGCCTTACCCCGTTTCGTCGGCGCTGATCGTTAATCCCGCTTGTGTTGCGGCCTGCAGAAAACCGGGGAAAGAGGTTCGCACATTGTCGCAATCTTCAATTTCGATGGGGCCGCTGGCGCGCAAAGCCGCCATCGCAAATGCCATGGCGATACGGTGATCCCCGTGGCTGTGTACCCTGCCGCCCTGCAAATTGCCGCCCTGCAGGATCATGCCGTCTTCCGTCGGTTGTGCCTCGATCCCCAGTGCCTGCAGGCCATCGGCCATCACCTGGATGCGATCACTCTCCTTCACCCGCAGTTCACCGGCACCGGTCAGGATGGTTTTGCCCTCGGCACAGGCGGCAGCGATAAAAAGAGCCGGAAATTCATCAATCGCCAGCGGCACCTGCTCTTCCGGAATCGTGATGCCATGGAGTCTCGCCGCCTTCACCCGTATATCCGCAACCGGCTCACCACCCGCATCACGTTCGTTGCTCAGCTCAATCTCCGCCCCCATGGCACGCAGGATATTGATCACGCCGATGCGGGTGGGATTGACGCCCACGTGTTCCAGGCGCAGATCGGATCCTGCGGCAATGCTGGCGCCGACGAGAAAAAACGCTGCCGAGGAGATATCCGCCGGTATATCGATCGTCGTGGCGTGCATGCTTCCCCCGCTTTTGACGCAAACCCGGTTTCCCTGGCGCGTGACCGGATAACCAAAACCTGCCAGCATGCGCTCAGTGTGATCGCGGGTAGGCGCCTTTTCCGTTACGCAGGTTTCACCTTCCGCATACAGGCCGGCCAGTAACAGGCAGGATTTTACCTGTGCGCTGGCAACCGGCATTTCATAGTGGATCCCTTTCAGTCTGGCATTCCCGTGAATATGAATGGGGGGGGTGCCATCTTCCGAGGTTTCCAGCTGTGCGCCCATTTGCGACAACGGTTGCGTTACCCGGCGCATGGGCCGCTTGCTGAGAGAGGCGTCACCCGTGAGGACGGAATCAAAGGGCTGTGCCGCCAGCAATCCCGCCAGCAGGCGCATCGATGTTCCGGAATTACCGAGATCGAGAGCTCCCGCCGGGGGTTGCAGACCATGCAAACCTGCACCGTGGATCGTCACCCGACCCGCCACCGGCCCCTCGATGTCGACACCCATGGCACGAAAGGCGTTCAGGGTGGCAAGACTGTCCTCCCCTTCGAGAAAGCCGCTGACCTCGGTCGTCCCTTCTGCCAAAGCGCCAAGCATAATACTGCGATGGGAAATGGACTTGTCGCCCGGTACGCGTAACCGGCCGGTGAGCTTACCGCCAGGCCGGGCGATGAATCGCAAAGATGACATGCAAATTTACCTTTGTAACATCGTTTCAATAAAACGTTTGAGAATCTTCGCCAGCAGCCTGCGCGCTTTTTCCTCACCCGCCGTTCTTGTGACAAAACGCATCACGCGCCTGTTTGGCGCGGATGAACGTCTGCTTGAGAAAATCACTGTCCGCCCGCTTGACCGCATCGGCGAGCTGGCGCAGATCATCACTGAATGCTTCCAGCATTTTTACCAGGGCATCGTGATTGGCCAGACAGATGTCATGCCACATGTCCGGATCACTGGAGGCAATGCGGGTAAAATCACGAAAGCCGCCTGCGGCATAGTCGAATATCTCCTTGCTGTCATCCATGCGTGCGAGGGTATCCACCAGGGCATATGCCAGCATGTGCGGCAAATGACTGGTCGCGGCCAGCACCTCATCATGGTGCATCACCTCCATTTCCACCACTTCGGCACCGCAAGCCTCCCACATGCTGCGGATTCTGGCCACTGCCTCCGGCGCGGTGGTCTGGCAGGGGGTGAGGATCACACGCCGTTGCCTGAATAATTCGGCAAACGAAGCCTCCACCCCGCTTTGCTCGGTACCGGCAATGGGGTGAGCGGGAACGAAGTTGGCCGGAGGCGTTTTGAACACGGCTGCGGCATCTGCCACGACGCTCCCCTTGACGCTGCCAACATCCGTCAGGATACAGTTTTCATCCATCACCGGCGCAATTCGTTCCATGATGCGCCGCATGCTTCCAAGGGGTACCGCAAGCACCACCACATCGGCCCCTTTCACGGCAGTAGCGGCATCCGTCTCGAAGCGATCGATGACACCCAGTTCGCAGGCCTTTTGCAACTGTTCCCTGTTTCTGCCACAACCAACAATTTCACCCACAGCGCCAGCCTGGCGCAGGGCCCGCGCCAGTGAGCCGCCGATCAGGCCGACTCCGATAATGCACAATCGCTGCAACAACGGATCACTCACGGCTTCATCCCCGCATAACCTTTTTCAAAGCGGCAATACAGCGCTCATTTTCCTGCGCAGTGCCGACGGTGATACGTAAATAGGCGGGCATGCCATAATTGGCAACCGGCCGCACGATAACGCCCTCATACAAAAGACGATCATAAATCTTTGCAGCATCCCCTACTTTTACACAAACGAAGTTGGCCACCGACGGAATATATTCCAGTTCCAGCTGCGCGAATGCCTGGGTAAGTTGCTGCATGCCAAGGGTGTTGCAGGCCAGGCTTTTTTCCAGATGAACGGTATCAGCCACAGCTGCTTCGGCGGCGGCCAGCGCCAGACTGTTGACATTAAAGGGTTGCCGTACGCGGTTGAGCAAATCCGCCACGTCAGGATGGGAAAGGCCATAACCGATGCGTAAACCGGCGAGACCATAAATCTTGGAAAAGGTGCGGGTGACCACCAGGTTGGGATAATCATTCAGCCAGCGGCTGCCATCCGGATAATCCTCCGCCGCCATTGCCGGATCGCTGGCGTATTCGAAATAGGCTTCATCCAGTACCACGATGACCTCCGGCGGGACCCGTTGCAGGAACTCGCGCAATTCTTCGGCAGTTAACCAGGTGCCGGTCGGATTGTTGGGGTTGGCAATGAAGAGCAAACGGGTCTTGGAGGTGATTGCCGCCAGCATGGCATCCAGATCATGCCCCCACTGCCGCGCGGGGGTCACCACCGCTTTCGCCCCAACTGCCTGGGTCACGATGGGATAAACCGCGAAAGCATGTTCCGAAAAGATCACCTCGTCTGCCGGCCTGGCAAACACACGCGCCAACAACTCCAGAATATCGTTGGAGCCATTGCCCAGCGTGATGCGCGAGACATCAAGGCCGTGCTTTTGTGACAATACCTTTTTCAACGCAAAACCGTTGCCATCGGGATAGCGCGCCACATCCTCAAGTTGGCTGCGCACTGCTTTCATCGCCTCCGGACTGGCACCGAGGGGGTTTTCATTCGAGGCCAGTTTTACCGCTTCACGAATTCCGTATTCCCGTGCCAGCTCTTCCAAAGGTTTGCCCGGTTGATAGGGTTGCAACACCCGCACGCCTGCGGTGGCTAATTGACTGAAATTCACCATAATGCTTTGTAATTTTGTCTAAATACACGTTCCGAATAGCGGTACACTTCAGGTAACGGAGCATCCGGCAATGATACTGAATGATCGGGAATTCGGGACACGTCGTTTAGTTCTCGTGCCGTCCGTAATGATCCTCAAAACGGACGATATCGTCCTCTCCCAGGTAACTTCCGGACTGAACCTCGATCATCTCGAGCGGAATCGTACCGCTGTTTTCCAGCCGGTGTTTGCTGCCCAGAGGAATATAAGTGGATTCATTTTCCGCCACCAGAAACACCTCATCGTCCCGGGTGACGCGTGCCGTCCCTTTCACCACGATCCAGTGTTCGGCGCGATGGTGATGCATCTGCAAAGAGAGGGCGGCACCCGGTTTGACCGTAATCCTTTTCACCTGATAGCGTTCCCCGATATCGATGCATTCGTAACTTCCCCAGGGTCGGTATACCTTGCGATGGTTGAGGTATTCCTCACGCGACTGGTGTTTCAGCCAGGTTACCGCCTGTTTCACCTCCTGGGACTGATTCTTGTCGGCCACCAGCACCGCATCCGCCGTCTCCACCACCACGAGATCCTTCAAGCCGATTCCCGCGATATGCCGCTTGTCACTGTAAATCAGGCAGTCTGCCACGTCGTGAACGAACACGTCGCCACGGGTGACGTTACCCGCCTCATCCTTCTCGGCCACTTCCCACAGGCTGGACCAGGCCCCCACATCAGACCAGCCGGCATTCAATGGCACGACCGCCGCTTCCAGATCAGCCACCGGCCGGGAAGCAACGTTTTCCATCACCGCAAAGTCAATGGAGTCGGCCGGACAGCGGCAGAAGACGGATTCCGCCACACGGAAAAAATCCCTGTCCCGTTCGCCTTCTTCCCAGGCCTGCTGCACGCACGCCGCCATTTCGGGTTGCAGCTGGCGGATCGCATCCAGCCAGGTTGCCGCGGTCATCATGAACATGCCGCTGTTCCAGAGGTACTCCCCTGATTGTAAATAATGCGCTGCAGTGGCCGGATCCGGTTTCTCCACAAATGCGTCAATCCCGGCCGGCGCGTTTCCACCTTCAGCGAGTGGTGCACCCATTTTGATATAGCCATAACCGGTCTCGGCACGATCCGGCGTGATGCCAAACGTCACCAGCCGTTGCTGCTCTGCCAGGGACGCTGCTGTGATTACCGCCTGATGAAACGTATCGCGATCCGTAATGACATGATCCGCCGGCATCACCAGCATGATGGTCGACGGATCCTGTTCCGCCACGGAAAGGGCCGCCAGGGTGAGGGCCGGGGCAGTATTGCGTCCTTCCGGTTCGAGGATGATATCCGCTGGCTGAATGCCGAGTTCCAGCAACTGCTCGGCAACAAAAAAACGGTGCGCCTCATTACACACCACGATGGGATCAGCAAGGGTGACAGCCGTATCCAGATCCTGCAGGCCCTGCAAGCGCGTCACCGTATCCTGGAGCAGCGTCTGCTCCGTCACCACGGGTAACAATTGCTTGGGAAACTGTGCCCGTGACATGGGCCAGAGGCGCGAACCCGAACCACCAGAGAGGATCACTGGCTGAATGGTTTTAGTCATATGCATTCCTTGAGTTACAGCACCGCACGTGGATAGGAACCCAACACCTTCACCACGTTGGCGCTTTTTTGCAGTTCATCCAAAGCTTGTTTGACATTCGTATCATCCACATGCCCGTCGATATCAATAAAAAACACATAGTTCCACATGCCTTGACGGGAGGGGCGGGATTCGATACGGGTCATGGAAAGGTTGTTTTTGGCAATCGGTTCGAGGATCGCGTAGAGCGCACCAGGTCTGTTGTCGGTGTAGATCAACAAGGAAGTTTTGTCCACCCCGCTTGCCGGCGTAGCCCGCTTGCCGATGACCAGAAAACGCGTGGTATTGTCCGGCTCATCCTCGATATTGCGGACAATGAAGTCCAGACCATATATTTCCGCGGCCGCCTCACCCGCGATTGCCGCCGCCTGCGGTTCCTCTGCCGCCATGCGCGTGGCTTCGGCATTACTGCTGACAGTGATCAGTTCCACCTCCGGCAAATGGGTGTCCAGCCACCTGCGGCATTGTGCAAATGATTGCTGGTGGGAATAAATCTTTCGCACATCACTCAGGGAAACCGCTTTTCCCAGCAAGTGATGATGGATGCGCAAGGCCACTTCACCACAAATATTCAAAGACGAACTCATGAATTCATCCAGGGTGTGGTTTATCACGCCTTCGGTTGAATTCTCCACCGGCACCACACCATAGGAGGCCGCTCCCGATTCCACTTCACGGAAGACGTCGCTGATTGTCGCCATTGGTGAGGTATTGACCGAGTGACCAAAATGCTTGAGCGCCGCTGCCTGGGTGAAAGTGCCTTCGGGCCCGAGAAAAGCGATATTCATCACCCGTTCCAGCGCCAGACAGGCTGACATGATCTCGCGGAAAAGACGGGCCATTTCCTCATCGCTGAGCGGGCCCTGGTTACGCTCCATTACCTTGCGGAGTACCTCCGCTTCACGTTCAGCACGATAGAACACATCGTTGCCACTGTCCTGCTTGGCTTTGGCAACTTCTTCGGCCAGTCTGGCACGCTCGGTGATCAGCTGTTGCAGTTGTTCATCCAGCGTGTCGATTTTATCCCGCAGAATTTTGAGTTGCTCGCTCATTGCGGCATATCACCCATGTCTTATAACGCGCGTACCGCAAGCACACCATCGATAGCGGCCAACTGTTGAATCAGTTTGTCGGTTGCCGGTTCATTGATATCGATCAGTGTGTATGCCAAATCCCCACGGGATTTATTGATCATGTCGATGATGTTCAGGCCGGCGTCGGCCATGGCGGAGGAAATCTGACCCACCATGTTTGGCACGTTGCTGTTGACGATGGCAACACGGTATCCGCCGTTACGCTCCATCACCACTTCCGGAAAATTAACCGAATTACGCACATTGCCGTTTACCAGGTAGTCACGAACCTGCTCGGCAACCATAATGGCACAATTATCCTCGGCTTCCCTGGTAGAGGCACCGAGGTGCGGCAAGGTGACGACCCGCTCATGATTTTTCAGCAAGTTGCTCGGGAAGTCACACACATAGGCGTACACTTTTCCCGCCTTGATGGCGTCACTCACGGCCTCATCATCAATGATGCCCTTGCGCGCAAAATTCAGAATCACCACGTTGTCTTTCATGATCTTTAAACGTTCGGCGTTGATCATATGACGCGTGGCATCCACCAGCGGAACGTGAAACGTGACGAAGTCCACCTTGGAAAGCAACTCCTCGACACTGGCGGCTTTCTGCACCTCCGAAGAGAGTTTCCAGGCACCTTCCACGGTGATCCCCGGATCATAGCCGATCACTTTCATACCGAGATCGAGTGCGGCATTGGCGACGTAACGGCCGATGGCTCCCAGACCGATTACCCCAAGGGTGCGGCCGGGCAATTCAAAACCGGCAAACTGTTTTTTTCCGGCTTCCACCGCTTTGCCGATGGTTGCATCGTCTCCTTGCAAATTGCGCGCATAGTCCCACGCCTGGCATAAATTGCGGCATCCGATAAGCATGCCTGCCAACACCAGCTCTTTGACGGCATTCGCATTGGCACCCGGTGCATTGAACACCACCACTCCTTTTTCAGACATCTTTTCCACCGGGATATTATTCACCCCGGCACCGGCACGGCCCACTGCTCTGAGAGTCGCAGGGATTTCCATGTCGTGCATGTTGAAGGAGCGCAACAGAATCGCATCGGGATGCTGGATCTCGGAGGCGATTTCATACTCTTCACGCGGCAGCCGCTCCAGACCCGCAACAGAGATATTGTTCAGTGTCAAAATCTTGTACATACCATCAACTCTTGTTTGTTAACCGCAAGGATTTCTCCTGGCTTTGCCTGTCTTTTAGTGTTCTTCGGGGAATTTATAAAATCCCACCTTTTCAAGTATTATCCATGGCGTTGTTCAAAGTCGGCCATGAATGCCACCAACGCATCCACCCCCGCTTCCGGCATGGCATTATAGATACTGGCGCGCATGCCACCTACCGAACGGTGGCCTTTCAAGGTTGTCAGACCGGCTGCCTTTGCCTCTTCCAGGAAGGTTGCATCGAGTTTTGCATCCGCCAGGGTGAAAGGAACATTCATCCAGGAACGGCAGGCAGGATCGACAGGATTTCGATAAAAATCCGAAGCATCGATGGCGGCATATAATTTGTCAGACTTGCGCTTGTTGATCTCTGCCATTTTCTGCAAACCACCCTGTTCTTTGAGCAGGGCAAACACCAGCCCCGCCAGGTACCAGCTATAGGTCGGCGGGGTATTGGACATGGAACCATTGTCCGCATGGACTTTGTAGTCGAACATGGTGGGAGTGCCGTCGAGCGTCTCACCCATGAGGTCCTTACGCACGATCACCACGGTCAAGCCGGCCGGTCCGATATTCTTCTGCGCCCCCGCATAGATCACACCAAAACGGGAAACATCGAGCGGTCGCGACAATATGGTTGATGACATATCCGCCACCAGGGGAACATCACCTGTCTCGGGGATAAAGGGAAACTCCACTCCGCCGATGGTTTCGTTGGGAGTGTAATGGACGTAAGCCGCATCCTCACTCAACTGCCAGCTTTCCTGTGGCGGTACCGTGGTAAAATTACTGGCTTCACTACTGGCTGCGACATTCACCTCACAATAACGTTTCGCTTCGGCGATGGCTTTTTTCGACCAGGCGCCGGTATTGATGTAGTCAGCACGTTGTTTACCACGCAGCAGATTCATCGGCACCATGGCAAACTGGCTGCTGGCGCCACCCTGTAAAAACAGGATCTCGTGCGTTTCGGGGATGGCCATCAGCTCACGCAGATCGGCTGATGCTTTTTCGGCGATCGACATGAACTCCTTGCCACGGTGACTCATCTCCATCACCGACATGCCACTGCCATGCCAGTCCAGCATCTCTTCCCGCGCTCTTTCGAGCACGACCTGGGGCAACATCGCCGGACCAGCACTGAAATTATAAACACGAGACATTCACATTACTCCTGCATTCAAATTAAACCCACCGCCGCATCATCGATGCATACAAAATCACTTTTCCGAAACAGTGGCCCTTGCCACCGTAAACACCATGCGGAAGGATACACCTTCAAACAAGCTGATGCTCTTTCCATCCTTGCGTTAAAATCTATTCCTCGTCTTCCTGAATATTCTCAATCCGTTCGATCCCGGAGAGTTTCTCCCCTTCACTCAGGCTGATCAGTTTTACCCCCTGGGTATTGCGTCCCATGATGGAAATCTCCTCGACGCGGGTGCGCACCAGGGTGCCATTGGTGGTGATCAGCATGACCTCATCGTCATCGTGAACCAGTTCGGCTCCGATAACATTACCGTTACGTGCCGTCGTCTGGATGGAGATCACCCCCTGACCGCCACGGCCATGACGTGGATACTCATCGATGGGAGTTCGCTTGCCATAACCGTTTTCAGTAGCGGTAAGAATATTACCCTCGGTGGCAATGATAAGGGAAATCACCTTTTGTCCTTCCGCCAATTTGATACCACGAACGCCAACCGCGTTGCGTCCCATGGGGCGCACATCCTCTTCCGAAAAACGGATCGACTTGCCACTGGTGGAGAACAACAGAACATCCTGCTGACCATTGGTCATTTCCACGCCGACCAATTGATCATTTTCACGCAATTCCACTGCGATGATGCCGGAGGCACGCGGACGTGAAAAATCTTTCAAAGGCGTCTTCTTGACCGTACCGTTGGCCGTGGCAAAAAAGAGGAAACGATCTTCGTCATATTCTCGAATCGGCAAAATCGCATTGATGCGTTCACCCTCCTCCAGCGGCAACAGATTGACAATCGGACGTCCGCGGGCACCCCGGCCGGCTTGCGGCAATTTATAGACTTTCAGCCAGTACACCTTGCCACGGCTCGAAAAACAGAGAATGGTATCGTGGGTGCTGGCAACGAACAGTTTGTCGATGAAGTCCTCATCTTTCACTGCGGTGGCACTCTTGCCCTTGCCGCCACGCCGCTGTGCACTGTAGGTCGACAAGGGCTGCGCCTTGGCATAACCTTCATGGGAAAGTGTCACCACCACATCTTCCTCGGTGATCAAATCCTCGATCGTCAGGTCTTCGTGACTGGCAATGATTTCGGTACGCCGCTCATCACCATACTGTTCACGCAGGCTGATGAGTTCTTCCCGGATCACCTGCATCAGGCGCTCACTGCTTGCCAGGATAGTGAGTAATTCACCAATCAGTGACAGCAGTTCTTCATATTCAGAGAGGATCTTGTCCTGTTCCAGACCGGTAAGACGATGCAGACGCATGTCCAGAATCGCCTGTGCCTGTGCCTCGGACAGATAGTATTTGCCATTCCGCAGGCCAAATTCGCTGGAGAGTCCCTCAGGACGCGAGGCTTCTGCCCCGGTTCGTTCCAGCATCTGCACCACCACTCCCGGCTCCCAGGCTGTCTGGATCAACTGCGCCTTGGCTTCGGCCGGACTCTTGGCCGCCCGGATCATGGCAATGATGGGCTCGATGTTCGCCAGTGCAATCGCCAGGCCTTCCCGCACATGCGCCTTTTCACGCGCCTTGCGCAAATCGTAAACCGTGCGGCGGGTCACCACCTCACGGCGGTGGCGCACGAAGGCTTCCAGGATCTGCTTCAGATTCAGCAGCCGCGGCCGTCCGTCGACCAGCGCCACCATGTTGATACCAAACACATTTTGCATCTGCGTATGCTGGTAGAGGTTGTTGATCATCACCTCGACCACTTCACCACGGCGCAATTCAATCACGATGCGCATGCCGTCCTTGTCCGACTCGTCACGCAGTTCGGTAATGCCTTCTATTTTCTTTTCTTTCACCAGTTCGGCGATACGTTCCAGCAACCTCGCCTTGTTCACCTGGTATGGCAGTTCGGTAACAATGATCGCCTGCCTGCCATTGGCGTATTCTTCCACCTCGATGCGGGCCCGCACATATATACGCCCCCGGCCGCCGGCGTAGGCCTCGGCAATACCCCGCGCGCCGTTGATGATCCCCGCGGTGGGGAAATCCGGCCCCGGCAGGATCTGCATCAGCCTTTGGATGTCAATTTCCGGATCGTCGATCAGCGCGAGGCAGGCGTTGATCACTTCGGTCAGATTGTGCGGCGGTATATTGGTGGCCATGCCCACCGCGATTCCGGCAGAGCCGTTGATGAGCAGGTTGGGCAGTTTGGCCGGCAGGATCTCCGGCTCCTGCTCCGATTCGTCATAGTTGGGGACAAAATCGACGGTTTCCCGATCGATGTCCGCCAACAGTTCATGGGCGATTTTCGCCATCCGGACTTCGGTGTAACGCATCGCCGCCGGGGCGTCCCCGTCGACGGAACCGAAATTACCCTGGCCATCCACCAGCATGTAACGCAGCGAAAAGGGTTGCGCCATGCGGACGATGGTGTCATAGACCGCCGTATCGCCATGGGGGTGATATTTACCGATAACATCACCGACGACACGCGCCGATTTTTTATAGGGCTTGTTCCAGTCATTGCCCAGTTCCCGCATGGCGTACAAAACCCGCCGGTGAACCGGTTTCAATCCGTCGCGCACATCCGGCAGCGCCCGACCGACGATGACGCTCATGGCATAGTCCAGATAGGACTGTTTCATCTCCTCCTCGATATTGATGGGGAGGATTTCTTTGGCAAATTCACTCATGTGTGTTGATTCAAGGAGATGTGGCTAAAGTTTATAAGCGTTTTAAAGGCGGCATTATAACATGCTTCGATACCCCACTGCATCTTGAAGAAATGCCGTGATATGAGCGTTACGGGCGTTTGAAGAAATAATTATGCTAAAAATCAGTGATTTTTCATCATGGCCAGCATTTTTTCCGCTGTAGGCTGAGACACCACCCCACGCTCGGTGACAATGACGTCAACCAGCTCGGCGGGGGTGACGTCGAATACCGGGTTCCATGCCCCGGCGCCTTCGGCTGCAATCACCCGATCCCCGAGGGTCAACACTTCCATCTCACTTCTGGTTTCGATGGGAATGGCATCACCGGAGTCGAGCGACATGTCCACCGTGGAGGTGGGCGCCACCACCATGAACTTCACCCCATGGTGACGGGCGTTGACAGCCAATGAATACGTGCCGATTTTGTTCGCCACGTCACCGTTGGCGCTGATGCGATCCGAGCCAACGATCACCCATTGCACTTTTCCCTGTTTCATCAGGGAAGCCGCCGCGCCCTCGACAAGCAGACTCAGCGGGATTTTTTCCTGCAGCAGCTCCCAGGCCGTCAAGCGCGAACCCTGTAACCAGGGACGGGTTTCGTCCGCATAAACGCCGCTCAGCCGCTTCTCGGACCAGGCCTGGCGGATCACGCCCAGCGCCGTACCAAAACCACCGGTCGCCAATGCGCCGGCATTACAATGGGTCAACACCGCACTTCCCTTTTCTATCAATGCGGCGCCTGCCTCACCCATCATGCGGTTGGCGGCGATATCCTCCTCATGAATGGCCTTCGCCTCCTGCAGCAGGCGATCGAAGGGATCGCTTTCGATCGCGGCGATGCACTTTTCCATGCGCGCCAGCGCCCAGAAGAGGTTAATCGCCGTGGGACGGGATGCCGCCAGCATCTGCAGATCGGTTTTGATTGTCTCATGCCAGTTATCGGCTGATTGGGCATAACGCTCGCGCGCCGCCAGCACCACCCCATAGGCAGCGGTAATACCGATGGCGGGGGCTCCGCGCACCACCATATCGCGAATCGCATCGCTAACCTGTTGCGCTGAGTGGTATTCCAGATAGGTGACCACCGCGGGCAGTTTGCGTTGATCCAGGAGAAAAAGCGTATGATCCTGCCATTGAATGGCACGGATGGTGTCATATTTCATGATAATATCGATTTAGTCAGGGCCAAACAGAAAGGTATTAATTATTGATTCATCAGTCTGTATTATTCTGTAATTCGCAAAAAGTTTCCAAAACAAATTAGCACATAACAAAAAATGAAATCCAAACTATTTTACCTGCCACCCGGCAGCGGCCTCTCACCACAATGAATATCGATACCCTCATCCATGCCCGCTGGATCCTGCCGGTTGAGCCGGCCGGCACCCTGCTCGAAAACGCGGCGATCGCCATCCATGACGGGCGCATCGTGGAACTGCTGGACACAAACCAGGCGCAGGAAAAATACACCCCCGCGACAACCCTTCATCTTGCAGAACATGTCCTGCTTCCCGGCTTAATCAACAGCCACGGCCATGCCGCCATGAGCCTGATGCGCGGCCTGGCTGACGATATGCCGCTGATGACCTGGCTGCAGGAACATATCTGGCCTGCGGAGCAGCGCTGGATCAGCGCCGATTTCGTCTATGACGGCAGTTTACTGGCCTGTGCGGAAATGCTGCGCGGCGGAGTGACCTGTTTCAACGACATGTATTTTTTTCCGGAAGAGACCGCGCGCGCGGTGGAACATGCCGGCATGCGCGCCACCATCGGTCTGATCGTTGTCGATTTCCCCAGCGCCTGGGCGCAGGATGCGGACGAGTATTTGCGAAAGGGCATCGAACTGCATGATCAACTACGCAACAATCCTCTCATCACCACCGCTTTTGCCCCGCACGCCCCATACACCGTTTCCGATCAACCACTCAGCCACATCGCCACCTATGCAGAAGAACTGGATATCCCCATCCATATGCACGTACACGAAATCAGCGATGAGGTGAAACAGGCGGTGGAGAAAACAGGACAGCGTCCCCTGGCTCGTTTGCAACAACTCGGCCTGTTGAGCCCGCGGCTGTTGGCTGTGCACATGACGCAACTGACAGAAGAGGAAATCGCGCTTTGTGCCACCACCGGGGTGCACGTCGTACATTGCCCTGAATCCAACCTGAAACTCGCCAGCGGCTTTTGTCAGGTGCAAAGACTACTCCGCAACGGCGTCAATGTCGCCCTCGGTACCGACGGGGCGGCCAGCAATAATGATCTCAACATGTTTGGTGAAATGCGCACCGCCGCCCTGCTGGCCAAGGGGGTGGCGGGTGATGCCAGTGCGGTGCCGGCAGAAACGGCTCTGCGCATGGCCACCATCAATGCCGCACGCGCCCTCGGTCTGGATGAGGAAACCGGCTCACTGGAAACGGGCAAAGCCGCCGATATGATTGCGGTCAGACTCACCGAGATTGAAACCGAGCCGGTTTACAACCCGCTCTCGCAACTTGTGTATGCAACCGGGCGCGACAAAGTGACCGATGTGTGGGTTGCCGGACGGCATTTGCTGAAAGATCGGGTGCTCACCACCCTCGATACCACGGAGATCGTGGCAAAAGCGCGGCTATGGCGGGACCGTATTCTGCAAGTCGAATAGCCACAGCGCAGGCAACACTCACTACGCGTTCCAAGGCACACTCCGCTTGCGCCCCAGAGCACCGGAGACAGAGGTTTTTACATGACTTTCAGCTGCTAAACAGGCGTTCCGAATACCAGATCATTTAGTATTATTGCCAGATTCAAGTTTCGCATCAGGAGTAGGGGTCTTTTACATGACACGCTGTAAATACAGTCGTTCCCGCACATCCATGTGCTCCACGACACTTGTACATCCTGTACATCGTCCAGCTAAGCTCGACAGCCGCATCTGACCACCAGGGATGGCGGAAATGCATAAGGATTGTCGGGAACAATCCATGCCCTGCGGCTGACGGTCATGTAAAAGACCCCTACTCCTGATGCTTCGTTTCCCAAGTATACTGTATTCGGAACGCCCGTTTAGGCAAGGAATGTTCACCACAATCCCTGCCCTTATTCCGCACTTCCCTCTTATCTAATTTTCAGTTTCGCGGTATCCTATACGGATGAATACATCAAACATCAATGTCGATCAGCAGGAAGTCGCCAAGTTCGAGGAACTGGCCCATCGCTGGTGGGATCCTGAAAGCGAATTCAAACCGTTACACCAGATCAATCCATTACGGCTCGATTACATCGACCAGCGCGCTTCTCTCGCCGGGAAAACCGTACTGGATATCGGCTGTGGCGGCGGTATTTTGTCTGAAAGCATGGCACAACGTGGTGCCAACGTAACCGGTATCGATATGGGGGAGGCGCCGCTCGGAGTGGCGCGGCTGCACCAGCACGAATCCGGGGTGGAGGTTCAGTACCGGCAGATCACCGCCGAAGAACTGGCAACAGAACAGCCCGAACACTACGATATCGTTACCTGCATGGAAATGCTGGAACACGTACCCGAACCCGCCTCCATCATCCAGGCCTGTGCCAGACTGGTCAAACCCGGCGGTCATATCTTTCTTTCCACCATTAACCGCAATCCCAAGTCCTATCTTTTTGCGATTGTCGGCGCCGAGTACCTGCTCAAGCTGTTACCGAAAGGCACGCATGACTATAGCAAGTTCATCCAGCCAGCCGAACTCGAGGCCTGGGCACGTGCGGCCGGACTCCAGGTGCGGGACCTGACCGGCATGAGTTACAACCCCTTTACCCGGGATTACTCCCTTGGGTCGGATGTCAGTGTCAACTACCTGATGTACTGCCAACGATAAGCTGGAGCTGGATCACCATCTGTCACGAGACTCTGCGCACACAGACTGCATTCGTCCATCCATGACATCCGAAACCATCAAAACCGTACTGTTCGATCTGGATGGGACACTGGCAGATACCGCACCTGATCTTGCCGATGCGCTCAACACCATCCTGCGGGCCAACAAGCGGCCGGCACTGCCGTTTGAGACCATACGTCCTGTGGTTTCCCATGGCGGGATGGCGCTGATCAAGCTTGGCTTCGGGCTGGAGCCGGAACAGCCGGAGTTCGAACCACTGCGCCAACAGCTGTTGGAAGTGTATGCCAACAACATCGCCAACCACACACGCCTGTTTCCCGGCATGGACGAACTGCTTGAAGCCATTGAGACACACGGGATGAACTGGGGCGTCGTCACCAACAAACCAGCGTGGTTGACCCGGCCACTGATGCAGGCCCTCGAGCTGGAACAGCGTGCTGCCTGTATCGTCAGTGGCGATACCCTTGCCGAACGCAAACCGCACCCCGCCCCCCTGTTGCATGCCTGCCAGCTGAGCGGCTGCCTGAACAGTGAATGTGCCTATGTGGGTGACGCCGAACGTGATATCGTGGCAGGACACCATGCCGGGATGACCACCATTGTCGCCCTCTTCGGCTATATCGGGCGGGAGGATAAACCGGAAACATGGGGAGCCGATGCGCTGCTGGAATCTCCGCGACAGATTATGGAGTGGCTGAAATTGTCACCTGTATAGAGTGATTTTTCCATTGATGAGCGCATCGGTAATATTCAATCCGGTATTCAGGATCAACTTTTGGCAGACAACACCGTGACATGAACGCGCCACACTTTGACATTGTTTTTCTCGGCCTGCTCATCGGAGCGGCACTCCTCGGCGCCCTGCTCGCCTATCTCACCCAGCAACGCCACATCAGCCGCCTGCGGGAGGAAAAGGCAAAACTCACCACGGCATTACAGCTGGAACAGCGTAACCACGAGGAAAAACTGGCGGCACTGCATGAGGCGCGTGAGCAACTTGCCAACACCTTCAGTGCCTTGTCCTCCCAGGCGCTGAAACTCAACAACGAAGCCTTTTTGAAACTGGCGGAGGAAAATCTCAAACAGTTTCATACCAGGGCAAGTGGGGAACTGGAGAAAAAGGAAAAAGCCATTGAACACCTGATCAAACCCATCCATGAGGCGTTGCAGAAAACCGAACAACAGATCCAGGGAATGGAAAAAGAACGTAAGGAGGCCTATGGCGCACTGCACAGGCACCTGCAGACCATGGCCGAATCCCAGGCCAGCCTGCAACAGGAAACCCGCAACCTGGTCCAGGCGTTACGCCGGCCCGAAGTACGCGGCCAATGGGGGGAACTGACCCTGAAACGCCTGGCGGAACTGGCGGGCATGGTGGAACACTGTGATTTCTATGAGCAGGAATCGGTGCAAACCGATGAAGGCAGGCAACGACCCGACATGGTGGTGCGCATGCCCGATGGCCGTGAGATCGTTGTCGATGTAAAGACTCCGCTGGACGCCTATCTCAATGCGATCGAAGCCAGTGATGACAACCAGCGCCAGCAGGAACTGCTGCGGCATGCCCGCAATGTGCGAAACCGTGTCACCGAACTGGCCAACAAGGCCTACTGGTCACAATTCAAAAACGCACCCGATTTTGTGGTGTTGTTTATCCCCGGAGATCAGTTCCTCAGTGCCGCATTGGATAATGATCACAAACTGCTGGAAGATGCGCTGGGCCAGCACATCATACTCGCCACTCCCACCAGCTTCGTCGCTCTGCTACGTGCTGTCGCTTACGGTTGGCGGCAGGAACAATTGGCGAAAAATGCCGAACACATCAAACAGGTTGGCGAAGAACTTTACAGAAGGCTGCTTACCTTTACCAGCCACCTGGAGAAACTCGGCAAAAGCCTCGACAGCAGCCTCAAGCATTACAACAAGGCCATCGGCTCCTTTGACAGGCGTCTTCTGCCAAGTGCGCAAAAATTCACCGAAATGGGTATCGCCTCCAAGGATGAGATGCAGCCACCCGAGCAGATCGAAACGGCTGTTCACAGCGTGCCGAACCGGGAGGAATAAGAAACACTGTTTCCTTGATTAAACGGGCGTCAACTTTTTAAATCAGCGGAAAAACAAAAACACTCAATCCGGTGCCTGGGTCATACCCTTATGGCAGTCATCACAAGCCACGCCTTTCCGTTTAAACGTTTCATGCAAACTGCCATCCTCATCAAAGTCCCGCGGCAATTGATGGGAGATCCCCATATGGCAATCAATACAGGTACCCCCCTCTTTTGCAGATCGAATATGTTTTCGGCGCGCCAGACGGCTTTGTTTGGCAAGATCCATCGAATTGAAACTATGGCAATTGCGGCACTCCCGCGAATCGGTTCTTTTCATGGACTTCCACACGAGTCCGGCGAGATATAATCGTCTTGCTTCGAATTTTTCCCGCGTATCGATCGAGCCGATGAGTTTATGAAACAGCTCGTTGGTCGCACCGATTTTACGCGCAAGCATCGGTGTCCACTGTTTGGGCACATGGCAGTCCGGACAGGTTGCCCTGACACCGGTACGGTTGGAATAATGAATGGTCTTTTTGTATTCCTGATAAACGTTTGCCTCCATTTCATGGCAGGATATGCAAAACGCCTCCTGGTTGGTCCTGTCCATTGCCAGGTTTACTCCAGCCCAGAACAACAAACCGGCAAACAATAACAACAGCAGTATCGGCAGAGGATGGCGCATACTGAAACGAAGAACACCGATCCATGGACCACGGCTTTGATGTTCCATTTCTTTTTCTTTTATCATTCGCTTATCACTTTACTGAACCAAATAACTGTGCGAAAAGACACCCGATTGTTGTCCTGCAGATCAGGACGATGTATCCCTGACAGCGCGTCGCGAAGCAGGCACCTGTTACGCACAGTCATCCTGATTAAACAACATCTCCCCGGGCCAAATCAGCAATGTGATTTACTCCGTCGTTTTATAGCGGGAAGTAATGGCGATGGCCTTGGGCTCGAGAATGCATGCCTCGCGGCAAAGCGCACAACCCACGCATGATTCATCGTTAATCACGGGTTTCTCAAGCTCCCAGAGCAAGGCACCCGCTACAGGGCAACTGTCCCTGCAGGCACCACACTCCGGTCCATTATAGGGAAGACAAACATCTGTTTTGATATGCGCGTCTGCGATATCGGGAAAAGACACCTGCTTGCTGTTCTCCTCCGTATCAGGAAAACTGAGTGCACCTGCCTGGCATGCATTCACACACGGCCAGGTTTCACACAAGTGACACCCCTTGCTTAACAGATCCAGTGCCGGCGTACCCGTGTACTGTGCACCCAGTCTGGCCGACAGCGGAAAGACAACGCCATAAGAACAGGCGCTGACACAATCTCCGCAACGGGTACAGGCCAGCAGGAAATCCAGCTCCGCAATGGCAAACGGCGGGCGGATCCAGTGTGCCGCTCTGGCATTCACACGTTCATCCGCGTGCTTGACCGCCACCTCCGTCGCCTTACCGGCAATGTTTTTAAAAAAAGCTCTGCGATCCATTATTGCTATATCAATTTGGTCGTAACGCCTGTAGTTATATTGTAGCGGTCTGCCCCTGTCACATCCGCATGATCATTGGTTGCATCAACAACCACAGGTTAAACAAGGTAACGCTGCTGATAAACCCCAGCATCGGCAACAGATGGATATTGCTGAATGTATCTTGTCCCAGCAGCCGGAGCATCCGCTGCCGCAGGATGCGAAGCGCCATCCAGAAACCGAACACCAGCAAACCGGCCTGCAAGGCAAACAGGATGTCCTGGTGGATGAGCGGTTGCAGATGGCGCATGTGCATTTCCGCCTCGGTCAACGGTTGGGTGCCGATACCAAGCGGGTTGAGCAGCACGCTGCCGATACCGTTACTTTCCCTCACCAGATGATTGATGTTGTGGGCAATGTGATACGCAAAGGCAAGGGGCAGGCCGGCAATCGCCAAGACGGCAAACACCCGCTTGAATTCCATATCCAGCCGGCTTAACCAACGGGTAACGAATACCGCAAGGGCAAAAACCGCCACGGGGATCAACAAGCTGACCGCCATACCAATGGTAAAGCTCCAGAGCAGTTGTCCCGAGTCTCCAAGAAAACGCGCCAGACCACTCATCCATCGTTCCCAGAACGGTAACATGGTAATGCCGTGAAAGCTGGTGAGCGCCACCAGGCCGAGAATAAACCAGGCTTCGTCCCAATGGGGGCGGGCTGAGTAGATCGCCTCCTCTCCGCTTGGGCGGGTACTCCAGGCCACGTTCTGGTACGGGCAACTCTGGCTGCAGGCGCCGCAGGAGGTGCAATAGGTATTCTGCCTGATCCGCCCCATAACGAGATAAGTCGGGCAGGATTCAATCTCTTGCGTGCCATGAAAACACTCAAGCGTCTTGCAGTTGGCGCAAATGTCGGGATCAATTGGCCGCAAGGCGATGGGCGAGAGTTCGGAATAAAATCCGACGGTCCGCCCTACGGAACAAAAGTAACGGCAAAATGCCTTGCGCTCGAAAACGGCCAGGGAAACCGTCGCCAGCACCACCATAACCAGGGCCAGCAAGGCTGTCATGTAGGGGCTGGTGGTCACCCCCATCCCCAGCTCCAGCCAGGTCAGGCCGATAAACATCCACATCGCCGGCCAGACATTGCGAAACATCCGCGGCACCCGCAGATTCAGCGTTGCATTCTCATCCCCCCGCTGCCACAAACGGCGCCGTACCAGCCAGCTTGCAATCGCATCCCAGGGACAGATGGCACACCAGGCCGAGCCGACGAAATATACCGAGATGATCAACCCCGTCCACCACAAGGACCAGGTCAGCATGGTGGCGATATTGCGTTCCGCAATCGGTATACCGAACAAACCCGCATAGATCACCAGAATAAAGACCGCAGCGGTAAAAACCCGCAGGGTCACCAATAACCAGGGACCAGTGATGCTGCGACGCATCCAGTCACCGATCAATGGCAGACCGGCAATGCTGAGTGAATCCCGCTGGCGGTAGATCCGCTGTGGTTGCCATAAGATCCATGCCGCAACCAGCACCATCGCCACAAGTACAAACTTTACCCAGACCATGGGCAAACCCGGGTGAGCCATAATCCCCGGTGACTTGCAGACCAATTGCAGTGCAAGTGATAATTCTGTTGCCATTATTCAGGCATCTTTCTCAGCATGATAACTGCGGGTTTTGAGACGCTGCATGCGCTTTCGTTGCAGTATATTCACAGCCACGAGCACAATTACGATGACCGCAACGGCAATCCCGATTGGCCCGATCGTCGCCGTTTCACCAATACGCAGGGGAAAATCAATGATGTACGGTTGCCCGTCCGATTCGAATTCAGCCGTGATGATATAGTCGCCCTTCTCCTGAAACACAAATCCCTGACGATAAACACCATCGTCGATTGTTTGCACACCCAACTCTTCCCTCTCACTCTTGAACCAGCTGTCATTCCGCACGCTGAAGCGCACTTTGCCGTCGAATACCTCGCCATTGTCTATGCGGGTTGCATACAAGTTCACCCGCCCCGGTTGTTTGGGCACGGGAAATGCCGGAAACACCATGTAAGTGACAAAATAATCACCAATCTGTGTTTCCACCTCCATACTCGGGGGGGTATTTGAATCCTCATTCAGACTGTAGGATGGCCGCCCCAGTACATGATGCGCCGCCACCTCAGACGCAAACAGAAAAGTAAACAGATATACAGCGAGCATCGCTGTAAAAAACATCAATTTTTTGCTTTTCACCATTGCTATACTCATTACCAGTGGAAAACGGATCACTGTTGCCAGATCAAATAACTGTACGGAAACACGCTGCACTACCCAATACGATGCTTTGCCACGGTTCCCTGGCTGCGTTCAACTATCCATATCGGCAGGCTGGGATGGGGGCAGACTTCCACGCACAAGCCACAACCGACACAACCTTTTTTGACGACCGGACGGTAAATATTTGCAAAATCAAAACCGATCCCTCTCTCTCCCAGGGGACAAATCACTGCACAGGCACCGCATATCCCGTGATCAACCCAGGGATAGCAGGCAGTACGGTCAATCTGCGCAATTCCCATATCAATTTTCTCTCGTGGCACCAGGGTCAGCGACTCGGTCGGGCAGACCTCCATGCATTTATTGCAGAGGATACAGCCCTTCTTCTCAGGATTGATATAGGGTGTATTGACCTTGTTACCGCCTTCCCGCTGATAGAATTGAATGCATCGAGGCGGACAGACTTCACCACACAGACCGCAACCGATACACGCTTCGACAAATGCCGCATCATCCTTCAACGCACCCGGCGGACGAAGATGGGTGCGGGGATCCGCTTTGGCGGCAGGCGCAAGCAATCTCGACAAACCAAAAGGCAGACTGCCGGCTGCCAGCACGGCAACGACATAAACAAACTGTTGCAGAAAACTACGCCTTTTCATCGGAATCATCAATTGTCTGTTTTTTTCCCTGCTGGCGGCGGTAATGCCGGCCGAGATGGCCCGGCCCCTGATAGGGAAAATCCTGCATCCTCACAACGAATGTCATCGCATCCGTCGGACACACGGCGATACAGGCACTGCAATTGTTGCATTCCATGCCAAAGTTATCCCGCAAGGGATCCAGGCCGAACTCACATACGGCATTACATTTGGCACAGTCATTACAATTTTCCACGATGCGCTTGATCCGAATTGGACGAAAGCGGCCGAGAAGTGAATAAAGCGCACCACCTGGACACAAATAACGGCAAAAGCCACGCCGTGCGACCAATAAATCAAACAACAGGGTAACCACGAAAAAGACTGCACCCACACCGAATCCACCGAGGGCAATCGCATAATAAATCTCTCTGCCGACAACCGCAGGCGGATAGACGGCAGCCAGAACGATTGAACCACTGACCGCGGACAGCAGCAGGCCCAGTACGAGTACGATATATTTAAGGCGCGGATCCAGGCGGCGATTGCCGGTACGCAAACCCGCTTTGCGCAACCAGACACCAAGAGTGGTGTTCAACTCGTAAAGAAATGTTGCGGGGCAAAGCCAACCGCAAAAGAAACGGCCGAATACCAGGGTAAAGGCAACCGGGATCAATGCGGTAAGTACAAAAGGCCAATAGAATTTCAGACTGGCGGCCACCTGCCCGGCCGCGGCAAGCGGATCACTCAGTTTGAGCCCGAAAAAGGTGCCCGACCAGGTTGTACCCTTGATCGCATCAAGCTCGTTCTCGGGATCACTGACAAAAGGAGCAGTGATTGTTTCCATGAAATCGTAAAAGTTCTGCTCGGAAGGACTTAGCAAATCATAGGCGTGGGCAGAGACATAAGTCTGATAGACATGCAGCATTGGCAGGAGGATAAGCATAAAAAAAACCAGCGACATGACCAGCCAGCGTAATTTGTTCAGATGGCGCCAGATAAATAATGGTTTGTTTGCTTGGACACTCATAAAAATTCAACAGCTGTATCTTGAAATAGCGCAGTAAAAAGGCTCGCCTCAGGCCCCTTTTCTGTTGGGGATAATGCGGATTGCCTGTGGTATCTGTATACAGGAACGCTCACACAAACCACAACCCACACAGGCCTGACTGACATGGGGTTGTTCCAGCATGCCGACACGGATAGCAACATCCGGCAACGGACAGGCACGGTAACAAACGCCACAGGTCTTTCCCTGATAGGAGAGGCAAATTTTCTTGTCGACACGCGCCATCCCCATTTTAACCCCGCTGATGATCGCCCCGGCCTCACGGGGAATGGCGGCAATCGCATCAGTCGGGCAGACTTCACCGCATTTCATACAAAGGATACAGGCCTTTTCCCGCGGGATGATATAGGGTGTATCCAGGGATGCCACGCCGTTTTCAGTGGAAAAGTACTTGATACAACGGTTGGGGCATGCTTCGCCACACTGGCCGCAGCGTATACAACGGGATAGAAATTCCTCTTCCGCCAGTGCACCCGGCGGACGCAGATAGCGCAGTGAAGGTCGGAATCGTGCCGATTTAACGGCAGTAGGCGCCAGTGCCGTAGCGGCACCAGCACCCATTGCTTTAATAAATGTCCTGCGTTGCATTTACCTTATCCTGCATGGAACACGCATCTGCATACGCGTTCCGAATACCAGTACACTTGGGAAACGGAGCATCGGGAGCAGAGGTCTTTTACATGACCGTCAGCCGCAGGGAAGCGGCTGTCGAGCTTACAGGACGATGTACAGGATGTACAAGTGTCGTGGAGCACAGGGATGTGCGGGAACGACTGTGTTTACAGCGTGTCATGTAAAAGACCTCTGCTCCCGATGCGATACTTAAATCTGGCAATAATACTAAATGATCTGGCATTCGGAACACGTATTCTGCGCCGTAGCCGAATACAGGATAATACAGAATGATACGGTTTGGGTCTGCATTACGCAGACCCAAACCGGTTTCATCATATCTTCTCGATGCGTGCAGCTGATTTCTTAAAATCAACCTGTCCCGAGACCGGATCCCACACACGGCTACTGACGCGGTTGGCCAGCCACTTGTTTTTCTCCGGTACGGCACTGTCGGCCACGGAGAGATTCCACGGTCCGAACATATAGCCACGGGGCACATTGTTACGTGCCGGTTTCACCAGGCTGTTGGTGCCAACCTGGGCCCGCGCTTCCAGGGAACCACGCCGTGTGACGACGCGTACCTTGTCACCGTCCTTGATGCCGAGATCCTTGGCATCCGCAGGATGGATCTCGACGTACATTTCCGGCACCAGGCGGCGCGTGGTCGGACTGCGATTGGATTTGGCGGTATGGAAATGTTCATACACTACACCAAGACCGAACCAGTAGGGATACTTGTCCTTCGGCACCTTCGTCCAGTGTCTGCCGCGGTATTTCTCATCCGGAATGTCCGGCGTCAAACCGTTATCACGCGCCTTCTTGATGAGATCCATATGGTCAATGGTGTAAAGATCTTTCTTCACACCAAATTCCATGAGTTTCCTGGTCAGTTTCTCACGATCCTTGTAATCCTGATGGCAAAGTTTCATATGCACCTTGCCATCCTTGGTGCGGAAATAACCATAAGGCTTGTTCTTCCACTGACCCTCTTGCAGCATGTAACGCCGCTTGGTGCCACCGTTCTTGGCAATTTCATAGGTAGGCGCGGGCCACTGAATACCACGCAGCTCCTTGAGTTGCTCGTAAGGTGAGATGCCGTCAAGTTTCTCCCGTTCGAGAATACCGGTAAGATCGGTATCCGTTCCGGCAGAGGCGCGGATCACGTCACGGAACACCTCTTCCGTATCGATAAAGCCGTTCTTTCCTTTCTTCCAGGGGAAAATCTTGTCTCCATCCAGCCCCAGCAAGTGGGCGATTTCCTTACCTTTATCAACCACCATATCCAGATCCGGCAGGCAACCCTTCGGTGGCATCGCTGCCTGTTCGCAGATATTGATACGCCGTTCAGAGCTGATATAAACACCGTCGACTTCACCCCAGGTTGCGGCGGGGAAAATCACATCTGCATAGAGATTGTTGGGGGCGTGACGGTAGATCTCCTGTACCACGTTGAAGGTCTTGGAGAGTGCCGGACGCACCAGATTTTCCTGATCCGGTAAATCGATATGGGTGGCGTAGACCAGGAACATCGCCTTGACATCACCCTTCAGCGCACGCTCCATCATGCCCACGGCATAACCGGGGTTCTTGGAGTTCATGGCATTGATCAGATTCTTTTCCGGTACCCGCCAGTGCTTCGCCATGTGAGCACGGTGCTTGGCATTTTTCAACGGCATGTTGAAAGGCAAACGCCCGGTTAAACCACCGGTGAAACGTTCACCCATCGCATTCGGCTGACCGGTCATGGAGAAGGGTCCACAACCCGGCTTGGCCAGATTACCGGTCAACGTCAGCAGGTTGATAATGGAAATCACATTGTGCTGACCGTGGATATGCTGGTTATAACCAATACCCCACATGATGATCACGCCACCGTAACCCTTACCGCTGTGCTTGCCCTTGCTACGCGCCAGGCGTTTGCGTGTCGCATCGGCAAACATTGCGGCAACCCTGCGGATGAGGGCGGGAGAAACATCGTGGTTTGGCCCTCCCATGCGATCCTGCACCTGTTCCGGACTGTAATTCTTCTTCACACCATCAACGTATTCCTTCCAGCCAGTGGTATGTTTTTTCATAAAATCCCAGTCGATGACATCCTTGTGGTCCTTGAGCAACACATGCGCAATCGCATTCAGGAAGCTGATGTCACCATTCAGGATTGGAACATGCACGGAGTTTTTCGGATCGATATCTTCATAGCCCATTACCGTGCCGGTCCGACGCGGATCCACCACTACGGTGGGAATGTCATTCTTTTTCTTGTGATCGGCTGCACGCCAGAAAATGATCGGGTGCGATTCGCGGGCGTTGTGACCGAAGTGCATGATCATGTCACACAGCTCGATATCCTCATAAGCCAGCGGCGGTGTATCTGAGCCGAGGGTGGCAAAATAACCCGTTACTGCTGAGGTCATACACATACGGGCGTTGGCTTCGATGGTGTTGGAACCCAGCACACCTTTCATGAACAGGTTTTCCAGGTACTGGCCTTCCATGGTGAGCTGACCGGAACCATACAGGCCAATGGAATTGCCACCGTATTTTTTGGCCAAGTGGGCAATCTTGTGTGCCACCATTTCCGAAGCCTGCTTGTACGGTACCCGTACGAAATGCTTCTCATCGAATGAACCCTTCGTCTTGGTGACATATTCAAGATCACCATGACCGGGCTTGTTCCACTCCGCCCAAACATCCTTGCGCACGTAGGAATCCCCTTCGATGCGGTCGACATAGATTGGTTCGGCAGCAGTCAGGCCCTTGATGCACTGCAGACCGGAGTTGGTGGGGTGATCCTTGTCAGGCCGCATGGAAACGATTTTACCGTTCTCCACCTGGATCACCGTGCCGCATCCGACACCGCAATAAGGGCATTGCGCCAGCGCGGTAGTGCGGTTGGCACTGGCGGATTCTGATTCAGCGGCCTCAAGCTCGGGATTGTTCGCCACAAAAAGTCCGGCCGTCGAGGCAGAACCGGTGATGAAAGCGCTCCCTTTGAGGAAATTGCGTCTGCTTATTTTAAATCTTTTCATGATTTCCTCCGTTTTTAATGCTTGATGCTGCGTAAGTAGGTAATGATGTCATCGATCTCCTGGTCACTCAGGTTGGCCAGACCTGCCGGCCCCTGGAACCCCAGCATACGGGTGTTGGATCGACCCTGCTTGATGGTTGTGCGAATAAAGCCATCGGATGCCTTGTCAAGAAAACCGGCCTTGCCGATGGCAGTACCGGTACCACCTGCCTCGTAACCGTTCCCCTTCGGGCCATGGCAAGTGGCGCATATCTGATCAAACCATCTCTCACCCAATCGCGGATCCCCGTGGGCTTCCGGTTGGGCATCCACCTTGGCGGAAATATTCGGCAACTGGGAATGGGAACGCAGGAAAGCGACAATCGCATCGATTCCGGATTTACCCAGATGGGCAAACGGCGCCATACCAGTGCCGCTGCGTCCATCACGAATCGTGCTCTTGAGAAATTTATCGGATGCGGTACTCAGAAATTCCTTGTTGATCAAGGAAGGTGCCACACCGGGTTTACCAATTGCATCTTCCTGGTGACAAAAAACGCAATTCTGATTGTAGAGGCGTTTTCCTTCTGCGATGAGTTTCTTGCTGGGCTGTTTGGCCTGTGCCGAGTTTAACAGTGAAAAAAACGATAATGCCGGTGCGGGGTTTGAATTATTTTGCTCAGCCTCCTGATGCACGGGGAACCCCATAATCATCAGAAGGACAAATCCGGTCACCGCCGAAACGGTTCGTTTCAGACTCATGCTTCTCTCCTTATTCTTGATGGTTTTGCTTTGGTAAAGGTGTTCGTAATGCTAGTTATTTTTTCAGGGTGTCTTATTTGCTTCACATTCGTCATTGATCTGAATCAATCGTAAAACTCAAATCTATTACAGCAGCATAAAAATCACTAATAACTTTTGACTTCAGACACCCGCGAGTAACCAACTTTTTGAGTCGGTTAACTCATCAATCTCAACATGAAATCAGCAACGCGGGACGTTATCGAATGACACTCCAGGTAAACGCCTTTTCCTGCCGTTCACTTGCACATCCCTGAAAGCACGATCCTCCTTTGATATGCCCATACTCCAGATATTTTTACTCTGCACAGATACAGACAGAGTCCAGATATGTGCATCTTAGTTGAACTGGCAAAAAATACAATCAAAGACTTCACACAAGCAAAGCCACACTAAATCAGTCCGGCTTTTTTCCTGGATATGTTAAGGTTTTGCAAACATACAACACATTCATCCCCTGCAATATCCATCACTCCTCGAGTGATTTACGCAGAGCCCGTTTGGTTTCATCGAGCACATCCGATGCCGTCTCCTTTGCCTTTTCCTTGATGGATTTTGCTGCAAACGGATTACTGAATATCGGTTTGTTTCTGCCGATATTCACACCGAACCACAAACCGACAGCAAGACCGATCACCACCCCCAGCAACAGGAACTTGAATTTTTTCATCGTCACTCCTTACTTTAACAGTTCACATCAGTTATGTTTCTGCATCAGGCACCCAAGCAGGCATTCATGAACACCCCGACATTACAACAAGCGTATCACCACTGCCAGCGACTGGCTGCACGCCATTATGAAAATTTTCCGGTTGCCTCCTGGTTGCTGCCCGCTTCGCTGCGCCGACCCATCACTGTTATCTATGCCTTTGCCCGAAGTGCCGATGACTTTGCTGATGAAGGGGAAAGAGAAGCGGCCGAGAGACTGCGGTTACTCGATGGCTACGACGAACAACTGGATCGCCTGCAACAACACCTCCCCCCCGCAGAACCGGTTTTTATTGCGCTGGCGGATGTTATCCAACATCATAACCTGCCGTTGCGGTTATTCAAGGATTTGCTCCATGCATTCAAACAGGATGTTACCAAACAACGTTATGCGGATATCGATGAAATCCTGAATTACTGTCGCTACTCGGCCAATCCGGTCGGGCGGCTTTTGCTATACCTATATAATAAGGCCACGCCATCCCATCTTCTGCTCTCCGATCATATTTGTACTGCCTTGCAGCTGATCAACTTCCTGCAGGATATTCGCCAGGATTATACCGAACACAATCGCATATATCTGCCGGGGGATGAAATGGCTGCATATGGGGTGAGTGAACAGCATATCCATGATTGCATCAGTGATACCGCCATGCAACAACTGATCGAAACCCAAATCCAGCGCGCCCGTGCCTTACTGCTTGCCGGTGCCCCCCTGGGACATGAATTGAACGGACGCTTCGCGCTGGAATTGCGGATGATTGTCCAGGGGGGGTTGCGGGTATTACAGAAACTTGAAAACCACGGGGGTAATGTCTTTCAGCGTCCGCGTCTGGGCAAGCGGGACAAACTGACCCTCATCTACAAGGCTCTGACGAAAGAAAAGCCCTACCTGTAAAGGGATTATCGAATGGCAATTCCCGGGATGACTTTTTGGCTGTTTCCAGTATGATTAGCTATCGGGTATCCCTGCGCAGGATTTTGTTATCACACCACACTCATCTCCCTACCATGACCCCTGAACAATATTGCCAGGACAAGGCAGCACGCAGCGGCTCCAGCTTTTATTACAGTTTTCTGTTTCTGCCCGCGAGGCAGCGCCGTGCCATCACTGCCCTGTATGCCTTCTGCCGCGAGGTGGACGATGTGGTGGATGCCGGCGGCAATAGCGACATCGCCCGCATCAAATTACAATGGTGGCGGGAGGAAATCTCCCGCCTGTATGCCGCTTCGGCCCAACATCCGGTCACGCGTGCGCTGACACCGGTGATTGCGGAATTCGATCTGCCGGAGGAACATTTCCAGGAAATCATCGATGGCATGGAAATGGATCTGCAGCAGAACCGTTACGCCGATTTCAAGGAACTCGCCCTCTACTGCTATCGTGTCGCCAGCGTGGTCGGTCTGATGTCAGTGGAAATCTTCGGTTACCATCATCGGGCCACGCTCAAATACGCACACGATCTGGGCATGGCTTTCCAGTTGACCAATATCATCCGGGACGTCTATGAAGACGCACAGCGTAATCGCATTTATCTGCCACTGGATGAACTCGAACGGTTTGGTGTGAGCGAGACGGATATCTTCAGCCAGCACCAATCCGCAGCTTTCGACAAACTGATCCAGCACCAGGCCGAGCGCGCCCGTTACTATTACCACCGGGCATTTTCCCATTTGCCCGATGCAGACCGCTATTCCCAACGCACCGGCCTGATCATGGCAGCCATTTACCAGGCCACCCTCGACGCCGTGGAACGCGACGGCTATCGTGTTCTGACACACCGTATCTCGCTCCCCCCTTTCAAAAAACTCTGGCTGGCGTGGAAAACCAACTGGAAAATGCGGCGTTACAAACACCTTGCTGCCATGGCTCTATGAGCACGAACCCCGTTGCTATCGTTGGTGCGGGCTGGGCCGGACTGGCGACCGCGGTCACCCTCGCCAGGGCCGGCATAGGCGTGAACCTGTATGAGTCGGCCCGCCAGACGGGTGGCCGTGCCAGACGCCTGGCTTTCAAGCAACGCAGCGTCGACAATGGCCAGCACCTGTTCCTTGGCGCCTACCGGGAAACACTGAAATTGATGCAAATCATCGGTGTGGATCCAGGGAAACTGTTTTTACGTCAGCCACTTTCCCTCACCGCCCTGCATCAAGAGGGGCAATCGATGTCACTCAAGACCCCGCACCTGCCGGCCCCACTGCACCTGCTCTGGGGGCTGTTGACAGCAAAGGGCCTCGACAAACGGGACCGGTTACGCGCCATCCAGTTTGGGATTAAACTCAAACTCGGCAAACTTTCACCTGCCGGTGACTGCGATGTCACCAGCTTGCTGCTGCGGCATAAACAAACAGCCAGGCTGCGTGAAGCCTTCTGGGATCCGCTGGTTCTGGCCATCATGAATACCCCGCCAGAGAACGCCTCGGCAGAAATATTCATTCAGGTGCTGCAGGATGCCTTCCTCTACCGGCGGCACGATGCCGATTTGCTCTTTGCAAAATCCGATCTGGGGCGGTTATTCCCTGATCCGGCAACTGATTTTATTGAGCAACACAATGGCCATGTGCATCTCGCCTCACGCATCACCACAATCGATATCGAAAACAACAGCGTCAGGGGAATGGAAGCCGATGGCTCACACCACCAATGCGAGCAGGTGGTGCTGGCAGTCCAGCCCCATACCGCACTGCGGCTGTTGCCGCAACATCCCTCCCTCAAGAGCTTGCAACGTGCGCTGCAACAGTTTGACTACGCCCCCATTTGCACCGTCTATCTCGAATACCCCCGTCATGTCACGCTGCCCGAGCCGATGATAGGCATGCTGGGGGGGATCGGTCAGTGGGCGTTCGATCGGCAGTTCTGCGGACAGGCAGGACTGATCGCGGTGATCATCAGTGCAGACGGGCCGCATATGGCAATGGATAACGAACGATTGGCGGATACGGTAACAGAAGAACTGGCCAGATTATTCCCCCACTGGCCGCCCCCCCTGGACAAATACACCGTACGGGAAAAACGCGCCACCTTCCTTTGCCATAACGGTATCAACAGCTATCGGCCCGACAACCGGACTGCCATCGATGGCCTCTGGCTGGCGGGGGATTATACCCGCACCGGTTACCCTGCCACGCTCGAAGGGGCGATACGGAGTGGGGTACAATGTGCGGAACAAATTATTCACACTCTTCGATAAACAAGCAGGAACAAGATGAAATCCATATCTGATTACCAACCCGGCACTGATCTGTTACACGAACGCATTATCCTGGTAACCGGTGCCAGCTCGGGTATCGGTGCAGCAGCGGCCAAGGCATTTGCCGCCCATGGCGCAACCGTCATTATGCTGGCCCGCTCCGTACCAAAACTGGAAGCAATCTATGATGAAATCATCAACGCCGGCCACCCCCAACCCGCAATCTATCCAATGGATCTGGAAGGCGCGACTTATGCGCACTATGAAGAACTGGCCACCACCCTGGAAAAAGAGTTTGGCCGTCTTGATGGCCTGCTTCACAATGCCGCCATGTTTGGCAGCCTGATGATGCTTGAACAACATGACCTCGGCCTGTGGGCAAAAACCCTGCAGGTAAACCTTACCGCACCCTTTCTTTTGAGCCGTGCCTGCCTGCCGCTCATGCGCCTTTCAGAAGATGCCTCCGTGATTTTCACCTCTTCCGCTGTCGCCCACCATGGCAAGGCGTATTGGGGCGCCTATGGCGTGAGTAAAGCAGGTGCCGACAACCTGATGCAGATCATGGCGGATGAACTGGAAAACAATACCCCGATCCGTGTCAACAGCATCGATCCGGGTGCGGTTGCCACACAGATGCGGCGCAAGGTCTATCCCGGCGAAGATCCGCGCAGCCTGCCCAAGCCAGAAACGATCATGGCGACCTATCTTTATTTAATGGGGCCGGACAGCAAAGGAGAAACCGGCCATATCTTCACAATAGACAAACAGAAGATACCGCAGCCTGCAAAGGAATGATGGCTCACAACATTCACAAAAGGAAAACCAAGCAATAAAAACACACATTTGCTGTTTTACAGTCTGCGGTTGCCGGGAAATGCATCACTTCCAGAGATCAATGTGGATACCCTGCGCCTCGAGTTTGTCCGCACGAGCAGAAATAAAGCGTTGGAAACTGGGCTGGCTGCGGTAAGCACCGGAAGCTACATAATCCAGTACCGACTGGGTATGAAACGCCTTCAAATAGGCTTCCGAGCGGAACACCTCTCTGCCCTGGCGATCGAAGAACACCATGCTCGGCGCATATTTCACCTGCAGTTTACGGGCAAAATCACGCGCATTGGTCCTGTTGCCGGCGGGATCGATTAGCGGCGTGTCCGCCCACATATCAAACCGCACGATATTAAAACGGCGCAACTGCTGTTGTGTTTCCGCCCGTTGAAAAATGTCGCCGTGCCATTCGTCACAAGGTTTGCACTGCTTTTGTTCAAACAACACCAGCAATGGTTTTTCCGCCGCCACCAGTTTTTTCAGATCATAAGGAGGCTTGAGGAAAAAAGGTTCATCATGCAACTTGCCGCTGGCACGTACCGGTTTGAGTTTGCGGTAATACTCGGAAAAACTGATTTTGCTGTTCCGCAGCTTCCCGGCATAATCCAGCGCGGCCTCAAACTTGGCGGGGAAATAGTAACCATTGATACGCAACACCACGTCCCCTTTTTCATCCAGAATAACGATGGTCGGAGTGAACATGACCCGCATCCTGGCGGCAAAACGTTTCTCTGTCAGCAGGCTTCCGTCCAACGCCGTCACCTCCCGATCACCCCACATATTCACCGCAATCACATCAAAATATCTGCGCGTCTTCTCCACGATGCTGCGTTGCGAAAAGTTGTCGCGTAACAGCTTGGCGCAGTAAGGACAGCCATCCTGATAAAAATAGAGCATCACCCGCTTGTTTTTTGCTGCCGCCTCGGCCACGTCCTCACGGATATCCAGAAACGAGTTTTTAAACCACGCGGGTTGCTCCTCATATCCCGGGTTGACCATGCCGGACTCCAGCGCGGACGGCTTTTCCGCTTTGCCGGAGAAAGCTGCACACAATAACAGCAGCAATCCTGCAGCTTGTTTCACGCGTTCTGCCGCTTCGCTGACCATTTCATTTCCCCCTTGCATTGATGCTATTATTGACCAGGTTACAGTCTATTGCCTGCCAAAAACATAAACAAAGCGTCATTTTCTTGTCATATCTCGGACGCCCAGGAGAAATACGTTGTAAGTCTTTGTTTTATATACTATTTATAAAAAACACAAGAATGGCACGCAATTCGCATGTTTTTCACCATGACTCGTGAACAACAGGGTGTCGAATATGCAAACACATATCAACACTGACAAACAGAATACATCGTTGAACAGTGCCTCAACCATCAGTGATCAGTTGGGCATTGCCCCGGCGGAACTGCAACAGACGCTGAAACTGGCTGGTCTGTTACAAACTTCGCTGGAAATCGAAACCGTGCTGAATTATTTTCTCGACGCGTCCCATGAAAGAGTCGAGTTTGATGGTGCCCAATTCGATTATGCTCCCATGTCCATCCATCTGCAGTTTGGACAAAAAAAGCGGCATACCTGTTCCTACCGGTTAAAACTTGCCGGTGAATTTATCGGCGAACTGGTCTTCAGCCGCCGTCACCGCTTTGCCGAAGAAGAGATGGAAATCCTGGAAAACATGCTCTGCCAGCTTATTTATCCCTTGCGCAACGCTGTATGGTACCAACGTGCGGTGCATTCAGCACAGATGGACCCCCTCACCGGCATTCAGAACCGCACCGCCATGGCTACGACATTACAGCGTGAAGTCGACCTGGCACACCGCAATCATACGCCACTCTCGTTGATCGTGGTCGATATCGATCTGTTTAAAAACATCAACGATCAATATGGCCACAGTATCGGGGATGCGGTACTGAAAGAATTCAGCCGGGTCATTTCCGACAATCTGCGCAGCAGTGATATTGTCTTTCGCTATGGTGGTGAGGAATTTGTTATTCTGTTGACAGGCACGCCGAGTGATGATGTCGTTCTGGTGGCCGACCGCATCCGTGAGTCCGTCCAGAATCACCCGTTTCACTTTGAAGATCTGGAGTTGAGCCTGACAGCCAGCTTCGGCACCGCAAGCCTGGAAAGCGGCGATACCTCGGACGACCTCTTTGAAAAAGCGGATACGGCGCTTTATAAAGCCAAGGAATCAGGCCGCAACCTGGTGATCCCCTATCGCAAGGAAATCATCATGAAAGCGGCCAATAACAGCAAATGACCGGCTCATATTTTGAAATATGTCACATTCCGGTGCTGTGCGGGAAAACAAACCCGGCTAAAATGATGGTATAGTCAGAATTCACACAAATACGGGCATACAAAAGATATGGACTATCTGCAACACCTGGAAAAAATCCTGGAGTCCAAATACCGGCTGGTAACGATTGAATCCTATGATACCGACCGGGTACATGACCTGTTCGTGCAACTGAGCCGTTTCAGCAACAAGGCATATTACGTTGCACGGCCCAATGAAGGGATGCACCGCATTGGCGCTTCCCATATCACCATCCCGCGTACCCAAACCACCGCGGAACAGCTGGAACATATCGTAAAGAGCAAGCACTATGGCATATATATTCTGCGCGACTATTCCGAAGCACTCTCCGAAAAGAAAACCCTGGCCTTGCTGAAAGAAATTGCAACCTCCAGCAAACCCAAATGTGTTGTGTTACTGAGCGAATATATCGATTTACCGCGGGAACTCAAACCTTTTACCCTGCGTTCCAAACACCAGCTCAAACAGGCCGGTTGATCTCCGATTTCCCCACTCACCGCAGCAACGGCAACAGTCAGCCGTTTTTCTGTCCTTTTTTAATTTACATCGCTGTACATAAAAGGTGTCCACTTGAAATTTGGCAAACGGTTCTTCGGGCCCCTCGATTTATGGAAATCACTACCATTTGAGTGGACATCTTTTCGCACGGCCATTTAACCCTTTTTGGCCTGATAGACTAATGCATCGAACTGTTGCAGAAAACGCGCCTTGTCCACATAGTGAATGGCTTGCCATCCCGCCGCGCGGGCACGTCTCACATTGTTCTCGATGTCATCCACAAACAAAATTTCGGCAGGTGCCAGTGCCAGCCGTTTGCCGATATCAACAAACAATCCGGGATGCCGTTTGCCCTTGCCCAGGTGGTAGCTGTTGAAAACATGATCAAAATACTCAAAGAAGTGATCCCGCTCGTTCAGCTCATCCAGCCAGTGCATCTGATCACTGAGGATAGCCGTGATAAAGCCCTGCCCGCGCAATTGCCGCACCAGCTCGATAATCCAGGGGCGCAGCACAAATCCCTCCAGGATCCGTTCCGTCAATACCGGGTCACTCCCCGTCAGACCGGCACCCTTGCGCATATATTCCCAAAATTCATTTTCAGTCCCCCAGCCCAGCACGAATCCCGTGTCATACACCGCATGCTTGGCGACCTCCAGGGTCGCACCAGCATCCAGCCCCTGTTCATCCGCCATGGCCACAAGCCCGTCACGAAAACCCTCTTCGGCGATGACACCTCCATAATCAAACAACACGGCTTTTATCAATGGCTTGGACATGGTCACGATGATTGACATCATTAAAATACAATATTGATATTGCGGGGCCCTTGCCGGCTGTTTCATTTATGAGCGAATACCATTATCCTTCCAATTCGTTTTAAGAATTGGCATTTTTGCCCACAACATCAATGAAAATACCAGTCAGTGAAATCCTCGTACAATTTCTGGAAAAACTCGGCGTCAAGTGCATTTTCGGTATCCCCGGATCCCATATATTGCCAGTTTACGACGGGCTCTACGATTCTTCCATTCAATCCGTCCTGGTCAAACACGAGCAGGCCGCAGCGTTCATGGCCGGAGGCCAGGCACGGCTGAGCGGCGGCATAGGCGCCTGCATCACCACTGCCGGACCCGGGGCCACCAACCTGGTCACCGGCATAGCCAGCGCCTATGCCGACAATCTACCGGTGATCGCCATTACCGGTGAAACGCCCACCCATCTCTTTGGTAAAGGCGGTCTGCAGGAAAGCTCCGGTGAAGGCGGCAGTGTGGACCAAGTGGCGTTGTTTACCGGCATCACCCGTTACCATAAACTGATCGAACGCACCGATTACCTCGCCAGTGTACTGAACCAGGCAGCCAAACACCTGCTCTGCGGCAATCCCGGTCCCGTGGTGTTAAGCATTCCTTATAACCTGCAAAAAGAAAAGGTGGATGAATCCATGCTGGAGCAGGTATCCTTCGCCCGCACGCGCAGCGAAGCCATGATAGCCGACCAGTACATTGAAGAAAGCCTGGCATTGCTCAAGCAGGCCAAACGTCCGCTGATCATCGCAGGCTATGGCTGCATTTGTTCAGGGGGGCGGGACGCGTTGCACAGTATCAGTGAGCAGCTCAACATTCCTGTCACCAGCAGCCTGAAAGCCAAGGGTGCAATCAATGAGCGATCTGTATTGTCACTGGGCAGCCTTGGCGTCACCTCCGAGGGGTACGCCATGCGTTACCTGGAGCAGGAAGCCGACCTGGTGCTGCTGCTGGGAGCGGGTTTCAACGAAAGAACCAGCTATGTATGGGACGACAAGTTATTAGCCGGAAAGAAGCTGATCCAGGTGGATAACGATTCCCAGCAACTTGAAAAGGTGTTTCGCGCCGACCTGGTGGTGCAGGCCGACCTCGGTGCCTATCTTCGGGCACTGGAGACGGCGATACAGGAAAAACGGATAACGGCAAAAGCTCCCGTGGATATCGCCGCTTTCAGAAAAACCGCCCAGGCACAGATTGATGCAGCCGGTGAGACCATCTTCAACGAGAAATTTGATCATGTGAGGGCCTTTTATGGCTGGCTGGAAACACAGTTTCCGCAGGGTCTGATCATGTTCGACGACAACATTGTATTCGCGCAGAGCTTTTACCGGGTCGCCAGCGATGATCATTTTTATCCCAACACCGGGATCTCGTCACTGGGTCACGCCATCCCCGCTGCCATCGGTGCAGGCTGTAACAATAAAGGCGAAACCGGCAAGCCCCTGTTTGCCATCATCGGCGACGGTGGTTTCCAGATGTGTGGCATGGAAATCATGACAGCGGTCAATTACAACATTCCTGTAAACATCGTCTTGTTCAACAACGACACCATGGGCCTGATCCGCAAAAACCAGCATCAGCACTATCACGACCGTTACATCGACTGTGATTTCACCAACCCGGATTATGCAAAACTCGCGCAATCGTTTGGTATCGAACATGTGCGTGTGGAAAACGAACAGCAGCTGGCCGGTTTGTCGGAAAAAATGGATTTTCTCAATGATATCAATCTCATCGAGATCATACTCGACAAGGATGCCTACCCGAATTATTCCTCCAGACGTTAGGCGGGTATTAACGGCGTATGACGAAACCTGGTATCGAGAACCCCGGCACGACCCGGCTGGAGGATTGCATCACAAGCTACCGCGCCACCATCACCGGTCTGGCTGATATCGACCAACAATTGCGCTCCCTGCCCTCACCTGCAAAAGCGGAATCACTGGATACCCTCATCATGCTGTACGAGCAGGTCTATCCGTTACTGGAAAAGGCTTTATGGTCCAGTAATGTGGAATTTCAGCCACTGCTGGAGTGCTACCAGTCCCTCTTCCGCGAACAGGAGACACTGATTCAACAGCGAGCAAAAACTGGTGGCAAAACGGATGAGAGGCATCACTTCATTCTGAGCATACCGGTGGCAGATCGTCCTGCCCACTTGCAGTCCTGTCTTGAAAGCATTTATCAGGTATGCAAACTGTTCGGTTATGGCGGCAGCAGCGGCGGGGTATATGACAAAATCAAAATCATCGTTGCCGAAGACAGTCGTGAAGAGGAAAGTATCTGCCGGCATATCGAACTGGTCGATGAATACCGGCGGAAAGGTTTACAGGTTTTTCATTTCGGACAGGAGGAACAGTACGAACTCCTGCACACACTCGAGCAGGAAACGCGCAAACAACTGGGCCACATTCTCACCACACAAAGTAAAGAAGAATTCTGTTTAAAAGGCCAGGCCGCCAATCGCAACCTCAGTTACCTGAAGTTTTTGCAACTGACAAAGGACAGACACAAAACGCTTTATTACCTGGTCGACAGCGATCAGTCTTTTTGTGTCAACCGCCAAACCGAAAGCGGTGAGGAAATCGTGCATGCGCTGAATTATTTTCACTACATCGACAAAATATTCCGCACCACCGATACCCTCGTGCTGACGGGCAAGATGGTAGGCGATCCACCGGTGTCCCCTTCCGTGATGGCCGCCAATTTTCTTGATGACGTCTTCACATTCTTTACCAGCCTGGCTGAAACGCGCGGGGATGAGAATTGTCATTTTCATGGATTGCCGCGGCAGCGGCCAGGCGACGCCGCCTATCACGACATGGCCAAACTGTTTGGCTTTGATAACGGGCGTAGCGCTTTTCCCTATCGTTGCCGGCTCGAAGGCGAGCATGATCATGCTGCGTGCCTGCGTGATTTTGCACAACGGCTGAATGCCTTCTTCTTTGGCGAGCATCTGACACGCAAGACCCTCTTTGCCTACAATAACGGATTTCATGAGCTTGCACCTGCAAGGACGATCTATCCCGGAAATTACATCGTCAACTACGAGGGGCTGAAATATATTATCCCCTTTGGCCACCTGCGTCTGCGGATGTCCGGCCCTACCGCCGGGCGGCTCATTGCCGCGGAAATCAAAAGGTGTTTCGCATCCTGCAATATGCCCAATTTGCACCGCCGCACCACCGAGGCCGGTTTGGCTGGCGATTTTCGTCCTGGCGTTGAACTGAGCAGCGCACAGAAACAGGCACACATCGATTTATCCAACGAATTCGAACGCCAGTTCTTTGGCGACTTGATGTTGTTTACCACAGAAACATTGGTGCAACAGTCGGACGTCAAAAAACCATTTGAGAAGAAGTTGATCAATTCGATAATGCAGCAAAAAGAAAACGAGTTACTGGAATTGTACCAGCAGAAGCATGACGCCATCCTCGAAAAAAACAGGCGCTTGCATCAACTCGTGTTTCATGCCGACCATTGGTGGACAAAAGAGAGCGGGCTGTCCGATGTATTGAAGCAGGTAAGATCCTTCCTCGACAATATTGATTACAATTTTGGAGAACAATCCCGCGCCTGGCAGCAAATCCGCTCAAAGCAACATCGCGCTGAGCGTAAAAAGCAGATCAGCCAGGCATTGATGAATTACCGTAGAGAGCGGGATGCCTGGGACAGCCTCTTTTGCTAACTCATTACACCTAAATAGCTGTGCGAAAAAGGTGTCCAATTCAAATAACAGTGATTTCCATAAAATGGAGGGGCCGTTTCTCCAGTAGCTGCTGGCAAGACTCTCGGCAGCAGGGATGCTGCCGTGAAGCTTACAGGGATGTATTCACAGCGTGTCTTGCCAGCAGCTACTGGAGAA
>JALVOC010000228.1 GCA_027032075.1 Chromatiales bacterium | reverse complement strand
GGTCAGATGCGGCTGTCGAGCTTACCTGGACGATGTACAGGATGTACAAGTGTCGTGGAGCACATGGATGTGCGGGAACGACTGTATTTACAGCGTGTCATGTAAAAGACCTCTGGTCCTGATGCGATACTTAAATCTGGCAATAATACTAAATGATCTGGTATTCGGAACGCCTATTTAGTTCGTCAAAACAATCCGGGTAAAGGTTGTGGGTTGTCATCCCAGTGAGTGATTCAAACAGGCCAGACAAGCTATTCGCCAGGCGGCAATCGAAGATCGTCGATTTTGCTTTTGACGAGACAGTGGCGCAGGTTTTTCCCGATATGATCCGCCGCTCGGTGCCGGGATATGAAACCATCATCTCACTGATAGGTTTGCTGGCAGAGCGGTATGCGCAGGCCAACAGCAACTGTTACGATCTGGGGTGTTCTCTGGGCGCCGCCACCTTATCGATGTGCAGCCGTGTGCAACAGCCGGGCTGCCGGATTATCGCAGTGGATAACGCCAAGGCAATGACGCAGCGCTGCCAGAGCCTCATCCGGCAAGCGAATGTGGGGATCGAGGTGGACGTCGTCTGTGCGGATATTCGGGACGTGGTGGTGCGCAATGCTTCCGTGGTGGTGCTTAATTTTACCTTGCAATTCATTCGGCCGGAGGAGAGACTCAAACTGTTGCAGCAGATCCACTCGGGATTGTTGCCGGGCGGAGTGCTGATCCTCTCCGAGAAAATCACGTTTGCGGACGAGGCAGAGTGCGAGCAGATGGAGGCGCTGCACATTGCCTTCAAGAAAGCCAATGGCTACAGCAACATGGAAATCAGCCAGAAGCGCAGCGCACTGGAGAACGTCCTGATACCGGATACCCTCGAACAGCATTCCGCACGTTTGCAGCAGGCGGGTTTCCGCCGCAGCGAGCTGTGGTTCCGCTGTTTTAATTTTGTTTCTCTGTTGGCAATCAAATAAATGAAGATGGACTTCAGCCGCTTACTCAATAGTATGGCGAAAGGCCCGCTTGCCAGATGGGCCGAACAGCTGCCGGAACAGATCGCCACGGGGCTGGATGTAAAACGGCATGGTGATCTGCCGCGTTGGCAGGCGGCACTGGCCGAATTGCCAAAAGTGAATCCCTCCTCCCTCGATGTCAGCAGTGGCTGCCTGTGTGTCGGCGAAGCGGCGGATGTGGATGATGTTACGCGGCAGCGGATAGAAGAGGCGCTGCGCCAGTTGCACCCGTGGCGTAAAGGGCCGTTTAATCTTTTTGGCATCCATATCGATACCGAATGGCGATCCGACTGGAAATGGGATCGTTTGAAGAAACATATCCAGCCGCTCAGCGGCCGTACCGTTCTGGATGTGGGTTGCGGTAACGGTTACCACTGCTGGCGAATGTGGATTGCCGGTGCGGCCCAGGTGATCGGGATCGATCCGACACCGCTTTTTGTGATGCAGTTCGAGGCGATCCGTCACTATATCCGGGATTTTTCCGTCAACGTGCTGCCATTGGGTATCGACGACGTCCCGGCGCAGCTGGCGGCTTTCGATACGGTCTTTTCCATGGGAGTGCTCTACCATCGGCGTTCACCCCTGGAGCATATTCAGCAACTGTACGATTGTTTGAAACCGGGTGGAGAACTGGTGCTGGAAACGCTGGTGGTGGAAGGTGACGAAAAGACGGTGTTAATGCCGGAGGATCGTTATGCCCGCATGGCGAATGTCTGGTTCATTCCCTCGCCGGATATGCTGGTTCGCTGGATGAAGCGTTGCGGACTGAAAGACGTCCGGATCGTGGATGTCACACCCACCACCATCGAGGAACAACGTTCCACCGGCTGGATGACATTTTATTCACTTCCCGAGTTTCTGGATCCCGATGATTCCAGCAAAACCATAGAAGGGTACCCCGCGCCGGTTCGATGTATCGCCCTGGCGAAACGGCCTGAAGACTGACCCCAGCTAACCCGAACCGCAGAGTGGGAAGCGGCTGTTTCCTCCGCGCAGGATTATCTGTTTTTCCTGCTTACCAGTTTTCGCCCAGTAGTTCAAAATGCGCTTTGGGATGCAGGCAGGCAGGGCAAACATCGGGTGCTTCCTCCGCCTCATGTAAATAACCACAGTTTCGGCAGCGCCAGACCACCTTGCCATTGCGTTTGAAGACACGCCCGGCCTCGAGGTTGTCGGCCAGATCCCGGTAACGCTTGCCATGCTGTTTTTCCGCAACCGAGATGGCCTCGAATGCCAGCGCAATGTCTTCAAAACCCTCTTCGCGCGCGGTTTTGGCAAAGGCGGGATACATGTCCGACCATTCATGCTCCTCGCCGGCGGCGGCAGCCCGCAGGTTGTCCAGGGTTGTGCTTATTTCCCCGGCCGGGAAGGTTTCGGTGATTTCCACCTCGCCACCTTCGAGGAATTTGAAAAACCGCTTCGCATGTTCCTTTTCCTGATTTGCCGTTTCCTCAAAAATGGAGGCGATCTGCATCAGTCCCTCTTTTTTGGCGGCGCCCGCATAGTAGGTGTATCGATTGCGGGCCTGGGACTCGCCGGCAAACGCGATCAATAAATTTTTCTCGGTCTGTGTACCCTTTATGCTTTTGGACATTGGAACCTCCTGAATTCGCAGATGACATCACGGCAAGGCAATCTGAGTATAACACGGGCATTATATTTAGCCTAAAAAGCATGCAAGCTGTCGCATAAACCTGTACACTACGCAGCCCTTCTGGCCTTGATCCGGCTTCTCGACAGACAGGGACAATCAGAATACCCCGGTTAATCCCTGGCATTCCCGGCATTCCATCTATTTTTCAGGTACTGTACATGACCACCGATACGGTCAGCGCGTTTCCTCAACTGGCGCTGAAACAACCACTTCTTGAGGCATTGGACGAAGTGGGTTATGAAACCCCTTCACCCATCCAGGCACAAACCATCCCGCTGTTACTGCAGGGCAGGGATGTGCTCGGACAGGCCCAAACCGGCACCGGCAAAACCGCAGCCTTTGCCCTGCCGTTGTTGTCCAACCTCGATTTAAAACAGAAAGAGCCGCAGGTACTGGTACTGGCGCCAACGCGCGAGCTGGCCATCCAGGTGGCCGAAGCCTTTCAAAAGTATGCCAAGCACCTGAAAGGGTTTCATGTGTTGCCGGTGTATGGCGGCCAGGATTTTCGTGGGCAAATCCGTGCCCTGCAACGCGGGGTACACGTGGTGGTGGGTACCCCCGGACGCGTGATGGATCACATGCGCCGTGGCACCCTGAAACTGGACAATCTCGATGCGCTGGTGCTGGACGAAGCCGATGAAATGCTGCGCATGGGTTTTATCGACGATGTGGAATGGATACTGGAACAAACGCCGGCAGACAGGCAAATCGCCCTGTTTTCCGCCACCATGCCACAGCAGATCCGCCGTATCGCCAAGCAACATTTGCATACACCGGCGGAAATCACCATTAAGGTGAAAACCACCACGGCCGATACCATTCGCCAGCGTTTCTGGCCGGTGAGCGGTGTGCATAAACTGGATGCCTTGACCCGCATTCTGGAAGCCGAGCCCTTTGATGCGATGCTGATATTCGTGCGCACCAAAACCGCCACGGTGGAACTGGCTGAAAAACTCGAGGCGCGCGGTTACTCATGCGCGCCGCTGAACGGTGACATTCAACAGAAACAGCGCGAACGCACCGTCGAGCAACTCAAAAAAGGCGAACTGGATATTCTTGTTGCCACGGATGTCGCCGCACGCGGTCTCGACGTGGAACGCATCAGCCACGTGGTGAATTACGATATTCCGTATGATACGGAGGCTTATGTGCATCGTATCGGGCGCACCGGCCGGGCCGGCCGGCAGGGTGACGCCATCCTGTTTGTTGCGCCGCGGGAAAAACGTCTGCTGCACGCCATCGAAAAAGCTACGCGGAAGAAGATCGAAATGATGGATCTGCCTTCCACTGAACTGATCAACGACAAGCGGATCGCAAAATTCAAACAGCGCATTACCGATACCCTGGCAACCGAGGAGCTTGGCCTGTTTTATCAGATGATCGAACAATACCAGCAGGAACATAACGTACCGGCCTTGGAGATCGCCGCCGCACTCGCCAGGCTTTTGCAGGGTGATACACCCTTCCTCCTGCAAAGCAAACCACAAGCAGGCGCAAAGGACGGCTGGAACAAGGATGAAACCCCGGCAGGTAAAAAACAGACGCGCAAAGAGCGGCAACATCCCTCCCGTAAACAGGCACCACCTGAAGAAGGCATGGAACGTTTCCGTATCGAAGTGGGGCACGCGCATGGTGTCAAGCCCGGCAACATCGTCGGCGCGATCGCCAATGAAGCGGGAATCGACAGCCAGTATATCGGGCGTATCACTATTTACGATGATTACAGTCTGCTTGACCTTCCCGAAGGCATGCCCCGGGATATTTTCAATGATTTGAAAAAGGTCAGGGTATCGGGGCAGCAATTGAACATTTCCCGCCTGGTAAAAGAAAGAAAGCCCGGCAAGCCGAAGAGCCGGGGGAAAAATAAAGCAAAAGTGCAAAACATGGAAAAAACCAGGAGGAATAAAAGCAAAAGGAAAGGCAAACACGCTAATTCGTAAAACCACAACGAACTGGCAGCATGTCCAAACAGGTGTTTTAAATACCCTATCATAGAACGCCAATGCAGGAAGCGGTGAGCCTCCTCCCCGTATCGATTGCCTTCTTTATATTCCGTCCGTCCTTTTTGGCTAATGTTCAATCACGAGGAGCAGGGGCATTGTCCGTGGTAAAAGACTGGGCGCCGGATTGCCTGATGGCAGAGATTTGCTCAAGGTATTCCAGTCCCCATTTCTGCAGCGTCAGCAGCACAGGTTGCAATGTCCTGCCGAACTCGGTGAGTGAATATTCAACCTTTGGCGGGACCTGCGGGTATACCGTCCGCAGGATGATCTGATCGGACTCCAGTTCGCGTAACTGCCGGGTCAACATTCTTTGAGTCACCTCCGGTAACAGCCGGCGTAACTCGTTGAATCGTTTCGTCCCGCCCAGCAAATGAAACAGGATCACCCCTTTCCACTTGCCGCCGATTACCGCAAGACAGGCCTCCACCGGGCAACGGAAACTGCTATCACAACTTTTGGAATTCATAATGTTATCCATGGTATACAAAATGATACTACCGGACAAAAATGTGCGTACTTATATGTTTGATCCCGATTGTATACCATCCCCCAGGTAATTTATCCAACAGAAACCTTTTCAGGGGAAAAATAATGGACGTAAAAACCGCTATCGAAACACGACGTGCTATCAAACAGTTTGATCCTCAACACAAAATGACAGAGGCGGAAACCAATGAACTGATCTCACTTGCGATGTTGTCACCAACCGCATTCAACATTCAAAACTGGCGCTTTCTCCTTGTGAATGACGCAGCGCTCCGCGAACAAATACGTGCCGTTGCCGGGGATCAGCCGCAGGTCACAGAGGCATCCTTGCTGGTTGTTTTGTGTGCCGATCTAAACGCATGGCAGGAGGAGCCCGCACGCTACTGGCGAAATGCACCCGCCGAGGTGATTGATTATGTCGTGCCTGCGATTGATGGTTATTATCGCGGCAGGGAGCAGGTGCAGCGTGACGAGGCGATGCGGTCCTGCGGTATCGCGGCACAAACGCTCATGCTGGCCGCCAGGGGCATGGGCTATGACAGCTGTCCGATGGATGGTTTTGATTTCGATGCGGTGGCCAAGCTGATAAATCTGCCGAAAGATCATGTCATTACCATGTTTGTTGCAGTGGGCAAGGGGCTTCGTCAACCGTGGCCGCGTGCAGGGCAACTGCCGATGGAAGAGGTGACCATAAACAATCGTTTTTAATACACTGAAATGCAAAGGGCCTTGTTGCCCTTTGCCTGGAGGATAAATGACTGAAGAAATGTTCCGACACTGCTGTCCCGTTAACATCACCAATAAAGCTGGTAAGTATCAGATTTTATAAACATACACCTGTTCGAAGGTGTTAGAGACATGAAATTACACGAGTCCAAAATCGGAGCCATCCCTTCCCTCCGGGAGAAGGCCAGGATGAGGGGATCAAAAAAACAATGCGTTACCCGTTTGATATCCCCTCACCCCAACCCTCTCCCGGTGGGAGAGGGAGTTAACGGGACAGCAGTGACGTTCCGAATATTTAGCAGCTATGTGCCTTTGCCATGAATTGTCAATAACCTGTCCAGGTGATCGGCAAATGCTTTGCGATTGCTCTTGCTCAGCGCAGCCGGGCCGCCGGTGTCGATACCGCTGGCCCGCAGATTATCCATAAAGTCCCGTATGTTCAGACGGGCGCGGATGTTTTCGGTTGAATAGAGTTCTCCCCGCGGACTCAGTGCATGCCCCCCGTGTTCAATCACCTCTGCAGCCAGAGGGATGTCAGCGGTAATGACAAGATCACCCGCTGCAAGCCTGTTGATTATCTCGTTGTCAGCAACATCGAAGCCGGCTGCCACCTTCAACATTTTGATATTGGGTGAAGGCGGGATGCGCAAAGGTTTGTTGGCAACCAGCGTCACCTCCACGCCGGTACGCTTTGCCGCCCTGAATAAAATCTCCTTTATCGCAACAGGACATGCATCGGCATCCACCCATATTCTCATTTACGATGTCCCATGTTCAAAAAACGTGATAACGGTCAGCTGTACGATCCGCCGGTAGCGAGGTAAAAAAAGCAAGCTGCAATTCGATTATGCGCTGTTTCTCGGATCAGTGATATCCTTTAGATCAACGAGATCCCACGTGTCTCCATAGCGGTACAGCCGTTTTCCCTGGTGTGGATAGTCCGCAACATCCTGAGCGAGCCGCTGCCCCATCACCAGACAGACAAGCATTTCCTCTCCGTCATTGGCAAGGGAATGTGCAGCGGTATTTGCGGGAAATCCGACAAAATCACCCTGCCCGAACGGAAAAGACTCTCCTTCTATTACCAGGGTGCCATTCCCGGAAAGGACATAGATACATTCCTCTTCATGGTAATGTTTGTGGTACTCGGTTGTCTCCTTTCCGGGTTCAACATAGATCAGGTGCACACCGATATTGTTCAGGCCGACCCTGTCGCCGAGTGATTTTCTCACGCGGTCGGCGGCGGGATTCAGGAAATGGACTCTTCTTTCCCCTTTCATTTCCTCGATTTCTCCGGCTTTGACGATTAATTTGCGGCTATCCATTACGCTTTCCTCACAAGCTGTCATTTGAATACAAGGACAATATTAGGGAATCTTCGCTTGATTACAATATAGTCATTCCGTGGAACGCCGGAATGCGCCTAAAAAGACTGATTTCTGACATATGGATGCCGTATCACGACAGTGCGTCCGTAAGGGTGGATTAATCAGATATTCGCGGCGTATTTTGACATCGGGATTTGGCGTGCGGCCTTCTCAGGCATGCTCACGATTCGTTTCGGAGGGCGTATTCCTTCCGCAGGGTCATTCAGAACAGGACCACGTCCTCTTCCTCCTTGCCAATCTTTGGTTGCCATTGCGGCATCTTTGCAGCGTTCTCCGGCTGCATCAGGATAGGGATATATTCCCGGTCGGTGCCCTTTACATGGTAAGTAACCCATTGCAGCAGCCATTGGAGGAAATCGTAAAAATCAAAATCACCACCTTCATCAAAGGAATCAGCGTAGGCTATCGCCTCTTCCATCATTTGCTCATGTTTCTGTTTGTGGGGCAGATAGTCCTTAAAGCCCACTGCTGCCATCCATTCTTCTTCAAAGCGAAAGTGTTCCTTGGTGTATTGCAGTAATTCATCGATGAGTTCCGTAAAAAACCGGTTGCTCGCCTCGTCCAGGTTTTCGACCTGCACGACGGAACGATAGAGTTTGTTGATGATCTCGATCAATACTTTATGTTGCGCATCGATTGCCTCGAGGCCCGTGCTGCAATCGGCCTCTTCCCAGGTAAGGATGTGGTTGAATTGATCACTGTTAAGTGTTTGTTCCGTCCTGACAAGCTGTTGTTCGCCTGTGTCGAAAAAAGCGATGGTTTGTGAAAAGTCCCCGGCATATTGCTTGAGCCTTTCCTGGATCATGGCACTGCTTTTGGCAAAAAAGGTATTTCGCCAGGAGGTGGCGGTGACGTCACTGATATCTTTAGTGATAACGGTGGTTTCAGCGACCTGCTTGCTGGAAAGATGTTCGATTTCGGCCATCAAGGATTTCACTTCCTCTGCCGATGTCACAATCTTGTCAAGAGACTGGTGGGTTTCATACGCCAGCGTGATGCTGTCATCTATCTTGTGTTGCGAGTCTTCAACCAGACTGGCGATTTTTTCGGCAGCCTGTTCCGATCTGTTGGCGAGAGTGCGTGTTTCCGAGGCAACCACACTGAAGCCTTTGCCCTGCGCACCGGCACGGGCAGACTCAATGGCTGCATTGAGCGCCAGCAGGCTGGTTTGTTTGGCAATTTCCTTTATGGTTTCCACGATTTCGGTGACATGTTCTCCACTCCCCTTGACCTCTTCCATCGAGGCTATCAGGGTATTCATTCTTGCAACACCTTCTTTACCAATATCGCAGGTTTGTTCCGCGTGGCCGTTGGCGCTGTTTGCCATCTGCGCCTCTGTTTTTACCTGTTCGCCTATTTCCTTCATCAAACGGTTGATTTTTTTTAATGAATCCGCCTGACGATAGGAACCGGAAGCCAGTACGCTGTTGGCTGCATATAACTGTTCCAGTCCGCCCATGAGTTGATGGCTTTTTTCAAGCAGGTTTGAACAAACCGTATGCCATTCGCCCGCCAGTTTCTGTAGCGACTGGGCCAGCCTGTCCTTGTCACTCCGGGGTTGTACCTCAAGGGCAAGGTTGCCGTCTGCAAGATGATGCAGTTGATCGCCGATGTCACGCAGATAGTGCAATAAATCATTGACCACAGACACGAAAGAACCGATATCGTCCTGTCGTTCATAGGTGATTTGTGTGGCAATATCACCCTCTTTGGAGATCTGCCGCATTTGCTCAAGCGCGGACTGTACCTGTCTGGAGCGCCGTGCGGAAAAATGCCGCAACTGGGGTGTGACAATCAGGAGAAGAAACAGTCCCGAAATGGCGATGCCGGATTGCAACCACCTGGTCTGCTGAGCATGGGTGTTGAGGGCTTCCTCGACCTGGCGTAATGCGGCGTTTCTGTCGTGTGCGGCGAGTGTTTTATGTAACGCGTGTAATGGGATTTCGGTATTGCCGGCCGAGATTACAACGGCTGCTTCCAGTACGATAAAGGTGCATACGAGCGCAAGCAGGATGAGCCGTGGCATCCAGCGTGATTCACCTCCTGATCCTGTGACAAAGATTGCACTCCATAGCGATCGTAGAAAAGATTGTCTTCCTGCCATTTTCCCGATTTTTTGCTACATCTACAGCAATGGTTCACCCCGGAGAGGTATAGCCAGAACCGTTTTGTTATAAAAGTTATCACGAACCTATCGGCCAAGATGTTCATGACTTTAGTATGATAAGCAGGCAACAATGTATTTTTAGACGCTTTTAAAAAGATATCCATGCCAATTTGTTAAACAGTGTAAAAAAGCGGCTATCAAATCGGCGGATCCAGCCATTTACCGGAGAAGTGCGTAGACAGGGTCCTGACATGCTGTGTCATAACATGGACTGGTATTCGGAAAGGCGATGACTTTATGGCGATCGGAACCTTTCTATGCCCGTTGTTTTCCCTTGGCGGATCAGTGTGGCGGGCCCCCACACCAGAACCACCAGCAGAGACAGTAAAATAATCAATACCGTACTGTATATTCTGCCTTGCGCGTTTAACGGCATGAGTTCGGCAGTAAAATTGATCATGAAATGGAAAAATATGGCGGACAGGGTGCTGCGCCTGGTATTGTTGTAAATCCAGGTGAACAGGATTGAAATGACAACCGGGCCGATGATGTAGGTCCAGAAATTCAGTGTGGCAAATCCCAATTGATTGTGTTGAAAGGTGCCCTTCATGAAGAAAAGCGGGATATGCCACATTGCCCATGCCACCCCGAGGATGAGACTGGCTAACAGGGCATTATATTTTGCCTGCAGGCCGTCGAGGGCATAGCCACGCCAACCGAGCTCTTCGGGGAGTGGTCCAAAAACCAGGATGAACATCGCATAGGGCAAAATTCGCCAGGGTTCGTTCAGCAGATTGCGAGCGGTTTCAAATTCCGGCAGAGCGGAACCTGTAAGCGTGCTCATCAAAATGGCAACAGCATGCAGCACAGGGAAGGTAAGCAAGATGAGCAAAAACCATTTTATTCCAATCCGTCTGAAGTCGAATATCCGGTGCCAATAATCCCGCCACTGTTCTTTGTCGTGAGTGCGGGAAATCAGTATGATTTCTGCAATCGCAGGCCCGAACAACCCTAGCGCACCTGCAACGATTGCCGGAAATTTCCAGACATTCCAGTCCAGAAATATAATCCACAGCCAGAAAAACCACGAAATGCCAAAGGCCAGCGCAAAAAATCTCCATGGGTTTACATTCGTGGCGATTGCGCGACTCATCGTATTTGTTTTCATTGCTGTCCCGTTAACATTACCAGAAAAGCTGGTAAGTCTCTGACCTGCATAAGTGTTCCGAATACCAGATCATTTAACATTATTGGCAGATTCTGGTCCTGATGCGCCGTTTCCCAAGTGTACTGGTATTCGGAACGCCTGTTTAGTGTACACTTTGCCGATCCGGGAAAATGGGTTTGAAACGCGTGGGCGAGCACAGCAGAATGAATTTCTACAGTGGCGGCGCCTATAATCATGAACTGGCCCTGGTTGAAGATCCGGATATCACTTCAGTATGGGCGTGGATCACAATATATCATGCTCATTCCATACTCGAGATACAGACGGATATCTCATTGAGTTGACGACAGACATTGCATCTCATGAATGGGAACAAAATCCACAAGCCTTTAAGTATGACAAACAGCTCAGGCTTTGAACCTGCGGGATTCAATGGATCTGTAGAAAAATCGTTTGTGAAACAGACTGGCGAAGAAGGGGTGGGCCGCTACAGGACAACCGCTGTTTAAACGAAATACCGGCTAATTTGGTACATTACCCAGCATGGATATCAGCCGCGCTGCACTGTTTCAGGATATGGAAATCTGGGGGATGTCAAGCGTTTCTGCCGGTTCACTGGACGGTGAATCAGGAAATTGAACAGCAAGTACGTAACAGAACCCGGATTTATCCCGGCGGAGTGTCTTCATTTTATGCCCAAACATAGTAAAATGCCGCCGTGAGGGAAAAATAGTTCCAAACGAAAACCGTATTGATTTAAATGAAAATTTTAAATAATTTATTGGCAAATAACCGCAAGTGGGCCGAGGATATTGAATCGGCGCAACCAGGCTTTTTCCAAAAACTCTCCAAACAGCAAAAACCGGAGTATCTCTGGATAGGCTGTTCCGACAGCCGCGTACCCGCGAACGAGATTGTAGGGTTGTTGCCGGGTGAATTGTTTGTGCACCGCAACGTTGCCAATATTGTGGCCCACAGCGATCTCAACTGCCTTTCGGTGGTGCAGTATGCGGTTGAAGCACTGAAAGTAAAGCACATTATTGTCTGCGGCCATTATGGATGTGGTGGAATTGCTGCCGCATTGAAGCATGAAAAACACGGTTTCATAGATAACTGGTTAAGCAACATCAAGGATGTCTATATTCGCCACGAGGAAAAATTCGAATCGCTGGAGTCCGAAAAGGAAAAAGTCAGTCTGCTGTGCGAGTTAAATGTAAAAGAACAGGTTAACAACCTTGCGCATACCACGATTGTCCAGGATGCCTGGGACCGGGGTCAGAAATTGACCCTGCATGGCTGGGTGTACGGCATTCACGATGGATTGCTGAAGGATCTCGACGTCAGCATCAGTGATAAAACCTCCCTGCACCCCATTTATCGTATCGAATAACAGAAATATACCGTGTTTCGCCTATTGCGATGGCCAGCCATGGCTCGAAGAGGTATCGCATACAGCCAACCTGTAATCCGGTTATGATGAAAATGAAAAAAAGACATCCGAATAGAACACCCCTGATAACATGGCATAGCATACAAGAATATTGGAATAGAAAAATATAGATTTCATTTTCCCGTGCACCTTGTTGGTTGGCGGTATCTTCCATGGGATAAAATAAATTGTGCTAAATTCAGGCGTTTATTTAAATACCGTTCATGACTGTACTATTCATATAACATATCCAGATTGTCCAGGTACACAATTGAATTGATCATCCATTTATCTTGAGGTTTATAAAAGTCAAAGCGCCAATAAATGGCGTGATTTTGAAATTTATGAAGATAATAATAGCGTATAAACGACTTGCCGATTTTTTCAGAACGTATGAATTCCTTGCCGATGGTACGACCAAAACGTTGAACGATAATTGGCCATTGTTGCTTTATTTTGTTGGTCAAGCCATCGATTTCAACAGAGGGGAGTGGCCAATATGCTTTCGCTGCGTTTAATCCTTTGGCGAATTTCTCCTGTACAAATAAATCCATTGTTTTGTCGGTAAATGCCCTCGTTTCTTTCATGGAGCTGAAGGCGCCTGCATGGGCCTGAAGAGATATTATTGCTATTATAGCCATAAGTGTGTGTTTCATCATTCCTCCTCTCCTTTTAATCCAAAAAATCGTTTTTCTTAATATAACTTTATATTTCCAACATCAGAATTGCATTTACGATGTGTAGTCTCTCGATTGAAGCGCCATCATTCCAACACTGCCTAAAATGAAACCACCATAACCACCTATGCTATAGGCCAAACCATCGGGAAAACTAACAGTATAATAAGTAAGTATCGGCATAATTGCCGATCCAACACCCAACAATACACATAAGCGGGTTATTAACCGTTTGAGTCCATTCTTATCCTTGACTTTTTGTGATGTTTTTTCATTGTAACCTGCGATCAATTCGAGTTTGCCTTTTACACCAATTAAATAGGCGAAGGCAAACAACAAAAGTGCGACGCCTTCCATAATAAATATTTCAATAATTTTTGCTAACATATTAAACAAGCTCCTTTTAATATTTGTTGCGCGAATCCTGTGCAACCCGTCGATCGAAGCTGTTTTATCAGCAACTGGTGGCCCAGGGGAAACACAAAAAAGTTACGCTGACAGCGTGCATGAGAAAATTTATTACTATGCTTAATGCCATGGCGCGAGACGGGTATGAATGGGCATATTAATTGCCAATCTAACGTGGCTTGATGCCGCAGTCGCTTGTTATGTATTTTACTCAATGATATTGTAAAATACTGGCTTTGCTTTTTCATACATGCTCATTAGCTTTTCAGGAATCGGGTCGCCTGGTTTAGCGGGGCCGAGAATTTCGAACAACTCATTAATGTGTTTGTCCAAATCTGTTTGCGTTTCCCATTGCTCATATAACACAAATTCTGCTGGTTCTTCTTTATTTTGGAAGAATGAATATGTAATGCATCCTTTCTTCGTTGTTTCTCGACCAAGCATCCTGATTAAATCGAGATATTCATTAAGCATTTCCCGCTTTATTTTTGCATGGACCATTAACGTGAGCATTTTTATTCCTCCTTTTAGCTACAGTGTTGAATTATTTATTTGCCTTGTTAGCCGTATCTTATTTAAATTGATTAGTTACCCTCTGGGAAACGTATTTCTTTTACTTCAGCCTTGTAAAAGGCGAAATAGTCATCGGTGCCGAACATATTACCTGCTTCAACCTTAAAGGGTAGGCGATAGCCTTGCACCTCACGAAAATCCGACAACGTTCCACCGAAGGGTTGAACTCGGTATTCCTTATCAGGGTTTGCATTACTCCAGCGCAAAAAGAACACCTCAAGCGGCTGGCCGTTGGCATTAACCCTGATATTGACAGTTTGTGAAAGAACCCCGTGGCTCACTGTAACTCGGGCGGAATTTGAATCAACACCTTCCCATGCAACTCCTGGCTTTGGCAAAAATGCAGCGGGCGTCCAGAATACTGATTCTGCAACATACCTCCCATATGCAGAACGTGCGTGATCTGAATCACCCCCCATCCGTGCTACTGGAATCAGCCCAAAAATTCGGAACCGTGTCCAATTACCCGAATCTGATCCTGATACAGGTATCATTCCCGAGAGGTTCAACCGCCATACGAAACCTTGCGGTGACGCAAGGATTTGTTGTGCGACCATGGTTTGGTAATCAGGATTGTCTCGTGTTCCGAGGCTGAACTGACCGCCCATATCGATTTCAGCCACTGTCAATAGAGGTGTGCCTGGAGAAATAGCAAAGTTAAAGAATCGCCGCGCCGGCTCTGGCAGATCAGCTACAATCTTCGGGTCATACTTTATTGGGTTAATAGGTTGTAATCCCGCCAGTCTTTCCCATTCAGTTTGATCTGCGCGCCAATCATATAACCGGAGACTCAAAAGTATGACTAGCGACACACCGGCTAGCACAAAGAATACATAAATGACCTTCATATCGGTGAGGGTATCCTTATCGGCTAATGTTAAGCATGTGTTGGCGCAAAACTGCGAAGCGGTTTGCGTTCCACCACGAGGCGCTTATTAGCGTACTTGCCTAGATTTGTATATTATGGTAATATACGCCCCGTGATTGACTGGACACGAGTAACCGGTTTTGATTGGGATCAAGGTAATGCTCGCAAAAGTGCTGACAAGCATGGCGTGAGCCAAGCCGAAGCTGAGCGCGTATTTTTTAATGAACCTTTACTGATATTGCCAGATTTAAAGCATAGCAGACAAAACGAGGTACGTTATCATGCTCTGGGTACAACCGACGAAAATCGATTACTTCATATTACCTTTACACTGCGTGCCTCTGGAACCTTTATTCGTGTGATCTCAGCCCGTGATATGCATCGTAAAGAGAGAACCTATTATGAGCAAGCCAAAAAAAACGCCACCTAAATTCAAAACCGAAGCTGAAGAACGAGCTTTCTGGGAAAGCCATGATTCCAGTGAATATATGGACTGGAAACAAGCTAAACCAACTTTACTTCCAAATCTGAAGCCATCAACCAAAACCATTTCCCTTCGACTACCAGAGGCGTTACTGGAACGCATCAAGATCGAGGCTAATAAAAGAGATATGCCTTATCAGTCTCTCATTAAAGTGTGGCTTTCAGAAGATATTGATAGACACCGAACTTGAGCAAGAATCCGAATTATCAAAACCAGGACATCCACCCAATGACGTGAGCGATCTTGATGTGATTGTATGTGTTCATAATAGTAATATGTGCTAAGAAGGCACCTATTTTTTATGTTTGTATTCATACACCCAAAAATCTGCACCTTCGGTTTCTATAAGTATTTCTATTCATAGTTCTTGTTTGCATGATATATATTTTATTGCTTCTTTTTTAGCTTCGTTGAATGTAGCGAAGTACAGCGCTTAGCATCAATATAAAGCCTCTAATTATTTTCTTTCATTATGATAACGTAAAATATTTTTCGCACATTTGAAGAGGCGGTGGCCCATGTGGTTAAGTTGGAATTGGGAAATTTCAACACCACAGAGGAGACCACCACCATGTCTAAAGATACCAGAACCTTGGGCAAAATTGTTCAAATAGATGATGCACGTATCCAGGATCACCTCGGTGAGCTGGTGCGCGGCACCGTCGAGGAGACGCTCAATGCTATGCTGGATGCCGAGGCAGACGCGCTGTGTGGCGCGCAGCGCTATGAACGCAGTCCTGACCGAGTCGATACCCGGGCCGGGAGCTATGAGCGCTCTTTGCATACCAAGGCTGGCGAAGTGAAGCTTAAGGTACCCAAACTGCGCCGTCAGACCTTCGAGACCGCCATTATCGAGCGTTACCGGCGGCGTGAAGCTTCCATCGAAGAATCCCTGATTGAGATGTACCTGGCAGGCGTGTCGGTGCGCCGGGTAGAGGATATTACCGAAGCCCTGTGGGGCACGCGGGTGAGTTCCGGTACCGTCAGCAAGCTGAACCAGAAGGTCTATCAGCACATTGAGCGCTGGCGCAACCGGCCGATCGAGGGCGAGTATCCTTACGTTTACCTGGACGGCATCGTATTGAAGCGCAGCTGGGCGGGTGAGATCAAGAACGTCTCGGTGCTGGTGGCCGTGGGTGTTGACCAGGATGGCTATCGCCGCATTCTCGGTGTGGCCGAAGGCCACAAGGAAGACAAGTCTGGCTGGAGTGGCTTCCTGTCACACCTCAAGCAGCGTGGCCTCAAGGGCGTACGGTTGATTATCTCGGATGCCTGCCTGGGCCTCGTGGAGTCGGTCGGCGACTACTACCCGGAGGCGGATTGGCAACGCTGCATGGTACATTTTTACCGCAATGTGTTCAGTCATGTGCCGAGCACCAAAGTGAAACAGGTTGCACTGATGCTGAAGGCTATTCATGCTCAGGAAAGCATGAAGGCGGCAACCGAGAAAGCCAACCGTATCGTTCAGGAGCTACGGCAGATGAAACTGGCCAAGGCCGCGGAGTTGGTGGATGCCGCAATCCATGAAACGCTGACGTACTACCATTACCCACAAACCCACTGGGTTCGGATAAGGACAAACAATCCGCTGGAACGGATTATGCGCGAGATCCGACGACGCACGCGGGTGGTCGGCGCCTTCCCGGATGGCAACTCGGCACTCATGCTGGTCGCGGCCCGGCTGCGACACATCGCGGGCACCAAATGGGGCACACGTCGTTATCTTTCGATGGAAGCACTGGAGAAACAGTTATTGGAGCAACAACATTCGGCTTAACCGATGGAACACCGCTGATCAAAAGTGCGAAAAAATATTTACACTACCTTCATTATTTATTGCACATAATGACAGAATTAAGTGGTGCGTGTTGGCGCGTCCGGTGACTGAAGGGTGCGAACCTAAATGATTTGTTATGTGTTGCCCTCGTACTCCCTCACAACCTCTACAACTTGGATCTTATACCACCTATACCACTTGGCCTTACCCAACTCCTGAGAAGTAATATGCTCAGCATCATTTTTCCACGCTTTTATTTGCTCTTGAGTTTTCCAATAGGAAATTGAAATCTCCTCATCACCCTCAGTAACCGAGGTGAACTCAGTGCACCCATATTTTTCAATAGCAAGATGTCTCATTCGTTCCGCGGTTCGACCATATTCTTCATCCATTTCGGCAATTTTTGCTCTGAAAATGACAGCGTACATTTAATCCACTTTATTTACACATAACGATCTACACCAGATGACGTACAAAGCTACGCGCATTTTTGTGCAAAAATGGAGCGCCAGCAACAGCATAAAAAATGCATTTAGCTTTGTGAGTCCACCGGTTGTGATTATTGATTGATAATTTTTCGATCACGATTTAGGACCCAGCACCTTGTGTTATTTTCAAACCCCAAATGCTCATAATATGAATTTGCATCCGGAGCAGCCACGAGAATTAATTTGCACTCCTCATACAATTGCTCCTGCGTAAGGGCAAGCAACTTCTTACCGACCCCATTTGTTTGATATTTTTGATCTACCGCAAGATCTGACAGATAGCAGGCATAATGAAAATCCGTGACTGAGCGTGCTATACCAATCAATTCATCACCATCCCAAGCGCTCACAACAAGATTACTATTTTTGACAACACCTTCCATGCACTCCGAATTATGAATAGGTCTACGTTCAGCAAGCCTTGATCTTTTCAATAGCCCAACAAATTGCTCAGAAGTTATTGGTTCGTTGATTTTATACTCAATGTTCATTCATGTTTATTTGGTTGACGACCAAGCTCAGTTGACCTGCACACTGCGCAGAGCGAAGCGGCGCAACGGGCGCAGTGTGAACTTAAGCGAATTGTTATATTTTTTTAAGTTTGAAACTATCAACAACCGTTATCAGCTTCTTTTTAGTTTTAGGCCAGTTTGATTCTTGCTCTGTAGCAGTTACCAGGTAAACAAAATTACCTCTTTTATATGCCCTTGAGTACCAATGTAGCTTTTTGCCTGCCATTGTACCGGTATATTCAAAAATAACGCTATCTTTACTGACTTTAGAAATGATAGGTTTGAAGCCATATTGTTTGAACTGTGAGTCTGAAATAGACTTATACTGCGTCAATGTTCCATTGTATGGTTGTATTTGAATGTTTACGTTGGCTGAAAATCCATTATTAGGTGGCAGTAACATTTGTAATGGTTGTCCACCAGCTACTTCTGGTGGAGCATCTAATGCTTTAATTGAAAATCCTGCTTCGTCAAAAACTAATGTACCAGCATAAATATTTGTACTTAATATGAATAGAAGCAATGTAAGGAGAGATTTATTCTTCATGTTTTTTCCTTTATAAATATACGCCCTCATCAGCGGTAGGCAAAACGGGCGAGACTTTTTTTGGATGCAAAAATCGTGAACCTTTTGACTGAGCGACTGGATGAACTTGTTAGGTGAAAAATTCATTTACCATATAACCTATCACGATCAATAAAACACCAGATATAATAATTGCTAAGTAGTGTGAACGGCGATGAGGAAGCATGTTTGGTATTATTACAGATTCTGAATGATTGACTGGATTAAAATAAATATCAACGTTATTTCCTTTTTTCCAGTTTCCCCAAAACACCTCGTTGCTACCTTTGCGTTTAGTAATATTTTCAATTTCAAAACTAACTAATGAATTAATGTATTTTTTTTCGTTAACGTAATACTCATATTTTGTAGTTGGATATATAAAAGCAGATGGGTATGAGTAAAGGTTCAATTCTTCGAAGCTAACCTCGCCAACCTCAATGAATATACCTTTAGTTTTTTGCCATTTTTTAGCTATGAAATATTTCCTGCTTTTGTAAATAGCTAGAGATATTAGTGTTATACCTATTATAGTTAAAATATACATTACACTTAATTGTTGCGCCTAACGCATGCATAATGGGCGCGACGTAAGAAGCAACCCTGTGAGCGGAGCGAACGAAGTAATGCACTTGTTAGGCATTTGATATTTCTTTAGCGATAACAAAGCCATAAAACCCTATAGCTGACTCGATGTGCCATGCCTTATAGCCCAAGGATTCGAGATTTTTACCGTAGGTTGATGCGTCCTTTTCCCATAAATTTACACGATGCATTCGGTTCCATCCTGTTATTTCTGATGATCTTTCATTTATTAGTTCAGATGGTTTTGCTTCATAAATATCAGTTATTATTGCGTTATCAGTGTGCACAAAATTATAAAGTGCTACGTCGCTAAAAGTGATATCAGATGTGTCAGTTTCCTCGCCAGCATAACCATACACAAGATGAAACTTAATAGTTTTACCTCTATCTGAGATTTCGTATTTATCAATGTGAAAGTCGTGATATTTCATGTATGCCTAAAGCTTCATATTGTCCGTGTGAATGCTTGTTGGGCGCATAGTGCATGGATTTATAAGTATGCCCGCTATTCATATGATAGCCCTCAAGATGATTGCTTAATTTCAATAATAATGCTTCTTTTTTTGCAATGAATAAAAACGCCAAATCATCTTCTCGATAGGCCAGAACAAAGGGGGAGCCTGAAGTTTCTACCGCCTGCTTTATTTTTTTATGCACAGACTCTTCATGGGTGTGTTTATTGTTTGGCAAGTGCTGATAAATCATTAGCAATGATGAAGCATCGAGTTTTTGATATAGTTTCGCAAGCTCTTCGTTTAAGATGTATTTCTCTCTCCCCATTCTTTTTAAATAAGAAGGTTTACCAGTTTCTAGCCCTGTATCCGGATCAATAAAAATGAGGGCGTTCTTTGTTCTTAAGACTTCATCAAAAGTCTCCCAGTACTCATGTCTTGCACTATCTTCAAAAAACACCTCGTTCACTGGATGGAGTGTAACGTAAAACTTGACATATGGTTTTAACCAAGTTTCCCAATGATCTAGATCTTTCGAATTACACTTGCCTATGAAAGATAGTAATTCTGTCGATTTACCTTCGATATGTTTTGGTGTTTTTCTTCCTTCGCTATCAACTCTATGGTTTGTAAGCATTGGGACAAATGCGTAATTTGAAACAAAGCCGCTTTGAAGTAGATAGGTTATCAGGTCATATTTGAAATAATCCCTGCTATCGCCGAAGTATTTTAATTGAACCATGTATTTTTACGTCCAACGCCCTCATCAGGGGCTTTCAGAAGGGGCGCGATTTTTGCGTTCTTTGCAAAAAATCGTGAACCTTCTGAAAGTCCTCTGGATGAGTTTGTTATGCATTATTTTCCTAAAGTGCTCTCATGATGAAAAATATATGTACTTATCTTGGTTAACAGGGTGAGTATCCTTAAAATATCCTATATCTTCTATTTCTACTGCCTTTCCTTCATCACTAATTATTTTGACATTAACGTCTCCATGTTCTTCAAGTACATTATGTAATTCTTTTATAAGTTCTGATACAAGTAACATTATATCGACTCCTTTGCGAACACATGATCATATATCAATTATTTATTTTCTAATTGACTCAACAATTTATACAAATTTTATAAGTAACTACTATCAATTTCGCTCAGTGCAGGTAACAGTTTGGCTTAAACCAGATTGATCTTGATTACAGACGTAAATTTTATTTTTGCAAGTTGCAATCCAGTTTAGTGAAACAGATGTACTTGATTGATCTGATATAGATATTTCATCAGGGGTGCATCCAATGTGACCTGAAGATAATCCCTTCATATCATCTACCGTAGCACAACTAGCAATAAGTAATGAGAGTGTAATAGTAAGTAATAATCTCATGATTTCCTCGTATATTTTTTATGCATAACGCCTTGATAACCAGCAATTATAAGCGTTGCTGTTTTTTAAGCAACGCTTATAATTGTCTGAGTTGATTTACTTGTCAGCATTTTTCTTGGCTTTTGACAAAGTTATTTCTTGATCAAGCTTAGTAAAATCCCATCGGTCAAAATCAACACGAAACTTAAAACCGTCCAAGTTGTCTTCCCAAATTGTATTAGTGTCTTTGCTTTTCCAACTAGCACCAAAAAATAATGCGTCCCCCTCTTCATTGCATTCAAGAGTTTTTGGTTTTCCACTACTATACTTTTTGGATGTTGTAATTACAGTACCTGCTTCGCATGGAACAATAAACTCTACAAATGCGAGCAATTTATATTCATCACTTTTTATAGCATAAACAATATAGTTTTCTTGAATGCTTACTTTTCGGAGGACACTTTTATTTGTTTTTTCATTAAATCGAATTTGAATACGATTGTATTCGTCATGCCATTGCCATGAATGTGTTGTTTTGTATGTAAGCTCTCTTTTCTTTCTTTTTTCAGATTTATAATAGTCATATCCAGCTATGGCTCCAATAATAATGCAGGCTATTAAAAATAAAATAACAATGATCTTTAATATCTTTATTAATATCTGCATTTTTTTAGTGACCTAATTATGCTAACGCTACGCGTAACCGGTGCAAAAAAGCAGAGCGAGGAACGAGCGGCGCTTTTTTGCGTCCGAGTTAACGCGATTGTTAGGCAAATTATTCATGGGCTTAGTGGATCGCCCTTTGTTGTACTACTTGATGTACCAAAGGCTCTCCGCATTTCGTATTTTTCTTTGAATTCTTCAATATTCGATGCGATTTCTTCTAGTGGAATTAACCCTGCACCAGTTTCCAAAGCCTCTACGAGCTTTTCATACAACTGAAAAGCAACCAGTTCATCCAGCGCATCCGCCTCGGGAACAGGGAAACTTTGAGAGCGCATTGCTGTATCGACGATTATTCCTTGTTCTGTTGTGACTCGTATGTAAGAAATTGCTCTGTAAGTTCCATCGTCGGATATTCCGATGATATGGGAAGGAACCATGTCAGTAATCTTTCCAGAGAAGCACAACTTTTGAATTTTGTTTCTGATTGGAGCGGAGAGCCATAAAGGAAATTGTTTCTCATAACCAGGGATATTAACCATTGATTGAGGCATAAAGATTTCATCCGCTGGGACTTCGCCAGAGGCTTGCGCTTTTTCAAACCACCCCCAAGCAAACCAGACTTCCACAAACCAACTTAGAAGATCCATTCCTCTGTAGGATTTCTTGAGGTAGTTGGAATTTATGCGGAGGAGAGGGAAATCGAACCTTCTGCAAAGTTCATTTTTTATTTTATCCCTAGTCTGTTGCTTTTCATCAGCATGGAGAGGCCCATCAAATTCAACAGCAAATAATGGTGTATGCGCGTCATCTGATACAACGAAATCAAAGTGTGACTGTAAGGCAAACCTGTATTCGGCATCAGAAATACCGCTACCTTCAATGGGTAAAATATCGGCAAGTCGTACTTTCGAGAAAATAGTAGCGCCATGCTTTTCACACACATCACGCAACCTCAGATGCGTGGCTTCTTCATGGAGGTTAAGTATTTTCTTTAGTTTTGACATGGATTTGTATTGCCTAACGATAAAGCCTAAAGTATCCCCACAAAAAAGAGAATAAATTAGTTAAAATTCAATAAAGTAGACGCGCATCGTGCTTTCTGATCTAATGGAAGTGACCAAACTTTTAGCCCAAAAGGAAAACACGATGCACGCACTCAAATTATTACACAAAATGCTCGAAAATACAGATTCTTCCATCCACCAGAAACGACGCATGGCTCTTTTAGCAGGTGTGGGATCCTTGTTATCTGGCGCATTTCTTACGGTCACCGCCCTGGGCCGAAATGTGAACAGTCCAGCTCGGACTAAACATAATATAAAACGTATGGATAGATTACTTTCCAATCCTCACTTGCAATATGAACGGAGTACCATCTACCGTGCACTGTGTCATCATCTTTGCCGAGGTAACCCACGGCCCATTATTCTTGTTGATTGGTCAGACATCATCGAGCGTGACCGCCTGATGTTGATACGCGCAGCCCTTGCCGTAGAAGGCCGCTCTATTCCTATATACGAAGCTATCTACCCGCTCAAAAAGTACAATGCACCTAAAACACATCAATGCTTCCTTAAGGAACTGCAACGTTTGCTGCCGACAGATTGCCAACCCATTATTGTCACTGATGCCGGATTCCGTGGTCCCTGGTTCAAAGCCGTCGAAAAACTGGGCTGGCACTGGATCGGGCGGATCAGAAACAGTATCAACTATTGCTTGAATAGCCGTTATCAGTGGCGTCCAGCAGAAAACCTTTATTATCGCGCTAATAGCAAAGTCAAATACCTGGGTGCGGCACAACTTTCAAGTAAAAGACCCTATGACTGCCATTTGTACCTACTATAAAAAACCGAACCAGGGTCGTAAGGCAAATCGCTCCGTGTTTCATTCCATCCGTCATAGTGCCTGCCGATATTTCAGAAAACAACAGAAAGATCCATGGCTGATTGCGACCAATATGGATCCCGATGCGATGTCAGCAGAGCAAATTATTAAGCTCTATGGTAAACGTATGCAAATTGAGGAATGTTTTCGTGATTTGAAAAGTGACAAGTTTGGTTTTGGCTTTACAATGTCTCGCTCAAAAAATATTGAACGCTTGAATATTTTGCTGTTGATTTCTACTCTGGCCACATTGTGTTTATGGTGGATTGGTATCTATGCAAGGCAGCAGGGATGGCACCGCCATTTTCAAGCGAATACTGTTTCAAATCGACATGTGTTATCTATTCCTTTTTTGGCACTCGGCGTGATACGCCGACAAGATTATTTGATCTATCTGAGCTCTTTGTCCATGGTGGCTGATGATTTGGCTTTATATATCCAGGACAAGAATCAGGTGTGATTTTGTGGGGATCCTTCAGCGATAAAGCTCACCTGCGCCAACGGAGCGCAGCGCAGTTGGCGTCAGGTGCAGCGCATTGTTAGCGTACCCAGTCACTCCCAAACTCAATTTTCTTACCTTTGAATATACGGCCGTAAAAGAGTGCAAAATTTTTCTCAAACTGGTTGGGTTCAAGAAGGCTTTGCATTGAATCCCTTTGGGCACCTTCCGAATCATTACGACCTACCACAAAAAATGCATATTTCGTTTTACTGGTAATCCTATGCGATTTGCCTGTAAAACTTCCTGTTTTTGGGTCAATTTGAAGCTTATGGCCTATATCGGTACCCTCAGAAGCGAATCGCTTTAATTTTGCTAAATCATCTTTATATCGAGGATACCAATGAGGCATGAATTTAATCTCGGCCACAAGAATGATCTTTGCTTTACTGCACAAGACTAAATCAGGCTTTGCACTAGGGCCACCATTTTCATAGTAGAACATTCCTGGTTCCACGTAGATTTGTAATTCTGGGCAATGCCAACGAATGTGGCTGTACAATGCGGCTTGTAGTGCGCGTTCTGTTGTGATCTTGCCACTAGCATAGTCAGAAGCAATGTCGTGTTCCCAAAGCTTTGATATTTTTTCCAAACACATGAGACTAATTCACGCTAACGAGGCTGTAGAAAAACCAGCTTCTGAATGCCGTATTCACCCGCCCAGATCTTAAGATTACGATTCATCTATGGTAGTCCTAAATTTTTAGGTTTTTTCATGTTGTTCACGAGTATGCTTTT
>JALVOC010000227.1 GCA_027032075.1 Chromatiales bacterium | reverse complement strand
CGATCCTGGAGATCTACACCACCGGTTACGGCTGGAAGTTCTACGGCGTGCTCTGGAGCCTGTTTGCCGGCACCGGAATCGCGCTCTATCCATTCATGATGATGGTCTATCGGAACTGGCGCTCCCCAGCCGAAAACGCCTCGGCGATAACCACCTCCGAGATCTCCTCCCTGCAATCGATGAAATGGGCTCTGGGCTTCAAGGTGGCGGTATTGATTTTGGCAGTGGTTCCGCTGGCCGGGCTTGATCTGACACAGCTGGGATATGCCAAAGCCTGTGGCGGTACGACCGGAAGCGAAGTAACCCATGGGGGTACCGACACCACCTGGGATGATATGCAAGATCCCATACCAACGGCCCCCAATTCGGAGATCAAGGTACCGTTGCTGTTTCATTTCATTATGCAGATAGCATCCGGGATCAATCGTGCGGTCATCGTGAACATGCCGTGTATGGACGGTGTTGCCGATCTGAACCGGCAGCTCGCCAATGTCGTTCTGGATGATCCAGAGTTGAAGAAGGAGTACAGCCGGTTCTTCTCGGAGTGCTATGTACGCGCCCGGAACCGGCTGAACGAGGTGCTGGCACGCAAAAACGGGCCATTCTACAATCAAGTTGCAGCCGCCATTGCCGCCAATGATTACAAGCCGGAAGAGATGCTGGAAATGGACTCCGATCTCTTCCGCAATACCGAAGGTTTTTATCTCCAGTGCAGTAATACGGAGGTGTGCGGACACTCCCTGCAGTCACTCAGACCCGTTGATGGATTCACGCCGGTGACCGGCAACGGAGAGCGTGATGCCGCCATGCCGGACTCCCAGGCGAGCTTAGGCGCCGGTCACCCCTATTGCGGAGAATGGTGGGACAACCTGCGACCACGCCTGATTGATGCGGCCAAGCTGCAATCCAAAATCACGGCTGACGAAGCAGTAAGCACCAGCGTAGCGGAGAATGTTGCCTGGCTGGTCAACAATATCCCAAATCTGTTTCTGTCACGGGAGGAGCAGGAGAAGCTGGCCCTGCGGAGCCTGATCCGCTCCAACCCACCGGACTTCACCGGAATCTATGAGGGTGAAACCTCGGAATATGCCGAATATATGCAGCGTCAGTCCCAGGCGATCAATACACTGGGACTGGATGGTATTGTCGGTGCAGCCTCGACACTTGCCGGCGCCATAGGATTGGGGGCGTTGTCCCTTATTCCGGGAGCAGGAGATGTTAGCAGCGCCGTAGCGAGCCAGTTGGCCGGATTTTACGCATCGTTATACGTTATCAAGACAGCTGCGCCGATGATGCAAGCGCTGGTGTTGCTGATGATCTACGCGCTGCTCCCCGTCTATCTGATTGTCAGTGAGTACAAGGTTGAGTCGGCTATCACCGCCCTGGTGCTGGTCTTTGTGGTCAAAATGTTCACGCTGGTATTCGAGCTGGCTGTTTATCTGGAGAATTCCACGTTTATAGCCATGTATCCCAACATGGGCACCTGGGGCAGTATGGCGACCATGGGCATAAATCGGCTGGTGCTGGATATGATGCTCATGATGCTATATGTAGTGGGTCCCGGGCTGTTGCTCTATCTGGTGACGATGGCAGGACAAAACATTTCCAGAACCGGAGGATCTGGGGAGAGCGGGGTGGGTGCAGCAGGAGGCATCGGAAAAGGGGTCGGGGTCGGCGCTGGTAAGGGTGCAGCCAATGCCGGTAAGGCTCTAGGTGGCAAGAACAGGTAATAGGATGAAAAGGACTACTAACACTACGCTACTCGAATGGTATTTACTATTTAATGTCGTCGATTGGGGTAAACGTGCCATAAAGATCGCCGTTATGATCCAAGTCCTCATTGAAAAAATCCTTTGCTTCCCTGTCAAGCGCCCAACCATCTTGCCCCTCATCCGGGACTGCACCCCGGTCATCGACATCCATACTCTCCACGCCACGCCCAAACAGCCCGGCGGCCACAAACAGTGCCACCAAGGCAAGCAGCCAGGATTGAGCGGCGATATAAAACAGCCCGGCTACCACAAGCAGCCGGAAGACATAACGACCCATGATACACCTCCTATCTATACCCTATATATAGCACCCTTTCCGGCGATATGCCAGGCGGCGATTGGCGCTCCAGACACGAGCCCTGTCCCTGGAGAAGGTGTGGCACATCAGGGGCCCCGTTTCCTCGAGGGCCCGTTCGGTTCCTGCAGAAGAAGGGTCTATCCATGAAAACAACAAACACGATCCAGCAAAAATACTATCTCCGGTCTCCGTGTGGCGAAGAGCACCGCGTTACGGCGCTGCCGGCCACCCGGGAGCAAGCGCTGACAATGACCTCCGGACTGGCCGGCGCCAACCCCGCGCCGGGCCGCTACACGTTTATCGCCCGGTTCAATGACAAACAGTATGGTCATACCACTCTGGATCAGATTGTGGTCAATCACTATCCGGATCTTGGGTGGGGCCTCAGTAAAACACGCGCCTATGTGCCTTTCTCGCCGACTGAGGAGGATTTTCACCTGTATGGACGTCATTTGAAAAGGCTCTGGCGAAAAGAGCATAGCCGCCTGTGCCTTCGGCGGGAGAGGCGCTGCGGAATCCCCGCCCTGCAGATCTGCGACGATGATGACGCGCATCCGGGAGCGGTGCTGCGTATCGCGGTGGCGGGGCAGCCGGTGTGCTTGCGCTATATCGACAGACAGGAATCCATTGGCGCTACGCTGCAACTCAGCGCACCCGATATGGATACCGCACTGTTCATGGTTGAGGCGATCTTCGGCGACTGGGTCAATCACAAGGGGATCCCGCTGCATACCCCTCCCGTTGTCAGCAGATCCGGGGCTGAAGATGGAAGCCAAGTGTGAGACATCACTTCAAGGAGTAAAGGGAGGGAAAGAGTCATGGTCGGCAGCCTGGTGGTATCCAGGACGCTGAAAGGCAAGCGGCAGGGCTGCTGTTCGAGAAGGAAGCGGGGCCGGGCCCCGTTGATCGCAGAGGTTGAAACCCCTCTTGCAAGCGGGCTTCCATTCGACGCGGTTAAATGAGATGGAGAGATACGAACCCTGCAAGTCGGTAACCAACCCGGCCCGGCCACCCTGTTTTACCAATCAGGAATAAAAACATGATGAGCGAGCAAAATCTGCGGGATGACGTACTCCATCACCAGGACAAGGAGAGCTTGCCGCTGCTCTCACGGGCCAATCAGGACGCGGACGCACCGCACTGGGCAAATGAAACTATCCAGCCCTGGGATGAGCATGGATTTCGGAGCATGAATAACTTTATCCGGCGTTACTACTGGTGTGGCAATGCTTCCGTCAACGTGTTCCGCATCGTTGGCACCAAACACCCTGACTACCAGGGTAAAACATGGTTGGAGCTCCTCAACAGAGGTAAGCGGATGCACATCAACCTGCGCCTGCACAAGGAGAACCCCGGGTACTACCTCGATCAGGAGCATAAAACGCCCACCATGTCGTTCGTTACCCTCAACGGCATGGATTTATATGTGGATGCAGACGGCAATCACCGCACTGTGATTGCCAAATTCGACTATCACTATCGCAGTCGCACCATGCTGCATGGGGTTGAAGTGGCGCATTATGAAATCGATATGGATCTGTACCGGATCTACATGGCCATGCAGGAATGGATTGAACAGCGCCGCTATATCGATCCCTGGCGAATAGCCCCTCACAACAAGGTAATTGCGCGGGAAGATGATGCGGGATGGAAGGTGGACATCTATCAACCGGCCATCGAAGTGCGGGGCATTAAAAACGGCGGAAAACCGCAACTGCTGGATTATGAAGCGGCAGTTAAGCTGTTTGAGCGGTGGCGACGGTTCGGGAGCCTAACAGGAACCCTGTACAAGTGGTTCCGGCGACCGTACTTCTGAATCCCTGATTGAAGGACAACCGAAAGATGCTATCAAAAACCATGGCTTACATTGCACGCTGGAGAATGGCCTTGCTGATGATCATGGTAATCACCATGTTTACCGGCTGTGACAAGTCCAACAAAAATGAGTTCATCACCAGCGCTGACAGCCGATTTTTCCCCGATGGGCCATCCATGCTGGTCCGGGAACCAGCCAGCTGCTCGGCACTGGATCAGAAAAAATTTGTGCATGAGATAATGAGTGACAGCTACCTGTGGTATGACACCGTTCCGCAATCAGTGCGTTATAACGATTTCGACTCCCTCGAGGAGTTGCTGGGATTTCTGAGATACGACCCCAAGGATCGTTTTTCCTACATCGTATCTACCCAGGAGCATGATGACTATTTCAATAAAGGGCAGACGGTAGGGCTGGGCGCTTCCCTGCAGTTTACCGATCTCGGGCTGTTCATGGTGCAGTACGTCTATCCGGACTCCCCCGCCGCCGATATCGGGCTGGAACGCGGTGACCAGATCCTGAAAATCAATGGCAAGACTATCAATGAAATCACTGCCCAGTACGAATGGGATACGATTTTTGGCCCGGACAGACTTGGTATAGAGGTAGCGCTGGATATCAAAAAGCAGGATGGCACGGAGCAGAACCTGGTTCTGGCCAAAGCTGGTTTTGATGTGCATTCAGTATTCCAGTCACAGATCATCGAGCACCAGGGAATCAAGGTGGGCTACCTGCTGTTCAACGCATTTATCGAACCCTCTTTTGCAGAGCTGGCTCGGATGTTCGCTGAGTTCCATGACCAGGGGGTCGATGAGGTGGTTCTTGATCTGCGTTACAACCCGGGCGGAATGGTAGCGGTAGCAGCTGCGCTGGGCGGCTACCTGTATGGCGCCAACACCGGCATCGAAACCTTTGCGCTGGGAACGCACAACAACCGCTATACCGTCCTGGACTGGTCGGTCCCGTTCGAGCACCACGCTACCGATCTGGAGCTCTCCAGGGTGGTTGTCTTGACCAGCCGGGAAAGCTGTTCGGCCAGTGAGCTGATAATCAACAGCCTGCGGGTTTACATGAATGTAGTTGTCGTCGGAGACACCACCTGCGGCAAACCCGTTGGCATGTACGGGTATAACTTCTGCGATCAATACTTTGCGCCGATTGAGTTCGAGGTGAAAAACGCCAGGCAAAAGGGCGGCTATTTTGATGGCATTCCTCCAAACTGCCGGGTGAAAGAGGATCTTGCCCTGCCCCTGGGTGATCCAGAAGAGAAGCTGCTGGGTGAAGCGCTGCACTATATCTCAAACAATACCTGCTCCAGCCAAGTACGCGCCGCTTCCGCAGCAATACCGACTCCAGAAACTGAACTGCCCGTGATTCTCAAGGGATTTCGGCGCCAAGTTGGCGTGTTCTGATGCCTCATTCGGCAGAAAATGCTGCTGTGCCCGACTTTGAGGCATGGCTTGAATCCAATAACAACGATCTCTGGGCGGAGTTTCATGAAACCGGTGCCTATTATGAAATGGACTACGGTGACTGGCTGGAACAGCGTTATGACCAATCTGTTCTTAAAAATGAGGGAGTTCAAACATGAAGATGAAATGCTGGATTATTTTGATTTGCCTGCTCTGCCCCCTCCCCAGCACCTATGCGCTTGAAAACCATGTCGTTATCAACATGGGCTATGACTTTGGCGGTGAGGATCTGGTTAATGTGCAATTCTCCAGCGGCGACTCCGGGGAGATCAGGACCGATGAAGGGTTTTATATAGACCTGGGATCCCTGACCGTATTCACCAAGACACTTTATCTGCAGACAACGATAGGCTTCAAGGCAGGGGCGGAAGAGGCTCTTAACGGTGAGCTGAGCTGGAAAAGTATGCCCCTGCGCAGCGCATTGCTGTTTCGTACCGGCAACTATCGCCTGGGTGGCGGGCTGGTCTATCACATGGATCCCGTACTCAAAACTACAGGCGCTCCCGGCGACACGAAAGTCAAGTTCGGCAACACACCAGGGGTCGAGTTTCTGGCCATCTACGCCCCCTACCGTTTCACCTATTCCGAGACCGGCTATCAGTTTGGGCTGCGCTACACCATGACCGAATTTGAAGCTCACGATATCAAAGTCGATGGTAATACTGCAGCGCTGTTTTTCGGGTTTGTTTTTTAAGAAAGAGCATAACCGTCTGTGCCTTCGGCGGGAGCGGTGCTGCGTATCCGCCGTCCGCCCTGTTTCACTGGCTCCAACGCAAGAAAAGGCTGTTGTAACATGCACGCGAAACCTAAGCGCCCAATACTCAGATACCATGGCGGGAAATGGCGCCTGGCGCCCTGGATCATATCCCACTTTCCGGAGCACCGCTTTTATGTCGAGCCATTTGGCGGAGCCGCCAGCGTGCTGATCCGGAAACCGCGTTCCTTCCATGAAGTATATAATGACTTGGACGGTGATTTGGTAAACCTGCTCTCAGTAATCAGGGATGAATTCACCAGAAGACACCTGATTGAGAAGTTAAAATTCACCCCCTTTGCAAGAGAAGAGTTTGTTTTAGCAGGAAAACTTTCCGATGATCCAGTAGAGAGAGCCAGGCGCACCGTGATTCGCTCTTTCATGGGCTTTGGCTCGGCTGCCACCAACAAAAAGCATAGCACCGGCTTTCGCAGCAAGTCACACCGAAGAGCCACCACTGCCGGAAGTGACTGGAGAAACTATCCGGATTCACTTCATGCGATAGGAGAAAGGTTGCATGGTGTGGTTCTGGAGCGCATCGATGCGCTTAATCTCATCGAGCGTCATGATTCTCCTGAAACCTTGTTCTATGTTGACCCTCCATACTTGCATGAAACCCGGCACAATGGTTCTGAGCGGTGTTACGCGCATGAGATGAATCTCGAGGACCATATCCGATTGCTACATCGGCTAAAACGGCTCTCCGGTTATGTGGTGCTCAGCGGATATGACAATGATCTTTACAATGACAGTCTGGCTGGATGGAAGAGATCCGCCACGACGACCGCCGCTGATAGCGGTGGCAAGCGAACCGAGGTTCTCTGGCTCAAGGTCCCTGATACCATGGATCGTATGCGGCAAGGGGCCTATAAAACTCACCAGATAAGAGCATCCAGACAAGCCAAATCCATCGAGGCGGCCATTGATTCACTTATCAAGTCCGGTAGCCGCGTAACGAAATCGGCCGTGGCCTCCATGGTTGGCTTATCTCGTGAGCATATCAGCAGGCGCTATGCCCATCTTTTTGAGAGGTTGAAACCGTGACGTATGGGTGGGCTGAAAACAAGGTTGTTTTGGCATGGCATACATCACGGATTCCAGTCGTCCTGGAAACCACCATAATCAGTCAATCAGGATTCTTCCAGGATCGCGGGCCCGATCTGCGGGCTCACGAGGGTTAGTCATCAAATAATCCCTTCTTCATTGCTTCTTCGGCAACATCGGCATAAATCTCCTTCACCGGGATTGTGAGCCCCACGGAGGCAAGCTCGACTCCATCTCCCTCCTTATACTGGGTAAGTGAAGCGACACCATCGACAACCGAGTAACGATTGACCTCCACCCTGTCCTGGGCAACCGTTACATATTCCATCAGGGAGGAAATACCGCTATAGGCAGACAGTTTTTCCAGCTTGTCCCTGATCTCCGTAGTCGGAGAAAGCACTTCAATAATAAGGATCGGCTTGTCTTCGTAATACTCACTGGCTGGATCATCGTCACATGAAACCATCACGTCCGGGTAGTAAAACAGATCATTGTGATCGGTCTGGATCCGTACCTTCATATCAGACATATAAGTGCGGCAGCGGCTGCCCTTGAGGTGTTGCTTGATTGCCGCGGCCAATGACAATGCAATCAGGTTGTGGGCGCGGCTGGCGCCCACCATGGCAACGACATAACCATTGTCATATTCATGTTTGACATCAGACGACTTCTCGCCCTCCAGATACTCCTCCGGTGTCAGCCTGATCTTTTTTGTCGCCAAGGTCATGGTGTCAATCGCTCCAGAATCCATTAAACCTGCCCGCAGCCAGTTCGGTGTACCTGACCGAATGCTGGATATTCCCGTGCCCCAGGTACTGCTGGATGGCGCGGGTATCATGCCCGTCATTGGCCAGCTTGAACCCGCAGCCATGCCTCAGCATGTGAGGGTGAACAGGAAACCCGATCTCCGCCACCCTTCCTGCCCGCGCAACAATCTTGCGCGCCGCCGAGTCGGTCAGCGGCCCCTTCCGTTCAGTCACGAACAGATAGGGCGTTTCCGGGTAGTCGCGCTTCAGCCGGCGCAGCGCCCGGATCTCCGGACCGCGCAGTGGATGGGTCGATGGCAACCCGCCTTTCAGTCGCCGTACATGTAACAGCCCCTGATTCAGATCCACCTGCTCCCATCGCAGTGCGATCAGCTCAGATACCCGCAGGCCGTGCCGGTAGGCGATCAGGATCAGGGTTGCATCCCGGTGACCATGCCGGCCGGTACGCTTGGCGGCATCCTTCAGGCGGGTAACCTCCGCCTCGGTTAGATACTCCCGGCTGCGCACATCCGCATTTCGGGGCTTTTTAGGCAACTTTCCCGAAAACGGTGATTGGCGTAACTTAATAATCTGTGCTGTATCGCCCATAGTCTCGTACTTCAAGTATAGCAACTTTCCCGAAAAGGGCCATTTTCGGGAAAGTTTTCTTCGTCAGGCACAACTTACTCCCCTCGACTACTGAAGCGAATCCACGTAGTACTCAGCTTGTTCTCTTGCCGTTCTTTCCGCCTCCGCTTTGGTCCCGCACCCAGTTCCAAGGTTATCGCTAATAAGTCGTCCGTTCACTTTTGCTATTCCGACATATCTACCTTTTGGGCTTTTCACTACAATGATCGCTATCTCATTCTCCTTGTATGCGTAAATGGCCACTCCGATTTTCCCCGCCTATAAGTACCAACAAATAAATTTGGGTATCTGGATTATAGCGAAATACTCTGAATATCATCCCACTTTCCTGTTTTGTACGCATCAAGTTGCTCCTCCATTTTGGAGTACTCATTATTGCAATGGATTTTGAGATCGTTATCCCTTACTTCTGCGCAAATCGACTTTATACAGAAAGTCAGTAATATGTGAGTCGATTAATACTGTCCCATCAGGCAACGTAAGGCAGTAATTGTCATCCGTCGACATTTCACCCGGCCCTGGCATGTTGATTTTACCAACCGCTCGAAAAATATCCCCTAGTGAGCCATTCTCAACCAACATCTCAGGAACCCAGCCTTCATGAATGAGCGTATATCCTTTGTTGCCTGTATTGCTCATGCTCTTTCGCTCCTT
>JALVOC010000226.1 GCA_027032075.1 Chromatiales bacterium | reverse complement strand
TTCTCCAGTAGCTGCTGGCAAGACACGCTGTGAATACATCCCTGTAAGCTTCACGGCAGCATCCCTGCTGCCGAGAGTCTTGCCAGCAGCTACTGGAGAAACGGCTTACCAGTTTTTTAAAGTGTACACCTTTTTCGCACAGTTATTTAACGGGACAGCGGTGAGTGCGGCCAGACAATCCTGAATGGGTACTAATATTGACTCCATGATTTATCGTCAAAATCTTGTTCTTGGTGCGCTGCTTATCACCTTGTCGGAACTGGCGTTTGCTTCCATGGGGGCGGTTGTCAAAACCGTCATCCAGCAATTACCACTGGAAATGGTGGTGTTTATGCGCGGCCTTTTCGGTTTGCTGATATTGGGGCCGTTGTTGTTCAGACGGGTAAAAAAACAACTGGCAACCACTGTTATCCATTTGCATCTGTTGCGTGCATTCTTTGGTTTGTCTGCCATGTATTGTTTTTTCTATGCGCTGGCGAACCTGTATCTGGCAGACGGCATGTTATTGAAAATGACCTCTCCGATCTTTATGCCGCTGATTGCGGCGTTATGGTTGAAAGAAGGCTTGAGTGCCAGGATTTGGATGGCGGTGGCAATTGGTTTTGCCGGTGTGGTTTTTATCCTGCACCCGCAAGGGGAGTTTAACCGGGTTGCCCTGGTCGGTGTGGCTGGTGGTGTGTTTGCTGCGGCGGCCAAGGTGACAGTGCGGCGTTTAAGCTATACCGAACCGATCACACGTATCGTGTTTTATTTTACCGTGCTGATGACGCTGTTATCGGCATTACCGGTGTTGTGGGTCTGGCGTATGCCGGGCTTGCAGGAGTGGCTGTTGATCCTGTTGTTGGGGAGCCTTGGGACGCTTGGACAGTTATTATTGACCCGTGGTTACAGTATCGCAGCACCGTCGCAGGTGGGGGCTTTTACCTATTTCTCCGTTGTGTTTGCTGCAATATACGGCTATCTTTTCTGGGATGAGGTGCCCGGCCTGTCATTCGCGATTGGCACCGGCCTGATTGTGGCGGCGGGGATGATTGCCTTGCGTACTGCTTCCTTGCGCGAATATTGAGAGTTATTCAAAGTTATCCGCTTTATGCCCCCTGCATACAAAAATTCATCCGTGCCGCCGGCCTGTGAGTTATGTGGTCGACAGGTCCCGCAGCTCACCAGGCATCATCTGATCCCGCGGACCCGCCACCGCAACCGCAGAATAAAACAGTTGTTCAAGCGTGACGAGATGATAACGCGCGTTTTGTGGCTTTGCCGGCCCTGTCACAGCCATGTGCATCATGTTTTTACAGAGAAAACGCTGGCCCTGCATTTCAATACGCGGGAAGCATTGTTGCAACATGCTGAGATAAAACGGTTTGTGGAATGGCTTGGCCATCGGCCGGCAGGATTCAGGCCAAAACAGCGGCGGTAAGATCTGCAAGAGTATGCTATAAATTCAGGTAGGCAAAAAAACATGCGCAGCTGTTTTCGAGAGGAATAACCCGTATTTACCAGGACAAGCGCTGCATGAGGCTTTGTTATCGTTTGTTTTGGTAAACGGGTATTTTTTCCCCTTGCTGATTTATCCTGACAGGATAATTTAATCACCCAGGAGGGTTAAGATGGAGATTGAACGGCGTGAAAATGGCAGTGTTCTCTCCCTGCTGCCGGCTGAGCCCCTATGGAAGAGGGTGCCAACCCGTGATGAAAACGGGATCTTGCTCGCCGATTTCATGATGATTATTCCCCGCTTGCATAACAAGCCCGATCATCTTGTGAAAAAAACCATTTCTGCGATTGAAGGCATATTGCAGTGTTACCAGGACAGCGTTGTGTTCGCCGATCTGAATCTGAAGCTGAATGTTTTGTGGATATCACTGCGTCCGCGTGAGGGGATTTGTCTTGAATTATCAGCGGCGATCAAGCTGCAGGTGCCTGAAGCGTTGCTGGTTTCGGAAAAAATCAGAAACTGAACATGTCACCGCATGCAAACGTCTTCTGCCAGGAAATGTTTGGAGCAAGCACGGCAGTATTGCCGTAAAAACAGCTGCCGCGGCAGCACTCAGGAGGCAACCCGCACGATACCGCAACGGCGCAGATACAACTTCAGTGCGGCTTCTGCTTCGGTAAAGTGTTTGTAGGGGCCATGGTGTTTGCCATTGCGTGTAATGAAAAACCATTCATTGCCGTTGTTGTAAAAACGGCGGGTACGCGGCGGTACCGGTCCGGACTCGCCTGCGCGTGGTGTGTTTTTGTCTGAGATTAAATTACTCACTTTGCAAACCTGTAAAGGTGTTTGGCGCCATACCATCGATTGAGCCATTGCCCGCTGTGACGGGCGTCATCATTGATTTCCCTTCACCTGGTGATCTTGAGAGTCAGCTTATCACGACAAGCAAGTTGTGGCAGGAGTGATCCCGTTCAAGTCCGTTTGCCGGTTCTGCCCGGTGGTACTTGTTGTGGCTGATCACCGCATATCATCGGTAAGCCTTGATTGACCTTTCATCCTCTGGAATATGTCTTCAAACTGCAATTATCAAGGGTTACTAAAAGTTTAGATAGAAATGTGAGGCGTGTCTGTCAGGGATATCGGAATATTTTGTAGGTCCAGGACTACAGCGTGTAATACTTCACTAAAAAACAGGGTATTTTCCGCGCCTATTTTCCGTCGAGGTAGCGGACATCATCAAAGGTTGAAACCCAGGTGGGTGTCATCGCGACCATCATGGTGATCAGTATGCCGGTGATGAACCCCTCGGGGAACATCATCAGCGGAATAAGCGGAAAATAATCATGGGTAAGTTGCCTGAAGCTGTAGACGTCGCCCAGCAGGGTGAGGCCGGAGGCGACCCCAATCATCGCAAGCAGGGCCAGGCCGGCGCCGAAGAAGGCATTGAGGAAGACGTAGACGAAAAAATGGTTGGGAAGCCGGCGATCGACAAAAGCGTAGATAAAGTGGCTGGCCATGATGGGCACCAGCCCCATCACCAGAAGGTTCATCGGCAGGGTTTGCCAGTCACTGCTGCCGTTAAACATCATGCCCACGTAGACAAGGCTGAAGGCCAGCAATGCCAGTTGCCAGCCAAACATCAGGGTTAACAGAGTGGCGCCGAGATAGTGGTAGGTGAGCCCTGGAAAGGGGGTGGCGGTGATGTGCCAGAGCAACAGCAGGCTGACGCACGTGCCCAGAAAAACATGGACACCCTCGGGTTTGCGGAAGAACGCCCAGGGCGCGGTGAGCAGGGCCGGGACCAGTGCCAGCAAATACAGCCCGGCGGCAATCCAGTGCCAGCTTTCGGGTAACAGGCCGTAGGGATAATTCATCGCCACTCAAACTCCAGTACTTCACAATTTTTAAAATGCAGTTCACGCAAGGCGGTTTCCGGCAAGCCGCGGAACCAGGCGGCAACCACCCGCAGGGTCTCCTCATGGGCGACGATCAGCAAATCCTGCTTTTGTTGCTGCTGCAGTTTCTCGAGGAAGCGCTCCACCCGCTGTTTGTGATCCAGCAGTGATTCCCCGCCGTTCACCCGCATGTGCAACGGATCCTCGGCGGTGGCGGCAAAATAGTCAACAACCGGCCGGCCATTAAAACCGGAGCGGATGTCGTTGAGTTCGGGGTGACTATCAATGACCACTTGATGATAGCGGTTGATAATTTCCGCCGTCTGGCGGGTGCGCGGCAGTTCGGATACCAGGATGCGGCGTAGGGGTTTTTCGCGCAGATGTTCGGCGGCAGCTTCCGCCTGGGCGATGCCCCTGCCGGTCAGATGGACATCCTGACGCGGATCGTCATTACACAGGCCGAGCAGGTTAAAATTGGTCTGGCCGTGGCGCATGAACCAGAGTGGCATGGGGAGAAACCGCGCGGATTGGAAAACCAGGCCATTATGATAGCATATCCGCTGATGATCTCCCGGGTCATATTTGCCGTTCAACATCGAATCGAAATTTCTTGAGGAGAAAGCTTTGAGTCAGTCTGACAAGTTTGCAGGCGGAAACCGTATTACGATCAGACCCAATGGACCTCTGGTATGTGAAGGAAACTTTACGCTTTTGTCTTCTGATGGTGAGGTGCTTTCCACTGAATCCGAGTTGTATCTTTGCCGTTGTGGCGCTTCCAAAACGATGCCTTTTTGTGATGGCAGCCATAAAAAGATTGAATTTGAAGAGGCGGTCGAGTTTGAGGACGCGCGGGCCGAAGAACTGGAAGATCCCACCGCGCCGGTGACCATCACTTGCCGCAGCAATGCCATGTATCTCATCAAGGGGCCGGTTACCATCCAGAGCAGGGACGGTCGCTTTGTGACCACCCGCAACCGGGGCGCCCTGTGCCGTTGCGGTGTTTCGGAAAAGAAACCGTTTTGTGATGCCAGCCACAAGCAATGCGGTTTTCAGGCTGACTGAGGCAACGGTCGCCAATGCCGCTTTACCTTGCAAGGAGATATCGTCGGCCAGTGACGAATACCTGTTACCGGTTCGCGGCGCCTGCCACGGCTGTGATTATTGTGATGCTGGATGGCGCTATTCCCTGGAGAACAAACCTGTGAAACGTTTCTGAATCAGCCCAGCGAAACCAGACAAATGCATCCGCCAGCCCAAATTGCCTTACTGCCGCTGCTACTGGTTTTGCTTCTGGGGGGGTGCCAGGCTCCCAATCATTATCTCATCCATCCACGGCAACCCCCGTCCGGCGTTGTCTCCTGGAACAAAACCATGAAACAGGGAGATTTGCTGATCCATGTGGAAGGGGCAAGACCGCTTGGTGATGGTCCCTTCGCCGCGGTGCTGGTCCATCCGGAGGCGGGCTGGCCTGCCACGGCGATGCGCGGCATCCTCTGGGATCTTGCCCGCCAGGGATACCTTGCCGTTGCCGCCGACTACCGGCGCCTCATCGACGGGGAATACCGGCGTAATCTGTTTGTCTGGCGCAGTGAGGATGATGTCACTGCCGCGCTCGACTATCTCAGCGCGCTACCGCAGACCGACAAGCAGCGAATTGCGACCTTGGGGTATTCCCAGGGCGGGGTGTATGCGCTGGTGATTGCGGCACACGCGCCGCAAACCGTCAAGGCGGTGGTTGCCTACTATCCGGTAACGGATTTCAAACAGTGGCTGAAACCGGGACGGCATAGCAACCCTCTCAAGGAAATGGTCTACGATGTGATCCGCTGGCATTTCAAGCGGGAGTCCGGCGCGGAAAGCGAAGAGGCGTTCGAGGTGATGCTGCAAAAAGCTTCGCCCCTTTATTATGCGGAAAGCCTGCATGCACCGGTACTGTTGATCCATGGGGAAAATGATACCACTGCCTCGGTGGAGGAATCGCAGCGGCTGGCAGCGCGCTTGCGCAGCTTGCAGCGGGAAGTGCGTTTACTGGTGATCCCCGGGGGCAGGCACGTGTTCAACTTTAAAAACCCCGATCTCGCGAACCGTGCCTGGAAGGAAACGCTCAACTGGTTGGCGCGTCATCTGGCAGGAAAGGAAGATCGCTGAAATTACTTATGGTAATGTGGCCGCAAGCGCAAACGAGGTTTCGGCACCCGGCCCACTTGCTTTATTGTGCCAAATCACTGCTGTCCCGTTAACTCCCTCTCCCAGCGGGAGGGTTGGGATGAGGGGAAGTCAATCAGAGAACGCATTGCCTGATTTCATAGGAGGTTTTCAGGGAATGTTAACGGGACAGCAATGGGGCCAAATATAATAATGTGACAGAAAATGGACAGCGAGATCACAATTCCTATCTGGGGTTTCTTTCTTCTTCTGTTATTGTCAGGGGTACTGATCCTGGATCGTATTCTCATTCCCAGTGTGCGCTGGTATCTGCGCCGGCGGGTAAACAGGATCATTGACGAGGTCAACAGCCGCCTGGATATCGAGATTCGTCCCTTCCAGTTGACCCGGCGCCAGGCGTTGATCGATCAACTCGTTTTTGATGAAAAAGTCAATCAGGCCGTACTGGAGTATGCGCGGCAGAATAATATGCCGCGTGAGGTTGCGCAGGGATTTGCCCGCAAGTATGCCCGCGAGATTGTGCCGTCGTTCAATGCGTATATCTATTTTCGTCTCGGTTACTGGCTGGCAAGAAGGATTGCACGCCTGATCTACCGTATCCGTGTCGGCTTTTATGATGCCGATGGTCTGGGCAAGGTTGACCCGGATGCCAGCGTGGTGTTTGTCATGAATCACCGCAGCAACATGGATTACATTCTGGTTTCCTTTCTCGCCGCGGAGAAAACCGCACTCTCCTATGCCGTCGGTGAGTGGGCGAAAATCTGGCCCCTGCAAACCCTTATCCGTGCGATGGGGGCGTTTTTTGTGCGGCGTAATTCAGGTAACCCATTGTACCGCCGGGTATTGGAGCGCTATGTGCATATGGCGACACGCGCCGGTGTCTGTCAGGCCGTGTTTCTTGAAGGTGGTTTGAGCAAGGATGGCGCGATGCGGCCCCCGCGTCTGGGTTTTCTGGATTACATGCTGCGTGGTTATCATCCGCAAACCGATCGGGATATCGTCTTTGTGCCGGTGGGCATCAATTATGACCGTGTTATCGAGGATCGCAGTCTTCTGAGAAAGCTGGACAAGTCCGCCCCGAAACGCAGCAAGTATTTCATCATAAAGACAACATTGACCTTTATCGTCAAACAACTGCTTTTGTCCCGCCGCAATCGGCTGCGCCGCTTTGGTTATGCCAGTGTCAATTTTGGAGAGCCGCTTTCCGCCCGTGAATATTGTAAGCATACGGGGGTGGCTTTCGATCGTTTGCCGCCGGAGGAACGCTTTGCGCAAATAGAAAAATTCGCCGATCTCTTGGTGGGCAAAATTCAACGGGTGATACCCGTGCTGCCCATCGCCTTGATGAGCAGGGTGATCCTGCACAGGCGTGACAACTGGATGAGCGAACTGGAACTGAAAACACTTGCGCTGCAGGAAATGGACAGCCTGCGGCAAATGCAGGCGCCTGTCAGTATTTCCGCAAATGCCTGCGAAGCTGTTCTCACCACTGCGATAAACGGCCTCTTCGCCAGAGGTATGCTGCAGGAAAACAACGGCTTGTTCCGCGCGGATACCGCTTCAATTGAAATCTTGAGTTATTATGCCAACTCCATTGCCCATTGGCGCAGAGAGCCGTGTCCCGGCGCAGAATAATCTATTGGTGCAATAACGATTGGATCAATTCCCGGCTTGCCGGGCTGTACCATTGGCGGCTGCCGATGGCGCGGCCGATGAATTTTCCATCCCGGCCGATCAAATAGGTGGTGGGCAGGGCAATGACTTCATAGCGGTTTCGTACCGTGCCCTCGGCATCGAGCAGGATCGGGAAACGGTAGGCACCTTCCTGAATAAAAGGAAGGACCGCCTTTTTGCCGCTGCGATCGGCTGCAATCGCGAGGATCACCAGTCCGTCATTTTTAAATTCCTGCCACAGGGATTCGAGTGCCGGCATCTCTTCACGGCAGGGGGCACAGAAAGTCGCCCAGAAATTTATCAGTACCGGACGGCCGCGGAAGTCCGACAGGCGGAGCGTTTTTCCCTGCAGATCCTGCAGTTTAAACTCAGGTGCTATTTTGCGTTGTTTCGGCGGCGTGATCTGCAGCGCCGAAAGCTGTGCGCTCAATGCTTCGGCGTAACCATTGCCGGCCAGAAAACAACCAAGCAGAATCAGCAGGCTGTGGCGCCAGCTGCGCTGCAATCTTTCAGCGCCCATGTTTTTTCAGATAGCTGAGAATCGTTTTCCGCTCCTCTTCACCGATTGCCGGCATGTTGCGTTCCCTGATGCGTCGATCCATGAGCGAAATGATATCCTGCCAGGCGGCAAAGGTGTGGCGTTTCGGATGGGGCGGAACATGGCAACGGCCGCAATTGTCGTTGTAGATTTCCGCCGCCTGACTGCCGGCATCCGGCAGATAGTTCGCCTGCATCGACGTCTCGGCACAGCCGACGGAAAACAGGATTATCACGGCCGTACCGAGGACCCCTGCCATGCGGGGGATTGAGGCGGTATGTCGTTTTGTCTGTTTCATGTCAGAACCCCAGTTGACTTTTTTGCGGTTTATCACCCAAACGGTAGCGGATGCTCTTTTTCGTCGGGACCTCCAGGTACCAGGTCAGCATCACACGGTAATCGGTTTCCAGTTGCGGGCCGTTGAGATCCCGGTAAAGGGGCAGGCTGAAACTGAAATCGATAATATGCAGCGATGCGGGTTGCCATTGCAGTCCGGCGGTGGCAAACAGCTGAGTGCCGCCATAGTTGTCGGGATCCCACAGTGGCGTCATGTAGGGTGAGTCAGGATCGCCCTGGGTGACGTGCCCGGAAGCGCCGCTCCTGGCTTCGTCAGCTTCGCCACGGATTTTACCCTGGTAGTGGCCATTGAGTTGCAGCTGCCACAGAAAGTCATAACGGATTTGATACATCCCGTACAGATCCAGCCGGAACTCATCGCCCAGGCGGTAACCCCGCTGATTGTCATACAGCCTGGCGGTATAGCTGGCATTGACCCCCCACCAATAGGGTGAACGTGAGGCCTGGTAAAGAATACCGAGCGTGGGATCGAATGTGCCTGAACCGGTCTGCATTCCATAGGGTTGCAGTTCTTTTTGCCGCATGGCAAGCGGGTGGCTGCTGTTGCGTTCATCGATGGAGCCGGTGGGCAGGCTTAAAGCGAACAACATCGAATACTGGCGTGTGGGGATCAGCGGATCATCGGCAAACAAACGGTATTTCCCCATCAACATGGTGTCACCGAGCCCCTCGGATTTCATGGTGAAACCCTGCTGGCCGGTGGTGCTCTGCATCATCTTGTTGAACTTCATCTCCATGCTGTTCTGTTTCCACATCAACATCACGCCGGCAAAAAAATCATCACTGAAACTGTAACCGCCGGTAAGGTTGAGCATCTTCATATCCATCTGTGTGGGGACTGCCATGAATTTACCGGTAGGCTGGCCGGCCATCACAGGCATTCCCAGCAGACTGTCGGCATCGATGGAGCGGGTGCCATCACGCAGACCTTCCATATGCATCAGCATGGGGCTGATCTTGAGGCGGAATTCATGGGTTTCCGGTATGCCGCCACCGGGAATGTTCATTGGCATGTTGCCACCACATTTACCACAGCAAAGACCGACGTAGGCCTGTGCGGTGCCATAGCAGAGACTCAGTAGCAGCCCGGCAACAAGCCGTATGTGTTTACTGGTTTGGGATGACATCTTTCGCTCCATATCAACGGTAAACAGATTTGAATTTGCAAAAAGATGGTAAGGCAAAAGTGGCATGCCGTCGCGCGGCAATTTGTCGCACCCTGCAGGGTGAGTGATGTATTATTGATAATCAGGATATTCTTGGGGTGAAGAACGGTTAGCGATAAAGGAGGGAAAAATGCAGGTTACGATCGTACATGTGCGTGTCAAACAAGAGCACATTGATGATTTTATTGAGGCAACGCGGCGCAACCATGAAGCTTCGGTGCGGGAAGCCGGCAATCTTCGCTTTGATGTGATTCAGCAAATCGAGGATCCCAGCTGTTTTGTGTTGTATGAGGCCTATAAAAGCGATGCGGATGCTGCGGCCCACAAACAGACGGCACACTATCTCGAATGGCGTAATACCGTCGCCGACTGGATGGCCGAGCCGCGTCTGGGTGTGGCATACAAGGGATTGTTCCCACAGATTGATTAAGGTTTAGTATGCGTATGGTTACTCCTTTTTCCATTGCCCGTTTACCGCGGATTGAATTTGGCAGTGGTGTATTCAGCCGGCTGTTCAGGCACATCGAGAATTATGGCAAACGGGTGCTGGTGGTTACCGGTGGACGTTCCTTCCGGGAGAGCGCGAACTGGGACTGGCTGAGTGCGCATCTGCAGGAACATGGTTTTACCTGGTTCCACTGCACCGCGGAAGGTGAGCCTTCCCCCCAACTGGTCGATCTTGCCGTGCAACAGTATGCCGGTGAACAAATCGATGTGGTCGTCGGCATCGGAGGCGGCAGCGCGCTGGATGCGGCCAAGGCGATTGCCGGTTTGTTGCGCAGCGGTGATTCCGTGATGGATTATCTGGAGGGTGTCGGGGCGGAACGTACCTATGCAGGTCCGGCAGTACCTTTTATTGCCGTGCCAACCACTGCCGGTACCGGCAGTGAGGCCACAAAAAATGCGGTGCTCAGCGTGCAAGGCAGGCAGGGTTTCAAAAAATCGTTTCGTGATGACAAACTGGTGGCGGAGTATGCGGTGGTCGATCCTGAATTGCTGCGCAGTTGTCCGCCTGCTTTGATCGCTGCCAATGGTATGGATGCCCTGACCCAGTTGATGGAGTCGTATGTTTCCACCGGTGCCAATCCCATAACCGATGCACTGGCGCTCAGCGGGGTGCAGGCGGTGAGGGACAGCCTGTTATTCTGGTATGAAAATGCATCGGCCACGCCGGAGGTGACGGCCGTGGCCCGGAGTAAAATGGCCTATGCGTCCCTGCTTTCCGGTATCACCCTGGCACAGACAGGGCTGGGCTCGGTGCACGGCCTGGCATCCCCGCTCGGAGCGTTTTTCCCTATTCCACACGGAGTGGCGTGCGGTACCCTGCTGGCGGAGGCGACCAGGGTGAACATTGAAGCCATGCGGGCGCGTGAGCCGGAAAATCCCGCCCTCGCCCGCTATGCAGAACTGGCAGAGATGATCTGTGAAACGCACTTTGACGATCCCGCTTTCGCCTGGGAGATGCTGGTGCAGCGCCTGCAAGCCTGGGTGGAGCACATGGGGATTGCAAAACTGGGGGCATATGACGTGAAGCAGGATGATTTGCACCACATCGTGGCGCACTCGCGGGGCAGCAGCATGCGCACCAATCCGATTGAACTTACCGATGAGGAAGTTCGTACTATCCTGGAAAACCGTTTATAGGTGCGGCAGCGGATTGAAAAATCGTGCGGAACCGGTCAAGTAATTTTTTATAAAGCCGATGATATTACACAGGGTATGGCACGCCCTCCGTTTTTATCTTGCCGAACAAAATGTGTTTATAATTATTTTCCATGACCCCGCTTGAACGCTATCAACAGGACCTGAAACAGCCGCATTTTGTTTATGATGAATTGCAGCAGGCCGCAGTGGGGCATACCCAAAGATTATATGAAGAGTTGCTTGCCGCCCGGCAACGCAAACAATCCTGGCTGGATTCCCTCTTGGGCAAGAAACATCCCGTAATCAGGGGGCTTTATTTTATGGGGGGTACAGGCAGAGGCAAGACCTATCTGGTGGACCGTTTCTATGAATGCCTGCCGTTTGCGGAGAAACACCGCGTGCATTTTCACCGCTTTATGCTGGAGCTGCATGAACAATTGAAACATTTGCCACGCTCCCCGGATCCCCTGCAGATTATCGGAAGGCAACTGGCCGACCGTTACCGCGTATTATGCCTGGATGAATTTCATGTGCATGATATAGGTGATGCCATGATCATGGCTGGTTTGCTGACGGCAATGTTCAAGGCCGGTCTGGTACTGGTTGCCACCTCCAACATTCCGGTGAGGCAACTATACAAGAATGGCCTGCAACGGGAACGTTTTATGCCGGCGATTGAATTGCTGCAGCAATATGTGGATGAAGTCGATCTGGAAAGCGGGACGGATTTCCGTTTAAACCGATTGATGAATGATGGTACCTATCAGCTTGTAGACGCATCAGAGTCCGACGCGCTGCTGGAACGCCGTTTCAATGAATTGGCGCCCGTGCAACCCAAGCACAACCGCAGCCTGTTGATCAATAACCGCCCCATCCCCTACCGTGCAATGGCGGATGATGTTGTCTGGTTCGATTTTCAGGTGTTGTGCAATACGCCGCGTGCGGCCAGCGACTATATTGAATTGGCCTGTCAGTTCCAGACATTTTTTATCGGCCACCTTCATGTCATGGGAGAAGGGCAGGACGATGTTGCCAAACGTTTCATCCACCTGATTGATGCCTTGTATGATCACAATGTGAAATTGATTGTTACTGCCGATGTTTCACCTGAAAAACTCTATGAGGGGCGGCGTCTGGCGTTTGCTTTTGAACGTACCAGCAGCCGCCTGTTTGAAATGGCTAGCCGTGATTATCTGGCTCGAGCACACACCGGCTTTGGTGAGCATTGTGCCGAAAGCAGACAGTCAAGCAGATGAGTGAACAGGAGTTTGTATTCAAACCGGTTGGCGTTATCCATTCCTGTTTCAAGGAGAAATTTGCCATACCCCGTCAGGCCGGTCTGGTGAAGGAGGCGCGTGCCACCCTGGAACTGCTCCCCCCTTATGACAGGCAGGAGGCACTGGAAGGCCTGGATGCCTTTTCCCATATCTGGCTGGTGTTTGTTTTTCATGCGGTTATGGGTAAGGAGTGGAAACCCCGGGTTCGGCCTCCCAGACTGGGTGGCAATCAACGGGTGGGTGTGTTTGCCTCACGCTCCATGTTCCGTCCCAATCCGCTTGGCCTGTCGGTGGTGAAGCTGGAACATATCGATACCAGTGGCAAAAGCCCGCTGCTGCATCTCAGCGGCATCGACTTGCTGGATGGTACCCCGGTACTGGATATCAAGCCCTATCTTCCCTACAGCGATATTGTTGCTGAAGCGCACGGCGGCTATGCCGCCTCGTATCCCGGCGCCAGTTTGCAGGTGCATTTTTCCGAAGAGGCCCGCCGCTTCTGCCAGGCACAGCAGGACCATCCCGAGCTTGAAATCCTGATCAGACACCTGCTGGAACTGGACCCACGTCCGGCCTATCTCGAAGCAACGGCAAAGCGCAAGCAGTTCGGCATGCGCCTGTTTGACTATAATATCAAATGGGAGGTCGCGGCGGATGTGGTCAACGTAGTATCAATCGAAGCACTGGCAAGCGGGGATACCGGTAATTGATCAGTGCAAAAGAGGTGGAGCCGGGGTGATTTGCATGAGCATTTTATCAGAGGCGGGTGAGGCATGATGCAGGATCATCTTCCAGCCCTGTTCGGTTTTTTCATAAACATTGGTTGCGAGGATCTGTGAGGGTTGCTCCTCTTCTTCCGAGATGCGAAGATTTTCCGAAACCACATGAAATGAAAATTCACCCTCACTGATATAGCGCTGATCCAGGATATGAAACCTTACCTCCGGTGAAGCGGAAAAAAGCGATTCCCAACCGGCGCGGATTGCATCCACTCCCTGCAGATGATCTCCCATCGGGTGTATGCACTCTATATATTCTGCCTGACTCCAGACTGACATCATCGCGTCGATATTACGCGACTCGAATGCCTGGTAAAATGCGGTTTCGGCGTCGTCCGGTGTGGCAAAAAATGTTGTTTTCATCATGAATTGATCAGCAAGACAAGTGCTTTCCAGTTTGACATAAAATTATCTGCTTGTAACCTTATTTAAAGGTTTGGCGCATTTATTTTTAATATTTGGTGGTAAAACACTTCTATGATGTATTAATCTGAAATTCAGGGGAAATTAGAAGAGGTCAAAACATTATGCTGACGACAAACTTGGAAATCGTTCCAGGAAAAAAAATCATCAAACATCTTGGCCTGGTGCAGGGCAGTTCGGTGCGCGCCAAGCACATCGGGCGTGATTTTATGGCCGGCTTGAAGAATATTTTTGGCGGTGAACTCAAAGGCTACACCGAATTGTTGCAGGAATCCCGTGATGAGGCGATAGAAAGGATGCAGCAACAAGCCCGCGCCATCGGGGCAAATGCAGTACTGAATGTCCGTTTTTCCACTTCGGCCATTGCCCAGGGGGCGGCGGAATTGTTTGCCTACGGGACGGCAGTGGTGGTGGAGGAATAGCCAATGCAGGATTTGATCATCTTCCTTTCCCTCCTGGCCTTGGGCTATATTTTCGGCCGTTTGGCGGAGAAGCGCCACTACCGTTCCATCTTCAAACGTGAGAAGAAGTACCGCTCTTTGCCGGTGATTGCAAGCAAGTTTCCCCCTGCCTACAAAATACCGCACGATACCGCTTTGGTAATGGGGAGCGTGGTGGTGTCTGTCGACTATTTCAAGCGCTTTCTGGCAACCCTGCGCAATCTGTTTGGTGGCAGGGTGCGTGCCTATGAAACCCTGGTGGATCGCGCGCGGCGAGAGGCAATTTTGCGTATGCAGGAAGAGGCTGCGCGCCGCGGCGGCAAGATGGTGTTCAATATCAAGTTGCAAACGGCTGCCGTTTCCCAGGGACGGAAGAATACAGTCGGCTCTGTTGAAGTGCTTGCGTATGGGACGGCCCTGATCCCGCCTCGAACTGAAAGATAATTAATGGAATACTCCAATCCCGAAATTCCGGAAGGCATCAATACCAGCCGGGAACATCCCCTCAAAGAACTGCTTCTCCTCGTCTCGGCGGCTGTCGGAATTATTTTTCTGGTGGTGGCGGGCCTCACCTTTCTGGCGGAATACCTCGCGGGGTATATCCCCTTCAGCAGTGAGCAAAAACTGGCCGCCCTCTATCCGGTGGAAAGCCGTTATGAATCCGCACAACAACGGCAGGCGGGTGAACGGATCACCACCTATCTTCAGCAGCTGGCGGAGCAACTGGCGCGTGCGGAAGAGTTGCCAAACGAGATGCGGATCACGCTGCACTACATCGATGATGATACAGTGAATGCTTTTGCCACGTTGGGTGGGCATGTGGTGTTTTTCCGCGGTCTGCTGGAAAAAATTCCGGATGAAAATACCCTGGCGATGGTGATGGCGCACGAAATCGCCCATATTAAATTCCGCCATCCGATCCGCAGTCTCGGCCGGGGTGTCATCGTTGCCTCCGCCCTGGCGGTGGTGAGCGCCGCTGCCGGGGACAATCTCAGCGCCAGTGTGCTGCAGGAGGCGGGTCTGCTGACCATATTGCATTACAATCGTCGCCAGGAGTCCGAGGCGGATGAAGTGGCCATTGCCGCCCTGCAGACCCATTATGGGCATGTTGCGGGGGCAACGGGTTTGTTCCGGATTTTTCTCAAGGAGGAAAAGGAGGCGCAGCAGTTGCCAGCCTTTTTGAGTACCCACCCGTTGAGCGAGGAACGCATCAGACGGTTGCAGCAGATGGCGTCCCAACATCGATGGAATACGGCAGATCCCCGTCCTTTACCCGCAGAATTCGGCAACTGGTTACAGGCCGGGCGGGCAAGTCTTTGATTGGCAAGGTTTTATAATTGCATCCCGTGTATGGCGGTAAAATCCGTCTGCCCGTATACGACCGGGGTGGTATAAAGGGGTAAAATAAAAAGTTTCTGGCAGGAACCTCAACAGGCCATAACTGTCATTGTTCTTACATAAACACGATTAAACAGCATTACCCGCTGGCACAAAAAGTAAGGTATCCACTATGTTAAACCCACGTTTTACTCGATTCATTCCGGCACTGTTTTTCATGATATTGGCGTTTCCGCTACAGGCCGCCTTGCAGGACATGGCTGGTAATCCAAAGTCGCTCGATGACTATAGCGGTAAGGGTAAATGGCTGGTTGTCATGATCTGGGCGTCAGATTGCCACGTTTGCAATCGGGAGGCACAGGAGTACGTGGATTTTCATTTTCTGCATTCCGACAGTGATGCTGAAGTATTGGGGGTATCAATTGATGGCCAGGCCAAGAAAGCCGAGGCGCTGAAATTCATCGATCGCCACAAGATTAATTTTACCAACCTCATCGGTGAGCCCGATGAGGTGGGCAGCTTGTTCAGTGAGCTGACGGGGACCGCCTTTGTCGGAACGCCCTCATTTTTGATCTTCGATCCCAAAGGGGTGCTCAAAGCGCAACAGGTTGGTGCTGTACCGACCAATCTAATCGAGGAGTTCATGCAACGGCAGTCAGTGGCTTCGGCCGGGCAGTAAAATACCGGAAAGGGCCTCCCTGAACAGCGGTGCAGTGAACCGGCCCCCTGATGCATGGAAATCGCTATTCTTGGAAGTGTATACCTATTCCGCCCGGTTATTTTGGATACGCGCTCCGAATAGCGGATCATTCAAACTGATCCGCAGATTCTGGCCCGGATACTCCGTGACCCGAATAGACCGGTATTCAGAATGCGTATTTGGTTTTTAGCGTCCCCGTTTATATTTTAAACTGGTTTACCAGTGCATGAAGTTCACTGGAAAGCCGCGCCAGTTCATCGCTGGCGATGGATGTCTGGGAGGCGCCTTCCGCTGTCTGGTGCACGATATTATTGATGTTACTGATATTGCGGTTGATCTCCTCAGCGACGGAACCCTGTTCCTGTGCCGCACTGGCTATCTGAATATTCATGTCCGTAATGGAATTTACCGCCTGGCGAATGGTGTTGAGTGAATCACCGGCTTCAGCTGCCTGGCCACAACTTTGCTGGGCTTTTTCCGTGCTGTTTTTCATTGCCTGCACCGCCTCGCGGGAATTCCCCTGCAAGTGTTCGATCATCGTCTGGATCTCTTCGGTCGATTTCTGTGTACGGTTCGCCAGCGTCCGGACTTCATCCGCGACCACGGCAAACCCCCTTCCCTGATCCCCGGCACGGGCAGCCTCGATCGCGGCATTCAAGGCCAGCAGATTGGTCTGTTCGGCAATGCCTTTGATAACATCCAGCACGGCACCGATATTTTCCGATTCATTTTCCAGCTCCTTGATCACCCCGGAAGCATGCTCGATTTCCTGAGCCAGATCGTTGATGGAGGAGACCACGCGATCCACTATCTGTTTCCCTGATTGGGTTTCATCATTGGTCTGGCGGGCGGACTCTTCCGCCTCGGAAGCGTGGCGGGCGACTTCCTGCACGGTGGCGGTCATCTCGTTCATGGCGGTGGCAACCTGTTCTGTCTCCGACTGTTGCCGCTGCACACCCTGGGTGGTTTCCAGGGTGATCGATGACATCTCCTCCGCGGCGGCGGCAAGCTGGGTGGTGGAGGTGGCAACCTGAGCGACCATGGTGCGGACTTTCTCGGCAAAGCGGTTAAAGGCGGATGCCAGCATGGCGATTTCGTCCTTACCGTTCTCGTCGAGGCGTTTGGTCAGATCACCGTCCCCTTCTGCGATATCGTTCATCGCGGTGACTGCATTCTTGATCGGCAGGGTGATGCCTCGGCTGATCAGCAGGGCGGTGGCCAATCCGAGGACAATGGCAACCAGGCAGATAAGCAGAATGGTGTTACGAATATTGGCAATCGCCGAAACAGAATGGCTGCGATCCATGGCGATTTCCAGAACGCCGATAGGCTTACCGGAAAAATCCTTTATTGCTTGCAGATAAACAGCAACCGGGGTGTTTTCATACTCTGTTTGCAGGTGGCTTGGCTGCCCCTGGAGGGCCGCCTGCATGTTTTCCCGGGAACTGAGCGGTTGGCCCTTCAGAGTGGAACCAAAGGTTTTGAAATCCCCGTTGCGCTCCACATAAAGAGAGATATCCACATTGTATTTTTTCTTGAAAAGATCAAAAAACGGCTGACCGAAGGACATACCGAATTCCACCGAACCGATGTGGTTTCCTTCGTAATTGACCGGGACAATGCCCCGGATTCCAAGGCCCGCCACTCCTTTTTCCAGTCCGGAGATGGGTTGTTTGGTATTGTTGGTTTTCACAACCGTCTTGCGGAAGGAGGAAAGGTCATCGCCAAATTTCTGGGGTTTGTGTGCGCGTAGAAAAGAGGTCGCAGGGGGTGTGTGGAACTGAAACTGGCGCACCGCGTATTTCTGTTTGAGTTCCTTGAACAGGGGGACGGTTCTCGCGGCCAGTTCATCCCGCTGGTTATTGGCAAATTCCTGTTGTATTTCAGGAGTGGACGCAATAATAAAACTCATCGCCTGTGCCAGTTGTCCCTCGGAATCGATTTCGGCATGGGCGCTTTTGAACAGCTTTTCCAATTCGCGTACTTCGGCTTTATTCACAAACTCAGATACCTGATACAGGACGACCGGAATAATGATCACCATCACCAGGCCAATGGCGAAACCGGAGCCAAGTGAGAGACGGGTGCCAATTTTAATATTACGAAACATAACGACCTCTGTTAGCTGTTCATTGCCTGTGAATAAGGGCACAATGCTAAAGTTTGCGTGCTCTGTGCTCTATGCTCTGCAAAGAATATCGGCTATTTTAGTAAAATTATTAGGCCGGACAGCTGTAAAGTCCTGAAAATTGACAGTTATTTTACATATTGAAATTATGGCTTTCATTTCGAAAGATCGTGACGAATTTTCCTTGGAAAAATGGCCGCGAATGGCTGAAAAACAGTGTGGCTGTTGAAGCGTTTTCGTTTGGGCGCGGGCGGCGGCGCGCCGTTTGAGGTGTTGTGGCATTTTTTTATATGCGTATAAGTTTTTGGTTGGTTTTGAGCAAAGGAATCTGAATGAGTGAGCAGTTGATTGTGGTGGTAAACGGCAGGGCGGAGATCGAGTATCGCCGCAATGTGGCGTTGACGGAAAAACAGCGGGAATATCTGGAACGCATCGATCAACAGATGGATCAGGGGATCACCCTTGGATTCGAGCAAATCGATGATCCGGACAAAATCCAGCGGGCCCAGTATATTGCGATACTGTTGATAAAATCCATTCTCGAAAAGCAGGAGCAACGCATTGCCGCGACCTGTTCCTACCTGGCAGAACGCCTCTCGGATCTGAAGCAAATCCGGGCAGTGACACGGGTGGGTGGGGCGATCGGTATTGAGCTGGTTTTTGATCAGGATGACAACAACCAGGTGCTCGTTGAGTTCACCCCGGCAGGCAACAAGCCGGAAAATATCCATTAAAAAAACGGATGTCAGCTTCGCTGACAAACAGCATCAGCCGCCAAGCAGCTTATCGGCGTTTTCCAGATGAGAAGCGAGAGTGAGGAACGCCGTCTCCGGTTTTATCCCCAGCAGAGAAAATGCCGGGACATTTTTAATCGTCTCGATATCCGTCTGGCCTTTTTCCCTTTGGTGTTCAAGCAGATTGGCAACAATGACCACATCAGTCAGATCCGGGCCGTGAGTGGACACGCGGTTTATGGTTTCATGTTGTTCCGTGGCGACAACAATGGCATGGGGAAAATGCCAGTGTTCCAGCAAACGGGCGCCCAGCCATGCATGGTGAGTTTCCAACTGGGTGATGAGTTCCTCGCTGGAGGAGGTGCCGTTATCAAACACGGAAAGATTTTGCACGATGGGGATAAAACCGATGTCATGCACCAGCCCGGCGAGGAGCGCGTCCTCTGGTGACAGCCTGGTATACTGCTGCGCAATGGCATAGCTCAACCTGGCGACCGCGGTGCTGTGGGTCTGGATGGTGTGAAGCAAGGGCCGGAACTGCTGACTGGGTTGGCCGAATAGCTGCATCAAGGCGTGGTTGGTGACCAGCGTGTTAATCAGCTTGTGGCCCAGACGGGAAACCGCCTGTTGCAGGTTATCGGCGTTCTGATGGCGGCGATAGACAGCGCTGTTGGCGACCTTGAGAACACGGGCCACCAGACTGGCATCTGTGGAAAGTGCCATGGCGAGTTGTTCATGGGTCGAATCAGGATCATCGAGCACCTTGCGAACCTTCACGATGATATCCGGTGGTGAGGGCAAAATGAGTTGATTTTGCTCGATCGCCGACTCGATTTTGGCGAGGATATTGATATTTGACTGGGGCAACATCCGGTTATTTGTCTTTATTCCATTAACCTATACTAGCTATACTGTAGCGTATAGCTATTGGTCTGACCAGTATTTCATCAGGGGTTGATGGCATGCTTTTTATCCCGGTACCGATACTTCTGATGTGGGCAGGAAGCCGGCTTACCTGATTTCTTCAGGTTATCTTTTTTGCTTTCAGAGCAGGCAGACGGGCAGATAAGAATATGGCGATGTTATTGCAATACAACTCGGATACCGCCGGTATCAAACTGATAATCGACAAACAGCGGATCACAATTGGTCGCGGCGCGAATAACGACATTAGTATTGATGATGATCTGGTGAGCAAGGAACATGCCGTTCTGGAGGTGATGTTGAGCACAACCGATGAAGGCAAACTTGAATATTACCTGCAGGATCTTGACAGTACCAATCACACCTATGTCAACGATGAACCGATATCATTATTCAAACTCAGGAACGGCGATATTATCCGCATCGGCATAAATAATTTCAAATTTGTGGATGAATTCAACGGTGATCTGGAAGAAACGGCAAAGCTCTACAAGACCTGGATACCCGGCGTATTTTATACCAAGGGCAAAAAGAAAAAATAAACAGTGTTGGCGGAGGGGCTGCCGCCCGTTTCCTTATGCCAGACTCTCATCAATGAATTGTTCTATAAACGAAAGCGGTTTTGCCCCGCTGAAACGGCCTTTTTCTTCGCCGTCTTTGAAAAGGATAACGGTGGGAAAGCCGCGGACCTGGTAACGGCCTGCGAGTTTCATGTTTTCCCCGGCATCCACCTCCAGTTTAGCCAGTCTGATGCCGTCATCACGCTGTTTGACCGTTTTTTCCAGCAGGGGGGCGATGACGATGCAGGGGGAGCACCACTCCGCCCAGAAATCCACCAGCACAGGATGTTGCTGCGAAGCCTGTAACACTTCTTCCTGAAAGTTCTCCAGGGAGGTATCGAAGATTAGCGGTGCGGGCATTGTCATGGTTTCCGTCTGGGACAAAAAGCGGGATTATAAATCGTGCCCGTAAGCGATACAATTCCGGACTTGAATTCAGCTGCAGCAGCCCCCATTAAACAGTTCTCTTTTAGCGGGAATGCGATATTGCGCACTTTCCGGAAATAATATTCCATTATAATTTCCCCTTCGTTGCTGGAGTGAGACAAAAAATGTCATCTCCGGACGATACAATTGCTCCCTGACGCCATTTGACCGCAGCGGCGGGGATGAGGCTTATCGACAGTAAAACCAGGTTGGCAAAAAACATGAAAAACAAGGAAGAGGGCAGGGCGTTCGAGGAAATGGTGCTCAAGGAGAGCATTCTCAGTGCTACCGGTCTGAATTCAAACAGTCTGCAAATCGGCATTCGTGGTGACCCTTCACTGCGTGAGACCACCTATGCGCGCAAGAAATACAGTTCCAGTGTGGACAGCGTCTATGAGCGCCTCGCCCCCAACCTGGAAGAGCTGTTTTTCAATCGAAGTACTTATCGCCTGTATATCGGCTTTAACAATGGCGAGATCCGCACGACATCTGTTTTCGATCCCCTGCGCATAGAGGTTCACACCGCAGAAAAAATGGCGCAGCGCGCCTATGTCGAAAGGCAGTTCCCGCAGGTTTCTTTCGAAGACAAGATTACTGTGATGAAAAGCATCTACGAAAATCTGATGAAGACGCGGGCCTATGCCGAATTACCAAGTTACTGGCACAATATTCTGACACGGCGGAACGCGGAGTGGGAGCCGATTGAAAAAGACGAGCTCATCAATGTTATTTCCACTCTCAAGGTATTACGTGACATGCCGGATTATTATTTGCGTAATGTCACCATCTGTATGGTACAGAGTGTCATCCGCTTTCAGTTCAACTGTGACGGCACGCAAATTGTCAGTGCGGAAAATTACCAGAAATTTCTGGAAGAGAATCTGGCTGGTTGAATAGCAATTCCGACCCCCTCTGCCCCGGTGCTCCATGGCTTAGGTGGAGTGATATTCGAAACGCCTGTTTAGCTGTCGATGAACTTCACAGGTTCACCACATGCTGCAGATATTGGTGGTAGAGTTTGTCCAAACATCCGCCTTCCAGGAATGCGGATGTTTAGTCATGCCTAATGGTATTGAATCCCCAGGCGGGTTGGCGGTGGTTATGCCTGTTTGTGCGTCAATAATGGTGTGAGCTGTTTCGCCAGTTCCTTCGGGTCGAACTTGGTGATATAGGCATCGGCACCGACTTCCCTGCCGAGTGTTATATTGGTTTCGGCCGAGAGAGAGGAGTGCAGGATAACGGGGATCCCTTGCAGGCGGTTATCGCTTTTGATCTTTTTGGTCAGCACATAGCCGTCCATTCCCGGCATTTCCACATCCACCAGGATTGCCTGCAGCAATTCATAGACCGGCGCATGGCTGGCAGCGGCGCGATCCGCGAGTTCCTGAATCTTCTCCCACGCCTCCACCCCGTTTTTCGCGCCAATATAGCGCACACCCATACGATCCAGGGTGTTCGCTATCTGTTTGCGCGCGACGACGGAGTCATCGGCAAATATGATTGTCGCGTCCGTATTCAGATGTTCAACGTCATCATACAGTGATTCGTTGTCTATCATGTCAGAGGTGTCCGCCAGTACTTTTTCGACATCCAGAATCATGACAATGCGGCCGTCTTCGAGTTCGGTAACGGCCGTCACCAGCCCGCCAAGGCGGTTGGCCATCATTGGTGGCGGCACCTTGATATCTTTCCATTCCATGCGCAGAATTTGTTCCACTGAATTAACCAGCATCCCCTGTATGGAATTATTGATTTCGGTGACGATGAGCTTGGTGGGAGGATCCTGGATGTCCATGTTGCAATAGTGGGCCATGTCGATAACGGGGATCATCTGCCCACGCAAACTGACCAGCCCCTGCACACCGGCGGGCATATCGGGTGCACGTGTAATCTCGGGTACCTGGATCACTTCGCGGATTTTAAACACGTTCAGCCCAAAGACTTCTTCGCGTTCTGTTTTTTTGTCGTACCCAAGGCTGAATAACAGAATTTCCAGCCGGGTTGAGCCGGAGGAGTTGCTGGGTGCATCAACCGTGTTTATCAAATTATTCATGTTTGTTACCTGCGGGTTTTAATCTCCTCTCCGTCTGAAACCGCTCACAGCCCGGCTGTACCGTCTGCTTCAGCAAAACTTATAATATATTTATGGTTTCTGACCGGTGAATAGTTATTATATCGGTCAGGAAAAAGTGTTCTTGAGTGCCAGTGAAAGAACGAACTGATACACTTACCGGAATTAATGCTGCCTGGGCAGTGTGTTCGCAAAATACGGCAAGGAAAATACCTTTGCGCTTGATTTGGTTTTTTTACCTATGAGGATGAATGCCATGACGTCAGTTGCGGTAACAGAGTTACAGATTATCGATCATGAAACGGGCGAGGGCCAGGAGGCGACAGCAGGCCATCCGGTCGTGGTGCATTACACTGGCTGGTTGTATGACGAGTCGCTCGAGGACAAAAAAGGCAGCAAATTCGACAGTTCACGTGATCGGGATGATCCTTTTACCTTCAATCTTGGTGCCGGGCAGGTGATCAAGGGCTGGGATGAAGGAGTGGCAGGGATGCGGGTTGGTGGCCGGCGCACCCTGATCATTCCGCCAGAACTGGCGTATGGTGCACAGGGCGCGGGAGGCATCATTCCGCCGAATGCCAGCCTGGTGTTTGAGGTGGAATTACTGGATGTCCAGGGGTAGGCCGGATATTCATAAAAAAGGGGGGGTGCCCCCCCCCTTTTTTTATTTCAAACCTAAATAGGCGTTCCGAATAAGATCATTTAGTATTATTGCCAGATTTAAGTATCGCATCAGGACCAGAGGTCTTTTACATGACACGCTGTAAATACCTCCCTGTAAGCTCGACAGCCGCATCTGACCGCCAGGGATGGCGGAAATGCATAAGGATTGTCGGGAACAATCCATGCCCTGCGGCTGACGGTCATGTAAAAGACCTCTGGTCCTGATGCTCCGTTTCCCACGCGTACTGGTATTCGGAACGCCTATTTAGGATTCATCCTCACGGCGTTTGCGTTCATTGGCGATATTGACCTTGATTTCCCGGCCATAGAATTCCTTGCCATTCAATGCGCGGATTGCCGCCCTGGCTTCGCGGTGATTCATTTCGATAAAACCAAAGCCCCGCGGTTTGCGGGTGATCCGGTCTGTCATGACACGTACTGCGTGGACCTGCCCGTATTGTTCGAATAATTCACGTAACGCGGCGGCAGGCATTTTAAAAGCAAGGTTGCCCACAAAGATGGACTCGATTTTATCACTCCCCGCTAACGCCACCTTGACGAGAGCAAGCAGGCTGCCGATAAGTGCACCGGCAAGCAGGCCGTAACTGAACAAGCGTTGTGGGGCAAGGTGTTCCAGACCGAGTAGGGGATAAAGCATAAAGCCTGCAATCGCAAGCAACAGGGCAATAACAAGGGACTTAATAACATCTCCAAAGGTTGGTAATTTTATTTTCATTTGATAGCGACTCATAAATTCGGATTAACAAATAACGATCTGCCTGGGCGGCATTTCGTGCCCGCGTGTACCGGCTGTTGCGGGCTTCAGGAAATACGGCGATCAAGCAGTGAAAACAAACTGAACTATCTTAATAAGATATGGAAAAATTATAAACTTTCTTCTTCCAACCATGCGAACCGTAAGGATATCAGGCTTGCGGCAAGGAGGAGATGGACAAGCATGCAAGTCCACCGGTGTGTGTCAAACATCTCAAATGGAGCAATACCTGTACCGGCTGGCGTAGCAACTGCGTCTGTTCCCGTAACGAAGATGGGGTCCTGGGACAAACGATAACAAAGCTACATGCAGAAGCACCCGGGTGTCGTGGAGCAAGGCGCCGCAACGCAGAGCCGGGGCAGATGTGGGCTTCCTGTGGGCGGGCGTATCAGGTGTTACCCGTCAGCAGCATGATGAATTGGGTAGCGGCATTCACCAGTGGACCAATGCCTTGCCAGAGCAGGCCGGTTGCCAGCAAAACGAGAATGATAATGAAGCCATAGGGTTCCAGCCGTGCCAGCGGCTGCGCCAGGTTGGGCGGCAACAAGCCAACGGCGACCCGTCCGCCGTCGAGGGGTGGCAGGGGGAACAGATTGAACACCATTAAAACAATATTGATGGTAATGCCGATTTGTCCCATCAACGCCAGGGGGACCGCGATTTGCGTAAGGCCGGCAGGCAGCAATGAGGCCAGTTTGAGAATGATCCCCCAGCCAATGGCCATCAACAAATTCGCAGCCGGCCCGGCGACGGCTACCAGCACCATGTCGCGGCGTGGATTACGCAGGTTGCGCCAGTCAATGGGAACCGGTTTGGCCCAGCCAAAGGCAAAGCCGACCGTTGCGATCATGATGATGGGGACCAGGATGGTACCGATGGGATCGATATGTTTGAACGGGTTCAGGGTCAGGCGGCCCAGCAGTGCCGCAGTTTGATCGCCAAGCTGTTTGGCCACCCAGCCGTGGGCAACCTCGTGCACCACGATGGCAAAGAGCACCGGCAGCAGGGCAACGGCAATGATTTGCAGTATAGAGTTGACATCATGCATGATGAAGCCATTATAACAGGCTCCGGCTGCCGGAAGGGAAATCATTGTCCGGGCTGGCGGTAAAAATCGCGAAGCAAGCTGTAAAAGGATATGGGAGATACTCTGGATTGAGTCCGGCAATTAGCAAACCTTTTGTTGGCCATCGTGGTTACCCCGCCGCTTATCCTGAGAACACGCTGGCATCGGTGGAAGCCGCACTGCGTGCCGGGGCGGAGTATCTGGAAGTGGATGTTCAGTTGAGCCGGGACGGGCAACCGGTGCTGTTTCACGATCGCACCCTGGAACGTCTTTGCCGGCAAAGCGGGTCGATACATGACTATGACTGGTCCCGGCTGCAGGACTTCAGAGTCAGTTATCAACGGCAGGCAGATTCGCAAACAGCGGGATACCCCATTCCCCATTTATCGGAACTCATCGGGGTATTGAACGCATGGCCGCAGGTAACGGCCTTTATCGAATTGAAAAGAATAAGCCTGGAAAGGTTCGGTATTGCAGCGATGGTCGACACGGTTTTGCAACAGCTTGTCAAAGCACCCTCGCAATGCGTGATCATCTCCTATGCACAGGATGCCCTGGCTTACGTCAGAGAAAACACCCGCCTGCCCATCGGCGTCGTGATTGATAACTGGGCGGAGCGCACGCAACCGTCCATTGCGGAGCTGGAGCCTGAATACTTGTTCTGTGATATCGACAGCCTGCCAGCGAGTGGCTCATTGGCTTTCGGGCACAGTCGTCTCGTTGTTTTTGAATGCACCGATCCGTGTCAGGCAGAGGCGGTACTGGCGCGGGGTGTCGACCTGGTGGAGACTTTTGCGATTGGTGAAATGTTAAGCGCTTACAAGGGAAAGAATGCAGCCGGCACCTCAACAGACTGATATCGTCGTCATTGGTGGTGGTATCCAGGGTGCAGGGGTGGCGCAGGCAGCCGCGGCGGCGGGTTACCGGGTTTTGTTACTGGAACAAAACGCCATTGCCGCCGCCACCTCCAGCCGTTCCAGCAAGCTGATCCATGGTGGGCTGCGTTATCTGGAAACTTTACAATTTTCCCTGGTGCGCAAAACCCTGCTCGAACGTCGCTATTTGCTGCAGAATGCGCCGCATCTTGTCAGACTGATACCGTTTTTTATCCCCGTCTATGCAGATACCTCCCGCCGGCCCTGGTTGATCCGCATCGGCCTGTCTTTGTATGCCCTGCTTGGTGGCCTGAGGGAAAGCAGCAGATTCAGATCATTGCCAAGGAAGAGCTGGCCGGCATTGAAACTGGCAACAGAAAATCTGCGGGTGGTGTTCCAGTACCAGGATGCGCAAACCGATGATGCCGCCTTGACGCGGGCGGTGATTGCCTCGGCACAGCAGCTTGGAGCCGGGCTGTGCTGTCCGGCGGAATTTCTCTCTGCGGAGGCGGGTGACAAAGGGATTGAGATTGCCTACCGGCAGCAAGGGGCGCAACGCCGCATCAGCGCAAGTGTCATGGTGAATGCCGCGGGTCCCTGGGTCAATCAGGTGCTGGCGAAAATAACACCGCGGCCACCCTGCCTGGAAATCGATCTGGTGCAAGGCAGCCACCTCGTGCTCGACGCGCCAGCGCCGGCAGGTGCTTTTTATGTTGAAGCTCCCCAGGATCGCAGGGCGGTGTTCATTATGCCCTGGCACGGCAAAACCCTGATCGGCACGACTGAAACGATTTATCATGGCGATCCGGCGAAGGTGGAACCCTCCGCAGCCGAAATTGAATATCTGCTGACGGTATTCAGGCACTATTTTCCAACCCTGTCAGAGCGGGTGATCGACAGTTTTGCCGGTTTACGCGTGTTGCCCAAACAGAACGGTTCGCCTTTCCATCGTCCGCGTGACACGATAGTGCACACCGGCCCCGGGCGTGTGGTGAGCCTTTATGGCGGCAAGCTTACCGCCTACCGTGCCACTGCGGAAGAAGTGATGAAAAGGCTAAGCGCCTGGTTGCCGGCGGCAAAACGAAAAGCGGATACGCGCCGGTTGCGCCTGCCCGAACCCGGCGATCCACATTGAGGGTGAGCGGGATGGTGGTTTGCACATCCCGCTGCCGGCTTATTTTTTTCTCATTGTCTGCAGCATCAGTTTCGTCCAGCGTTCATATGCCTGTTTGAGTGCCGCATTCTCTTTTGGCTCGAACCATTCACCGGGTGCTTCCTCCGGCCAGTGATGTGGACTGCCGGCCAGCAAGAACGCCGTGCCCCGCCCGGTGGCCTCACATTCCAGCGGACGGTAAACCGGCAGCCTGGACAGATCCGCCAGGCGCTGGCACAGCCCATCCAGATGGGCGAGCCCGCCGGTGAGCTGGATCTGTTCGGGCGGAGAGGCGAGTTTGTGCATTTCATCCAGGCTGGCCTGCAGCAGGAAAACAATGCTCTCCGCCACCGCAATCGCTCCGCGCACGGGATCGGGGGTGCCTTCGAAGCGGCTGGGAAAGTCGGCAATCCAGAAAGGGGCGCCGAGTCCGGAAATGCCGTTCAGAAAGAGGAGTTCCTTGTTGGTATTTTCCATCAGCCAGTGAGGCAGCTGTTGAAACAAATCGGGAACGGCGTACTGTCTGGCATACCATTCCAGTGCAGCGCCGGCACCGTTGACCGTTCCTTCCAGTACATATTCGGTTTCCCCGGCCTGGTGCAGAATGATGCTGGTGAGCAGGCGCCGGCCGTAAATCCGCGCTCTGCCCGAAGGGCGGGAAACAAAGGCTCCCGTGCCCATGTTGATGTAGGCGGTGTCAGGTTGCAGTTTGCCGTAAGCGTACATGGCGGCCGCCTGATCGCCGGTCACCAGTTGCAGAGGAATGGCCGCTGCCTGTGCCAGTTCGCCGTAGCGGTAGAGGGTGGGGACACACTCGGGCAAGGGTTGGCGTGGTATGCCGAAAAGCGCAAGCAGCTCGTCATCCCAATCGAGGCTGTCCAGATTGATCAGTTGGGTGCGTGAGGCGTTGACCACATCGGTGAGCAGCGGCCGCTGCGTTGTCAGGTGATGGGTGAGGAAACTCGCCATCGGTCCGTACGCCAGACGCTGCTCCTGCAGCGCCTGCTGTACCGCTTTCAGATGATCCAGGCACCAGCGCAGTTTGCTGGCGCCATAATGCGGCGAGAGATACAGTCCCGTGAGTACATGGATATGGCGGGCGTTTTCATGCAGGCGTTGCAGCCAGCCGGCGCCGCGGCGATCCTGCCAACTGATGATCGGGCTGAGCGGCCGGGCGGAGACAGTATCCCAGCAGGCGATATTGGAGCGCTGTGTCGCCAGACCCGCTGCAACAATGTGTTTTTGTCGCTCACCGAGTTGTGCCAGAAGTTGCCGTGTCGCGTTTTGAATCGAAGCAAGCAGGGCGAGGGCGTCATATTCAACGAAACCTTCCGCAGTATGTTCCGCCTCGATATCCTGAAAAGCCTGTGCAATGAGTTCCCCGCTCTGGTTGAACACCAGTGCACGGCTGGCGTGCCCGCCCTGATCGAGGCAGAGATAAAGGTTGTTGCGGTCTTGGAATTCCATGTTGGTTTTTTCCGGACGCCAGTGATATGTCAGTAACTATAGTGTAAACAGGTTTTTCCGGGTATTGTTCCGATTCGGACTCTGCTTGAAATCATTGTGAATAAAGTGGACACTTTTTGCACCTTTGGGTAGAGGCCGATATCAATAATGATCTGCTGTGCGGAACATGTTTTTATCTGTTTGAACCATGCTGCAAGAAAATAACGACAAAAGTAAAGGAAACAGTGTGATTAATATCAGGGAAGCAAACAAGTCTGATTACAAGCAGATTTGCCAACTGGTGACCAGTGAGCAGGAACTGTCCATGTTCTTTCCCAAAGGACGGTTTCCCTTCAGTGTGGATCAATTGGAGCAGCTGGCTGAAGTGCGGCACGCACTGACAGTGTTGACCGAGAATGAACGGGTGGTGGGGTTTGCCGATCTGTATAACCTGAAGCCCGCTGCTTCGGTATTCATCGGCAATGTCATCATTTCTCCCGAATCCCGCAGGCGGGGGTTTGGTAAACTCATCGTGAATCACATGCTGGAGCTGATCTTTCGCGTCTACCAATTGCCCGAAGCAAGGATCTCGGTCTTCAACAGCAATACCCCGGCATTATTGCTGTATCACAGGCTTGGTTTCGTGCCTTATGCGATGGAGGAACGTTGTGATCATCTTGGGCAGCGGCTCGTGTTGCTTCACCTGCATAAGCATCGCGACAGCGGAACATCGGCGTCCGGAACCTGCCAGGACAGTGGATGCCGTCCAGACACCCGCTGAATGCGGTGTTGTTGTTTGTCTAAAGATTTTTTGCCAGCAATCCCATCGTGTAGTCCGCCTGTGGCAGCGGCATGCGGATGCGGTAACCCCCGCCGGGCACCTTCTGCATGGTTTTGCCTTGCAAATCCTCGAGATGTTCCAGGGTGAGGTTGATGTTTCCCCCGGGCCGGATCACTTCCAGTGAGTCGCCCACGGCGAACTGGTTTTTGACCAGCACCTCGGCCATGCCGCTGTCCGCATCGAAGCCGCTGATTTCGCCGACAAAACGTTGCCTGAAGTTGGCGGAGTGGCCATCAAGATAGTTCTGCAAATTTTGTTCGGGGTGGCGTTGGTAGAAACCATCGGTGTAGCCTCGGTTCGCCAGGCCTTCCAGTTTGCTGTAGAGCTCGGGATTGAATGGCCGCTTCGCCAGGGCGTCGTCAATCGCCTGGCGATAGAGTTGGGCGGTGCGCGCAACGTAGTAATGGGACTTGGTGCGGCCTTCGATTTTGAAAGAGTCGATACCTATCCTGAGCAGTCGTTCGATGTGCTGAATGGCGCGCAGGTCGCGTGAGTTCATGATGTAGGTGCCGTGTTCATCTTCCATGACCGGCATGTATTCCCCCGGACGGGTGCTTTCCTCTATCAGGTAGGTGTGATCCGCGAGGGGATGGCGCTGCTTGTCCGTTCCGGCAAACAGTGCAGGTGTTTTCATGGCTGCCATGGCATCGAAATCGATTTTGCGCACGTCGCCGCTCTCATCCTCCCGGCCGTGATGGAGGTTGTATTGCCAGCGGCAGGCATTGGTGCAACTGCCCTGGTTGGGGTCGCGATGATTGAAGTAGCCGGAGAGCAGGCAGCGCCCCGAATAAGCGATGCACAGCGCGCCATGGATGAACACCTCCAGTTCTATCTCCGGGCATTGCTGGCGGATCTCCTCGATTTCATCGAGCGACAGTTCCCGTGAGAGGATCACCCGTGACAGCCCCAGTGACTGCCAGAATTTTACTGCAGCATAGTTTACCGTATTCGCCTGTACCGAGAGATGAATGGGCATCTCGGGCCAGCGTTCCCGCACCAGCATGATCAGACCGGGATCGGCCATGATCAGTGCGTCGGGCTCGAGCGCCATCACTGGCTCCATGTCACGCAGGTAGGTCTTGATCTTGCTGTTATGGGGCATGATGTTGCTGGCGATAAAGAATTTTTTGCCCTGCTGGTGAGCCTCTTCGATGCCGGTCGCCAGGTTGTCGAGCTGGAAGTCGTTGTTACGCACTCTCAGGCTGTAGCGTGGCTGGCCGGCATAGACGGCATCCGCGCCATAGGCAAAGGCATAGCGCATGTTTTTCAACGTGCCGGCAGGTAACAGAAGTTCGGGGGTGGTCAGCATGGGAATTCAAACAAACGAGCGCAACGGAATGATCTGCCTGATTATACCTGATACCAAACACTTCTGTTATGGTATACCCCGAAATGTCTTACAAGCGCGCGATCCCATGACTGATATGTTCGATGGCCAGATACCGGAATACCGGCTTCGCATCAGCCGCCGTGCACGGCGGGTCAATATCCGGGTTTCCCCTGCCGGGCAGGTGGAGGTGGTCGTTCCGCAGGGTTTTGATCCGGCCGAAGTACCCTGTTTGTTGCGGCAGCGGCGTGATTGGCTGGAGCAGGTATTTGCCCGCATCGAGAAGCGCCAGCAGCAACGTCCCGATACCCACGGCCTGCAGCCGCGGCGGATCGAATTACCGGCAGCCGGCGAGAGCTGGCGGGTCGATTATTCCCGCGAGTACCGGCGTGCGCTGGTCATTCGTCGGCATGAGCGCCGCCTGGTGCTGTCGCAGGAAAACAGTGCCGCCGCGAGTGCCGGCCAGCTGCGGCAGTGGCTGCAAAAATGTGCGCGGCAAATTCTCTCCCCCTGGTTGCGGCAAGTGAGTGCAGAGCTGAACCTGCCGTTCGGGAAGGTCACGGTGCGGGGCCAGAAGACGCGCTGGGGCAGTTGTTCAAAGGAAAAAAACATCAGCCTTAACCGTAACTTGTTGTTTTTACCGCCGAAAACGGTGCATTACCTGTTCGTTCACGAGCTCTGCCATACGGTTCACATGAACCATTCAGCGGAATTCTGGCGTCGGGTGGCCGACTGCATGCCGGATTTTCGTCAGCATGAAAAAGTATTACGTCACGCGGCCAGAACCCTGCCCCTGTGGGTATATGCTTGATATTTCTTAACATTTTTTTACAATTTAGCAATGGTTTTTGTTTCCTTCTTGCTGTACTGCATGGCATAGTATGTGCTTAGTATCTATGCGTATTTGGGGAACTATGGAAGGAGGGAGTTAAAAGTGGGAGTCCAAGCAAACATAGAACGAAGAAGCGATTCCATGGCCATGCTGCACACGCTGTTGGAAACGCGTAATGAAACCTTGGTGTTGTACAGCCAGTTGGTGGGGATCCGGCCGTTCAAACCCAAACTGGAAGTGCAGGAGCTGTTGCAGGAATTTTGTGAATCGCTGGTCGATTATACGGCGAGTGCGCATTTTCAGTTATACCGCTTTGTGGCAGACGGGACGGAGCGCCGCAAGGACATCAAAAGGATTGCGGAGGGGATTTATCCCCGCATTTCGGCAATCACCCAGCAGATCCTTGATTTCAATGACAAATATGAAAATGAGGAACAACTGGATGATTTTTCCTCACTCGATTCCGATCTCTCCATGCTGGGTGAAGCCCTGGCCGAACGTATCCAGCAGGAAGACAAAATCATCGAAGTATTGATGCGGTAGATTCTGCGTCGGTGGATTCACCGTCAGGGGATGCAGCGGTTGGTCTGGAAATATTCCAGACCAACATGCATCAGGGGGTGAGCTGTTCTTCTCTTTCAGGCGACAAACTGGAGCAGTCGTTCCGAGCTCTCGCGATAGTCCGCCCGGTATTTTTCATCTTCAGACGCCAGCATCAGGATGGCTTCTTCCAGGGATACTTCCTCGACTTCGTATAGAGGCAATTCTTCATTATTCATCAGCGTTTCCTCCATCAATGTCATCACACTATACAATACATAAAGTAATTTGTAAAGAGTATTATATAAGTTCTTGAATATTAAAGAAATAGTTGATGAACAATGATGTATCCTGTTGATTCATACCTCCAAGTTCGACTGTTTTTTCCCGGTCGAGTTCAGTCATTATATAGCTCTATTCATGTAAAATATCAATAATAATTTGTAAGTTATTGATTGTTAGGAAATAATGAGATTCGTTCCATGCAAAAAAATACCGTGGCGAACCACGGTATGGGTAGATCGTCTTAAGAGGAGGAAAAGTTGGTTATTGTTTAACCTTGCGGGATTCCGCCAGGTATCCGCGGATAAAATGTGTGCGCCCCATCTGGCTGCCGATGTAGTAGCCGCTGAGGAACAGAGTCAGGCCAAGGCAGGTTAGCAGAAAAATTAGCATGGTTTATTCTCCAATAGCCGTTCCATGATGACTGTTTGTGGTTACTGTCTGGTGAATATATATCGGCTGGTTGCTGCAGGACTTTAACACCAAATTCGTCCGTTCAGAGAAATCCGGATTTTCAGGTGTCTTTGTGTCCTGCGTGCAGGGTTTTGTCAGCGGTATGAATAGAGACACCGATTGGCGTCATGCGTTCCAGCAGGGGGACGGGTTGCCGGCCGAGACGCTGTTCGTAGATCACCGTGTAGGTCAGCACCCGTTTGAGATATTCCCGTGTTTCCTTGAAAGGCACGGTTTCGATCCACACGTCGGCGGCGACACTTCCCTGTTGCGGCAGCCACTGTTTCACCCGGTATTGACCGGCATTGTAGGCGGCCGTGGCCAGAACGGGGTGGCCGTGAAAACGGTCCTGAACCTTTTTCAGGAAACGCACACCGAGACGGATATTGGTTTCCGCCTTTAGCAGATCATGCCGTTTGGGCCGGCGCAGGTGCATATTGCGGGCGACACGACGGGCGGTGCGGGGCAGCAGTTGCATCAGGCCAAGCGCCCCCGCATGGGAACGGGCGTCGGGCGTGAATGCGCTTTCCTGACGGATGATGGCGAACGCCCAGGCAGGATTGATCTTCTGTCTGGCGGCCTGGCTCAAGACCAGCTGCTGGTGGCCCAGGGGAAAGCGCAGCTCAAGATCGTCCCAGTAACCGGCCTGGGCGAGCGTGGCAATCACACGGTCGTGCCAGCCCCACTGATCCGCCAGTTTGGCAGCCTTGAGCAACTGGGCCTGGGGCAGGCGGGCGATGGTGTAATTCCACTCCCGCCGGGCATCCACGGTGCGTTTGATTGCGATCAGTTCACGCGCCCGCTGGATCGACGGAAGGGCACTGAGATCGGCCAGATCGCTGGCCTCGTAACGCAGCGGCACATGGGCAAACTGGTAGCGGTGTCCGGCCCGGTCAGCCGCCAGGAAGCTGTAATAGCCGCGGCTTTCCCCATTGAGAACATAGACGGAGCGTGCTTCCTCGAGCCGTCCCATGGCTTCCAGGACCCGGCCGCGCCAGTAGCGCCATTGTTCAGTATGTTGCTGTGCCGGGCTGAGGCGTTCAAGCCAGGCAAGGGCGGTTTCCCAGTCCTGATCCTGCATGGCGGAAAAGAAATGCAGGCTGATCACCTTGTCATCGGTACGGCCCAGATCCAGTTCCGCAAGCCAGAGCTGGGCCGCCTTGTCATCGTGTTCATTGAGTAATGCCAGTGCAAGCCGCCGTTCGATACGCTCGGCTTCATTGCTGCTGAAGGGGTACTGTCGTTTCAGTGTTTTCCAGGTGGCCGCTGCCTCGAGTGGTTTTTTAGACGCCATGCGGCGCAGGCCGTACACACTGATCCAGCCGAGCACAGGGTTGGGGGATTCACTGAAGTGAGCAAACACTTCAGTCAGATAGCCTGGATCCCGTCGCACCTTGACCCAGATGTCCACCCAGAAACGCTCATTTTGTGGCAGAAGTTTCGCGAGGTGGCGGGCGAGACGGACACGCCCTTTTTGCATCGCCAGGCGGATCCGCTGCCAGACGAGCTCCGGCGTGAGCTCGCCGGATTTTTTCCAGGCGGCGATGGGTTTGTTGCATTGGCGGGGCAGGGAACGGTGTGTCAGCCATAACCTTTCACGTAATATTGCGAATGCCCGTTCGCTTTGGCCGGTTTTCACCAGCGCATGGGCGTAATGACACAACAAGCGTTTTTCCGTAACGGTGCTGTCGAAGTTGTCCGCCAGCAGTTGCCAGCGGCCACGGCGCGCCAGGCTGTAGAGCCAGTTTTTGTGCAAGCGGCCGGCAAGCGGACTGTCACCATACTGTTGCAGGAAGGCTTGTATTTTTTCCGGGGTTGCGGTGTCGAGTTGCCGTTTCAGCGCTGCATATTCCAGATAAGGGTAGAGGGGGTAGTCCTGCAGCGATTTTGCGAGCCGGCGGAAGCGGGTGATATGGCCTTTTTTCAGTGCCTTTTCCGCTTCCTGGAACTGGTACCGTTGTGCCACGCGGGTGTGTTCGGCCGGACTCTGCACGGCAGCCACGCCGGGAAAGCTCAGCAGCCATCCCAACAAGGTCACAATGCCTAATGTATTGCCGGTTTTGAACATGATCCCTGGTTTGTCTTCTTGTAAATCCTGTTAAAGTATAGTCAGTAAGTGGTTGTAAAAAAACATTTTTTACAACCTGTATTCTGGTTCAATAACAAGCTGCTAATCGTACGGGAAAGGGGGCGGCTTTAATCCCGGGGGCATCACCGTCAACCAAAGACGGGGATCAGGTTTCCAGGCCGCCGATCCGCCGGATCGCAAACCGGCACCTTTCCCGCACAGTCAGTTAGGGTATCGGCATGACACGGCCGAAGTTGATGGCCGATTGCCCTGTTTCTCTTCATAACATGTTCTCTGTCACATTGTGGTGATTCGGGTCATGGATTCAGGGTTCCGTGACGCGCCAGTGAGTGATGGCAGTGGGGGGAATCGGTTTGCCCAAACCCGTCTTGACGCCACCTCGTACCGTGCCCGCACGGAATATCAGTAACGTGTGTGCGGTAAACGGGGAGTGAAAGAGCGAAACACCGGCGTAAAATCGCATGCCTGTCTTTCCATCGACGGATTGTTTTTTTAGACCAAGTAAAAAAACCGGTTTGATCGGGGTAAAAAAAATGCTTTTTTCTGTCCCCGAAAAGCGCAGGGTTTGGTAAGCTGGGCGCATAAGGATAACGAATGTTTTTTCAGGGTGGCATTATTCAGGGGGGGTTAATGTTGTACACAAAACAAGAACCGGAAGTTGGTGCCTGGTATACAAATCGCACCGGCAAACTCATGAAAGTGAAACTGGTCCTCTATCGGCACGAAAATCCGTTACGTGTGATGATCGAGTTTCTCGAGGGGCAACACAAGATAGTGAATATCGATGATTGGTATTATCTTGAACTGAGTCGTCAAATCGGTGCTTACAGAAAAGCGCGGCTCCAACAATAATGAAGGCACATCCATATTTTACAAAAGCCCGTCAGCATGCGGGCTTTTTTTTGTGCAGGTCAATGATGAGGCAAGGGCATGGCTGAAGAAAGTTTGCGGCAATTGAAGGATGAACTGCGGGAATTTGCCAGGCAACGTGACTGGGAACAGTTTCACTCGCCGAAGAACCTGGTGATGGCGCTGAGTGTTGAGGCGGCCGAGTTGCTCGAGCATTTTCAATGGCTTACCGAGGAACAGAGCAGGGATCTCGGCGACGACAAGCGGTGTGAAGTGGCGTATGAGATGGCGGACATTTTTATCTATCTGCTACGTCTGAGTGAACGCCTGGATATCGATTTGTTGCAGGCGGTGAAGGAAAAAATGCAAATCAACGCAGAAAAATATCCTGCCGACAAAGTACGCGGCAGTGCCCGTAAATATACGGAGTACAAAACGCAGTCATGAGTGGCTCAGACATTTTGTTTTTGCAGCAGGTGAGTGATTTCCTCTGCGGGTAGCGCATGACTGAAGAAGTGCCCCTGGATGTAGTGGCAGTTGTGTTCCTGCAGAAAGGCCAGCTGGCTGTCATTTTCCACCCCTTCGGCAATCACGTTCATTGACAGGCTGTGGGCCATTACGATGATAGCAGAGGTGATTGCAGCATCGTCTTCATCGGTAGTGATATCACGGATAAAACTGCGGTCGATTTTGATGGTATCGATTGGAAAACGCCGCAGGTAGTTGAGAGAGGAATACCCCGTACCAAAATCGTCAATCGCAAATCTTACGCCCAGTTGGGAGAGGGTATCGAGAGCGTTAATCGTACTGCTGGCATTTCGCATCAACATACTTTCGGTTATTTCAAGCTCCAGGAATTCCGGGTTTATCCCCGTTTGCCGGATGATTTTTTGAATGGAATCAAAAAAAGCAGGGTTGTTGAATTGCCTGCTGGAGAGGTTTACCGACATATGCAGATAAGAGCTGCCCGTGTCGTGCCACTGGCGTGATTGCTTGCAGGCGGATTCAAGTAACCAGTCACCCACTTCCTCGATTAATCCGGTTTCCTCGAGCAAGGGTATGAAGTTTGGTGGGGAGACCAGACCGATTTCCGGGTGTTGCCAGCGCAGCAGTGCTTCGACACCGTGTATGCGTTGTGTTTGTGCATCCACCTGTGGTTGGTAGTGCAGCACAAATTCATCACGTTCCAGCGCGTGGCGCAGATGATTTTCCAGGGTGAGACGCTCGAAAATGCGTGCGCTCATATCGTCCGAATAGAACTGGTAATTGTTTTTGCCGAGATCCTTGGCGCGGTACATGGCAATATCGGCATTACGTAAGAGTGTTTCAGTATCGTGGCCGTCACTGGGGTAGATGCTGATACCGATACTGGCGGTGATGTAGAGTTCATGGTTGTTGATGATAAACGGATTGATCAGTGTATCCAGGATTTTTTGTGCGAGGGAAGAGATATAACGTTCATTTTCCAGATCGTCCAGGAGAATGACAAACTCATCCCCGCCAAATCGGCCGATGGTGTCACCATAGCGGATATTTTGGGTAAGACGCTCGGTCAGTTGAACCAGTAACTCATCACCCACGTTATGCCCAAGTGTGTCGTTGATGTTTTTAAAGCGATCGAGGTCCAGAAACAACACGGCAACCAGACGGGTGTGGAGCAAGGCGCGGTGCAGGGCCTGTTCCAGACGGTCGAGGAACAGAGTGCGGTTGGGTAAACCCGTAAGGGCATCGTGATGCGCCATGTGGTGCAGGCGTTTATGTGCCTGGATCCGGTCAGAGATGTCCTTGGCGGTGGAAATAAAGTGAATGATCTTGCCGTTTTCGTCTTTCAGGGGGGTTATGGTCTTTTCCTCATAAAACAGCGTGCCATCCTTGCGTTTGTTAATGAGTACGTTACGATAGACCTCGCCGGCGTTGATGGTTTTCCACAGATGGGCATATTCCTCTGTATCATGTTCGCCCGAGTTGAGAACGGCAGGGGTTTTACCAATGACGTCTTTACTGCTGTATCCGGTGATTCTCTCAAAAGCATGGTTAACGTACTCAATGATGCCATCAGGGCCGGTCACCATCACCATGTCAGCGGTATGTTCCAGAATAGTGGACAGTTTATAGAGTTCATTAATATGTGATTTCAGTTCGGTAATATTGCGGGCAATACCTTCCACACCGGCAATTTCCCCTTCGCTGTCACAGTAGAAGTGGGAATTGGTGGAGATCCAGACCTCTGATCCGTTTTTATGGCGGAGCAAGACATCATAATTATTGATGCTGCCGTCAGCCTCCCGCAGAGTTTGCAGAAATTTTTCCCTGCCGTTGGGATCGACATAATAATCGGCCATACGGGTGCCGATGACTTCGGCAGGTGTGTAGCCGAGGAGATCTTCCACGGAGTCGGAAACCCGAACCAGCATGCCTTCCTTGTCCACGCGGTAATAGATGTCCTGGATATTCTGCAGGATTGTCTGCAGCTCCTTTTCCGCTGGCAGCTCAAACCAGCGGAGCAAAGCAGCACGTAATCTGGAGAGTAATGGCTTCATCTGGGATGTGCCGGATAATTAACTGTTGCCGTTTTGCCCCAATTCAAACGAATGTCAGCGTTTTTTACCAATCAGCTCGATGGCGTAACCGTCCGGATCTTCAACAAAGGCGATGATGGTTGTACCGGCATTCATTGGCCCGGCATCACGGATAATCTTGCCACCACGTTTTTTGATTTCATCAACCGCTTCATGGACATCATCGACTTCCACGGCGATATGCCCAAAACCAGTGCCGGGATCATAATGATCGGTGCCCCAGTTGTAAGTGAGTTCAAGAACGGCGTTTTCGGATTCCGGGCCGTAACCCAAAAAGGCAAGGGTGAACTTGCCATCAGGGTAGTCCTTTTGACGTAACAGCTCCATACCGAGTACATTGGTATAGAATTCTATGGAGCGGTCGAGATTTCCAACACGTAACATGGTGTGGAGAATACGCATTTTTTCCTCTAATTGGTGTCCTGCACAGAAAACAAAAAGGTATCACTAATGTGGTTGATGACGTTCGTTATCGGGATCAGCCGCTTGAGAGTCCGTTTTGGTAACTAAATATTCCTTATGCTGCCGCTGCATAATAACACATCCAGGTGGTATCTTTGTATCGACTTTTTTTCGGAATTGTGACAGATGGCGATTTTTGAATCACTGCTACAAATGATCCTGCTCGTGGCTGCCGGCGTGTTGTGGCGTATTCTGCAGCCCGGCAAGCTATCCGTGGAAACCGTCCGCACGGTATTGACAGAATTGGTGTTTTACCTTCTTCTGCCGGCATTGGTGCTGCGTGTTTTATGGTTGGCACCCCTGGGACTCGATTCCTTGCGTATCAGCGGGGTGGCGGTGAGCAGTATTCTGGCCGGCATGTTGATCAGCTGGATCGTATGCCGCAGCTGTGCACAGGAAAGGCGTGTCACCGGCGCGGTCATTCTCGCGTCCGCCTTTGGTAACGTGACCTATCTGGGTTTGCCGGTATTGGTTGCGACCCTGGGGGACTGGGCAGCAAGCGTTGCGATCCAGTTTGATTTGTTTGCCTCGACCCCGTTGTTATTTACCGTGGGTTTTTTCATCGCGGCACACTTCGGCTCAGCCAGGGAGCATCTCCACCCGCTGAAACAGTTATTGCATATTCCGCCGTTGTGGGTCGCGGTGCTGGCAGTCGCCTTGAATGCAGCAGCGGTACCATTACCGCATTTGTTCGAGCAGACGTTGGATATGCTGGGCAAGGCGGTTATTCCACTGATGTTGCTGGCGCTGGGGATGAATCTGCAGGCCGGAAGTCTGGTGAAAAAAAAGCTGCCGGCGGTGATGCTGGTTGCGGTGATTCAATTGGTGATTTTACCTTTGATGGTCTGGGGCGTATCCGCTCTGTTGGGCATCAGTGGCGAGTTACAACTTGCGCTGGTACTGGAGGGAGCGATGCCAAGCATGGTGCTTGGTCTGATGGTGTGTGAACGTTATAACCTGGATACGGGTTTGTATGCGGCGGCGGTAACGGTTTCCACCCTGTTGAGTGTGCTGACACTGCCGTTTTGGTATCTCTGGCTGCAGTAAGTTTATTTTTCCGCCACGGTTTTTGCGGCGGCACCGCTGATGCCAAGGTAGCTGGAGGAGATTAATCCCAGAGTGACCGCAAACCACAAGGTGGAGATGCGGCTGATAACGGGGATCGCCACGGCAGAGACGTTGTCGGCACCAAAATGCAGCAGCAGCAAGCCCATCACGGCTTCGGTGGTGCCGATCCCGCCAGGGACAAAAGAGAGTGCCCCTGCTAGCAAGCTGATGGCGTAAATCGACATCGCCGTTGTCAGCCCGAGATCGGGCCCCAGGGTGGAAAGAATAAAATAAAATGCCAGGCCTTGAATGCTCCAGGCGGCAACGCCAAGGATCAGGCCTGTATACAGGTTTTGCCATTGCAACAGGCGGCGTGCGGAGTCGAGTAATACACTGATATGTTGGATAAAATGGCTGAGGGAGGGGAGCGCAATTCGTCCGGCCAGATGTTGCAGTGTTTTTATCACCAGTCTGCTTCGCAACAACGGCAGCATCAATGCCAGCACGATGGCGGCCAGCAGGACAAATTCTCCGTATTGGTCAAGTGACAAAAGCGAGAGTGTTGCCAGCAGGGTAACCACCACCACGTCCAGAAAACGCTCGGTGAAAAACATTGCAAGACTGTGTGTAAAGGGAATGTGGTGACTCTTCAGATAGAGCGAGCGGATTGTTTCACCGGCTTTGCCCGGGGTGGTGGTGAGAGCAAAGGCTGACATGTAGTAGTTGAAGTGGAGGAATAGCGGCAGCCGGTGGTTGAACCGGTGCAGATAGAAATTCCAGCGGATAAAACGCAACAGGTAGTTGCCCGATGAGCAGGCCAGGATAAGTCCCCACCCTCCAACGCCAAGCTGGCCGGCGGCATGAACAAAATCGTCAAAACCGGTATAGAGCACGAAGCCGAGGTATAACGCAGCCGCTCCCAGCAGTGAGAGTGCAAGCATTTTTTTTTGCCGGCGTGTGAGATCGAGCATGGTAATCCTGTCAAAGCGGCTTATGCTGGTTATAACAATAAAAAAAACATGGGAAATCAGGTCCGAATTATGCATCATATCTTATGTGATTGGTTCAGGCTTTGGCCAGGAGATCCGTGATGAGAGATTTTATTCGTCATCCCTCTGACATTGCGATCATCGTGGAGAGTGAGGAAGGAAAACTTACCGATATCGGCTACGGTGGTCTCTGTTTCAGTACCGCAGAGGCCTTGCAGATTGACAGTGTCATCAATATCCGTATCGAGGCGGTGGATCCGCCTTGTGAGGTCAGGGCGCGTGTGGTCTGGTGCCGGCAGGAGGGTGACCATTATGAGGCAGGAGTGACATTTATTGGTGAGCAGGAAGCCTATAAAATCCGAATGGTCGAGCAAATTTGCCAGATAGAACATTACAAAAATGAAGTTTTTGCCAGGGAGGGGCGGAACTTGAGCAGCAGCGAAGCGGCGCTGGAATGGATCGCGCGCTATGCGCACCGCTTTCCCGCCGGCTGTTCCAGGAAAAAAGCGAGTTGAACAGCCGTGTCCAATGACGGCGATCACCGTTATTCAAGTGGACAGCTTTTTTGCACAGCTATTAAAGTGAATGTGGGAGAGTGCCGCAATTTGGGCTAGAATGCTGATATTTGATAAACCACAGGCAGTGAGGTAAATAATGGGTGCAACCGATGTTGAAGATTTAACCGTTGATTACATGGAAGACGGTCAACTTGTTTCCAAACAATTGGACAAGGTGATCCTCACCAAGGGTGCCTGGTCCACAATCATATACCGTTATCAGGACTGGGATCGGCGCAAGCAGGAATACGGGCCGGAGAAATACAGTATTCGCCGCTATCAGAAGCGCAACGGTGAATACCAGCAAAAGTCCAAGTTCAATATTTCAAGCCGTGATCAGGCACAGAAAATCATCAACGCACTGGAGTCCTGGATAAAAGAGGGAGAGTAGGCGCGACATTCTGGTTCCCCCTCTGTTAGCCGCAAAGGAAGTTTTACACTTTGTTCAGCATGAAGACCGCCGCTTTGGATATTGTATGAAACGCCGAACCCTGCTCAAGACACTTACTGGTGGATTGTTGCTTGCCACAACCGCCGGCTGGCTATGGCGTAAACCGGCTGCGCCGTTACCCGCCAAAAAGAAAGCCATCGAGATCATCGAGCATGATCCCGAACCGCGGATCGAGCATGATCCAGAGCCGCGGCTTAATTACAAGGTCAAACATTTCAACCGGGATTTTGTGGAAGACGTTTACCTGCCGGAAGCAAAATGGCCCTTGCTGCAGCAGACGGTGCGGCGCATGGAGCGGCTGCAGAAATATATCGGGTATGCCAACTTCAGCCTGCTGGGATTTGACGAAATGCTGCGTTATGCCCGGCAATTTTCCGTGATTGGCGCCTTCTCTCCCGAGGAGAAAAGTTTTCTCGAGGAGATCTTCAGCAACGATGCCCACAATTACGGATTTTTCGGTGACAAGGTGTTGACCCGACTGACGGCGGTCATCCCGCATGCTGAAACCATAAAAATCCCCCGCAGCGGAAATTTTCTGTTTCGTGGTGAGTCCCTGAAAATGTTCCAGCGTGTGCAAAAGGATGTGGGGCAGGAACTGATCCTGACTTCAGGCATCCGCGGGGTTAGCAAACAGCTGTATCTTTTCCTGGCGAAAGTGGAAAAAACCAGGGGGAATTTGTCGCGTGCTTCCCGCTCTCTGGCTCCTCCCGGTCATTCCTATCATGGCATAGGTGACTTCGACGTCGGACAACGGGGGCTTGGGCGGGACAACTTCACCGCCCGCTTTGCAAAATCGCAGGCATTCAACAAGCTGCGTGAGCTTGGTTATATCAATATCCGTTACACGCCGGATAATCAAGTCGGTGTGCGCTACGAACCCTGGCACATCAAGGTGGTATGATGCGTTATCTGTATTTCATCCTGATTGTGGCAAGTATGTTTTTCCGTGGTGCTTATGCCGATGTGGAAAAACTCAAGTTTTCTCTGCACAAACTCGAATCGTCGCAGCAGGGGCCGACCATACTGGTGATTGGTGGTATTCAGGGTGATGAGCCTGGCGGTTTCAATGCAGCCTCATTGTTGGTGACCGAATACAGTATACACAGTGGCAATGTCTGGGTTGTGCCAAACCTCAATTTTCCAAGCATTATTCATCGTTCGCGTGGAATTTACGGCGATATGAACCGTAAATTTGCCGATATCAAACCGGATGATCCCGAATACGACATCGTGGAAAAAATAAAAGCAATCATTCTGGACAAGCGGGTTGATATCGTTTTGAATCTGCATGATGGCAGCGGCTTTTACCGTCCTGTCTATATCGACAAGCTGCACAACGCCAGCCGGTGGGGACAAAGTGTGATTATCGATCAGGCTGAACTGCCGGACGTTAAATATGGTAATTTGCAGCAACTCGCTGATGAGGTTGCCCAACATGTGAATAAAATCATCAGCAGGAAAAATCACTGGTTTGCGGTCAAGAATACACATACCCGCGAGGGTGACCGTGAGATGGAAAAAACCCTGACCTATTTTGCCATACAGCACCAGCGCCCGGCATTCGGGGTGGAGGCAAGTAAATCTTTTCTGACCCACGAGCGGACATTGTTCCACTTGCAGATTGTTGAAGCCTTTATGCAAAAACTCGGGATTGAGTATACGCGTGGTTTCAATCTGACCAGCCGGGCGGTGAAACAGCGCATAGACAATAACGTAAAACTTGCGTTATACGAAAATCGCATATTTTTCGACATGGCGCGCGCACGCGCACGCCTTTCCTATATACCGATGCGCAAGGACTCGCCGCTGGAGTTTTCCTCCAGCAATCCCCTTGTGGCCGTCATCAATAAAAAACGCTATTACCAGGTGCGCTACGGCAACCGTCATGTGACACGCCTGCATCCTGAATATTTCGAGTTCGATGACAGTCTGCAAAATGTCAAACTGGAAATCGACGGGGTATTGCATGAAGTGAAACTGGGCACCGCCGTCAAGGTGCTCGACAAGTTCAAGGTGTTGCCCCTGGAAGGGTACCGCATCAATGTGATCGGTTTTCGTCGCAAGGGTGTGCGTAACGAAAGTGGTTTGCTGATAAGCCGAAACGATATTGCCCGCCGTTTTTCCGTTGATAAATCGGCTAAATTTTACCGGGTTGAGTTCTATCGCGGTAATCGCTTTTGTGGCATGGTGCTGGTGGATTTCACCTCAAATTCGCGAGTCTGAGTTGCTCCGGCAATAATGCGGCTTAATTCTTTTCCGTCCTGAACCTGGCCTTTATCCTTATGAGCCTTTCTTATAAAACCCCGCATTATTTCCGGGATTTTCAATGTCTGGCCGACAAGTGCGAAGACACCTGCTGCCAGCATTGGGAGATCAAACTGGACAAGAAGCATTATCTGTTATTGAAACAGAAAATGATGGCTGATGCGGAGAACGCGAAGTTATTTGAACGTTATATCCAAATAAATGAGCAGCCGGTCAGCGGCGACCATGATTTCGCCTTTATTTTAATGGATGAAACCGGCCATTGTCCGATGTTGGGGAAGGACGGGTTTTGCAATGTTCACCGTCTTTATGGCGTGCAGCCCCTTGGCAACACCTGTGCTTTTTTTCCGCGGGTTATCTCCCGTAATGGTGATGAAATTGAAATGAGCGGTGCCTTGTCATGCCCGGAAGTGGTGCGGCGTTGTTTGTCGGCGGAAGGGGAGATGAAGTATGTTTCTTTCAGTCCTTCCATTTTGCCACGGCAGCGTGATTATCCGCTGCAACGCGAATTACCGAATAATCCAAAGGATTATTATGCGCGTTACTTCAAGCAGGTACGTGGTGCCATGCTGAAATTGTGCGGCGAAGAAAGCGTGGAACTCGATACGCGTTTGTACGCGCTGGCAACCCTGGCGCATCGTATTTCCCAATACTATCACAAGGATTGTGGTGCGCCGGATGAGCAGCAACTGGCAAACAATCTTGCGGAAATTGCAGAAAATTCCAGCCTGAACAAAATAGGGGAGTATCTTCTTCGTTATGAACGCGGCGAGTCTGTGGGGTTGGTGGTGGTGCACTCAATCTTGAAAATCAAACAGGTCCGTTTTCCCGGCGAGCCGATTGGCAAACTGGTGAACAGGATTTTCGCTGATTATATAGAGACCTTTGACAGGGAGGCAGGCGGCGATGCGCAGGCGGACATCGGCATTACGGCTTTGCAGAAGGAGTTCGATCGGCGTCGCCACCGCTGTGAAGCCGCCTTTGCACCTGAAGTGGAGCGGTATCTGACGCGTTATTTGCAAAACTGTCTGTTCCGCGAATGGTTTTATACCATGCCTGACAGTTTTACCTATGTGCAGATGTTGTTGCTACGCCTGGCGATGTTGAGGTTTCTGATTGTAAGCCATCCGCAAATACAAAAGCTGGCAGAGCGGCGGCTCGCTGCGGATAATACTGCCAAGGCCAGCGAGGAAATTCTTGCCGACCTGGAAAAAGAGGTCGTATCCATCATTTACAATTTTGCCAGAAACATCGATCAGAACATGGCATTTTTGCAGGTCATCTATAACGCCGTCAGCGAGCAGCAGATGATGAACCACGATTATTCGCTGGCGTTTATCAAAATCTGACAATCCTGTTTGTTCAAACACCGTACCATCGGGTAACGGGAGCAGCTTCTTCCCTATTTACGTTTGCTTTGTGGGTGTATTGACTGTTACTTTTTTGACACGCACGTCTTTTTTTTGTGATATTCCACCCTATGTCTGATTAGACGTTATTGTGGAATGATGTACACTGTTAATATTACTTTTTGCAAAGAGGCGGGATAATGCCAGACAAAATGCAGGCTATTTATACAGAGAAGGAGCGTTGTGCATTGGCGCGTGGCGTGATGAATATACTGGATCAATGGGGCTTGAACAGCGAACAAACCATCGCGATTTTAAACCTGCCCGAGAAAACACCAAACCGTATGTTAAGGCGCTATCGTAACAACACCCCTTTGCCCGATACCGATGAGGTCAATGAGCGTATCGAGCATATACTTGGTATCGCCGACGCCCTGCGCACCACTTATCCGCATAACCCTTCAATGGGGTTGATCTGGATTAAGCAAAGAAACAAACGGTTTCGCAGCCGAACCCCGGTGAGTGTCATGGTGGAAGATGGCCTCGACGGGATTGTTGCCATTCGTTCTCACCTCGACTGTACTTTCGACTGGTTTGATTCCTGAGCGGTATTTTTTCGCACAATTATTTGCTCCTGAGAACATGTTACTTGTCTTTACCGGAGCGGTGCCGCTCACGGCCCTTGAAATTGACAATCGAGCGAACGATTTCCTCATAAGGCAGTGCTTCCAGCCGGCCAAAGCGGTGAAGTGCCTCCTGTGTCAATCTGAAGATATCCTCGACTGCCTGGGGTTGCGCCTTTTCAGGGTATAACAGTTTTTGTATGCCAAGCATTCCGCCAATCTGTACTTTTATTTCTTTTGCATGTGGCAGCCGGCTTGTGGGCCGCGTGAGGTGCAGGGCAAAACCGGTTTTATGGTGCAGTATCTCCAGCAGACGGCTGCAGGTGTGGTTGCCGCCGGCATCGAGACAACTTACGCCTTCCCGATCGGCGAGATGAAACCGTTGTGCCTTTGAACAGGTGCAACGGCGCGCGACAATGGCTTTTTCAAAAACGCACTTGCGCTGGTTGACGTTGTGATAGATTTGTCTGTATTCGTTTTCGTCCACAGCCGGATAGCATACCCGAAAATGACAGGCCTATTTTTCCCATTCGCGTAAAATCGGTTTTTCACGGTGTTCCTGCAGCCGTTCCTCGGCTTCCAGGGTGTTTTCCGCAAAAATAATCTTGTAGCTGCTTTGATCATTTGCATCCTGGGCAATACGTTTTTCCTTGACGAAGTTCTTGGCTTGTTTGAAATTTTCGAATTCGTCGAGTTTTTCCAGGTTTTTCACCAGCTTGGTGACCCCGGGCAGAATCTTGTAAACAAAGTAAGGCATTTTCCTGTTCCTCAGTTTGGTAGCTGTTTCAGCAAATAAAACGTGGATGAAATCTGCTATTGGAGTGGCGTGCCGCCAAGGATACCGGGGTGTACCCGGCCAGACAAGCTGTTCGACAGTCAACAGCAGAATAGTTCCACAAGGCGGATCGGCCGGGGCTGTGGTAAACTGTTTTCGTAGCCGGGGAAGTAAGGGGAGAACGGTTATTAATATGAAAAACAAAAGGGTGTTGCTGTCGGTTATCGAACTGGGCGGCTATCCTGATTTCAGTTCCATTTACCGGCGTTGTGGTTTTACCGTTGAAACGGTAACGTCGGTTCGCAATGCAACCCGCCTGTTAAAAAAGATCACTCCGCAAGTGGTTGTCGCCGAGTTCAATTACCAGTCGGACTTTCGTGATCGCACCAGTTCGCTGGAAACCCTGATGGCGGTCCTGCAGCGTTTGCCGGACACGCGCGTGATTATTTTCTATGAAGCGGAATATGCACACCAGTTCGAGAAAGTGAGCAGCCGTTTTCCGGTTCACAAGGCACTCGACTTTCCTGTTGATGAAGTTGCACTGGAAGCGGCCCTGCGGGCCATTCCGGCGTGAGGATAACAGCAGGGGCAGACGCCTCTATTGCTGCTGGATCAATCGTAATTTAGCCTGGCGCTTGAGCTGTTTGATGGCATATTCCCGTTTCAGGGCGTCTGCACGGGAGGCGGCCTCTTCCGTATAGACCAGTGTGACCGGGCGGCGGCCGCGGGTGTATTTGGCGGCCTGCATCCCCCCCTGATTATGCTGTTTCACACGCCCCCGGGGATCCGTGCTGATCCCGGTATAGAGACTGTTGTCCCGGCAACGCACCATGTAAACATACCAGGTGGCCATAGCAGCAGGGCGTCCCCTCAGGCGTTTTCGCTGACTGCCATTTCGGCCAGCCCCTCTTCAGCGATTTCCCGTACTTCCGGACTTTCGTCCTGCAGCCGGGCCTGCAGATAGGGAATGGCGGCGGCATCACCGGTCAATGAGAGGTAATGACAGGCATCGCCGCGTAGTGACTGGCGCTGGTGTTGTGAGAGGCGGCCGAGTTCGGGGATGAGGGGAGACAAATCCGTCTTTCCGGCAAGGCTTTCCAGCAGGGCATCGATACCGATGCGCACCTTCATATCGGTATCCTCATCCTCCAGTAGCGGGATCAGGGCTTTCAGCCATTGGGGCTGGGCGGCAAGGAAGGTTTCCATCTGCTGCAATTTTCCCTGTTTGAGTTGCTCATGGAGATAGAGGCTCATGCCTTCCATACTGCCGGCACGCTTTACCCATTCGCGCAATTCGGCCGGGCTGTGCATGCCTTCCAGGATAAAGGGGCCAAGCCGTGTCCAGGGGACGGACCGCACCCCCAGCTCACGGGCGCGTTCCGGCTGGACGACAATATTGGTTATGGTCAGTTGTCCGATGAGGCCTTCCTTGAGCAAGGTGGTTAGTCCTTCCAGCACCACCGGGCAGTGGGCACAGCCGGTGGCGATCAGCAGTTCGGCATCGGCAGGTGTGGTTGTTGATTCAGGCATGGTATGACCAGTCGGTTGAACGGATTACGGATGGTTCTATTATGCTTGATCCTGCCTGTCGCGGCTAATCCGGGAGGGGGAGGCGTTGCCTTGGGGCGCCTTTTCCCCCCGGCTGGTTTCAACCGAGCAACTGGATGCCGATACCTTCCTCATCTTCCCTGACAACGATTCCCTTCACCCAGGGGGGATCCTCACCATCGAGATCCTCCATCACCTTGATTGAAAGTTCACTCCCCAAGGGGGGGAAGGGTGCCTGGCCCGCAAGCAGGAACACGCCATTGTCGCAAATGTCCCGTGTCTTGAAGAATCGGGGGGAATTATCACCCCAGCGGAGTTGAACGGTGAGGGTGATGGGTATGCGGGGATGGCTTCGTTTGTCTTCTATACGCCTATTCATCCAGTGGGTTTATCCGTTGCTCTTCTTGTTCAACTCTAGAATCTGTTATCACGATGTACAAGCCTGAGAAGGGGATCAGGCTTCGATATCGGGGATCAATTTGCTGCGGAGTCTGGAAATTTGGTCCTTCAACAGCAGCTTTCGCTTTTTCATGCGGCGCAATTTGAGTTGGTCAAAGCTGGGATCGGCGGACAAACGGTTGATAATATCGTCCAGATCACTGTGTTCCAGGCTCAGCATCTCGAGTTTTGCGTGCAATAATTTACGTTCTTCTTCTTGCATCGATTGTATTTTGTTCCGGGTTGCATACAGATAGTGATGAAAACCGGCCTGCCGCAAAATCGCTGTGCGGAAAAAGGGGGGGCTTGCCAGGGTATATCACCACCCGAGAGTCGAGGGGCCGGTCGCCAAAAATAAGCTGACATGACCCGTTCCGCCCGATATCAAACCGGTCACTTTTCCCCACCGTGATGTGGACAAGCAAGAAACCATACTGATTGTAGTCTAACTCATGCCACCCGAGGTTCAAATCACGGCGTATAATTGGCAGCCGAAAAATTGCTCAATACAGGTTGGAAATGTCGTCGCCGTTGTTAATTCTCAAGAAAGTCTCGCTCAGTTACGGGCATGTGGCCCTGCTGGATCAGGTGGAGCTGGCAATCGAGCAAGGTGAACGGGTCTGTTTGCTTGGCCGCAACGGCACTGGCAAGACCAGTCTCCTGCGGATGATCTATGGTGAAACGCTGCCGGATGAGGGTGAAATCTGGCAGCGTGACGGTATCCGTGTCGCCCGGCTGGAGCAGGATCTGCCCCACGGTGCCGAAGGTCGTGTTTTTGATGTGGTGGCCGGTGGCCTGCAAAATGTAGGGGAATTGATCAGCCGTTATCATCAGGCACTGCTTGCATTGGAGCAGGAACACACCGAGCGGCAGCTGAAAACGGTAAACGAACTGCAACATGCCCTGGAAACCGCCGATGGCTGGCGGTTCGAGCAGCGTGTGGAAACGGCTATTTCCAAATTGGGTCTTCCCGCTGAGAAAAACATGCATGCGTTGTCCGGCGGAATGCAACGCCGGGTGTTGCTGGCACGCGCCCTGGTGAGTGAACCGGATTTGCTGTTGCTGGATGAGCCGACCAATCACCTGGATATCGAGGGCATCACCTGGCTGGAGGAGTTCCTGCTCGGTTTTCAAGGAGCGCTGTTGTTCATCACCCATGATCGCGCATTCTTACAGCGGCTGGCGACCCGTATCATCGAGCTGGATCGGGGAGTACTCACCTCCTGGCCCGGTGATTACGCCCATTATTTGCGTAAACGCGATGAGCGCCTGGCGGTGGAGGCGGTGCACCACGCTAAATTTGATAAGAAACTGGCCCGGGAAGAGGCCTGGATCCGTCAGGGGATCAAGGCCCGCCGCACGCGGAATGAAGGACGGGTACGGGCGCTGAAGGAGATGCGGCAGGCGCGGGCGAGCCGCCGCGAGCAGCAAGGCAAGGCGCGGCTGGATCTGGAACAGGCGGAACACTCCGGCAAACTGGTCGTCGAGGTGGAACACGTCGACTTCCAGTATGGTGACCGGCCGATCCTGAAGGATTTCTCCACCCGCATCATGCGCGGCGATCGCGTCGGCATTATCGGACCCAACGGTGTTGGCAAGTCCACCCTGATCCGCATCTTGCTGGGGGAGTTGAAACCCGACAGCGGTAAAGTCAGGCTGGGCAGCAAACTGGAAGTGGCCTATTTCGATCAGAGCCGGGCCAAACTCGATCCGGAAAAAACAGTGCTGGAGAATCTCAACCAGGGCAGGGAGACGGTGCGGATCAACGGGCGTGAACGCCATGTGATCGGTTATTTACAGGATTTTCTGTTTCCGCCGCAACGGGTGCACTCACCGGTCAAGGCCTTGTCCGGTGGTGAGCGCAACCGCCTGCTTCTTGCCAGGCTGTTCACCCGCCCGGCCAACCTGCTGGTGATGGATGAACCGACGAATGATCTCGATGTGGAGACCCTCGAACTGCTCGAGGAACTGCTGAATGAGTACCGCGGCACATTGTTGCTGGTCAGCCACGATCGTGCATTCCTGGACAATGTGGTGAGCAGTAGCCTGGTGTTTGAGGGAGAAGGCAGGATCGGGGAGTATGTCGGCGGTTATCAGGACTGGCTTCGCTACCGGCAGCAAACAGACGTGGCAGCAAAAAGCGAGCCTGTCAAACAGGCGGAAACGAAACCAGGCGGAAATGAAAAACGCCGCACGCCACAGGCGGCCAGACGAAAGCTGGGTTACAAGGAGCAGCGTGAACTCGAGATGTTACCCTCGCGGATCGAAACCCTGGAAAAGCAACAGCAGGATTTGCAACAACAGGTGAGCGATGCTGCGTTTTATAAACAGGACAAACAGCAAATTGCCGCTACGCTGGCCAGACTGGAGGCGATTGATCAGGAACTGGAAAGCGCCTATGAGCGCTGGGCGGTGTTGGAGGAGTAAGGCCTTCGGGTGCGTATCTCGCCGTTCCTAAATAAGTGTTCCGAATACCAGATCATTTAACATTATTGGCAGATTCTGGTCCTGATGCTCCGTTTCCCAAGTGTACTGGTATTCGGAACGCCTATTTAGTACCCGATTACCTTTACTTATCGTTTGTCTTGGTACGTGCCATGAACGGAAAACCGGGCTGGAATGCGGTACCGTTATTCAGTTGGCATGATAGCGTGCCAGCCATTCCATCGCGGCGTTCAATTGTTGCAGCAGGGTGGTATCGCCACCACGATCAGGGTGGTGCTGCATCACCAGTTCGCGGTAACGCGTTTTGATCGTGGCATAGTCGACCGGATCCTGCAGACCGAGGGTCTGCAGGGCGCGGCTGCGTTCCTCCCCGCCATCGAGGCGCAGCCAGAACTGGCTGAGCAGTTCAACCACATCCTCTTCAGCGGTGGTTTGCAGCTGTTCCAGATCGAGGTAATAGTCCCGCAGCGGATCCGCTGTCGCAAGCACCGTTTCGCCGGCTACATAGGGAAGCAGGCGGATGTTTAACGGACTGATCTCGAGTTGTCCGGTTTCCGTCTGCCAGTAGTGGTCGCGTAACTGGTAGAGGGTGTGAAACAGCAGAAAATGGAGGTGAAACAGCTCCAGGGTCGAGCCTGTCTGCCGGAGTTCCTCAGGCAGCACCTCCGCCTCGCGCAGGCGGGTGATGAGGGCATATTCGCTGATGCCCTGCGGGTGTTGCCGCAGTATCGCAGCGACGTTTTCGAAAAGGATGGGCAGGGTATCGTGATACATATCAGATGAGCCTCCTGCTGTATCAGTGTCCCTGTTGCCGTTGCGCATGCAATGCGGGCCGCCTAATCCGTGTCCGTATCCGGTTTGGATTTCTTTTTCGTAAGGGTGGTGTCCAGTTTAACCACCACCGATGAGCGTGGTTCGTCGGCATAGCGGGGGCGCATGCGGGACGGCTTGCCGGCTTCTTGCGCCAGCTCCGCTTCGCGGGCGGTGATCAGTTGCAGGCATTCGCGGATGTTGAGAATCGTCCGCTCTGACAAGGGGTGTTTCAGCCCTGGTTCAGTATAGGTATCCTTGGCGATATCTGTCAGGGTTTTCCGCATCATTTGCAGGATGCGCTCTTCTTTAGAATATTCGGTATCAGACATGGAAAATTATCTCTGGAAATTGAATGAATCAAGTGCCACAGTAGCTTGTCTATATTAACGTTAAAAGGTGCTCAGCTCGTTAATCGCTGAGGCAGGTTTACGGTACCCGATGGCAAGTCATGCTGTGAACACTTCCTGCCGGCGGGCGTCCTGCCATTGGGTTCCATGGATCAGTCCCCACATTACAGGTATAAGCCGTATCAGAGGTAAACACCTTTTCCACGCAGTGATATGTACTATTTTAACAGGAGACAGCCTGTTTTTACCGGGATTTTTTATACCCGCGGGTTTCCCAGGGTTATCCGGAAGCAGGCAGGGGGGTGGTTATGACAATTGAACTGAAAACCATTAGCTGTCAGGAAGCCTATGATCTCACGCAGAAAGATCCACGTGCGCTGTTGGTGGATGTGCGTTCAAGCATGGAATATCTGTTTGTCGGACACCCCAAAGGGGCGATCAATGTGCCCTGGATCGACGAGCCGGACTGGGTGGTGAACCCCGAGTTTGCCAAAGACATACGCAAACTGCTGCTGGGGGGGAAAATCGAACACGGTGAAATCCACTCGGCACCGGTGATCCTGATCTGCCGTAGCGGCAAACGCTCGGTGGAAGCGGGGGAACTGCTGCTGAAGGAAGGGTTCACCTCGGTATATAACGTGGATGAGGGATTCGAAGGTGAACTGGATGAGGAGCATCACCGCAGTTCATTGGGCGGCTGGCGGTTTCATCAGCTTCCCTGGGAACAGTGCTGATATACTGCCTGTTTTGAAGTAACGGATTGTATTTCCCATGCCGTACCGCCTTGTGTTGCATCCGCGTGATCCCGATTATGCACCGGAAAACATTTCAGAGCTGATCGAAGTTTTACGGCAGATGGGTTTTATTGGTGACGCCTGGGGTGAGCTGCAGGCGCAGCGCTTTCTTATCGGTGATCGTTTTTTACAGCTGGTGACCTTTATGGGATGTGCCCCGGCAATTGAATTGGCGCCAGCAACCGGCATGGGCGCAGCACAAAGTGATGAATTTTGCCATGTGGGTATCAGTCCGATTCATCCTGCAATCCAGTTTATCGCCGACGGGGAGAATGTGATGCCGCGCTGTCCCCATTGCCGTAGACGCTATGCAGCCTGGCAGGAGCAGCTTGCGAGTTGGCAGACCGATCAGGCTCATCAGGCAAGATGCCCCGCCTGCCGGAAACACTTTTCCCCCACCGCGCTTGACTGGCGCCAGGCGGCGGGCTTTGGCCGGATATTCATTTCGGTCTTTAATGTTTATCCCAGGGAAGCACTGCCGACCGACGCGTTGCTCGGCAGGTTGGGCGAAGCCACCTCGAGTCAATGGCTTTATTTTTATGTGCGTTAGTTGCTGAACACGCCTTCCGGGGTCCTGACTTGCGAAATAACGAACCGCTACCCTTTCGCACGGTTATTTGGAATCTGGCAATGTAAAAGCAGAAGCTTGACAGTTTTCCTGTGCCGGTACACACTTGCTGACATGATACAGACACAAAGCCGCCGCCTGATTATTTTCATGCTGCCCCTGCGCAAGGGATGGCATCTGCTGGCGTGGCCGGGGAAATCTGTATTGTAGACAACAGGATTAATCAGTTTTCAAAAGGCCACAGCTTCATAAGAACTGTGGCCTTTTTTATTTGGGTGTTATCAAGGAGAAAACACATGTCGGTTCCTGCCGCTTATCTCGGTATCATCATTATCTGGTCCACCACCCCATTGGCGATCAAATGGAGTGGTGACGGTGCAGGCTTTTTGTTTGGTGTGACAGCACGTATGCTCATCGGCGCAGCAGTGAGCACATTGCTTGTGTTTCTTCTGTCCCGCAGGATTCCACTGCACCGTGAGGCCCGCTGGACGTATGCGGCAGCCGGTTTGGGAATTTATGGCGCGATGATGTGTGTCTATTGGGGTTCCCAGTTCATCCCTTCCGGTTTGATCTCAGTGATCTTCGGTCTTACCCCGATCGTCACCGGTGTGCTGGCGTCGCTCTTTCTGCATGAGCGTGGTTTCACCCCGAGCAAAATAACGGGGATCGTCATCGGCATGGCCGGCCTGGTGATTATCTTCGGTACCGGTATCAAACTGGGGGAGAATGCCTTCTATGGGATTGCCGCCACCTTGTTGTCCATGCTGATCCACTCCATCAGCACGGTATGGGTCAAGTCCATCAGCGCCCGTTTGCCCGCACTGGCGGTGGTGAATGGTGGTTTGCTGGCAGCCGCGCCCTTGTATCTGATCACCTGGTGGCTATTTGGCGGGGCATGGCCTGAAACCATTCCCGTGCATGCGGCTGCCTCCATCGGCTACCTGGCGGTGTTCGGCTCGGTGTTCGGCTTTTTCATGTTTTATTATGTGCTCAAGCATATCGATGCAAGCCGCGTGGCCCTGGTGACGTTAATCACGCCGGTGCTGGCTTTGTTGCTGGGGCAAAGCCTCAATCATGAGGTGATTGAACCTGTTGTCTGGCTGGGCACCTGTTGTATCCTCCTGGGTATGAGTATTTACCAGTGGGGACCGCGGCTGCGCAGGCTGGCGCTGCAAAGAGGATAGCGTGAGTGCAGCCGAAAGCATGCGGGATACGCCGAAAAACCGATGTATCCTGAATTTCCCTGTTTTATCCTTGTAGGAGGGGTTGTTCCGGCATGACAGGAGTGGGGATGAAGCGACGATTGAAGCTGTTGGTGTTTTACCTGCTGTTGTCACTGTTGCCGGCTGGCTGCAGTAAAACCGATCGGTTGCAACGGATTCTGCAAAGCGGTGAACTGGTGGTGGTCACCCGTAACGCACCAACGACCTATTACGAAGGCCGTGATGGTATCACCGGCTTCGAATATGATCTGGTTTCGGCCTATGCCAGTCATCTGGGTGTCAAGGCCAGATTCATCATCAAGGACAACCTGAGCGAAATGCTGCCGCTGCTGGAAAGGGGTGAGGCCGATCTTGCCAGTGCCGGCCTCACCCGGACGGACGGGCGGGCGGAAAAGTTTTATTTCAGTGAACCCTACCAGACGGTAAGACAACAAGTGGTATGCCGGCGGGGCGGCAAACGGCCCAGCCAGATTGAAGATTTGACCGAAGTGCAACTCGCAGTGCCGGCACGCAGCAGCTATGAAGAATTATTGAAAAAATTAAAAGCAGACTATCCTGACCTGAGCTGGCAGGCCGACAGCCAGGCGAATACGGAAAATTTACTGGAAAAGGTCTGGCTCAAACAGCTGGATTGCACCATTGCCGATTCCAATATCGTTGCCATCAATCGCCGCTATTATCCTGAGTTATCCGTTCGTTTTGATTTGTCCGAGCCGCAGTCATTGGCCTGGCTGATGCCGAATGAAGCTGATGGCTTGCTCGTTTCGGTGAACAACTGGTTGAAGGAGTATAAGAACACTCCGGACTTCGAAGCCTTGCTCGACAAGTATTACGGTTTTATCGCGGTGTTTGATTATGTGGACATCCGTGTTTTCAAACGCCGTATCGAGACCCGCCTGCCGCGTTACCGCAGACTGTTTGAACAAGCGGCAGACATCTACAATTTCGACTGGACCCTGCTTGCGGCACTCTCCTATCAGGAATCCCATTGGAATGCGCGTGCCCGCAGTCCCACCGGGGTGCGTGGCATCATGATGCTGACATTGACCACCGCACGTGAACTTGGCATTAAGAGCCGTCTGAATGCAAAACAGAGCATCATGGCTGGTAGCCGTTACCTCGCAAAATTACGCAAACGCCTGCCGCAATCCATTGAAGAACCCGATCGTGACTGGATGACCCTGGCGGCCTATAACATCGGCATGGGCCACTTGCGTGATGCGCGCGAGCTGGCACGACGACTGGGGAGGAATCCCGATCTGTGGCGGGAACTGGTGGAAGTATTGCCGCTGTTATCGCGCAAGAAATATTACAAGACACTGAAACACGGTTATGCCCGAGGTCGCGAACCGGTCATCTATGTCAGGCGTATCAGGGATTACATGGATATTCTGAACAAGACCCTGCAGGAAAAATAAGGGGCTTTCCCTTGGTCTTCGGCACAGATCGGTCTGCAGGTTATGAATACTTCTCGTTGATATAGGTTTCCACGATCAGCTGGAATTCCTTTGCGATCTGATCGCCCTTGAGGGTGACGGTTTTCACCCCGTCCACATAGACCGGCGCCACCGGTTTTTCACCGGCACCGGGCAGACTGATGCCGATGTTGGCGTGTTTGCTTTCACCGGGGCCATTGACCACACAACCCATTACCGCGACGGTCATGTTCTCCACCCCGGGATAGCGGCTGCGCCACTCGGGCATCATCTGCCGCAGATAATCCTGAATATCCTGTGCCAGTTGCTGGAAAAAACTGCTGGAGGTGCGGCCGCAGCCCGGGCAGGCCACTACCATGGGCGTAAACGTGCGCAGTTCCAGGGATTGCAGGATCTCCTGGGCGACAATCACCTCCTTGCAGCGATCCCCGTCGGGTTCCGGTGTGAGGGAGATGCGAATCGTGTCACCAATCCCCTGTTGCAGCAGGATCGCCAGGGCCGCGGTGGAAGCGACAATCCCTTTTGATCCCATGCCGGCCTCGGTCAGACCAAGATGCAGGGGGTAGTCACATTTGGCCGCCAGATCCTGATACACGCTGATCAGATCCTGTACGCCACTCATTTTGCAGGAGAGAATGATCCTGTCGTGCCCCAGGCCGAGCTCCTCCGCCTGTCTGGCGCTTTGCAGTGCCGAGGCAACCATTGCCGCATGCATGATGGCAGTGGTGTCCCTGGGTTCTTTCCGCCGGGCGTTTTCGTCCATCAGGCGAACGAGCAATGACTGATCCAGACTGCCCCAGTTCACGCCGATGCGTACCGGTTTGTTGTTCTCACAGGCGATGTCGATCATACGGGCAAACTGCTCATCCCGTTTTTTCCCCTTGCCCACATTGCCCGGGTTGATGCGGTATTTGGCCAGTGCCGCGGCGCATGCGGGATAATCGCTCAGGAGTTTGTGGCCATTGAAATGGAAATCCCCGATGAGCGGCACCTCGCATGCCTGTTTGTCCAGTTGTTCCCGGATACGGGGAATGGCGGCGGCCGCTTCAGCCGTGTTGACCGTCAGCCGCACCAGTTCGGAACCGGCGCGGGCCAGTTCCGCCACCTGCTTGACGGTGGCGGCGACATCGGCAGTGTCGGTGTTGGTCATCGACTGCACCACGATGGGTGCATCCCCACCGACTTTGACCGTTCCCACCTGAACGGCTACGGTGGCATGGCGTGCTGCGGGTTGATTGGGCATGATAAAAACGTGTCTGTTAAGAATTTGAGCAGAAGGCGGGATTTTACCATATTTGCCACCACTGTTCGTCAGCCGGCCGCTGTTCAAACTATCTGCAAAGGCAGGTCTATTTACGGCCAAATAGGCTTATAATAGCCGCCAGGGTATACAGGCAAATTAATCAGAGAACCAACAGGGGATTTCCTATGAGCCAGTCCGGTGCCAAATCAAAAAAACTGACTATGGCCGAGCAGGCCGATCGCCACGTGCTGTATCAGAAATCGGTTCAGGCACCGGAGGCGGAAGTCGAATTCATGAGCGAGAAGTTTCTGGAGCTGCGTGGCCGCAAGGCGCTCAGTCTGAAGGAAGATTTTTGCGGCACTGCCTATCTGGCGAGTGAGTGGTGCCTGAGCGATCCGCAACGTACCGCGATCGGGGTGGATTTCGACACCGAAACCCTGGAGTGGGGGCGCAAAAACAATCTTGAGGCCAAAGGGGTGGCCGATCGGGTTACGCTGATCGATGCAGATGTACGCGAGGTTATCGAACCGCAGGTGGATATCGTTTGTGCGTTTAACTTCAGTTATTGCCTGTTTGAAAAGCGCGATGAATTACGTCACTACTTTGAACAGGCACGCAAGAGCCTGAAGCAGGATGGCATCCTGGTGCTGGATCTGTTTGGTGGTACCGAATGCGAAGATGTTATCGAAGAGGAGACAGAGCTGGAAGATGAGCCGGTCACCTATGTGTGGGAACAGGTGAGTTTTAATCCGATCGATCACCATATGACTTGTGCTATTCACTTTGATTTTGATGATGGTTCCCGTCTGGAAAATGCCTTTACCTATGCCTGGCGTTTGTGGTCCATTCCGGAAATCAGGGAATTGCTGGAAGAAGCGGGTTACAGCAAGGTAAGGATCTACTGGGAACGCTATGAAGATTCGGATGACGACAGCGATGAGCTGGAAGGAACGGGCGAATACTATGAAACGGAAGAAGTGGAAAACCAGGAATCCTGGATGGTCTATATCGTGGCAGAAGTATAGAAAAATTTTATCCTGATTCTTCCCTGCCCGCGTGTGTGTAAAACCACGGCGCTGCCAAATAATAAACCGGGTGTTTTTCCGCACGGTTGTTTAAAGCAAAAATAAGTGCTGCCGCTGCGATAACCCATATTTGACGAAGACTGACAAATCTGACGATAAACCCGTGTTGAGTAACACGGGTTTTTTTATGAAAAGCTGTTTTTAAAGTCAGATATGTCATAACACGAGGTCAGACACTGTGGCATTTGTAAAATCTTCGTTAAATTGCAGCAATTTCATCTGCAGAGAATAGAGGCCCGCCAGCAGCTTGATTATATTCAAGGTAGTACAGCTAAATATGTGTGCCGAATCCTACTCTACTGTACCTGATGCGAAACCAGCATCTGCCAATAATGTTGAATGATCTGGTATTCGGAACACCTGTTTAGCCATTGTCTCGGTGTTTTCAATCCTGGAGGTCGGTAATGTCTTTTATGAAATGGGATCCATCGTTCAGTGTGGGAGTGGATGTTATCGATAATCAGCACAAACGTATTTTCGATTACATCAATTTACTGGAAACAGCGGTGAGGGAAAAGGACCAGAGCGGCATCAAGCATGTGCTGGATGAAATGGTGGACTATACCCTGACACATTTTTCCTTTGAGGAAAGCCTGATGGAAAAAGGGGATTACCCCTATTACGACGCGCACAAACATGTTCATGACAGTTTCGCCGCGAGGGTAAGTGGTTACCGGGAAAAATTCGAGAAAGGGGAGAATGTCGGCCAAAGGCTGTTGTCGGATTTACGTATCTGGCTGACCAATCACATCAAGCGTGATGATAGGGATTATGCCCCTTATGTCCAAAAGACCCTCAAGAAGGATGACGCTGGCGGCTGGTTAAGCAAGACGTTGAAGAAATTCTTCGGCTGAGAGAACGGCATTCTGCACGGGTTCAGACGTCGCCGCTAACAGGCTTTCTGGGCTCGGCATGATAGGGACCCTGCCGCACGCGGTCGTGGATGTGCAGACGGTATTCAACAAACTCCGCCTTGTCGTCGAAATGCAGGAAGGGGTTGCCCTCCCGCTGTTGTGCGATCGTTGCCGTTGCCTGATCCGAATAATTGTGGCCGGGCAGGGTGAGGGTGGAATCAGGCAAAGTGCTGAGTCGACGCAGCGACTCATACATGTCTTCAGGATTGCCACCACCCAGATCACAACGGCCACAACCCCAGACAAACAGGGTGTCGCCGGTGATCAGGTGATCACCAAGGTGATAGCAGGCGGAGCCAGGGGTATGTCCGGGGGTGTGGAGCACTTTGATTTCACTCTCACCCAGATGGATGATATCCCCGTCATGATGCAATGTGGCCGAGTCCTGAAAAAGGCCGGAGAAGCGGGCTTCCGCCTCGAGCAGGTGGAGGCGGGCATCGCATGCCTCGAGGATTTGATCGACCCCGCTGATGTGATCGTGATGGCTGTGGGTGAGCAGGATATCGGTGATGCTGGCGCCTTTTTGTTTTGCCAGTTGGAGGACTGCATTGACATCCCAGGCCGGATCCACAACCGCCGCGCGGTGTGTTTTTTTGTCCACGATGAGATAAACAAAATTTTCCATCGGCCCCAGCTCAAGGGCGTCGATGCTATAGCTGTCAGTATCGGCAAGCAGGCTCATGCGGAAACTCCGTTGTTTCTTTGCGATGTTTTTATAGCATAAGTGATCGGGTTTGCGGCAGAATAGAGATAATACATGATTTGCGGGACAGAATGATGGATGCGGATTTTTGGCACCAGCGCTGGGAGAACAACAACATCGGTTTTCATCTGGGTCAGGTGAATCCGTATCTGGTGGAGTATTGGCCGACATTGGAACTGCACGCGGGCAGTCGGGTGTTTGTCCCCTTGTGTGGCAAAAGCCTGGACATGTTGTGGCTGGCGGAACAGGGTTACGATGTCATCGGGGTGGAGATCAGCCCGCTGGCGGTACAGGCCTTTTTCGAAGAGAATCGCTTGTCGCCAACGGTCGAGCAAAGCGGTGCTTTCGAGCTTTGGTCGGTGGAGCAGATCACCCTGATCTGCGGTGATTTCTTCGAACTCAAACCTTCCCAGCTCGGTGAAGTTGCCGGTGTATATGATCGTGCCTCGCTCATCGCCCTGCCGCAGGAGATGCGTGCTGATTATGTGGAGCATCTGAATGCGCTTTGTCCCACTGCCCCCCGTTTGTTGATCACCCTCGAATATCCCCAGGAACAGATGAAAGGCCCGCCGTTTTCCGTCAGTAGCGAGGAGGTGCAGGCGCTCTACGAGGACCACTCCAGCCTCATCCGGCTGGCGGCATCTGACGTCCTGGAGTCCAACGAGCGATTCAAGGCACGTGGTCTCACCTCTCTCGTGGAATCCGTTTGGCGAATTGGGGCATAATTGTGACTCAATTCACACTCTTTTCTGCCGATAACACAGGTAGAGGGTGCAAGAAAAATGAAGAATACACGCAAACTGAGTCTGTGTTTTTGGCTGTCGCTTCTGCTGGTCCCGGGCCTGGGACTCCAGTCTGCGCATGCCGGCTACTATGTCTACCAGTTGCCTGACGGCAGCCGCCTGGTGACGGACCGGCCGAAACATGCAGCCAAGTACAAGCTCATTCAACGCAGCCGCAAAATGAAAAATCTCGGCCGCGTCGTGGCCAAGGGCTATCAGGCCAGCCCCACCGTCAACTATCTTCGCTTTGAGCCCATCATTCAGCAGGCCGCCGAGCGGCACAAGGTGGATGCTGCGCTCGTCAAGGCGGTGATCCGCACCGAGTCCTACTTCAATCCCAATGCCACTTCGCACAAGGGCGCCTCGGGACTGATGCAATTGATGCCACAAACCGCCCGGCTCTACGGCGTGACCGATCTTTACAGCCCCCGGCAGAATGTGGATGCAGGTGTGCGGCACCTGAAATATCTCCTCAAGCGCTACCGCAACAAACTGAAGCTGGCGATCGCTGCCTACAATGCGGGGGAGGAGGCGGTGGAACATTACAACGGCGTTCCTCCCTATCGGGAAACCCGCAATTACGTGAAAAAAGTGCTGCGTTTTCACCAAATCTACAGCGCCTGGCCCTGACGCCCGTTTTGTTACCCATTTCTTCCCTGCGCGGCATACAATAGGCTATGCCCAGGACGCGCTCTATTCTCCATGTCGATATGGACGCCTACTATGCCTCGGTGGAGGTGCGTGAACAGCCCGGCCTGCGGGGACGCCCGGTGATTGTGGGGGGCTCGCCGCGGCAGCGGGGGGTGGTCTCTGCCGCCAGTTATGAGGCACGCCGTTTTGGTGTCCACAGTGCCATGCCAATGGCGCGCGCCATGCGCCTTTGTCCGCAGGCGGTACGTTTGCCGGTGCGTATGGAGTTGTATCTGCGGGTATCGCGTCAGATCCACGCTGTTTTCAAACGCTATACGCCCCAGATTGAACCCCTCTCGCTGGACGAGGCCTTTCTCGATGTGACAGACAGTGTCCGTCTGTTTGGTCCGGCAGGCAGGATTGCCCGGCGCATCAAACAGGAGATCGCCGATGAACTCTCCCTGGTCGCCTCGGTGGGGGTGGCACCAAACAAATTCGTGGCGAAAATCGCATCGGATATCGACAAGCCCGACGGCTTTGTCGAGGTGAGGGCCGACGAGGTGCAGGCTTTTCTCGATCCCTTGCCGGCGAGCCGCGTCTGGGGAGTGGGAAAAGCCACCAATGCCGAGCTGCAGCGGCTTGGGATCCGCACCATTGCGCAACTGCGCCAGCAACCCAGGGCCTTGTTGCAGGATCGCTTTGGCAAGTTCGGCGAACGCTTGTGGGAGTTGGCCCGGGGGATCGACACCCGTCCGGTGATCACCGACAGTGAAGCGAAATCCATTTCCAACGAAACCACCTTTGCGGTGGACATCTCCGATACCGAAATCCTGCGGGCCTGGTTGATGGATTTGACCGAACAGGTGGCACGCCGGCTTCGGGCGCATCAGCGTTATGGCCGTACGGTGCAGTTGAAGCTTCGTTTTGAGGACTTCCACACCATCAGCCGTTCGCATACACTGGCCGTGGCGACCCAGACCACCAGGGTGATCTGGGAAGTGGCCGCAACCTTGTTGCAGGAGGCGTTGCGCAAGCAGAACAAAGCCATCCGCCTGCTGGGGGTAGGGGTGAGTGGCTTGGTGGCCTCACCCGAGGCGGGAGGATTACAACAGGATCTCTTTGCCGGGAATAACACCGCAAAACAACAGGTCATCGATCAGCTGGCGGATCAGATACAATCCCGCTTCGGGCCGGCCGGGATCAAACGTGGTACCGGCTGCAAACATTCCCCCTCATAAAACACAGGGCCAGCCAGGGCAACGGGTATTTAATAACGTTGCAGGCAATAAAAAACAGACATTCACCAGAGGTAATCAATATGGCAGAACTTGCCAGGCAACAACCCGAGTCAACCCCGCCAACCATTTATCTGAAAGATTACACACCTCCGGCATTTCTGGTGGAGAAGGTGGCGTTGGAGTTTGACCTCGATGAAACGGATACCGAAGTACGGGCGCAGTTGCTGCTGTATCGTAATCCGCTTGAGACCGACAGCAATGCACCACTGCAACTGGATGGTACCCGCTTGCAACTGATCGGCCTGCGGCTGGATGGTGAACCGCTTGCAGGGCAGGCATACCGCCAGGAGGATGACAAGTTGATCATTCCCGATGTTCCGGACAGGTTTGAGCTGGAGGTGGTGACCCGCATCAACCCAAAGGAAAACACCGCGTTGGAAGGACTGTATTTATCCAGCGGGATGTTGTGCACCCAGTGTGAGGCGGAAGGTTTTCGCCGCATCACCTATTTCCCCGATCGGCCGGATGTGATGGCCAGATATACGGTGACGCTGCATGCTGACAAACAGAAATTTCCGGTGTTGCTGGCAAACGGTAATCTGCTTGCGCAGGGGGAGGAGGAGAACGGCAGACATTGGGCTCGCTGGGAGGATCCGAGTCTCAAACCCAGCTATCTGTTTGCGCTGGTTGCCGGCCAGTTGCAATACCAGCAGGATGTATTTACCACCATGAGTGGCCGGCAGGTCACACTGCGCTTGTATGTCGAACCGGAAAATATCGGCAAGTGCGATCACGCCATGGCTTCACTCAAACAGGCGATGCGCTGGGATGAAGAAGCCTACGGGCGCGAATATGATCTCGATATATACATGATCGTTGCGGTAAACGACTTCAACATGGGGGCAATGGAGAATAAAGGTTTGAATATATTCAACGCCTCCTGTGTGCTCGCCAGCCCGGAAACCGCAACGGATGGTGATTATTACAATATACAGGGCATCATCGGCCATGAATATTTTCACAACTGGTCCGGAAACCGCGTAACCTGTCGTGACTGGTTCCAACTCAGCCTCAAGGAGGGCTTTACCGTATTCCGCGATCAGGAGTTTTCGGCGGACCTCAACTCGCGTGCGGTAAAACGCATCGATGATGTCAATCTGTTGCGCACCCATCAGTTTGCCCAGGATGCCGGACCGATGGCGCATCCGGTACGGCCGGATCGCTACATGGAAATCAGCAACTTTTATACGGTAACGGTATACAACAAGGGCGCGGAAGTGGTGCGTATGATCCGTAATCTCGTGGGCAGCAAGGGTTTTCGCAAAGGCACCGATCTCTATTTTGCACGCCATGATGGCCAGGCGGTGACCACTGATGATTTTGTCAGGGCGATGGAAGATGCCAATGGTATCGATTTAACCCGCTTCAAGCGCTGGTACTATCAGGCCGGTACGCCAGAACTCACGGTAACGGATGATTACGATGCCGCACAACAGCAATACACCCTGACCATCAGTCAATATTGTCCTCCCACGCCAGACCAGGCGGAGAAGCTGCCGTTTCATATTCCTCTCGCTGTCGGCCTGCTGGACGCCCACGGCCGGGATTTACCATTGCAACTCAAGGGCGAAGAAGACGCAGCGGCGAAAACGACCCGCATGTTATCACTCACAGAAGAGCAGCAGACTTTTACCTTTGTCAATGTTCCCGCCAGGCCGCTGCCTTCACTCGGGCGCGGATTTTCTGCACCGGTAAAAATCAGGTTTGATTTTGACAATGCACAACTGGCATTTTTGCTGGCCAATGATACGGATGAATTCAATCGCTGGGACGCAGGACAACAACTTGCCTTGAATACGTTACAGCAGCTGATTGAGGCACATCAGGCAGGGAAGCCTCTGGCAGTGGAGCCGATGGTGATTGAGGCGTTCCGGCAGACTTTGCGTGATAGCTCGCTCGATGCGGCGCTGCGTGCCCGCATACTGGGGTTGCCTTCGGAAAGTTACATTGCGGATCAGATGGAGGTGGTTGATCCCGATGCGATTCATTTCGCCCGCGAGCATTTACGCCGGACCCTGGCAGAGCAATTGCGTGATGACCTGCTCGCCACCTATGAGGCCATGCAAACGGATGCGGCCTATCGCTTCTGCGCGGAGGATATGGCGCGCCGCAGTTTGAAAAATGCGGTCCTGACATATCTGGTAACGCTGGCTGACGAGACGATGTATGCCCTGTGTGTTGCGCAATATAAACAGGGAGACAATATGACCGATGTGATGGCGGCACTTTCCTGTCTGAGTGATTTGGACATTCCGGAGCGTGCCGAGGCGCTGGAGGATTTTTATCAGCTATGGCAACACGATAACCAGGTGGTGGAAAAATGGTTTGCCCTGCAGGCGGGTTCGAGTCTGCCGGATACGCTGGCACGGGTGAAAGCATTGCTGCGTCATCCCGCCTTCAGTCTGCATAATCCAAACAAGGTACGATGCCTCATCGGCCGTTTTTGTGCCGGTAATCCGGTGCGCTTTCATGCTGCCGATGGAAGCGGCTACCGTTTTCTCGGCGAGCAGGTGCTTGCCCTGGATGCGCTCAATCCCCAGATTGCGGCACGCCTGGTGCAAAGCTTCAGCCGCTGGCGGCGCTATGACGAAGGCCGCAAAATGTTAATGAAAGAGCAACTGGAACATATCGTGGCGAAGCAGGGTTTATCAAAGGACGTGTTTGAGATCGCCTCGAAAAGCTTAAAGGGCTGATAAAGCTGTAGTTTGGGCAAAGCGCAGCGTGCCCGACAATGTTTGGATTTTACGTTGTATTGTTGGGCACGTCGCGATTGCTCCTTTGCCCAACCTACGGTTTCCTGCGGTTTTTGGATTTTATTCTATGCTTGCGTGTCGGGTAAAACGGTATTGTTGGGCACGTCGCGATTGCTCCTTTGCCCAACCTACGGTTTCCTGCGGTTTTT
>JALVOC010000225.1 GCA_027032075.1 Chromatiales bacterium | reverse complement strand
CCACCTGCACCGGCGTGGAAATGTTCCGCAAACTGCTGGACCAGGGCCAGGCGGGCGACAACGTTGGCGTGCTGCTGCGCGGCACCAAGCGGGACGAAGTGGAGCGAGGCCAGGTACTGGCGAAGCCCGGTTCGATCACGCCGCACACCAAGTTCGAGTGCGAAGTGTACGTACTGAGCAAAGACGAAGGCGGGCGTCACACGCCGTTCTTCAACGGCTATCGGCCGCAGTTTTACTTCCGCACCACCGACGTCACCGGCGCATGTGATCTGCCGGAAGGCGTGGAAATGGTGATGCCGGGAGACAACGTGAAGATGACCGTCAGCCTGATCGCACCGATCGCGATGGAAGAGGGGCTGCGCTTCGCCATTCGCGAAGGTGGCCGGACCGTTGGGGCCGGTGTGGTCTCGAAAATCATCGAATAACTGGATTGAGCAGAGATCTATGACCAAGAATCAGAACATCCGCATCCGTCTCAAGGCGTTTGATCATCGTCTGATCGATCAGTCCGCCCGTGAGATTGTGGAAACGGCCAAGCGCACCGGTGCGCATGTAAAAGGTCCGATCCCGTTGCCGACGAAAAAAGAGCGCTTCACCGTGCTGATTTCGCCGCACGTCAACAAAGATGCGCGGGATCAATATGAACTGCGCACGCACAAGCGCCTGCTGGATATCGTTGATCCGACAGATAAAACGGTTGATGCGCTGATGAAACTGGATCTCGCCGCCGGGGTGGATGTTCAGATTCAACTTAACTGACAAGTGTAGGGACGGACAACTGCTGACTGAAAGCGCTGGCATGGGTCCCGTTACTGGAGTTTAAAAATGACAATTGGTGTAGTTGGTCGCAAAGTCGGTATGACCCGCATCTTTACAGATGAAGGGGCCTCCCTGCCTGTAACGGTGATTGAGGTCGAGCCAAACCGCGTGACCCAGGTCAAGACCCCTGAAACCGATGGCTATCGTGCCATCCAGGTGACAACCGGCAGTCGCAAGGCCTCGCGTGTAAATAAACCGCAGGCAGGTCATTTTGCCAAAGCAGGTGTCGAAGCGGGGCGCGGTTTATGGGAGTTCCGCCTGAACGAAGGTGAAGGTGAGGATTATTCCGTCACCAGCGAAATCAAGGTGGACATCTTTGAAGCCGGTCAAAAGGTCGATGTCAGCGGTACCAGCATCGGCAAGGGTTTTGCCGGTGGGGTGAAGCGTCATAATTTCCGCATGCAGGATGCCACCCACGGAAACTCGTTATCGCATCGTGCGCCGGGTTCCATCGGGCAGTGTCAGACGCCGGGCCGTGTTTTCAAGGGCAAGCGTATGGCGGGTCACATGGGTAACGTGAAACGTACCATGCAGAACCTCGAAGTGGTGCGTGTGGATGCGGAACGTAATCTGTTATTGGTAAAGGGTGCCGTTCCGGGTGCCAAGGGCGGGAATGTGATTGTTCGCCCTGCGGTGAAGGCACGTTAAGGGGAATTGCGTGATGGAACTTACATTGACAACTGCCACAGGCAAGGCATCAAAGAAAACCATCGAGGTTTCTGACGCCAACTTTGGTGGCGAGTTCAACGAAGCACTGGTACACCAGGCGGTGGTTGCCTATCTGGCAGGCGGCCGCGCCGGCACCCGTGCGCAAAAGAATCGTTCAGCCGTTCGCGGTGGGGGTAAAAAACCATGGCGACAGAAGGGGACAGGGCGCGCCCGTTCAGGTACAATCCGCAGCCCGTTGTGGCGAAGTGGTGGCCGGACCTTTGCGGCGCAACCGCAGGACCATTCACAAAAGCTGAACAAGAAGATGTACCGTGCAGCGATTCGCTCCATTTTGTCTGAACTGGTGCGCCAGGGGCGCCTGCTGGTGATTGACGATTTCAAAATGGACGCACCGAAAACCAAGGAACTGGCTGCGAAGCTGAAAGCCCTTGGAGTCGAGAAAGTATTGCTGGTAGCGAACGAGCCGAGCGAGGCATTGTATCTGTCAGCACGTAATCTCCCCCGGGTTGAAGTGACCGAGGTGAGGTCTGTCGATCCTGTCAGCCTGGTCGGTTCCGAGAAAGTGGTGATGACAGTGTCTTCAGTAAAACAACTCGAGGAGACATTGGCATGAATCAGGAACGTTTGATCAATGTGCTGCTGGAGCCGCATATCTCCGAAAAGAGCAGTATTGTTGCCGATCAGAATAACCAGGTTGTATTCAAAGTGGTTCCGGATGCAACCAAGACTGAAATCAAACAGGCTGTTGAGCTGTTGTTTGAAGTCAATGTAGAAGCAGTTCAGGTGACCAACGTCAAAGGCAAGACAAAACGTACCCAAAGCGGAATCGGTCGCCGGAAGAACTGGAAGAAAGCCTATATCCGCCTGAAAGAGGGTGAGGATATTAACTTTATGGGCGCGGAATAAGGTTTAAGGAAACAATCATGGCAGTTGTTAAATCAAAACCGACATCACCCGGCCGCCGTTTTATGGTCAAGGTGACGGAATCCGGGTTGCACAAAGGTGCACCGCATGGCCCGTTGCTGGAAAAGAAAACGAAATCCGGTGGACGTAACAATCTGGGGCGCATCACTACCCGTCACAAGGGTGGTGGGCACAAACAGCACTATCGTGTGATTGATTTCAAGCGCACCAAGGACGCTGTACCGGCCAAGGTCGAACGTGTGGAATATGATCCCAACCGCAGTGCGCACATTGCGTTATTGCTTTATGCAGACGGTGAGCGCCGTTATATCCTGGCACCCCAGGGTGTCAAGGCGGGTGACAGCCTGATGTCCGGCCAGGAAGCGCCCATCAAACAGGGGAATTGTTTGCCCTTGCGCAATATTCCGGTGGGTTCGGTACTGCACGCGGTGGAATTGAAACCCCGCAAGGGTGCCCAGCTTGCTCGTAGCGCGGGTACCTCAGTGCAGTTGGTGGCCCGGGAAGGTGCTTACGCCACCTTGCGTTTGCGTTCGGGTGAAATGCGCAAGGTGCATGCCGACTGTCGCGCCACCATCGGTGTTGTCAGTAATGGTGAACACAATCTGCGCAAACTGGGTAAAGCCGGTGCCAAGCGCTGGCGGGGTGTTCGTCCCACTGTTCGTGGTGTCGCGATGAACCCGGTGGATCACCCGCATGGTGGTGGTGAAGGCCGTACCTCGGGAGGCCGTCATCCGGTTACCCCCTGGGGTGTACCGACCAAGGGTTACAAAACCCGCAAGAACAAGCGCACTGATAACTTGATTGTGCGTCGTCGTAACCAGAAATAATTGTTTAGAGAGTAAATACAGTGCCACGTTCGATTAGAAAAGGTCCATTTGTTGATTTGCATCTCTTCAAAAAGGTGCAGGCAGCGCAAGAAGCCAACAGTAAAAGACCGATCAAAACCTGGTCCCGTCGTTCCATGATCGTACCTGAAATGATTGGTTTGACCATTGCTGTTCATAACGGTCGGCAGCATGTACCGGTACTGATTTCAGAAAACATGGTAGGGCACAAATTGGGTGAATTCGCTCCTACCCGGACCTACAAAGGCCATATGGCTGATAAAAAAGCCAAATAAGAGGTTTAACTGATGGAAGTCGCAGCCAAATTGAAATTTGCACACATTTCGCCACAGAAATGTCGGCTGGTCGCAGATCAGATCCGTGGTCTGCCGGTTGAGCGTGCCTTGCAGATTTTGACATTCAGCCCGAAGAAAGCATCCGGCATCATCAAAAAAGTGCTGGAATCGGCAATTGCAAACGCAGAACACAACGAAGGTGCTGATATCGACGAGCTGAAAGTTAACCGTATTTTTGTTGATGTAGGCCCGACCCACAAGCGCTGGCAGGCCCGCGCGAAAGGTTCCGTTAACCATATTTTCAAGCGCACCAGTCACATCACTGTGACCGTGGCTGACAAGTAAGAGAGAGACTGAGATGGGTCAGAAAGTACATCCAACAGGTATACGTCTTGGCATCGTCAAGGAATACAATTCCAAATGGTATGCCAATTCCAAACAATATGCGGATTACCTGAATTCGGATCTGGAAGTGCGTGCCTTCCTGAAAAAGAAACTGTCGCAGGCATCCGTGAGCCGCATCCAGATCGAACGTACCGCCGGCAGTGCCAACATTACTATTTACACTGCCCGCCCGGGTCTGGTTATCGGCAAAAAAGGTGAAGACATCGAGCGTTTGCGCAAACAGGTCACTGCCATGATGGACCTGCCGCAGGTGCACATCAATATTGAAGAAATCCGCAAACCGGAACTGGATGCCCAACTTGTTGCTGAAAGTGTGGCGCAACAACTGGAGCGCCGTATCATGTTCCGTCGTGCGATGAAGCGTGCTGTGCAGAACACCATGCGTCTCGGAGCGCAAGGCATTCGCATTAATGTGGCAGGGCGTCTGAACGGTGCAGAAATTGCGCGTACCGAGTGGTATCGCGAAGGCCGCGTGCCGTTGCACACTCTGCGAGCCGACATTGACTACGGTTTTGCCGAAGCGGAAACCACTTACGGCATTATCGGTGTCAAGGTGTGGATCTTCAAAGGTGAAGTCATCGGTAAACAGGACAGCGCAGAAACCGAATCTGCCAAAACCGCTGCTGGTTAACGGGGAGTTTGAAGAATGCTGCAGCCAAAACGTACTAAATTCCGTAAACAGCAAAAGGGCCGTAACCGCGGTTTAGCGACTCGTGGTAGCAAGGTCAGCTTTGGCGAATTCGGACTCAAGGCAACTTCACGTGGACGCATTACCGCGCGTCAGATTGAAGCCGCACGTCGGGCAATGACGCGCCATATCAAGCGTGGCGGAAAGATCTGGATCCGGGTTTTCCCCGATAAACCGATTTCCAAGAAACCACTGGAAGTTCGTCAGGGTAAAGGTAAGGGTAATGTCGAATACTGGGTGGCACAGATCCAGCCGGGCCGCGTGTTGTATGAGATGGAAGGTGTCTCTGAAGAAATAGCACGTGAAGCCTTCCGTCTGGCGGCTGCCAAATTGCCTGTGGCGACAACCTTCGTGAATCGGACGGTATTGTGATGAAAGCGAATGAATTGCGTGACAAGAGTGTCGAAGAACTCAACAGTGAGCTGTTGAGCCTGACACGGGAAAAATTTAACTTGCGTATGCAAAAAGGTACAGGTCAACTTGCGCGCCCTCATCAGATGAAGTCTGTACGACGCAGTATTGCCCGCGTTAAGACAATTCTGAAAGAAAAAGCAGGTAAAACAGAATGAGCGAGAAACAAAAAGTACATCGTACTGTAACTGGTCGTGTGGTCAGTAACAAAATGGAACAGACAATTACGGTACTGGTAGAACGCAAGGTAAAACACCCTGTGTACGGCAAGTACATCAAGCGTTCCACCAAATTGCATGCGCATGATGCGAAAAATGAGTGTAATGAAGGTGATGTGGTTACTATCAGCGAATGCCGGCCGATTTCCAAGACCAAGACATGGATGCTGGAAAAAATCGTAGAACGTGCAGACGTTGTTTAATTTAATCAAGAATTCGGTATAGCGGAGTTTCTGATGATTCAGATGCAGACAATACTCGACGTGGCTGATAACAGTGGTGCCCGTCGTGTCCAGTGTATAAAGGTACTTGGCGGGTCTAAACGCCGCTATGCCCGTGTGGGGGACGTTATCAAGGTCAGCATTAAGGAAGCCATTCCTCGCGGGCGTGTAAAAAAAGGTGATGTATTCAACGCTGTGGTAGTGCGCACCAAAAAAGGCGTGCGCCGTGCAGATGGTTCCGTCATCCGTTTTGATAGTAATGCTGCTGTATTGTTGAATACGCAGTTGCAGCCGGTTGGCACCCGTATCTTCGGCCCGGTTACACGCGAATTGCGAACCGAGAATTTTATGAAGATTATTTCATTGGCGCCTGAAGTTTTGTAAGGGTAGAGAGTTAGAGCCATGCAAAAGATTAAAAAAGGTGATGACGTTATCGTTATCACAGGTAAGGACAAAGGCAAGCGCGGCAGTATCGTGCGCGTGTTGAATGATGAAGACCGTGTCATCGTGGAAAACGTCAACATTGCCAAAAAGCACCAGAAGCCCAATCCTGCGGCGGGTGTCCCGGGCGGTATTGTTGAAAAGGAAATGCCTTTGGATATTTCTAATGTGGCGATCTTCAATCCGGTGACAGGAAAGGCCGACCGCGTCGGTATCAAGACCCTCGAAGATGGCCGTAAGGTGCGCTATTTTAAATCCAATGGCGAAGTCATTGACGCCTAATCAGTTCAGGTTACAGAAATATGGCAACGTTACAAGAGTTTTACAAAGATACTGTAGTCAATAAGCTGGTTGAGCAGTTTGGTTACAAAAGCGTGATGGAAGTGCCCCGCATTACGAAAATCACCCTGAACATGGGCGTGGGTGAAGCTGTGGGCGACAAGAAAGTGATGGAACACGCTGTTTCTGATATGGCAAAAATCGCCGGACAAAAACCGATTGTCACCAACGCGCGCAAGTCAATCGCGGGTTTCAAGATTCGTGAAGGTTGGCCGATCGGCTGTAAGGTGACACTGCGCCGTGAGCGTATGTACGAATTCCTGGAACGCCTGATCAGCATTGCTATCCCGCGTATTCGTGACTTTCGCGGCCTCAATCCGAAATCCTTCGATGGCCGTGGCAATTACAGTATGGGTGTGCGTGAGCAGATTATTTTCCCGGAAATTGATTACGACAAAATTGATACGTTGCGTGGCCTGGATATCACCATCACGACCACAGCAAAAACCGACGAGGAAGGACGGGCATTACTGGCTGCTTTTAACTTCCCGCTTAAGTCCAGGGGCTAGGAGAGAAATATGGCCAAGTTGTGCATGATTGAGCGTGAAAGCAAGCGCTTAAAGACGGTTAAGAAATATGACAGCAAGCGCGCAGAATTGAAAGCTGTCATTAAAAATCCGAACGTGAGTTTCGAAGAACGGATGGAAGCCCAGGCAAAATTGCAGAAATTGCCGCGGAATGCCAGTCCGGTGCGGATACAGCGCCGTTGCCGTATTACCGGCCGTCCGCATGCTGTATATCGCAAGTTTGGTTTGTGCCGTAACAAGCTGCGTGAGCACACCATGCGCGGTGATGTTCCCGGTTTACGCAAGGCAAGTTGGTAAGGTTATTCAGGAGCAACTCAGATGAGTATGACAGATCCGATTGCAGACATGCTGACTCGCATTCGTAACGCGCTGGCTGCAGGCAAAACAGAGGTGAGTATGCCTTTGTCGAAACAGAAACAGGCGATTGCGCAGCTGTTGCAGGATGAAGGTTATATTACCGGTATGGTTGCCGGTGAAATTGACGGCAAACCGACGCTGACCATCAGTTTGAAATATCATGAAGGTAAACCCGTGATTGAAAAAATCAAACGTGTCAGCCGTCCGGGTTTGCGTATTTATAAAGGAAAAGATGAGCTGCCTAAAGTAATGGGTGGCTTGGGTATTGCAATTATTTCCACCTCTTCCGGTTTGATGACAGATCGGGCTGCCCGCAAGGCGGGACAGGGCGGTGAAATACTTTGCACCGTACAGTAAGAAGGTAGCAGGGTATGGCGAGAATAACTCCGATTACAATTCCCTCAGGCGTTGAAGTCACTATCAATGCACAGCATGTCAGTGTGAAGGGTGGCAAGGGGACAATGGAGCGCGAGGTCCATGAGTCCGTCGAGATCGTTCGGAATGACAATGAACTGTCATTCAAACCGCGCGAAGGTTTTGCCGGTGCCATTGCACAAAGTGGTACCGCGCGCTCCTTGATCAACAACATGCTGATCGGTGTCAGCAGCGGTTTTGAAAAGAAACTGCAACTGGTGGGCGTAGGCTACCGTGCCCAGGTTCAGGGCAAGACGCTGAATCTGACCCTTGGGTTTTCCCACCCGGTTAATTACGACATGCCGGAAGGTATTACGATTGAAACTCCCAGCCAGACCGAAGTTGTGGTCAAGGGTATGGATAAACAACGTGTTGGTCAGGTTGCGGCCGAAATCCGCGCCTATCGTCCGCCGGAACCCTACAAAGGCAAGGGTGTGAAATATGCGGATGAGTACATAGCGCGTAAAGAAGCCAAGAAGAAGTAAGGGCAGGTTAAGACGATGGATAAAAAAGCAACTCGTATACGTCGCGCACGTCGTGCACGTGCCAAGATTCGCGAACTGGCCGTGCATCGTTTGAGCGTGCATCGTACACCGCGTCATATCTACGCCCAGGTTATCGCACCTAACGGGAGTGAGGTGATCGTTTGTGCTTCCACCCTCGAGGCGGGTATCAAGAGCAGTGTGAAGAATACGGGTAATATCGATGCCGCAACAGCGGTTGGCAAGGCAATTGCCGAAAAGGCAAAAGCGGCAGGTATCACCAGTGTGGCATTCGATCGCTCGGGTTTTAAATATCACGGTCGGGTCAAGGCGTTGGCAGAAGCGGCGCGTGAAGCAGGACTGCAATTCTAAGGGTTGAACTAATGGCAGGATTTGACAAAGAACAGAGCAGTGACGGTCTTCAGGAACGTCTGGTTGGCATTCGCCGTGTTGCCAAGGTCGTCAAAGGCGGGCGCATTTTCGGTTTTTCCGCATTAACGGTCGTTGGTGATGGAGAAGGGCGAGTCGGTTACGGTCGTGGCAAGGCGCGCGAAGTGCCCGTGGCCATTTCCAAGGCGATGGAAAATGCGCGGAAGAACATGGTGAAGGTTCCGCTTAATCAGGGGACTTTGCAATATCCGATAACCGCCGAGCATGGTGCTGCCAAGGTTTACATGCAGCCTGCATCGGAAGGTACCGGTGTTATTGCCGGCGGACCGATGCGTGCCGTATTCGACGTTGTCGGCATTCACAATGTGCTGGCAAAGTGCATTGGTTCAAATAACCCGATCAATGTCGTGCGTGCCACTATCCGTGGCTTGAGCGAAATGTCTTCACCGGAAGACGTTGCCGCCAAACGTGGTAAATCGGTTAAAGAAATTCTGGAATAAGACCATGGCTGAGAAAGGCAAAATCAAAGTAACACTGGTACGCAGTACCAATGGCCGCCTGGCTTCACATAAAGCCTGCGTGAGCGGTCTGGGTCTGCGTCGCATGCATCAGACGGTGGAAGTGGAAGACACTCCATGTACCCGTGGCATGATCAATAAAGTGAGCTATATGGTCAAGGTTGAGGAGAACTGACATGTATTTGAACACCCTCAAGCCCGCAGCAGGATCCAAAAAACCACGCAAGCGTGTCGGGCGTGGTATCGGTTCCGGTCTGGGTAAAACCTGTGGCCGTGGTCACAAGGGTCAGAAGTCGCGTTCAGGCGGTTTCCACAAGGTCGGCTTCGAA
>JALVOC010000224.1 GCA_027032075.1 Chromatiales bacterium | reverse complement strand
TCTATCTTGTTCTGGAGCTGGCCGATCCGGGTAAACAGGCGGTCAACTTCGAATTTGATTTTCGATAGAGATCAACTGGCAGAGGTGCCGGTCCGGTGCCGCCATTGCATACATCATCAAGGATATGCATTTATGGCATATCAATAATGATATCGGAAGGATTGTGCGTATTACGCCGGTTGGGAGGCGATTGCAGGGGTAATGCCCACCCTGCGTTGCTCTAACCCGAGCGACGCAGGGTGGACTCCACCCACTAGATTGTGTGGCTGCTCAGACTGTTAAAAGGTAAACCCTGCCTGAACCGCAAAGGAGGTTTTGGTATCCTCAGCCACCCCGTTTTCATCTTTGAAGATAGCGTTATCACTGCTGACATAGGACAACTCGGCGCGTACAAAGCTATTCTCCGTATAGCGGTAAGTAGGAGTGATAGTAAAGGTGGTTGCGCTATCCACACCATAGACACCGCTGGTACCATCATTCAGAAACTCCACCCGCACCGGGACCTCTATACCGCTAATGGTAGGGGTTACATAGAGGGCAACACCGTAAGCTGTATCATCGGCACCAGCGGTGGGAGCATTCTCCAGCTTATGATAGTCAAAATTGGCAGCTACCGGCATTCCAGCCACCTCAGTGGAGACAATCACATCGACAAGTTGTTTGTAACCGTTGTAACTATAGAAACTCAGGCTATAGTCAAGCATGGCTGCCTCACCGGCAACACCAGCCGCCCAAGCCGTATCTGCTGTGTCCAACGTGTCATTGTTGGCTTCCACATAGAAACCCATACCGCTGGCCTCATAGTTCAAGCGCACACCCGGATAATACACCGGCTGACCACCCCAGAGCGCAGCGATGGTAGCATGCGGATTACCATACGAGGGGGCAACCTCATAACCCACATTCGTAGCCAGCTTTCCAGCCTCGATGGTGACGCCCTCAGCGGGAGCCACAGTAAGCCAGCCATACTGAAAGTCATTGGCATAAGGGCTGTTGCCGACCCCGCCATCCAATACTGTAATAGCGGCCATGGTGCCAAAAGCTCCAACGAAACCCACTCCATTGGCTGCATCTGCAGACAGTTCTACGATAAAATCAGAGACTTGATATTCATCCTCGTTACTGCTGCCAGTGTTAGTACTGTAGAAGTAACCGGCGGTCATGCCACCACTCATATTTATATCAGTAGCCGTAGTAATGGTACCCCCAAAGGCAGCAGGGGCGACAAGTGCAGCGATGCTCGCGGCAAGTATTTTGTTACGCATGGAAAACTCCCTCCTCATAATAGAACACTCCAGGTGCCACCATCGGCACCACTCTCCTCCCGAACCTGGTCTTGTCCGCAACACCATGCAAAAGCCGGCGAAGACAGAAGAAACACCACAAACCTTTAGCAAAGATCGGGCCGACAGAAAAAAACATATAAATCAAATCATTAGACTAAAGCCCATGTATTACCCGAAACCATGCGCGCCAAACCAGTGCACTTGATTTACGCAAGGCACCATAACAGTGCGCAACGCCCGCGGATAAAAAAGGCCGCGCAATGCGCGGCCCCAATAGGTACACCTTTACCCGTTTTTTTTAGAACTTGGCGATGAATCTCAGATTAACCACGTTCGTGCTGTCGTTATTATCACCTTTATCGTCGGTGGTAAACTCCAGCTTGCTGGTCAGGTTGTCAGCAACGTTCCAGATGCCAGCCACGGAGGTACGGGTATCGGCATCATCCTGCCAAGGACCAGTCGCATCTTTCCCTTTCACAGAGCTGTAGGCAATGGTAGCACCCAGTGCCGGTGTGAACATGTAGTTGGCAGTGAAGGAAAGACCAGTCTCCAAGAGCTCTTCCGCAGTCATGTATTCTGCACCGATGGTCAAACCGGCATTTTTGTAAGTCGCGTTGAGGTTGGTCACGTTACCGGCAGTATCAATTGTTGGGCTTCCATCCTCGTGATCCGTCTCCTGAGTGACATAGCCCAACTCCACATCAAGCCCGGCAACTGGCGCTGCATTAACAACCAACGCAACTGAGTTTTTGTCAGTGAGTCCACCGATATCGTTCAGTACTGCACCGGTAACGGTGACGGGACCCAAGTCACCCGCCACAGCAACACCGGCGATGCTGTTGCCATACAGAGCGGTCTGACCGTCGAGAACATCATAGGTCAACAGGTTGGTCGACTGATACCTGTCGACAACGTCCACAGCCTGCCAGCCGATGGGGTTGTTGAACACACCACCGATCACCGTGACACCCTCGGCAACGCCGGCTGCGAAGAAGGCCTGCTCTATGATAGCGGAGGCTGCGCCATCGTTGCCCCCGATATTGAAGTCCACGTCAGTGCGAACTGAAACAATATCGCTCAGCTTGCTGGCGAAGTCCACCTCAGCGTTGGCGGTGAAGGCACTGGTTTCTTTACCATTGCCAAGGACGTCAGCATCGGCATCAGCATTGATATAGGTAATATCCGCAAAACCACTCACCTTGGAATCAGCAGCAGCGGCAAAACCAGGAACCATGGCTGCAGCAACAGCCAAAGCAATCATATTCTTTTTCATGGGTGTTTCCTCCGTTTGGAACTTATAATTTGTGTATTGCAATTAGTGAATCCGGGTTAAATTTAAGCAAAGGAGTTACAGGAAAGCAACTTTTGCACTGTAGTTTTGTATGATAAACACAACAATCGGGCGATTTGTTAAATTTATAGGAATTTAAATGACTGATTATTCTAGCAAAATCTTTTTTAAACCAACTATTGTTGCTGCTTATTAATGTAATACGTGAAGAGTGGTGGCGATTGGAACAACAGTCCCTAATTATAAAAAAAACAGCTTGTTGTCTTAATGCAACAAGCTGGTCAACGGCTTGGGAAAAATGAGAACAAGAGAAGTGGAGCAAGAACGAATTCTTTAGTAACAGAAACTACTCCATCAGGGCAGTCAACCAGATATGTTTGCCTGCTCCCTGGCAACGATATATACAGCCTTGTCAACTCCGCTCTGCCAGCAGGAAACGCTGGACCTTGCCCGACGCGGTTTTAGGCAGTTCAGTGACAAAATCGATGAACTTCGGCACCTTGTACATGGCAAGCTGTTTCCAGCAATGGGCGCGGATCTGTTTGATTTCAATCTGTGCCCCCGGGCTGGGCACAATAACCGCCT
>JALVOC010000223.1 GCA_027032075.1 Chromatiales bacterium | reverse complement strand
ATCCTGTACATCGTCCAGGTAAGCTCGACAGCCGCATCTGACCGCCAGGGATGGCGGAAATGCATAAGGATTGTCAGGAACAATCCATGCCCTGCGGCTGACGGTCATGTAAAAGACCTCTGGTCCTGATGCTCCGTTTCCCAAGTGTACTGGTATTCGGAACGCCTCTTTAGTTGAAACGGGCAGGCAGACCCCCCGTCCTTTCGGCGGCCTATAACTCGTCAAGCATGTTTTGCAATCCGCCGGGGGAAGCCGTCTCGTCTACCGGGCCGAATTCGTCCATGTCCAGATCATCATAAGGTGCACTGGCATCGTTCGGCTCAGCTGTCATGACCAGATTCATTTGATACCAGGTCTCCAGATCCATCTCTTCAACATCACCATCGTAATACTGGATTTCCACTGTATCATCATCCACAGCCACCACTTCAAAAAGCTGGCGCTGCGTGTTCTGGTACCATTGCCCGACTTCAGGTTCAATCATTGACATAAGTACACTCTCCAAATCGTATCCGACTATCTTCTGATGTATCAACAGTGGTCGATATCCCTGCTTTTTTACACCCTACTTACCTATAAACAGTAGCACCCGGGGCAGAAATTTCATCCCCGATGCAGGGATAGTTTTGTGACAAAAGTCAGCAAAAAGCGGGGGCCGGATCCTGGCAAGATACTCTTCACCCCCCATAAAAAAGCCCCCTGGGCAAAGGGGGCATGCGGAGGAAAATTATTATGGTTATGGTGTTTGTTGCGTTTGCATATCGACCGGCACCGCGGGTGGTTGCGTGTCCGCTGCCGCCTGCGGTGTGTTGCTCTCCTGCTGAATGTCCGCCGGAAGAATATTCAGGGTTTTTTCCGAAATCACCTCATCCGCACCGTTGAGAACGGAGACTTTCCACTCACCGGTCCAGCCGGGCTGGAACTGCTTGCTCGACCAGACGCGCCAGCGGGGACCCTTCACGTCAAATTTGACTTCCGCCATGACTTCGCCGTTGTACTCCCAGCGGTGCTTGGCGGTCTGCCCGGACATGTCCCGCAACTCGGTAAAGAAGTAAATATTATTCTGCCGGTTTTCCAGCTTCTGGATGGAATCCACCGGTTCCCTCTCATTGATGGACGAGGTAAATGTGGAGCGGACCACGCTGCCACGGGAAAAACCGGCTTGTTCTGCCATTGCCGGCTTGCTGTCAGTTGCCGCGGCGCTCTGCGGTTGTGGCTCGGCCATCATTTTTTCATGCTGCTGCGCCTGCTGCATGGAGCCCTTCTGTTGCTGCATCATCTGCGGTTTTGCCGCATTGGTGTTGTGGGTGCGCTCTGCCTGCGGCAAGGCTGATGCTTCTTCACTTTGCTGGGGTTCGGCAGCGGCCGTCCCAGCCAGTAACATTCCTGCCAATATACTCAGCGTCATTTTTTTCATGACTTTCTCCATTTCGATGAAATTGATTCGCGTTGACCCGGACGCCCTCCAGAATATCAAGATGCTGTCATTGCAGACCCGGGCAGATCAGCCTTACCCCAAACACGACCGGACTGATCAACTGTGCGTATGAGAAGGGATATAAAGAAATCTATCTGTGATTAGGGTCACAGTCCGGCCGTTCTCTGGCAAGAACAAATCAGCCGCTTCCGCATTTGTGACATTTGCCGCAAGATCCACAGCCACCACCACATCAAAGAAGCCGTGCTTGCGGTTATTTTGCCCAAACCCTGCTTTGCTGATCACCAAACAGGTCTGAAATATTCCTTTCTTCCACCGCTCACGTCTTGGAGAATACGCAAGGCTCAAGGATAATAGCCGTTGAGTTGCCAACCCGGGATCATTTGATGCACCGTTACACCAGTCAGGCAGAACCGCTGCACTGCCCGCCAGCGGAGATCGGTATTCTGTTGACCAATCTGGGTACGCCTGCTGCGCCCACCACTTCAGCCGTACGCCGCTACCTGGCGGAATTTCTTGCCGATCCGCGGGTTGTGGAACAACCACGGTGGCGGTGGTTACCGATCCTGCATGGCATCATCCTGCGCACCCGGCCGCCACGGGTTGCCCGGGCCTATCGGGAAATCTGGAGCGAAGAGGGCGCACCTCTGCTCGTCACCAGTCAGCAGCAACGCGAACTGCTGCAAACGGCATTGACCCCGTTGATACCAACCCGGTTGCACATTTCCCTGGGGATGCGGTACGGAGAACCATCCATTGCAAGCGGTTTGCAGCAATTACGCCAGGCCGGCACCAAGCGTATTCTTGTCCTGCCGCTCTATCCCCAGTACTCTGCAACAACCACCGCCTCGACATTCGATGCCGTCAGCAAAGAGTTGCAGCAATGGCGCTGGGTACCTGAGCTGCGGTTTATCAATCACTACCATGATCACCCAAGCTATATCCGTGCACTGGCCAAATCGATTGAGAACGCGTGGCAAACTCATGGCCGACCGGAAAAACTGCTGTTCTCCTTTCATGGCCTGCCACAACGTTACGCGGATGCGGGTGATCCCTATCCGGAGGCATGCCGGCAGACCGCAATGCGGGTGGCAGCGCACCTGCAGCTGGAGCAGTCACAGTGGCAACTGACTTTTCAATCCCGCTTCGGCCCCGAACCCTGGCTGCAGCCCTATACGGATCATACGCTGACACAACTGGGCAAACAGGGTATCCGGCACGTGCAACTGATCTGCCCAGGCTTTGCGGCCGATTGCCTGGAAACACTGGAAGAGATCGATCAGCAGAACCGGCGGATTTTTCTGCAGGCAGGTGGGGAACGGTTTTATTACATCCCGGCCCTGAATACGGAACCACTCCACATCCAGTTACTTTCCGAGTTGGTCACAGGTGCGATAGGGGACTGGTGTCACTCTCCAGAAACAACCTCCCCCTGATTCCCTGACAGTTTGTCACCCGCCATTTTCCCGGCATAAAAAAAGGGAAGGCTCTTGCCTTCCCTTTTGCAAAAAGCGCAACAGGTGATCTCAGGCGATGCCGGGATTACCCTCCATGCCAACAATCTTGGGAGTGTTGAGTTTCTTGATCTTGGCAACCTTTTCGTCACGCAGATACTCGGCCACAATCTCCCAGACGGGCTTGCCCGGCGCCTTGGAACCCACTGTTGCCCAACCGGCCACGGTATAGGTTTTATCGGCTTCGATCCTGGTGCCATCATCGAGACGCATATCGGTGATGCGCTTGCCGATGGTCTGTTTGGGATCAATGGTATAGTCCAGACCGCCAACACGCACCATATCGCCACCCTGTTGGAAATAGGGATCCGGATTAAACAGGTTATCGCCCACATCTTCCAGGATGTCCTTGATATTTTGCCCCGTCATTTCACGTACATAGGTTTCCGGATAGGTGATGCTGGTCTGATCCATCACGTGCTCCATGGTGATCGTCTGTCCCGGCAATATGGTCGTACCCCAGCGGAAACCCGGTGACAACGACACCTGGGCGCCGCCCACTTCACGCAAGGCATCACAAATAACCTGATCGAAGGTTCCGTTAAAGTTACCTCGGCGGTAAAGCAGCGTGTCCGCCACAGCCAGTTCTTCCCGCAAGGTATTCACATAGGGCTTGCGCACCTGCTCGATATAGGATGCCATTTCCGCATCGGGCTCAAGCAGGTTGGAGAATACCGGCAGCAATTTGTAATTAAAGCCCTGTACCTTGCCATTCCGCACATCCAGCTGCATCACCCCGAGGAACTTGCCGTTGGAACCTGCATTGGTTACCAGGGTTTGCCCCCCCCGGTTTTTGACGACACTGGGTGCCGGCACACCATCATGTGTGTGACCTCCAAAAATAACGTCGATGCCGCTGACCACGGATGCCATTTTCAGATCCACGTCCATGCCATTATGTGAAATCACCACCACCACATCGGGTTTTTCCTTGTTACGGACTTCATTGACCATGGCCTGCATTTCGGAATCACGGATACCGAAGGTCCAGTCCGGAATGAAGCGCGCCGGATTGGCGATCGGTGTATAGGGGAATGCCTGCCCGATAACCGCCACACGCACACCACCCATATCCTTGATTACATAGGGTTTGAAAGCACGCTGGCTTTCTTCATTATAATCTTCAAAATTCGCGAACTTGTAATCAAAGGCGGCATCATCATTGACGAAAACATTCTGACAAACAAAATCACCCTTGAAGTCCTCCACATTGGAAATGACTTCCTTATCCAGATAGGTAAACTCCCAATGCCCCGTCATCACATCCACGCCCAGGAGGTTACAGGCACCCACCATGTCCTTGCCGCGGGTCCAGAAGGCGGTACCGGATCCCTGCCAGGTGTCACCACCGTCCAGTAACAGCGTCCGCTCCGCACCGTGATCCGCGCGCAAACGTTTTACCAGAGTACGCAAATGGGAGAAACCGCCAACCTTGCCGTAGGTCTTGGCAGCTTCGGCAAAATTGAGATAGGTAAAGGCATGTGCTTCGAGCGTGTTCGGCTTGATGCCGTAGTACTGGAGTAACTTCTCGCCCACGAGATGGGGGGGACGTCCATACGCAGGACCCACACCCAGATTGACATTGGGTTCACGAAAATAAATCGGCAGCAACTGGGCATGGCAATCGGTAAAATGCAACAAGCTCACATTGCCGTACTTCGGAATATTGTAGACATCTTTGGGTGTTTTGCTGGTGGTCGTTACCCCGGAAGGACCGCTGCTTTTATTGTCACAGCCCGGTAACATACCGGCTGCAGCAGCCATCCCCATGATCTGGATAAATTCACGGCGATTAAGAGACATTCTGATTATCCTCCTATAACCTGCACCTGAGATTATGTTTGTTATTTCGTTAAATCATTAAATCCTGATAGACGGACAGACTCCCCCTATCAATGTTTTTTTCGGCATCCATGAGAATGTGCCATATTATTACAAACTTTCTCGCATGGGCAGATACAAGAATAAAAATAAAGGAAAAACACTTGCATTCTGCACCTCATCGCAGCAAACGGCACACACCGGTCCGCTTCCCGATTCACCCCCCTGTGGCGGCATTGCAATACCTGTTTTTCAATCGCTGATGCATGTATACAACACGCTTATAAAGCCGATACCCCAGTATTACCATCAGAAACAAGGCATACACCAGAGGTGCCTGGATATCCGCTTTCACCAACAAGAAATAATGGGAAACCACGAGGATACTAATGATATAAATCATCTGATGCAATGTTTTCCAGTGCCGCCCCAGGCGCCTGATCATTTTACGGCTTGAAGTCACAGCCAGCGGTACCATCAACAACCAGCCCGCCATGCCGGCAGTGATAAACGGCCGCTTGGTGATATCCTCTGCGATCTCCCGCCAGGCAAAAAACTGATCAAACCAGAGATAACAGAGTAAATGCAGCGTGGCATAGAAAAACGTGTAGAGGCCGAGCATGCGACGCAACCGTATTGGCCAAACCTGCTGCAGCATTTTTCTCAAGGGCGTCATCGACAAGGTCAACAACAAAAAACGCAGCGCCCATTCCCCCAGTCGGCGGGTCAATGCTTCCAGCGGGTTGGCACCCAAACCATCATGGAAAAAATCCCATGCGAGAAAAACGGCCGGCAACAGACACACCAGCCAGAGCATGATTTTGATCATTCTGAAACGGGTAACGGAAAACACCGGCTCAATCACCAGACCCGATCGCCGCGATAAAAGACATCAGAAACATTAGAAAAAAATAATATAAGATCTGATAATCAATGTATAAAATTCTCAATGGCAATTTACACCTTGAAATGTTCTAACTAAATCAAGTGTTCCGGATACCCCTTCACCTATGCCAAAGCGCATCAGGGGCAGAGGTATTTTAGAAGTACTTTCGCAGATCCATGCCTTTGTACAAATGTGCCACCTCCTCGGCATAACCGTTAAACATCAGGGTCTTGCGCTTGAAAAATTCACCCAGACGCCGTTCCCGCCGCTGGCTCCAGCGAGGATGATCCACGTCAGGATTGACGTTGGCGTAAAAACCGTATTCCCGTGGTGCCGCCCGGTTCCAGGTGGTACGTGGCTGGTGTTCGCTAAAACGGATTTTTACAATGGACTTGATACTTTTGAAACCGTATTTCCACGGCACCACCAGGCGTAAGGGTGCCCCGTTCTGGTTTGGCAACACCTCGCCATACAAACCGGTTGCCAGAATGGTCAAAGGATGCATCGCCTCATCCATACGCAAACCTTCTACATAGGGCCAGCTGAGAACGGAACGTCTCTGTCCAGGCATCTCGGCCGGGCGGTACAAGGTGGTAAACTCCACATAGCGGGCGCGGGAAGTCGGTTCAAAACGTTTAATCAAATCAGCAAGAGAAAAGCCAATCCAGGGGATCACCATCGACCAGCGCTCCACACAGCGCAAACGGTAGATTCGTTCCTCCAGTTGCCGGTTTTTGAGAATATCCTCCAGCGTATAGGTCCCCGGCCTGGCGACCTCGCCTTCGACAACGACAGACCAGGGAGCAACCGTGAGGGAAGCCGCCAGCCTTGCCGGAGACTCCTTGTCCGTGGCGAATTCATAAAAATTATTGTATCCGCTGACATAGGGGTAAGGGGTTTGGGGCTCATCGCTGGAGTATTCCCGCTTTTTCACATAATCCAGGGAGCGGCGATTTCCATCGCCGGTTTTTGCCGCCCTGCTGCGTACCGTAAACAAAAGCGAGGCCGCGGCAAACATGCCAACCGTGGAATGAATAAATTCCCGCCGCTTCAGATAAAGTGTTTTGTCGGTGATTTCTGAAGGCTTTATGGCTTCGGCTCTTTTTATCAGCATGAAGTAGTACACCCGTTTGCAAATTGAGGACAGAGGGGTCCCCCTTTAATTTCTGAAGCACCCCCTGGCTGCAAAAGCCATGTCATCCTGTGTGACCGTTTGAGACAATTGAAGTTCACCACCCAGGGGGGCCGGCAATTTCATTCCAACCCCACTTTTATTTAGGTTATGATGAACTACTATAAAACCAATCGCTGGCAGGGTTAACACCATGACCAACAAAAGAACAAACCGCGTCATGACCCAGGAATCGCATTTGAAAGGCGAGCTGCGCCGTTTCGAGATCTACAATGAAAAATTCCTGAAGATCAATATCCACAACGTGTTTGGTGATAAGGCCTATCATCTCAACATGGATATCCTGGAACCCTGGCCCATCCTGCAGCGGCAAATTTCGCCCCGCTGGCTTCTCAGTCTGGTTTATTTCGGCGGTGCCACTCTCATTTACAGTATTTATCTGCTGCAGCATCCTGATCGGGAAACACTGGGTCACCTGATCCCGTTCATTTTTCTTTTTATTCTGCTTACGCTCGGTTCCTTGTTGATGTTCCTCTATCAATCACCGAATGTAATGGAGTTTCGCAGCCGCTATGGTGGTTGCGTGCTTGTCGGCCTGCTGAAAAACAAACCGAACAAAGAGGACTTCAAACACTTCACCGATGAGCTCAAAACAAGAGTGCTTGCCGCCTCCCAGGCAATCACCCTGGACAAACCGCAAATGATCGAATTTGAGTTACAGGAGTTGCAGCGGCTTGTGGAGGAAGGGATAGTAAGTGAAGCGGAATACAATAAAGCAAAAAACCGGATAAAAAAAATAAATTTCGAGGATCAATTCGTTAAAAACAATAACAATAATGCCGTTGCCCGATAAATAACCATGTGGAAAATGAAAAACTATCAGGCATTCATTCTGATTATTATTGTTTTTTTTATTCTGCTATTGGCCTGGGTAGGGATAAAACGCTATGACGATTTTGTCAGCTACCACATTCTTGCGTCAAAACAGGCCACTGCCAGTCTGGCTGATGAAATCGCACGCATGATTTTCGAAAAAAAACATCGCGTCAAGGTAATCGCCAATAAATATCAGGCACTGCTGCTTGCACAAGTCGATGATCCGGATAATGAGGTGATTTCCCAACAGATTAAAACTGAACTGAATGAACATTTCCCCGATTACTTCGCCTTTACCCTCGCCAAAGCAAAAGGTGAACCATTACTCGATGATTTTGAATACAACATCAGTGAATATTGCCAGCAGGATATTCGGCTTTTTGCACAAAAAAACATCAATTTGCCCCGCATCCACCCAACTCCAGATGCCTATCATTATGACATCATGTCCATCTTCACCGGCAAACAGAAAAAATATATCCTGTTTGTCAGCTTTAAGGCAGAAATCCTCAGCAGAATCCTGCTGCATTCTCAACCAGTCAAACATAATCTGATATTGACCTTTGGAAACAAGCCGCTCCTCATGGAAGCGACCGCCACAGGACTGAGATATCAATTGGCAAGAAACGATTACCACTTGTCCGATGTTGAAAACCAACGCATATTGAGTCAACACGAGATTGCGGGAACGAGCTGGAAGGTCGTGGATTTACACGACCCGCAATTATTCGATGAATTCGGCAAAACACTGTGGTGGCAGTCGATGATGGTGTTTTTTCCCTTTCTGCTGCTTACCATCATCATGCTCTACCTCTTTCGTGAGGAGGAAACACTCCGCCACAGGGCGGAAACCGCAAAAGACGAGTTTATCGCCACCATCAGCCATGAATTGCGCACGCCACTGACCGCAATTCTGGGATCGCTCAATCTGATTGCCAGCGGTGTCACCGGTGAAATCAACAAAAAATCCGCCGGTTTGATTGATATTGGCATAAAAAACAGCAAGCGTCTTATCCTGCTTGTAAACGATCTGCTGGATATCCGCAAACTGGAAACAGGCAAGATGGATTATCAGATGCATTCACTTGATATGGCAGCCATCATCCAGTCAGCCATCAATGCGGTCAGCAACTATGCAGCACAGTTTGGTTGCAGTTACAAATTCACGCCCCCCGAGACTCCGATCCTGGTGCGCGGCGATGAAAACCGTCTTATCCAGGTGATGACCAACCTGTTGTCCAATGCGGCCAAATACGGTAACTCTGATGATACTGTTCTGGTCGAACTCATCACCCAGGGCAGATACGCCTATATCAGCGTAAGCGATCATGGCCCCGGCATTCCTGCCAGTTATCAGCACATGATATTTGAAAAATTCTCCCGCATCTCCAGCGGTAAAAACAAGCCTTCAGAAGGAACCGGCCTGGGACTCAGTATCGTAAAGACAATCGTGAAAGACCATAAGGGTAAGGTCGGCTTCTACAGCACCATGGGAAAAGGCTCGACCTTTTATTTTACCCTGCCGTTGGCTAATGCATAAGCGGCAATCAGCTGATTAAATAAGTGTGCGGTTTGTTACCGGAGAGGGTTGGCCGGCCTTGCGGGCATCAGAGGATAATAATCACTCCCACCACACCGCCAGAACGCAAAATACAATAACTTTTTATTTTGCGATCTTTGCGGCCTGGCGGGAATGTGACTTGGTTATTACAACGCTCCAATCCAACGTCACTCTCTCAGGCTGCACTCGCCTTTCTGGATGACTTGCTGAAAACGAACTCGCCCCCTTTTGCATCGATTTCGATGACATCCCCCGGGAGAAATTTGCCTGCCAGAATATCCTGAGCCAGCTTGTTTTCAATTTCATGCTGAATGGCGCGTTTCAAAGGCCGTGCACCATACACCGGATCAAAACCGGCTTCTCCAATCTTGTCCAGGGCTGCATCGGTGATATCGAGGCCGATATTCCTGTCCTGCAGACGCTGTCGCAGGTAATCGATCTGAATACCCGCAATGGCACGGATCTGCGACTTGTTGAGCGGATGAAACACCACCACTTCATCAACACGGTTGATGAATTCAGGACGGAAATGACTGCCGACAATCTGCATCACCGCCGCTTTCATCGCATCATAGTTTTCCTCACCCGCCATTTCCTGGATCTGTTGTGATCCCAGGTTGGAGGTCATGACGATCACGGTGTTACGAAAATCCACTGTACGGCCCTGGCCATCGGTCAAACGTCCGTCATCCAGCACCTGCAACAGAATATTGAATACGTCCGGGTGCGCTTTTTCCACTTCATCCAGCAGGATCACGGAATAAGGTTTGCGCCGCACCGCTTCGGTCAGATAACCCCCTTCTTCATAACCCACATAGCCGGGAGGAGCGCCCACCAGGCGGGCCACCGAATGTTTCTCCATAAACTCCGACATATCGATGCGTACCATCGCCTCTTCGGTATCGAAGAGAAACTCTGCCAGTGCCTTGGTCAACTCGGTTTTACCCACACCTGTCGGTCCCAGGAACAGGAAAGAACCATTGGGACGATTGGGATCAGACAGACCGGCACGGGAACGCCGAATCGCATCGGCCACCGCCTCGATAGCTTCATCCTGCCCGATCACACGTTTATGCAGGGCTTCTTCCATGCGCAAGAGTTTTTCCCGCTCCCCTTCGAGCATCTTGGAAACGGGGATACCGGTCCATTTGGAAACCACTTCCGCAATTTCCTCCTCTCCAACCTTGTTACGTAACAGCCTGGTCTCCTGCATTTCGGCCTGGGTTGCCATGTCAAGCTGCTTTTCCAGATCAGGGATGCGGCCGTACTGCAGTTCTGACATGCGTGCCAGATCGCCGGCACGGCGGGCGGTTTCCAGTTCCTGCCGGGCGCGTTCCAGCTCTTCCTTGATATGGGTGGTACCCTGCACCGCAGCCTTTTCCGCCTTCCAGATCTCTTCCAGTTCGCTGTATTCCCGTTCCAGCTTGGCGATCTCCTCTTCCAGCTTTTTCAGCCGTTCCCGGGATGCCTCGTCACTCTCTTTGGAGAGGGCTTCCCGCTCAATTTTCAGCTGGATGAGCTTGCGGTCCATGCGATCCATTTCCTCGGGTTTGGAATCGATTTCCATGCGGATGCGGCTGGCAGCTTCATCGATCAAATCGATGGCCTTGTCCGGTAACTGCCGATCGGTGATATAACGATGTGACAGGGTGGCGGCGGAGACGATGGCCGGATCGGTGATCTCCACGCCATGATGGACTTCATACTTTTCTTTCAGACCACGCAGAATGGCAATCGTGTCTTCGACGCTCGGCTCATCCACGAGCACCTTCTGGAAACGGCGTTCCAGTGCCGCATCCTTTTCGATGTACTTACGATACTCATCCAGGGTGGTTGCGCCGATACAGTGCAGCTCACCGCGTGCCAGCGCCGGTTTCAGCATATTGCCGGCATCCATTGCCCCTTCTGCCTTGCCCGCACCCACCATGGTGTGAATTTCATCAATAAACAGGATGATCTGCCCTTCCTGCTTGGCCAGATCATTCAACACGGCTTTCAGCCGCTCTTCGAATTCGCCCCGGAATTTTGCGCCGGCAAGCAGCGCGCCCATGTCGAGTGACAACACCCGCTTGTGCTTCAATCCTTCGGGGACTTCACCGTTGATGATGCGCTGCGCCAGACCCTCGACGATGGCGGTCTTGCCTACGCCGGGTTCGCCTATCAACACCGGATTATTCTTGGTACGCCGCTGCAACACCTGAATTGCACGGCGAATTTCATCATCCCGGCCGATTACCGGATCCAGTTTGCCCTGTTCGGCACGCTCGGTCAGATCGATGGTATATTTTTCCAGCGCCTGGCGTTGTTCCTCCGCATTGGGATCATTGACCGCCTGACCGCCACGGATATTTTCAATGGCCTTTTCCAGCGCGCCTTTGGTCGCACCTGCCTTGCGTAACAATTCACCGAGGGTACCCTTGTCCTCTACCGCCGCAAGCACGAACAATTCACTGGAAATGTATTGATCCTTGCGCTGTTGCGCCAGTTTGTCCGTCAGATTCAACAGGCGTGAGAGATCGTTGGAGATATGGACCTCACCCGTCGCTTCGCCGATGGTCGCCATATGATCCAGCGCTTCACCCAGTTGGGAACGCAATAAAGTGACGTTGACATCCGCCTGGGCCAACAGATGGGAAATGGTGCTGCCATCCTGATCCAGCATGGCGCTCATCAGGTGAACGGGCTCGATATAGGGATGATCGCGTCCCACCGCCAGGCTTTGTGCGTCGGCGATCGCCATCTGAAATTTACTGGTTAGTTTGTCCATGCGCATAAACGGTTTCCCCTCAATACTCGGAATTTTGATAACAACTGGTGATTAAATAGGGGTTGAGCGGCGGCGTTTCAAGCAAAACCGTGTCAAACAGGTTTGCTTTTTCCAGCGCAGAACCTGCTGTTCACGAACAAAGAGGGAGAAAAGCGGTGCGGCTGTCGCAGCCGGCGGTTCGATCTGAACCGGCTCGCCACTTGTACATTGCCTCTTCAGCTGATCTCATATCTGGTTTCCCGATAGGGATAGAGATCTTCCAGTACCACACTCTTGCCCGTGGTCAAGACAATGCGGATATGTTGACGCCGGAATTCCCGCGCGTTCTTCAAACCACAGGAATGCGCCAACATGTTCACCTCATGGTTGACCCAATGATTGTACTTCGCCACCCGCTTCGCCTTGTCGGCGACGACCAGTCCTTTCTGGCGCCGTTTGTCGTGCGTGGTAATTCCGGTGGGACAGGTATCACGGTGGCATTGTTGCGACTGCACACAGCCGAGCGCAAACATGAAACCACGCGCACTCACGACGAAATCAGCACCCATGCACAGCGCCCAGGCTACCTTGGCGGAGGTCACCAGTTTTCCGGATGCGATCACCCGGATGCGATCCTTGAGACCGTATTCCATCAGCGTATCGATCAGGATGGGCAAGGCTTCATTCAGCGGTAAACCGACATGATCCGCCAGCAGTTGCGGCGCCGCACCACTCCCTCCTTCACCCCCATCGACAGTGATAAAATCCGGTGAACTGTCGAGCCCCCGCCGCCGGATCGCCTCACACAAATCCTGCGGAAAACGTTCCGAGCCGATGACGCTTTTGATGCCGACCGGCCGCCCGGTGACGTTTCTTACCCGCGCAATCATGTCGAGGAGATCGTCGGAGTTGTGAATTTCACGATGACGGTTGGGACTGCTGGAAACCTGTCCCACCGGGATCCCGCGGATCCTGGCGATTTCCTCGGTGACCTTGACAGCAGGCAAAACGCCGCCACGGCCGGGCTTGGCGCCCTGTGACAGTTTGATCTCGAACGCCTTGACATGTTTGGCCACTTCCCGCAGGCGCTCGTCACAGAGGTTGCCTGCCAGATCCCTGACCCCGTATTTGGCGGTACCAATCTGATAGATCAGATCGCAACCTGACTCCTGATGGTAGGGTGACATCCCCCCCTCACCGGTATTCATCCACATGCCGGCGGTAAAGGCTCCCTGCGCCAATGCCTGTACCGCCGGTTTGGACAAGGCACCATAGCTCATCCCCGAAATATTGAAAATGGAACGCGCTTCGAAAGGATAGCGGCAGTCTGGGCCGATGATCAGCGAAGGTGCCGGGGTCACTTCCTCTTCCAGCAGGGGATAGGAGGCGTTGACAAAAATAATCGAGCCGGGCTCACGCAGATCGTTGGTGGAACCAAACCCAAGCAGGCCACCCAGATCCTTGGAGGTCTTGTAGACCCAGGCGCGGGTGGCGCGGTTAAACGGCAACTCCTCCCGATCGCTGGCATAGAGATATTGGCGCAGGTACTCACCCAGACGCTCCATGCGGTAGCGAAAGCGTCCGATGATCGGAAAATTGCGTCGGATCGCATGGGATTTCTGCGTGACATCGGTGATATACATCCAGGCAAACCACACCAGGATGGCAACCACCACCGCCAGGGGAATGAGCAACTCCAAATTTTCAAACATCTCGACAACGCCTCCCTGTGACCTGCCTGAAGAAAACTGAAGCGGATGAAGTATCAGTTTCTGCTTTATTGTCGTCTAATTCCAGGATTTATTGAGGATTTTCGCCAATGCCTGCAGGCATTCGGACTCTTCCTGCAGATGACATTCGATGGGAGGAAAACTCTCCAGACGGGCATGGCTGCGCAATATGACCGAACGGATCACATGCCCTTCGGCACGGATGCCGGAAATGTACACGGGATAGACCGGGGCACCACTCAGGCTTGCCAGCCGGGCCACGCCCCGCCGCAGACGGGGGGGCGGATCTTTGGGATCATGTATGCCACCTTGCGGAAACAAACCAACCACCTCGCCACGTTTCAAAGCATCCAGCGCCGCCTGAAAGGCCGTGTCATCCCGGCTCTTGCGATCCACCGGAATACAACCACCCAGGCGGAACAACCAGCGCAGGCCAAAGCGGTTGTATTCCTCGATGGCAATAATAAACCGCACCGGCCGGTTGCAGGCAGCGATCATCATCAGGGAATCCAGCCCCGAAACATGGTTGGCCACCACCAGAGCCGGCCCTGCCTCCGGTAACGGCACCGGCTGGCATTGAAAACGATGGTAATGACGCAGCAACAGGCGGATAAGCCCGTCGATGCGGTTTATCCACTTGCCACCCCAGTCGGCTCCATTGGCGGCTTCCGCCAGACGCCACAGGCGCCTCAACCCCAACCACACAAGAACAACAACCAGGATGAGACCGGCAAACAGGAATACAGGTGTCGTCATAATCAGCCCGATGCTCCGTATCAATCAACGATATGTCTTGCGCCTGAACAAGTCATGCCGCTTGCTGACGAGACGATCCAGGAACAGCAGGCCATCGAGATGATCGATTTCATGCTGCACCGCCCTCGCCTCGTAACCTTCCATTTCGTATTCCCGGCGCTCACCAAATTCATCGCTTGCGGCAAGCCGGATGCGTTCCGCACGGATCACGTTGCCGGTGTAATCGGGAACCGACATGCATCCTTCCCGTCCCGTGCTCATCCCCTCCCATTCTGTTATTTCCGGATTGATCAGCACCAGACGGCCATGCTGCCGGATGCCGCGCTTGACGGAGACGTCGACAATCACGATCCGCTCGAAACGCGCCACCTGCGGGGCGGCAATGCCAACCCCGCCCGGTCCGGCGCGCATGGTTTCCTCCAGATCCGTCACAAAACGGCGCAAGGCGTCATCGAAACGCTCCACCGGGCGGGATGTTTGTTTCAGACGGGGATCAGGATATTGAAGTATCTCCAGAACAGCCACAGCCACGCCTTTAACCGATGAGGGTGTCAACCTGCTGCAGGGTGGCCTGGATACCTTCATTCCTGACGATTTCCAGTGCCGACTCCAGCGCCGGGATACCTTCTGCCGCGTGGCCTTCGATATGCATGACGTAAACGGGTTCCTCCTCGGTGCCGGCGACATCCGATTCCAGATCAAGGATATCCAGTCCCGCCTCCGCCAAAGCGCCCGTCACCTTGGCGAGGATGCCGGCACGATCGGCCCCGTAGACCGAAATACGAACATCGGGAAGACGGTGATCATGCAGATGGGCCTGAATAGGATCGATATGCAGCCGGAGTCCCAGGGATTCGGCCACACCACCCACGACCTCCTGCAAACCATGGGCCGTACCGGCATATCTGACCATCATCATGATGGTGAAATTGCCCCCCAGGCGCATCATCGAAGTCTCCCCCAGGTAACACCCCCCTTCATAGAGCGCGGCGCTCACATGGGCCACGATCCCCGGCTGATCCTCCCCCACCAGCGTCAACATATACCACTTGTCTTTATGGTCTGCTGTCATTGCTTTATCCTGTTTGTGTCTTCAATCAAGGCCGCCCCCCTCAATGCAACATGGAATGGGCCAGATAGATCACGGCCACACCCGCCAGGATCAACACCAACTGCTGCACCGTCGCGGAGAGTTGCAGACGTTTATGCAAACCCGGGATCAGATCCGCCACCGCGATATAGATGAAACTGGAGGCCGCTATGGCAAGAATATAGGGCAACACCTTCGTCGCCCCGACGAGACTCCAATAGGTGACGACGGCACCGATGAGCGTGGTCAGACTGGTCAGAACATTAAACACAAATGCCCGCGAACGGCTGAAGCCGCTGTGCAACAAAATGGCGAAGTCCCCGACTTCCTGGGGGATCTCATGGGCGGCAACCGCCAGGCTGGTGACAATCCCGAGGTGGACATCGGTTAAAAACGCGGAGGCAATCAAAACGCCGTCAACCAGATTGTGGATACCATCACCGATTAAAACCAGGGTGCCCGCCGCTGCATGGCCATGCGTATTCTCTTGCGGCGTGTGCGCCTCACACTGCTCAACATGACAGTGGCGCCACAGCACCATTTTTTCCAGGAGGAAAAAACCCAGCAGCCCCAGCAGGACGGTCAATCCCAGCGCATGAAAATCCGCGCCGCTCTCCATCGCATGGGGCAGCAAGGCAAGAAACGCCGCCCCCAGCAAGGCACCGATCGCAAAACTGACGAAGTGGGGCAAAGCATGGACACGCAATCTGTCCGGCAGCAGCAAAAACACCGCCGCCGCCAGAACGCTCAGCACACCGCCCAGTAAACTGAACAGAATTATCCAGATCAGCAGAGTCACACTCTTTTACCCACCGTTACGCAAAGTCCGGCATCATACCTGATATTTTCATCCAATGGTGGCTGTGACCAATCCGGCATGTCCCAAGATGCTAATAGAAAAAACCGGATTGTCAGGGTCTTTGCCCAGCCAGCCGGGAAAAAACCTCCCGTACAGGCCGGACCTTGCCGGGCTTCGGGATACCCCGGGGTTAACACGGCTGGCCTGCCGCACGCACGCTCGGGGGATGAATCGATTATTATTCGAACCAGATCACTGAAACCATCCGTCCGGTGACACCGTCACGCCGATAGGAATAAAATTTGTCCGCTTCGTGGCAGGTACAGTGATCCCCCCCGAAAATGTCCTCCACCCCGCATTGCATCAAACGCTGTCTCGCCAGGGTATAGATATCCATCCACCAACGGCCTGCGGTGGCGGGCTGGAAGGCCAGAGAGGCGGAGGCGTCCCGGGAAACGAAGGCCTGACGCACCTCATCACCCACCTCATAGGCATTCGGTCCGATAGCCGGCCCCAGCCAGGCCAGCAGCTGATCCCCCGCTACCGCCAGTTTTTCCACGCCGGCCTCGATCACTCCGGCCAGCAACCCCCGCCAACCGGCATGCACGGCAGCCACTCCCCCGCCACGGCGATCGCACAACAACACCGGCAGACAGTCCGCAGTCATCACCGCACAGATCACCCCCGGTTGCCGGCTGTATGCCCCGTCGGCTTCAGGAATCCGTCCACTGAAGTCCGCCGCGTTGATCACAGTGTTGCCATGCACCTGCTGAAGCCAGACCGGCTCACGCGGCAACCCCAGACGCTTGCGGTTTTTATACACTGCAGCGGGATCATCCCCCACATGCAACGCCAGATTCAAAGTCGCGTAAGGTGGCTGGCTGACCCCGCCCATGCGTAACGAAGTGCCGGCATGCACATTCGCGGGGGCGGGCCACTCCGGCTTAAGCCAGCGTGCGTCTGTCGATAAACTTATGCCTCTTCCCACAACCCTTCTCCCTTTTCATTTTCCGCCGCCACCCTGCTGTCCAGTTGCAAAGCGTCCTGCAATCTCACCATGTCAGCCGCCAGGGGGGAATGCCATTCAAGGGTTTTACCGCTTGCCGGATGAACCAGCCCCAGGCGTTCGGCATGCAGCGCCTGGCGATGAAAGCCACGCAGGACTTCTGCCAGCTCCGGGTGACACCCTTTGGGTAACTTAAGCCGGGTGCCGTAGACGGGATCGCCGACCAGGGGATAGTGTATCGACGCCATATGTACCCGGATCTGGTGGGTTCGCCCCGTCTCCAGCCGGCAGCGGATCACCGTATGGGCCCGGTAGCGATCCAGCACACGGTAGTGAGTCACCGCCTGCTTGCCACCGGGCGTGACGGCCATGCGCTTGCGCTGTACGGGGTGCCGTCCCACCGGCGCATCCACCGTGCCACCAGCGGTCATCACACCATTGACAATGGCGAGGTACTCACGCATCAGGCTGTGGGCCTGTAACTGCTCCACCAGGGATTTTTGCGCTTTCAGGCTGCGCGCCACCGCCAGCAGACCGCTGGTGTCCTTGTCGATACGATGCACGATACCGGCACGCGGCAGGCTGGCAAGCTCCGGCTCGTAATGTAACAAGGCGTTGACCAGGGTGCCGCCGGGGTTCCCGGCAGCCGGATGGACGACCATCCCTGCCGGTTTGTCGACGATGATGAGGTGTTCGTCTTCGTAGCGAATATCGAGAGGAAGCGCCTCTGGCTGCCATTCGGTCTGCTCTTCCAGTTGCGCCCGGATCTCCACCACTTCCCCGCCACGGATCTTGTCGCGGGCGCGCAGCAGGTCACCATCCACACTGATCTGGCCGGACTTCAGCCACTGGGTGAGGCGGGAACGGGAATAATCACTGAAGAGCCTGGCCAGCGCCTGATCCAGACGCATACCGGCATACGATTCAGGAAACCGCCCGTGTAAAATCTCGGATTTTGTCACCGTAATATCCAATCGCTCTCTAACAGCATAGTTAAGTATAGGGTGAGCTGGATGCATAAATGCATGCTTCCACGTTATACTACAGCCCGATTATATCGCTTTCGCGGCCAGACGATTCCGCATCAACCTATTACTGAAGACATACACATGTTGTTACGTCCCCTGTTACTGCTGTTCCTGTTTGCCGTCTTGACCGCCTGCTCCTCCAACCCTGAGGATGAAACCGCGGGTATGACCGTTGAAGAGCTGTATACGACAGCAAAAAACAGGCTGGATGACGCAGATTACGAAGCGGCGATCAACATGTACGAAACCCTGGAATCCCGCTTTCCCTATGGTGTTTATGCCGAACAGGCACAGCTGGATATCATTTATGCTTATTACAAGTATGATGAACCCGAGTCGGCAATCATCGCCGCCGAGCGCTTTATCAAACTTCACCCCAACCACCCGAAGGTGGATTACGCCTATTATCTGCGCGGTCTGGCAAGTTACGACGGAGAGATGAGTTATCTTTATCGGCTTTTCAACCAGGACATCTCCGAGCGGGATCCCCGCTCCGCCCGCCGGGCGTTCAAATTCTTCGCCCGCTTGGTGAAAAAATTCCCGCAGAGCAGGTATACCCCGGATGCCATTCAGCGGATGCACAATATCCGCGCCGACCTGGCAAAATACGAAATTCATGTGGCGGATTTTTACATGCGCCGCAAGGCCTTCGTGGCGGCGGCCAACCGCGCCACCTATGTGGTGGAGAACTTTCAGGGAACGCCTTCGGTTCCCACCGCGTTGGGAATAATGGTCGAGTCCTACCTGCAACTCGGCCTGAACGATCTGGCTTCCGATGCGTTAAAAGTGCTGAAACTCAACTACCCGGACAGCCCCATCACCCGCAAGGCCTCCAAACGCCTGCCATCGCAGCCTGAATCATAAATACAATGGGATAATGGAATGGGAAAAGAAAAGGGTTTGAAATACTTTTCCCTGTAAATCACAACGCCTCTTCGCCCTCCTCGCCGGTGCGGATGCGGATCACGCGCCCAACCTCACTGACAAAGATCTTGCCGTCGCCGATCTTGCCGGTGCGTGCTGCATTGGTAATGGCTTCGATACACTTGTCCACCATATCATCGGCGACCACCAGCTCGATTTTCACCTTCGGCAGAAAATCGATGACATATTCCGCCCCACGGTACAGCTCGGTATGCCCCTTCTGCCGTCCGAATCCCTTGACCTCGGTGGCCGTCATGCCGGTCACGCTGATCGCCGAGAGCGCTTCGCGCACGTCATCGAGTCGGAACGGTTTAATAATGGCTTCTACTTTTTTCATCACCTTATCCTCTGGAGTTTATTCTGGTCTTGTTATCCAGGACACAAACAATGGAATTACCCTTATAACCAATTTTTTCCCGCTTGGACAGTCTGATCAACCTCTTTGCCGGTTATAGCCGGAGGTGATCGGATAGCGGCGATCCCGGCCAAACGCCCGTGGCGTGATACGGATCCCCGGCGGGGCCTGACGGCGCTTGTACTCGTTCCGATCCACCATGGCAATCACCCGTGCAACCGTCTCCCGGTCGAATCCGGCAGCCAGGATATCCTCGATGCCGTGATCCTGCTCCACATACATTTCCAGAATCGGATCCAGAATCTCGTAGGGCGGCAGGGAATCGGTGTCTTTTTGATCCGGCGCCAGTTCGGCAGAAGGTGGGCGTTCGATGACACGTTGCGGAATCACCCGCCGGATGCTGTTACGGTAGTTCGCCAGGCGGAATACCAGGGTTTTCGGCACATCCTTCAATACATCGAAGCCGCCGGCCATATCACCATACAACGTGGCATAACCCACCGCCATTTCGCTCTTGTTGCCGGTGGTCAGCACCATTTTGTGTTTCTTGTTGGAAATCGCCATCAACAACACGCCGCGGCAACGCGCCTGGATATTCTCCTCGGTGGTATCCACAGGCCGGCCTGCAAATTCATCCCTGAGCACCTCCAGAAAAGCCTTGAAGGGGTTCTCGATGGGAATGATGTGATATTCCACACCCAGCCGCTCAGCCTCTTCGGTGGCATCCTCGATACTCATGTCGGCGGTATAACGTGACGGCATCATCACCGCTTCCACCTGTTTCGCCCCGAGCGCATCCACCGCCACTGCCAGAGTCAGGGCAGAGTCGATCCCGCCCGACAGACCGATGACGACACCCTCAAAGCCGTTCTTGCCGACAAAATCCCGCACCCCCAGCACCAGTGCCTGGTAGACACTCGCCTCAAGGGACAAATGCTCGACCACAGGCCCGGGCTCAGGCTGCCAGCCATCCCCGTTTTGTCGCAGCCGCACCGGAAACAGCCCTTCCTCGAAAGCCGGCATGCGCTGGGTGTATTCACCGTCGGCATCGACGACAAAGGATTCACCGTCGAACACCAGTTCATCCTGCCCACCCACCTGGTTTGCATAGATGATCGGAACGCGGTTTTCACGCACCCGATCCGCCACCACGGTTTCGCGCTCCGCGGCCTTGTGCTTGTGATAGGGAGAGGCGTTAAGCGTGACGAGACATTGGGCTCCGGCTGCCACCACCGCCGCTGCCGGTTCAGGGTGCCAGATGTCCTCGCACAAGGTTATCCCCAGTTTTAATCCCTTGATCTCAACCACGATCCCGCCCTTGCCGGGAATGAAATAACGTTTCTCGTCAAAGACGCTATAGTTGGGAAGAAACTGTTTGCGGGCATTGGCCAGCTGTTCACCGTCCCGGATCACCACAGCCGCGTTATAGACACCTTGCGGTGTCTTTTCCGGGTAACCGATGATCAAAGTGATGCCGCGCATGCTGTTGCGCAAATGGGTCAGGCCCTCCGCCACCCGCTCGTGCAAACCGGGACGAAGCAACAAATCCTCCGGCGGATAGCCGGTCATCGCCAACTCGGGGAAGACCACCACATCGGCGTGCAGCTCATCCCGGGCCCGGCAGGCCATCTCGATGATCTTCTCCACATTGCCACGGATGTCCCCCACCAGCATATTGGCCTGTGCAATCGCGATACACACCGAAGCTGCAGATTTTTTCCGGATGGTCACAGCTGTTTCCCGATGATCAAGGCAGCCATCGTTGTCGCGGACGCCGACGGCCGGCAAAAACGGCCTGTGGTCCCGCATGGCTTATGGACAAAGAATCGATTACCTCTCATGAAGCCCCATCAATCCAGCAAGGCCCGCATTTTCGCTCCCATTTCGGCAGGGGAGCGGGTCACGCTCACCCCCGCCGCCTCCAGCGCAGCGAATTTGCCTTCCGCCGTGCCTTTACCACCGGAGATGATCGCGCCGGCATGCCCCATGCGTTTGCCCTTGGGGGCGGTCACACCGGCGATATAGGCCACCACCGGTTTGCTGACGTGTGCCTGAATGTATTCGGCCGCCTCTTCCTCTGCACTGCCTCCGATTTCACCCACCATGATGATGCCACGGGTAGCGGGATCCGCCTCAAACATTTCCAGGCAATCGATAAACTCCAGACCATGGATGGGATCCCCGCCAATTCCCACACAGGTCGACTGCCCCAAACCGGCCAGTGTGGTCTGATGAACCGCCTCGTAAGTCAGGGTGCCGGAACGGGAAACGATACCGATACTGCCTGGCTGGTGAATTGCCCCGGGCATGATGCCGATTTTGCACTCACCCGGCGTGATCACACCGGGACAGTTGGGGCCGATGAGCGAAGCGCCATATTCCGCCAGTGCGGCTTTCACCTTGATCATGTCCTGCACCGGTATCCCCTCGGTAATGCAAACGATCACCTCGATACCGGCATCGGCTGCCTCCAGAATGGCATCCGCGGCAAATGCTGCCGGCACATAGATCATCGTGGCATTGGCCCCGGTTTCCGCCACCGCCTCATGCACGGTGTCAAACACCGGCCGATCCAGATGTCTCTGGCCCCCTTTACCCGGCGTTACCCCGCCCACTAGCGACGTTCCGTAGGCAATCGCCTGTTCCGAGTGGAATGTGCCCTGTTTTCCGGTAAACCCCTGACAAATCACCCGGGTATCCTTGTCAATCAGAATCGCCATCAGTGTTTTCCTCCCGCGGCCGCCACCACTTTCTTCGCTGCATCGGTCAGATCTTCCGTGGCATCGATGGCGAGTCCGCTTTCCGCCAGTAACTGCCTGCCACGTTCCACATTGGTACCTTCCAGCCGCACCACCACTGGAACCGACAAATGCACCTCACGCACTGCCTGGATGATCCCTTCGGCAATAAGATCGCAGCGCACAATGCCGCCAAAGATATTCACCAGAATGGCCTTTACCTTGGGATCCGAAATGATCAGCTTGAAGGCTTCCGCCACTTTCTCGCTGGTGGTGCCCCCGCCGACATCGAGGAAATTGGCCGGCTGGCCACCCTGCAGCTTTATCAGGTCCATGGTGGCCATCGCCAGCCCGGCGCCGTTGACCATGCAGCCGATGTCCCCGTCCAGGCTGACATAGTTCAGGCCATGCTGCTGGGCACGGTATTCACGCTCATCCTCCTGCTCCGGATCACGCAACTCCTGCAGTTCGGGATGGCGGTAGAGGGCGCTGTCATCGAGGTTGATTTTGGCGTCCAGTGCCAGCAGGGTTTGCGTTTCGGTCACCACCAGCGGGTTGATTTCCACCAGACTCAGATCCTTGCTGGTAAAGAGCCGATACAATCCCTGCATGATCAGACCCAGTTCCTTTACCTGCGGACCCAGCCCCAGCCCGAAGGCAAACAAGCGGCACTGGAAGGCCTGCAGGCCGGTAGCGGGATTGATTTCCAGGGTCAGGATCTTCTCCGGCTCTGTTCGTGCAACCTCTTCAATCTCCATTCCCCCCGCCTCGGAACCCATGAAGACGATCCGTTCCCGCTCACGATCCACCAGCATGCCCAGGTAAAGTTCACGGGCAATGGTTGTCGGCTGTTCGATCAGGACCTGGTTGATGATCTGCCCCTCCGCCGAGGTCTGTTTCGTCACCAGGCGGTTCTTCAACATCCCCTCGACGGCCTGTTTGAGTTCCGCCTCGCCCTGAACCTTCCTGATCCCCCCGGCCTTGCCGCGCCCACCGGCATGAACCTGGGCCTTGACCATCCAGCTTTCCCCTCCCAGTTCCTTTGCCACATGCAGGGCGGTGTCCAGCGTCTCTGCCACTTTTCCCTTCGGCACCGGAATGCCGTGATTATGGAACAGACGCTTGGCCTGATATTCATGAAGGTTCATCGTATGTCATCCCTTTGAGAAAAATCGTTATTGTGAAGCAAACACCCTGGCATCGCAAAACAGGAAATCTAAACTCGGTGGTATAGTTTAGGTTATGATTCAGGCAGATACCTAAATAATATATTCACTATTCCTATGTTTGGTTTAATACGTGTAGCAATCATTGTCCTTCTCGCCGTGCTGGTTTACCGCCTGGTCAAACGCTGGCTGGCACAACTTGAAAAACCTTCCGCGAGCCGCCCGGGTAAAATCGGCAACATGGTCCGTTGCCACTATTGCAACCTGCATCTGCCGGAACAGGAAGCGCTCCACCGGGACAATGCCTGGTATTGCAACCAGGACCATTACCGCAAAGATAAGGCGGACGATTGAACGGCATGAGCGGATTGATTCAGAAACTGACGGGCTGAAACAGTGGCGGTACGGGAACCTTTTCTCTATCAATCACACCCGGGTGGCCTGGGTGATCCCGATGAGGCGGCCTTCACCTGGAAACCGCTGGAATTCCTGAATACCTTCCGCTTCCTCATCAGTTTTCTCCTCACCGCACTCATCTACTCCAAACAGCTGTTCCCGCCGCTGGGAAGCGCCGATGAAGAATTGTTTTTCATTGTCAGTGCCGTTTATCTGGCGCTGAGTGTGGTGTTCGCCCTGATGCTGCGCTGGCAGCAACCCCGCTTTGCCATTCAGGTGATGTTGCAGCTCTCCACCGATATGATCGCCATCATCCTGCTGATGCATGCCAGCGGCGGCGTCAGCAGCGGTGTCGGCAACCTGCTGATCATCACCGTCACCGCCGGCAGCGTGACATTGAGCGGGCGGCATGCCTTGCTGTTTGCCTCGCTCATTACCCTCGCGGTGCTGGGTGAACAGGCCTACCTGCAGTACACCGAACCTCAACCCACCAGTACCTATACCCAGGCCGGCTTGTTGGGACTGGCCCTGTTTGTCACGGCGGTGGTGGCCCACCTGTTTGCCAAACGCATTCGGGAAAGTGAGGCACTGGCAAAAAAACGCGGAGTCGATCTGGCCAACATGGCTGAATTGACGGAGCACATTATTCAACGTATGCAAACCGGCATTCTGGTGATCGATGGCGAAAAACGGGTTCGGCTGATCAATGAATCCGCCTGGTATATGCTCGGCATGCCTTCCACCGCCGGCTCCCCACCTTTGCAGAGTATTTCCTACCCGCTGGCCCGTCAGCTGGAACAGTGGCAAAACAATCCCGATTCGCCGCCGGGCATTATTCAGCCATCCGCCAACCACGCCAACGTCATGCCACGTTTTGCCCGGCTCAGCCAGAAGGAAGACCGGCCTGACACCGGTACCCTGGTTTTTCTCGAGGATACCTCGGCCATGGCGCAAAAGGCGCAGCAACTCCAGTTGGCCTCCCTCGGGCGTCTGACCGCCAGTATCGCCCATGAAATCCGGAATCCGCTGGGCGCCATCAGTCATGCCGGCCAGTTACTGGAGGAATCCCCCAACCTGGACGAGCACGACACCCGCCTCACCCGCATCATCACCGAGCAGTCCAGCCGCATGAACACCATCATTGAAAGCGTCATGCAACTGGGCCGGCGGAACAAAACCAAGCCGGAGCTGATCAAGCTCAAGCCCTTTCTGGAATCCTTCGTACGCGACTTTCTCCATTCACAGGGCAAACCCGCCGAGACCATCAAAATCGAGATTGAACCGGAAGAAATCGAAGTGCGCTTTGATGTGACCCACCTGCAGCAGATCCTGACCAATCTTTGTGAAAATGCCCTGCGGCACAGCGAGACGACCCCGGACAACCCCAAAATTATCCTGCATGGCGGGCTGAGCCTGGACATGAACCGGCCCCATGTGGATGTCATCGACTACGGCAGCGGTATCGATGCCGAAGTGGCGAGCCATATTTTCGAGCCTTTCTACACCAATTCCCATGCCGGCAGCGGACTCGGCCTTTATATCTCCCGCGAACTGGCGGAGTGCAATCAGGCTCACTTAAACTATATTCCCCAGGCCACCCAGGGAAGCTGCTTCAGATTGAGCTTTCAGGATCCAAGGCGGCAAATGCACTAAATAGGCATTCCGAATACCAGTACACTTGGGAAACGGAGCATCGGGACCAGAGGTCTTTTACATGACCGTCAGCCGCAGGGCATGGATTGTTCCCGACAATCCTTATGCATTTCCGCCATCCCTGGCGGTCAGATGCGGCTGTCGAGCTTACCTGGACGATGTACAGGATGTACAAGTGTCGTGGAGCACACGGATGTGCGGGAACGACTGTATTTACAGCGTGTCATGTAAAAGACCTCTGGTCCTGATGCGAAACCAGAATCTGCCAATAATGTTAAATGATCTGGTATTCGGAACACTTATTTAGCCAATACATGA
>JALVOC010000222.1 GCA_027032075.1 Chromatiales bacterium | reverse complement strand
GCAAAACTAACCGCGAGAAAATCCTTCGGTTTTCGGACGTATCGAGGAGCAGAAATCGCGTTGTATCATGCACTTGGCAATTTACCGACTCCAAATTTTACCCACAGATTCTGCTAAGGAGCCGAAACAAGGTATCCAGCCTCGCATCATCAAATCCTTCTCCAATATAACGGCCGGTTGCAAGAACCAGCCGTTCTTCATCGTCGGGAATGGCAGCCAGCTTGACAAGATCTTCACGACGTTTTTTACTTCCTCTTCCTCCCTGAAGGACGATGATGTTTTTGATCCGTGTTGCATGGAACCGATCAGCAAAATACTCAAGGTGTTCCTTGCGCTCGGTCAACAAGATGGGGGATCTGCCTGTTTCGACGGCATGCAGGACATCATTGAATATCATGTCGTTGCGCTGTCTATCCATGGCAAGCTGCCGGTATAGCGCCTGAATGCGCAGGTCATTGGCATCACCGAAGCTCAATTCCGTTTCGCGGATAATCAGTTTGTGAATGAAGGGACGTTGTGCCGCCTGATTTCGCGCATCTATGCTGAAGCGAATCGGTCCCAATTGCATCTCGATAATCGGATGATGTCCGTCACGGCGCTGTGGAGTTGCGGTCAATCCAGTAATGAATCGCGCCTTGACCTCAGCCAGGACACGCTCAAAGGATACTGCGGGCAGATGATGACATTCATCGACAATGAGCCATAATTGGCTACCAGGTCATCTACGTTGTCTTTGCGCCCCAGGCTTTGAATCATGGCAACATCGAGTCGCCCGTTGGGTCTTCGCTTGCCGCCTCCGATTTGCCCGATATCCCTGGGTTCCAGCCCGAGGAAGAGTGCAAGCTGGCTGATCCACTGATCGAGCAATGGCTGTCGATGTACCAGTATCAGGGTATTGGTCTGTCGCTTGGCAGTGAGCCAGGCGCCAACGACTGTCTTGCCCGTGCCCGGGGGTGCGACAAAAACACCGATATCCTGTTTATACAAAGTGTTCACGGCTTGTTGCTGAATGTCCGTGAGTTTGCCATGGAATCGCACATTCAAGGGTTCACCGGAATGGCGTTGGTCATCGATAACCAGCCTGCTGTCGTAATGCCTGAGCAGCTCCGCGAGTTCATCACGGCAACCGCGCGGCAAGGCAATATGTCTGGATAACTCCTCGGCACAGCTGATCACTCGTGGTACTAACGCTGTCGACAGTCGCATGCGCTGCTTTTTATAGAATTCCGGATTCTGAAAGGCGGCGAGTCTCTTGATCTGGTCGATCAGCGCGGGTGGCAAATCCGTTTTGTCGACGAACAGGCGTTGAGAAAGCACGGCATGGACTTTTGCGGGGATGGGTTCGGTAATGGATGTTTTTTCTGGCCATCCGGAGGGAGGACGCTCCCAGGGGGTGTCATTCTTTCCGTCTTCACTGGTGGAGGCAGTTCGAACGCCGATAGTCTTTCCTTGCCGGGCGGCATCACGAGCGATGGTCTCCACGGTAGAGGGCGAGATTCGTGTCAATGAGGCAAGAAATGCCCATTGGTCCGGGTGTGGTTGGAAGTTTTGGTCGAGAAAAACCGAATTGCCGGCTTGTCGTGGTTTGTATTGCAACGGCAAAGCAATCAGATTACCGAAGCCGCCGCGTGGCAGGGTATCCTGGTTCGGAAACAGGCGATCGTAGGAAGTCATTGCCAATCGATGGCGGCGGGACATGGTTTCGGTAAGGAGATAACAGCCCATGCGGCGGGCACTTGCCGCTGGAACGGGTGAGCTGAAGAAGAACCAGACATGGGCGCCGTTACCCGATCGTGAGCGCTCGACCGCAACAGGGATACCAAAGCCCCGGCAAGTATCGACGAAAGCCGTCACATCTTCCACCCAGGACTCGTTGTCAAAATCAGCAGCAAGGAAGTGGCAGGTTTCATCCTCGAGCAGGGGATAGACACCGATGGTACTTCGGCCTTGCAAGTGGTCAAGAATGACTCGATCGTTGAGCGGCAAAAGTACTCTGTTCGGGCAGTCGCTGCACTTTATCGTGGGTTTATTACAGATTCCTTGTATCCACTCATTACCACAGACTGGTGAATATCCTTTGTTGCCGGTCTTTGTGCTGACCCATAATTTTGGATAGACATCATCCCGGCCACGGAACAGCTGGCGGAACAAATGGACTTTCTCTTTCGCAGTGGTGGGTATATCGACGTGAGACGGTACAGGTGGGGTAGCGCGCGCAGAGGATGTCGATACCAGGGCGGTGAGTTCTTGCCTGAGTTTTGCCAATCTCCTTTGGCTTTCATCGTGTTTGCGTGCAAGTTCGGCAAGTTGTGCTTCCTCGCGAGCGATTGCTTCACGTATGAACTGTTCCTTGGTCGGCGCCATGATCCGCCAGTATTCCTCTTCGCCACGAATTCATGTTTCTGGAAAACCGCTTGCGTGGATGGAAGAAGGAATCTTTCCAGCAAGCCGCGAACTTCCGTTTGACATCGGAGCATCTTCTGGCCAAGCATATTCTTGAAAAGCTGTCTGATCAACGGGCAGATTGCTGTCAGGTCACGGGTCGCATTGTTTCGGTGTTACTTGCTCAATAAAAAACGAGGCGTGTCGAACGACCGCGTACGCCGGTTGGTTGCTGGAAAAGCTGGTGATGCAGTGGAACCGGCCTGCCTGGTCATCGAAGTGGGCTTTGTTGGCCAACTGAGATTCCGTTCGACCGTTCTGGTGGGAGAAGAGGACGGCGGGGATAACCCCGCCGTCCTGCCCAATGAGGGCGGCTTACTGACTATTGTACCGGCATTGCCCGGACGTTCTCCATATCGGTGCGAACCGTGGATTGGGCGGGATACAGTTCTCCACCGACTGGGCGGCGCCCTTCCGAAACGAGTTGGGCGTTGGTTTTGCCTACATGGGTTCCATACTCGATGACGTAGTCGGGCGCCTGATGAACGCTGTCGAAAAGGCGTAGCGGAACGGGCTCGCTGTCGATGGCGAAGATGATTTCATGCCGTTTGTATTGCCGGTAGAGCTTGTTCCAGCGGGGCTTGAGATCCATCTTTACTTTCACCTGGTTACGTCCTTGCAGGCCATCGCTGGGCAATGTGCCGAATTGAAGGTTGCCGTCGATCGTTGTCTTGATGTCATGGTTTACGTCTCCATGGACATAGAGCAAGTTGACGAGATTATTGAGATAGCCACCCGAAATCTTGTTGGGACCAACGTAGATCGGAACCATGATGCCGACTTCGAAGCCCGCGATCCTGGGATTGATGATCTGGGTGCTTCTCAGTTTGGATTGGGTTCCAATACCGACCCAGCGAGGATTGTGGATATCGGAAACCAATGTGACGTCCTCGAGCACGACATCGTCCGGATACCACCAGGAGATCCACTCGTCCGCGGGCGAAAGACCATGCGTGACACCACCGGCATTATTCCAGGCAAGCATGCCCTTGATGACTTCAGTCGTTCTCTGCCGGGTGCCGCTCAGGATGCCGAGCACGCCTCCGGAATTGCCATAGGCCTGGTTCCACTCGAAACGCTTGAGAGCCACTTCGCTGTACGGTTTTTCCGTCCCCGAATCGTCGATTACCACACCGGTGACATCATCGATGGTGCGGTGGGTGATGCCATAGGCAAAGTTGGAAGAGCCGTTTACGATGTTTCCGACGAAGTCGAGATAGAGGCCCTTGAGCCAGAAACCATGCCCATGAAATCCCCAGTCGTGGACAGATTCACGGGCCTTCCAGTCACGCACGCTACTTTTTCCGACTCCGCGAGTATCGATGGCCATGTTCGCAATGAATGCGCCTCGTTCGTCACCGGCTTCGGTCACGAATGCCGCGCCATAGACGCCGTATGAGATATTTTTGACCATCTTGACGTTGCTGGAGTGGTTGACGTAACCCCAGCCGGGCGATTTTTCCACAACACAGCCTTCGACATATCCTGGCTTGGTGTCCCATCCGGCGCGATGGAAATGCACGGGGTAGCGTGCCGCCTGATTGGTTCCCACATGGGTGACATTGCCGCTCCCGTCGAATCGGGTTTCGTCCAGCGGTCGGCTCTTGTCGGTGCGACCGAGGCCGATAAAAGCTGCGTAGCGCAGTGAGATGTCGTTATTGTGCATGAACAGAACGTGGCCGCTGTGTTCGGTGCGCGCGACTGTATCGTCGAAGTCGGTGAATACGGCCGGGTTGGTCCTGATGATGACATTGCGGCTCAGATTGGCGACATGCACCTTCATGCTGGGGGTATCGAAATTGTGATCCGGCAGCAGGTGGTCGTGATCGAGCGGGGAGTCGAGCGTGATCTGTTTGTTGTTGATCGCGACGATGCTGCGTTCCTCGGCGCCCAATCCATCTTCCCGGGCGCCCAGAATCAGGATGCGGTCTCCAACCTGCCAGCCGCTCGGCGCCTTGCCCAGTGTCAGCGTGACGCTATTGGCGCTGACGCCATTACCGGCAATACGGGCATAGGGGGTTTTCTTGGCGCCAGTGACGATCAGGCGGCCATGTACGAGAAGGCCCTGGCCGATGCGTAGCGGGTCATAATCGGGACTTTGACTGTCATTGGTAACCATTCCGCCGTTGTAATCGGCGATCGTGATGACGGCGGTGTGATCGGGTTGGATCGGCTTCTTTTTGGTGCCGATGATCAGCTTGCTGCCAGGGGTGGTGACGAGCGTATCGACGGTCAGTGCCGTGTCGTGGTTGGTTGCGAACCTGAGTTTGCCATCGACACGCAAGGTCATGATATGGGTATCGAGTTCGCTTGCGATGGTGACTCTATGATTTGAATGTATCACCACGCGGGCGCCGTCGCCTGGAATATTGCCGTCCTTCCAGGTCGAAGCGTTGCTCCACAGGCCGTTGCGAACCGTTTCATGCGTCGCCAGAGAGTCGGCGACCAGATTCATGACCAGTGCGTGTTCCTGCTGCATTCTTGCCATGCGAACATTGTTGTTCTGTACTTGTCCGGCCAGTGCCAGTGATGTGGCGACCATCAGCAATAGCGCCAATAGCAACCGGGTGGCGATAGAGTGAGCTGTTTGCACGGGTGGTGGGGTAAATCCTTGTAACATGAAAAAGCCCTTTACTGGTTGGGTTGAATGATATGTCGATCATGCTTGAGAGCCTGTCGGATTTGATTTCGATCAAGTCTGACAGGCTCTCAAGTTTACTGGACTGGCATTTTGGAGATGTGACCGATTTAACAGTCGAATAGTGGATGCATGCCCCACAACCGACCGGATTTCTGGCATATTCCGGGATATTTGGAAAAGGGGGCATGTGGTGAAGAGGAGAGAGACGTGTCGCTTCACCAGCTACTTACAGGGAGGTGGTGGAATGGTATTTGGTCGTGGCGCCGACTATGCCGCTCATGCATCTTCGTCCAGCAGTTGTCGTAGCAGTTCGACGGTGGTGGCATCGGTCCAGTCATGACCGCCCGCCAGCGCGAAACGAATGTCTCCCGCCTTGTCGATGATAAAGGTCGTCGGGTAGGCGTTGATGCGCCACGCTCTGGCCGCTTCGCTGCGCCGGTCGAGCAGCACCGGAAAATTGACCGGGCGCCGTTGTAGAAAGGCGAGCACTTCTTCCCGCGTCTCGCCGAGGTTCACGGCGACGATCTCGAACGGGCTGTCCGCCAATCGTTTTTTCAGCGCCACCATCGACGGGATCTCATGCACGCAGGGCGGGCACCAGCTTGCCCAGAAATTCAGCAGCACGACTTTTCCCCGCCATGACTCCAGCGATCGTATATTGCCATTGAGATCCGGCAGCGTCAGCGTCCGTTCCTGGCTGCCCTCATAGGGTTGCAGCCGACGTTCGCCACCATGCTCGGCTTGCTTCTTCGCGCCGACCTCGGCAGGGCTGACGACGTGGCGTGGCTGGCCGATATGGGGTTCGAGCAACCGAATGGCCCGAATGATGATCGCAGGCAGGCGGCGCGCCACTTCATCCTCGGCAGGGGTGGCGTCGGGGCGGAAATAGAAACGATCGCGCACGCCGCGCAGCAGTTGCACGAAAACATCGCTGCCGCCTGCGCCAAGCACCTGCTGCAGATTCAGCAGCGTCAATCGCCACGGTGATTTCTCCGCCTGCGCGATGAAGATGGGAGCATTGGTCATGGCCACGATCGGGTGGTAGCGGACTGGCTCGCCGGGCGCAGGTGGTCCAGCCGTCACGTCGGGATTGAGGAGGATCAGCGCGGTATTGCGAAGCGGTGTCTCTCGCTGACGCTGGCGCAGCGCCTGCATGGCGCTGATGGCTGCCTTGTCGGCGGCGACGAGATAGATGCGGTAATCGCCATTGTTGGCATGGCGTTGGCGTAGCGCCCGCAACAGCGCCTCCAGCGATGTTGCCGCCACCTGGTCGAGAGAGCTGGCGCCGGGCGGAAGAAAATAGGACGAAAAATAGTCCGGCGCCACGACTTCGAAACCAACCGGAGCCAACCGCCGGGCAAGCGCTTCGGCGATGCCGATTTCAGCCTGCTGCAAGCCGTGCTCCGACGGCGCCCAGATCAGGGTGGCGAATGTCTCGGCTGTCCGTGCCGAAAATGTCAGCAGCGAGAGTTCGATACCGTCATCCAGCGTCAGCCGCTCCTCCCGCGGGGGCGCGCACCAAAGGGCCGGCGCCAGCAATGCGAGCAGGGTGAGCAGATAACGAGCCGCGAACTTCATTGTGGGGAGTGGTCTCCAGGGCAGTCCCGCTGGTAGTGACATCCAGTCTACCAGCAGAGATCAGCCCTCGGCATCTTCCCCGCACAGAACTCGTCGACGCTTACATCGCTGCTGCGGCGTGTTGCCCGTGGCTGGCTTGGGCGTGGCGATCGTGGAGTTCGCCGCCGACGCTGCTGCTGTTTTCGTCGAGGAACATGATGCCGAACCCCCGCGCATTGCGATGAACCACCATCCCCTGAACAACAGTGCCGGTATGAGCGCCCTTGGTCGGGAGTAGCTCCAGTTCGATGATGCTGTCGGTGGGATAGAGATTCGCCCGAGGCGTTTCGATGTAGGCGCCTCCCCGACCGATATTGGTGACTGTGGCGCGTGAGTCGCGGCGTTCACGCGAGCGGATCCGTGCTTTGATCGAAACCGGAAAACGGCGGCAGTAACGATGGTTCATGGGTAATCCTTCCCCTGATTGCGGTGTCTGGGTGACGTAGTACTCAAGTTTATTCCGTTACACGGGGTTAAAGTTTGAACTGGCGCACAAATTTCGAGGGAGCTTGGGGTAAACCCTGGCATTAAGTCGAATGGTTCACAAATCGTCCGGTTTCTCGCTCGAGAACCCTGTGTGGAAACAAAACAGTCAGGTCGACAGGTCAAAACGCCGGAACACAGCGTGCGCTGTGGAAGGGGCGGGAAAAGTCGGGGTTGGTGAGGATGTCGCCTTCCAGTTTCCAGCCGAGCGACTGACTGATAACGATGGAAGGTGGACCGGTGCGGGTGCCGCGGTTCTCGCAGACGATATCGCCGCCCCGCTCGAAGGCCGCCTTGACATTCTCCATTCGACTTGTAGTCATGTGGTAATGCAATCCGACGAGCAGCGCCAGCACGATAGCCGTGGGAATGACGATCTTGCGGAAGGCGCCCGTAGGCATGAAAGGGCGGCTGGCGATGAAAATGGCGACGGCGAGAAAAAACGCCGCAATCGTCAATGTACCCGCTTCGAGTCTGAAAAAGGTGTCCAACGACTGTTCTCCGGCAATGTGGCGACTTCAAGGTGCATGTCTTGCAGTGTAGGATCGCAGCCTAACGGTCGGCCTTGATTTCCATCAAGGAGGGTATCGCCCATCCCGGCCAGTGATGCTGCTGCGGAGGCAATGCAGCCCATCGAAACCGATCTGATAAGGCCTGAGGCCAAGGGGGCTGGTGTGGCGTCCAATCGTGTCATCCGGTGAGCTATCGAACAGGTTTGGCCCGCGCTGTGGCAGAATACCGCAGAGCGCACTTACCTGTCTCATTCAGGCAAGAGGCCGCAGGGCAAGCGCATAAAAATCTACCCGAAGATCACTTGCTACCTGAAGTCATCATCAAGCGCGGCTTTGAAGCGCTTGCGCTTGATGCTCAGGCGTGATGGCTCTCGCTTGAGCAAGTTCAGCGCCAGCTGGCGAAAGGTGTTGAAGTTGGCTGTAAGTGTTCGGCCACCCCATCATTCCCCTGCATGGGTTAGGAAAAGGGCAGCCTGCCCAATCTATGCAAGTGGTTGTTTTTGTGACATCCCCTGAAAAGAGGGAAGATAAAAGCCTCCCTTGGTGAAGGGAGATTTGGAGGGATGAAAACCTCGGCGTCGGAGCCGGTGGCAATGGTGGGGTGAATCATCAGCACTGTTGAATCCCCCTCGGTCCCCCCTTTGAAAAAGGGGAAAGAAAAACCAATCTATAATGGGGTTGGTCGAATATTTACCCGTCTTTCATCACATCTTCACGAGGAGCCATGAATTAACTTGGTTCGGTTAATTCCGATTGATTCGCCTGGAATATGCACCGGAAAGGTCACCGACCAGTTTTTCATAGGGAGGTGGATTCTGATAGGGATCCTCTTCGATGACCCGGAGCAGCGCTTCCGCTTTCACCTTGAGACCGGATGAGGCCAGCTTCTTCGCATCTTTTTGCACCTGTTTCGTATAGACAAGCTTCCAACTCACCAATCAAGCTCCTCGGAGCATTCGGAGACTGGCGTTTTCATCCCTTCCTTGATCGATTCCGCCATCCCCGGAATCGACATCAGATGCAAGGTTTCCGAGATCGCGTTCCAGTCTTCTTCCGAGATCAAAACAGCGTTCCCTCTTTTCCCTGTAATAACAATAGGTTGATGTGTGCTTGCAGCTTCATCGATCAGGCTATACAGCTTCGAGGGGAGCATTACGCGTTTGTCCCAACCCAGGGTGAGAATTTAACGTAAATGCTGGACATTTTCTCGATGACCCGGTAGGGTACGCATAGGAAATCGAGGAGATCAGCATGAATGTACTGGATCAATCACCGCAGCGGCTGTGTCGGACGGATTGACCGATGGGATGCGCCTGCCTGACACTGCCGGAACCGGATCCTCTGGAGGCGGTACGCCGCCAGGCCCATGAGGACCTGGACGAATGGATCGATACCATGGCGCCCCTGTTCGAACAGGAAAAGCCACCCACCCTGATGGAATTGAGCGCCTACATGACACGCACGCGCGGCGCCTTCCTCGGTGGTTTCCTGGAGGCGCTGACCCAGGAACTCTATCGCCGTTACCGCCATCAGCAGTATGCCGTCTGCCCGGGTTGCGGCAAGCAACTCAAGGCCAAGCGGACAGATCACAAAACGGCCTCCACCTTGCAAGGCAGGATTCGAGTGGAACGACCCTATTTCTACTGCCGTGATTGCAAACTCGGTTACCACCCCCTGGATGAAGCCCTGGCTCTGGCCCAGGAGGTGCATCAATACGACGTGCAGGAAAAGGTACTCAAACTGGCGGCTGAAGTGCCGTATGCCCGGGCTGCCGAGTTGGTCAGCGAATTGACGGGTACCCCGGTGAGCAACCACCACAACCATGAAACGCTCAACCGTGTGGCGCAGGTTGCAGACCTGGAAACGGTGATACCCGACAAAGCGGAGATGAGCCGACGCATCGAGGCGGTGAAAAC
>JALVOC010000221.1 GCA_027032075.1 Chromatiales bacterium | reverse complement strand
TGAGGCGGGATTTGACGGCGGCGTGGTTGAATACAGCACGGATGGTGGCAGCACCTGGAACGACGCCATGGGCATGTTTGACGCAGGTAAAAATTATAACTACACGATAAGCTCCTCTTACAGTAGCCCGATTGCCGGCCGAAGTGCCTTTTCAGGTGCCAGTCATGGTTATGTCTCCACCCGCCTGAACCTCTCCTCCCTCGCGGGCCAGACGATACGCCTCCGCTGGCGTGAAGGCACGGACAGTTCCACCGCCGGACCCTATGGCTGGTGGCTGGATGATGTGCGGGTCTATACTTGTGTGACCGGAAGTGGTTCCTCCTCCACCTCCAGTGGCGGAAGTTCCTCCTCCTCCTCCTCTTCCTCCGGTAGCAGCGGTGGCGGCGGTGGTTGCAGCATTAACATGCGTGCCGGATTCGATCCGCTGTTACCCGGCATGTTCCTCCTCGCGATGCTTTATCTGCTGCGGCGTCGCATCACCCGGTCATAAACACAGACTGCGGTAATAACAAAAGGCACGGTCTCACGACCGTGCCTTTTTTATTGGAGAATGGAACCATGGCCAATGGATAATTTTCCTCGAGTCTTCGATACCTGGCGAGAGCCATCACCATATAAAACAGATCTCAAACAAAACGTAGTATGCGGTTCGCAAGCTCACCACATCCTACATGAAATAATTCGAGGCCCGGGTAACCTGTAGGATGCGGTGAGGCACGAACCGCATCGATCGCGATCTGCGGTGTATGACCAAGCCGATGAACATCGAGTTGTCGGTGTGGTTGGATAAGGTAAAAAAAGACATCTGAATCTTCCCAAGGCGATTTATGGCGAAGTCCCGCGACCGATGCGGTTCGCAAGCTCACCGCATCCTACGTGAGATCGCTCAAAGTCCAGGTAACCTGTAGGATGCGGTGAGGCACGAACCGCATCGATCGCGAACTGTGGCGTATGACCAAGCCGATGAACATCGAGGTGTCGGTGTGGTTGGATAAGGTAAAAAAGACTTCTGAATCTTCCCCAGACGATTTATGGCGAAGTCCCGCGACCGATGCGGTTCGCAAGCTCACCACATCCTACATCTGCTACATGTGCTGGATAGGGTGGGGTTAAATTGGTGCGTACATTTAAACAGCTGTGATAACGCTGGTCTGATCTCCGGTTTTCAGGTAACCTTTTGTTCCAATTCTGGCCATTTGCATATCGAAAAATGAAGAAAAAAATTCTGCTGCTGTTTTTGTTGTCGATAATGGTATGGGGTGTACAGGCTGAAGAGAAGGCGGCACCTGAAGACGAATCGCGCGTTTATCTGGGTGCCGGGCCCTATTTTCAGAGTCAGCCCTATCGTGGCGCGGCGATGCTGGTGTTGCCCTCACCGGTGATTTTTTTTGACAATGAGCTGTTTTATGTTCGCTGGACACGCGTTGGCATGTATTTCATGGGAGGGGACAACTGGGGATTTTCGCTGAGCGCACAACCGCGGCCGTTTGGCTACAGCGCAAAGGATGCCGCAACTCTGGCTGGTATGGCGGACCGCCACAGCAGTTGGGAAGGCGGGATCAGTTTCGCCGCGAAAAACAATCTTGGATTTCTCGAGCTGCTTTATTTTCAGGACTTGCTGGACAACTCAAACGGTTCCCTGTTGAGACTGGAGGTGGGTAAAAAAATCACTACCGGTAAATGGACCATCGTACCCAGCCTGTTGCTGATCCGCTTTTCGCAGAAGTTCAACAATTATTATTATGGTGTTAGAAGCAACGAGGCCACACCGCAACGTCCGGCTTACACCGCCGATGCCGGGATCAATTATGCCGCGCAGAGTTACCTGATGTATGACATCACAAAGAACTGGCACATTCTGGGGAATCTGCGTCTTGATTTGTTGAGCTCAACGATCAGCAACAGCCCGATAGTCGAAGATCGTGTGATGTTTTCCGGATTATTATCGGTGATGTATTCGTTTGGTTACAATTAGCAAAAATCAAATGTAAGCCCTGTAGGATGCGGTGAGGCACGAATCGCATCGATCGCGAACTGCGGCGTATGGCCAAGCCGATGAACATCGGGGTGGTGGTGTGGTTGGATAAGGTAAAAAAAGACTTCTGAATTTTCCCCAGACGATTTATGGCGAAGTCCCGCGACCGATGCGGTTCGCAGGCTCACCACATCCTACATTAAATAAGTCGAGGCCCGGGTAACCTGTAGGATGCGGTGAGGCACGAACCGCATTGATCGCGAATTGCGGTGCCTGGCCAGCCGATGAACACCGAGGTGGCGGTGTGGTTGGATGAGGTAAAAAAAGACGTCTGAATTTTCCCAAGGCGATTTATGGCGAAGTCCCGCGACCGATGCGGTTCGCAAGCTCACCACATCCTACGCGAGATCGCTCGAGGTCCGGGTGGCCTGTAGGATGCGGTGAGGCACGAACCGCATCGATCGCGATTTGCGGCGTATGACCAAGCCGATGAACATCGAGTTGTCGGTGTAGTTGGATAAGGTAAAAAAAGACATCTGAATCTTCCCCGGACGTTTTACGGTAAAGCCACCGCGACCGATGCGGTTCGCAGGCTCACCGCATCCTACGCGAGATCGCTAGAGGCCCGGGTAACCTGTAGGATGCGGTGAGGCACGAACCGCATCGATCGCGATCTGCGGTGTATGACCACGCCGATGAATTTCAAGCTGGCAGTGTGGTTGGTTAAGATAAAAAGATTTCTGAATCTTCCTAGGGCGATTTATGGCGAAGTCCCCGCGACCGATGCGGTTCGCAGGCTCACCGCATCCTACGCGAGATCGCTGGAGGCCCGGGTAACCTGTAGGATGCGGTGAGGCACGAACCGCATCGATCGCGTTGTTTCAAAACGGGAAACGACGATTCATCATTGCGCTCGCGGCAAAAGCCGGGATCCGTTAAATCGGTGATGCGTTATTTTCGTTAAATGGTTTGCCGGTGACCAAAGGGTTTCCAGGCTGGCGCAATGACGTTGGGCATGGAGGAGCGGTTGAGCAGCCGTGCAGGGGTGAGGGCGAATTCACCGTAGCGATCATTGATGGCGTCCATTATCTGGTTGCTGTGACTGCGATCCTTTTGCGGTTGATCGAACAGATCCGCCTGGCAGGCGGCCGGCTGCGGATCGAGTGCGGTGATCTGTACCTGGTGAATACCCTCTCCCCGCCATTCGTAGCGGAGTATCTTTTTCGCCAGGCTGAAAATCACAC
>JALVOC010000220.1 GCA_027032075.1 Chromatiales bacterium | reverse complement strand
ATGCTATCCAATGTGGTGCCGCTCAGCAGGCCGTTTTGCGGATCGCGGCTGAGGCTGAGCGCTCCGGCCTGGATGAGCAGGCTGTCGGCGTCGTAGCCGTAGCCGACGGCATCGCCGTTGACGCTGCGCCGGGTAACGCGGAAGTCATTGTCGTACGAATAGTTAACGCTGCCGCTCATCTCGCCACTCAGGGTCTCCGATAGTAACAGGAAGCCATCATAAGTATAGCTGAGCTGGCTGCCGTTCGGTCTTGTGGTCAGGTCCGGTTGTTTGTCGAGATTGTTGATGTAGTATTTCAGAATGTGGATGTACTCATTGTCCGCTCTCGATCGATGCGGTTCGCAAGCTCACCGCATCCTACACTGGCTCCTGATAATTTTCATCAAAGGTTGATATATCCATAACCTTTTGTGTTAAGCAAATATTGTTGGCAATTGTACTTCTCCAAGTAGCAATCAGTAATTTACAAACCAACACTATGAGATTGTCATACTTCATTGCTCTTACATAATCGTGCTCCAATATTCTATAGACAGTTTCCATATTCAGCTAAAAAACTTCCTGATTAAAGGTCGCAACGCTTTTCACGACCTTTTTTGACAATTGTCATCACACACAATTCTTTTTCGCATACTTGAATGGTATATAAACAGACACCACACTAACAAAACAAAAAACAATGCATATTCTGGCGATTTCAAAGCACCATCCCATGTTGAGACATTAGAATTCCCTTTAAAACCAGGACACCGCACATTAAGATAAAATACAGCATTTCATAAAGATTTCACCACAAAACGCCAATGGACAGAAAAGCAGGAAACAAGAATGTTCCACTCAACCGATATCCGATATCACTCGAAGTCACTTATGATTATTATTGTAGATTGTGTAGTCACCAAGTCCGGGCTGCACCCATAATGCTGAACATCACACAACACATCTAATCCAACATTCAGATTTCACTCAAGCTCGCTTTCACGGGGCCATACACCAATTCCCTGAATGGCAATGAACACGGACTCTTCTATACTCTCAACTTGGATCGGTTTTTTGCTATAGTTGCTTCTAGATAAGTATTTCAAATACCACTCCATACTAAACCACGGAGCATCAGCTGTAGAAGTATTTTTTACATGACTGTCAGCCGCAGGGCATGGATTGTTCCTGATAATCCATACGCGTTTCTGTCATCCCAGGTGATCAGATGCGGCTGTCGAGCTTATCTGGACGATGTACAGAATGTACAAGTGTCGTGGAGCACATGGATGTGCGGGAACGACGGTATTTAATGCATATCATATAAAATACCTCAGCACATGTGCGAAACCAGGATCTGCCAATAACGTCAAATGAACTGGTATTCTGAACACTTAAATTTCGCCAAACATGATAATTAGACTCGTTCTGCTATTTTAATAAAAACTATTTGTTTTTAGACAATAATTATCTACTATAAAATATTAATATCGGTGGATATTGGTTATTGAATTCTGCATATTGATAGTGCACCCGTTTGGATTTTACAGGTTTTAATTAACATCAATGAAAAATATAGAGTTATAGAATTCTGCTAGATTTTTTCACTATTCTGTATATTGACTTTTTAGTTCATGATTGTTCTTTCAAAAATGGAGGCTCATGCCATGAAGGCAAAGATCTCAAGTCGAAATTATGCTTGTTTTATCGTGTTACTTGGTCTTCTTATGGGTTGTACTAATAACGCAAAGAAAATGGATACAGGACTTTTGGGTGGTGCGGCCCACACAGGGACAATGTTTATGTATCGCGTTCCACCAGTTGACGAACAAATATCTACAACATTGGATATTCCTAATGATGGCGTGCAAAAAATCAAATTGTCGAAGGACAACAAACGACCACAAATTTTTGCCAGTGGCCAAATTTGCGGAAACCACTATAGTGATTGGTCAAATTGTAATGGAATCACAAAGCGTTTTGTGCCATTACAGCCTATCATGGATCTTTCAGGATTCGAAAACAAGGACACTAATACTATAAGTGCGAAGTACCATATAACCGCCGATGATTATGTGTCGATTAAGATTGATTCGGTGTTTATCAAATATTTCCAAGAAAAGAAGGGGGTTCTTGATAATTTTAGCGATCTTCTACAAGGAAATAATCATGCTACAAAAGGTGAAGTTGTTGTCATTCTATCATTTAGTTCAGGCAGTGAAAATCGTGACAATTATGTAGCATTTTCAAGCCGTGGACAAACTTTAGGGTCATATCTGGGAGTGCAACACTGGCCAGTCATCGGCCCTGTGAAGGTAGATGGGCAGGAACTAAAGGTCCGCATAGTCATGATCGAAGTTGACCAGGGTGAAAATAGGCGAATTAAGGATTTGATTAAATTGTTAACCAATGCTTCGTCTTCCTTGATGCCCGAGATATCACCTGTACTCAAGATGTCACAGACGCTTGCGGAAGTCGTTATTGCGCAGAACAGGGACGATGTCATACTGGATCAGCGTTTTTCACTAAAAAGAATAAACAAGGGTGAAAAATTGAACAATATTTTCAGTCCGCCATTATTGTTCGGCCGGTATGTTTTGCTTTTTCAAGAAGATCGTTTGAAAAATGATGATGTTCAGGTTATGGCTAAGGAAGCCATCATCCCCCCTGCTCTAAGCAGGATACGTTTTGGTCTTGAAGACAACATGCTTTACCGAACTTACGATTACTGGACTGACCGTTGGGGTTGGCCTGGTGATCCCAATATAAGCGAATTACCCACAGATAGAAAAGAACCTGATTCACCAGGACCAAAACGAATAGATCTTGACAAAATATATTATTTAGGTGGATGCAAATATGAACCACTTATATCTAAAATGTACAAGAGCAATAACAACTTGCAAGAAAATAAAAGCCGGAATAGAAATAACAAATCTAAATTCTTGACAAGAAAATATTGCGAACATAGAGACGCTTACAGGATCCGACATTGCGTACTAGGATACAACAACCCACGAACAACAGGTGTAGAACGGTGGGATTGTCTTGAGCAGGCTTTGCGAGCTGCGTACTGTGAAAGCAAGAGACGCTACATTAATGACATATCGCGAAAAAGTGATGACCAAGAAACTGCTATTGACCAAACGACCAGCAATAAACTATGCGAAGATGATGAACTGGGCCCAAACAAGACACTTGACCTTGATTTTCCGATTGTTATCTATCCAACAGCAAATGTCGCTCTCTCAAGATACTCATTTCATACACATATTGTATTAACAATTGAAGAAGCGACAGAAACTTTAGACAAACCCATTCATGAATTGTTTGTCAGATACGATGAATTTGTAAAAAATAGTTTGACTGGTGTAGCAAACAAGGATGAAATTCTTCAGATAAACAAGATTATGCTTGCCATACAAGAGAAAACTGAAGAACAATTGAACTTTTTGCGTAAAATAAAATATATACACAACGATGTAGATAAGATATGCCGAATCTATGACTATCTGCGCAATAAAAAAGAGACAACACAACAAACCACAGTTGATTATAAAAAATATCCAATGATTTACAATGCAATATATAAGTTAACAAATCATAATATACAAACTTTCCAGGCACTAGAAAATTATATGCGACAAAAACAGGGAGACCTGAGGAAACAATGCAGTTGAATAAACCATAAAAACAGGAAATCCATGACACTTACCCATGTACACTACGATTTTATGGACTAACTTGCCCGGGTAGACTGGACCGGCGGGCTATACGTGAAGGCAAACGCATCGCGATCCCGGAACAACTGGCTCCGATACTGGTACGTCTGGGCGTCGAGCCGGATAACTGGCTGGACTCAGTCTGCCAGTTTGAAAACCGGTACCAACGTGTCATGGAACCGGTTGATCAGATCCGGGCTTATGCGGCATCGGTGGGCAGGAAATGGTTCCAGGGTATGTCCAGCTGTCTTCAGTTTTATCGGGCAAGTCCGGCCTAGACTGATCTTCCCCTTTTCCTATAACCCGGCGATACTTTTTTTCCATACCTGCGTCTTAATAAAAACATTAGCAATTCAACATAGTACTGGAAAATATTGAGTACAACCTTATCTTCTTTGCGAATTCGTATTGTTTTAGCGAAGCCACGATTCAGGCGGAACTTGAATGCACGATAAAACAAGAATGGATAATTCGATTTGGTTTTGGTTGTAAGCGTTATGGTCTTTGGCTGAAATGGCTCTAATGCTCGCACATCCTCTGGCACATTTAGCGGCTCGGAATTATCACCATATTCGTAGGAATATCCTTTGAACCCTACCGTGGGAATCAACGATGTTTTTTCACTACCAATATTTTCTACTTCAAATCTGGACGCGACTTTCATATATGGGTATTTTTTTATATCATATTCTTCACTTATCAAATGAACTCTAAGACGAATCCGATTAATAAATCGATCGTACCAATACATGATACCCCCAGCCCCTCCTAACAGATAGAGGGGCTTCAAAGGGTCGTCAGTAAAATACTCGATTACCCAATTCATAACTTTTTTGAGGCATAACGAAGCTGTAGAAAAAATCAGTTTCAGCCATTTTTTCTGGACTAAACAAATCGATTAATCCATTAAAATCATGTGTATCAATGCCGCTTTCCTTAAAAAGTGCGATCTGTGTCTTTCTCACCACATCGTATCCGTCGGCACATTTCATTTCTTTATTTCTCTCATCTAGCGAAGTAGTTCAACCGCATTTACTATCACCACAATTGAGGCAGGTCATACAGCCGTCCATCTGGATGACGGCTTTGGTGCTGCATTTGCCGCACAGTTGGGCGCTGGCGGGGAATTCGTTTGTGCCTTCGGCTTCTTCGGCCTGTTTGGCGGCGCCTTCGTATTGGGCGCGTTTTTCTTCGATGAGTTTCTTTTGGTGTTCGTCGAGGCCTTCGTCTTTCAGCAGGCCGATCATGCGCATGTGGCATTCAATTGCATCACCGATTTCCGCCACGAGAGAGGGCATGTATTTGCCACCTTTTTTGAAGTAGCCGCCACGCGGATCGAAGACGGAACGCAGTTCGTCCACGAGGAAGGTGACGTCGCCGCCTTTGCGGAATACGGCCGAGATAATTCTCGTGAGCGCCACAATCCACTGGAAGTGGTCCATGTTTTTTGAATTGATGAAGATCTCAAACGGGCGGCGCAGTTCGTGCTCGGTACCCGGGTTGAGAATAACGTCGTTGATCGTGACATACAGTGCGTGTTCCGACAGCGGTGTTTTTACTTTGTAAGTCGAGCCGAGCAGCATCTCCGGCCGTTCCAGCTTTTCGTGCATTTGCACGACCTTGCTTTCTTCTTCGGCCTTTACTTCCTGCAGTGCGGCTTCTGCCGCTTTGTCGTCTTCGTCTTCCTTGACAACTTCGTAGCTAACGATTTTGCTGTCTAATTTAATCGCCATTTTCCCTTTTCCTCCTGCTGCTGAATGCAATCGTCTCAATTATCAGATATATGTTGTGTTTCCCTGTTTTACCAGTGTTCGAATCCCCTCTCCCCCACGCGCTTCCTGGGGGAGAGGGCACTCCATCCGCATACCCTCCCCTGGGTGATACGCTTTTCATTCCTGGCTTCCGTGCCTGTTTTTGTTTTTTCGTCCCTGTTCTTTTCCCCGCCCTGCTATTAACTTTAATTACAGTCTTCCGTAATACCCTTCCTTGATGGCATCAAAGAGATTCGCGGCGGTGTGGATTTCGCCGTCGTATTCGATCTCTTCGTTGCCTTTGACCTCGATCACTTCGCCGTTTTCCAGGGTGAAGCGGTATGTGGTGTTTTCCAGATCCTCTTCTTTCACCAGCACGCCCTGGAACACTTCCGGGTTGAAGCGGAAGGTGGTGCAGCCTTTCAGCCCCTTTTCGTAGGCGTACATGTAGATGTTCTTGAAGTCCTCGAAGGGGTAATCGGTTGGCACGTTGGCGGTCTTGGAGATGGAGGAATCGATCCATGTCTGTGCCGCGGCCTGAATATCAACATGCGCCTTGGGCGTGATGTCGTCGGCCGAGATGAAGTAATCGGGCAGCTTGGCATCCTCCTCTTCGGCAAACGGCACGGCTTTGGGGTTGACCAGCTCACGGTAGGCGAGCAGTTCAAAGGAGTAGACATCCACCTTCTCCTTGGTTTTGCGCCCTTCCCGGATTACGTTACGCGAGTAATGGTGCGCAAAACTTGGCTCGATGCCGTTACTGGCGTTGTTGGCCAGTGACAGGGAGATCGTGCCGGTGGGCGCAATGGAGCTGTGGTGGGTGAAGCGGGCACCGACTTCGGCCAGTTGCTCCACCAGCTCCGGATCCACTTTTGCCACTTGCTGCATGTAGCGGCTGTACCTGGCGTGCAGCACTTTGCCTTTTACCTTGCTGCCGACCTTGTAGCCGTCTTTTCTCATCTCTGGCCGTTTGCGCAGCATCTCGGCAGTTACCTTGAACTCCTGCTCCAGGATTGGGGCCGGCCCTTTTTCCTTCGCCAGTTCCAGCGCCGCATGCCAGCCGGTGAGCGCCAGTTCGCGACTGACCTGCTCGGTAAATTCGACTGCGTCGGCTTCGCCATATTTTTTGCGCAACATGGTAAGGGTGGAACCCAGCCCGAGGAAACCCATGCCGTGACGGCGTTTGCTGAGAATTTCGTTGCGCTGACCTTCCAGCGGCAGGCCGTTGATCTCCACCACGTTATCCAGCATGCGGGTGAAGATGCTGACCACTTTGCGGAATTCCTCCCAGTCGAACTCGGCTTTTTCGGTAAACGGATTGCGTACGAACTTGGTGAGGTTGACCGAACCCAACAGGCATGAACCATAGGGCGGCAACGGTTGTTCGCCACAGGGGTTGGTGGCGCGGATGTTTTCGCAGAACCAGTTGTTGTTCATTTCGTTGACTTTGTCGATAAGGATGAAACCCGGCTCGGCAAAATCATAAGTGGAGGACATGATCAGGTTCCACAGATGGTGCGCCTTGATGGTCTTGTAGATGCGGCAGGCCACCTGGCCGTTCTTGTTGGTGACATAGCCTTCCTTCAGCGGCCAGTCACGCCAGAGCACGGCACTGCTGTCGTGCAGATCGATGCCCTCTTCCTCGACTTCCGTCTCGGTGAGGGGAAAGGCCAGTGACCAGTCGGCATTGTTTTGCACCGCGTGCATGAAATCATCGGTGATCAGCAACGACAGATTAAACTGGCGCAGGCGGCCATGTTCGCGTTTGGCGCGGATAAAATCCATCACATCCGGATGGCCGATATCGAAGGTTGCCATTTGCGCGCCACGGCGGCCACCGGCACTGGAAATGGTGAAACACATCTTGTCGTAGATATCCATGAAAGAGAGCGGCCCGGAAGTGTAGGCGCCGGCACCGGACACATAGGCACCCTTGGGACGCAGGGTGGAAAATTCATAACCGATGCCGCAATTATGGATGACCATCAGGCCACTGTTGCCGGCCAGATAGTTATTGTGTTTTTCAACCGTAAAGTCGTAAAAGGTTTCCGCCAGATCAAGATTGCGGTGAACGGCCTCAACCGGGCGCAAGGTGCGGACAAAACGGATCAGTTCACGCAGATGAGGAAAACGTTGCTGCCAGCGATCCAGCCAGATGCGGCTCACGACACGTTCCTGATGGTAACCATGATAAAAACCCAGTCGTTGACGTTCTGGGTGCGGGAGTGCGCCTGCCTCGCGTTGCAGGGCATCGCGCAATGCGCCAGTCATGACATAGCGATCATACTGGCCGGACTGTGTGGCGTACTTGCGAATACGGTTGCGTTTACCGCTATCAGCCATCTGCCTGGCGACCTGTTTGAGGAAGCCTGAATCGGAGATCCTGAGCATGGCGCCTCCGTCGTCGCCAATGCGCTTTGCCGCATCTTCATGGCTGCGCTGTTGGCGAAGGGTTATTCCACCATGCACGCCAAACAGGGCCAGAAGTGATTTGAGTTCTTCGGCAAAACGATGGCTTTGCATTGCAATTGTCACGCTGCCGTCTTCCTGGCTGACCGTACCGTCGGTATCGATCAGCCCCGCCAGAAACGGCAGGAAATATTTTTCAGGATGTTGCGCCACCCACGCCGGCACGGCCAGTGCCGCCGTTTTTCCGCCAACCTGGTGGTCAATCAATTCGGCCGCCTTACTGGCCTCGACACTGGCGACACAATAATCCCATACCAGGGTACCGTTGCCGGTCTGCGCTGCCACCACACGCGCCCGTGAACCACAGAAAGCGCGGAAGAACTCTGCATAGCGTTCAACCACTTCCCGCTCTGCCGCACGTATCTTGAACACCAGACGCTTTCCGGCCTTATGGGCACGCCCGGTCCAGCTGTTACGCGTGGTCTTGCAGGTAAAATGTTTCCCCTCTGCGCTGCCATCACCCAGATGCGCACCGGCAAACCAGGCATCCATGGCACGGGCAGCATCAAACGACCATGGCAGTTGATAATGAACCAGCGCATCATCCTGCCGTACTTCATCGGCGCGCACATAGCGCAACTTGTCGTTACGGCAGATCAATACCGGGTGTTTTATCGAAGTCTTGAGCGAGGCGCCGTTGGAGACGATTTCGATATTTTCCTCACGCCTCACCCGCGTAGTAAGATGCTGTTCAATGTTTCGTAGTTCAAACCGTTTTTGTATGCGGTCATAACACAGGATCTGCTCATGCTTTTCCTGCACTGCGCGATCTGCCGTCACGAGCCCCTGCTCCGTATACACCAGGGTTCCCGGTGCAACACAGCCCGCTTTTAACGTAAGCCCTGCCTCGTGCACCTTTTCGAGGATGTCATCCATGGAATCCCGGATGGTGCCGGAGACGGTGCAGTTGATGGTGGAGGTCGCCGGTTTGTGCGCCTGCGCACCGGCGTTGGAGATGATGCGCCCGGCGGGAATGGCACCGTGGCGCAGCGCCCATAAAAAGGACTCCCGCCACTCTTCCCGCAGCGGCTCTTCCTCGACTTCGGCCAGCGCGCCGGCCACCCGTTGATAGGTCGCGTCGATGTCTTGATCAACAATTTCTCCGGTTTTGGATTTAAGCCGGTATTTCTTGTCCCAGATATCGAGAGACGCTTCCTGGAAGGGGATAGTGGCAGCGTTGGTGACTGCGGCATTGAGATCGTGTATTTGGGCGCTCATGTCGATGAAATTCCTCCGAATAGACCCCGGTTGTTGTTAGATGTTTTGGCTGTCCGTTCCCCCACCTGGCGAACCTTCAACGGCAAGAGGTCCTGCGATGGTTACTAACCATATATGTAGTATAGATACGGATTTGAGCCGGATTATCCCTGTCTTGTTTTTCTGCGGCCTGCCAGGCCTTGTTCTACGCTGCTTCTGGTCCAGGCGGAGTGCCATGCCCCCGGCGCCCGGTACGGATACCACCCAGAACAGCTGTTTTTATAAAAACACAATATATTGTGGTATCCGCTAAGCTTATGACACTCTTCGAGGGGGTGTCAACAGCCAGTTCGCAATTTTTCCATAATTATTATTTCATTAATAATCAGATAGTTATGCACGCTTTAGCGGCCTGGGCGCCATATTTGCGGGTCGAACCCGCCTTCACCTCTGCCACTACATATAGTATTTCTAATATTGCTGTATTTACGCCTCTTTCCCGGTTAGGGGTCGCTCACATCCAGTGATTTTTTATCGCAACGGGGGAGGTCAGCGAAAACGGCACTGTGGCGAACGGCCGTTAGCAAACCCTTGAAGAAATCCTCCCCTGCACCCACATCATTCAACAGTAAACACACGGGCGCTTGAACAAGCGCACAAAGTCAACTTCAGAAAAGGAGAGACAAAATGGCCCTGGTACGTTATGAACCGTGGAGCATGCTGAACCAATTGCGCCGTGAAATGGACAGCCTGTTTGAGCCCGGTGAAAACCGTGAAGGCAGCAACATTATCACCAGCGATTGGGTACCGGCAGTTGATATCAAAGAAACCGATGACGCTTTTGTGATCAGTGCCGATATTCCCGGTGTGGATCCCAAGGACATCGAAGTGAACATGGAAAACGGCATGTTGACCATCAAAGGTGAACGTGAGACCGAAACCAAGGAGGAAAAGGAAGGTTACAAGCGTGTCGAACGCCAGCGCGGTTCTTTTTACCGCCGCTTCAGCCTGCCCGATACCGCTGACGCAGACAAGATCAGCGCCAAGAGCAAGCATGGCGTGCTGGAAATCACCATCCCCAAGCAGGAAAAACTGCAACCACGCAAGATCAGCGTGGAAGGATGATACTCACGAATTGCTCCCTGGCGGCAGTGGGACAAACAAGGATGCCGCCAGGGGGTGGTGGTTTTGACTGGAAAATAACAAGAGGTAACAACAATGAGCTCACTTGCCCAGTTACGTGAAGGTCTCAGCCAGGCGTTCGAGAACGTGTCGGAAGGCTGGCACCACCTGCGCCAACGCACTTCGCAGGCGCTCACCCGCTTCAACCCCATTCGTCACCGCGATGAGGTGGAGACACCCGAAGATCAGGCCATGCTGCAAGGATCCCGCTGGGGCCTGCTGGCAGCGGAAATCGAGGAAAAAAAGGATGAAATCATCGTCCGCCTCGAAGCGCCGGGAATGGAATCGGGCGATTTTGATCTCAGCGTGATCGATGAAAACTACCTGGTGGTACGGGGTGAAAAACGCGCCCAGCGGGAAAAAAGCCACGGGCACTACTATATGCTCGAATGTGCCTATGGCCGGTTTGAGCGCGCCTTTGAACTCCCCGCTCCGGTGGAAGAAGACAAGGCACGGGCAAAATACAAACGGGGCGTCCTCACCGTGCATCTGCCCAAGGCAAAACATGCAAAACGGCGGCGGATTGAAGTTCAGGTAGTCTGAATAGCTGTGTAAAGTAAGGTGTAGACTTTAGCCAACAGCGATTTCCATAAATCGAGGGGCCGGTTCTCCGCTGTCGGCAAAATACCTTTGAACTTTTACGCTTCTTTGAGTCTATAAAATCTGATTGTTACCGATCATGGCAGGCCGGGCCTGCACGATCATCCCAGCGATGATAAACACGGCGCGGCATGCCGCGCCGTGTTTACGATACCTTGAACAATATAATGGAGCCATTGTTTCTATGCTACCTCTTGCCCGCTTTGTGTCGCTTTTTCTCCTTCTGATCTTCGCTTTCTCCTCGCACGCCTCGTTGCCGGTGAGCGACAGCCAGGGGGAAAAACTTCCCAGCCTGGCGCCCATGCTGGAGCGGGTCATGCCCGCGGTTGTCAACATCGCCACGGTGGGGCGGATCAGGGTGCAGGAAAATCCGCTGTTCAACGATCCCTTTTTCCGTCATTTTTTTGATATCCCCGATCAGACACGGGAGCGGCGCACCCAAAGCCTCGGCTCCGGTGTGGTGGTGGATGCAAAAAAAGGTTACATCCTGACAAACAATCACGTTATCGATCACGCCGACGAGATCCAGGTCACCCTGCGTAATGGTGAAACCCACAGCGCCAAACTCATCGGCACCGATCCGGATACCGATGTCGCCGTCATCCAGATCAAGGCAAAAAATCTCACCGCCATCCCCCTGGCCGACTCCAGCAAGATCCGGGTGGGCGACTTTGTTGTGGCCATCGGCAACCCTTTCGGTCTGGGACAGACGGTCACCTCGGGGATCGTCAGCGCCATCGGCCGCAGCGGTCTCGGGATCGAGGGCTTTGAAGACTTCATCCAGACGGATGCGTCGATCAATCCCGGTAACTCGGGCGGCGCGCTGGTGAACCTGCGCGGTGAATTGATGGGTATCAACACCGCGATTCTCTCCCAGTCCGGCGGGAATATCGGCATCGGTTTTGCCATCCCGATCAACATGGCGCACGACATCATGCAGCAGTTGCTCAGCCATGGAAAGGTCCAGCGGGGGCGGCTGGGCGCCCAGGCCCAGGATCTCACACCTGAGCTGGCGCAGGCTTTCGGCATCAAGTTCCACCGCGGTGCCGTTGTCACCCAGGTGACCCCCGGCTCGGCGGCCGATCGCGCCGGTCTGCGCGCTGGCGACATCATCACCCACATCAATGGCAAAATGGTGCGTGATGCCAACACCCTGCGCAACAGTGTCGGCCTGCTGCGGATAGGAGAAAAAGTAACCATCAAGGTTTTGCGCGAAGGCCGCAAACTGACACTCACGGCGAAAGTGGAAAAGCCTGTCTCATCCGAACTGGCGGGAAAACAGATCCACCCCCAGTTGAGCGGCACCTTGCTCACCAATCTGGAGGAAAACCACCGCGCCTATGGCAGACTGAAAGGCGGCATATTGATCGCGGAAGTCGAACCGGGCAGCATCGCCTGGCGAAACGGGCTGCGCAAAGGTGACATCATCGTCTCCGCCAACCGCCGGACAGTGACCTCGCTGGAAGAATTACAGCAAATCGTCGCCAACAGCCGATCCCTGCTGCTCAACATCAAGCGGGGCAACGGCGCCCTCTTCCTCTATTTGAAATAACAATATAATCATTATGTTATCAGGGATTTAAAACGGAATTTATCCTCACCCCCTCTCTTTTCCCCCTGCCGGATAAAGGCGCAGCCTTTATCCGGCTTTTTGCAAGCTGTTGAAATCCCTAAACATTGACAGCCGGTGACTGGTTAAAAAACGAACATAAAAAATGGCGTTGATATCTCTTGGGGTACCGATATGCTGGGTTGACTGAGTCGCTGTAAATGAGGGTGGTTACGATGGCCTCGACAACTCTGAAATGCATCCTGTATGTGGAAGATGAACCTGATATTCAGGCAATTGCCAGGATGGCATTGGAAGAGATCGGCGGTTTCACCCTCGAGATCTGCAACAATGGTGAGGAGGCGCTTGAAAAAGTGGCTGACTTCAAGCCCGACCTGTTGTTGCTCGATGTGATGCTCCCCGGCCTCGATGGTCCGGACACGCTGGTCCAACTGCGGCAGCAACCGGGACTGGCGAAAACACCTGCTATTTTCCTGACCGCCAAAATCCAGCCGGAAGAGATGGAGGAATACCTTAAGCTCGATTCCGTGGGCGTGATCCCCAAACCGTTCAACCCGATGACACTGGCAAACGAGATCCGGCGGCTTTGGGATACCTTTTGAGCCGGAATATTCCATATACATAGGGCCAGGCGGGCGGGATACCGGCACATTTTCCGGCAGCCGTTCCTGGAGAACGCACTCCGCCCCGCCCAAAATCAGCCGCCATGTCCAACCGCTTTCCTACCGGCAACGCCCCCGCCACGGCCGGGCCGGCCTGTTTACCTGCGCCTGCCACGCCATTCAAAGGCCATGAAATAAAAATCGCACCAAAGCATGAATCCAAATTCCGTCATTGCCCTGATTTTATAAATTCCTATATAAATAAAGCACTTAGGCGAAAATCAAACCCCAGCACGCGCATCAAATAAAATCCACTTATACACAACAATGTAATACTAGTGTTTTTCAATGCTAAAGAGCCTTTCTTTTACCATGAAAAGTGGATAACTTAGGCTCCCCTGGCAAAACCGTGTGCCGGGAACACACTTGGGTACAACTAATCTACAAAGAAGGACGGTCTATGTCCAAGCTAGTCAATCCACATGGCGGCGGTGAACTGAAACCGCTGCTGCTCGAAGGGGAGGCACTGGCAGCCGAGAAAGAAAAAGCGGCAAGCCTGCCTAAAGTCAACGTCAGTTCCCGTGAAGCCGGCGACATCATCATGATGGGCATCGGCGGATTCACTCCGCTGGAAGGTTTCATGACCCATGGCGACTGGGAGGGAGTCTGTGACGGCATGAAGATGGCCAACGGTCTGTTCTGGCCCATCCCTGTCACACTCTCCACCGACAAAGCCACGGCTGACTCAATCAAAGAAGGTGACGAGGTCGCGTTGTTCGATCCTGAACGCAGCGAAATCCTTGCCACCATGAAGGTCACCGAAAAATACACCATCGACAAAGCCCACGAATGCATGCAGGTTTACAAAACCACTGACCTGGAACACCCCGGGGTGAAAATGGTCATGGAGCAGGGCGACGTCAACCTGGCGGGTCCCGTCAAGGTGCTCTCGCAGGGCGGTTTCCCGGAAGAATACGGCGACCAGTTCATGACGCCGGCCCAGTCCCGTGAGGAATTCCAAAAACGCGGCTGGAAAACCATCGCGGCCTTCCAGACCCGCAACCCGATGCACCGTTCCCACGAATACCTGGCAAAAATCGCCATCGAGACCCTCGACGGCGTGCTGATCCACTCCCTGCTGGGCAAACTGAAACCGGGTGACATCCCCGCCGACGTGCGCAGCAAGGCCATCGGCACCCTGATCGACAAGTATTTTGCCGACAATACCGTGATCCAGGCAGGCTATCCGCTGGACATGCGTTATGCCGGCCCGCGTGAGGCCCTGCTGCACGCTCTTTTCCGTCAGAACTACGGTTGTTCACACCTGATCGTCGGTCGCGACCATGCGGGTGTGGGTGACTACTATGGGCCGTTTGACGCCCATCACATCTTCGACGAAATTCCTGCAGATGCACTGGAAACCCAGGCCCTGAAGATCGACTGGACCTTCTGGTGCAACAAGTGTGAAGGCATGGCCTCGATGAAGACCTGTCCTCACGATGCGGAAGATCGTCTGCTGTTATCCGGTACCAAGTTGCGCAAGGCCCTGTCCGAAGGCACCGAAGTACCGGACCACTTCAGCCGTCCGGAAGTACTCGAGATCCTCAGAGAGTACTATGGCAGCCTGAAGGATGATGAAAAAGTCGAAATCAAAATGACCGGTCATTCGGCTAAGTAATACCAGAGCCCGTGAGCGCCTGCCCAGGCTTCACGGGCTTTGTTTCAAACGTTTATTTTAACTTGCAAGTAGAAGGAGGGGTTTATGCCTACTTATGTCCGTACTGAAAAGTGCGATGGCTGCAAAGGCCAGGACAAGACAGCGTGCATGTATATCTGCCCGCATGACTTGATGAAACTGGACAAGGACGGTACTGATACCGGCCATGCCATGAAAGCCTACAACCAGGAACCGGAACAGTGCTGGGAATGCTACAGCTGCGTGAAGATTTGCCCTCAACAGGCAATCGAAGCCCGTCACTATGCCGACATCGTCCCACTGGGTGGTTCTGTACAGCCTCTGCGCGGTACCGACTCCATCATGTGGACTATCAAGTTCCGCAACGGCACCATGAAACGCTTCAAGTTCCCGATCCGCACCACACCTGAAGGTTCCATTGATCCTTATGCAGGCAAACCGGAAGCCGATCTTTCCAAGATCGACGAACCCGGCTTCTTTGTCTCGTGCAATGGTTACCGCGCTGGTGATCCGAGCGAACTGATCTGTAAATAACACTTTAAATTATCAAGACAAGAGGTAATTCAACATGGCAGGAGAATTTGGTAATCCTGAAGTCATCGAAGAAGAAGTCGATATTCTTCTTATCGGTGGTGGCATGGCTTGCTGCGGCGCTGGTTATGAAATCATGCGCTGGATCGAAGCCGCCAAGAAAGAAGGACACGACCTGACAGTAAAACTCGTCGACAAGGCTGCAATGGACCGCTCCGGTGCCGTTGCCCAGGGTCTGTCTGCAATCAACACCTACATCGGTCCGGAACAGGATCCGGCGGATTATGCCCGCATGGTCTCCAATGACCTCATGGGCATCACCCGTGACGATCTGACCTATGATCTGGGCCGCGTGGTCGACGAATCCGTACACCTGTTCGAAGAATGGGGCTTGCCGATCTGGAAAACTGACGAAAACGGCGAACGTTTCGACGGTTCCAAGGGCCTGCCACCGCTGGCAGAAGGCGGCAAACCGGTACGTTCCGGTAAGTGGCAGATCATGATCAACGGTGAATCCTACAAGTGGATCGTCGCTGAAGCTGCGAAGAAAGCCCTGGGTACGGAAAACATCGACGAACGTATCTTTATCGTCAAACTGGTAAACGACAAGAACGACTCCAACCGTGTTGCCGGTGCCGTCGGTTTCTCCACCCGCGAAAACAAAGTCATTGTTTACAAGTTCAAGGCCTGCCTGCTGGCTGCCGGTGGTTGTGTAAACCTCTTCCGTCCCCGCTCCGTGGGTGAAGGTCAGGGCCGCGCATGGTACCCGGTGTGGAACGCAGGTTCCACCTACGCCATGGCTGCCGAAGCTGGTGCCGAGCTGACCCTGATGGAAAACCGCTTCGTACCTGCCCGTTTCAAAGACGGTTACGGTCCGGTTGGCGCATGGTTCCTGCTGTTCAAGGCCAAAGCGATCAACGCCTTTGGTGAAGTCTACATGGACCGCAACAAGGAAATGCTGGACGACTATCCTCCTTATGGTCAGGCCGCCGTACCTGCTTCCTGTCTGCGTAACCACCTGATGCTGCACGAAATGAAGGAAGGCCGTGGTCCTATATACATGGACACCGTAACCGCCCTTGCCAATCTGCGCGAAACGCTGTCTCCTCGCGAAGTGAAGCATCTGGAAGCCGAAGCATGGGAAGATTTCCTCGACATGTGTGTCGGCCAGTGTGGTGTCTGGGTTGGTGAAAACATCGAGCCGGAGAAGAAAAACTCTGAACTGATGCCTACCGAACCCTACCTGTTGGGCTCCCACTCCGGTTGTTGTGGTATCTGGGTTTCCGGCCCGACTGACGTTGGTGCACCGACTGACGAAGCAGAACCCGGCGTACCTGACCACCTGCCGAAGGGCTGGAACTGGGGCTACCGCTCCATGACTACGGTCAAGGGCCTGTTCACAGCCGGTGACGGCGTGGGCGCATCCGGTCACAAGTTCTCTTCCGGTTCTCATGCTGAAGGCCGTATGGCTGCCAAGTCCATGGTCAAGTTCTGCATCGACAACAAGGACTGGACTCCGGAACTCGACACTTCCGTCGAGGATCTGGTTGCCGAAATCTACCAGCCGGTGAAGACCTACCTTGAGTACAAGGACTACACCACTGCTATCGACGTCAACCCGAACTACATCACACCGAGAATGCTGCAATTCCGTCTGCAGAAGATTATGGACGAATATGTAGCTGGTGTTGCCACTTACTACACCACTAACGCTACCATGCTTGAAGTGGCTGAAGAAAAGCTGGCCATGCTGAAGGAAGACGCCCTGAAGATGCGCGCCAAAGACCTGCACGAACTGCTGCGGGCCTGGGAAAACTACCACCGCATCCTCACTGCAGAAGCCCACATGAAGCACATCCAGTTCCGTGAAGAATCCCGTTACCCGGGTTTCTACTACCGCGCCGATAAGAACTTCATCGACGAGGACAACTGGAAATGCTTCGTAAACTCCATTTACGACAAGAAGACTCACACCTGGACTGTGTTCAAGCGTGCGCATAAAGATCTTGTCGACAAGAGCAAGCTGTTCAAGTAAGTCCAGTACTTACTCACACAGTGGAGTTAAAGGATCCGGGGCTTCGGCCCCGGATTTTTTTACCTGAAAGAAATTTTCCAGCTGATCAAAGCGGAAGGCAGGGAACAACCCAGGAAGAGCAGTTTTGTCTCCAGCGCCATTCCCCGCAAACCTTCCTGCAACTTGAGCGGCAAAAAATACGCTGATTTTGCAGCCTTGCACCCCTCTATTCCCTTCCAGATTCAGGGTTTTTCAGGGTCAGGATCCTCAGGTTTCAAACCGATTTCAGGACATTTTCCAGCCACTTTTCCGCTATAATAGGCGGTTCACATGAGGTAATTCCCGAAAGGGAGGGTAGAACATGAGCAACAAAGAATTTAAAGACATTCCTTTTGACAGCCCGGTGCAGCCACACCAGCTGCAACTGAACACCAGGATCGCCTTCAACTGTTATCCTGGCATTTCCTGTTTCAACGCCTGCTGCAAACAGGCGGACATCACCCTGGCGCCCTACGACATCATTCGTCTGAAAAACCGCCTGGGGATGACATCCACCGAATTCCTGAAAAAACACACCGTACCCTTCGAGATGGACGCTCACGGCATGCCTGGTGTGAAGATGCGTACCACCGATGACGAGCCGGTTTGCCTGTTCATGGATGAGGAAAAGGGCTGCACCGTCTACGAGGATCGCCCCTCCGCCTGCCGTTACTACCCTATCGCTCTGTTGTCCTCACGCAAGGCGGACGAGTACCATGATGAGCAGCACTACGCCCTGGTGGAAGAACCTCACTGCATGGGGCACAAGGAGACGCGGGAAATTTCCGTGGCGGACTACCGGCGCGAACAGGGGGTCGAGGAATTCGACGAACTGAACCGTGACTATTACCGCCTGATCCTGAAAAAGAAATCAACCGGACCGGCCGTGGGCAAGCCCAGTCCGACCAGTTTCCAGTTCTTCTTCCTTGTCTGTTACGACACCGATCGTTTCAAGGAATTTCTCAATTCCTCCAGTTTCAGCAATATTTACGATGTCCCGCAAGAGGAATTCGAGCGTATCACCAATGATGATATCGAACGCCTCAAGTTCGGCTACCGCCTGCTGAAACAGGTGTTGTTCGGCGAAAACAGCATCCCGCTCAAGGATGGTGCCTATGAAAAACGCATGGAAGAGCGCAAGGAAATCCTCGAGGCACGCCGCAAGCTGGAAGCGGAACTGGCGAAACAAAAAGAGCCGTTTGAAGACTATATCGACGATTAACCGATTCCAGCCCAAACGGCAGCACAACCTGACTCCCTCTCCCGGAGGGAGAGGGTTGGGGTGAGGGGATCACGCTCCAGCTTGATTTTATTTCCTCAAGCACGCTGTTTATCGCTTGCCAACAGGAGCATGATTTACTGCATCATGGTGGTATGGATTTTGGACAATGAAAACGCAATTGTTTCTTGCAGATTGATTAAATTTTATTCGAATGGAAATTTTCATTCACTGCGTCTTGTTACGGTGGGCAGTAGTGTCTTGACATTTATGTAAGGTTAACGCTCAAGCGTAGAATACTGAAAATATTCAGCAACAGTAGCAGGCAAATACGATCAAAAATGCAATCTCTTGATACACTTTTTACTCAGGCAGCCGGCTTTTAAAAAACCGGATATAGTCTTTTAACGTGATGATTTTCAACTGCACTCATTAAGTTTTATGAACAATTTGCGGCACGTATAGGCAATTTGAGGGGGTTCCCCCGGATAAAATGCAGATGTTCATTAAGCGACAATACAAATAAAAAGAGGCGCATACAGCGCCTCTTTTTATTTTGCCGTTTTTTTGTTTATTTTAAAGCCGCTTTGGTGGAAAACAGACCATCCCGCATGGCGTTGTCATATTGCTTCAACTGCTGCATTACCAGCGCCATCGCTTCGGAATAAGGCACGGTGCCCTGACTGCGAATGATCTTCTGTCCTTCACGACTCACCGCGAAACGAATAAAGTCACGCACCTTCTTGTCTTTGTTGCCGAACTTGATCACCAGATAGAGCGGGCGATACAACACATATTTACCGTTTTTGATGTTCTCGTAGGTGGGCGCCTTGCCATTCAGCTTGATGATTTTCACATCACGCCGTTTGGCACTGCTGATACCGGTGACACCGATACCATTGACGTTCTTCAGCACCCCTTTTTCCACCGGCCCGGAGGATTTCACCACATAGGTGGCCTTGAAATTCTGTTCGAAATTATGGAACACCAGCTCACGCAGGGTACGACCCACGCCCGACATTTTGCCGCGACGCACATAGAGTTCGATCGGGGCATCATTGCCGCCCAGCTCTTTCCAGTTTTTGATCTTGCCCAGATAAACCTGCTGCAATTGCTGAAAACTGATGTTCTCTACAGGGTTCTTTTTATTCACAATCACCACCAGTGCATCCCAGGCAACCGGGATCTGATGCGCATTCCGCTCCAGTGGATGATTTTCCACCGCGACGCGGCAGGCACCGCCGATGTCGATATTGCCCGCAGCTGCATTGCGAATACCTTTGGTCGCACCACCACCGCTGATATTTACTTTAATGCCGGTGCGTCTTTCATATTCTGCAGCCAGTTCTTTCATGAATGCTTTCTTGGTAATACCACAACCGGCCCAATTGATGACCGTCTGTTCCGCGGCGTAGATGACAGGAGACACCAACATCAAATTGACTCCACAAGCCAGCACTGTTACTAATAATTTCCTGTACTTCATCTGCTTGACCTCTAAACGATATATGCAATCTTCCTGATAAACTGTAGCGGCATCAGGGTGTTTTGGATAAGCGCATATGATGATTGTTTACACATGTTTATATTTTTAACATCTTTAACACACATCCGGCTTCAACCTCATACAAAAGTATATGGCTGTCAGGCATGCATGTATCTACGACTATATGCATAGGTAATTAAAATTATATAATATTCTGAATTTTTAATATCTATAAAAATCAACACCTTACGTAAATCTGATTATCAAGCCCTTTCACTTTTTTTACAAGCAAAAAGAAACCCGCCTGAAAGCGGGTTTCTTCTGTGCCTGGCAAGAGGGGCTTATTTGCCGGCGATTTCCTCCAGTTTCCTGGCGGCAATCACCTGGCCGTCGAGGCCGGCTTCCTTGCCTGATTTACCATAGGCCACGCTCATCAACTGGCTGTAGTAGACCACCGGCATATTGAACTTGGTTTTGTACTTGGCGTTGATCTGATCCTGGTACGCTTCCACGTTCAGCTGGCAAACCGGGCAAGGTGTGACAATCATGTCCGCACCGCCGTCATAGGCCGCTTCAATGATATCCTTGATCAGCGCATGACTCTTTTCGGGTTCACTGAAGATCAGGGCACCGCCACAGCAAGAAACCTTCTTGTCATAGTTTTCCACCGGCTCGGCACCCATGGTTTCAATCAGTTTGTCCAGGTACTTGGGATTCTCGAAGGATTCGCCAGCAATCCCGAAAGGACGGTTGGTCTGACAACCGACATAGCCTGCGATTTTGATACCATCCAGGGGTTTCTTCACGTTTTTCGCCAGACCGTCGTAACCGAAATCCTCGATCAAGACTTCCACCATGTGACGCACGTTCTGCTTGGCTTCCACCTTGAGGCCACCGGCAGCCAGTGCTTCGTTGGTGTCTTTCATCAGGGCTTCGTCGTGCAACAGACGCTCTTTGGTCTCGCGCGTCGCCAGCCAGCAGGCGGCACAGGTGGCAACGATATCCTGATCGCCATGTGCCTGTTCGGACAACGCCATGTTGCGCGCCGAGAGTGCCAGCCGTGGCAGCACCCCGCCACCGGCATAACCGATCGAAGCTGAACAGCAATTCCAGTCCGGGATTTCGTTCAACTTGATATCCAGCACGTCACACATGCTGTCTACCGAGACCTGGTAGTTGGATGCGGAAGCTCCTTTCTGTGAAGAGCAGCCAGGATAAAAGGAATATTCTTTCTTCGACATGTAGTTATCTCCTAGCCGTTAAACTTTTCAGCGTTGGCCAATTCAATTTCACGGGCTTTTTTCAGGATGGCGTGCAAACCACCCGTGTCCTTGATGCCGTGCCCGCCGAGGAGTTCCATCGGGCTCAAACGTTTGGTCTTGAACATATTGAGTCCCATTTTCTGCATCTTCAGGGCGGTCTTGATGCCTTCGATAAAACCGTTCATGAAGTACAGCGCAATCCCCAACTTGAGTTCGTTCGCGCGGCCTTTTTTCGTCAGGTTGTTCCAGAAAAGATTGGCAAACTTGCGCGTCGGCTGGTTTTTCGGTGCCAGGCCCAGGCGATCGGCATAATGTGCCAGACCGTGCATGATGTGGGTGATAGGCAGCTCACGTGGGCAGCGCGCGATACAGTTATAGCAGGAGGTGCACATCCACATGGAGGTGGAGGTCAGCACTTCCTCACGCTTGCCGGCGCGGATCATCATGAAGATTTCCTGCGGCGGATGCTCCCAGTAGGGACCAAACGGGCAGGAACCTGCACACACACCACACTGCATGCACATTTTCACCCATTCGCCTTCTTCCACATTGGCGGTGACTTCCTTGAGAAAGTCATTGCGGTATTTTTCTACCTTTGCTTGATTCATTGTGCTCATGGACCAGCTCCTAGAATTTGAATGGGCTCATGCCGATTTTCTCAATAGTTTCGGCCATTTCATTGATAAGCGCCGGCGCCCTTTCGATATCGGTAATCGCGACTTCGTGAACACTGACACGTTCCGGTTCCAGGCTCAACGACTGCAACGTGTCGTCCACCTTGCTCATGCGCACATGGGCAATTTCAGAACCTCTGACGAAATGACACTGGTAGTTTTCGCCCTTCTGGCAACCCATCATCACCACGCCGTCATAACCGCTGTTGAGCGCATCCGTGATCCAGATGAGGTTGACCGAACCCAGGCAGCGGACCGGAATAACCCGCACGAAGGCACTGTATTCCACCTTGTTCATCGCGGCCATGTCGAGGGCCGGGTAGGCGTCGTTTTCACAGGCCAGTGCCAGAATACGCGGTTTCTCCTCGAATTCATCCGGAATGTCGACGATTTTCAGCTGCTGCCCGACAGAATCCACCGAGTAGTTTTCAAACGAGATGACGCGCACCGGACAGGCCCCCATACAGGTGCCGCAACGGCGGCAGCGCTCTTCGTTGAACTGCGGGTAGCGTTCTTCATCCTCGTCGATTGCGCCAAACGGGCACTCTACCGTACAACGCTTGCACTGGGTACAGCCCTCACGGCGGAAGCTGGGGAAGCTCAGATCACCGGAACGCGGGTGAGCGGCCCGCCCCTTGGCGGCATTCTCGATGGCCTGAATGGCCTTCATCGCGGCGCCGGTCGCATCTTCGATGGCCTGCTGCATATCCATCGGACGCCGCACCGGACCGGTGGTGTAAATGCCGGTACGCCGGGTTTCGTAGGGGAAACAGATGAAGTGGGAATCATTGAAACCATACTTGAGGTGCGGCACATCCGGCCCCTGGCGGTAAGTGAGGTTGAGAATGGATTCCACCGGCACCTGTACGGCGGTGGGTTCTTCCGGCTCTGCCCCATCTTCCTCGCCCTCGACAACGGCCGCCATGGCCTCGATGTCCACGCCGGAGTTGGGTACCTGACCCGTCGCCAGTACGACGAGATCGACCTTTTCGCTGGTATCTTCGTCGAGGATCAGATCCTTGAACTTCACTTCCAGGGCATCACCACTCGCGACCACTTCACTCACCGCGCCTTTGGTGAAAGTGATCCCTTTTTGCTGACCGCTGCGATAGAAGTCCTCGCCACCGGCACCGGGCGTGCGCAAATCGGTGTAGATGACGTTGGTATCGATATCCGGATTCTGATCCTTGAAGTACATCGCCTGCTTGATCGAAGTCAGGCAGCAGTGACCGGAACAATAAGGCAGATGGCCCTCTTTTTCACTCCGCTGCCCGGCACACTGGATAAAGGCGACACTGTTCACTTCCTTGCCGTCTTTGGTCTTGATTGGTCCACCGTCTGCCTCTTTGGCCATTGCATCCAGTTCTGCCTGGGTGACCACGTTCGCTGACTTGCCATAACCCAGTTCAGGCAGCTGCCTGGCGTCATATTCAAAGTAACCGGAGGCCTGGACGATGGCACCGAAGTTTTCCGTGGTGGTGGAACCGCTCTCGGTGGTGATATCGGCGGAAAAACGTCCCGGCGCACCGGATGTCTTGGTCAGATGCGAGTTCAGATGTACGGTGATTTTGTCGCTCTCTTCCACCGCCTTGATCAGCTCGGCCACGCCGGTGTCTTCCGGATCGGCATAAGGAGCGTGCTGCGGAATACGCTTCCAGGCTTTGGCGGCGGCACCGCCGAGTGCACCTGATTTTTCCACGATGGTGCACTGGTAACCGGCCTTGGCCGCTTCGACCGCTGCGGTCATGCCACTCACGCCACCACCGACGATCAGCACCTTGGGCGTGTACTTGGTATTGTCATCGCCCTTCGGCGGTGTCATGTACTTCGCTTCCGTCACCGCCATGCGCACATAGTCATCGGCCATGTCCTGCGTGGTTTCACGTGCTTCATCGGTATCGGGACGGATCCAGATGACGCCCTCGCGCAGATTGCCGCGCGTGATCGCCACACCCTCGAAATTAAAGGCTTCGGTCTTGGCGCGGCGTGAACAGGCACAAATCGCAACGCGGTTTACACCTTCGTTGTCGATATCGTCCTGGATCATTTTCACGCCTTCGGCGTTGCACAAAAAGGCATGCTCTCTGACAATGCTTGCCTTGGCGTCACGTTGAGCGACTTGCGCCAGTTGGGCGGTATCAACACGATCGCCAATACCACAGCCCTGACAAATATAGGCTCCAATTTTGATTTCGTCTGCCACCCTATTAACCCTCCATTCCTGCAGCGCGGTTTACCACTTGAATCGCTCGTAGCGCGCTGGCGGTTGCATTCTGTACAGCCCGGTTAACATCCAGCGCGTCGGCGGAACAACCGGCAGCGAAAATCGCACCGTTGGCCTCATCCTGTTCGATGAAGCCTTCTTCGTTGATGGTGACTTTCACCGGGAACTCGTCCTGCGCCACGCTCGGCTCCATTCCCACGGCGAGCACCACCAGATCATGCTGGTTGGCGTAACGGTGATAACCTTCGGTGTTGACCCCATGGAGGATCGGATTACCGCTGGCCTTGTCTTCATCGATGCGCGCCACCTTGGACTTGATGAAGGTGACATTCTCGTCGGCCTTCACTTTCTGGTAGAAATCGTCGATACGATCGATGGCGCGGATATCGATATAGTAGACAGTGGCTTTACCCTCATCGGCGTAGCGCTCACGCACATAGGTCGTCTGCTTGAGTGAGGCCATGCAGCAGATGCGGGAGCAGTGCTTGAGGTAGTTACGGTCACGTGAACCGGCGCACTGGATGAAGGCAATGTCTTTTGCCTCTTTGCCATCGGACGGCCGCAACAGTTTGCCGCCAGTCGGACCGTGGGGATCCATCAGGCGTTCGAATTCGACGCTGGTGATCACATTGGCAATCCGATCGTACCCGTATGGCTGGATCTTGTTGGCATCATACGGCTGCCAGCCGGTCGCCCAGATGATGGCGCCAACGGTAATGGTGTTGCTTTCTTCCTGCATCTCGAGGTCGATCGCATCATATTTGCAGGCTTCCTTCGCCTTGGTGGCGTCAGGCGTACCGATGATCTGCGGATCCAGCACATAGCGCTGCGGATAAGCCATCTTGTTTGGCAAATAGGCACCTTTACGCTTGCCGAGGCCATAGTTGTAGGCGTCGTCAAATTCGGCATCCACCACTTCACTGCAGGCGCCGCAGGCGGTGCAGTTTTCATTGACATAACGTGGAGTCGTCTTCAGGGTGACGCTGTAGTTGCCGGCCTCACCGGAAACTTCGCTCACCTCTGTCATGGTCAACAACCGGACGTTTTTGTTGCCTTTCAGGCGGCGGAGATTTATCTCCAGACCGCAGGTTGGGTGACATAACTTGGGAAAATACTTGTAAAGCTGGCTCACCCGGCCACCCACGGAGGGGCCCTTTTCGATCAGGATCACCTGCTTGCCGCATTCGGCCGCTTCAATTGCCGCCGTCATGCCGCTGATGCCCCCACCGACTACAAGAATGGTTTCATTGGTTGCGATAATGTCCGCCATCGACTTTACTCCTTAATAACGGATGTCGATTGATGGGTACTCTGTAAATTATCCTTGGCCACCCGGGCTCGAGACCGGCGCATCGCAAGCAATTTTGCGCAACCTGCCCTGATGTTCAAATGCTAATTTATTGAGCGCCCCTGATTTAAAATGTCATTTGATTTGTTTTTTTGGAAACTACCCGCCTTACTGTGTATTGCAAGGAGGCAAATCCGCTGGCGATTGTAACCGCAAACGATGTCAAGGTCACAAATCTTTTGCCAGTGCCGGCATTTTCCCCCTCCGGGCATGCGTTCCTCACCGCCGGCCTGAGACCAACCCCGGCGGACCGTAACCTTGAACCAAGCGAAGGGTAAACACAATTCAGATTATCTTGTTTCATATAAAAGGAATTTATTTTTTAATCCCCTAATCTTGACTATTCTACCCGGCTATTCTGGCTGTTTTCAGCCTAATGACCGTGCAAACGACTTGGTATTTATAAATTGATTTTATACTTTGGCCGAAACCAACAGACCCTCCCCCGGCCCTGACAAACATTTTGGTATTGGTCTATAGTTTTGCAACGACAGCGCAACATGCGTGGAATGATTGAAAACAATAACTTAATATCGTTCTGTGCAAACTTTCTTGCGGGGATGAGGATCCGGCTCACCACACCCGTGTGGGCAAAGGCTGGAACGTAAGCTGTTTATTATATATTAAACTTATAATAATTTTAATAAACCTGATTATGCACCACAGGTATTGTCCCCGTATAATCGCGCGCCTACATGGACAAGGTCATGAGAATGCCAATACTAAACACCGCAGCAGCGGCCAGTGAGGGCCGTATCGAGGTCAAGAACACCACCTGTTATATGTGCGCCTGCCGTTGCGGTATCCGGGTCACCCTGCGGGATGGTGAGGTGCGCTATATTCAGGGCAACCCCGATCATCCGCTCAACAAAGGCGTGATCTGTGCCAAAGGCGCCTCGGGGATCATGAAACAATACTCCCCCGCCCGTCTCACCAAACCCCTGAAACGCAAACAGGGAAGCGCCCGGGGGGATGGCCAGTTTGAGGAAATCAGCTGGGAAGAGGCTTTCGACATCATGACCGAGCGCCTGAAGCATCTGCGCGCCACCGATCCAAAAAAGTTCGCCCTCTTCACCGGCCGTGATCAGATGCAGGCCCTGACCGGCATGTTTGCCAAACAGTTCGGGACACCCAACTATGCCGCGCACGGTGGCTTCTGCTCGGTGAATATGGCTGCCGGCATGATCTACACCATCGGCGGCTCCTTCTGGGAGTTTGGCGGCCCCGATCTGGATCGCTCCAAACTGTTCGTGATGATCGGCACCGCCGAGGATCATCATTCCAACCCGATGAAAATCGCGCTCTCCAAATTCAAGCGCAACGGTGGCCGTTTTATCTCCATTAATCCGGTACGCACCGGCTACTCCGCCATCGCCGACGAATGGGTGCCGATCAAACCCGGCACGGACGGCGCCCTGCTGCTGGCCATCATTCACGAGCTGATTAAAAACGGCTTGTATGATCGCGAATTCCTCATCCGCTACACCAACGCAGCCGAGCTGGTGAACATGGATGAGGCGAGTGACGATTTCGGCCTCTTCATCCGGCGCCAGGACATTGAGGTGGAGGAAGGTTGTTTCGATCCCCAGAACAAACTCTGGTGGGATCGTAACACCGACCATGCCGTGCCCACGCTGGAGAAGGATGCCGATCCCTTCCTGCTGGGGGAATACCGGCTGGATGACGGCACCCCGGTCAAACCCTCCTTCCAGCTTTTGAAGGAGCGGGTCGAAAAGTACACCCCGGCATGGGCCGAAACCATCACCGGCATCCCCGCCGACACCATCCGCCGGCTGGCGCATGAAATGGGGATCACCGCCCGCGATGAGAAAATCGAACTGCCCATTGCCTGGACGGATGTCTGGGGCAACGAGCACGAAACCGTCACCGGCAACCCGGTTGCCTTCCATGCAATGCGCGGTCTGGCCGCCCATTCGAACGGTTTCCACACCATCCGCGCCCTCTCGATCCTGATGACCATTCTCGGCACCATCGACCGTCCGGGCGGCTTCCGTCACAAGGCACCCTTCCCCCGTCCGATCCCGCCCTGCGCCAAGACGCCGAAAGGGCCGGATGACGTCAAACCCGACACACCGCTCAACGGCATGCCGCTTGGCTGGCCGGCCGATCCCAACGATCTGTTCGTGGATGAAAACAACCAGCCGGTGCGTATCGACAAGGCCTTCTCCTGGGAATTCCCGCTGGCGGCCCATGGCCTGATGCAAAATGCGATCACCAATGCCTGGCGCCAGGATCCCTACGCCATCGATACCTTGTTCATTTTCATGTCGAACATGGCATGGAATTCCACCATGAACACTGCCGAAGTGCGCAAGATGCTGAACGACAGGGATGAAAACGGCGAATACCGGATCCCTTTCCTCATCGTTGCCGATGCTTTTGAATCGGAAATGGTGGCTTTTGCCGATCTGGTGTTACCGGACACCACCTACCTGGAGCGCCACGACGTGATGTCCATGCTGGACCGGCCGATTTCAGAGTTCGACGGGCCGGTGGACTCGGTGCGCATCCCGGTACTGCCACCCACGGGTGAGTGCAAGCCTTTCCAGGAAGTGCTGATCGAACTGGGCTCACGCCTTGGGCTGCCCGCCTTTGTCGACAGCAACGGCAAACGCAAGTACCGCAATTACCCCGATTTCGTGATCAACTATGAAACCGAGCCGGGATCCGGTATCGGCTTTCTCGCCGGCTGGCGCGGCAAGGGCGGCGAGAAATTCATGAAAGGGGAACCCAACCCCAGCCAGTGGGAGATGTACGAAAAGAACAATTGCGTCTTCCATTACGAACTGCCCAGGTCATACCAGTACATGCGCAACTGGAACCAGGGGTATCTGCGCTGGGCACAGGAACATCGCCTGACCCGTTACAACGAGCCCATCAACTGCCAGATTTATTCCGAAGTGTTGCAGAAATTCCGCCTTGCGGCCCAGGGCAAACGCCCCGGCAAACGCCCCCCGGAAAATCTGCGGCAACGCGTTGAAACCTATTTCGATCCGCTGCCCTTCTATTTCGAACCGCTGGAAGCGCAGTTGACCGACAAGCACAAGTACCCGCTGAACGCCCTCACCCAGCGTCCCATGGCAATGTACCACTCGTGGGATTCGCAAAACGCCTGGCTGCGTCAGATCCATACCTATAACTATCTATACCTGCATCCCTCCCTGGGCGAGAAGCATGGTTTTGATGATGGTGACTGGATCTGGGTGGAATCGATGCACGGCAAGGTGCGCTGCATGTGCCGTTTCTCCGAGGCGGTGGAACCCGGCACGGTCTGGACCTGGAACGCCATCGGCAAGGCCAGCGGCGCCTGGGGGCTGGACCCCGCTGCAGACGAATCCCGCAAGGGTTTCCTCCTCAACCACCTGATCGCCGAGGAATTGCCCAGTCATGCCACCGGGGAACACCTTTCCAACTCCGATCCGAATACCGGCCAGGCCGGTTGGTACGACGTGCGCGTGCGCGTCTACAAGGCAGGCAGGGAAGAGGAAAAAATAACCTCACCGCAGTTTGACCCCATGCCGAAATTGCCCGGTACAGGAAAAGCGCCCAAATGGCAGGCGTTCTTCGCCGGCAGGTTTAGGAAGGGAAAAGGATAACCTGATTTATTTCACCACAGAAAGACGCCGGGTAAAAAAATCCCCATGCGCCTGTGCAGTTCCTGTGGTTAACGCATCCATGAACATGAGCCTCTGATATGACTCAACTTGCATTAGTGATCGATTTGAATGTCTGCGTCGGCTGTCACGCCTGCGTCACCAGTTGCAAGGAGTGGAACACCTCCGGCCCGGCCGGTTTTATGTCCGATGACAATCCTTATGGCCCCGCACCGACCGGCACCTTCTTCAACCGCGTGCAGACCTACGAGGTGGGTGAGTTTCCCAATACCGAAACCGTCCACTTCCCGAAAAGCTGTCTGCACTGCGAGGATCCGCCCTGTGTGCCGGTGTGCCCCACCGGCGCAAGTTACAAACGCGAAGAAGACGGTATCGTACTGGTGGATTATGACAAGTGCATCGGTTGCCGCTACTGTTCCTGGGCCTGTCCCTATGGCGTGCGGGAAATCGACGAGCACCAGAAGGTGATGAAAAAATGCACCTTGTGCGTGGATCGCATCTATGACGAATCACTGCCCGAGGCCGAGCGCAAACCGGCATGTGTGCTTTCCTGCCCGACCAGCGCCCGCATGTTTGGTGATGTGCACGATCCCCAATCGGCGGTCTCCATCGCCATTCGCGAGGAGGGCGGCTACGCGCTGATGCCTGAATGGGGCACCAAGCCTTCGAATCATTATTTGCCACGGCGCAAGACCCGGATGCATATCCACGAGGATGAACTGATCCGTGCCGACAACCCGCTGAAGAAAGAACAGCGCGAACATGCGGCACCTGTCGAGGCACCGACACTGGACGATTCCACCAGTTGGTAATTAAAAAAAGCAGATACAAGAGAAAAGATAAAAGGGTGTAATGACAGTTCGGATATGACGCAGACCTCCCCCCTTGTATCTTTAATCTTGTATCTCTATTAGAGGAACAAAGCATGCATCCTGCATTTTCAGTGATTTTTTTAACCACCCTGATCGGGGTGGGTCAGGGGCTGTTCCTGGCGATTTTTACCGGTCAGAGTTATTCGGCGGTGGAGCTTCTGCCATTGGAAGACAGCGTTCAGTTTTACGGTACCGGCGCGATGATCGCTCTGCTTTTTCTCACCGCGGGTCTGATCGCCTCTGTTTTTCACCTCGGCCATCCGGAACGGGCCTGGCGTGCCGCAAGCCGCTGGCGCACGTCCTGGCTGTCGCGTGAAGTCATCGCCCTGCCGCTGGTCATGGCTCTGGTGCTGATCTTCGGCCTGATGCACTATTTTGGCTGGGACACCGTCCTCTTCACCAGCAAAACCGGCGCGCGCCTGCAACTGACATTGATCGTCGGCACCCTCGGCGCCATTGCCACCTTCGCCCTGTTCCTCTGCACCGGCATGATCTATGCGGCGATCAAGTTTCTGCAGGAATGGTCCAGCCCGCTCACCGTGATCAATTACCTGCTGCTCGGCACCATGTCCGGCTTCACCCTGGCAACCGCCTTTGCCAGCTATGCGGCGCCGGATCTGACCCATTTCTTTGGCATCTGGACGACGATCATCACCTTTGCCGCCTTTCTCAGCCGCAGTGCCTCGCTCATTCGTAATGCCCGCATCAAATTCAAGTCCAGCATGCAAACCGCACTGGGGATCCGCCATACGCAAATTCAGCAGAAATCCATGGGGTTCATGGGAGGCTCGGTCAACACCCGCGACTTCTTCCACCACAAGACCCGGCTGTTCATGCGCTCGATCAAATGGCTGTTCCTGGTGCTGGTGTTTCCGCTGCCGCTCTTCTTTTTATGGGTCGGGATGGAAACCGGCAACGGTGCGACCCTGCTGACGGCGTTCATCATCCAGTATATCGGCCTGCTGGCGGAACGCTGGCTGTTCTTCGCCCAGGCGAACCATCCCCAGAATCTCTATTACCAGACGGTCTGAGGAAAAATGCGAAACGCGCGCTCGCCGCAAACGCCTGATCTGTCCGGCAGACTTGATCTGGATCAACCTACAATCAAATCCTGCCAGCTATGCTGCAATTTTCGATTTTAACCGGTCAGAGAATCATGTCCCCAGCACTAACCGCCTTACAGCTGTTCCTCAACGCCGTACCGGAATCCGTCCATGGGCGCGCAACCGCGGCCATCTGCAATCATCTGCTGAAAGGACAGCATTCCGCCAGACGGCTCGAAGCGCTGGAAGGCCGGCGCCTGTGGCTGACCATTTCCGATACCGCCACCACGCTGCGGTACCGCTTCGCCAACAACAGCCTGCATTACGATGGCTCCAGGCAGGCACCGGACATCCACATTCGCGGCAAGCTGGTGTACCTGCTGCAGATGGCCACCCGCAACGAGGATCCCGACACGCTGTTCTTTGCCCGCCACCTGAGTATGGAAGGCAGTACCGAGGATGGCCTGATCCTGAAGAATTTTCTCGATGCGATGGAGTTCGATACGGAAGCGCATCTGAAAGCCTGGCTGGGCAAATTCCTGGCACAACGTGCCATGCCGGTGATCCGAACACTCAAACCGGGACAACGCCTGCAGGCGATTGCCGCCAGACTAACCTGAGATCAAGCCGTCGCGCCAGCGCCTTCCGCGGGTTCAGTTGCCGGCGAACTGCTTGCTGACATTCACCATTCCCGCCTCACCGTGCCAATAGCCGTTACACCATTGCTGTCCGGCAAGCGGGAGCTCAGCCACCTGCTCACCCTTGCGTGCGGCATCAAAGGCATCGATGACTTCTTTTATGCCCTCCGCTTGCGGTGAGAGACGCAGGATATCGACCTTCAACTCGTTGAGCTTGTCCATCTCACCCAGAAGGTTGCAGGACAGACCCGACTGCAGCTGAATACCGTTGACAATGAAAATTTCCTCATCTTCCTGTGTCTGCAGCGGCATGCCGTGTGGATAATCGAGGCAACGGAACTGGCACTGGTCTTTTGGCAAATTGTGCGCGCGTGCGGTAAAACACCTTGCCGAAAACGACAAGGGCATGTGCCCGTAGACAAACACTTCGGTTTCCATCCCTTGCGGCCGTTCCGCCTGGATGTCCGCGAGGGTGGCGGCCGACAATTCCATCGGCATCACCCATCTGATCGCGCCGTTGTCCTTCAGCAATTGCAGGGTGGAAGCGTTATACATGTTCAGATGGGGACCGGCAACAAACGGCCTGGCACAGATAAGACGCACACACGCCATATCGTTGGCTTCCACCTTGAAATCGCCGTTCTCGCAAATACGTTGCAGGCTCGCCAGTTCCGACTCCGCTTCCAGCAGTGTCAGGGTGGAGAGCACCACCTCTTTTCCCGCCTCCGTCAGCATATCGGCAATCTGTAACCAGTCCTGCAGTTTCAGTTCACGACGTTTGGCGCACACCACTTCGCCAAGATAGACAATCTCCACAGGCCACTCGGCAACCTGTCGATAAAACTCCCTGACCTTGTCAGCCGGCCAGAAGTACTGAAGAGGACCTAAAGACAGTTTCATAACTCGTTTCCGCTCATCAATATCCCGTTTAAGGTGCTGCTGCCAGGCGGGACCGGGGTATCGTCATTTATCCCGCCAGGCAACGGTTTGTTTGTCAACAACCGTACCTTAATATCGTAAGGTATCGTCTGATGTTCCTTCCCTTTCGCTTTGCTGGTTTACTGCCAGGTGCGGTGCAAGGCACCGAGGGTGTGGGTCTGGCCTTCGGAAACTTTATCCAGTGCGGCAAGCCAGTCCGCCGCAGGTTTGTAATGTTCCGGATCCTGCGCACAACTGTCGAGTGCGGCACGCATGACGCGGGTGACCTGTGCCACGTATGCCGGGCTGCGCTGCCGCCCTTCTACCTTGACAGCCGCCACACCCATTTGCATCAGGTCAGGCAGGATGTCCAGAATGTTGAGACTGGTCGGCTCTTCCATGGCATAGATGATATTTTCACCGACACGAAAACGCCCTTTGCATAAAGTGGGGTAACCCGCCGCTTCACCGTTCTTGTAGCGATCGATCAGCACACCATTGAGACGCGACTGGCGCCCCTGCGGTGTTTCTTCCCAGCGCACGGCTTTCGCCGGCGAACAGACACCACAGGTATTGGGTGATTCACCGGTGATATAGGACGACAAGGCACATCGTCCTTCCACCATGATACAGAGGCTGCCAAACCCAAAAACCTCAACGGCGACCGGACTGGTTTCAACCACCTGACGCACTTGCGCCAGCGACAATACGCGGGGTAACACCACCTGCTGGATCCCCAGCTCTTCGTGGTAAAAAGCGATGGTATGACGATTGGTGGCAGAACCCTGCACGGATAAATGCAAGCGCAGGGAGGGGTGTGTCTTTGCGGCATAACGCAACAATCCCGGATCGGCAATGATCGCCGCATCCACCCCCAGTTCCGCCGCCTGATCCACTGCGCGGGTCCACTGTTGCCACTGGGCCTGTTGCGGATAGGTGTTCAGCGCCAGCAGCACCCGGCTGCCGCGCTGGTGCGCATAATCCAGCGCCTGGCTGATCTCGTCCATATCAAAATTCAGACCGGGGAAATTACGTGCGTTGGTGGCATCCCGGAAACCGAGATAGACCGCATCCGCCCCGTTATCCACTGCGGCCTTCAACGCCGGCAAACTGCCGGCCGGACAGACCAGCTCCATACTTTTATTCAATGTAACCACTGCTGTTTCTTCTCCAGTGCACTGCCCTGATAACTGCCACGCCGGTGCAGTTCCCGCGTGATATCGTTCAGAACCTGCCATTTCAGATTACACCATTGAGGTGCGAGTAGAATATTGGTTGAGGCGGTGGCGGTGAGGCGATGAAAAATAATTTCAGGTGGCGTGGCCTCGATCAGATCGACCGCCAGCGTGACGTATTCGTGCATCTCCATCGGCTGGTATTCACCCCGCCGCCAGCTGTTTGCCAACTGGGTTCCCTTGACTACGTGCAAGGGATGAAACTTAAGACCATCCACACCTTCGGTTATCACACGTTGATGGGTGATTTGTGCATGTTTTGCGTCTTCCCCCGGCAGGCCCATAATCAGGTGCGTACAGACGGGCAGACCACGTTGCCGCGCCGCCCTGAGCGCCTTCCTGTACTCCTCGTAATTGTGTCCACGGTTTATCCGCTGCAAGGTATCGTCAAAACTGGATTGCAGTCCCAGTTCCAGCCACACCTCATGACCCTGCTCACGATATTCCGCCAGCAGATCCAGAACGGGTGCGGGGACACAGTCGGGCCGGGTGCCAACGGACAAACCAATCACATCAGGCTCGGCAAGGGCCTGATCATAGAGTTTCTTTAATGTCTCCAGTTCGGCATAGGTATTGGTGTAGGCCTGAAAATAGGCGATATACCGCTCCGCCCCCGTGCGTTTGAGCACCACCTGCCGCCCGTTGTTGATCTGTAGCGGCACTTCATCGATCTGGCGCCCGTTGGGATTGAAGGAAACGTTGTTACAGAAGGTGCATCCCCCACGTCCTTTGGTGCCATCACGGTTGGGGCAGGTAAACGCGGCATTGAGGCATATTTTATGTACGCGTTGCGCATAACGGGCGTACATGGCTTGTCCGAAAGTATTTACATAATCTGACAATACCATTAACCGACCTCATCCAGCACACGTCGCCGGAATTTGACGTTGAAACGATCCGCCAGAGCACGGCAGGCATCGATGTCCACACCTTCCAGACCGTCAATCGCCGTCAGGGTGATATCCGTTATATGGTCACGGGCACACAAGATAAACTCCAGCAGTTCCGGATAGGCACCCACTCCCGGTGGACGACAGTGCCGGTTATAAACCTCTTCATTCTGCGCATTCAGTGAAATGGAAATGGCGTCCACCCGGCCGGCCAGTTGCGGGGTGATATCTTTGCCATAGACCCAGTTTGCCAGACCATCGGTGTTCAGTCGCACACGCACTCCCTGTTTTTTTATCTCTTCCGCAACTTCAAGTAAGACGGGCAGCTGCAGGGTGGGCTCTCCGAGACCGCAGAAAACCACCTCCTTGTACTGGCGTGGCTCGCCCATCGCCTCGAGAACCTCTGCTGCCGTCGGCGCACTACGCAATCGCAGCGGGTATCCCTGAACTTCCCATTGTTTGTTAAATTTCGGGCAAAAACAACAACGTAGCGTACACTTGCTGGTTAAATTCAGGTAACAATTACCATGCAAGCCGTAGGCGATCATGCCCTCTGTGCTGGAGAACAATTCACCCCCGGTGTGCGTGGCTACTCGGCCAACTGGTGTCTCGCTCACCTACATACCCCCCAAAACGACGACCACAGGAGGCACTTTGTACCCCATTGACCCTGAACAAGGATTGACATGGATCAACCTAGCAGCAATGTCAGATTTGCCTTGATTGAACTGCCCTCTTCACTCAGACGCTTGCGAAATTGTCCCAAATTCAGGTTTTTTCAGCCGGAAAAGACACTGTTTGCTTATTCTGGCCCACATCCCGCCGTTTAATAAACTAAAATATTCATACAATCAACACTTTATAATCACATATTTTTTATGTTTATTTGCAGGGAACGCAATGTCACTCTCGATTCGACACATTTCCTTACTTGCCAGACTGCTTGCCCTGTTACAGCTTGGACTCATCGCTCTGCCTTCGCAAGCGGCAATCATCAAAGAAAAACTCCCCTCCGGACTCTACGGTGTGGCGGATTACCGCGCAGGTTCGAAAAACAGGCCCGCCGTCATGGTCCTGCACGGATTTCTCACGACCTTCAATTTTAATACGGTTTTTGGTGCTATCGAACTGCTGGCCGAAAACGGCTATACCGTGCTGGCGCCAAACCTCTCCCTGGGAATCAACGCGCGCAAGCAGGGGCTGCCCTGTGATGCCATTCATACCCACACGATGGAACAGGATCTGGAAGAAACCGCTTTTTGGGTTAACTGGCTGGTGAAGCAGGGGGCGAAGAATGTTGTGCTCATCGGCCACTCCATCGGCAGCCTGATATTACTCGCCTATGCCAGTGACAAGCCCCATCCGGCAGTAACGATGCTGATCGCCACGAGTATGTCTTTTGCCAATAATTTCAACTCCGATGCGGAAATAAAAAAACAATTGCGCACGGCGCATGAATACAAGACCAAAGGGGACAAAAGTTTATATCCTTACACGCTCTCCTACTGTAAAGGTAATTTCCTTGCGCCGGCGGAGGTATATCTCTCCTACAGCAAATGGACCAAACAACGGGTTCTAGCCGCACTCAAACGGATCAGGTTTCCGGTGCATATCATCATGGGTGGTGCGGACAAGCGTTTTGACAAACAATGGCTGGATCAACTGAGCAGGGCGGGTGCCAATATGATAATCGTTCCGGGTGCCAATCACTTTTTTGATGACCAGCATGAATTCGATCTGCACGACAGCTTTCTCACCATTCTCGAGGCTGGCAAGTAATAAATGGCAGGCAAGCGGACAACTACCGTCTCACTGAGAAAGTTACTTATATTTTTTATAATTACCGGTATTCTTATATTTCTGGCAATTGGCCTGAACCTGCTGTTAAAAGTACAGCAGATTACGGAAACGGTAAATGCGAAACGCCAGGCGGATGCCCAGCACGAAATCAGCATAGCTGTCAACAAACTGAAACACGAAGCGGAAACACTGGGCAAAAAGTTTTCCGCCTGGGAAGAGGTTCATCAACAACTCATTTCTCCGACGTATTATGCATATTGGCGGGATCAACGTCCGCACGCCACCAGCAAACTGCCTGACTATGTCATTGACATCGAGCTTTATCATGCAAACGGCAACGCCCTGATGGAGTCGAGCAGCAGCACCTTGCCCAATCCCTTGCCGATAAATCACAGTTATTTTGGCCGCAGCAACGGTATCACCTATCTGTATCAATTCACACCTGTGCATGACCGTATAACCATGGATAATATTATCGGTTACACCGGGATAAAGATCGATGTAATGCAAGCCTTGCACCACATACACCATTTTTCATTTGCACAGTCAGACAGTATCAGGATCAAACCATTTTCAGGAAAAATATTCACGCTCGATGAATTGCTCAAATACATTACGTTTGCAACACCTGATTCACCACAATCCGACAAACTCGAATCCCTTCTCAAGTGGAATCTGGTGCATTTTTCCATTCTCATGGTTCTTCTGCTCGTTTTTATTTATATCATTTTCAAATACTTGATATCCCGCCCCCTCTACGCTCTGATTAAGCAAATCAATGTCTTGCGCAGGGGCGAACCATTTACCATCGCGGATGAGGATTTTTCCAGTATCTCTGTGCTGGAAATTCAGACACTGCAGGATTCCCTGCTGCGTTACCAGGAGGAACTGGACAGGGTTCACGATAAACTTGACAGCCAGAATATCGAACTATGGAAAATGGCACATCATGACCCGCTGACCGGCGTCTATAATCGCAGGGCATTCGATGAAGACTGGAAGAACATTATTGAACTTTTCATCAATCAACGCCTCAGTGTTTCCTATCTGCTGTTCGACTGCGATCATTTCAAGGCAATAAATGATACTTACGGCCATCAGACGGGTGACGAACTGATCCGGATCGTTGCAGGATTACTGAAAAATACGCTGCGCAAGGGTGATAAACTCTATCGGCTTGGTGGTGATGAATTTGTCGCGATCATCCTCAACAGCCCACCGGATTCCATCTTCAGGATTGCGCAACGTTGCATGCAGATGATAAATAACTATCCCTTTACAAATCTGGGCATCAACGAGCCGGTAGCAATCAGTATCGGGATTGCCTTTGCAGACGGTACCGACATCGATGCGCTTAAAAGCGTGCCGCGCCACGCAGATCTGGCCATGTACCATGCAAAGAAATCGAGCCAGAAAATCCAATGTTATTCTGAAAACATGGGGAGTGAGGCATCCATACTTTCCAGCAGCATTGTCAATGCCGTTATGCGTGCCGTCAATAACGGCAATAATATCCATCTTCATTACCAGAAAATCCTGCGTGCGGACAACCGGCAAATCTGTTTTTACGAGGCCCTGCTGCGGCTGCAAAACCGCGACAAACTGATCTACCCCAATGAAATCTTTCCGGTTGTGCATCGCCATTCACTCGAGGCAGATCTCGATCGGTCAATTATTAAAACTGTCGTGCATGATCTGGAAAAACAGATTATTCCTGATAACGCCGGTGTTTCCATCAATTTATCCGCCGCCACCCTGATTTTGCCCGAGCTGGATAAACGTCTATGTGGTTTATTACCCTTTCTGCAAAACCGTCAGATCATCCTGGAAGTAACCGAAACCTCGCTGATTTCGCACCTGAAACTCGCGACTGCCAATCTTCAAAAACTGCAACAGCTCGGCTTTCTTATCGCGCTCGACGATTTTGGCAGTGGCTATTCGTCCATACGCTATCTCGCCAACATGCCTGTCGATATCGTAAAATTTGACATCGAGATGATCAACGCAATGCGTAAGGACGCCCGCAGCCGGCAAATTATTGAACACGTTGCAAGTTTAATCCTTGATGCGGATTATCAGCTAGTCGCGGAAGGCATCGAGGATCAGCAAACTCTGGAGCTGGTGGTTAATATGGGTGCCACCCACCTGCAGGGCTATTATCTGGGTAAGCCGTGCGATCTCACTCCTGCCGATACTTCTCGAATACAAAGAGTCGTCAATACAAAGGGCACTCATTAACTGCATGAGTGCCCTGCTGTTGCATCACTGTTTTATCTGGAAGCCAGACCTACGGCTGCACTCGGATCCTCTTCATACATGGCTGGCAATGAATGGGCGATACCTTTATGACAATCAATACAGGTCTTGTTGCCATTCAATCCCTTTTCGTGCTGCTTGATTGCACGGCGCCCCTGCTCCATATAGTCCATTGACTCAAAATTATGACAGTTGCGACATTCGCGGGAATCGGTCTCTTTCATCGTTTTCCACACATGCCGCGCCAGTTCCAGACGTTTTGCCTCGAATTTTTCCGGGGTATCAATTGAACCCAGCAACTTGTGGTAGAGCTCGTTGGAGGCCTGGATCTTGCGCCGGATCTTGTAGACCCATTCTTTCGGCACATGACAGTCTGGACATGTCGCTCTCACCCCTGTGCGGTTACTGTAGTGTACCGTATCCTGGTATTCCTGGTAGACGTTGTCACGCATCTCATGACAGGAAATACAGAATTCCTCGTTGTTGGTCATTTCCATGGCGGTATTGAATCCACCCCAGAAAATAATTCCTGCGACAAAACCTGCCATCAACAACATCCCCAGCGAATAGCGTGACGTTGGTTTTTTCAGGATTGTCCATAATCTCTGCAACAGGTTTTTGCTCGTATTATTCTGCTCGCTCATGGTTGTCTCTCACTCTCTATCATTCCTCACCGGATCAACGTATCAAACAATATCAGGCAACATTATTCTCTGTGCTTGATTGCTTTTATCGGGCGAAAGGTATTTTCGACCAGCGGCTTGGCATTGACCTGCGGCACATGACACTGATTACAGAAATAACGCCGTGGCGCAATGTTCGCCAGAACATTGTTTTCCCGATCACTGAAATGTGTTTGACTGATTTTTGTTGCGCCTGCCTCTTTGTAATTGGCCCAACTGTGGCAAGTGAGGCACTTGTTGAATTTCTTGTTGATTTTATAACCTTTGGTGGTATGCGGAATCAGCGGCGGCTGTTGGACATAGTCGCGCTCAATCGGATCACTGTCCTTGACCCATTTTCTCATACCTGGCTTTGCCGAATCTTCATCCAGCGCCTTGTGGCCACGCAGGGAAACGATACCTGAATCCTGCGCCATAATTTGCGGCACATAAATCAGTGCGCTGATTATCAGACTTGTTCCAACGATGAATGACTTAGTCATGATATGACCTCCTTATTATGTCCAACCATAAGATGTGTATTGGAAGAATTGGTGGAATTATGAAACCGGGTACCAAACTGAAAAACATTTTGTGCGCAGACATCTATACAGCGTCCGCAGTTCGTGCAATTGGGTGAAAGGATCACCGGGCCAATGTTGTTTTCCGCTCCTTTGAGTGCTGGCCGTATTACCTGTTGCTCGGGACAAACGACAAAACAATCCATGCAGTCATCACAACGCTCACGTGAAACAGCGCTGACCCTGAGTATGCTGAGCAGACCGGGGAGACTGTAAAAAGCACCGACCGGACACAGATGCCCGCACCAGCCATTGCGGCTGATGAAAAGATCAAACAAGAACACCGCCGCAATCACTGCCCAGCCAAAACCCATACCGAAGAGCAAACCACGGTGCAACTGGGAAACGGGATTGATCAGTTCCCACATGATGGTGCCGCTGAACAGCGCGAGCAACAGCGTAACCGCCAACAACCAATAGCGCGTTTGTCTGGAAATGCGGCTGCCCCCCTTGATGCCAATCCGTCTGCGCAACCAGCTTGCCGTGTCGGTGACGATGTTGAGCGGGCAAACCCAGCTGCAATATGCGCGGCCACCCATCAGCAGGTAAAACAGCAATACCACCACTGCACCCAGCAGGGCGGTGGACTCCGGCAGATGACCGGCCAGCATCGACTGCAGCACCACATAGGGATCGCTCAACGGTAACACCTCGAGCGTCAGGCTGGAGGCCAGATTGCCTTTTACCACCCAGATGCCAAACCAGGGCCCCAGCAGGAAGAGGATCAGAATCGATAGCTGGCTGCTGCGGCGTAACAACAACCATTTATGCGCCGGCAACCACCCCTTGCTTGTGACTGCTGCTTTTCCCACATCGGCGAAACGTTTCATGATCCCCCTCCGGCACGCTGGTTGAGGGTATCAAGCGGATTGTCGGAGAAGGGCGAGTCGGCCGGCTGTTTCCGCATCAGACCCTCACCCTCATAGTCGTATTTCATCTGCCCTGGCAGATTGAACCTGTGCTCCGTATCGGGTGCCACCAGGCTGTGACCGGCTTTTTCCTTTTCCTCCCAGCCAAGACGGTAGTGGCGACCCAATACCCCTTTCGCCAGACGCTCCGGCAGAACCTTGATTGCCGCTTCATCCAGCACACAGGCATGCTCGCACTTGCCACAACCGGTGCAGGCTTCGGAATGCACCACCGGAATAAACAGCGCATGTTTGCCGCTGCGGGGATTATGCTGTGGCTCCAGGGTAATCGCTTTACCGATGAGCGGACAGACACGGTAGCAGACATCACAACGCAGACCGAGGTAATTGAGGCATGTTTCCTGATCCATCAGGACCGCCAGTCCCATGCGCGCTTCATCTATATCCAACAGGGTTTTGTCCAGTGCCCCGGTCGGGCAGGCCTTCACGCAGGGGATGTCCTCGCACATTTCGCAGGGGATCTTGCGTGCTTCGAACCACGGTGTGCCGCTTGCAACATCCTCTTCGGGTGTTGCAAGTTTGAGGGTGTCATAGGGGCAGTCACGCACACACAAGCCACAACGAATACAGGCTCCGAGGAAATCCTTTTCCCCGCCTGCCCCTGGCGGCCGCAACGCGATGGCGGGGAGGGATTCCACCTTACGCGCATAGAGGCCGAGACCCAGGGCAAACAGCAGCATGCCACTGGCCAGCCGGGTTGAGTCGGCCAGAAACCGGCGGCGGTTAACGCCCTGCTTGTGCTGCATACTGATCATCTGTGCCCGTCTCTTTGTTTTCTCAGGCCTTGATCACTTTCACCGCACACTTTTTGTAGTCTGTTTCCTTGGACAAGGGATCGGTGGCATCCAGGGTCACCTTGTTGACCAGGCGTCCGGCATCGAACCAGGGGACAAATACCAGCCCTTCCGGCGGACGGTTACGCCCGCGGGTTTCGACGCGTAATGTGATCTCACCGCGCCGGCTGATCAGTTTTGCCACCATACCGCGACGCAAACCCCGCTTTTTGGCGTCATTCGGATGCATGAACACCACCGCATCAGGAAAGGCACGATACAGTTCCGGCACTCGCCGCGTCATGGAACCGGAGTGCCAATGCTCCAGAACGCGCCCGGTGGAGAGCCACAGATCGTATTCATTGTCCGGACTTTCCGCCGGTGGTTCGTAGGGTGCAAAAATGATATTGGCGCGGCCATCCTTCTTGCCATAGAATTTCACCCCTTCACCTTTTTTCACGAAGGGGTCATAGCCTTCCCGGTAACGCCATAGGGTTTCCTTGCCGTTCACCACCGGCCAACGCATGCCGCGTGCCTTGTGATAGGCATCGAACTCACCCAGATCATGACCTTTTTTCGGACCCTGGGTGCCGAAGAGGCGGTACTCTTCGAACAGCCCTTTTTGTACATAGAAACCGAAGTGCTCCATTTCATCGTTGTCATACACGTTGCCGGCACCGTCGGTCACCTGCTGTTTGGGATACTTGTTCACCTGGCCGTTTTCAAACAGGATGGCATAGAGTGTTTTGCCCCTGTATTCAGGCTTCTTCGCCAGCAACTCCGCCGGCCAGACCTCTTCCGCCTTGAAACGTTTGGAAAACTCCATCAGTTGCCAGAGATCCGATTTTGCCTCACCCGGTGCTTTCACCTGCTGGCGCCAGAACTGGGTACGGCGTTCGGCATTGCCGTAGGCCCCTTCCTTTTCGGTCCACATCGCGGTTGGCAGGATCAGATCCGCCGCCTGTGCGGTAACGGTGGGATAAGGATCGGAAACCACGATAAAGTTTTCCGGGTTGCGGTAACCAGGATAGGTTTCCTCGTTCATGTTGGCGGCGGCCTGCATGTTATTGTTACACATCACCCAGTAGGCGTTGAGCTTGCCGTCCTTCAACATGCGGTTTTGTAATACCGCATGGTAACCTGGCTTGGCGGGAATAAGCCCTTCCGGCAGCTTCCAGATCTTTTCGGCAAAGTCACGGTGTGCTTTCTTTTTCACGACCAGGTCGGCCGGCAGACGATGGGCAAACGTGCCCACCTCACGCGCGGTACCACAGGCCGAGGGCTGACCGGTAAGCGAGAATGGGCTGTTACCAGGCTCGGAGATCTTGCCCATCAACAGATGGACGTTATACAGCAGGCCGTTGACCCAAACACCACGCGTATGCTGGTTGAAACCCATGGTCCAGTAGGAGGCGACCTTCTTCTTCGGATCGGCATAAACCTTTGCCAGCCGCAACAGTTGCTCTTGCGGCACGCCGCTCAATTCAGACGCATACTCCAGGGTGTACTTTGAAACCGATTTGGCATATTCATCGAAACTGATCTTTGAGAGCTTGCCGCCTTTGCCGGTCTTTTTCTTTTCCAGCGGATGATCCGGACGCAGACCGTAACCGATATCGGTTGGGGTTTTGGTAAAGTTGACATGTTTGTCGATGAATGCCTTGTCATAGGCCTTGTTCTGGATAATGTAGTTGGCAATAAAGTTGAGAATCGCCAGATCGGTCTGCGGCACGAACACCATGCCGTTGTCTGCAAGATCAAAACAGCGATGCTTGTAAGTGGACAACACATGGACCTCACAACCCTCCTTGGTAAGACGGGTGTCGCTCAAACGCGACCAGAGGATCGGGTGCATTTCCGCCATGTTGGAACCCCAGAGAACAAACACATCGGCATGTTCCAGATCGTCATAGCAGCCCATGGGTTCGTCTGAACCGAAACCCCGCATGAAAGCACCTACAGCCGAGGCCATGCAATGACGTGCATTGGGATCGATGTTGTTGGAGCGGAAACCGGCTTTCATCAGCTTGGAAGCGGCATAACCTTCCCACACCGTCCATTGGCCCGAACCGAACATCCCGACAGCGGTCGGCCCTTTTTTCTTCAACGTTTCCTTCCATTTCTCCGCCATGATGTCGAAGGCTTTGTCCCAACTGATGGGAGTAAAGTCACCGTTCTTGTCATATTTGCCGTTTTTCATGCGCAGCAATGGCTTGGTCAGCCTGTCCTTGCCATACATGATCTTTGAGAGAAAGTATCCCTTGATGCAGTTCAAACCGCGATTCACGGGCGCATCGGGATCGCCCTGGGTGGCAACCACACGGCCATCCTTGGTACCGACGAGGACACTGCAACCGGTTCCACAAAAACGGCAGGGTGCCTTGTCCCAACGAATTTTCATATCTCCGCTTTTTGCCAGTGCCTGCTTGACCCCTGGCAATGTCACACCGGCAGCTGCGGCGGTCGCGGCGATTGCATTGGTTTTTATAAAATCTCGACGGGTTATTTTCATCTTGACGCCTCCTCTGGCCCTGATTCCGCATTCGATACATTTTGGAAATTTAAAATCTTGCCCGGCTGCTGGCGGGTATCGTCATCTTCTTCACAATGGTGATAAATCATCGCTGCCGACAACACGCCTGGCAGATCCTGAAACTTCATTACCGTGTCCGCCATCAAGCGTGAATCATCCTCTTCCACTGTCACCACCAGACTGCCTTTTTCACTGATGCCGTGTACTTCCACACCCGGCAGCTTAAGCAGGTTGTCACGCACGGCTTCTGCGTCTGCCGGATAGGCATGGACGAGTACGCCACTAATGTTCATATACGAACCTCCTGGGCAATTGCGTTTTTTTCATCTGAAATGGGGCTTGTTGAAATCCGGATGGCCGCCGCCGGGCAGGGACGATAGCAGGCACCGCAACCATTGCAGGCTGCCGTTTCAATGTAAGGTTGCGCAGCCCGGCCCGCCTGCTGCCGTAACTTGATCGCACCGCGCATGCATTGTTCAGTACAGGTCAGACAAAAAATACCCCGCCGGGCGAGACACTCCTCACCGATTTCCGGGGTAACACGCCAGGGAAGTGTGTCTGCGTGCCAGGCAAGCGCACCTGTCTGGCAGGCATCGGCACAGGCATGACAAAAAGTGCATTCACCCCGAAGGAAATCGACAGCGGGAAAACCGCCCTGGGCGCGAAGCAGAATGTTTTGCGGACAAACGCGGATGCAATCATCACAACGGGTACACAGAGAAACAAATGTATTTTCCTCCGCTGACCAGGGAGGACGTAACGGGATCCGTGTACCACGGAAATCACCACGCAAAAACTGTGTTCTATTGATCACTCTGGCCATAAATGCCTCTCCGTGTCATCACTATCAAATGCTTCCTGCCAAGTCTCATTGACATAAGTCAATTCTAATATAGCAAATTAATACAATACTTAACTAAAATACATTGTTATCTCATTTGTTTTTTCACCGTGCTGTTCCTGATTTTTTCTGTTCAGTGGCTGGTACCCGCCGAACGATGAATCTTGTTGTAGACGTTGTACTTGCCTGAGGGTTTATTCATCGGCAAACGTTTTATCTCCTTTAGCGTTTTCGCATCATAAACCACCACCGCGCCATCCCTGTCCCAGATACTCAGAAGAAAAACCTTACCGTCGCGGTCAAACTCCACGTGCGCGGCTGTCTTGCCCGGCGCAGGGCGCAAAGTTTTGACGATCTCCAGTGTGCGCTTGTCGATCACATGCACCGCATCCCGATCGGGACCAAAGAAAACATCGACGAGGGCGTAGGGGGAATTTTCATGACTGCGCATGAAAAACCCGGGACCGAGGGTCTTGATGCGTTTGATGGTTTTCCAGTTGCGCATGTCGATGACGCTGACCTCGCCCTTCTTCAGGTTCGGCGTGGCAAACACCGGGCGGCCCTGATAGTTCCAGGTAATGCCCGAACCCAAATGGGGCAATCCCGACAGATCCAGTTCAGCAATCTTGCGGCCGACATGCAGGTTGATCACCTGACCGTTTTTGGCATTGCGTGCTGCGCCCATCAGGTGCTGATAGGACTGATCAAAAAAGAAATCATCCAGATAGTCATCCAGGCGGATGCGGCGAACAGGAAAGGGCCCCTTGTCCGCCAGACCTTCCTCATATCGGTAGTCATGTACATAACCGTTGTAGACCGGTTCCGGATCATCCAGATAACTGATCTCCCAGACTTCGGGAATATCCTTCAGGGCGGCGATAAAACTGTTGCGCGGTGCGGCGGTATACACGGCACTCACCCGCGAACTCTTGCCGTTGCGCCCCTTTACCGGGATCACACGCAACAGGCTCAGATCCCTGGCATCGAGCAACACCAGGGTATGGGGCAGATAATTCCCCACCATCACATAGCGGCCGTCACCCGATACCGCCAGGTTACGGGTATTGATGCCCGCACGGATCTCCGCCACCGTCTTGAGAGTGATCATGTCGAACTTACTGATCCAGCCATCGCGGGAGGCGAAATAGACATACCGCCCGCTGGGTGAATACTTGGGGCCGCCGTGCAGGGCAAAACGAGTCTTGAAGCGATGAATGGGCTCCAGCTTGTCACCGTCCAGCACCGTGGCATGGTGATCCCCCAACTCCACGACAATGAACAGGTTCAGGGGATCGGCCTGGTAAACCGGTTTATCGCCGAGACTCCCCTGCGGAAAATACACCACATGGGACTGCCTGATTTCCTTTGTATTCCACTTGGGTATTTCGGCCAACGGGGTATAGATATACTTGACCAGTGCATTGATCTGCTTCGCCGTCAACTTGCCGGCAAACGCCGGCATCTGGGTGGCCGCCCGCCCTTCGGCAATCACCGCTGCCGCCTTGTTTTTGCGCAGGCGTTTGAGATTCTCCGGTAACAGCGCGGGACCCATGCCACCCAAACGATCGGCACTGTGGCAGCCGGCACAATGTTGCACGAAAAGTTTTTCCACGGCGGGGGGATCCGCAGCCAGCGCCACTCCCCACGTCAAACACAATACAGCAGCCACATGCGTACAAAAAAACAACCTTGAATTCATATCTTTATATCCTGCCAAAACATCCGGGGAAATCTCGAGCTGGCCAAGACCAGGTCCAATACAACCATACCACCATTAAATAAAATCCCAAACGGCAATGCCAGCGGGCCTCCTGCTTCCACCCTGTCTTTGTCGTGGTGACAGTTGCGGCACCTGTTATGCCGCTGAACAGCTTTGACAGACTGTGAAACAGGGCGCTGAAGTTTTATCGATGGGGGTTTTTCATAAAAGCAAAGTGGTTTTGTGAACCAAATCACACCCAATCCCGGCAACATTAAAGTAGCCTATTCCGTCATACCAATAACATCAAAAAAGCGTCCGAACCGCCAAAACATTTTTCCACAGGCACCTGGGGGGTGGGATATGGCAGAACTGATTCAAATTGAAAACGGGGTATCCTCAATCCGCTTTAACATCGACAAGCCGATCATCCGCATCGGCCGGCATGCCAAGCTGAATGATATCTGTATCCCGGATGCCTATGTCAGCAAGGAGCATGCGGTGATTGAGGTCAGGGCCAGGGCGGAGAATGAAAATGGCTGTGACTTTTTCCTGCGCGATCTGGGCAGCACCAACCATACCTTTGTCAATCAGGAACGGGTGTCCGCATACCAGCAACTCTACAACCACGACCTGATTTCCATCGGCCGCAACCTCTTCCGCTTTGTCTGCTCCGAACATGAAACCCTGCGAACCCTGAAAGGGAACGGGGATGATACGCTCGAGTTCGAAAAACCGGGGAGAAACACCACATCGGGATTCAGCCGCCGTCTGCGGGTCATTCGTTAGCCTTCCGTACCGCCAGCAACTCTATTTTACAGGGAAGCATCCACAGCGATATCGCCTGCACAGCAAGGCTTCACGCCCTGTTGCGCTGTTTTGACCAGGGCGTGAGCTGCAACCGCTCCTCCATACCACTCACCCCGATTTCCTCATCAGTCAGATAACAGGCGGGGTCCTCCGCCCAGGGATCCCCGGTCAGTTGCCAGGCACGCACCCGGGTATTGCCCCCACAGATTTCCCTGTGCATACAGGCGGCACAACGGCCCTTGAGCGGCCGTGGCCGGGCTTTCAGACCGGCCATCAGGGGATCGGTAGTGTCCTGCCATATCTCGGAAAACGGCCGTTGACGCACATTACCGAGCCTGTAATCCCACCAGAAAGTGTCGGGATGAACATCCCCCAGATTATCGATATTGGCGATATTGACGCCGGAGGCATTGCCCCCCCACTGCTGCAACCGCTGCCGCATGTGCTCCAGCCGCTCCGGAAAATGACGCGCGATCCAGGACAACAGGTAGACGCCATCGGCATCGTTGTTGCCCGTAACAAACTCACGCTGGCGCCCCACTTCGATGTCCTGCCAGCAGGTGTCAAACAGCAGGTCCATGGCGTCGCGCGTGGCCTTGTGGATCACGTCATCCTTGCGGTTTTTGTTGCCGCGACCCGCATAGTTGAGATGGGAAAGATAGAACTTGTCCACCCCTTCCTCATCCATCAGCGCCAGCAGTTGCGGCAACTCCTGCGCATTGTCCATGGTGATGGTAAAGCGCATACCCACCTTGATACCGGCCTCATGGCAGAGGCGGATACCATGCATCGCCTCATCGAACGCCCCCTGCTTGCGGCGGAACATGTCATGGGTATCACGCAGGCCGTCGATGCTGATCCCCACATAATCGTATCCCACTGCGGCAATGGCATCGATATTGGACGCATCGATCAGGGTACCGTTGGTCGACAAACCGACATAGAAACCCATCTGCTTGGCACGTCTGGAAATATCAAAGATGTCCGGCCGCAGTAACGGTTCACCCCCGGAAAGGATCAGCACGGGCACGGCAAAGGCCTTCAGATCATCCATCACCGTGAAAACTTCATCGGTGGTGAGTTCGCCCGGAAAATCCTTGTCTGCGGAAATGGAATAACAATGTTTGCAGGTGAGATTACAGCGTCGCACCAGATTCCAGATGACAACCGGCCCCGGCGGGTTGCGTTTCTCACCGAGCGGTTTCGGCTGTTTTATTTCCCGCATGTACTGACTGATGCGAAACATGCATTACTCCTTCATAACGGCAGACGCAGGCCGGTCTTTTTTAAAATTCGTGTGCTGAACAGCACCGTATGCCCACGGTCATGTTCTCCCAGCAGAGCGGCGATTCGCTCCACCAATTGCAGGGCATCCTGCCGGTTGTGTGCGTGCACCATGGCAAACAGGTTATACGGCCAGTGAGGCGGATGGCGCGGACGGTGATAACAGTGACTGACAAAATCCAGTTGTCCGATTTTTTTACCAAGCTCGTCGACATGCTCATCGGCAACATCCCACACTGTCATACCGTTACCCCGATACCCCAGGGCATAATGGTTCGGCACCGCGCCGATACGGCGAATGATGCCAAGCGACTGCATCCGCCCGAGGCGCCGCATGACCTCCTCGCCGCTTGTCCCGATCTGCTGGGCAACCACCTCATAAGGACGGGGCGCCAGCGGCAAACCCGCCTGCGTGGCAAGAATGATCTGCCGATCCATCTCATCCAGCAGCGGGGTATTGTTTACACTGTCGTTAATCCTGCCTGCCCTGTTTGTGGCATTGACCGCCATGGCGTACCTCATTTTGAAATCACGGCTCACCTGCCGCTAACGCTGTCCGGCAAACACCAGCCGCAAAAGAACAAAACCCAGTGGCTTCCTGCTGACATCCTGTAGCGTTACCTCCTCCTGCTTTATCGGTATTTTCTATACTTCAAGCCGTAAACCGATATAGTATTCGTTCAACTTCGGCAGGTTAAAAACCGGATGGCCGGTGCGCTGCTCGATTTCCCGATTGACTTCGTCGACCCGCTCCTCCGTTTCTGTCGCCAGCACGAACCACATGTTGAATTCATGATCCCGCTGATAGTTATGCGCCACCTCGGGATAGCTGTTGACGATATCAGCGATCCGCTCAAATTCATCCTCCGGCACTTTCATCGCCACCAGGCTGAAGGCACCGCCAAGCCTGGCGGCATCGTACATCGGGCCAAAGCGGGTCAATTTCTTTTCTGCCAGCAGGCGCTGCAAGCGTTGTAATAGTTCACTTTCCTCGATGCCGAGCTGCAGCGCAACCTCAGCATAGGGTTCTTCGCTGAGTGGAAAACCCTGCTGCAGGGTATTAATAATGTTGCGGTCGATATTGTCCATCTGTGCTCAGTTGCCCGTTTCCTTTTGCAGTTGGCTTTTGTGGTAAATCGCACCACGCTGCTTGAAACGCCGCTGGCTGAAGAGGATCTCGTGTGCAACCGTCTGCAAACCACAACGATCTATCAGAAAATCGACGTTCGCCAATACCTCGTCACGATCCCGGCCATGGATCATGGTAAACAGGTTGTAGCGCCAGTCGGGAAGACGGCGCGGCCGCCGGTAACAAAGTGTGACGAATTCAAAGCGGCCGATACAAAGGCCGAGCTCACTTACCTCGCTATCCGGAATGTCCCAGACCACCATGCCATTGGCGCGGTAGCCCAGCTCGTGATGGCGGACCACCACGCCCAGACGCTTGATCACGCCCTCTTTCAGCAACCGTTGCAGGCGGGCGATCACCTCCTCCTCATCCAGGCCAAGCCGGCGTCCCACCTCCGCATAGGGATGGGTTGTCAGCGGCAGGCCGGTCTGGATTTCCGCGATCAGTGCCGTATCGACAGCATCCAGCACGGCGGGTAACTGTTCAGCAGAAGTCGATGCCGTCACTTTCATGTCCATTGCAGCTCGAACCCCAGGTCGACGTGATAATCTTCCAGCATCGGCAAATAGAGCACAGCAATACCGCTGCGTTGCTCAATCTCCTGCAATACCTGCCGTAATGCGGTTTCATCTTTCGCTGTGGCAACAAACCACAGATTGAAATGGTGCTCGCGCTGGTAGTTGTGATTCACTTCTGTATAACTATTGACCATGCCTGCAACATTTTCCAGCTCATCCTCCGGCACCGCCATCGCGGCGAGGGTACTGGCACCAATCGTATTGGCGCGAAAGATGGCACCCACACGGCTGATATAACCCCGGTTTTGCAACAGTTGCAGTGTCTCGATCACCGTCTGCTCGCTGGTGCCAAGCTCCTCCGCCAGCAACGCAAACGGACGGGGCACCAGCGGTAGATTATGCTGGAAATCGTTCAGCAGGTGTTTTTCCAGGAAGCCCAGCTGGCTGGATTCGGTTTGTTGCAGATTTTTTGAATAGCGATGCATACGTGGGGTTTCCTGTTGTTACAAACCGATACGATGGGCGCGGCTGGTAAAAAATATCCCGCTGGGCTTGCGCATTGACAACGTCGCAATCCGCGCAAAAGTGCCGGTGTCGTAGACACTGACACGATTGGCATCCCGCGCGGAAATCCAGCACTGCTCTCCACGGGAAGTGAATTCCATATGCAATACGGCTTTGCCCGGCTTCAATGTCTTTATCACCTGCATGCTCTCGGTATCAATCACCTGCACCGTATCATTCCGCGGATAGGCAAAATTGACCCAGATCTGCCGGCCGTCGGGGCGCGCCATCACAAATACCGGCTGACCATATACCTTGATGCTTTTCAGCTGTTTCCAGTTGTTGCGATTCATCACCAGCACCTCATAGCGGCCAACCGAGGGCAAAAATGCATAGTCTTCCGTAATCGCCCAGCCCTCGAGGTGCGGCATTTTATAAACCGGCATCTTGCGCTTGCCACGGCCATAATCCTTCAGGATGCGGCGCACGCCTTTTTCCACATGCCACAGGTCCAGCAATGCCAAACCGTCCTCACCAAACAGGCCGGCGATATAATAACGGCCATCGGGTGTGATCAATCCGTCATACGGTTGCACACCGGCATTTTTCAGGCGCGTCACTTTTGGTGTCTTCCCCGCACTGAAATCCGCCACCCAGATCTCGCCGGCATCATAGAGTGAAAACACAAACCGCTGTCCCGGCGCGTCCACCAGACCAACAACCTTGGATTGCTTTTTATTCTCGCTGTAAACCGCAGGAATGTCCGCAACCAGTTCCAGGCTTCCGGCATCAAACACCTTCACCCCGCCGGGGGTGTAATTCGATACCGCAATCAGTCTGCCGTCCTGGGAAATCGCGCCACCGATACTGTTGCCGGCCTGGATCACTCTTTTACTGATCGTCGCTCTCAACAGATCGACCTTGGTCAATCCGCCATCACGGCCAAAGACATAGGCATAACGCTCATCGCGCGAGTAGACCACCGAGGCATGGGAAAGATCACCCAAACCTTCAACACGCGCCAGGGCTGTCCGCCCCGAAGTTTCCACGATACGCACGGCACCACTGGCCCGCTCAATCACCACACCCATATCGCCGGTGCCACGCAGGGTATGACAACCGCCAAGCCAAACGGCGGCCAGCAGCGGAATGAAAAACGGTATACGAAAGGAAGGAAGTTTGCGCCTCACTGCGCCACCCCCTGAAAGAGTTTGTCCACCAGCCAGTCCACCTCTTCCCGGCTGAGGATGCCGGACCAGGGAGGCATCGGTGTGCCGGCCCGACCTTGTAAAATCGTGCTTACCAACATCTCTCGCGGTTTGCCGGCAAGTGCTTGTGGCGTCAACGCCGGACCAAGGCCACCTTTCAGGGTCATTCCGTGGCAGGAACCACAGTCCTGCAAAAGCAGGTCGCGCAACTCCTGCTGACGTGTTGCTGAAATATCCGTCGCAGAGGCGCCCGTAAGCCAGACCGAAAGAAACAGACCCGGCAACACTCTAACCATGTCGTTCCTTCTCAAACGCCACAGCCGGTTGCAACGCTTCGATTTCTCCCGGAGTAAACCATTCGAGTTCATCCGCCAACTGCACCACCTTGCCAATCACGAACAACACGGGTGCAGACAAACCCGCCTGACGGGTTTCCTGCGGCAACCGTGCAAGCGTGGTGAGCAAGCGCCGTTGTTTCCGGCTGGTGCCATTTTCAATCGCCGCCGCGGGGGTCGTTTCCGCAAGGCCGGCCTGGATCAGACGATCCACGATGAAGGAAATATTCGCAACGCCCATGTAGACGACGATGGTTTTATCGGCGTCGGCGAGGGAACGCCAGTCGAAATCCAGCGGCAGGTCACCCTGACAATGACCGGTGATGATCTGTACGCCATGTGCCAGACCGCGATGCGTCAGCGGAATACCGGCATAGCTGCTGCAGGCCGAAGCAGCCGTGATCCCCGGAACCACCTCGAAGGCGACATGATGCCTCGCAAGATAGACCGCTTCTTCACTGCCACGACCAAAAATAAAGGGATCGCCACCTTTGAGGCGAACGATAGTACGTTTGCTTTCGGCAAGTTTTACCAGCAGGGAATTGATCTCATCCTGTGGTACGGTGTGTTTGCCGCTTTGCTTGCCGACAAAGATGCGGCTCACGCCGGCGGGGATCAATTGCAGTATTTCGTCTGTAACCAGACGATCGTAAACCACTACATCAGAATTCTGCAAAAGACGTAACGCTTTCACAGTCAACAGTTCAGGATCACCGGGCCCGGTTCCTACAAGGTAAACACATGCATCTGTCATTGCCTTACCCTTAAACTTACCCAGACTGTAAAAAAACGGGCAACGGGGTGGGGATCCCCGCGCCCAACGGGCCGCTCCTCGGGTTGGCTCACGCCAACCCGCAGAGCACCCTGTGAGGTTGCAACTACAGCAACTTAGTAAATATCGTGCATGGTGTTATACACGTTGAACTTACCAGTCGGAGTAATCAGGCGTTTGTCCTTAATCACTTTCTTCAGTTTAAGAGTCTTGTCATCAACGATCACAATCGCAGATTGCTGCTCTTTACCACTCCAGACAGAGAACCAGACTTCATTACCTTTCTGGTTGAACTCAGGCTGTACCACACGTTTGGCGCCTTTGCCCAGTTTGGCCCATTTCGCAATCGGCAGAACCTTGTAAGGCTTGTCCAGATTCTTCAGGTCAAACACTGCGATTGACTGGCTGTTCTTGGCATCCGGATTGAGCGGAGTATCCACATACAGGTGAGTTGACTTGGGATGGGTTTTGATGAACAGCGAACCACCACCTGCACCCTTCAGGGTACGTACCACTTTCCAGGCGTACTTCTTGTGCTTCTTCGGATCGGTACCGATGACAGCAATGGTATTGTCACCCAGGTGACTGGTTGCCCAAACCGGACCATACTTGGGATCCTTGAAGTTGGCGCCACGACCCGGATGCGGAATCTTGCCAACGTCAATCATTGCCGCCAGTTTGCTGGTCTTGGAATCGACTACAGCAATCTTGTTCGACTTGTTGGCCGCAGTGAGGAAGTAACGCTTGGTGGAATCCCAGCCACCGTCATGCAGATAACGGGCGGCATCGATAGTCGTCACCTTGAGGTTTTCCAGATCGCTGTAGTTCACCAGCAGGATCTTGCCGGTTTCCTTGACGTTCACAATGAACTCGGGATGCTGGTGGGATGCCACAATCGCTGCAACACGCGGTTCCGGATGATATTCCTGTGTATCCACGGTCATGCCACGGGTGGAAACGATCTTCAGCGGTTCCAGCGTATCACCCTTCATGATGGTGTATTGCGGCGGCCAGTAAGAACCGGCGATCGCATACCTGTCCTCATACCCTTTGTACTTGGACGTTTCCACGGAACGTGCTTCCATCCCCACCTTGATTTCCGCCACGTTGTCCGGCTTCTTCATCCACAGGTCGATGAGGTTGACCTTGGCATCACGGCCGATGACATACAGATAACGGCCTGAGGTGGAGAGGCGGGAAATATGCACGGCATAACCGGTTTTCACGATATTGATGATCTTTTTGGAATCACCGTCGATGAGTGCAACCTGACCGGTGTCACGCAAGGTGACCGAAAACAGATTTTTCAGATTGTACTTGTTCATCTGTTTCTTCGGGCGTTTGTTGACCGGCACGATCACTTTCCAGGTCGCCTTGATTTCTTTCATCCCGAATTCCGGCGGCACAGGCGGCTCATGCTGCACATAACGCGCCATCAGATCCACTTCTTTTTCGGTCAACTCACCGGAGGAACCGAAGTTGGGCATCCCGGCCGGTGAACCATAACCGATGAACGCTTTCAGATAGTCGGTGCCTTTCTTACGCGTAATGTCGGGAGTCAGCGGTTTCCCGGTCGCACCCTTACGCAAAACGCCATGACAACCGGCACAACGCTGGAAAAAGATTTTCTTGGCTTTGGCAAACTCCGCATCCGTAATCGGTGGCGGTTTCGGAAGTGCCGATTTCCCCTCACCTGCCAGCACCGGTCCTGAGACCGATATCAAAGCAGACAAGGCGAGCACGCCTGGTATTGCCCGAAAATATTTGTGTTTCATTGTTATATCTCCTCTTACTCTATAGCCATAGCGAAAGTGATATATTTAACTTCACTGGTGTTGTAAAACAGCAATTTCACTTGATTTATGCTTATCAGCCCACCCCCCTCCTTAACGTTTGCAAAGTACGGAACTTTACAAAACTTTTTCAAGGATAAGAGTAAGCACTTATTATCAACAGCAAAAAAAGCCTAAATCACTTTTTTCATTCGATAGTGAATACTAGTCTACAGTCTGCCTCCTTGATATAAGTCAATACGAATCCGGGTGTATCATGCCGGCACCGAACCGGCCTTTGCTAAATTAGACAATGTCTAATTTAGCAAAGGCAAAAAAGTACCCATGATGTCACTGTGCCAAAGCTGAAAATATAAGCCGTTTCTTATAAAGCACGGATCCTGTTTTCGATAGCCGCTTCCATTCGGAATCGCCATCTCTTACCGCCTTTACTTGCAATATTATCTGAAAACAGGCAACCGAATTATCGAACCAACTTCTCGAAAACAACGTTGTCTTTTCCGCCAAGAAGCAGGCATCCGCCTTCCATTCTTCTTTTTACCTGACGCTGCCACCGTTTACAATTGTTAATCTTTAACGTAACACCGGTGGTTGCGGCTTGACCTGGATCAAATCCAGTTTGTTTGCGGATTTCTTAAGTCCAGGACACAACCGAGACAAACGAAAACAAAACCGGATTCAGCGTCCCGGCACGTGGAGAGCGCCCTGTGGGCGGGAGTCTGGATGGTCTCCACCCAGCCTCCGCTGAATGAGGCTTTGTTATCGTTTGTCTTAGTAAGTTATAGTAGCAATCAAGATTGCTATCCAGCACTGGGGAGGAAATTCAGTGGAAATTATCTTGTTTACAATTGTTGGTATTCTTGTGTATCTGACTTCGGATGCCTTGCTGCAAATGCTGGAAAAACGCCGGGGTGCACCCTTCGAACACCGGAACGTGATTTTTTTTCTGATTTTCCTTCCGATAGTGCTAATCACCTTTGAAGTAATGCAATACCTGCTTGCAACCAAATGAACTGATCGATTTGGCCCGAAGCCGCTAACCGCCTTTATTATTTTTTTTGTATATTATCAATTAATGATAAAACCGTTTTTATTCGGGTGAAAATCAATCACCACCACCTGACGCGGTTTCAGGCTAATGGCTTTTTTCGTAACGTAATCGTATCTTTCATCACCAAGTTGATCTTTCAGTTTTGCCTCGATCAGATAATCCCCGGCGGGGACGGCAAATCTTTTATAGACGACCGATACCCCGTCTTTCTGAAAGCCGGATGGTGGTATGGTTTCCCGATAAAGAATATCGCCATTCGTCACCAGTTCGACACTCACCGGTGAACGTTCCCGTGGACAAATTTCCCGCATCCGCATGTTGCGTGGCAGACCCGCCAGTTCCTCCGCAGTGGGCTTGCGGCATTTACCCACAATTTTACCGGCATGACTGATGCTCAATTTGATCACCGCCTTGCCTTCCTCCATATGGCGGTATTTTGGCGATTCGGAAAAATATCCCAGCAGCAATGCAAACAGCGCATAGGCAGCGAACTGCCCCAAATACTGCAAACTGTTGAGTTTTTTCCCTGCCATCATCATTCTGTTCCAGCCTCTTCGCTCGTCTGTTGAGCAAGCTCATCCGCAAATGCAGTAACTGCGTCCTTCAGCTCCCCGATGCTGTCACCACACCAGCACAGCCGGATCCGCTCCCGTATCACCCTGTCACGCAGTCTGGGTTCCCGCTGAGCTGCAATTCTTTCCTCCGTCCACTGCACCCCTCTTCGATGAAAACAGTCACTTTCCCTGCACCCCGTCAGCAGCACGCCGTCTGCGATATTTCTGCTGAAAATAAAATCGATAAATGACGGGGGCAAGGCTGCAATACACGGCAAGGTCAACACCATCAAGGCATCGTTGCCGGGCAGTTTTTCCTGGGCGGAATGCTGGCAGCCGAACACGGCAATTCTGGATTTATCACTGGATGCCCTGGCTTTTTCATAAATTTCCTCACGCAACTTCTCCAGCCATTCTCCTGGCAGATCGACACCCGGCTGGACGATACCCACTTTCCTGAACGGGGTTGCGGTTGAACATGCCCCGACACAAATACCACAGCCCACGCAGAGCTTGCTGTTTACCCAGGCTTCCTCCTCATGGGGTAAGGAATCCGTTCTGTCTCTCAGCCTGATCGCCGCATAGGGGCAGTCGGCAACACACCAGCCACAACCGTTGCAGTGTTCGAGGTCAACCACCGCAGCGGGATTACGCTTTTTGTTGGGCAGCAAGGGCAACAAAAACAATCCGAAGGTGATGAGGCCGGTCACCAACCACATCGCCTCTGGCGAGCCCAAATCGAGCAGGGGGTACAGATGCAGATAAAACCAGTCAAAGTTAATCAGGGTGACACTTTGATCGAGATTGGCCGGTGGCTGGCTGACAGCGGGATGAATCACTGAAAGTACCAGCAGGGTGCCCAGTGTACCCAGGGCAAGACGCTTCGGCGGGTTGGTCATCGGCTGGCTTATCCGCTGGATATGGATCCACATCCCAAGCAGCAATGCCAGCGGAATTCCGATATGCAAAAAAACCAGCAGGGAAAAAAACCGGTCACTCACCCAGGAGTTGTTCAGAAAATTACGCGCCATGCTTTCGGAAAAGATCGGCAGCCAGTCCAGCCATTCCGCAGTCAGCACCGCGATATACTGGGCAAGTTCATCCCATACCAGCCAATATCCCCCTATCCCGGCTGCAAACAACAGCCACACCAGCGGCACACCAGACACCCAGGAAAACCAGCGCGCACCGCGGAAACGGCCTGTAACCCATTCCTTGTACAGGTGCAGCCCCATCATTAACAACATGGCGTCCGAGGCGTAGCGGTGCAGACTGCGCATCACTCCCCCAAAATACCATTGCTCGACGGTCAGAACTTCAACGGACTGGTAAGCACCTGCAATACTGGTTTCAAAGTATATAAAGAGGTAAATGCCGCTGACTGCCACAATCCAGAAAAAATAAAACGCCAGGCTGCCAAGATAATAGAAAGGGTTAAAACGATCAGTGAAAACCGCACCCAATCCCTTCTCGACAAAGCGCAGCGCAGATAAAAACAGATTGTGTGTGTACCCGGACAAATAGAGTGCCCTCTCCTCAAGAATGCTCGGTAGACTTTACCCCTACCAAGGTAATTTAGACTTGATTCAGGTCAACGTATCAGGAGCGTGAATGTTTCCATTCACGGACAAGAAAATACCCCACGATTCCCATTGAAATCAGGCCGATAATCATGCCGATGAAAATTGAATAATCCAGCCTGTAGGTGTCACTGGCAGGATCATATACCGTACAAAACAGGCGAATACGATTACCGAAATGTGTGAGGAGTGAACTGTTTTGCTGCGGCTTGCCGTAAACAAGTTCCTTGAGCGGCTCTATCAACTTGGGGGTGTCGAATTTCATGCCGTAAACCTGCCGGTAGATTTTTCCATCCCCATCCACCACGGTAGCCTGCAGCAAGTGATCAAATCCCTTTGCTGATGGAAAAAACACAAACCCCAGATTTTCCGCAAGCTGCTTGATCGTTTGCTCATCGGCACTGAGAAAATACCACCCCGGCATATCGACTCCCTGCTGTGCCGCAAACATGCGCATCGCATCCGGCTTGTCGTTAAGGGTATCGAAACCGATACTCAACACGGTAAAACTGTCATCACCAAAAACATTCCGCGCTTTTTTCACCACCTGTTTGAGGTGCTGTGTCGTCATCGGACAAATATGATGGCAACTGGTGTAAATCATGCTAATCACCAGGGGACGCCCCCGGAAATCATGCATGGCGACCCGCTTGCCGCTGGAATCGGTAAACTGATAGTCAGCGACAACCCGGCCGATCGCCTCCTGGCTTATTTTAAGCGCTGTTTTCGGATCATAATCACTGCTTTTGCCCGCAGGTGGATGGAGGTGCTCCTCATGCTGGCCCGCTGTCAACGGTGCCGCTGACAACAACATGCCGACTAGGAAAGCGATGGTCAGCGCCACCTTCACGGAAACGCGCTGGACGGTATTTGTCAACAACACTGTTTTTTTTCGGCCTACAAACTTACATCAAGCACCGCACCGGCCAGTAACACAGCGAGTTGCAGCATCGAGGCAAAGAAATTGGCCATGGCACATTTCCGCTCAGGCCGCCGCACCAGCTGGATGTTGCGGTAGAGGAACCAGCCACCGCCCGTCAGTGCGGAGAACAGATAAATCATTCCCATACCATAGAACACCGGAAGAATGGAAAGCACGACCATCACGAATGTGTTCATGAGAATGATGCGTGCGGCCGCCTTGTCACCAACCACCACCGGCAACATGGGAATACCCGCAGCTGCGTAATCACGATGCAGTGCTATCGCCAGACTCCAGAAATGCGACGGCGTCCAGAGAAACAAAACACCCGCCAGGATGAAGGACGCCGCATTCAAACCGGGATCGGCAGCGGCAGCACCAGCCAACACCGCAAAGCTGCCTGCCAGCCCGCCAATTACAATGTTCCAGACGCTGCGCCGCTTCAGCCAGACGGTATAGATCACGGCATAAACAAATGCGCCCAGGAAAACATAAAATGCCGATAGCGGGTTGAACAACCAGGCAGCGGCAGCCACGGAAATTGCAAACAATGCAAAGATACTGAACAACCAGCCTTTATGGTGCCGAAAAAAGCCGGTGACAAATGGCCTGTTTTGGGTTCGGGCCATTCTGGCATCCAGATCCCGTTCCACATATTGGTTGAAGGCACCTGCACTGGCCGAGGAGAAAAACACACACAGCCCAAGCAACAGGATTTCCCAACCTGTCAAAACATTACCAGGAGTGATTGCGTATCCTGCCAGCGCCGTTATGGCGATCAGCAGGCCAATACGCAACTTAAACAGATTTACCAGTTGTGCGAACATGACAGTTATAAGTACCCAGTCAGTAAAATAAATGGCGGGGGAGAGACCCCCCGCCGTTATACACGCGACCTAACTTAAACCCCATGTTTGTCCGAGATACTTCCAGTTAACGAAGTAATAAAGAACGAATACCGTCAGGAAAATCAACGCCAGGGTCAATGTGCCTGGAATGGAAACCCTGCCGATACCGATACCGTGGTAATCGCTTACAGGTTCGGCAATAATCGCTTCCGGCAGTTTTTCGTCTTCACCAAGCTTTTTACCCAGCAGCAGGGATCCCACCACCAGCAGGATGAAAAGCCCCCCGCCGACTACCGCCAGCACCGCTGACATACCGTTCAACGCCATCATGGTGAATGCCGTCGCAGGGAAGTCGTGTTGAAGCGCTGCGCCGGAAAATGACATATCCCAGTGACGTCTCGGTACACCCAGGGTACCTGCCGCCATCATGAAGAGGGACATGCCGGTGACACCCAGACCAAACAGGTAGGGCTGCCACTTGGCCAATCCCGGCAGGATCAGCTTGCGGCGGAACAACACGGGCAACAGCCAATACGTGAGCCCCATAAAGGCCAGGGTGGTACCGGCTGCCACGGTGGCATGGAAATGACCGGGAACATAGAGAGTGTTGTGAATAATGAGGTTGAGTTGCTCAGTCCCCATCATTACCCCGGATATACCGCCTAGGAACCCGAAGATCACCAGCGACAGTATGGTTGCCGAGAAGGTCGGGTTACCCCAGGGCGCCTTGCGCAACCATTCAAACAGGCCCTTGTTGAGGCCGCGTTTGCGCTGCGCCGCTTCCATCGCACCCGGTACGGTCAGCCCGTGGATCATACTGGCCATGACCGCCAGATACATGGCGTAACTGGTGTTGAATATTTTCCATTCCGAACTGATGCCCGGATCAACCAGCAAGTGATGCGCACTGGCCAGTTGCAGGAACAGGATATATAACAGGAAGGCAAAACGGCTGACTTTTTCGGAAAGCGGCTTGGCGCCGAAAGCAACGCCGACAATCGCATACCAGACCGCAATATGTGCAGCCACGTTAATCTGCTGGGATGAATGCCCCATCGCCCACCAGATCACCCGGTACATCAAGCCGTCAATGCTGTTGATGTAACCAATCGACCAGAGGAAAGTCGGGATCAGGATAATCGCGCCGGAGGCAATCGTGAAAATGGCGATAATCGCCGCGGTCAATGCGCCGAATGTCACCAGCGAAATTGAACCTTCATAGGTTTTTTCCGCTTTTGCGATAACCAATGTGCCCAGGAAAATAAAGCAGGCAATCAGTGCCCCGACGGCGAAGAGGATCAGACCGAGATAGAACATCGGATCTGCCGACATGGGGGCGTATGAAGTCATCATCACGCTGGAACGGCCCTGCAGCACCGCAACGTTGTTCATCACCGCGCCGATGACCATGAGCGCAAACGACGCCCATCCCCATCGCGGTGTCGCCAGGCGACATCGGAGCAACGTCGAGGAGCAGAAATAAAGCACGGCAACTTCAAAAAAGATGAGCCAGAAAATCAGGATATTGATACCGTGCGAGGTCAATGCCAGATAGAACGCATCCGCTGGCAGGAAATGCACTGCTGGCCAACGGGTAAGGCCAACCCCCAGCCCCATGATGCCACCGATCAGCATACAGACCACGCCTGCCACGGCGTTCACCTTCATAAGGGTTTCGGCAGGCCTGTGAAATTGTAAACCGGTATCAGGGCATGTTCGAAAATTATTATTCGTAGCCATGTATGGCCCTCCCAATTTTTATTCAGTTTTAAATTATTCAGTTACAAAGATTTTGCCAATCATATTGTGGTGGCCAATCCCGCAGTATTCGTTACATACGACGGACAGCTCACCCGACGTCGTTGGAGTAATCGTAACGACCGTTTCATAGCCAGGGACAATCTGCAGGTTGATGTTTTCCGGTTGCAGGGAAAAACCGTGCTGCCAGTCCAGCGAAGAAAGATGCAAGCGATAACTTTGACCCTTCTTCAATTCCAGCGCCGGCCACCATTCCCACAATCTGGCGACGAGGTAAACATCACTGCCCACCGGCGGCGCGACAACCGGGAGTTCCTGCTGCCCGATGGTACGCACGGTATGTTCAGACACCATGGCCTCGGCCTTTTTCAGATAAACTTCCGGTTTGGTCTTATAGGATTCATTGGAAAGGTTTTGCTTACCGACCACGTGCCAGTACGGCATCATGAAGGTCATGATCAACCCCCACACCACCACCAGACCAATCCAGATCAGCTCAACACTTTCAATGGGTTCCTTCCACCAGTTTGTCTTTCCTGTAGTTGAGTATGTTGTCATATTCTGCCCTCCGATTCGGATGATGTTGCGACTACTGTGCAACCGGGATGGTGACTATTTCCATGATGCCCCACAAAATGTAGAACACGGTCGGTACGACCACACCTAGAAACAGTAATAAGAAAGGATTATCCAGAACGCGTTGCATCGCCGGGACTTTTTCTTCATCGGCTACGTTGCTTGATTCTTCCATCGACATGGGGACCCTCCAGTGAAAATTGTTATTAACTCCTGCGTTGTTTGCGCAGATTTGAAATTGTTATCTGAGTAATTTAATAAAACATATTGATTTGTATAGCTAATTGACCTAGATCAATTTCGAAAAATAGGCGCCAGCCACTGATTCCGGATATGCGGTTCCACTGTCTGGCACACCGGTACCCCGGTAAAAATTAACCTAAGTAAATCAGTCAGATACTTAATTTATGCCACATCGCACCTTGCTTGGCAATGATGTGGTTATTTTTTTAAAGTAAATCACGTAAATCCTGTACGTTATTCAGGATAATATTCTGTCCCTGTACCCTGATCAGACCACGCCTACTGAGTTTAGATAAAATACGCGAAAAAGTCTCGGGTTGAATGGATAATCGTGAGGCAATTATGTTTTTTGGCATGGTCAGGTGAATTTCCGGTAATTCCATCGCCCCCTGCGGCATCTGCTCGAGCAGATACACAACCAGGCGGTAGGTCGCGTTGTGCAAGGTAAGATTGCTGATCTCATCGATTCGCGAATGCAGGCGCCGCCCCATGCTCGCCATCAGATGAAAGCAGGTTTCCCGGGACTCATACAGCAGTGACTTGAACGACTGCATATCAAAACTGTAGAGGGTGCTTTCGATGATCGCTTGGGCGCTCAGCGGATAGGCGTGCCTGCCCATAAACATAATAGCCTCACCAAAAGTCTGGCATGGAAAAATCACCTCCATCACTTTTTCCACACCCTCTTCCGACAGGCAGAAGAGTTTGATCTGCCCTTCCAACAACAGATAAAAGCGGTCCGCGGGCTGATCCTTTTCAAACAGGATTTTCTCTGCCGGCAGTACTATTTTGCGTGTCGTAGCGGAAATTTTCTCAAGCTGCTCGGCGGTCAATGCCTCGAACAGATAAATTTTTTGCAATTCCTCGACATTTGGAACCACCTTGCGCATAACAAACGTCTCAACTTCTTTTTTACACTTGATTTTAGTCAACGCATAACACCTCCCTGTGTAGTATTAATCTGGGTCAACTACACGCTAACAAATATAATGAATTCTGGATGAAATTACAGCTACTTATTAACAAGGAACAACCCTCTTGTCAGGAAACTGAAAGAATATGGCAGGCCCTGTGTGCAAAATATGATCATACATTAGAAACTATCGAAATACTAACAAACGAAGGGCAGGCACTTTCCGCGCAACTGGAGCTGAAGTCACTGCCTGCGCTCATTGTCGACAAAAAAATTGTCGCCGTCGGCAACCCGGATGAAGCCACTGCCAGGCGCATCTTCGAAGTGCTTATGATGGAATCACCCCCGGCGTAGTGTGATGATTAACGCTACCGGCAAAAAAAAATTAACACCCGATTGATCGTTAATGGATATAATCCACTTTGCCCGAAGAAATACAACAAAAAATGTATGGTTGCTTCAGTATCGACAAACTCCATGCGGACCAAACACCAACTGCCCGATTTTTATATAATCTGCCCTGGCAAATCATACGTCGTTATCGCTTCTAACCCTGAGTAATTCCACCATGCCGCAAACCGAATCACCAAAGAACAACGACAACCGTTATATCGCCTACTGGCTTCTCGGAGTCTGTGCGCTGATTTTCTGCATGGTCGTGCTTGGCGGCGTCACCCGCCTCACCCGTTCAGGACTGTCGATGGTGGACTGGCAACCCATCATGGGGGTCATTCCGCCTCTCAACCAGCAGGAGTGGCAATCCACCTTTGAAAAATACCAGCAATACCCGGAATACCGGCACGTCAATAAGGACATGTCGCTGGACGAATTCAAGTCCATTTTCTATTTTGAGTACACTCACCGCCTGCTTGGCCGGCTGATTGGTCTGGCCTTTCTGCTGCCGTTTTTATATTTTCTGCTGCGCGGGAAAATACGCCGCTCTCTCATTCCCCAACTGGTAACGATGTTTCTACTCGGGGGGCTGCAGGGCCTGCTTGGCTGGTACATGGTCAAAAGCGGCCTGATCCACGAGCCCCGCGTCAGCCAGTACCGGCTTACCGCGCACCTCGGTGCGGCTATGCTGATTTTTGGCTATATGCTGTGGACCGCACTCAGCCTGTTACATCCGGAGCCGGTCAACAGGCAAACACCGGGTATTGGCAAACTGCACCGCTTCTCCCTGGCAATCACCGCCCTGATCATTGTCATGATCCTCAGCGGCGGTTTTGTCGCCGGCACCCGTGCAGGCTACATCCTGAACACTTTCCCCCTGATGTATGGCCAGTTCATTCCGCCGGGGATGTATACCATGCAGCCGTTTTATCTGAACTGGTTTGAAAACCTGATCAGTGTCCAGTTCAACCATCGCATGATTGCCTACCTGCTGCTGCTGACGATTCCCACCTTCTGGTTTGTTGCGCGGCGCTATTCACTCGCAAACCGCAGTCGGCGGATCATCAACCTGCTTGGCCTGATGCTGATCGTGCAGGTGACTCTGGGGATCACCACTCTTATATATATAGTACCGGTAGCGCTTGGCGCGGCACACCAGGGCGGCGCCTTGGTACTGTTAACCCTGGCGCTCATGGTCAATCACGAACTGCGCAGCTGATCCCCGCCGATATCTTCCTCTCCCCTCCGAAAAACCACCGCACCGCGGCGGCGCCGGCCGCTGCGCGACACTTCACAAGATATTCCGCCGAAAGCGGGGAAAAAAAACCCGACCGGTAGCAGAAATTTTGCGAAGATGCTATATAGATAATTGTATAAGAACAATAACTAAGTGTTTGTTTTTCATAATATTATGAAATGTTTATATGCTTCCGCTGGCTGTCAGGGGAAACATATTTTGCTATCGAAAATGGAGAAAATGTCATCATGGCTATGAAATTCAGTATCAATGGAAAAGAAGCTTCCTGCCCTGGCGCAAAATGCGGACTTGTCATTGGTGCGGTATTTGCCGCCGCTCTCATCACCGCTGCAATTATTGCAATCGTTTTGCCGCTGCTTGGAGATTTGCTCGCAACCTCGGCGGGTTACATTTTGCTTGTCGTTATGGAATTCTTGATCGGCTTTGTTGTGTTGGCCCTTGTCGCAGCGATCATCTCCTCACTGGTTGGTCCGATTACCCTGCTATTGGAAATGAACCGGCTCAAGAAAAGCTAAACAGGCGTCGAATCCCACTTACACTTGGTGGAATGGGAATGGTGCATCAGGAGCAGAGGTCTTTTACATGACCGTCAGCCGCAGGGAGGCGGCTGTCGAGCGCACAGGGAAGAACGCTCGCTGCCATGAAAAATCTGCCCGTGAAAACGAGGCACAGTGGCAATCCGCAAAGCATCCACTCACTCAAAACCTTTTTGAGTGAGTGGTAAAGCTTTTATCCGCTTTATCCAGGATCCGTAATACCTGTACTGCTCGCCGGGATTGGCTGGGAAGCCCCCCTATTTCCCGATCCTTCACCCACAAGAAACCTCTTGTACAACAGGCATTTGGCGCATGATGCGTCAAGTTGGCCCCTTTGCTGCCGAAAAATAACCATCAGCAGCGGAAATACTTTTGATCTCGGTCAAGGTAGCCAGCGGGGAATGACCCTAGAGTGAATAGCAGCATGGAGCAACTAGCGGGCTTTCTCTTCAGACAGATCCGCTATACTTAGCAGCAACTTTTAACAGGTTCACAGGCATGAGCAATCAGCTGACCGATCCCTTCGGCAGAGAAATCGAATATGTGCGTCTCTCGGTGACCGACCGGTGTGATCTGCGCTGCCATTATTGCATGCCGAAAGGATTCAACGACTTCGAGGAGCCGGAAGACTGGTTGAGCTTCGATGAAATCGCGCGCGTGATCCGCGCCTTTGGCGAGCTGGGAACCCGGCGCATCCGTCTCACCGGGGGTGAACCGCTGGTGCGGAAAAACCTGACCGATCTGATCGGCCAGCTGGCCTCCCTGCCGGGCATCGAGGATCTCTCGCTCAGCACCAATGCCACCCGCCTGGCACAACATGCCAGCGCACTGCGGCGTGCCGGTATCTCACGTATCAACGCCAGCCTCGACACGCTGCGTGCCGATCGGTTCAAGGCCATCACCCAGGGCAAGCTGGAGAAGGTCATCCATGGCCTGATGACGGCGAAGCAGGCAGGCTTCGCCCCCATCAAGATCAACATGGTGGTGATGAAGGACATCAATGACGATGAAGTGGAAGACATGGTGGAGTTCTGCCTGAAACACGATTTCACCCTGCGCTTTATCGAAACCATGCCGGTGGGTGACACCGGCCGCGCGGCCAGTGATCAATTCATCAGCCTGCAGACCGTTCAGCAGCGCCTGGAACAACGCTATGAATTGTTACCGGGGATGATGCCGGGCGGCGGCCCCGCCCGTTACGTGCAGGTGGCCGGCACCGAACTGCGTATCGGTTTTATCACCCCGATGTCGCAACACTTCTGTGAAACCTGCAACCGCGTCCGCCTCGCTGCGGACGGCACCCTCTATATGTGCCTGGGACAGGATAACAAATACGAACTGCGGCCCCTGCTGCGCAGCGGCATCAGTGATGACGAACTGAAACAACACATCATCAAGGCCGTCAACCTCAAGCCGGAACGTCACGAGTTTAATGAAAAACCGGGGCAGGTCATTCGCTTCATGTCGATGACGGGGGGTTAAGCATCCACACGGCTTTCACCCCAGCAGCATCTTGAAAGCCAGTATATACAAAAGAATGGCGAAGACCCGTTTGAGGGAGGCAGCAGGCAGGCGGTGCGCCAGTTTCGCTCCCAGCGGGGCAAACAGAATACTCGCCGCAGCAATGCCGGCAAAGGCAGGCCAGTAAACATAACCGCTGCTGTATGCCGGCAAAGCTGTTTCATTCATCCCCGCAATGATAAAGCCGATACTGCCTGCCACTGCAATCGGCAAGCCACAGGCGGCCGAAGTAGCCACCGCCTTTCTCATGCTGACATTGCTCCAGACCAGAAACGGCACCGTCAAGGTACCACCGCCGATCCCAACAACTGCGGAGACGGCACCGATGATGTTGCCCACGCCGAACATCGTCATTTTGCCCGGTAACTGCTGCGAGGCCTTGGGTTTGATGTTCAATGTCATCTGCACCGCCACATAGAGTTCGAACATGCCGAAAAATGTGCGCAAGGCAACAGTGGGCAGCAGATCCGCCACTGCCGCGCCAAGCCAGGCCCCCGTCACAATCCCGGGAGTAAGCTGACGGAAGACCGGCCACAGCACTGCACCGTGCAAATGGTGTGCGCGCACGGAGGAAAGGGAAGTCAGGACGATCGTGGCAAGTGAGGTGCCCACCGCCAGATGCACCAGCAGATGATCGGCGATACCCTGCATGCCAAACACGAACACCAGTACCGGTACGATGATCAGGCCACCGCCCACGCCCAGCAAGCCGGCGAGCAAACCGGCAAAAGCCCCCAGCAACGGATAAAGAAACCAAAGCGGCATGGCGTTACCCTGCCAGCACATGCTGCAACTGGTAGAGGACAAAACCGCTGCTGGCAAAAAATCCCAGTACCGGAACCCACAGCGGAATGCTGTGAATATCCTTCGGCTGCGGGGCGCGCAACTTGATGCGCCAGAGGGAAAGATTGATCAATGCAAACACAATCAAGGTGATAAAGCTGGTCAGTTTTGCCAGGCTGACCAGTGGCAGCCACAAAGCAAACAACAAAATGGTACCCGACACAATCAGCGTTGCCAGCACGGGTGTGTGCGTATACCGATTCACCTGACCCAGCAATGGGGGCAGCCAGCCCTGGCGGCTCATACCATAGAGCACCCGCGAGGCCATAATGATCTGAATGAGGGCGCCGTTCAGAACCGAAACCAGACTGATCAGCGTGATCGCCACCGGTGATTGCCCCGTAACCTTCCGGAACAACATTGCCAGCGGGGCATCACTCGTGGCCAGTTGCAGTGGCGGGATGGTAATGATGCTCACCATGGCGATCAGAAAATAAAAAAGTGTGGTAACCCCCAGCGCGATGATGATGGCGCGCGGCAGATTGCGGCGGGGATCCACGACTTCTTCCGCCACATTGACAATATCCTCAAAACCGATAAAGGCATAAAAGGCGAGAATACTGCCGAGAATGATCCCGCCCCAGGCCGACAATTCAAACGGCGGTAGCATTTCCGGCAAACGCTGCGGCAACTGATCAAAACTGTCCCTCGCCACCCAGATGATCATGATCAAACCCGCCATCTCCACCAGCGTCATCAGGCTGGCGATGATCACCGATTCGCCGATGCCCCAGATCACGACAGCCGCCATGATGACAACCAGAGCGATGATCACCGGCGTTTCCGCAAGAGTGAAATATACCTGGAGATAACCGACAAAACCGTGCATAAGCGTGGCAACCGAGATGGTTCCCACCAGCACAATCGTGACCCCGACAACGATGGACAAACGCCGCCAGCCCAGCCCCTCCTGCACATACACCGCCTCACCGGCGCTCTTGGGAAAACGGGAGGAGAGTTCGGCGTAGGAAAAAGCGGACAAGACGGCCAGCAGGGAAGAAACCAGAAACGCAACCGGGGTGAACATGCCGGCATAACCCGCCACCTTGCCGACCAGCACATAGATGCCGGCACCAAGAATGGTGCCGATGCCATAGAACGTTACCAGCGGAAGGGAAAGGCTGCGCTTGAGTTGCGGAGATTCGGGGCGGACGACTTGCATAGCCGTATCTTATAGGCCCGGGCAGAGAATGGAAAACTTACTTCGATATTGACATCAACGTTGGGCACGCTGCGCTTTGCCCAACCTACAGAACGGCTTTTTTCAGCGTCCACAAAAACCCGTAGGTTGGGCAAAGGAGCGGGAGCGACGTACCCAACTTGCGGCTTCCGTTCATGACACGTTGGGCACGCTGCGCTTTGCCCAACCTACAGAACGGCTTTTTTCAGCGTCCACAAAAACCCGTAGGTTGGGCAAAGGAGCGGGAA
>JALVOC010000219.1:3121-3347 GCA_027032075.1 Chromatiales bacterium | reverse complement strand
TAGTGTTGTAGTAAGTTGCAACACCGGCTACATACTCGTCCATGATCTTCTGCAGACGGAACTGCAGCATTTTCGGAGTAATGTAGTTAGGGTTAACGTCGATAGCAGTGGTGTAGTCCTTGTGCTCAAGGAAAGTACGTACTGGCTTGTAGATTTCAGCAACCAGATCATCAACAGATGTGTCCAGCTCAGGTTTGAAATCAGCGTTGTCCAGGCAGTATTTAAC
>JALVOC010000219.1:0-3111 GCA_027032075.1 Chromatiales bacterium | reverse complement strand
GTGTGAACCAGAAGAGAACTTGTGGCCGGAAGCGCCAACACCGTCACCGGCTGTGAACAGGCCGTTTACAGTGGTCATACCACGGTAGCCCCAGTTCCAGCCTTTAGGCAGGTGATCAGGAACGCCGGCTTCAGTTTCGTCGGTAGGTGCACCTACATCATCAGGACCTGAAGTCCAGATACCACAACAACCTGAGTGAGAACCCAGCAGATACGGTTCGGTAGGCATCAGCTCAGAGTTTTTCTTCTCAGGCTCGATGTTTTCACCAACCCAGATACCACACTGACCAACACACATGTCAAGGAAGTCTTCCCATGCTTCAGCTTCAAGATGCTTAACTTCGCGAGGAGACAGAGTCTCACGCAGGTTAGCAAGAGCAGTCACGGTGTCCATCCAGATAGGACCACGACCTTCTTTCATTTCTTTCAGCATCAGGTGGTTACGCAGACAGGAAGCAGGAACGGCAGCCTGGCCGTATGGAGGATAGTCATCCAGCATTTCCTTGTTCTTGGTCATGTAGGTTTCGCCATAAGCGTTGGTAGCCTGGGCCTTGAACAGCAGGAACCATGCACCAACAGGACCGTAGCCGTCTTTGAAACGGGTAGGTACAAAGCGGTTTTCCATCAGAGTCAGCTCGGCACCGGCTTCAGCAGCCATGGAGTATGTAGAACCAGCGTTCCATACAGGGTACCATGCACGACCTGTGCCTTCACCAACTGAACGCGGACGGAAGATGTTTACACAACCACCGGCTGCCAGCAGGATAGCCTTGGCCTTGTAGATAACGATCTTGTCGTCACGAGTAGAGAAACCTACTGCGCCAGCAATACGGCTGGGATCGTTCTTGTCGTTGATCAGTTTAACGATGAAGATACGTTCCTGGATGTTTTCGATGCCCAGTGCTTTTTTAGCAGCTTCAGCAACAATCCACTTGTAGGATTCACCATTGATCATGATCTGCCATTTACCGGAACGTACAGGCTTGCCACCGTCTTTCAGCGGAGTCATGCCCTTGGAGCCGTCATAGCGCTCGCCGTTCTCGTCTGTTTTCCAGATAGGCAGGCCCCATTCTTCGAACAGGTGAACAGATTCGTCCACGTGGCGGCCCAGGTCATATGCCAGGTCATCACGAGTAATACCCATCAGGTCGTTAGAGACCATACGAGCATAGTCAGCAGGATCCTGCTCAGGACCAATGTAAGTGTTAATAGCTGACAGACCCTGTGCAACAGCACCGGAACGATCCATGGCAGCTTTATCAACCAGTTTAACTTTAAGGTCTGCACCTGATGCTTCGATCCAGCGTGGAAGTTCGAACGCTGCACCACAACAGGCCATACCACCGCCGATGAGAAGAATGTCTACTTCTTCTTCAACGACATCAGGATTACCAAATTCGGCCATCTTTATATACCTCTATGATTATTTACAGATTAATTCGCTTGGATCACCGGCACGGTAACCGTTCTGCTCATTATGATTGAAGAATCCGGGCTCGGAAATCTTGCTCATATCAGCTTCTGGCTTACCAGCGTAAGGATCGATAGAACCTTCAGCAGTGGTGCGGATGGGGAACTTGAAGCGTTTCATGACGCCGTTACGGAACTTGATAGTCCACATAATTGAGTCAGTACCACGCAGAGGCTGTACAGAACCGCCCAGAGGTACAACGTCAGCGTAGTGACGGGCTTCAATGGCGTTCTGAGGACAGATTTTAACGCAGGAATAACATTCCCAGCACTGCTCAGGTTCCTGGTTGTAAGACTTCATGGCGTGTCCAGTTTCTGAACCGTCTTTGTCTAATTTCATGAGATCGTGTGGGCAGATGTACATGCAGGCCGTACGGTCCTGACCTTTACATCCATCACATTTCTCTGTACGTACAAATGTAGGCATTATTATTAACTCCTAGAGTTTAGGTTTATGCAATTGCAATTGCGATAGTTTTAACAGATAGGGCAGTGTGGTCGTTAAACCTGCTGTCAAATCTGGTTTCTACCTTTTCATCATCTTTCTGGCTGCTAGCAGCCGGTTAGAATTGAAACAGTATTAACCGGAAAGCCCGGTGTTGTTTTCAGAACGCGGGTTCTGAGAACGGTATTTGTTTTTCACTGCCAGGTGGCGGCCGGGCGGTGTTTTGCTTTCAGACTGATTACGCGTAGCGGTTATGCACCGTCCCCCTGCGTAAAAAGTCGGGGGCGTATTTTAGGCCCAAAGCGTCTGTAAAAGCAATCGATGAAGGCATTTACAGGCGTGCAGAATAGTCCTTCAAGGGCGAAACACCAAACAATAATATTGAGGTTGCGATAAGATTTCCTTATGATGGTAGAGAGGTGTTTATATCCCAATTAAATCAATAGCTTATGATTTGATAAACAGGCTTTTTAAGTGAGAATCATTATCCTTATCAGAAATCGGGCTGAAGCTTTTAAAATGCGGGTAGAATACGCGCACGATTAACCCTGTTCGCACAGTATCAAGATATAAAAACACGATGTCCGATACCATTACAAACGATAAAAGCCCTGTTGTCCCGACCGAGATCAACCTGCACCAGAAATCCCGTCTGCTGGAAATCGCCTTTTCCGACGGCTTTCGGTTTAACTTTCCCTGTGAGTACCTGCGGGTTTTCTCCACGGCAGCCGAGGTCAAGGTCAAGGAGCAGCCGGTGCATGGCAAGGAGCGGGTCAATATCTCCCTGCTTGAGCCACAGGGCAGTTATGCGCTGAAGATCACCTTCGATGACGGTCATGATACCGGCATCTTTTCCTGGGGAACCCTGTACGAGCTGGGCAAGAACTATGACAGGAACTGGGCCGAGTACCTGCAGAAGCTTGAGCAGCACGGGCTCAGCCGCGGTGATGCCCGCGTCACCGATCAGGAAGGCAAGGTGGTTATCAAGCTGGTTTATTTTATCGAACTGGCACGCATTTCCGGCAAGGATGAAGAAGAGGTGGCTGTCCCCGATTCGGTCACCAATGTCGAAACCCTGCTGAACTGGATGCGCAAACGCGGCGAGCGCTGGAAAGAGGCCTTTGCCGATGATCGCGTACAGGTCACGGTAAACAAGCAGTTTGCCGAGCCCTATACCCTGGTTGAGCATGGTGATGA
>JALVOC010000218.1 GCA_027032075.1 Chromatiales bacterium | reverse complement strand
ATATGGTCGATGGGCTTATGCTCCCGCGAATGCCCTGCATCAACTGTTTGTAACGGCGCCACTCCGTCTCCGACAAACCCCATAGACGGGCATGCGCCAGATCCGTGGCAGATAAGACGTTCGTGGCATTGTGCGAGCTATCCTGCCCGGTATCCTTGATCTGGGTATGTGACAACTCGGCGGCCATCACGGTATTCGACGCGAGAAGGACACCCAGAAGAACAACCCGTTTCCATTGTCTATTCATCGGTGCATGCTCCTTCACAGGTGTTAGCCTTCGGTACTGCCTGATCTTTCTGGCCGATATAGGGCACCGTCAGATCCCGGTACATATCGGACTTACCAGACCGACACTTACGCATGTCCTGCGTAGCACGCACTGAATGTGACACAGCCTGCGTGGAGGATACCGTTATACTGGAGGGTTCAACATCACCCTGCTTGTCTGCGGTGGCGGACCCCAGCGCAAAACCACCGAAGAGCAACAACACGGCCAATACGATTTCCATCGGTTCTACCTCTGCAATGAAACGGAATAGTGCTGACCAACCGGCCCTTTGAATTCGACTCGACCCTTGAGGCGGTCGATGCGTGCCACAGTCCAGCCCGACTGCCGCTCTCCCGTCTTCAAAAATGCCACTCGACCTGCCTGGGAGATGGCCACGTAGGTCTCGTCATCCCAAACATCGATGGCATCGACATGAAACGGTGGGATCTTGGCGGGTCGGGGTTTCAGCCTGGCCGCCGGCTTACGCTGGACGACCTTGCGCTTCCGGGTCTCCTTGATGAGGGTATTCAGCCGTGAAATGGCCACATCGATACGCTGACCAAGGGTATGGTTACTTTTTGTGAGATCGGCAACGGCCATGTTGATCTCTCGAACCGTTTCGGCCACGGACGCCAAGCTTTGTTTCACATCCGCACTATGGGCAAGCTGTGCTTCGAAGCCACGGTCGATCCGGCCGGACAGGGAGGTCAGGCTCTGGTCGATCTGCTCGATTTTGTCCTCGGCTATGGCCATCTCTGACTCTGGACGCTTGATCACTTCTTGCGTGGGTGTGCTGGGTTCCGACACCTGGGCGTCATCGATCGGATTTGCCTGCTGTTGGACGATGAAAAATGACAGCCCGCCGATGGCGATGATGCCGACCACGACGGCGGTCAGAACGGACTTGTACGCCACCCGACTGGACGTTGGCTGCCCCTCTGCCTCATCCAGCTTGGCCTTCTCTTCTGGTGTAATGACCTGCTCCGGTTGCTGTTCAGTTGTCATCCTGGATTACCTCCGTATCCGCTTTACTCACGGTCTCATGGACGGTTACCTGTTCGGGTACACAACGCGCGAATGTGATCAGGCGGTGGACGGGATCTTGTACAAGGTGGAAGGCCGGTCCTGCGAGTGTCTCCAGTGCATCGTGCAAGGTCATCGGCCCAAGCTGGCGATGCACAGCCGGCAACGGTAGCGCAAACAACGCGAGCGTATCCGGCTCGGTGGATTCAATGGAGGCCAGCCGGTAGCCACCGCGCTGCAGGAGATACCGCACCGCCTCTCCGATAGTCTGGATCCGCGCTGGCAACTGGACGGTCATCGTCGTTTCCAACAGCTCGGCTTGCGCTTTGGTCGGAGCCGCGGAAAACATCGAATACCGGCCAGTCTGGATATCGCTTGCCTGCAAGTTCACGCTGGCGACGGTACAAAAGCCCGCAACAAAGATCGCCGTTGCTACAACCGGGTGCGTGGGATGAAAGATGGATCGTTTCATAATGGATTCGGCCTCAGTGGTTTGGTACAACCTGGCCGGCATCATGACGGTACGTTCGGGTGCTGGAAATGGATAATCCATTCTCAACGGCGCATCGTTTTCGTACCTGTGTTCACGTCCCGCAATAGACCGCCACAATTTGCGGTCTCTCGTGCCCGAGTTCGAGACTGATTGTCAGGCGCGCCTGCTGATCGATCCGTTTTTGCTCCGGCGTGAGCGTTTTGACTGCGGGACCACCCGCAGCAGGTGGTCGCCACCCGGTCAGCTCCTCGTACCGATTCTGGGCATAGGCATGTCGAAGACCATGCATTCTGGACAACCCGGCCCTCGCGGTCTCGGCTTCGTACAGTCGCAATTGTTGCCGGTAGTTCTTCGCACTGGGAATCAATGAGCCCTTGCCGGCCAACTGTCGCGCACGGTCGAGAACAGTACGCTGGACCTCGGTCCGCACAGGGATGGTTCGCGCCTTACCACCCTTGGTCCAGCTCTCCTTGAGGACGATATGGTTCCCGCGGTCAGCATAGTCCGGCATAAACTTGATCGCCTCCTCACGACGCAATCCAAAGGCCTGTTGAAGCTCCAGGCTCATCCGGACACGGGCATCTCGAATCTTGCCCAGCTCTTCCTCCCCGACGCTACGGGCCTTGGAGGTATTGGTCACGAACTGCCGGTTTGGAATACCGTAGTAATCGTTGGATCGGGCAACGACGTTCTGGCGATTGACCTTCTGCGCCCACCAGCGAATAACTGCCAGCCGGTTCTTCATCGCACCGGCCGACAACTCCTGGCCTTGCCAGCTCTTCACCAGAGCCTCGATATGCTTAGGCTTGAGCGACTGCGCGCTCATGTGACGGTAACCCAGATCATGGAGTTGGTCGGCAATCTGCGTCAGCAGCCGCTCCCGGTCTCGCTGGGTGGTATAACTGCCGTCCCGGTTTCGGCGGCAAATTTGCTTGAGTTGGTAGTTCAGATCTCTCAAAAGTGTTCTCGCATTTCGGTAAGTGTTTCTGACCCAACCGGTGGCCATAGCCATTCGGTCCCGCGTACGCGGTACGGTCATGGGACACTACGCCCATTGCGACCTAAAGCTGCCTGGTCTAGGCAACGCCGGTTCTCCCCGGAGGGAATGGTCTGGCGTGGACCAACGTGCGCCGTTATTGGCGCGATTTAAGTGTGGTTACATATCACCTCCTTTCAGATAGGCGGAACACTTCCGCGGTTAATGAAGAATGAGCAGCGACGGCACCACCAGGGGCGGGCGTCTTGGCTCGACGAGTCAATGCAGGCCGGTGCCTGCGAGAATGAACCGATCCCGTGGTCGGCTCGGATTGGAGAATGAACCCACGGCTTTCGCCGCAGCGCATTGAAGGGTTCGGGCGCGCTCTGTTGCTACTGTATCCGCAGTAGCCACGGTTAAAATCGATCGAGGGCGGCAGTATCGCGCTCCATCACTGACCTTGCACTGAGTAATCCTGCCGAAAACGCGCGCCGTTTCCGGGAATGCCGCCCTCGTCACTACCCCGCTTCGCTTGCCAGTGACGAGGGCGCCTTCGGTTCAGGCACGCCATGCGCCAGGCATCCGCCTGTCACAGGGCCTGCTTGTAATCGGCTGGTGCAATCCTTCG
>JALVOC010000217.1 GCA_027032075.1 Chromatiales bacterium | reverse complement strand
CTGACTCGCCATCCTCGTTTGAGGCCAGAAGACAGTACAGGATGTGAATAGAGCCTCAAGGCCATTTTCCCTTCTCCAAAGCCGGGTTTCCATCCTTGGACTACTATTGACACACAACCGGAAGATGGCATGGCTTCTATGGCGAAATATCAACCTGCTTTGGATGCAAGGGAAATAATGCATTTTTTTGTGCGAGAGCTAAAGGCATAACGCCATGCTCAGCGGCAGGTCAAAGTGGCGGTTTTTTGTGTAAAATGGAGCCTGCGACATACACAAAAAAACGACGCTTTGGACTGTCCGCTGGAGCTAATTGTTAGCTTCATTATTCCTCGTTCTCTTCAAACAATGGTGTAAATAGTTCCTTTATACTTTCAAAACTTCCAGATAGCACCGGCCCTAAATAGCCAACTATTGATTTTGCAACCTCTCCCCCGGCCTCATCAGCCACCTTCGTTCCCAATTTTGTTAGAACGGCCGTCATTACTCCCTTAAAACTCCCATCGCTTTTTACGCCGATTGCTACAAATTCTTCAATAACTTTCTCTTTTCCTCCATCAGGTAGATACTTTTCAAACAGGGCAAGATATGCCTCGGTTGTTAGTTTCACCAACTCAGGGGAAAACGACCCATCTGTTATATGATTTAATTCTTTCAGGTTTTGACGAAGATGATCAATCAGATAAGGATTTCCTATCTCAATTCCGATCTTTTCATTTTCTTTTAGAAAAATTGGGGTTTTAAGTAGCTCCTTTAGTTCTTCATCAAGATCATCCTTTGTCGAAGTTCTTAATTTCGCCTCATAGAGTAAATTTCTTGCTTTAGCACGTGTCACTTTTAATTCCGATACCAACTCATACATTTCTGGATTTTTATCTATTATTCCCAAGTCTTGAAGTGTCATAAAGAGCGATATATCGAAATCTCTTTTAGAAATTGAACCAAAGGCCGGATTTAGATAAATCCTCATGAGATTACTGAACGCTTTCTTTACTGCTTCTGCATCAGTATCTTCAATTCGTTTTATTACGCTCATACTCTCTCCCTTGGCATGAAGCTAACGACATAGCTGAGGGGCGCCGCTGCTTTTTGCGGCGTCCCTCTCGAGCGAATTGTTATGCCCGAATGCTTGATAAAACACCATACGACGAATAACCACCAATACCGAACCTTGAGATAGCTGAAGAATAGCACATAAATAACACGGGGCCTCCATCCATTAAAGAGGCTTGATTCCACCGGACAAACTCAATGAGGCTCCGGTGCCGCTATTGCCGTTTTCCATTACTTGCCATCCTCGTATAATTTTTGACCAGACACCGAAGCAGCTAATGGCTTGCTGACTCGCCATCCTCGTTTGAGGCCGGAAGACAGCACAGGATGTGAATAGAGCCTCAAGGCTATTTTTCCTTCTCCAAAGCCGGGGGTTCCATCCTTGGACAGCTATTGGCACACAACCAAGAGATGGCATGACTTCTATGGTGAAATATCAGCCTGCTTTGGATGCAAGGGAAATAAAACATTTTCTTGATGCGAGAGCTAAAGGCATAACGCCCCGCATCAGCGGGCCGCAAAGTGGAGCGCCTTTTTGTGCGAAAATGGAGCGACAGCGACTCGCACAAAAAGGCGCGTAGCTTTGCGGGTCCGCTGGATGCGATTGTTAGGGAACGGTTTTTCTTTCATGCTCATGAGGTTGCCGCTGCCACGGGCCTTGAATTGAGGCACGCTACCGCTACAAAGGAACTACCAGAGCCACGACAACGAATAGCCCTCTTTTTTGCTACGGCAAGCCACTATTGTGCTTGAGCATAGCAATATAGGCTAATACTGTAACAAACCATGATGAAGGCGCAAAACCATTGCTTTTTTGTGGGGAATAACCAAGTTGCTCGCTGGGACACATTGCGCTGGGAATAGCTGGACGGGTGAACCACTATATTTCCCCCACCGGGCCATCTTACTCAGGATTCCCTTGGCGGCCATTATTCGGGTGGCAAGACATCCCTTCCTTTTTTGCCAGATTGCCCCATCATTTCTACGCCGCACAGATGGCGGTGAACAACGATTTTACTCGGCCTGCTATTGCCGATGATCTCAACAGCACGGAAAGAGGTAGCGACAAATTTCCCCAACCTTCACTCGATGTTTACAAACGAAGCTCATTTCTCATTCAGGCTTTCTTTCGTCTCCCTAACGACAAAGCTGAGGGGCGCCGCCGCTTTTTGCGGCGTCCACCTCAAGCGAATTGTTATGCCCGGATAGTTGAAATAGCGCCATACGACGAATAATCACCCATAGCGAACCTTGAGATAGTTGAAGGATAGCACAGAAATATCACGGAGCCTCCATTCACTAAAGGGGCTTGATTCCACCGGATAAACCCAATGAAACCCCGGTGTAGCTACTGCTGTTTTCCATTGCTTGCCATCCTCGTATAGTCTTTGACCAAACACCAGAACAGCTAATGGCTTGCTGACTCGCCATCCTTGTTTGATGTCAGAAGATGCCACAGGATGTGAATAGAGCCTCAAGGCCATTTCTCCTCCTCCAAAACTGGGGTTTCCATCCTTGGGCAGCTATTGGCACACAACCGGGTGACTGCATGGTTTCTATGGCGAGATATCAGCCTGCTTTGGATGCAAGGGAAATAAAACATTTCCTTGATGCGAGAGCTAAAGGCATAACGCCGCACTTAACCGGCAGGCCGGAGCGGCGATTGCTTTGTGCGATAATGGAGCGAAGCGGAATGACCGCACAAAGCAAGCGCCGCGGAGGACTGTCCGAGTTGAAGTGCCTTGTTATGCGTTTTTATATCTTCCGTGCTTCTTTCCATAAATTCCTTTCACCAATTTCTTTAAGCCATTTATCAAACTTATCACGGGAACTTTGCCAGCGCCTAGAAAGTTGTTGACGGGGATCATTGCTTAGAGAATATGCCATTCCCTCCATTAACCATTCAGGCTTGAGTAGTGACGAAAACACTCCGAATTCTTCTGCTTGGCGATGGTGGATCATTTCATGGCGTAGATAGTAGTCCTCCCAGCCTCGCGGACTGACAACTATGCCTGAACTTCCAATATTAGCAGCGGAGGATTTCTTGAACCCAAAAGAGTTATAGCAATGTTCAGTAGAACAGAAAATAATTCGTGGGTTCTTATGGAACACGCCCACAACTGATGAAACATGATTCAGAGCACTATGGTACATATCCTTCGCTTCTTGATATCGAGATGGATCTTCCATGCATATTTCGTGACTTATACAAACAATACCTTTAACCCAGCTCGGAGCTAGAACCCTCATAGGCTTGTACACTGCCCATGCAGCTACAGGAGCAGCAAGTATAACAACCATTGATATTAGCAATACCTTCTTCATATCTCTCTCAACGCATAACGACA
>JALVOC010000216.1 GCA_027032075.1 Chromatiales bacterium | reverse complement strand
CACCACCATCCTGCTTTGACCAGGATCATAGGGGATGAATTTAGGCATCGACACATCTCCTTGTTGCTTTGATGCATTATAACTGAATACAAGGCATATTTCTGGGTTTTTCTACAGCCTCAACGTTATGAATAACAGGCGCCCAACTCAATGCCTCGCATTGAGTTGGGCGTCCTTGTTGATTTGATTGTTAGATTAGTTTTCATAAACCAAATACCTCGCCTCCCTTAACCCTTTAGCTATAATCTCCGTATTCTCACCACCATTCCATTCTATTTGTAATTTTACTGGTAGAATTTCCTGTAATTCTTTTTCCCATATATCCTTGCAATGCAGCCATGTTGCTAATCCATTTGATTCATCACAATTCGGCACAAGTTCAATAGCTATATCAAGATCACTATCAGGGTGTTCTGTTCCCTTAACCCTGCTCCCAAAAAATTCTATTTTTTGTATTAATGGCTTATTTCTCGCCCACTCTTTTACAAGAGCGGCCATTTTCGAAAGAGCATACTGGTTCATGCAATCTAACAGTGATATATACAGACGTCTGCTTTTTACCTTGTTATCCAGACTTCTGTATATTACCTTTTGATATTTTCACATATTTGACCATAATCGTAGCAGGTGCATGGATGCCCTGCGACCCCGATTTGCTAAAGGAGTAGTATTATGCCGGACGATTCTGTGCCCCGTTTCCGGGGAAAATATATTAAAATACAAAGCGTTACAAGGTAAAAGCGAAAGTCGTCCGTTGGTATGTGCGGCATGCTGAGGCATACATCAAATCTCATCAAGGTGTGCGCTTGGCAGAGCGTTCGGCTGCTGATTTGGATAAATATCTCTGCGACAAAGGCAGAAATCCGCGCTTTGAGGACTGGCAGTTTTGCAGGTTGTAGCGGCGCTGAAGATTTTGTTTATGGAGATGGTCAAGACTGAATGGGCGAGGCGTTCAGGAACAATGCGGCGTCACCACATTCATGAAAACGGCCTGCAAAAGCATATCAAAAAGGCGGCAGACCAGGTGGGTATTGTCAAGCGGGTGACTGAAATCAGGCTATGACATTCGCACGGTCCAGGAGTTGCTGGGTCATGCAGATGTATCAACAACCATGATTGTCACTCCCGGCGTCCTGCCTCCTGTGACACTTGTTCATCCCTGAACGTCGTACACACACGTGCTCAACCGTCCCGGAGTGAGTGTAATCAGTCTGTTCGATGTTTTTGGATCGGGCTGAAAGGTATCAGGTTGTGAGGGGGATGCTGCTGCGGTAGAAAATTCCTGTCTTTACGTACAGGATGATTTAATCCAGCCGGGCGAACAGATCATGTTCGTCGGCAGCGGTAATTTTCACTTCGACAAAATCACCGGCAGCGATGCCTTCCGCATCGCCCTGGTTGATGATGACAAGACCATCGATTTCCGGGGCGTCGGCTTCGCTGCGGGCGATGACTTCACCTTCGTCGGTAAAGCCATCCACTATTACGCTGAGGGTTTTGCCGATTTTCTTTTGTAACTTGTTGGCGCTGATTTTGGCCTGCAGTTGCATGAAACGTTCGAGCCGCTGCTGTTGCACTTCTGCGGGAACATGGCCGGGCAGCTCGTTGGCTTTGGCGCCTTCCACCGGTGAATAGGCAAAGGCGCCGACGCGATCCAGTTGGGCTGCTTCGAGAAACTGCAGCAGTTCCTCGAACTCCTGTTCGCTTTCTCCAGGGAAGCCGACGATGAAGGTGCTGCGCAGGGTGATGCCGGGGCAGATGCCGCGCCAGCTTTCGATGCGTCGAAGGGTTTTTTCGATATCGCCGGGGCGTTTCATTGCCTTGAGGATGCGCGGGTTGGCGTGTTGCAGCGGGACGTCGAGATAGGGAAGTATTTTTCCTTCCGCCATCAACGGGATAACGTCGTCCACGTGAGGATAGGGATAGACATAGTGCAGTCTGATCCAGATACCGAGTTCGCTCAGCGCCTGTGCGAGTTCGGTCATGCGGGTTTTCAACGGCCGCCCGCCCCAGAAACCGGTGCGGTATTTTACATCCACGCCATAGGCGCTGGTGTCCTGGGATATCACCAGCAGTTCCCTTACGCCGGCATTGGCGAGGTTTTCCGCCTCTTGCAGCACTTCGCCAATGGGGCGGCTGCGCAGATCACCGCGCAGATCGGGGATGATGCAGAAAGTACAGCGGTGGTTACAGCCTTCCGAAATTTTCAGATAGGCGTAGTGGCGTGGTGTGAGTTTGATCCCTGCGGCAGGCAACTCCCGCCGTCCTGCCGCTCGTTGCATTTGGCCGCTGCTGTTCGTCAGGATCAGATCGGAATAGGGATCGTGTGACTTTGGCAGATGCTGGTGCACCGCCTGCATGACCTCTTCCAGGGCATGCGGACCGGTGACGGCTAATACTTTTGGATGGGTTTGTTGTACGACATCACCTTTGGCGCCAAGGCAGCCGGTCACAATCACTTTGCCGTTTTCGTCCAGTGCTTCACCAATGGCTTCAAGAGATTCCTCTACCGCCGAGTCGATAAAGCCGCAGGTGTTGATGATGACCAGCTCCGCGTCTGCATACGTGGATGAGATGTCATAGCCCTCGGCCCGCAGGCGGGTGAGGATGCGTTCGGAGTCCACCAGTGCCTTGGGGCAGCCGAGGCTGACGAAGCCGATTTTTGGGGGAGTGGCAGGCATGTATCAGGGGTTACGGCGTGAAAAGGTGATGCAGTCTACGTGATCCAACGTTGGTTTTCCAGATGCTTTTTCTTATAGTATAGAGATATATTAATAAAGAGTGGACGAATACCAAGAATAAAGGGAGAAACATCGTGCGCAAACCGCTCCTCTCCGTTATTACGCTATTGCTCCTGTTCGCCGGCAGTCCTCTCGCCCGGGGGCATACGCCACCTGACCCCAACCTGTTGCAGGCTGAGCCGTTCAAGGATTGGAAGACACTGGAAACGGAGCATTTTCGTATTCACCATGAAGCACGCCACAGTGAATACGCCCGGCGCCTGGCGGTGATTGCCGAGAAAGTGCATGTGCGCCTGAGCGCCTGGCTCCGGTGGTCGCCGGCAGACAAGACCGAGGTTGTAATTCTGGACACTCTCGACATGTCCAATGGTGCGGCATCGCCACTTCCCTATAACCGTTTTTACGTCTTCATGCCTGCACCGGTCGAAGGGCGGTTGATGGAGCAGCGCCCCTGGCTGGAGCATGTATTTACCCACGAGTATGTCCATATCCTGCAGCTTGACATGGTGTTCGCGGCGCCGGAAAAAATACGCCAGATATTCGGCCGTCTCAATAATCTGTTTATATTCATGGTTTTTCCCCAGCTGTTTGCCCCGGGCTGGGTGGCGGAAGGGCTGGCGGTTTATGGTGAATCGGACAACCCCTACGGTTATGGCCGCCTGAACAGCGCCTGGTATGCGGCGATGATGCGCATGGAAGTGGCGCGCGGGCTGCGCTCGTTGACCGAGGAAAGTTATGAAGGGACCTACAGCAGCCGCTGGCCGTACGGGCAGATCTATTTATATGGCGCCTGGTTTTTCAAGTTTGTGGAAGAGCGCTACGGCAAAGACAAGCTTGTAAAGTATGTGCGTATTTACGGCAGAAATATCATTCCCTGGCGCATGGACAAGCGTGCCTACCAGGTGTTTGGAAAACCGGCCAAGCTGATATGGCATGAGTTTCAACAGTATTTGCGCAAAAAATTCAGCCAGCAACTTGCCGCGATCAAAAAGAAAGGCGAAATGAAAACCCGCACGCTGGTGAACAAGCCCTATTTTAATTATCGGCTGACCGCGGCGGGAAACGGCGATGTCTATTTCTATCATGACGATTCCTCCTCCTACCCCAGTGTGCGCCGCATCCGCAACGGTAAAGTGGAAACACTGTTTGATATTTTGGGTGTGCAGTATCTTGACTGGCACGATGAAAAGGGACTGCTGATTTCCCGCCTGGCAATCTGTGACAACGTCAAGCTCTACAGCGATCTTTATCTCTGGCGTCCCGGCATGTCATCGGCGGAGCGGCTGACGAAATGCGGACGTTACCAGCGTGCTGTGTGGCGTAACGACGGCAATGGTATTGCGGCCGTGCAACTGGATGGCGGCGACAGTCGTATCGTCCTGCTGGACGCAAAGGGAAAGAAACAATCTGTCGTGGCGGAAATGGGCGTGGGTGAAGCGGTGGGGCATCTGGACTGGTCCCCGCAGGATAATGCCCTGGTGGCGGCGGTGAAAAGGGAGAAGAGCGGCTGGAATCTGGAGCTTCTGGATGTCGCCAGCAGGCAATGGCAACCGTTGACGCAGAACGGCGATCTGGAAGTGCGTCCCCGTTTTACCGCAGACGGAAACGCCGTGGATTTCCTCTCCGACCGGGATGGCGTCTGGAACCTGTGCCGCCTGTCGCTGCAAACGGGCAAGGTGGAAACCGTGAGCAATACACTGTCGGCCATTTCCGAGGCGGTGGCCATGCCGGATGGCAGTTACCGTCTGGTTGAATATACGCCGCATGGTCTGGCGATTACCGCACTGGAAAAAACCAGGCCGACGGGCAAGCGTTATGCCGCAAGGGAGAGCAGGCCCACCAGGGTGCATGCCGTCACCACCGCCAGCGATTACCAGCCTGCCCCCTACACGCAGGTGGACGACTACAGTGTATGGCATACCTTGCGGCCGCGTTCCTGGTTCCCGTTGCTCGGCATCGATCAGGACAAGACCTCGTTTGTCGGGGTTGCCGTCAACGGGGCAGATGTGCTCGGCTTTCACCGCTGGGCGGCGGTGCCGCTTTATTACTACGAGTTGAAAAAAACCGGTGGCCTGGCCGCCTATAGTTTCTATAACCGCATTACCTTTTCGGGGCAGCGGCAGTTCTTTGTACGTGGTGACAAGGATGCGGCGATTCGTTACCGTGACGAGGAAAACCGCATACAAGCGTTGCTGAACTACTCCTTCAACAGCCTCGATTCGAGCCTGTATCTGGCAGCGGGGGCGGCCAATGAGCGGATCAATCGCGAGCCGATAAAAGGAAATGCCAGCTATGCGGCATACCAGGACAACATTGCCGGGGCGCTGATCCGTTATGACAATACCGAATTCTACCGGCGTTCCATCAGCCTGGTTGACGGCAGACGCATCGGTTTAACCGCCGAATCGTATGATTTGTTCGGTAAAAGCGATCACAAGGGTCGCGCCTATACCTTTGACTGGAAAGAATACATCGGCCTGGGTGCAAACCATGTGCTGAAATTGCGCGCCATCTATGCACGCGGTGATGAGGGCATCAAGCCTTTCGTGCTGGGTGGGGAAAGGGACCAATTGAGCGAGCTTGGCGGCATTACCGGCCTGGGGCGGCGCGATTATCCGTTGCGCGGATATCCCGCGGGGCTGAGCGATTTGACCGGTACGTATATGGGCATGGTTTCCGCCGAATGGCGCTATCCGCTCGGGATAATTTATGACGGCTGGTTCGTGCCGCCCTTTGGTATTGGCAAGCATCACCTCTCCCTGTTTGTGGATAGCGGTGATGCCTGGAACAAGGGTGAAAAGGTCAAATTCAAAACCGGTGCCGGTGTGGAATGGAGTGCGGAAACCCTGATTGGTTATGATTTGATAAAAATCGATATCACCATCGGGTACGCCCGTGGCTTCGATGATCTTGGTGAAGATCGGCTTTATCTCAAGCTGGGATCGCCATTGTAGTCATGAACGCAAGTCACATGTTGGGCACGTCGCTCCCGCTCCTTTGCCCAACCTACGGTTTTTTTGCGGATGCTGAAAAACGATCTGTAGGTTGGGCAAAGCGCGGCGTGCCCAACGTGTCATGAACGAAAGCCGCAAGTTGTGCCCGTCGCTCCCGTTCCTTTGCCCAACCTACGGGTTTTTGCGGCTGCTGAAAAAGCCACTCTGTAGGTTGGGCAAAGCGCAGCGTGCCCAACGTGTCATGAACGGAAGCCGCAAGTTGGGCACGTCGTTCTCACTCCTTTGCCCAACCTACGGTTTTTTTGTGGATGCTGAAAAAAGCCACTCTGTAGGTTGGGCAAAGCGCAGCGTGCCCAACGTTGATATCTGATTAGCATTTCAGTCCGCCGGGCTGTTTTGCATAAAAGGTGCGCGGGCGGCGTGGATGGCGGCAATGCGCCGGCGCGCAAGTTCCCCGGCGATTGCCTTTCCCTTGAGACCGCCGGCAACGAGTTCCTGTACATCGATACTGTTGGCTGCGGCAAAGGCGGCACGGAAGATCTTCGGTTGCACGAAATCCTTGTCCTCGAAGCCGGGGCGTCCGCGTGAGTCCGCCTCGCAGGCAAGAATAAACTGCTCAAAACGGTGCGGGCGGCGAAAGGCATCCAGGGCCTGCAGTACTTCCAGAAAAGTATCATCACGCATCTCGGTGGCACGGTGGTAGTGCAGATGATAACGCGTCACCAGCACCGCCAGTTGGCGAAAGCTGGAGGGTGTCTTGAGGCGTTTGCATAATGCGTTCACCAGCGGCACACCTCTTGTTTCATGCTCGATGTGTTTGGGCCACTCCTCTTTGGGGGTGGTGCCCTTGCCGAGATCGTGTACCAGTGCGGCAAAACGGACCTCGGGATCCTGGCTGAGCCTTGCCGCCTGCGCCAGCACCATCATCGTATGGATGCCGGTATCGATTTCAGGATGGTGTTCCGCTGGTTGGGGGACGCCAAACAAACGATCAATTTCCGGAAAGAGCCGGGCGAGTGCGCCGCATTCGCGAAGCACCTCAAAAAAACGTTGTGGCGCATCTTCGCCCAGGGCGCGCACCGTTTCCTGCCAGACGCGTTCGGCAACCAGCGCATCCACCTCGCCATTGCTGACCATTTTTTTCATCAGTGCCAGGGTTTCCTCGGCGATGCTGAAACCAAAGCCGGCAAAGCGGGCGGCAAACCGGGCGACGCGCAGGATCCGCACGGGATCTTCAGCAAATGCGTCGGAGACATGACGTAACAGACGGCGTTGCAGATCCTCCTTTCCATGGAAGGGATCGATCAATTCCCCTTCCGGCGTTTCCGCCATGGCATTGATGGTGAGATCACGCCGGCGCAGATCATCCTCGAGGGTCACATCGGGGGTGGTATGGAAGGCAAAACCGGTATAGCCTGGCGCCGTTTTGCGTTCGGTGCGGGCGAGGGCGTACTCTTCATGTGTTTCGGGATGCAAAAAGACCGGGAAATCCTTCCCCACCTGTTTGTAACCTTTGGCAAGCATCTCCTGCGGCGTGGCGCCCACCACCACCCAGTCGCGATCCTTGATCGGTAAACCGAGCAATTTGTCCCTGACACAACCACCGACTTGATAGATTTTCATATGATATCGCAGAAGAGAGATTCGTTTCGATTGGCAGGGAAGGGTGGCGCTAAGCGCTACAGTGGATCGCGGCGGGCAAGTTGCCTGAACAGATTGTAGCGTGTCCGGCTTGTCTGATTGAGGAGGTAATGGGGCACTTCAGCCTCGATGGCAGTCGGTTCGATGCCAAACACCTCGCGCAATACATTATTGTCTTCCGGGCAGACACTGTCGGTCTGCAAGGATCGATAGTTGTCGCGGCTGAACGGCTTTCCCGGAAAATATTCCAGTACGTTGGCCTGGAGCAGGGAGGCGAAGCGGCCCAGGGAAATGATGCGGCGCTTCAGCTGCAGCAGCCGGGCGACATATTCAACCAGCTCTTTCAGCGTGTATTCCTTCGGGCCGCAGAGGTTGTAACGTTTGCCAAAAGTGGCAGGATTGCTGATGCTGCGCACAAAGGCCTGTGCCACGTCGCCCACATAAACAGGGGCAAAGCGGGTTTCGCCACAAGCCAGCGGAAAAATCCAGGGGGTCTTTTTCAATAGTTCGGCAAAGCGGTTGATGAAACTGTCTTCCGGTCCGAAGATCACCGAGGGGCGGAAACTGGTAACGGACATGTCTTTGGCTGCATGCATGCGGTTTTCCGCCTCGCCCTTGCTGCGCAGATAAAAGCTGCTGCCGCGGCCGGGATCGGCGTTGAGGGCGCTCATGTGCAGCAGGCGCCTGATGCCGCTGGCACGGCTGGCGGCAAGGACCTTCTCCGCCAGTTCGACATGCACGTGGTAGAAGCCCTTACCTTTGTCACCGTGTTCGTTGAGAATGCCAACAAGATTGATAACCACATCCTGCTGCTGGAAGTTATGTTGCAGTTGCTGGCTGTCATGCACATCCGCGTTGATGACCTCGACCCGGGGCAGCACGCGCAAATCACGGTGGCGTTCGCGGTGCCGGGTGAGGATGCGAACAGTGTGGCCCTCTGTTGACAAGGCACAGGCCAGGTGTTTGCCGACAAATCCGGTCCCGCCCAAGATACAGATATTGTGTTTCATCTCGAATCCCCACCTGATTTGTTATCTTTGTTCTGCAAGCATAACTGTAATATGCAATAGCCATGTTTGGAATAGTGAATTGAACCATATTCCTGCAAAAGGCGTCTATACTAATGAAAATTCTTGGAAAGTTTTTCAGGCAACATTTGGAAAATGTCCAGCATTCCGCCTCTTCGGGGTTAACCGCCAATACAAGGAGATAGCATGAGTTTTCAGGTGATCAACCCGGCCAATAACGAAACAGTCATCGAACTTCCCGCCTGGAATGAAGCACAGCTTGAAACGGCACTGGCACAGGTTGCAGCGGTTACCCCCTCCTGGGCGGCAATGCCGATTGAAGATCGCTGTAACTTGATGCGCAATGCCGCCACGGTTCTGCGGGAGAACAAAGAGCGATACGCAAACCTGATCACCAGTGAAATGGGAAAATTGATCAGCGATGCCCGCGCCGAAGTGGAAAAATGTGCCGTAGTGTGTGAATACTATGCGGAAAAAGGACCTGAATTTCTTAAGGATGAGTTCCTGGAGTCGGATGCCAGCCGCAGCTATGTCGCCTACCTGCCTTTGGGAACGGTCTTGGCGGTGATGCCTTGGAATTATCCCTTCTGGCAAGTGCTGCGTTTTGCCGCACCGGCGTTGGTTGCGGGGAACACCGGTGTGCTCAAACATGCTTCCAATGTTCCCGGCTGTGCCGAGGCGATAGAAGAAGTGTTCCAGAAAGCGGGTTTCCCGGAAGGGGTATTCCGCGCCTTGATGATACGTGCCTCCCAGGTGAAAAAAGTCATCGAGGATCCGCGGATCCATGCGGTCACCCTGACCGGCAGCGAGCCGGCGGGACGCCAGGTAGCGGCGGCGGCCGGTGGCAGCCTGAAAAAAACCGTGCTGGAATTGGGCGGCTCGGATGCGTTCATCGTACTCGAAGATGCAGATCTGGATGAAACCGTTAGGGTGGCGGTTGCCTCCCGTTTTCTCAACAGCGGGCAGAGTTGTATCGCAGCCAAACGTTTTATTGTCGTGGATGCCATAGCGGAAGATTTTCTCACCCGTTTCAAAGCAGGGGTCGAGGCATTGAAGCCAGGTGATCCGCTGGATGAGTCGACCACCCTGGCACCGATGGCGCGCACGGATTTACGCGATGAACTTCACCGGCAGGTGCAGGACAGCATCGCCGCCGGAGCGGTCGCGGTCACCGGCTGTCAACCTCTCGACAGGCCCGGTGCCTATTATGCCGCCTCGATTCTGGATCGGGTCGAACCGGGGATGCGGGCCTACCACGAGGAGTTTTTCGGCCCGGTGGCGATTGTGATCCGTGCGCGCGACCAGGACGACGCCATCCGCATTGCCAATGATTCCCCCTACGGTTTGGGCGGCAGCATCTGGACAGGTGACAGCCGGCGCGGGGAACGCCTTGCCAGACAGATGCAGTCCGGTGCGACGTTCATTAACGGCATGGTAAAAAGCGATCCACGTCTGCCCTTCGGCGGGATCAAAAATTCCGGTTACGGGCGGGAACTGTCCCACCACGGCATCCATGAATTCGTAAACGCCAAGACGATTTGGGTCAAATAACGTCGCAAGTTGGGCACGTCGCTCCCGCTCCTTTGCCCAACCTACGGGTTTTTGTGGATGCTGAAAAAAACCGTTCTGTAGGTTGGGCAAAGCGCAGCGTGCCCAACGTGTCATGAACGGAAGCCGCCTGTTGGGCCCGTCTTTCCCGCTCCTTTGCCCAACCTACGGGTTTTTGCGGATGCTGAAAAAAGCCGTTCTGTAGGTTGGGCAAAGCGCAGCGTGCCCAACG
>JALVOC010000215.1 GCA_027032075.1 Chromatiales bacterium | reverse complement strand
TGCTGTCCGGGGAGCGGTTCCGGTTTTTCTTCCTGAGTTTCTGCAAATGTTTGTGCATTTGCTATCTTTGATTATAGAGGCTTGCCGCCGGCTATTGCCCTTGGGCGAAAGGGGGAGATATGGATAGACGTGCACATGTGCGCCAGGTTGGCGCCCCGGATCCGGAGTTGAAAAACTCTCCCATCGCGGATGAGGAGAGCGATGAATTTGAAGTGCTCAAGCAGGAGGTCCCCGGAGATCCGTACTGTTACTTCAACAATATCAGTTACCCCAACGGAAGCTACCTGTGCAGCGGGGAATCGTTGTTGCGTTGTGATTATGGTATCTGGATACGGCAGGGTGAGTGCGATCCGGATAACGTCTGACTTGCGGCGCTGCTTTTTCTGGCCATCTGGTTATCGTAATGAATGATGATAGCGGGCGCATCCGCGATGTTGAGGTAGTCGAGGGTTCCGATCAGATTCCCTTGTGGTATGAACATAAGGGGGAAGGGGTTCTTTTTGCCACGGCTCTCCATTCCGGGCACCTGTTACGTCCTGAGCTGCTCGAGCTGACGGCGTTGGATGAAGCGGCCCGCCTGCGGGAGGAGGATCCCTATACTGATCAGTGGACTACGGTTGCGCCTAACTGGATGATTCCTGCACGCTCGCGTTTTGAGGTTGATCTGAACCGGGCAAAACATGAAGCGGTCTATCTGCGGTCGGAGGATGCCTGGAACCTGAAGGTATGGAAAAACACACCCACTAACGCAATGATTGAACGTTCGCTGGCTGAATATAACGCGTTCTACCAGGAGCTGGAAAAATTTCTGACAGGAATGGTGCGGCGCTACGGTCATTTTGTGGTGTATGACCTGCACGCTTATAACCACCGGCGGCAGGGGCCTGATGCCCTCCCTGCCGATCCCGCGACTCACCCTGATATCAATCTCGGGACAGGCACCATGGATCGCAAGCGTTGGGCGCCTGTAGTGGAGCGGTTCCTGCGTGATATACAGGAGTATGATTTCCCGGGCCGTCATCTCGGCGTGGGTGAAAATGTGGTTTTCAAAGGGCGCTACTTTCCCGGCTGGGTACACAGCCATTTTCCGGAGACGGGTTGCGCCCTGGCCATTGAGGTGAAAAAGTTTTACATGGATGAATGGACCGGCAAGGCTGATCCGGTTCTGGTCAAGGCGGTTCAGGATGCAATAGCCTCTACCGTTCCGGGGGTGATTGAGGAGCTGAACAGACTGTGAACAGGCAGCAGGACGCGGCGGCAGACGGGACTTTTATCGCCTCTGTCAGCAAGCCCTTGCGAGAAAACAGCTGGGTCAGGCGCAGGCTGCCAGGGTGGGGACGGCTGCACATTGACCGCCGTCTCCCTTTTCTTTGTGTCTATCGGCGGCCTGCACAGCGGGCTGATCCCGGAACCAAATCGTTGCTGCTGGGTGAGGCCTCTTATCTGCTTGCTGCAGGTGAACCGGAACGGCACCGCTGGGTTGCGGGACTCGTTCAGGAGATTGTGCAAATCCAGGGGGCTGCGTTTGGCGCATTTCTGCTGCTGGAGATCTGGACGGAGGAGAACCGGCCGATGGAACAGCCCGTGTTTCATGTTGTCGCTCCGGCCAGCAATACGCCGTCGGCGTTGCTTGAAACGCTGGAGAACAGCCTGCTCGGTGTGCAGGTAGATGAAACCGCGTTACAGGTAACGGTGGATTACCAGGAGCGGCCCGCACCACCGGGACTACCGCCTTTGCCCTGTCCTGCAAACGGTAAAGTGGAGTGTCTGCTGCTCGGCCTTGGCGTGCCGCCACTGTATCGGGATGCCGGCACGGGTGTGCTGTTTCCCTTCGTACTGGAACAGTTCCGTCAAGACCTGGGGCGGGTACTGAAGAAAACCTTCTACACCTTTTCGCACAGCTACACTCGCCACCGGCCGGCTCATTATCATGAGTTGGGGCGTCACGCCATGACGCCGGTAGTGCAGGAATCAGATGTCGCTCTGGCAGCGATCAGTCGTGGTTTTGATATTCTGTTGCACGTTACACCAGTCAATGTGGCTGCTGCCTGGAAAGCGTTCAAGGAGGCCCGCTTCGCGCGGCCGCCAGAGTTTCACTACCGGCCCCGTCCGCTGCAGCCAGCGCAATTGAAACGGCGTTTGTACGGGATTCCGCTGGAGCGGATTGAAGATCCGACGCTCGCGGTCATTTTCTCTGCCAAACGGGAGGAGCTTGATCGACAGATTACCTTGATTGCTGATCGGGGTACGCGGCGTTTTTTCCATGGCAGTCAGCAGATTTACGGTGAGGTGGATGAGCCGCTGCTGCAACAGGCAAGGCAGCTACTGGAACAGCTGCCGCCCATTCATGCAGATCCGGAAGCGCCCGTACTGGACGCAGCGGCTTTTGCTGCCCGCGCCCGCCGGGAAATTGAACAGTACCGGCGACAGTATGCAGATTTTTCCGCTCGTCTGGAGGTGCGTCAGGATATCTCCGGCTTGATGGTTTCCAGAGGGGATCTGCTGATTGGTGCGGATGTTCGCGTACCCGCAGGCAGGGTTGCTGCCGCGTTGGCTCATGAGGTTGGCACCCACGTTGTGACCTGGCATAACGGTGGTTATCAGCCTTTTCGGCAACTGCAAGCGGGACTGGCGGGTTATGAAGCGTTGCAGGAGGGGCTTGCGGTGCTCTCGGAGTATCTGGCGGGAGGGTTGGACGGCCATCGTATGCGCCTGCTGGCGGGCCGGGTCATTGCCGTGCATTGTCTGAGTGACGGCGCGGATTTTGTTGAAACGTTTCGTGAACTGAACGCAAATGGGGGCTTTTCGGAATACAGCGCTTTCCTTATCGCCATGCGGGTCTTCCGTGGTGGTGGCTTTACCAAGGATGCGGTCTATCTTCGCGGCCTGGTGGAGCTGCTGGACCACCTGGGGGAGGGCGGAGAGCTTGAGCCGCTGTTACTTGGCAAGATTGCTCTGGAGCATCTGCCGCTCATCGAAGAGTTGCGGTGGCGCCGCGTTCTTGAGCCTGCGCCGTTGCGTCCCCATTATCTGCAGAAGGAAGAAGCAAAAGAGAGGCTGGCCCGGTTGCGCCGGCAACCTTCGCTGCTGACGCTGCTCGAGGAGGGGGTATAGGTGAAACTCGGGATTGTGGTAAACAGCATCAACACGGAGATGGATGACTACACCACCACCCATCTAGCCATGGCTGCCACCAATCTGGGCCACGAAGTATGGTACATGGGCGTGGCCGATTTCGCCTGTGGCCCTGATGAAAACGCCCATGCGCGGGCGTACTCTGTTCCGCTGCGGCGATACCGAAGCACCAGTGCCTATCTTAACCGGCTGCGCGGGCCTGACGCCCGGATCAGAGGGATTGCGCTGGAAGAGCTGGATGTTCTGCTGTTGCGAAATGATCCGGCAGAGGATGTCATCAAGCGCCCGTGG
>JALVOC010000214.1 GCA_027032075.1 Chromatiales bacterium | reverse complement strand
CGTTATGTCTGCTTCAGCGCCACCGGGCGGCCAAGGGTACAGGAGACACGATGCTAATGATTCAATCCATACACTCACAACGTGGCACCACTCTGGTTGAAGTGCTGATAGCAGCAGTCATTATCGGTATCGGTTTGCTGGGAATAGCCTCCCTGCAGGTAAAGGCACTGCAGGCATCCACCAATGCCGAGGCCAGGGCAATCGCCACAGATATAGCCGCCTCGTTGGCGGACAGGATAAGAGCCAACCTGATCAACAAGGCGCATTATGTAACGGAAACAGCTACGGACAACACCTGCTCCATGGTTCCCGGAAGCAACACAGTGGTCAGCAGCGGCACCTGCGACACCAATTCTAGTACGCCAGCAATCACCAGAAAAATGGCTCAGGACGATCTCTATGCCATTCAAAACTCAGACTACCTTGGGCTGAGCAAGCTCCCGGGCGGCGAGCTGACTGTTAGCTGCGATCCAATTGCATGTGATACGGATGACGCCCAAATGCGCATCAAAGTGAGTTGGCAAGTCCGCGATGATATTCTGGGTGACACCGATGAATCAGGAAACTTGATCGACTTCATCAGCGTAGAAGTCATCCCCGGTGCAGATAACGGAGCACCCTGACATGAAATCCTTACACACTAAACAACGCGGAATCTCTTTACTTTCACTAATGGTGGCTTCCGCTATTGGCATCTTCCTTGTTGGTGCCGTCTTCAAGATTTATCTGGACAGCAAGACGGCTTTCAATACACGCAACACAGTAGCCGAAGTTATCGAAAACCAGCGATTTGCGCTTGACGATATGCGACGCATACTGGTCATGACAGGTCGGCAGATTCGTGGAATTGATGATCAGGCCGCCAGCAAACGTCCTTTTCCTGCCGTCGGAACAGGGGGGATTGAAGAAGGAGATGCGAACAATTCCGATGTTATCGCCGTACGCTATCGGGTAGGGCCCAGTTGCGGCCCGCGCCAGAATGTGGATGTAGATACACGGCCATCAATGGT
>JALVOC010000213.1 GCA_027032075.1 Chromatiales bacterium | reverse complement strand
AAACAGCTCTTTGCCGCCACTTATCACACCTACGGAGAGCCTGCCCGCAACCCCGGCCCGGGCAGCAGGCCGAACATCCCGGAGAAAGTGCTGGAAGCCATCCGGGCCCGTGACCGGGCGCTGCTGGCGGTGTTTTACGGCTGCGGGCTCAGGAGAAATGAAGGCGTGATGCTGGACGTGGGGGACGTCAACTTTGACCGATCAATCCTGCATGTGCGCAAAGGCAAGAACTACAAAGAGCGATTTGTTCCCATCAGCAAAACCAGCCTGAAATATTTACAGGACTACATCTATGACCACCGGCCGGAATTGCTCAAAGACGGGAGATCGGACGCCTTGTTCATCAGCTACAACCATTGCGGCCGGATGCGGGGGCAAAGCCTGGCGGTGCGGCTCAAACGGCTGATGGTGCAAACCGGCAATCCGGAGCTGATCGACAAGGAAGCAGGGCTGCATACGCTACGCCACAGCATCGCCACGCACCTGCTGGCGGCCGGCATGCCACTGGAATCCATCAGCAGGTTTTTAGGCCACAGCAGCCTGGAATCAACGCAGGTGTACACACACCTGGCAGGAATGCAAGAAGAAAGAAAACAACCATTTAGCAATATCCCAGGATACGAAACCGGTAAACTCCATGAGGACGAGTGAGCCGATTTTATCTACCGAAACTTTAGTGAAGGGAGAAGTAAAGCGAAGGATTATGAATGATTTTATCGACTATCTGAAGAAACGACAGTTCAGCCGCAGCACATTAAGGACGGCCAGAATAACCATCAACCTTTACCTGAAATGGCTGGAAACAGAGCACATGGAACCGGAGCAGGTGGGTTACCGGGACTTGCTGGGGTTTATGAAATACTGCGGCAACAGGGGCGCCAGCCAGCGCACGGTGCAGCACTATATGAACACCGTAAAGCACTTTTATGAGTACCTGGAAGAAGAAGGGCGGATAGAAGCCAATCCGGTGTTGGGGGTGGAAGTAAAGGGCGTGAAACGAAAGGTGCTTTACC
>JALVOC010000212.1 GCA_027032075.1 Chromatiales bacterium | reverse complement strand
GGATGGTGGAGCTGGGTCACAATCCCCTCTTCATCGGGGCCTCTGTTCCAACGTTCGACGTTCCTCAGAATGTCGAACCCGGAGAGTACGTCACAATCCCCTCTTCATCGGGGCCTCTGTTCCAACCTGGATGGACGGGTTCGACGTTGGAGGTGGATCCAAGGTCACAATCCCCTCTTCATCGGGGCCTCTGTTCCAACCTCATCGGTTCTCGGGTCTGTGTTCGTCAGGGTAGGTCACAATCCCCTCTTCATCGGGGCCTCTGTTCCAACTGAGCGAGCTGGTCTTCTTCCGCCAGAGCCAGAAAAGTCACAATCCCCTCTTCATCGGGGCCTCTGTTCCAACAGTAGAGTTACACTTTGGACACCGTTTCGATACCTTAGTCACAATCCCCTCTTCATCGGGGCCTCTGTTCCAACCTAAATCATCGTCAGGAGGAATAGCCACATCTTCCCTGTCACAATCCCCTCTTCATCGGGGCCTCTGTTCCAACCCCGTCACCTTCCCTACCAGCCGGGCAGGGAAGTGTCACAATCCCCTCTTCATCGGGGCCTCTGTTCCAACGGGCCGGGCCGGGGGTAGGCGTGAAAAAGGCCACCGGGTCACAATCCCCTCTTCATCGGGGCCTCTGTTCCAACTTACAATGACTACCGTCGTGTGGCGGATTGCTCCGTCACAATCCCCTCTTCATCGGGGCCTCTGTTCCAACCAACGAGATGAACGGGAGTTGCGCTAACAACAGAAGTCACAATCCCCTCTTCATCGGGGCCTCTGTTCCAACTAGCCTTCCCAGGTCATCCACTTGACCCTGCCATTGCTATCAAGTCACAATCCCCTCTTCATCGGGGCCTCTGTTCCAACGAGGGGAGGCCGGGAAGCGATCCAGAAGCTCCCGAAAGGTCACAATCCCCTCTTCATCGGGGCCTCTGTTCCAACTCCTCTTCGGTCTCCAGGGAAGATGTCCCACCGAACCCCCTCTAATCCCGGATCTGGAGCCAATGTCGCCCCACTACAACGTTCCAGG
>JALVOC010000211.1 GCA_027032075.1 Chromatiales bacterium | reverse complement strand
CTCATGGCCTCGAAAATGATGAACGGCATGTCCATGGGCTTTTGGGATACGAAAGTAATGATCGGCGGCATGGATGGCGAAGAGGCCCACTTCTACCCTTCCGTGATGATGGCAATGGGCGGAGACATAACCAAGGCAGTACTGCAGGGTCAGAACGACAAGATTGCCGGGATGGGCGGCATGCCGGAGAAGCGCAAATACTTCCTGTTCAAGGACAGTATTTCCGGGATGACCGGCAACCACACTTTCAATCTGTTCATCGCCACCAAAGAGAACATGATGAGCTACCCGGCGGTATCCATGGGAACCACATTGAAAAACGAGATGGGAACGGAATGGACCATCAACAGCATGAGCGTCGAGGTCTCCACTGATCAGACCAACTGGATCGCAGCCACCGACAACGGCAGCGGCCACTGGTCTGCTGCAGGGATCACCGGACTCACCGACGGCACGCAGGGTACGCTGTATGTCAGACTGATCGTCGACGGCGAGCAGAAGACCGACGATGGCAACGCCCCGGATGGTGCCGCGGACAACGCTATGTTCAAGGTCACACCCGGCAGTTCCTCAATGAGCATGGGGATGTAATCTTTTGAATACAATTTACCAAGCCCGAGCGATCCTCCTTATGGGGGGGATCGTTTTTTTCTCTCACTCCGCGGCATGGGCCGCCTCCTGTTGCGGCGGCGGTTCCGCCTCATCGCTGCTGCTGCCGAAATTCTCCAAAGCAATGTCGGATGCCTCTCTGGATATGGAGCAATACGACGGTTTCTGGAACCAGGACGGCGACCATACCCCCGACCCGCCCGGTTCCGATCTGAATCAATACCGTCTCAACCTCGGCTACGCCTACCGCTTCGCTCCCCGCTGGCAGGGCAGCATCACCGTCCCTTACGTCTGGAACGAAAACAACTACGCCGGACTCAAATCCAGCACCAGCGGACTTGGCGACACCACGCTCAGCATCTGGTACGAAAACTTCGACGGCATCCAGTGCGTGTGGAAGGTAAAAGACATCAGGG
>JALVOC010000210.1 GCA_027032075.1 Chromatiales bacterium | reverse complement strand
GGATGCTGCCGTGAAGCTTACAGGGATGTATTCACAGCGTGTCTTGCCAGCAGCTACTGGAGAAACGGCCCCTCCATTTTATGGAAATCACTGTCATTTGAATTGGACACCTTTTTCGCACAGCTATCTAGTATTTGGAACGTCTATTTAGTTGTATAGAAAGAAACGGCTTAATGCAAGAATTCCGTAACCGGTATACAGACATGCGTTGCAGATAGCAGTCCATTTCGAAGGATCAACATACCACTCTGGAAGAACACTCAGCCGTTCCAGGCCAGGTCGAGTTCTTTGGCCGCCTTGATATCATCCAGCCGCCGTACAGGCATGGTATAGGGTGCACCTTTGAGCTTTTCGGGATCATGCTTCGCTTCCTCTGCAATCTTCTGCATCACCTCGACAAAACCATCCAGTACCGTCTTGTCTTCGGTCTCTGTCGGCTCGATCAACAAACATTCCGGCACCAGTAAGGGGAAATAGGTGGTTGGCGCATGAAAACCATAATCGAGGAGGCGTTTGGCGAAATCCATGGCGTTCACCCCCAGTTCCCTCGCCTGTTTTTTCAGACTCACAATAAATTCGTGTGTCGCACGCCGTCCCGGATAGGCCAGATCAAAACCGGCCCTGGCCATCAACGCCATCATATAATTGGCGTTGAGGGTGGCGTATTCGGCCACACGCTGCATCCCTTCCCGCCCCAGCATACGTGCATAGACATAGGCGCGTAACAGAACGCCGGCATTGCCCATAAACGCCGACAGCTGCCCCATGCTCTGCGGGCGGTCCTTTTCGGTGAGCAAATGATATTCATCCTTCACCCTTGCCACAAGCGGTACCGGCAGGAAAGGTTCCAGACGTTTACTCACTCCAACGGGACCGGCCCCCGGCCCGCCCCCGCCGTGTGGCGTTGAAAAAGTTTTGTGCAAATTCATGTGGATGACATCGAACCCCATATCGCCCGGCTTGACCTTGCCTAGAATGGCATTCAGGTTGGCGCCATCGTAATAAAGCAAGCCACCGGCCTGGTGCACGATATCGGCGATCTCCTGGATGTGGCGCTCGAACACGCCAAGGGTGGAGGGATTGGTCAGCATGATGCCGGCCGTGTGCGGTCCGACCAGTTGCTTCAGGGTCTCGAGATCCACATCGCCCTCGGCATTGGTGGGGATTTCCTTCACCTTGTAATTGCACATGGTGGCGGTTGCCGGGTTGGTGCCGTGGGCGGCATCAGGCACGAGGATCTCAGTGCGCCCCTCATCATTGTTGGCTTTGTGATATGCACGGATCATCGCCACTCCGGCGAACTCACCCTGCGCCCCCGCCATCGGTGCCAGCGAGACCGCCTGCATGCCGGTCACTTCTTTCAGGATTTCCTGCAATTCATACATGCAGGCAAAGAAACCCTGGCTCAGGTTGGCCGGACTCTGCGGATGACGTTGAAGAAAGCCGGGCAACATCGAGAGGGTGTTGCAGCCGCGGGGATTGTACTTCATGGTACAGGAACCCAGGGGATAGAAATGGGTATCGATGGAGAAGTTCTGTTGCGACAAACGGGTATAGTGCCGCACTGCCTGCATCTCTGAAACTTCGGGCAACGCCGCCCGTTGCTTGCGCCGGAACTGTTGCGGGATATCGTCACACGCTTGTTCCGTCAAAGGCGCCTGTGGCGCATTCACCCGTCCGGGTTTGGATCGTTCAAAAATCAGCATGTTCATTCACCAGATCTTTCACCGCCAGAAAACATGACGGCAGGATGTTGTTCCAATAATTCGTTTATTTTTGCTTTCATGGCTTTGCTCATCACGCCATTTTCGGCTGCACCGGACACCTGTTTGCCTGCAGCCGCAGGCTGATCCTTTGCAGGGCTTCGGCCAGGGTATCGAGATCCGCCTCCGTCTTGGTTTCGGTGGCGCATACCAACAGGCAGTTACCCAGTTCCGGGTAATCCTCTGTCAAACGCACGCCACCGACAATACCCTGTACCGACAGGGCACGCAGGATATCCTCCAGCGGCAAGTCAAAACGGAACACCGCCTCATGGAAATATGGCCGCTCGAATACCTTGCTGACACCTTTTATCGCACCGAGTTTTTCCACCAGGCGGCGGGTGTTGGCATGACTGCTGGCGGCAACCCGCTCCAATCCCTGCGGACCCAGCAGCGCCATATAAATAGTGGCGGCGGTCACCAGCAAACCCTGATTGGTACAAATATTGGAGGTTGCCTTGGAGCGACGGATATGTTGCTCCCGCGCCTGCAGGGTCAGGGTGTAGCCCGGCTTGCCCTCGAGATCCGTGGTGCGGCCGATGATGCGCCCCGGCATTTGCCGGACAAATTCCTTGCGGCAACACATGAAACCGAAGTAGGGGCCACCCGAGGAGAGCGGCGCACCCAGAGGCTGACCTTCACCACACACGATATCGGCACCCTTCTCACCCCATTCACCCGGTGGTGTCAGCAGCGCCAGCGCGATGGGATTCACCACCGCAATCACCAGGATGTTGTGTGCATGCGCCCAGTCTGTCAGCCGATCGACTTCTTCCAACACACCAAAAAAATTGGGTTGCGGAATCACCAGTGCCGTCACGTCACCAGGATCGGCCGGCAGGCAGGCAGGGTCGAGATGCCCCCCCTGCGGATCATACTCCAGTTCCTGCAGGACGATGCCCTGGTTGTGCACAATGGTGTGCGCCACCTTCCGGTAAGCCGGATGCAGCGTGCGCGGTACCAGGATGCGTTTGGATTTGGATTTGCGATTGGCGCGCACCGCCATCAATACCGCCTCGGCAAGAGCGGAAGCACCGTCATACAGGGATGCGTTGGAGATATCCATTGCCGTCAGGCGGGTCATCATCGTCTGGTATTCATACAGCAGTTGCAACGTTCCCTGACTGGCCTCGGCCTGATAGGGCGTATAGGCTGTGTAGAATTCGCCACGGGTGGTGATTTCCCATACCGCCGCCGGAATATGGTGCTCATACGCTCCGCCACCGGCGAAACACAAGGTGCGTGCATCCTGCCCGGCACGTTCATGCATGATACGGGAAATTTCCATTTCATTGATGCCCTGCGGAATCCGCCCCGCAGTGGCTGCGGTCAAACCGGCGGGAATCTCATCGAACAGATCGTCAATGCTGTCCACACCAATGGTTTCAAGCATCTCGCGAACTTCATCATCTGTGTGGGGAATAAACGGCATGGCGTGTTATTACCTTTTTTTCTGTTGCACTTCAATCAAAAACAAGCATCTCTGTTGCAGTTATTGCGGCTGAAGCCGCAATAACTGCAACATTCCAAATAGGTGTTCCGAATACAAATCCAGTTGCGTTACAAAGTATCAGGGCTAAATAGGCGTTCCGAATACCAGTACACTTGGGAAACGGAGCATCGGGAGCAGAGGTCTTTTACATGACCGTCAGCCGCAGGGCATGGATTGTTCCCGACAATCCTTATGCATTTCCGCCATCCCTGGCGGTCAGATGCGGCTGTCG
>JALVOC010000209.1 GCA_027032075.1 Chromatiales bacterium | reverse complement strand
CGTGACAGGGAAGCAGGGGTGGTATCGTTCAGGATATGGCGCTCGGCGAAAACCGGGGTTTCCGTGGTGTCGGCCTTGCGGTCGGTTTTGTCTATTGTCCAGCCGGCACTGTACTGAACATTGAACAAGTCGAAATTTTGCAAGTAGGAAAGGGACAAACTACCGCTATAGAAATTTTGCTGAAACCCTTCTGTCTGATGATCCCTTATTTGGGCATCCGCGGTTATCTGCAGGTGCTTGTCAAGGCGGTAATGATTTACGCCCATATCCAGCAGGTTTGTTTGGGAATCGGTTTGTTCTGTCGTCCAGTCCCGGAAGCTGTAGCGATAATAGGAAGCCAGGTTGTCGGAATGAGTCCAGCTTGCACTGGGTTTGAACCAGACTTCCTCCAGTGATGGCAGGTTGTCCTGTTTCTTGTATGAAAGATAGTTGTTGAGCAGTACCTGCCCGCGTTGCCCGAAGATATGCCGCGTCTGTATAGTCAGGCTGTTGGTGGTTCGGGTGGTTGGTGTGATGGGAAGTCCACGACTACCGCTGCTGGAATGCTCTTTTGACCAGGAATAACCGATGCTTCCATCTCCATAGGAGCCGAAGTCTGTGGATACGGATAGGGATGCCTGGTCTGTTGATTCATCGATGGTGCGCTGTACATTGCCGCCGTTTGTCTGAAAGGAGCTTAAGCTCAGGTTAAACAGCGGCGCCATCTGGAATGATTGCTTTAACAAAAAATCAAGACCATATCGATTTTTCTCCAGTAACATCCTGTCCTGAACCGCAGGTGAGCTACTGCTGAAGCTGCGGGCATAGTACAAGGTCAGTGGATAGTTCTTCTCCCGAAGAACCCGGGCTTTTGCATGGAAATTGAAGAACTGCTCATTGGTGGAGCGGTTTACAAGGTTGGAATCATAGCTGTTTTGCAGAAAAATAGGCCCGCCGCCAAAGTCCAGTTGAAAGAGGTTTGGGTGATAGATGTAGCTGCGAATCAGGATATCCAGCTCTTCCTGAAAAGTGGTGCCTGTACGATAGGTGTTTTTAGTGTCGGCATTATTGGTGGTATATTCATCAAAAAAATAGCTTAACGCCAGCTCTGTTTCTATGTCCGTAATGCGAAACGGCGCTATCTCTGCCGGCCTTGCTTTCGCTGGTACAAGGATCAGAATGCCCGCGCCCAGCAATATAGCCACATTGGTTTTTGGTATCAACACGTTGCGTATCTACTGGTAGTCCATGCCTTGCATTTTGCCGAAGCCATATACGTTTACCTTGTTTGGGCCAAACTGGTTGCTGACAAGGATAACGTATTCCAGTTTGAAGCCCGGCTCGGCATAAGACTGGAAATAGGCCACATTTTCGTAGTCGATGGAAATGTCCGTTGGCAGGTACAGCTGCCCCGGCCCGTTTCCGGGTTCAGCAAAAAACATCAACAGCTTCCCTTCGGAATCGAATACCTGAACGTTCTGAAAAGCAGCATCCACCACATAGATCCGTCCATCCCGATCTACGCTGATCCCCTTGGGCCTGGCGAATTTTCCCAATGAGGTGCCGATTTCCCCCAGCTTGCGAATAAACCGGCCCTCCGGAGAAAACACTTCGACCCGAAAGTTGCCGGTATCGCTGACATACAGATTGCCATCCGGCCCCAGGGCAAGATTGGTGGGATAAACGAACTGTCCATCTGCAGAGCCCGCTGAACCAATTGCATACAGGAATTCTCCCGACGTTTTGTCCAGAACCTGTATCTGGTGGTTTTTCAGATCGCTGACAAAGAGCTTGTTGCCCAGGATCGCCACATCTCCAGGCTTCATTTGTCCGGTTTCGCCAAATGCCTGAATCCTGTTGTCACCAGGGCCATAAACGATTACCTGGTCAAGAACGGTGTCCGTGATGTATTTGTTTCCCTTTGCATCGAAGGTGATGTTTATCGGCTTTTTGAACCCGCCAACAGCGTGAAAAGTGTGTTCCTTGAGGTCAAAGATTGCATAGCCTCCACCGCGTGTATCGGCTACATATAGCTTGCCGTCGAACAGGGCAACACCATAGGGTTTACTCAGTTCCTGTTCTTCCTGGGTTTCTTTTCCCAGAACAAAGGTGGCAAGTTCGCTTTTCTCGATTTTTTCAACATCTGCGGCGCCGGAAAATGTGGTCAGAAACTGGATGCGGGGCGGATTGGGCAATGGTGGGTAGAAGACCGGCCCGGCTTCTGTTTTTTCTTCCTGTGGTTCAGGTGCCGTGGCGCAACCCGTCAGGATAAGAATGGCAAGAAAAATGGTGAGAAAAGCATACTGGTTAAAGTTTCTTTTTTTCATATGGGTAAAAAGCCTGCTGTGATCGTCATTGCGCCCTTTCGGGAACAGGAAACATTTGAAGCTGTATCTTTATATAAATGAAACGTAGCGAATTTCAGAGATGGTTGGAAGGTCTTCCTCAACAGTACCACTTACAGCCTCCCGGATCGAGTCCGCCCATGTTCCAAAAGATCCTGAGCGCCAAGCAGGCGGCAATGGTATGGTGGGTTGAATTGTCCGCCGGGTTAGAGCGGTTGTAACCTCAAACTCCTGCACAACGTAGACAGCGAAGTTGGAGAAAAAACATCCAGGCACAGAAGGTGCTGTAAAGATCGAAGAGAAGTGAGGAGTAAAACTGGTGGTATTGCATGGGTCTACACGGCTTCCGCCCCCCAGCCGGGTTATAATAATCCGGCTGGGGGGCGGCAGAGGCTTGCTTGCAGTGCAGTTACTGGTTCTGCTTATTTGTCATGGCAAGTCAGGCAAAGCGCGCTGCTTGCATTGGAGACTCTCAGCAGCTTGGGGCCATTGGTGAAGCCGTTATGTACGTCATGGCAGCTCGCGCACTGCAGCTTTCCAGAGAGCAGCATAACATCAGTAATGGTGCCGGTTTTTGCCTTGGGGGGCACGCCAATCGTAACAGTCGTGGCTGTTGGATCGAACAAACCAGGGTCAGCCGTAGCCAGTGCAGCATCATAGGTGAAAGAGATGGGGTGGTCATTTGTCAGGTCAGTACCAAGGAGGGCATTGCCTGTAATCATTGTGGAACCCGTAGTTCCGCCAAACGAATCAATGGCCACGGTGCCATCATGGCAGGACAGACACAGAACCGAGCTGCCATCTGGCTGCCCTATGGTGCCAGCGCCATCAAAGGTCGGGCTGACGTATGTTGTGAAGGTGGATGCAGTTACCTCATGGTTCCACAACGGTGCATCAGTAATAGTTGCCGCGTTATGAGGGGTGTGGCACACGATACAGATTTCGCCGCCAGACCAGCCGCTGCCTGAGAAGTCATGTTGTGATCCTAAAATCGAACCTGCTGTTGCTGAGGTTGCAAAAGCCAGTCCTGCTGCGATCAGGCTTCCAGCGAGTATACTTTGAACACGCCCTTTGGTATTAGCCATGGTAAATCCTCCTGTTACGGTTTCCCACATTATCTTAAGAGTCTTCTTAACTGCCGCTCTATAGTAATGTATAGATATATGGATGCACATGAATAAA
>JALVOC010000208.1 GCA_027032075.1 Chromatiales bacterium | reverse complement strand
CGCAGCCGCAGCATGTACAGCAGGATAATGGGAATGGCAAGCGCGCCAAGCGCGAGGAAAGCGGGTGTTAGAAAAGACACGATCTAGCTGGCCTCTTTTTCCTTTGGGGGATGTTCTGAAATAGCATATAAAGCGCGGCGTAAATTTACAAGGCCAGACCGATTTAATTTTAAGGCGGCTGCGGTAACGCGCCCTACGGCCGTTAACCCGATAATCTGCAAATGATCCTCGCTCCAGGCAAAGTGATCCGCCCATTTTTGCCGGCGCGGGTGATAAAGCGGCACAATCTTGTTAGATACGGCATCTCGCCATTCCGTTTTTGTGTGTTTGAAACTATTACAGCCCGGACAGGCAAAAGCCAGGTTTCCCAAAACGGTTTCTCCCCCCTTGGCCCGAGGAATTATATGTTCTACAGAAAAAGTTTGCATAGCAAAATGCGCCGGTATTCGACAATACTCACAGCGCATATCCGCCCTTTCTGCAACCCGCTTTCGTTGAGCGGGTGTGACACGACGATCAGGCATGATTTGGTGAAGTGATGTTAAGTTCAGCCATCACCGCGCGGACAGATTTACCGCGAAGTTGGGCCAGCCGCGCCAGATACTCAATCCGCTGCGCTTCAACTGTTTCAATTTGATTAACCAGATCAAACAGTTCCGTTTCCTCTTCCGGCGACAATTCCCTCGTAGTTTGTATGTGACGTAATTCATTGAATCGGGTCTGTACTTGCTCTGGAATACCCGCATTTATTTTTGTCAACAAGTTCGCTTCCTCTGACAACAAAGTGGGCGCAACACGTTTGGCCCGCAACGCCAAAACGCGATCCAGAAATTCTTCCAAATCCGGCAAGGGTAACTGCTCAACCGCATCTAACAATTCGGTTGATGACACATCAGCTTTCACCTGAATCGTCGGCATATCATTCTCTCCACGCATCTCGCCTAACTGAATACGCAATACGCAATACGAAATACGCTTTCATTTTACCACACCTTGCACGCGCAAGGTTTGCATGATGAGTTTTTCCCAGGG
>JALVOC010000207.1 GCA_027032075.1 Chromatiales bacterium | reverse complement strand
ACGCAAAGCCGGTTACGTGACTTTATCGATCCTTCCAGCATCAACCTTCGGGCAGCACCGAAAACAGATGAGGACGTGTTTGTTAGCGCAGACAGTAATTGGCTGGCTTCATACAACAACCTTTCCCACCTGAGTCCATCACGTCAAGATGCGCTTTGTACTCTATCGACTGGCGGCGGATATGGGGGGCGCAAGCTGTACACCAACAGCGAGGAAGCCGTGTGGGATTCCAAGCGACCGGTGGTTATCAATGGAATTTCAACGCTGGTTACCGCCCCCGATTTGTTGGACAGAACGATCCGTATCGAGTCGCCGAAGATTGAAACGTATATCAGCGAATCTGACCTTCAGGCCTCTTTCGACGACAAGCGGGCGGGAATATTCGGTGCATTGCTGGATTTGTTTGTGGAAGCACTGGCATTGCTTCCGGGTATCAAAATAGACAGGCCGCCACGGATGACTGATTTTGCCTACTTCGGTGAGGCAATTTATCAGGCGACAGGAAAAGAGCCAGGCATGTTTCTGGCCGACTATCAGAAAGGGCGCGAAGCCGCAGTTCTGCAATCTATCGAATCATCCCCGGTTGCCAGTGCCGTTATCGATATGGCGCGCAAAACGGAATTCAGTGGCACCGTTGGAGAATTGCTGACCCGGCTGGACATAGGCAGGCCAAGAGGGGAGACCGGCTGGCCGAAATCCGCAAAAGGGTTATCTGATGTACTTAGAAGATATGCACCGGCGTTACGAATCCTGGGCGTTTCGGTTGAGTTCGAAGCCAGGGGAAATAGAGGTAGAACCGTGCACATATACCCTCACCCGGGGGAGTGTAGAACAAGGGGATTTGAACGTCACAACCGTCACAACCGTCACTCAACCAGTAAAAAGTGACGTTGGTGACGTTGGTGACGATGAAATCCGGCGGTTCGACACCCCCCCCTCGAACATATATACCTCCGGGGGAACACCGCCTGACGATGACTCGGAGGTGTTCTGATGAATGTTTTGGCTGAACTACGATCCAGAGGGTTTACAGT
>JALVOC010000206.1 GCA_027032075.1 Chromatiales bacterium | reverse complement strand
TGCGGTTGGATAGTTCGGCTGCTTCGGAGATATTGCCTTCCGCCACCAGCTTGAGCCAGTTGGGAATGTAGTTGTGCACGGGACACTTCCATTCGCAATAGGGATTACCGCACTCGAGACAACGATCTGCCTGCACCGCTGCGTTTTTCAGATCAAACGAGTGGTAGATCTCGCAGTAGTCTCTGGTACGCTCCTGCGCCGGTTTCTTGTCCGGGAGAGTGCGTGGCACCTGTAAAAATTGAAAAATATTGCCCATAACCGGTAATCAGGCAGCCGCTACTTGTTCAAAGGAAAAACTGGGGATATCTGCATGTTCCCTCGCATGTTCTATGGTTAGCGCACAGATGTTCCCTTCACCGTCTACATCTATCAGCATATTCTCATCCAGATCACGGGTTTCAACCACTTCCGCATGCTTGAACTCTATGTAGAGAGTATCTGTGTCCTGAAAATATTTAATCCTCATAACTTGATATTCCTGTCAAAAAAAGCATTGTGGACCGTTTCGCCATCCTGTAGCAGGATAACACGCAAAATACGCCCTTCCATTTCATCTATTTTGGCCCAGCGTCGAATCCGGCCATCCTGCTGAATCAGCTCTTTTTGTGGATTCTCAATAACATATTTGATCCACTCAAGCCGGATGATGGAACGATCTGGACGCTGATGCATCTGCTTGAAGTACATTGTAAATTTCAAGTGCATCAGCCCTCAGGCGGCAGCATTGCGCAGATCGGCAATCAGCGCGGCCAACTGCAGCGCCTTGGGTTTGACCAGCCAGAACCTGCCTGCCAGATCGGCAAATTCATCCAGGATATTCTGGCCGTACCGGCTCCCGGTTTCGTCCACAAAACGCTGGATCATCTGCAGCAGATAATCCCGGTAGGCGCCCATGTTTTCCGTGGTAATCCGGTGGATATCGATCAGCTCGTGGTTATAGTGATCCACAAAACTGTTGTCCCGGTCCAGCACGTAGGCAAAACCACCGGTCATGCCGGCACCGAAGTTGAGTCCGGTGCGACCCAGCACCACCAC
>JALVOC010000205.1 GCA_027032075.1 Chromatiales bacterium | reverse complement strand
CAGGAGCAGTACCAGCGCCAGAAGAATCTTTCTCACGTTCACCTCAGTGGAAGGGGGCGGGTTTTCCCGCCCGAATGGATGTTTGCGGGCAATGGCGTCGCAGGGCCGCCATTTTTTCAGATGGCCTTGAAAATGTCCAAGCGGAAGATCACAAAACCCCCCGGAACGGGGCCATCCAGGCCCTGCTGAACTGCGGGTTATACACACCGGGGCCGGTTCTCTCCCCGCCGCGGGATCCAGTTCACGAATCTAACTCCCAAATCGATGATGGTTTCTGTAAGTCATTGTTATGTCAGTACATAAAAAGCTGTACGTTTTTTTGACAATTTAACGAAAATCCTTTTGTGGAGCGGGTTTGGGGGCTTGGTCCCGCTGTTATCAACAGAGTTATCCACAGGATCTGTGAATAAGTGGAATTTAAGTTGGGTCACAGTGCGATACTCGAAAAGCCGTATTCTGAACTTCATGAAAACTGCCTAAGCCATTGATTCGATCTGCGGGTCCCGATCGGGCATGTGTTTTTCTCCGGATTCGCTATAATGCGCCGCCTTCCCTCACCCAGTCGCCCCGCGGAAAGCCCCGTCTCCATGATCAGTCAGCTTCGCAATATCGCCATCATCGCCCATGTCGACCACGGCAAGACCACCCTGGTGGACCAGCTGCTGCAGCAGTCCGGCACCCTGGGCGACCGCTTCGGGCCGGTGGAGCGGGTGATGGACTCCAACGATCTGGAGAAGGAGCGCGGTATCACCATCCTGTCGAAGAACACGGCGATCCGCTGGAACGACTACCGGATCAACATCGTCGACACCCCCGGTCACGCCGATTTCGGCGGCGAGGTGGAGCGGGTGCTGTCGATGGTGGACTCGGTACTGCTGTTGGTGGATGCGGTGGAGGGGCCGATGCCCCAGACCCGGTTCGTCACCCAGAAGGCGTTCAAGCATGGGCTGAAACCGATCGTGGTGGTGAACAAGATCGACCGCGAGGGGGCCCGGCCGGACTGGGTGATCGACCAGACCTTCGATCTGTTCGACCGGCTCGG
>JALVOC010000204.1 GCA_027032075.1 Chromatiales bacterium | reverse complement strand
CCGCCGCCTCTGCTTCGGCTTTGGTTTCTTTCAGAGCAGCAATGACATTCCGCATTGAAACATTTCCAGAATCGTCACTGGCGCGGTCAATTACGGCTTCCTGAATTTCTGGCGGCAATGATTTTAGTCGGGAGAATACAGAAATACCCATCCGCCCGGATTCGACTGCCTCAGCCGCCGCAGGAGACGCATCAAGCAGGGCCAGATATGCGCCAACGGTGTCGGGCTTCTTGCCCCAGGCTTTGGCTATTTGCGAGAGCCGGTAGCCTGCATCAACCAGCCGCTTCACAGCAATGGCGGCAGAAACAGGGTTGTAATCGCTGGTAACATCACCGGCAAACATTGTGATAATGTCGTCAAGCGGGTTTGCTTCCGGCGAATAATTTTCAATCAAGCAGGGGATTTCTTGCCATCCGAGTTTTTTACATGCGGCCAATCGGCGATGACCTTCTTGCAACAAGTAACGGCCGTGGTCGTCAATCCGCACCATTATGGGATGCTTCAAGCCGGTTTCTTTAATGCTGGCTTGCAGGTCTGTGGTTTCAAAAACATCTCCGCGAGGATTCAACGGACGGCCGTTATCGTCCACCTGGACGACAATTTCATCAATAGCGAGGGGTAGGACGACAGTTGTACTAAGCATAATCAAGCCCCTCCATAGTAGCAAGGCATTTTTCGCAGGTGACATCTTCTACAGTCTTGCCATGGGCGAGCTTGCCAGCGAGAGGTCTGCCTCTGCCACAAATTTGAAAATAAACCTTTCGGGTGCTTCGCCGGCCAATTTTTACAAAACGAACAGTCGCGGCGTGGATTATTTTGCCGCTTCCAACGGTGACGGGGGCCAAGTTGATCTTGTCATCCCGGAACTGCTTGCCACACCTACAACAGTGACGCATCCCATTAGACCTGTCAGCCGGGGACACATTTCTGCTGTGACACCGGGGACACTCAGCGAGAATTTTATTTGCCATTCTATTTGTCCTTACTAGGGGTGAGTTCCGCTAAAAAATCACCCGTGTTAACCATGCTTATATATTAACAGATT
>JALVOC010000203.1 GCA_027032075.1 Chromatiales bacterium | reverse complement strand
GGGTGGGATTGGTACAAGGCGTGCCGCATGGGAAACGCCTGCGGCGCTATCGTCGTCACCCGGCACGGCTGCGCTAATTTTATGGGGTATGAAGCTGAGGTATTGCAATTTATTGCGGAGAGGGGAGGATTTTAGTGGTTAGTTTTCAGTTTTCAGTTTTCAGTTTCCACTGTTTACTGTTCAGTCACCAGATTACGGGAACGAGATTGGTTTCTCGGATGTTGTTGTCGCGGCTGATGATGGAAACGGACAGGTCGAGTTTTTGGGCGAGTACGGCCGTTGCCACAATTAACCTGTCATGTATTTCCCGCACTGCTTTGCATTCCAGACTGGTTTCAATTACCTCCAAATTGGTTTCAGCAATGGCAATGCGGCTATCTTCCTTGATTTTGTTCACAAGTTGTTCTTCAGATAGCGAAAAGAGCGCGCCTTTTCGTTCCAGTACAAATAACGCTTCGGCTAACGCAATGGCTGGCAAGAGGAAGCGGGCGTCCGGGTCATCCAAAATTTGTTTGGCCTGTTCGCCCAATCGAGGGTTGCCGTCCAGATGCCAGAGCAGCGCGTGGGTATCGATGACAAACAGATCACTCATCCCATTCCTCGTCGGCCGGATGCCATTCTGCAATTTTGAAATCTTCAAGCGTCAGATCGGGGATGTTGTCGGCAAACATGCCAAACCGGATCATCTTTTCCGGGGCGGGATTGGGCGCTTGCCGCAGCGCCTCGATTTGCTTGTGGAGCGTATGGGTTGGCTGGTAAACGGCCGTTGCCTCCCGCAGGTGAGCCGTTTTTGCCTCGTCAGGGGCAATCGCTGCCTGAATCATGTGCGAAGTTGCTTCAATCAAGGCCAACTGCTCTTGAATCGAAAGCGTTTGTACCGATTCCAAAACTTTTTGCAAGCTCATATGACCTCCACAACACATTTTAACATAGAACAATGATTTTGGACTTTTGACAAATGAGTTATTTGCAAAAATAACGAAACTGCTTCATTTTATAGTGTATGAATACTATATCGCACACAAATGAATTGAAGCAGTTCCGACAACAA
>JALVOC010000202.1 GCA_027032075.1 Chromatiales bacterium | reverse complement strand
TTGCACAGTTGTTGACGCTAAACGGAGCTCTTGGTCTTGTCAATTGAGTTGGAGAGTAGTGCCATTGCATACATCATCAGAACGGGTCACACCTTGCTTCTCGAGGGAACGGCTCACTTGCTCTATCACGTATGCCAAAAGATCTACTGTAGAGCGCGAATGTCGAAATCCGAACTGAGTTGCAGAAAGAAGCTGGTTGGTCTCAAGGTAATCTAACACATGTGTATTGACTGTAGATTCAAACACCTTGCTGATTCGAACCCTCGGAAGAAGACTAATCGGACGATAGCTGGACGGCTGAGATGAATCACACCCTTTCTTTGCCATTGGAACAACAGATGCAATCTTCCAGCAAGAAGGAAATTCACCGACTGAGAGACATTTGCGGTACAACTTTGCGAGGATTGGAGAGAGTTCAGGAGCACACATCTTCAATACTACTGCTGGAATGCCATCAGGACCGCTAGACTTCGAAGTGTCGAGACTATTGATAATCCTTCGAACCTGCTTCGCTGAGATGAAAAGAGGTAACAAGGTTGATGCAGTTCGTGGAGGAAAGGTAGGAAGTGGTCGGTCGCCATCGTCCAGCGAAGAGTTCTTAGCAAATTGATGACAAAGAAGCTCGGCTTTGTCTGCTGAAGATACGGCCATTGTATCTGAGTTGAGACTGAGCGATGGAAGTGACGACTTGCTTCTCTTCAGGACACTGTTGCAGATTCTCCAGAAATCTTTGGAGCCGAGCTTCTGACTGGAAATAGATTCTCGAGTTTGCTTTGCATATCGGTCTCTAGCCAAGTCAAGAATCTTCTTGCATCTCCTACGAGCGGCTCTAAACAACGAAAGATTTTCTACAGTCCTATCTCTCTGATACTTGTGGAAGAAAAAGTTGCGTTGACAGATAGCTGCTGCGCACTCTGGAGAGAACCACGGCTGAGAGTGAGGCTTCTGTTGATACCTGCGGGAGGGAATGTAGACTTCCATGCCTATCTGGATCCACTCTGTCACCTCTTGTGCTGCTGTGTTGACATTACCTTTGAGTGCAGAGCGCCATGGAA
>JALVOC010000201.1 GCA_027032075.1 Chromatiales bacterium | reverse complement strand
AAACCCTTCAGGACAACCTGATTCAATAGGGGGACGTGGTGCAGCAGCTTCTGACATAGCCAACTCCCATCAACTCTAAAAAAATTAAAACGAAAAATCATGCTGGAGCCCGGAACGGGCCCCAGCCCTGGCCCGCTTCGATCAGACCTTAACCAGCGGCTTCTTCAGCCTTGCGCTCGAACCACTTTTCGGCTTCAGCATCCCACTCGTCCATGCGGACATAGGAGCTTTGACGCGGATTATTGACCATGTTCGGATCAACATCGACACCAATGCCTTCCAGGAAGTTGACCAAACCAATACGCTCGATCATCTCGCCGCAACGCTCGTGCTCCAGACCATTCTCGGCCCAGAAGTCGATGATCTCTTCAGCCATCTCGACGAGACTTTCGAAGTCCTCTTCGGTCTCGAGCTTCTTGAACGGAACGACAACGGTACCCATCAAGTCACCTATCTTCAGCGTACGCTTGCCACCGATGCAGATGGTTGCGCCACGATCGTCTCCCGGAGACAGCGCCTTGGGCATGACATTCAGACAGTGCATGCAGCGAACACAGTTGCGATTGTCGACAGCCAATGTGTCGTCATCGTTGATGGAGAGCGCGTTTGTCGGGCAACGGCTGATAACGTTGTCGATCAGATACTGGCGCCCCTTGGTCTTGAGATACTCCTTGAAGGCATCCTGATCGACCTTCATGTCATCACGCCAAGTGCCGATCACGGAGAAGTCGGAGCGCTCGATGGAGTTCTGGCAATCATTCGGGCAACCAGAGATCTTGAATTTGAACTTGTAGGGCAGCGCCGGACGATGGACATCATCGGTGAAGTTGTTCTGCAGCGTGCGATGAATACGCTGCTCGTCGATGCAGGACTGCTCACAACGCGCCGCGCCCACACAGGACATGCCGGTGCGCACGTCGGGACCCGCGCCACCGAGATCCCAACCATAGTCATTGATCTCGTCGAAGAACGTTTGGGTGTTATCGGTATCAGCGCCGATGAACATGATATTCCCTGTCTGACCATGAAAGGTAATGAGGCCAGAACCATACTTCTCCCAGCTGTCACTCAGCTGACGAAGCATATCGGTAGTGTAGTAGTTTCCTGGTGGCGGCTGAACTCGCAGCGTATGGAACTCCTTCGACGCAACGAACTTGTGCTCCACCTCGGAGAAACGAGGAATGATGCCGGCACCATAACCGAAGACGCTGACAGTACCACCCTTCCAATACCCTTTGCGGGTTTCATAGGAGTGCTCAAGCTGGCCCAGCAGTGAATTGGCCACCTCACGAATGCGCTCTTCGGGATGGTTGTCCCGCAGACGCTTGAAACCAGAAATAAAGCTGGGCCACGGTCCGTTTTCCAGCTCATCAAGCATTGGAGTCTCAAAATGCTCTGCCATGCCTCTCTCCTCACCTATTGTGAAATTTCGTACTACGCTTGAGCCCAAGGCCCCCGCATTCCAGTAAAAACCGGCCCACGATCACAATGGAAGCGCAGACCTCGCTAATGGATGGCAAGTCTAGGTTGTACTCCCCAGACTCAACAATCCCCTTCTTGGGATGCCCATCGCCTATCACCACTATCCCCATAGGGATAGATATAGCGATAAAATTTGCTTATGCAGACAAACACCCCCAAAGCACCGCCGATTCTACTCCCCGCGCCCGCAATCTCGCGAAATCACACAAAAAAAGGGCTCCCTTCCGAGAGCCCTTTCCATATTGACGTTTTAACGCGTTGATGCCTGGAAGTGTGGAACACCCACACCCTGTCACCACATAATCAGATATAGAGACAGATATCCGCATCACCAGCGAACTCGAAGAACGAGGCAGCGCCCGCATACTCCACTTCACTGATAAAATCGGAAGTATCCATTTCGAACAGATCGACCGTCATCTGGCAAGCCACCATTTTCACCTCGGCTTCGACACAGAGATCGCGCAGATCGGTCAGATCCGCAACACCTTTCGATGCCATTTTCTTCTTCATCATCATCGTCATCATGGACTGCATACCCGGAAGCGCCTGCACCAGCACCGGAACCGGCATGGGCATCGGCATACCCGGGTTGCCAAGAGGAGACACCTTCAAATCGAGCTTCTTCTTCAGAAGCTGCAGCCCATAGAACGTAAAGAAGATCTCGGTCTCGTAACCCAGCGCCGCAGCCGTCGAAGCCAGAATGAACGGGGGATAGGCCCAATCGAGGGTCCCCTTGGTTGCGATAATCGCTAATTTCTTTTCATCAGACATAAAACTCTACCTCTATTGATTTAGGTTACGAAACACAACTGCGACCGACATCGAGCCGCGATCAACCCGCCATCTTGCTCGACGACTCCGGAGCCGCAACCGGCAGCCCCGCCGAAGCCCAAGCGATGATCCCGCCACGAAGGTTATACGCTTCCCTGCCCTGTTGCGCCAGAAACATGCAGACCTGCGCCGACCGGGCGCCACTACGGCAATAGATTACCAGTTTTTCGTCATCATCCAACTCAATCGGCGTCATCGGTATCAGATGCATGGGAACGAACTCATAGCCCTCGATCACCCCCTGCGCGACCTCGCCCGGCGTTCTGACATCGATCAACTTGACTTTCTGCCCACCTTCTAGCCACTCATACAGCGTCTGCGCTTCGACTTCCTGGATTCCGTACATTGCTTACCTTAACGATTGTCATTCAGTAATTCAGAAGGCGCTAATATACAGCAGCAACGAGCTGCTCACCATGGACCCAGGCCCACCATGCGAAAACCCACCCATTTCCGACAACAAACCATGCCTGAAACACATCAGGGGCAACACACACTCCCAGCACAACATTAGATATTACTAATATTTTAATTTTCAATATCTTACAGTTGCTCCCGTGCTTTGCCAACACATGTAATTGCCGTATGATATTTGCGCTTCTACATGGGAAACTTCGGTAGCCAACAAACCACCCTCCCATGCAACTCCAAACCCTACCATTTGAAGGAGAGTTATCCATGCATACCGCAATGAAGACTGTGGTAACCGCAGCCTCCGCGATTCTGCTCACAGGCGCAACGCTTCTGACGCCGGTCGCCACCCTGGCCGGAGACGAAGCGTCCGTTATCGAAGAGGGAAAGAAGATCGCTTTCGATCGAAAGAAGGGCAACTGCCTTGCCTGCCATATGATCGCGGGCGGCGAACTGCCCGGCAATATCGGTCCACCACTGATCGCCATGAAAGCCCGCTTCCCCGACAAGGCCGCCCTCCGCGCGCAGATCGCGGATGCCCGTACAAAAGTACCCAATACCATCATGATCCCCTTTGGCCCCCACGGCGTGCTGACACCCGAGGAGATCGATAAGGTCACCGAATTCATCTACTCGCTGTAACAACCACCAAATCCGAGGAATGAAAACAATGCAACGCAGAATATTCTTGAAAGGCAGCATGGCTGCCGGCGCGGCGGGTGTCGCCGCGGCAGCGGGCCTGTTGAGCCCAGGTGCCGTTCTGGCCGCATGGCCCAAGGCCGCTTTCGAAAGCAAGAAGGCCGATGACGCCATCAAGGCCATCGGGGGAAGCGCCGCACCTACCGCATCCACCGAAATCAAG
>JALVOC010000200.1 GCA_027032075.1 Chromatiales bacterium | reverse complement strand
TGAATCCCATATCCCAATGGCGCCTTGAGACGCCGAGCGTACCCGCACCCAGCATGAACAGGACCAGCAGTGTCATCCCGCCGCCAAAGATATATGGCTGCCATTGCGCCAGTTTGGGCAGGAACAGTTTGCGCCGGAACAGCACCGGAATCAGCAGGTAGGTGAGAGCCATGAAGGTGAGGGTGGTACCTACTGCCACGGTTGCGTGGAAGTGGGCCGGGACATAGATGGTGTTGTGGATAATCAGGTTGATCTGCTCGGTTCCCATCACCACGCCGGTGATGCCTCCTAGGAAGCCGAACACGATCAGCGCGATGAAAAACCCGGAAAAGACGGGATTGTCCCACGGTGCCTTGCGCAGCCACTCGAACAGTCCCTTGGTCAGCCCCTTGCGCCGCTGAGCCACCTCCATGGCACCCGGAACGGTCAGGCCGTGAATCATGCTAGCCAGCACCGCCAAATACATGGCATAGCTGGTATTGAAGATTTTCCACTCGGTGCCCATTCCTGGATCCACCAAAATGTGATGGGCGCTGGCGAGTTGCAGGAACAGGATATAGAGCAGGAAAGCGAGCCGGCTGACCTTTTCCGACAGTGGGCGGGCACCGAACAGGATGCCGACAATCAGGTACCAGATCGAGATATGGGCTGCCACATTGATCTGTTGTGAAGAGTGCCCCAGACCCCACCAGATGACACGATACATCTCCGCATCGATATGGCTTATGTAACCGATCGACCAGAGGAAGGTGGGAATGAGGATGATGGCACCGCTCGCAATGGTGAATATAGCGATGATGGCAGCGGTCAAGGCACCGAAGGTCACCAGCGGAATGGAGCCTTCATAGGTCTTCTCGTCCTTTGCTATGACCAGTGTTCCGAGAAACATGAAACAGACGATCAACGCGCCCACTGCAAACAGGATCAGCCCCAGATAAAAGTGGGGTTGCGCCTGCATTGGAACGTAGGAGGTCATCATGACGCTGGACTTGCCGCTGAACACCGCGATGTTGTTCATCACTGCACCGATGACCATCAGGGCGAATGCCACCCACCCCCAGCG
>JALVOC010000199.1 GCA_027032075.1 Chromatiales bacterium | reverse complement strand
CGGGCTGTAACGCAAAAAGCGGCGATACCATGAGAGGCAGATTGGTGCTGTCATGGTATTTTTTCGCTCGGCTGATCGAGCATATTGATGACCGCTTTACGCGCCCCAGAGTGTGGACAGGGGAGCAGCCCACAGGTTGTTACCGAGAAGCATGGTTTCATCACCATCGTACAGCAGCACACCTACAGAATCAGAGGTGCTTCACCGGATCCATGTGTTGATGGAGTACACGTACAATCACGATATCACCGGTGTGTTTTTTGTAATACAGAATATGGCTTTCATAAGGGAAGCTGAGTAGCCCCTTGGAAATTGTCTCGCGTGCTGTTCCCAGGTCTGGATTTTCAGCAAGGAGTTGTGCGCGTGTTTCCAGGCCGTCAAGGTAGGTATTGGCTTGAGCGGCTCCCCATTCCTGGACGGTATAGTCAATGATACCTTCGAGATCACGTTCCGCCTTGTTTGTGAATTGGTAGCGGGGGCTGCGCTTTGACACGGGTTAGCCATTCATTCGTTTTCGTAGTTTGTCTATGACGGATTTGCCGTCACTGGTTTTTCCGGCCTGCAAGTCGGCGATACCTTCTTCGATGGACTGCTTTAGATGCGCCTCTTTAAGCGCCTCAAGCTGCGCATATTCAGACGCCGAGATCACTACGGCAACAGGTTTGCCATTGCGGTTGATGCCAACAGGACCGTGTTGTGCGTTGATGAGCACCTCACCGAATTCGCGTTTGGCGTCACTGGCGTTGAGTCTTTTCATAGCGCACCTATATTAATTAAAATAATCAAGTTGATTAAATTTTAGTCTTTACAGCATATGATGTCCAGCTGTAGTGACAGCTGGACATCATGATTTCTAAACAGTGATACCGCCGACGACAGGCATTTTCCGAACATGGTATTTTTCATGGTATTACCGTTTAGCAGGAAAATAAGTATTTGAATATAAAAGATAAAAAAGGCTTATTGATAATAGAGTGGGAGTGACAGGGATTTGTAAGGTATTCATTTTCAAGGATTAACATAGCCAAATTGATGATAGAATCTGTATCTCTAATGGTATTTT
>JALVOC010000198.1 GCA_027032075.1 Chromatiales bacterium | reverse complement strand
AAAACCAATTCTTTCAAAAAGTATTTTCAAATTCCAGGCATTCAAAGACAAAATATGCTCTTCTTCAATGTCTACATATCGATTAAGAAATAAACGGGCTAACCTTACCAATGAGTAATTATTAGGCACAGTAACAACAATCCGATGGCGACTCACTCTACCTGCTTCTGAAAGAGCTACTAAGGGCATATCAAGATGTTCTAGCACTTCTCCCAAAACAACGGTGTCAAAACTATTATCAGGAAACGGTAATGAATAAATGGATGCTATAACATCTCCACCATTCAAATCACAACCCAAATACTTATCTTGGGTAATAAATTCAGATAATCCTTTTAGCCCGCAAGCAACATCTAACACACTACCCTGACAATAATGAGCAATTTTCTGATAACGCCATCTATCTATTTCCTCAATACGTGGCTGTAGTCTGGATATTATCTTGGAACTTTTCATAGCAATTTGATTAGTGTCTTGTCTAGTATTTCAACCTGAGATTTCATCGCAAATTCAGGTTTGATTTTTTGTAAATTTTGCTTCATTTGTGCCAAAGCAGTTGGATTTGAGAGAAGGTAGTAAATATCTTCAGCTTGCGCTTCCAAATCGTCAGAGTTAGAAAATCGGCCGATTTGGTTTTGATTAATAAAATCCTTGAGCGCGCCATCAGGCCCTGTTGCTAAAACAGGCACCTCCATTGAAATATATTGAAACACTTTTGACGGAATACAGTATGCTTTACGTTCATCCCGTAAAGAAGTGTAAGCCAAATCTGCTTGTGTAATTTTTTCCAAGATTTGTGCAAATGGCAGGTAGCCATGATAGCGTATATTTGGAGTAAGATATTTACGCAAAAAAAGCTGAGTATAGTAATTTTTTGGGCCGTAATAATTTACCTGAACTTTGCCTTTTGTATGTGGATACCTTTTTTCCATATATCTTACTACTCTGGCTAACAAAGCAGGATCTTGGTCTATATTTAGCAATCCCGCATAAATAATTCTCAATTTGGATGAGGTTGAATGTTGACTGGAAATACGCTCAACGGGATAACCATTGAACACAACAATGCCTTTATCCGGGTCTAATTTGTAATAAGAAAGCATGTTTTGAAGTGACACAGGGGTTGATGCCACAATTAAATCGGCCTGGTGCAAAATTTCTTTGGACAAGTTAAACACATCGTCTCGAAAATCGATAACTAATGGTAACTTTTTTTCTTTTGCTATTGTACTTGCAATTTTTGCATTCGATACAGGTGGAACAACAGCATAAACGATACCATGTTCTTTTACGATTTCTCTGGCAGTGGAAATAGCAGGTTTCACCCAGTTCCCAAATGGATCAGGGGCTAGTCCTGACAATGCAGCAATTTGGCCAACAGGCCCCCAGTAAAAACTTTTGACCGGGTGCAAATTAACAGATACAGGGAAAATATTTAATAAGGAATTATCCTTTTGAAAATTGCGTAAAAAGGCATGTGGATTGGCACAACTGATAACATCAATCTTCCACTCTAAATCCGAAAGAAATTTAACCAAATAAGAACGATTGATGCCATCCGCACGACCTAATGGCGCAAAGTAATATGAAATTAAATAGAGTTTCTTTTTCAAAAAAGTCTCCTTCGAAAATGAATTAACCGTAACGATACAGTAGGCGCAAAGAGAACGAAAAAATGATGTTTTCATTGATTGTGTTGAGCGCACTCATGTCGTCTCCTCAAGTTCATCCAAAAGTATTCTCAAGAGATTTATCGCGCTTTGTTTGACATTAAACAATCTGGCAAGTTCTGATAATGATTTGGTAAATTGTGCTGGAGTGAGGTGAAGCGCTCTATGAATGGCATGGGCTAGTCCTGCCGCTGACACGCCCTCCGCCAGAATACCGGCCGCGCCATCCGCCAGCAGCCGGGGCAAATCCCCCACCGGCGTGGCAATGAGCGGCGTATTCGCTTGCAGCGCGTCGGAAAAGATGACGGGGATGCTTTCGATGCGGGAAGGCAGCAGCAGGTAATCGGCCCAGGTGAGCAAATCGGCCGCTTCCCGCCGGTTGAGATAGCCGCCCAGGGCGACGGGACGGCCGTTTGCCCGCAGCCGTTCCACCCCCGCCGTCGCCACGTCCGCCAGCGGGCCGCCGCCAAAAATACGAACCTCGGCAATCTGCCGCCAATCCTCATCCAACAACAAATGGAGCGCGTCCAGGAGCAAATCCACCCCCTTGTTGGGGTGCCACCGCCCCAGGAAGGCCAGCTTATACGGCGGTTGCGTCGCCAACTGTTTCTCTCCGCGCGCCGGCAGGCGGCGGGAACTGGGCAGAAAGCGGCACGGCCGTTGCCCAATCGCCTCTACGTCCGCCGCCAACTGATAGCCATCGGCAAAACGGTGAACAGCCCCTTGCAATACCCGTCGCAGCGCGCCCCGCGCCAGCGGCACGCGCCCCAGCCCCCAAATATCGCTGCCCAGCGCCCAGATGGAGTACGGCCGCCCGGTTTTTTGCGCCCAATAGCCGGAAGGCAGCGCCCACAAAGCCAGGATGTGATCCGGCGGGCTGGCCTGAACGGCGGCAGCAACGGCCGTCTGCCCCGCCCGCATCGTCCGCCAAATCTTCCCCCAGTCAGTTGGGCGGGCCGGTTTGAGCAGAGAAAGAGGCAGGGCCGGCACGCCAAAACGACGCACCGTCACCCCCTCTTCCTGCGTCACGCCAGATTGTTGGCCGGGCACGACGGCCGTTACCCGCGCGTGCCGGGCCAGCGCCACGGCAAAATCATAGACAAACTGCCCGGCTGCTTCCTGCCCGGCCTGGTACGCCGCGTCGGGGAAAGATGTGGAAATCAGCAGCAACTGTTTCATTCCGGTTTTTCCCACACCATGCGGCAGCTATGCGGCATCCAGCCATCGGCGCCGCCTAACACGCCGCCCAGCCAGCCCAGCAGGTTGATGAGCAAAATGAGAGGCGGTACAAGGGGCAGCAGCGCCATTTGCGGCCGTTTTTCGGCCAGCCAGCGCAAGGCAGTGTGTGCCAGCGCCAGATTGGCAAGTAAAGCGGCCGTTTCCGCCGGGCGGCCGTTCATCGTCTCCTCCACCACCACAAAACCATGCTCTGCGGCCAACTGCCGCAGACCGTGTACCGTCCAACGGCGAAAATCATACGGTTCATCGTGCGGCGGGTAAAGAAAGGGAACTTGCAACACCAGCCGGCCGCCCTTCATCGCTCTCCTCCCCGGTCGTCATACCACAAATAGGTAATTTGCTCCGAAACCAGCCCGATAAGGAAAATGACCACGGCAATCGTCATCAGCATAGCGGACGTTGGCCCGTAGCGCGTGCCCAAAAACAACACCTTGAAACCACCATACCCCAAACCCAACAAAAAAATCAAGAGGCTGAGGGGAACAAATATTTTAAGGGGGGAAAAGAGCGTGGCAATCTTGAACAGGATCAAAAAAAAGCGGGAACCGTCGCGCAGGAGTTTGATTTTGCTTTTGCCTTGCCGCTTGCCGGTTTGGATGGGCACATAGGCCAGGCTGTACCCGCTGCGGACGACGGCCAGGGTCAGGGTGGTAGGGTAGGAGAATGTGTTGGGCAAGAGGAACACCAGTCTTTTGGCTAATGCGG
>JALVOC010000197.1 GCA_027032075.1 Chromatiales bacterium | reverse complement strand
TGATATCAACCATGATCTGCCCGTCGGCCTTTGTGCCTTCGAGTGGTTCGACAACCTTGTTCACCTTCTGTACCCTTCTTTCGCCGTTGGTAAATGTCCCCTCTTTCTCGAAGAACGAGGCGGCAGGCAAAACCACATCTGCAACTTTGGAAGTGTCAGTGGGGAAAAGCTCCTGTACCACAAGGAAGTCAAGCGATTCGAGAGCCTTGCGCACATGACCGGTGTTAGGGTCTGTCTGAAGCACATCCTCGCCCATTATCCACATTGCTTTCACCTTTCCTTCAATGGCGCCATTGAACATCTCAGGTATCTTAAGACCCTCTTTTTCCGGGATCTCATCAATGCCGTATTTCTTTTTGTAGTATTCCTTTATCCCGGGATCGTTCACATCGAGGTACCCTGCTCCCTGATGCGGCTGCACGCCCATGTCGGCAGCACCCTGCACGTTGTTCTGTCCCCGGAGCGGATTTACCCCGACACCTTTACGGCCGATGTTTCCTGTAAACATGCTTATGTTTGCCAGCAGCATGACAGCACGGCTGCCTGTGTAGTGTTCCGTGACGCCGAGCCCGTGGAAAGACATGGCATTGCCGGCTTTGGCGTACGCTTCGGCAGCTTGCTCCACAAGATGCCTGTCAACGGTGGTTATCCTTTCGTATTCTTCAATGTCGGCTTTTAATATCTTTTCCCTGAACTCTTTGAAACCGGTTGTTCGTTTGTTTATGAATTCATGGTCCAGCCAGTTGTTTTTGATCAGGTAGTAGGCAAACATGTTGAGAAGGGCAATGTTTGTTCCCGGCCTTAACTGCAGGTGATAGTCGGCCAGTGCGGCCAGTTCTGTCTTTACCGGGTCAATGACTATCAGGGTCTTGCCCTTCATCACCTGCTGTTTTATCTTAGATCCGGTAACAGGGTGTGCATTTGTCGGGTTGGCACCGATAACAAGGATGCAGTCGGTGTGTTTCAGGTCGGCGATGGAGTTGGTTGCAGCCCCTGTGCCAAATGCCTTCTGCATTCCGTAGGCCGTAGGGGCATGGCATACCCTGGCACATCCGTCGATGTTGTTGG
>JALVOC010000196.1 GCA_027032075.1 Chromatiales bacterium | reverse complement strand
TCGCTCTTGTTACTATATAGTAACACATCACAGACCTTTGCCGAGGTGGTGAAATTGGTAGACACGCTAGCTTCAGGTGCTAGTGGGGGTAACCCCGTGGAGGTTCAAGTCCTCTCCTCGGCACCATTTTTACAGACCATCACAAACCATCCGAAACCACATTACACATTGTTTTTAAAAGCATTTTTCTTTTTTAATTCGATGTCCGTATTGTCTGCCATGGTCTCCGATTGTCCCTTTTGTGGAACGCCAGTGGAACGTGAGTGGAACGCAGATTGATGTCTTTTGTTGTAGGCGTGCACCCATTCACTGTTTACCATTGGCTCTCCATCACACTCCTTCATTCGATGAATGCCGCGCCCACATATAACGCTGCAATGACTGTCGAACAAACAACGTTGACGCACTTTCATTCGACTCAATAAGCTGCCGTATCTTATCCGTTACATCGTCAACCTTGTTCAACGTTGCGGCGGCAGCCATCGCCCAGTCATACGCCTCCACAACATCGGCACTGGTTACCTCGTAACCCCACCCCTCACTCAACCAGCGAAGCGCAGCCATCGCACAACCGAGTGCAAAGTCCGGTTCCGACTCGAGGAAATCCCTTGCCGCTCGGGTCAGCGTTTTCGGATCGCAGGGACTGCGGTTGGCCAGTTCCAGTGCCAGCTCAAAAAGCTTGATCTCCTTGGCCGTGGCAAACCACTTACCCTCTTCTCCCGGTGTCGTGGCAATCAGGTCGGCTAGGATCTGTGACTTGTCCTTCTCGGGGTAACGTTTAGCGACCGCGCGAAACCGGGCGATATAGGAATTACCCACCGCAGCACTCAAGCCATAGCGCCGATAGGCTTCCTCATGCAATCCGGACGAGATCAGGATCTCCTCACAGGCCTGATCAATCACGGAATCCGGCTGGTTCAGTCCGCGCGAGGCCTCGGCGTACTGAACAGCTTCCGCCTTTCTACCCAGAGCCAGCAGCGCCTCGACGCCATAACGCCGGTAATGCCACATGGGATACCGATTCAATTCCAACAGCTCGAGCAATTCCTGATACCGCCCCGCCACCAGCA
>JALVOC010000195.1 GCA_027032075.1 Chromatiales bacterium | reverse complement strand
TACGGCCGGGCCGCCAGACGGCCGTCCGCCCGGCCGTCTGCCAGCCGGGCGCCGCCGCGCGGCGCAAAAAACGTCTGCGCCGCCGTGACCGGCCCAATGATATTATTATACACGCCTCCTGTTACTTCGTGCGTTTCCCGCACCGCGCCATAATTGGTATTGATGTTAGCCGAATCCACCTGAGCGTACAACACCGTCCCCGCGGGGATGGCGCCGCTCCACCGGCTGTAATCCGCCCGGTAGTAAGCGTCGCCCACCGCCAGCGTCAACGAATCGCCGGGGTTGAGGGGCAGCGCCGAGGCCGTCACCCCCCAGACCAGGCCGGCATTGCCCACGCTGTCCCACGTCTGGTTCACGGCCGTTGGCGGCGTCGCCGGGTTCAGGTACACGTCTACCCAAAACTCATCCGTCACCGGCGCCGGCCCCCGATTTTCTACCGTTAGCTGCAAGCCGCCATTGACCGCGCGCAAATCAGACACCACCAGGTCGGGCAGATTGGCAAAAGCGTTCATCATAACCGGCAGGTAAACCGTTTGAATCGAATCGTCAATCAACCCTTCCCACGCGCCCAACTCGGCGTAATCCAGCGAGCGGCTGCCATTCACGTCCGTCGAGCGCAGGCGAATCTGGTAGCTGCCGCGCAGCCCGTCCGGCAGGGGGTACGTCCAGGCGGCGGCCGTCACGCCGGGGCCGCTGTTGTCCAGCGCCGCCGGCTGCCAGCCCGCGCGCCACAGCCCGGCGATTTCCGCCGCCGTCAACGCCTGCCGGTAAACGGCCAGATTGTCCAGCCGCCCGGCAAAGTACGCTGCGCCGGCCGCGTCGCTGCGGTAGCCAATGTTAAACCGGGTCGTCGCCGCCGGCCGCAGCCCGGCAAACTGGTTCGTACTTTCTGCCAGCGCCCCGTTGACGTAGAGGTTCAGCGTCGTCCCGTCAAACGTCGCCGCCACAAAGTTCCAGGCGTTTGGCGTCAGGATGGGGCCGCTGGTATAGCTTTGCTCCGCCGCGCCGTCGCCAAAGCCCACCGTCGCCTGCGCCCCGTTCACGTGGAGGAAGGGGTACGCGCTCGTCCGGCCGG
>JALVOC010000194.1 GCA_027032075.1 Chromatiales bacterium | reverse complement strand
ATTCAGGTCTACGTGGAGAAAAAGGTGGCCAAGAAAGCGCTGGCGCCTGGCGATCTGGTTCCCCCGGCCATAGACAATATCAAGACAGATGTCCAAGAGGTCGGCTCCATCGAAGCGCTAGCATTCACCACCCGCATCAGGCCGGCAAAACCCGGTTACAGCATTGGACACTATAAAATCACCGCAGGAACCTTCGGCTGCCTGGTCAAGGATGCCTGCCGGCCATGTGAAACCTATATTCTCAGTAACAACCATGTGCTGGCCAACTCAAATGCCGCAACCAAGGGAGACCCCATTCTACAGCCGGGGAAACATGACGGAGGCACCTATCCCGCCGACACTATCGCCCATCTGAAGCGTTTCGTTCCCATCCTCTTCAACCGGAACCGGTACAACCTGGTGGATGCCGCACTGGCAAAACCCAGGGATCTGCGGAATGTGGTTGCACCGGTCGCAGGTCTGGGAATCCCCCGGGGCACGGTGGAAGCGACGCTGGGCATGCAGGTGATCAAAAGCGGGCGCACCACTGGCGTTACCAGTGGAACAGTGACCGGACTCGACGCCACCATTGCCGTCGGTTTCGGCACCGGTACCGCCTACTTCCGCAATCAAATCCTGACGACCAACATGTCTGCAGGGGGGGACTCCGGCTCTCTGTTGATGGATCGATCGAACCGCAAGGCCACCGGCCTGCTGTTTGCCGGTTCCAGCAAGGTGACGGTACACAACAATATCAGTAACGTTTTGACAGCACTTGGCGTTGAACTCATCACCGCCTGAACAACGAACCAAAGAGGTTAATCATTATGAAAAACAGAAACTCGCTGCACGAGCTTTACGAACAGGTAACCCGGCAAATCATCGATGAACGCAACCAGGAGATGGCCGTACTCATCGAGGAGAAACGGCGCCTGGCGGAAAACGCCCAAGCGCAATACCGGACGGGAATCGATACCATCAATGGACTGGGACTCAACCTCTCCAGCCTCGAAGCGCTTGACCTGGAGTTATCGGCCACCAGTGACAAGGAGTTGCTGTCCATTGAAACGCAAATGGATGAGCAGTCCCAACAGCCCTT
>JALVOC010000193.1 GCA_027032075.1 Chromatiales bacterium | reverse complement strand
CGCAGCAGCATTTCATCGCGTTCGCGGATCAGACGCAGGCGCTCCTCCTTTTTGGCCTGCTCGGCCTGCCGGCGCCTTTCTTCCCGCAGTTGCTCGGGCGTTTTCTGGGGCGCCACTTCTTCCACCTTGATGCCCCGCTTGTCCAGCACCTCGTGGCCCTTCTTGCTTTGTTCCGGCGGTACCTGATCACTGTAATGCACCCGACCCTCTTCATCCACCCAACGGTACAAACGGGCATCCACAGCCAACGCCACTGCCAGCAGGCAGGTGAGCAGGATTGTCTGAGTGAACCGTTGTGTTTTCATAGCGGTATCAGGTGGTTTTACTGGAACAGGATGCCGCAGACAAGGACGCAGGGCACAGAATAGAGAGTTTCACCCCGCTTTGCAAAATTGTGTGTCTCGATGGTGGCCGCTTGGCCTGGTGGTTGTCATGCCTCCTCCTGATTCTTCCTGTTGTCAGTTTTTTACTCCATGGGCATCCCGGTATGCCCGCATCTTTTCAACCAGCCCTGATCGCGCCGGATCCTGTGTCAGATAATCCATCAAATCATCCAGTGTTGCAATATGAGCAACCCTAATGCCGTATTTTTTCTCGGTTTCCTCAACAGCGGACAATTCTCCCTGCCCCTTCTCCTGCCGATCCAGCGCGATAACGACGCCGGCCAGCCCGGCACCAGCCTGTTCGATGATATCGACCGCCTCGCGAATCGCCGTGCCTGCGGTGATGACATCATCGATGATCAGCACCCTGCCCCGCAACGGCGCGCCCACCACCTGGCCACCCTCACCATGCGCCTTTTCCTCCTTGCGGTTATAGGCCCAGGGCACATCGAGGTCATGCGCTTCATACAAGGCCGCCGCCGTCACCGCCGCCAGCGGGATGCCTTTGTAAGCCGGGCCGAACAGCACGTCGAAGCGGATGCCCGAATCCACGATCGCCTGTGCATAATAACGCCCCAGCAGCGACATCGCCCTGCCGGTGGCAAATCTGCCCGCGTTGAAGAAATACGGACTGACGCGGCCGGACTTCAGCGTGAATTCACCAAACCGCAATACCTCGTTTTCGATCGCCAGTTGC
>JALVOC010000192.1 GCA_027032075.1 Chromatiales bacterium | reverse complement strand
GGAGTAACGTGTAGGCGCAATCTGGATGCTGGAAGAAAGCGCGCACTAGGGCGGCGCGCATTTGAATGCGGCGCATGGCTGACAGGACGAGCTTTTTCAGGTGGTCAGGTCCTGCGATGACCTGCTTGCCGACCTGGTGCTCCTTGGCGTGATTCCAGACTTGCTCGATTGGATTCAGTTCAGGTGAATAGGGCGGTAGGAAGTGGAGCGTGAGGCGGCCTTGAGTCGCTTCGGAAAAACGTTTTACAGCGCGACTCCGATGGACAGGATGGCCATCGACGACCAAGTGAACCGGGCGTTTCTCGTCCTTGAGTAAACGCTTCAGGAATTCGATAAAACGTTCAGCATTCATAGAGCCTTTGAAGGTCATGAAGCGGAAGATGCCTCGTGGAGAAATTGCACCAACAACATTGAGCGAGAAACGCCCTCCTGTCGTCTTGATGACGGGCGTCTTGCCTACTTCAGCCCAAGTTGTTCCCGCGTGGTGATCCGAGCGCACAGCGGATTCATCGAGGAAATAGATAGCACCTTTGTCTTGCTCTGCCTGCTTCTGAATCTGCGGGAAGATTTCTTGTTTCCACTGTTCGACTCGTTCCGGATCCTGCTGATGGGCACGGAACAAGGGGCGTTGTGGCGACAGTCCCAGTTGGCGTAGCAGGCGGGCCACACTCCAGCGACTCAGTCGGATACCCAGCTCTGTTTTTATCACTTCAGCGACCAGTTTGGCGGTCCACAGGGCGAATGGGAGTTGCATCTGGTAAGGCTGATTTTTCGTGATCGTCTGATAGACCCACTCCATGGCTTTCGCATCGAGTTTCCGTTTGCGGCCACCACGTTTGCTGGCGTTCAGGGCATCCCAGCCTCCAGAACGATAGAGTGAAAGCCAGTCGAACAGGGCGCGCCGGGAAACACCCATTACGTGAGACACCTCGTCAACCGAAATGCCGCTTTGGACTTGTGCAACCGCTTGGCGACGGAACTCCGCCAACTGTTCATGAGTGAGTCTTCGTAAGTCTGTCTTCTTTGCCATGTCCACATTATCGCAGATCATGGCTGGCGATAGTGCGGACTATTTTGCAC
>JALVOC010000191.1 GCA_027032075.1 Chromatiales bacterium | reverse complement strand
TTCCGGTCTCGGCACGATAGAGGCCGTGGCCATATTGACCATTTTGCTCAGCATCCTGCTGCACGGCATCAGCGCAAAACCTCTGGCCAACCTGTATAGCCGGCGCATAAACAGCGCCCCTGGTTCACCGGAGCACGCGCTGTCCACGCAAAACGAAAAACCCGGCGGTGGCTGACCATGGCGGCGCCACCATCGAAAGCTCCCAAAAAATTCCCGCACGCCGGAAACGAAACGGACCGGATGCTCATGCAATCCGGCGCCGTCGGTGGGTCATGACGCCTTTCAGATCTACACCGAGGGCGATCCGTTGTTCGTAAGCGCTCAGGCAACCACACCTAAAAGCCCCGGCACGATCAGTTTAAGCTTCTGATTTCAGATACAGAATACATCCATGACGAAATCAGAAAAGCGAGCATTCTAGCAAGCACACATATCAGGCTGGAAAGCCAGCGGTCTATCTAATGACATGGGCCATATATTGACTATTTTGAGACCACTAATAATTTCCTTCCCTTGTAGGAATTTTCTGAAATTTCACCGTAACGACAAACCCAACCAGGCCAAAAAACATTTAAATTAGCCGCTTATTTCAGAAATGATCAATGATATAACGCACTGTTTTAATATTATTTAATGCTGTCTTGATGACGGTTTAAGAGCAACTTGGAACCACTGAATCTCCCTGTTCCCTGAATAACAGCACGAACTTTTTTGCGGTTGACGAATGAGATTTGATCTAATGAATACTCCACCGGCTAAAGCCGGTGGTATCGGGTTACGGCTAAAAGCCGGATTGGTCGGCCATTCGGCCGACTGAAAAAAACCACGAACCGCAACCAATGCGCAATCCGCGTGAATCAGCATATAACTGCAAACCGGTGTTGCTTCGCAACAGCTCATATGCCGGCTAAAGCCGGGGGATTTACAGATCCCCTATTTGTGACTTTAAAACTCGGGTAATTGCACATCTGAAATGAACGAACTGCTGCACCAGGCATTGGGTATCTTTGTTTGCATCGTTTCGGCGGGGGTGTTCATCTCGCGCTATGGCATACCGCCGGCAGGCACGGCAATCGGTTACCT
>JALVOC010000190.1 GCA_027032075.1 Chromatiales bacterium | reverse complement strand
TGCTGCTTGCGGCATTGCGCTATCTACTGTGGCAAAGACTAAAATTATGCTGTTGCTATTTATTGGGCCTATTATTGCCATAGTTCACCTTTTGTATTTATCAAAAAAATATACCCAAACATCCTAATCGGGTAACCGGGGGTATCTAACCCCCAGTCCCCACACCAGCCGGCATGCGGGTCCGCACCGGGCGGTTCGTCAAGCATAGTGAAACTTGATCCACAGTTCTCTTACCGAGACGAGTCCTTGTTGCGCCAACCACTTGTTTGTCATCCCCGATTGCGTGGCGAGCGCTCTCGCCAGACGATACGGATCTTTGGAGCTTAGTCCAAGACTCACAGCTGTCAGAGTCCTGGTACCCAGCTTGATGAGATTGCGAATGCGCGCGCGTGGCCTACGCCATTGTTTGACCGCCATGGATGGCAGGAATGCAGATATTGCAGGAGCAATATATCTGTCAAGTACCTGATCTGACCAGCGAATTTTCTTCCCCCGAAACGTAAACCCCAGGAAGTGAAGGTCGTTGGTTTTCACCACACGGCTCTTTGCTTCATTGACGACGAGCTTTAGTTCCCTGGTCAGAAAACGCGATACCCAAGCCATGACACGATGCCCTGCCGATGTTGATTTCACACAGATGGTGAAGTCGTCGGCATAACGAGCAAAGCGCAATTGTTGGGACTCCAGGCGCTTGTCCAGATCATCCAACAGGACGTTCGCCAGTAGCGGCGACAACTATCCTGACAGAGGGGACCGCCTTGCGGCACGCCCTCCGATGTTGGATGGCGCTTTCCCTCGATCATGACCCCTGCACGCAGGTAACGGCCGATAAGTTTGAGCAGCCTCTTATCGGCAATGAATCGACGCAGTGATGTGGGGGCGTTAGCTGCGTTACATAACCCCACCCTGAGTACAAAAGGCACACATCTATGCTATACTTCTGCCATGAGTAAAAAGTTCAATTGGAATGATGAGAAGAATCAATACCTTATAGGTGAACGGGGCGTTTCGTTCGAGGATGTTGTCTACTATATCCAGCAAGGTCAACTGCTAGATGATCTGCGCCACCCCAACCAGGAAAAGTACCCTAATCAGCGGGTCTTTATTGTAGAAGTTGATTCTTACGCATATTTAGTTCCGTATATTGAAAATGATGAAGAAATTTTCTTGAAAACTATCATTCCAAGCAGAAAGGCAACAAAGCAGTACATAGGAGAAAAGTCATGAGCTCCAAAAAGTTAGATCAGGAAGAAAAGGAAATCCTCGATGCATTCGAAAGTGGTAGATACAAATCAGTAATAACCGCTAAGAGAAAGAAACTATTGGCTGAAGCTGCAGAGCATACCTTCAAAAAGGACAAACGCATCAATATTCGTCTATCTGGTCGTGATCTCGAAGCATTACAACGGCGTGCCCTCCGTGAGGGTGTGCCATATCAAACTCTGGTATCCAGTGTTCTACATAAATATGTATCAGGCAGTCTGAAGGAATATGCAGCTGACAATCGGCTCAAGAAGGACGCGCAAAAAACACGCGCCTCTTAGCTGGAACGTTGAGGCTGTCGAAAAACCCCAAAACTCGATAAAATCGCAGGGACAACAAATGAGGTGAGGGGTAAGGGCTATGGCGCGATACGTAGACTACAACTACGATCAGATGAAGATGATCCCCGTGTCCTATGAGAAGCAAATACTGCCCGGCAGCTTCGAGCACTCCCTCTCATGGCTGATCGACGAAGAACTCGACCTGAGTGCCTTCGACCAATACTACCGCAACGACGACAACGGCCGCCCGGCCTATGACCCCAGGCTGCTGTTGAAAATTATCATCCTGGCCTACGCCAAAGGTGTCACCAGCAGCCGCCGCATCGAGGCCCTGTGCCGGGAAAACATCATCTTCATGGCCTTGTCCGCGGACCTGCGGCCCGATCACAGCACGATCTCCGATTTCATCTCCCGTTCGTCAGAGGCGATCAGCAACCTGTTCAGCCAGATTGTACTGATCTGCGATCAGCTGGGCCTGATCGGCAAGGACATGTTCGCCATTGACGGCTGCAAACTGCCCTCCAACGCCTCGAAGGAATGGAGCGGTACCCATGCCGAATTGAAGAAGAAGCGCCAGAAAATTGACCGGGCAGTCAGGCGCATGCTCAAGCGCCACCAGGAACAGGACATGGCCGAGCGACAGCCTGAAATCCACGAGCGGGAACGCGAACAGATCAGGAAACTGCGTGCCGCCTCGCGCAAGATCAAGCGTTTCATCGAGTCCGAGCATGAACGCACCGGCGTCAGTGGGCGAGCGATCAAAAGCAACATCACCGACAATGAAAGCGCCAAAATGAAAACCGGCCATGGCGTGATCCAGGGCTACACCGGCGTTGCCGCGGTGGACAGTAAACACCAGGTTGTGGTCCATGCAGAGGCCTTCGGCCAGGGCCAGGAACATGGCCTGATCCCGCCCATCCTCGAAGGTATCCGCGAAACCTTTCGGGACAGCAGCCAATCAAGCAAAAGAAAACTGCAAAAGACAAAAATCACCGCAGATGCCGGCTACCATAATGAAGCCACGCTGCGCTATCTCGAAGTGGAAAAGATCGACGCCTACATCGCCGACACCGGCTTTCGCTCACGCGACCCGCGCTTCAAGGACTACAAGACGGCCAAGGAAAGAAACCGGCGCAAGGAAAAAGCACGCTTTACCCGTGATGACTTCCAGATCGATCAAAGCAAGGGCACATGCCGCTGCCCGGCAGGCAAGGCCCTGTGGCTGAAGGCTCGCCGCGCCCGCATTGGTTACCACTGGTTCATGCAGTTTCAGGCATACGAGAATGACTGTGCAAACTGCGGCATGCGCAAGCGTTGTCTGAGGAACGAACAGCAGAAAACACCGCGCCAGATCAACGTGGCGCTGGACATCACGGCGGAGCGGAAAGCAGGCGTTATTGAACGCATGAAGCGCAAGATTGACAGCCTGAAGGGCCGCCATATCTACAGTCAACGCCTTGGCACGGTGGAGCCGGTATTTGGCCACATCACGGATGGTATCGGGATAAAACGGTTCAGCTACCGCGGCAAGCGCAAGGTGGATGGGCAGTGGAAGCTGATGATGGCGTTGCACAACATGCTGAAGATTCACCGCTATGGATGGGGATATGGATAAAATGCCACCCGAAAAGCTGGGTGAGCGTGAATAGGCGCCATAAAAGACAAGGATAGGGTGAATCGACGCCTCTAAAACGAACGACCAAAAACAATCTACAAAATCACACGAGCCATGCCTTCGAAATGGGTTTTTTCGACAGGCTCGTTATCGCCTAAAGGTGAGTGCGCTGTAAGATGATGATGCGGGTAAATCTGGAGAGATCGCTATGGCGAGAAAAATTGAAGAGATAGAGCGTGAAATACGCTCACTGAGCGATGACGAGCGAAATCATGTATTAAGAAACCCCGTGGCGGATCTTGACGGAAATCCAGACCCTGAGGTCGAAAAAGCCTGGCTGGAAGAGGCTCAGCGTAGGCTTCGAGAGCTTCAGCAGGGTGATGTTGAAGCACTATCTGCGGAAGAGGTATTTAAAAGTGCGAGGGATCGCCTAAAAGATGGAAGTTGAGTTTCATCCCGAAGCCGCTGCTGAGTTCACGGCAGCATCTGGTTTCTATGAAGAGGAAGTTCTCGGCCTTGGGGA
>JALVOC010000189.1 GCA_027032075.1 Chromatiales bacterium | reverse complement strand
GTACTATTTCATATCTACTTGCTCACCTATTGACCAAGCCTTTCTGCGCCGCCCAACCACCTTCCGTACCCGGATGTTTCCGGCGTCTGCCTGTACCAGTTCCCATTTTCCGGATTATATGTATATCCATCAAAAGAATTTTTATTAACTCTAGTAGAAAAATCAGCAGTACCATCGCCAGCAGGTGGTATATTACCCAGGACATCCCATCCCCAATCTTTTACCTGATCTTTTGCCTTATCGTACAAATCACCCCATGTACTACTCTCATTTTGTGGCATCTCTATCTCTCCTTAGCATGCTTAGTAGCCTATGCATCCCTAACACAGTACCCTTTAAATTTTGTTTTATTATCCCCCTCAAAATAACCAATGGATTCAAGCTCCTTTACATATCTATTTGCAAGGATGCAATTCAATATTGGCCATTGAGTAGGACTGCTATTTATAAGATATAAATAATATTTTCCATCTGCATTACCTAGTTCGGCTGCTCGCAGAAACCAGTAATATGCAAATCTAATATTTTTGCCAGCAATCTTTCCAGAATAAAATGCTTCGCCGATACCCACATTCATTTTAGAATTTAACCCCAAATAACCCAATCGAATGCCATCATAAATATTTCTTTTTTGTATATCTGTTTTGGTTTCTACCCTCTCAAAAAACACATCGCCGTAAAACCCCTCATCAAGCAAACGTAAATAATCACCAATATCTTCAAGTGCTACTCGATGCATCGCAAGCAAGAATCCAGACTCCTTCGTGTATTCTCTTGATGATTCAAGATAATCATCAATTTCCACCTTATTTTTTAGAGCATCCTCATCTATGAGGATTAAAGCCATCATGTAACCAACCTTGTCTTTATGTTTACTCGCAAATTTGGATAAATATTTTTTCGCTTTACCAACATCCCTCTGCCCGAGCAATCCAAAATAATAAATCTCGGCAAATTTTTCCTCCACATCCCAGCGATACCGTTCCAACCCATCCCATGTCGACATGGCTCTGTCATAATCCCCAATGTAATAACTCAACATACCAGCATCATATTTTATGCTGTCTCTTTTAAACTCTTTATCAAGTGAAAATAAAGCCCAGCCCACAACCAAAACTAAAAATACTGAGCCAATCTTATATTTCATATCTCCTCACATATGACACGACGGACATCGCCCAGAAAATCATTCGCTTTTTCCCCGCCCACTAAATTCGTCACCCAAACCAATCATGGCCTGCTTAACCTCTCGCCGTTATATCGACTGAAACATTTTCCGACTTTTACATCCATTATTACTATACATGAACGATATCTCCACAATGATACATTTGTACTATTCCATAGTCTTTTGCACTGGCATTCAACAGGCGGCACAGCCATGTTTTTTACAAAATCACTATCCCCCAAACTCTCTCGCCTTCATCACTGCCATGGCACGGTTGGTGGCGCCGAGTTTTTTGTAAATCCGCTGCACATGATTTCTGACCGTGTTGTCACTTATGCCCAGCAGGCCGGCGATTTCCTTGTTTGTTCGGCCCGCGCACATGGCGTAAAGTATTTCCTGTTCTCTTGCCGTCAGGCTATCTTGTAACCGGCATCCGCAAGCCTTGTCGCCAAGCGTGCGGAGAAGCGCTCTGTGCAGGTGCGGTGTGATCAGGTCCATGAGGTATGCATGCTCTTCTGTCATCGCCTCACGGCACTGCGCCAGACAGAAGAAGCTGCTGTATTCGCCCCCAATATCGGGCAGGCCACGAATGATTACGTTGCTCGTTCCATGGGCACCCATTGCTTCAGTGTGGTGCGGACTCCATGCCTTTTCCGCTGCCGCGCCGTTGAGTGTCTGGGCGGCAGGACTGGCTGCCTGGATCTCGGCTCTCCGGTAGGCACTTGCAAGGTGGCGCGCAAGCACATCGCGCAGTCGGTCTTCGGGAAAACCAATATTGATCAGGCTTTGCCAACCGGGCTTTCCTTTGGCACTGATACCACAGGCCGCCATTGGATGCGGGATGAGTCTCTTCACTCGTCTGTGAAATAGCCGTTTCAGGTCTTTTTCACTTTTTACATGTTGAGCCTCTTCGATGAATGCCAGTATTCGCGCTGTTGATTCACCGCTGAGCCTTCGTGACTCGCAGGCAGGAACGATGTTGTCTTCCATCTCGGCGCGGGTTCGTGCCATGCCTATCGCTCCCTGATGCTCTCGTCGGTGTATTTCAACAACGGACTGAGGAAGTATTCGATCAGGCGGCGCTTGCCGGTCTTCACTTCGACGGTCACGGCCATGCCGGGCGAGAGCTTGACCCATTTGTCCTTGACCAGGATCCTGGTTGTCTTCAGCAAGACTTGGGCGCGATAGACGAGTCCCATCTTTTCGTCGCTGATGGCGTTGGGGGAGAGATCCGTCAGTTCGGCGTCGATGACGCCGTACTTGGTGAAGGGAAAGGCTTCGATCTTGACCTCGGCGCTCTGCCCTTCGTTGACGAAGCCGATGTCCTTGTTGGCGATCCAGGCTTCGACTTCCAGGACGCTCTCCTCCGGGACGATAACCATGAGGGTCTGCGCCGGGGTGACGACGCCGCCCTCGGTATGTATGGCCAGTTGTTGCACGGTGCCGGCGATGGGAGCCTTCAGGTGTTGCAGCCGGTGTCGCTGCTCGGCCTTTTCGAGTTCATGCGCCAGGGTGTTGATGCGGCTTTCGGTCTCGGTGAGCTGGGTCAGCAGGGTGCGCTCGTGTTCGGCCTCAAAGCTGGCGAGCTGTTGTTCGGCGGCGGCGATGGCTGCGGCGATTTCATCCAGGCGGGATTTCTGGGTGGCGATGTCGTGCTGTTGTTCGAGCCGTTGCTGTTCCAGTTCCAGGTATTGCTGGCGCGGACCCAGGTTGGCCTCGGCCATCTCCTTCAGCGCCCGGGCGCGTTCGCTGACCAGGGGCAGGGTGGCCTGCAGCTTGGCGATGACGTTCCGGGTGACGGCTCGCTCCGCCTGCAGCTTGCGGATGTCGTTTTGCAAGGCCGCCCTGCGCGCGGCATGTTCCTGGCGCTGGCTTTGCAGCAGGTTCCACTGCACGGCGAAGTCATCGGGCGCGGTGGCCTTCAGGGCCATCATGGCGTTGCCTTCGGCCGGCTGGCCACGGTCCGCTCCCGGCTTGCCGTCGGCCAGCAACGTGCGCAGTCGCGCGGCCTCCAGGCGGGCCAGGCTCAGGTCGCGCCGCATGCGTGCCTCGTCGGCGCTGCTGGCGGTGGTGTCCAGTTCCACCAGCAGGTCGCCTCTTTCGACCTGCTGGCCTTCCTTGACGTGGATCCGGCGCACCACGCCGATCTCCAGCGGCTGGATGAGCTTGTCGCGGCCGCCGGGGATGATCTTGCCCTGGGCGGTGGCGACGATGTCCACCTGGCCGACGATGGCCCAGGCGATGGCGATGGTGGTCAACGTCAGCAGCGACCAGGTGATGAGCCGGCCGATGGGCGACGGCGGCGTTTCCTGTACTTCCAGGGCGGCGGGGAGGAATTCGTATTCGTGGCGGTGTTTCATGTCGCCCCCTCGCCCTGTCCTTCTTCCCCGGTGGGGACAGGGACTCCGTTCTGCAATTCGTGCAGCCGGGCGTAGATGCCTTGCCGGGCGAGCAGTTCCCGGTGGCTGCCCGCCTCGACGACCTGGCCGTGGTCCATGACGATGATCTTGTGGCAGTGACGCAC
>JALVOC010000188.1 GCA_027032075.1 Chromatiales bacterium | reverse complement strand
GCTTTGGGCCAGGCGGCGAGCACGCTCCGTGGGCTTAACAGTCCCGCTCCCGCGGCGACCGCCACGGCAGAACCGGCCAGGGTGCCTTTCAGAAATGTTCTGCGTTGCATCTTATTATGTCCTCCAATAATTTTTAAAGTGTCCAAACCCATTCGGTGACGGCATCAATTTCCTTTTCGCTCAGGATTTCATGTCGGCCGAAGGGGGGCATCATAGTATTCGGGTTGGCTTTGGTTGCATCCCAAATCTGTGCGCGAAGCTTGGCTTTGTCCGGGAAGCGGGCCTTCATGGCGACCAGGGGTGGTCCGACGTTGCCCGGCAGATGTGCCCCTTTATAGTCATGGCATGCAAAGCAGTTACCTTTTTTACGGTTCTCGGCGATTTTCTTACCCTTGGCGACAAGTGCATCATCGGCAGCAACAGCGACACCAGGGGCAGTCAACGCAAGAGAACCAAGCAGCACAGCAATAGAACTGGCAGCGGCGATGAGTTTGGCGGGATTCCGCATGTTCTCCTCCTCGTTATCCAAATAGAAGTTGTGAGTAAAGGAGGTCAAGAAATGACCTTAAATATTTTTTGTTTTTGGGTTATACGGTTTAAATTATTAAGTACTGAAAACCCTCAGGCTCTTAGCATACAGATTATCAGAGGTATGGCAAGTCCTATAGAGAACTTTCATGAACAATTACACAAATTAAGTAATCGCTGATTTACTAATTAAATGCTTGTGTAAAACGAATACCGGATTGAATTATAAAAAATAAAAATGATCTGTATTTTATAAATTTTTATAATCATTTGGGCAACTGCTCAAGTTGAGCCAGTTCTTCTTTAAAATCAGCCAGCCTCGCCTCGATACGTTCGATATTGTACCAGTCGAGATGCTCGGTCTTACGTGCAAGATTGAGTTGATCCAGTGCCTGGTGTGTCAGCCCGACGCGATAATAATACTCGCCCATGGCAACATGGGTTCCTGCAGTGTTTCCCAGGCTGGATTCGGCTTCAGCGAGCAGGCGATAGAGATTGGGATTGTCATCCTGTTTGCGTAGCTGGGCAAGCAACACTTTGCGCGCCATGGCCGGTTTGCCGGCATTCAGCAGTGCCTGACTGTACGCAAAAGTCAACGGGCCATTATGGGGGTAGTCAGCGAGCGCTTTCTTGAAAGCGGATATGGCCGCCTGGTGCCGCTTGGCGAGACTTTCCAGTTTTGCGCGGGCAAGCAGGTAGGCGATGCGCTCAGGATCCTGTTTTAGCAAGGCATCCAGTTTTGTGCGCGCCTGCTGGTATTGGCCGGATTCCATCAGCCCGAGTGCAATGGCATAGAGAGTAGCCTCCCGATCCTGATATTGGCCGTTTTTGAGTTTTCCGGACAATTGCGTGACGAGCTTCTTCTTGTCCTCACTGGTCAGCACCTGCACGCGGGCTCGCATGAGAAAATAGTTTTTTTGCGAGCGATAGGATTTTTTCGCAGTCAACTGGGCGGCACGGTTGCTGGCATCGGCAATACGGGATTCATTGACCGGATGGGTGCGTAGAAATTCCGGTGCCTGGGGGCCGTACAGACGGCTTTCCTTTGACAGTTGGCTGAAAAAAGCGGCCATGCTTTGGGGGTTATAACCGCTGTCGGCAAGTAATTGTATACCAATATAGTCAGCTTCTTTCTCGTTTTCCCGGGTAAAATTGATCTGTTGCTGGATGGAACCGGCGGTTACCGTTGCCAGGGCGGCCTGGGCAAGTTCGCCATTCTGGGTGCCAAGAACGATGGCGGCAATCAATGCGGCAAGAACCGGAATATTATTTTGCGAAGCAAATTCATAAGCGCGGGCATGATGACGCTGGGTGACGTGAGCGATTTCATGCGCCAGTACCGATGCCACTTCGCTTTCTGATTCGGTGGCCAATAACAAACCGTAATTTACCCCGATATATCCTCCCGGCAGGGCAAAGGCGTTGATTGAGTCGTCATCGACCATGAAAAACTGAAAATCCCGCTTACTGCTGTTACTGGCCGGGATCAGGCTGTAACCCAAGAGGTTGATATAGTCATGAAGGAGGGGATCGTCCAGGATGGCGCCCATGCGGTAAAAGTTTCGCATGACGGCTTCACCGGTACGCCGTTCCTCGCTGGGAGTCACACCGGCTCCCCCGCTTTGACCGATTTCCGGCAGAGCGATCGATTGGCCATAGGCGGCCGGGAGAGCGCCGCTCATTGCAACGATCAGGCTCAGGATTGGTAACAAAAATCGAAGTTGCATGGATTCTCGGGTTAATCGTGTGTATTGAGCAAAGAATGTACCTGTTATGGGGTCAATATTCCGGGATTAAAACAGGGAAAGCAAACATCCCCTGCGAGTCCCTTTCATTCGGATGGTGAGATGTTTAAAATCCCCGGCGAGGGTTTTATACCCAAAAAACACATATTCAGTATGGATAATAACGGTTTTTATCCGGTCAGGTAACATCTTTCTGTTTCCCCGGTCTAAATCAACTGTAAATTTATGAACAAACCGTGCAACGGATCGTTACACACCATAAATTTTGTATATACTTATATTATTAAATATTAGTAAATAACGCGCGCCAGGCGCAACAATCCAGGGAAGGGTATGCATTATATAAGCGAAATCGAGGTGGTCGAACTGCAGCAAATGTTGAGTGATGCAACGTCAGAAGTCCAACTTGTCGATATTCGTGGACCGGACGAAACGGCCGAAGGGATGATACCGGGCGCGGAAAATCTTCCTCTTCATTTAATACCTGAACAGTTACCTCGATTAATCAAAGACAAGACTATCGTCATCTATTGCGGGATCGGGGCAAGTTCTCCCCAGGCCTGCGCTTACCTGGAATCACAGGGATACCGGAAAATCGCCGTTTTACGCGGTGGTTTTCTCGCCTGGTCCGCCAGTGGCTTGCCGGTGAGTAAGCACATAAAATATGCGTAATTCTGGCCGGCAGCTTGGAAAATTGTTGTCATTTTTGCTGACTTGTCATATAAGTGTCGGCTTGATTGCTAATATTCTGGTTCTGCCAGATTTTCTCTAACGATACTCAACCTAACCAAAAGGAGTAATTATATGGCTGATTTCGATCAAGAACTCGATGCCTCCGGACTGAACTGCCCATTGCCGATCTTGCGTGCCAAGAAGTCTCTGGCTGGGATGTCCGCGGGTCAGGTATTGCATATCATCGCAACCGATCCGGGCTCGGTTAAGGATTTCGAAGCTTTTGCCAAGCAAACCGGCAACGAGCTGATGGAATCCAAAGAGGAAGGCGGGAAATTTACCTTTCTAATCAAGAAAGCCTGAATTCATACCGTTTTTCCTGACTTCAACAGTAAAACAACAATAATTCTTATTAACTAAAACCTGTTGACCAGCCTTCGGGCTGGTTACAGAAGTCGAGGTATAATATGTCTAATAAAAAACTTGCCATTATTTCAACCAAGGGTACGCTGGACTGGGGATATCCCCCTTTTATTCTTGCATCAACCGCAGCGGCGCTGGGATACGATGTTGAGATTTTCTTTACCTTCTACGGACTGCAGTTGTTAAAGAAGAAGATCAACGTCAAGGTCAGCCCTCTGGGTAACCCGGGCATGCCCATGCCAATGGGTATGGACAAGTGGTTTCCTGTTCTGGGGACTGCGATTCCGGGGATGGAAAGCATCATGACCATGATGATGAAATCAAAAATGAAAGCGAAGGGTGTCGCCAGTCTGGAAGATCTGCGTGAGCTTTGTATCGAAGCGGACGTCAAGATAGTTGCCTGTCAGATGACAGTCGACCTTTTTGATATGTCTCCATCTGATTTCATCGATGGTATTGAATACGGCGGTGCGGCAACCTTTTTTGAGTTTGCCGGTGAAGCAGATATTACTTTGTTTATCTGATTGACAGATAAAGCAGAAAAAAACAAAAAACCCCCGGCGTGCAAACTCCGGGGGTTTTTGTATTTTTACTGTCGGGCAAGACAATAGAAAACAAACAAACAAACAAACCAGTAACAGCCCCCTGTTTGGATCGCCGTGGTTTTTCATTGCGTTTGCGCAAGCCGATGTGATGGGTGAGTACTGAATGTATTGCTTGTTGCGCATTTGAGATCTTCAACAACAATGCCGGAACGTTGGTTTGGAGTCGCTGTTTGTCAACGGCGTAAGTAAGGAAGCTAAATAGCCGTGCGAAAAAGGTGTCCACTTTAAAAAATTGGTAAGCCGTTTCTCCAGTAGCTGCTGGCAAGACTCTCGGCAGCAGGGATGCTGCCGTGAAGCTTACAGGGATGTATTCACAGCGTGTCTTGCCAGCAGCTACTGGAGAAACGGCCCCTCCATTTTATGGAAATCACTGTCATTTGAATTGGACACCTTTTTCGCACAGCTATTTAGAAGAGCAGAATCGTTTGTTTCGGGAGAATATAATATATTGCTAATATAAGAGTTATCTAATTAACTTAAGGTATATTACTAAGTCATAAAATGTTAAAAAATCTCTTGACTCTTTTTTGGTACTGTTGAGATACTCTGCTAGATGCAACCATAGAATGTTGCTCAATAACAACGAACATTGGTGTGATAACAACAACCAATTAGCTTTAATAATAACTTTTATTTACAACGGGAGAATCAAAACATGTACAAATTCAACAAACGCCTGGTTGCAGGGGCGGTTGCCGCTGCGCTTGTTATGCCGATGGCAGCCCATGCAACCAACGGTATTCTGCCGCTGGGCAACAGCATGACTTCACACGGTTTCGGCGGCGCCGGTATCGCCAATGGTGCAGAAACCATGTCTGGTGTCGACAACCCTGCCCTGATTTCGCGCACCAGCGAACAATGGGGCATCGCGGCCAGCCTGTTCATGCCCTATCGTTCGGCCGATTTTGGCACGGGCACATATGTGGATAGTGCACAAAACTATTTTATCATTCCGCAGGGTGGCTACATCGATAAAATCAACAACAAGTTCGACTGGGGGGTGCTGGCCTATGCCATGGGTGGCATGAACACCGACTACGACGCAGGGAAAATCAATCCAGGTTGGGCGGGTGACCGGCTTGGTTTCGATCTCTCCGGCTTTGTGGTTGCACCGACCGCCAGCGTTAAACTGAATCAGGATTCCTCGCTTGGCCTCTCCCTGCTGCTGGGTTATGAATCCATGAAAACCACCGCGCCTTCGACTCATCCTACCCTTGGCAGTAACAGTGGCAGCAGCACCGGTTATGGTTTCAAGCTGGGATATGCAGGCAATCTCGGTGCCAGCACCACACTCGGGGTTTTCTACCAGACCAAGATCGACATGGGTGAAATGGCGGATCACTGTTCAACAGCCAAGAAAGGCGCTCTTTCGGGTGTCAAGGCCGCCGGTGGCGATTGTTCCCTCGACATGCCTGATCAATACGGTATTGGTTTGACGCAAAAGTTTGGTGGCAATGTGAAACTGGTTGCCGACATCATGCAGGTGAACTGGAGCAATGTGGATGTGTTTGGTTACGCGCCGGCCAAAGGTGGTTTTGGCTGGGAAAATCAGACCATCTACAAGATCGGTGCTGAGTTCAAATCCAGTGAAAGTACGGCCTGGCGTGTTGGTTACAACTATGGTAAATCGCCGATTCCGGCCAAGAACACCGGTCAGAACCTGCTCGCGCCGGCCATCACGGAAAATCATTTCACCTTTGGTTATGGCCACACCATGGGCAAATCCGAGATCAACGCCTATTTTGCCTATATTCCGGAAAGTAAACAGGAAACCTCCGGAACTCCGAACTACAGGGCAAAAATGAACCAGTACGCACTTGGCGTGGGTTACAATTCCCGCTTCTGATGCGGTTCGCCTTGTTGTGAATCGGGCGTAATTGAAGAGAGGCCATGGTCATGCCATGGCCTTTCTCATTTCTATAATTCTAATAAAATATGGTGATGATTATGATGAAAATGAAAACCCTATTGGTTGTTGTCATGTCGCTGCTGATACTGGGTGTCGCACAGGCGGAGGAGAAACTCAAGCCGTTCGTGCTGGCCGAGATGAGCAGTGGTGAGATGGCTGATGTTGTGAGCAGTGTCGAGAATAAACTGACAGCGGCTGGCTTCAATGTGGTGGGAAAATATTCCCCCTATGCCGGCGCCACCATCATCGGTGTTAGCAGCAGTGCGCTGTTGAATGTTGCAGGCAAAACCGATTTTGGTGTTTTTGCCGCAGCCCAGCGGGTGAGTGTCACCAAGGGCGCGGATGGCAAGCTGCAGGTTGCGTATACCAACCCGGTGTACATGGCCAATGCCTACCGTTTGTCCAGTGACTTGACCGATGTGGCGGCAGAATTGAAACAGGCCCTGGGTATGATTAAGAGCTACGGGTCAAAAGAGGGTTTGACTGCCGAGGAGTTGCGTAATTATCAATACAAATGGCTCATGCCGTATTTTGATGATCGCCTGGAACTGGCTTCCTATGCCAGTTACGAAGATGCGGTAAAAGGTGTGGAAGCCGCCCTGGCTGCCGCCAAGGGGGGAGTGAAAAAAGTGTACCGTGTTGATGTTCCCGGCAAGCAGATGAGCTTGTTCGGTGTCCATCTGACTGAAAAGTCCAGTGATGAATGCGCTGGAGACAAGTACATCATGGAACGCATTGACTTCAAGGATATCAAATCAACCGCTCATCTTCCCTATGAAATCGTGGTAAAAGGAAATACGGCTTACGCCCTGCGGGCGGAATTCCGTATCGCTATCAGTTTCCCCGATCTCTCCATGATGGGCAGTAACAGCTTCGCTTCCATCATGTGTGCGCCAGCGGCAATCGAAGAGAGTCTCACCCTCGCGGCGGGTGGTAAGCTCGAGGAGTAGGGCAGCGCTATCCTTTTTGCATTGTCCCGTCTTTCCGGGAACGCAGCACCCCCGCATTTTGCGGGGGTGTTTTGTTTTCACGCCTCCCATTGTCTTCCCTGCCAGAGACAAAATGCATTTTCAGCCCGGATCGGTTAAGCTTTACCACCTTTTTGCCCCGTCCCCCGCGGCTGCGGCGGCTCGGACACTGTTTTGTAACACTATGATTTTATTAGGTAAATTGGCTTTAGAGGATTGCCATGTTCAGTAAAGATATGAAAATTGCCGGTTTTGACGATGAACTGTGGGCTGCCATGCAAAAAGAGGAGTTGCGGCAGGAAGAGCATATCGAATTAATCGCATCGGAAAACTACACCAGCCCGCGGGTGATGGAGGCCCAGGGTTCGGTACTGACCAACAAATACGCCGAGGGCTATCCGGGCAAGCGCTACTATGGTGGCTGTGAAAATGTGGATGTGGCAGAACAACTGGCGATCGACAGGGTGAAGGCGTTGTTTGGCGCAGATTATGCGAACGTCCAGCCCCATTCCGGTTCCCAGGCCAATGCCGCCGTCTATCTGGCGTTGTTGCAACCGGGCGACACCATCCTGGGGATGAGTCTGGCACACGGCGGCCATCTTACCCATGGCGCCAAGGTGAATTTTTCCGGCAAGATTTTCAATGCGGTGCAGTATGGGCTGAACGAAAACACCGGTGAAATTGACTATGAGCAGGTGGAGGCGCTGGCACGGGAACACCGGCCGAAAATGATCATTGCCGGCTTCAGCGCCTATTCCCGCATCGTGGATTGGCAGCGTTTTCGTGATATTGCTGACGAGATCGGCGCCTATCTGTTCGTTGACATGGCGCACGTGGCCGGGCTGGTGGCCACCGGTGTGTATCCCAGTCCCGTGCAGATTGCGGATGTCACCACTTCCACCACACATAAAACCCTGCGTGGACCCCGTGGCGGAATCATCCTGGCCAAAGCCAATGAGGAGATCGCAAAGAAGCTCAATTCACTGGTATTTCCAGGAACCCAGGGCGGGCCGTTGATGCATGTGATTGCCGCCAAGGCGGTCGCCTTCAAGGAAGCCCTGCAACCGGACTTCAAGGATTACCAGCAACAGGTGGTGACCAATGCCAGGGCAATGGCAGAAGTGTTTATGCAGCGGGGCTTTGATGTCGTTTCCGGTGGTACTGACAACCATTTGTTTCTGGTCAGCTTCATTCAACAGGGTCTGACGGGCAAGGAAGTGGATGCCTGGCTGGGGGATGCCAACATCACCGTGAACAAGAATGCCGTTCCCAATGATCCGCAATCGCCTTTTGTCACCAGTGGTATCCGTGTCGGTACACCCGCGGTCACGACCCGTGGTTTTGATGAAAAGGATTGCCGTGATCTCGCCACCTGGATGTGCGATATCATCGATGCCAGGGGTGACAGTGCCCTTATCGACAAAGTCAGGGTGAAGGTGCTGGATATCTGCAAGCGGCTGCCGGTTTATCAATAAAGGTCTTGAGGCACGGCTGGTGGAAAAGGCAAGCCGTGACTGAATCATATGCATTGTCCATTCTGCGGAGCTGAAGATACCAAGGTCATTGATAGTCGTCTCACCAGCGAAGGTGCGCAGGTGCGCAGGCGGCGGGAATGCCTCACATGTAATGAACGCTTCACGACCTTCGAAACCGCGGAACTGGTGATGCCGCGCCTGAAAAAAAACGATGGCCGGCGGGAACCCTTCAATGAGGACAAGTTACGCGCCGGCATGTTACGGGCATTGGAAAAAAGGCCGGTGGACAGCGATGAGATAGAAAAGTCCGTCAATCGTATTATGAAAAAATTGCGCGCCACCGGCGAGCGGGAGATCCCGTCACGCATGCTGGGGGACTGGGTGATGAATGAACTGCGTGATCTGGATCAGGTTGCCTATGTGCGCTTTGCTTCGGTCTACCGCAGTTTTGAGGATGTGAGCGCATTCCAGGAGGAGATAGATAAACTTAAAAGTGTCCCCACACCGGAAGAAAAGCGCAAGCAGCAATCCCTCTTGCCCGAGGACGGGAAGTCGTGACACCAACAGGCTTTTTTAAATCAGCCGCCGGGGGAGACAAAAGATGCAACGAACAGAGGTTCGGGATGATCAACGGTATTCCTTTCACGTTTTGCGGCCCGGCGGACGCCGCCTGATGTTCAGGGTGTGAGCAAAAAGTTCAGGACGATGGGTTTTACCAGCGAAGATTACCGTTATATGGCCCGCGCGCTGCAATTGGCGGAAAGAGGGCTTTATACCACCGATCCCAATCCACGGGTTGGTTGTGTCATCGTAAAGGATGGTGAGATTGTCGGTGAAGGATGGCATCTGCGTGCGGGTGAGCCCCATGCGGAAATACACGCCTTACAGGCTGCGGGCGGGAAGGCCAAAGGGGCGACGGTTTATCTCACCCTGGAACCCTGCTGCCATCATGGCAAGACGCCACCCTGCAGCAGTGCCTTGATCGAGGCAGGGGTGGCTTGCGTGATCGCGGCAATGGAAGATCCGCATTCGCGTGTTGCCGGGCAGGGGTTGCAGCAGTGCCGTGACGCCGGCATCGAAGTCAGGACAGGTTTGTTGCAAACACAAGCGCGGGCGTTGAACCCGGGATTTATCAAACGTATGGAATATGGCCGGCCATACGTACGCAGCAAGCTGGCAATGAGTCTCGATGGGCGTACCGCGATGGCTTCGGGAGAAAGCAAGTGGATCACTTCGGAGGCGGCCCGGCGGGATGTGCAACGCTTGCGTGCCCGCAGCTCGGCAATCGTGACCGGCGTGGGTACCGTGCTCGCGGATGATCCCGCGATGACGGTCAGGCTGGAGGGGGTGGAGCGCCAGCCGTTGCGGGTGGTGATCGATACGCATCTGAGCACCCCGGAGACGGCCAGGATATTGAAACAACCGGGCAGCACCATCATCATGACCTGTAGTGATGATCACGCTGCGGCGGAACGGTTACAGCAGGCCGGTGCCGAGGTGGTGGCCATGCCGGTTTGCAGCCGCAGTGTCGACATGCGGGCCGTGTTGGATAAACTGGGGCAGATGGAAATCAACGAGGTGCTGTTGGAAACAGGGGCAACCTTGAGCGGTTCCATGCTGCAGGCGGAACTGATCGATGAGATGGTGATCTACATGGCACCGATCCTCATGGGTGACAGTGCCCGTGGACTGTTTCGTTTACCTGGGCTGGAGAGCATGGCGGACAAAGTAAATCTTGAGATCACAGATATCAGAGCTGTTGGTAACGATTGGCGCATCAGTGCCAGGCTTGACCGCGCTGTGGTGGCAGAGCAGGAGCAGTAGGAATGTTTACCGGTATCATCCAGGCGATTGGCACGATTGCGGCAATAGAGTCACAGGGCGAAGATGTCCGTCTGCGGGTGCAAACCGGCAGGCTGGATTTGTCCGATGTCTGCCTGGGAGACAGCATCGCGGTCAATGGTGTGTGTCTCACGGCGGTTGAGTTACCGGGCGATGGTTTCTGCGCGGATGTTTCCGCCGAGACCCTCAAGCGTACCGGCATCGGTAATTTAAAGCCGGGCAACCGCGTCAATCTGGAAAAAGCCCTGACACCCAGCACGCGTCTCGGTGGGCACCTGGTGAGTGGCCATGTGGACGGCATCGGCGAAGTGATTGCCCGTCGGAGCGACGGGCGTTCGGAACGCTTTACCATTCGTGCAACGGACAACCTCGCCCGTTATATTGCGGAAAAAGGTTCGATCTGTGTGGATGGCATCAGTCTGACGGTAAACGCGGTACGGGGTGCAGAGTTTGAGTTGAATATCGTGCCGCATACCTTGCAGGAAACCACCATGGGGGATTTTCAAGCCGGCACGCAGGTTAACCTGGAAGTGGATATTATTGCGCGTTACCTCGAGCGATTGTTGCAAGGTGAGAATGCAGCGAAAGGCGACGGTGGCGGGGTCAGTCTGCAGAAATTACAGGATTACGGTTTTGTAAAATGAACGCTATCATAATTTGTTCAAAAAAGGTGTCCACACTGACAGAGGTAATTTCCGTCTATCGAGAGGCCGGTTCTCCGCTACCCTATGGCAAGACACGCTGTGAATACTTCCCTGTAAGCTTCACGGCAGCATCCCTGCTGCCGAGAGTCTTGCCATAGGGTAGCGGAGAACCGGCCTGTCAAATGTAAACGGGACACCTTTTTTGAACAATTATTTACCGGGAAATCAGACAGAACAATACCAGAGTGTTTGCTGCAGCCGGTTTTATTGGTGTATGGCAGCAAAGGCCTGGTAGCGATGCAGGATGCGCCATAGCTACAGCTCTGTCGCTTCGGCAGCAGTATCCCAAAGAATGCACAGATGAGGAATTTTTGAAAACCATGGCATTGAACAGTACAAAAGAGATCATCGAGGATATCCGTCAGGGAAAAATGGTCATCCTCATGGATGACGAAGATCGGGAGAATGAAGGCGATCTTATCATGGCGGCGGAAGATGTCCGTGCGGAAGATATCAATTTCATGGCCAAGTACGGCCGTGGCCTGATATGCCTTACCCTGACGAAAGAACGCTGTGAACGTTTGCATCTGCCCCTGATGGTGAGCGAGAACAACGAAGGACATGGAACCAATTTCACGGTTTCGATCGAGGCGGCCGAAGGTGTCACCACCGGTATTTCCGCCGCGGATCGTGCCGTCACCGTGCAAACGGCAGTGGCTCCCGATGCCAAGGCTTCGGATCTGGTGCAGCCGGGCCATATTTTTCCTTTGATGGCGCAACCGGGCGGAGTATTGACCCGTGCCGGGCATACCGAGGCGGGCAGCGACCTGGCAAGGCTGGCGGGCAAAGAGGCGGCTGCCGTTATCGTGGAAATACTCAACGAGGACGGCACCATGGCACGCCGCCCCGATCTGGAAAAATTTGCCGCCGAGCACAATCTGAAAATCGGAACCATCGCTGATCTGATTGAATACCGCATGCTGAATGAAAAAACCATTGAACGTGTGGCCACCTCTTTCATGCCCACCGAATTCGGTGATTTCAAACTGCATGCCTACCGAAACATGATTGACAACCAGGTGCATCTGGCGCTGGTCAAAGGTGACCTGGAACCGCATAAACCGGCGTTGGTGCGTGTGCATGTGGAAAACAGTTTGTGTGATATTTTCGGCAGCCTGCGTGATGATTGTGGCTGGCCGTTACGTGATGCCTTGCAGCGAATAGCAAAGGAAGGACAGGGTGTCGCGATCATCCTGCGTCTGGCGGATGAGTCCGATGTGATTATCAACCATATCCGTCATTACGCGGATCAGGACAAAGGCATTGATCTGCCGCGCCATGAAACGGGCAGTGACCTGCGCACCTTTGGTATCGGCGCACAAATCCTGACCGATTTGGGTGTGCAGCAAATGCGCGTATTGAGCGCGCCGAAAAAAATGCACGGCCTTTCCGGCTTTGGTCTGGAAGTAGTGGAATATGTCTATAATGACTGAATGATTGCGCGGGAAAGGTGCAGCAATTTCTGCGTGCCGTTATTTGGTGATTTCCTGTAAATTATCCCGGGTGAGAATGGTAGTCGAAACAAACATTTTTTATTGAATAAACGGTATATAAAACGATGGACAAGATTAAGACGTTTGAAGGTGAACTGCTGATCAAGGGTGCGCGTATCGGTATCGTGGTTGCCCGTTTTAACAGCTTTATAGTGGAAAGCCTGTTGCAGGGCGCGCTCGATACGCTCAAACGGCATGGCGCCGATGAGGCAGATATCGAGATCATTCGCGTGCCCGGCGCTTTCGAAATGCCGCTGGCGATCAAGAAAATGGCAGCGGCAAACAGGTATGATGGCATTATTGCCCTGGGAGCGGTCATTCGTGGCGGTACACCGCATTTTGAATATGTGGCGGGTGAGTGTGTTAAAGGCATGGCAAGCGTGATGATGCAACATGAAATACCCGTTGCCTTCGGCGTGCTGACCGTGGATACCATCGAACAGGCGATCGAGCGTGCCGGTACCAAGGCGGGTAACAAGGGGGCGGAAGCGACCCTTTCTGTGATTGAAATGATCAATTTGTTGCGCAACCTCGGTTGAGGTGCGGGAACGGTTTTCCTGCCGGGTGTGGGTCAGAAGATTATTCAGGTAAAGACAAGACAATGAAAACAAGCACCCGGACACGGGCTCGACGTCTGGCTTTGCAGGGCTTGTATGAGTGGCAGATGTCAAAAAACAAACCGCAGGACATCGCCGCACAGTATCTGCTTGAAAAGGAAACGGCTAATATCGACGTTGCCTATTTCCGCGAAATACTGACGCAGCTACCCTTGCATCTGGACGAACTGGAGGAGGAAATCCACCCCTTGTTGAGCCGGCCGATGGAGGAGATTGATCCGGTTGAACGTGCCGTGCTCTGGCTTGGTACCTATGAGCTGGTGCATCATCCGGAAATCCCCTATCGGGTGATCATTAACGAAGCGGTCGAATTGGTGAAAATGTTTGGCGCTGAACAGGGACACCGCTTCATCAATGGTGTGATGGACAAGATCGCAGCCAAGGTCCGGGCGGTTGAAGTGAGCGCCCGTAAAAAAGAATCGTGATGAATAATATGTTTCGTTTGCGTTACGCCTGAAACACCTGCCAATCATATCGTGTTATCTACCCCGCCATGCCTCTCTCCGAATTCGAAATAATCCAACATTATTTCGAGCGGCAAGGGCTCACCCGGCCGGAGGTGCTGACCGGTATCGGGGATGATGCTGCCGTGCTCAGGCCACCCGCTGATCGGGAACTGGTGATTGCGATTGATACCCTGGTGGCGGGCGTGCATTTTCCAGAAAATACGCCGGCAGAAGATATCGGCTGGAAAGTGTTGGCGGTCAATTTAAGCGATCTGGCCGCCATGGGGGCGGAGCCTGCCTGGTTTACCCTCGCCTTGACCATGCCGACGGCGTCGCAACACTGGCTGGAGGCGTTTTCCCGCGGCTTGTTCGAGCTGGCGCAACAGCACCGGATTGCCCTTGTTGGCGGTGATACCACTCATGGCGCATTGACGATCAGTGTGCAGATCGCCGGTTATCTTCCGCCGGGAAAGGCTATCTTGCGCAAAGGGGCATCAGCGGGCGATCTGGTTTATCTCACGGGAACCATAGGCGATGCGGCCGTTGCCCTTTCCCTGTTATTGGGTGAACTCAAGGCGGAGGTGCCGCAGAAAGCCGAACTCCTTCGACGCCTTAACCGCCCGCAACCCAGGGTGGCTGAGGGGCAGGCGATACGTGAACTGGCACATTGCGCTATCGATATTTCCGATGGTTTGTGGGCGGATATCGAACACATGCTTGCCGCCAGTGGTGTGGGAGCACGCATCGAGCTCTCGCGGTTGCCTTTGTCAGCCGGGGTCGAGCGATTACTGACATCCCGTCCCTCTTTATGGCGCACGATACTCGGCGGTGGGGATGATTATGAACTCTGTTTCTGTATTTCTCCGGAAAACAGGAACAGTCTGGAACAATTGGCGCAACAACAGGGATTCCGTTTTACCTGTATTGGCAGCATCACTGCCGAGCCGGGACTCACCTGTGTCGATACCGGAGGACAACCGTTATCAATGGCCGTGAGCGGCTACCAGCATTTTAAAAAGGATGAAGAATGAGTCTGCTGAAACGCAATCGTGTCGATGCCCGTTTGTTACAGAACCCGCTTCATTTTCTGAGTCTTGGTTTTGGTTCGGGACTGTCGCCGTTTGCACCGGGTACTGCCGGCACCCTTGCCGCCATTCCTTTATACTGGCTAATGGCACCACTCTCCGTGGAAATATACCTTGGCATCGTGGCACTTATGTTTGTTATCGGTGTTTATCTTTGCCAGATCACCACCCGCCGCCTTGGCAGTCATGATCATTCGGCCATCGTCTGGGATGAGGTTGTCGGTTATCTGCTTACCATGACAGCGGTACCATTTGACTGGCGCCATGCAATACTGGGCTTTTTCCTGTTTCGCCTTTTCGACGTGTGGAAACCCTGGCCGGTGCGCTTGCTGGATCGCAGGGTAGCGGGTGGTTTCGGGATCATGCTGGATGATGTGGGGGCGGCGATCTATTCAGCGCTGGCGTTACAGGCTATTCTTTATCTATGGGAAAACATGTCGTGAGACAATACGGAATTTTATTGGGGTTACTTCTGTTGCCGTTTACGGCACAGGCAGGGGATGTTGCGATTCGGTATGCGGAGTTTCTTCATAACGGCGATGGCTGGCGAGTCAGTGTCACCCTGCAACATGCGGACAGCGGCTGGGAGCATTACGCCGATGGCTGGCGGGTGGTGGATGCCAAAGGCAGCGTGCTTGGCCACCGCACCCTCTACCATCCCCATGTGGAGGAACAACCCTTCACGCGCAGTCTTTCCAATGTGCAGATTCCGGCCGGCCTGAAGACGGTCATTGTTGAGGCGCATGACAAGGTGCATGGCTGGAGTCCCGATCGTCTTGTCGTGGATCTGAGCCGTTCGCAGGGGAAACGTTACAAGATCAGACGTTGAACATCATGGTATGAAAAAAATCGTTCCGTTATCGTTTGTCCTGCTATGTGTGCTTTTGCCATCCTTGCTGCTGGCAGAGGAGATCCTTGTGCTCGGTCTGTTCCGCGACACGGCAATTCTGCGGGTGGATGGCAAGCAATACAAGTTACGCGTGGGGGAACGTTCACCTGAAGGGATCATGCTTGTTTCTGCCGATAGCGAAGAGGCTGTTCTGGAACTCAATGGCAAACGTTCCGTTTACAGGCTGGGCAGTCATATCAGCGCCAGTTTTGCCGCGCCGAAGAACGCGCAGGCATTGATCCGCCGGGATCGGGGCATGTACAGCGTGCAGGGATTCATCAATCGCCAGCCGATCCACTTCCTGGTGGATACCGGTGCCTCCTGGGTGGTGTTGAATGCCAATCACGCGAGGAAACTCGGTATCAATTTCCGTTACGAAGGCACCCCTGGCTGGGCCTCCACCGCCAGTGGGCAGGCCCGTGTTTACAAGTTAACGCTGCAGAGTGTGCGGGTCGGGGATATTGTTTTGAAAAATGTTGCAGCGGCTGTTTTGGAGGGAAACGCGCCGACCACGGCATTGCTCGGTATGTCGTTTCTTAACCGCGTTAAAATGAAACGCGAAGGGGAAATATTGTTGCTGCAACAAAAGTGGTAATGAGCGGGCTGTCGCCCCCGCAAATAACCAACCAGGTACTTTTCTGCATAATTATTCAGAGGTACATTCAGTATTCAGCAACAGCTGCCACTCCGGCAAGGAGATCAAAATGGGATTACTGCGAGAATTTATCGGGCCAAAATCGAAATACGAGGAAGATATCCCCTATACCTACGAAGCAAGAATAAAAATAATGGAAGGTGAAGAGGAATATAAATCCTACATCGCGGACACCATCTGTGCCCTGGTGGAGCATCTGGCGAAAAACAATTTCGCTCCCGGCGAGGTGGAAATCTATGAAATATTCGAGAAGGAAGAAAAACCACTGGATATCAGGTATTGCTGCTCAAAGGACGGCAACTGGTTGAGCCGCCCGGAATTGTGCAAGTCGTTCAAAGAGCATTATGCCGGCCACATCGATGAAAGCGGCTGCACTTTTGCAGACAGGGAAAGGGACGTGACCGGGCCTTAACCTGCCTTTTTGTCTCTCTCGATGAGTGCGTAGGCGGAGTGGTTATGGATTGATTCGAAATTTTCCGATTCCACCACGTAGGCGCAGATGCGTTTTTCCAAATTCAGCTGGGCAGCGACGTCACGCACCATGTCTTCCACAAATTTGGGGTTATTGTAGGCGCGTTCGGTGATGTGTTTTTCATCGACGCGTTTCAGTAAGCCGAACAATTCACAGGAGGCTTGTCGTTCCACCAGTTCGACAATCTCTTCAATCCAGATAAAGTCACACAATCTGGCGGTGACGGTGACATGCGAGCGCTGGTTATGGGCGCCATAATCCGAGATTTTCTTTGAGCAGGGGCACAGGCTGGTGACCGGCACCACCACCTTGATGGTCATTTCATCCTTGCCATTATGTATTTCACCAATAAAGGTCACGCCATAATCCATCAGGCTTTGCACCCCGGAGACGGGTGCTGTCTTGTTGATAAAATAAGGAAAGCTCATTTCAATATGGCCGGATTCGGCTTCCAGGCGTTCCGTCATTTCATGCAGCATTTCCTTGAATGACTGGACGGAAATTTCCCGTTCGTGCTTGTTGAGGATCTCCACGAAACGGGACATGTGCGTGCCCTTGAAGTTATGTGGCAGATTGACATACATATTGAAGTTGGCAATGGTGTGCTGATCCCCGCCGTCGCGATCACGAATGCGTACCGGATGACGGATGTCCTTGATACCCACTTTGTTGATGGGGATCTGGCGGGTATCGGTGCTGCCCTGTACATCTTCAATTGCGGAACTCATTTTCAATCCTCTGTATAGGTAACGCAGGCCCGCTCTGTTTCCCACAGGCTGACTGCGTCTACTTTTACCGTGTCTGTGTTCAATTCTTTCGACAGCTCCGCATAAAGGTAAGCGGCGATGTTTTCGGCTGTCGGATTTATGGTGTCGAATGGCGGCAGCTCGTTGAGGTTGTGGTGGTCCAGTTTGCCTATCAGTTTTTTCGTGGCGTCCTTGATCACCTTGAAATCAAGCCCCATGCCGATGCTGTCCAGCTTGCGGGCAACCACACTGACTTCCACCTTCCAGTTATGGCCGTGCAGCCGGTTGCACACCCCGTCGTACTCACGAAGGTAATGGGCAGCGGCAAAATCCGTGAGGATTTTCATCAAATAACGTGGGGCCATGTTTATTCTTGATTAAATCGGTAGGAATTTAAGCGAGTGTGATGTGTTTGGCAAGCGGTTCCTGGTGCATAAATGTTTCAACAGCGGCGATTATATCACTGCTGTCAAGACCTGCATCACTCAGCAGCTCTTCCCGGCTACCCTGTTGTTGAAAACGGTCGGGCAGGCCAAGATTCAGGACCGGAACCAGACGGCGGTGGTGCAACAGGCATTCGTTGACAGCGCTGCCGGCCCCGCCCTGAACCACGTTGTCTTCCAGCGTTACCAGCAGGTCGTGGCTGTCTGCCAGCTCCAGCAGCAGCGTCTCATCCAGTGGTTTGATGAAGCGCATGTTGGCGACGGTGGCATTGAGGATCTCGGCCGCTTCCAAAGCCCGATTCAGGAGACTGCCGAAGCTGAGCAGGGCGATATGCTGCCCTTGGCGGCGGCGTTCACCCTTGCCAAGGGGGAGGCCGGCCATGCTGGCGTTGACCTTTATCCCCGGGCCGTGGCCCCTTGGATAGCGTACCGCAGCAGGGCCGTTGTGCAGGAAGCCGGTAGACAGCATCTGGCGGCATTCGTTTTCATCCGCTGGCGCCATGATCACCATATTGGGTATGGCGCGCAGGAAACTGAGATCAAAGCTGCCGGCATGGGTGGGGCCGTCGGGGCCGACCACGCCGGCGCGGTCGATGGCGAACAGTACCGGCAGGTTTTGCAGCGCCACGTCATGGATCAGCTGATCATAGGCGCGTTGCAGGAAAGTGGAATAAATGGCGACCACCGGTTTGAGGTTGTCACAGGCCATGCCGGCTGCCAGGGTGACCGCGTGCTGTTCGGCGATGCCCACATCGAAATAGCGATCAGGATAGGTTTCGGAGAAACGCACCATTCCCGAGCCTTCGCGCATCGCGGGGGTGATGCCGACCAGACGGGGATCCCTCGCGGCCATGTCGCACAGCCAGTCGCCAAATACGCGGGTGTAGGTGGGGCTGGTAGTGGACTTTTTCTCCAGTTTGCCCGAATCGGGGCAAAAAGGCCCGACGCCATGATAGGTACAAGGGTTTTCCTCCGCCGGGGTGAAGCCTTTGCCCTTTTTGGTGACGATGTGCAGGAATTGCGGGCCCTTCAAGGCTCGCAGGTTACCCAGGGTTTTGATCAGGGTATCCAGATCATGGCCGTCGATCGGGCCGATATAGTTGAATCCCAGTTCCTCGAAGAGGGTGCCGGGGATCACCATCCCTTTCATGTGCTCTTCGGCACGGCGGGCCAGTTCCCATACCGGCGGCATGACGCCGAGCACTTTTTTGCTGCCCTCACGCATGCTGGAATAGAGTTTGCCGGTGAGGATCTTGGCGAAATAGTTGGAGAGGCCGCCGACATTGGGCGAAATGGACATGTCGTTGTCGTTGAGGATGACCAGCAGGTTGGCATCCAGATCCCCGGCATGATTGAGGGCTTCAAACGCCATGCCGGCGGTGAGGGCGCCATCACCGATGACGGCGACCACGCGCCGGTCACTGTTTTGCTGCCGGGCAGCGAGCGCCATTCCCAGAGCGGCGCTGATGGAGGTGCTGGAGTGGCCGACACCAAAGGTATCGTAAGGGCTTTCCCGGCGGCTGGGGAAGGCGTTCAGCCCCCCGCGCTGGCGCAGGCTTGGCATGCGATCGCGGCGTCCGGTGAGGATTTTATGGGGATAGCTCTGGTGACCCACATCCCACACCAGCCGATCCTCGGGGGTGTTGAAAACATGGTGCAGGGCGATGGTCAATTCCACGGTGCCCAGACCGGCCGCCAGATGACCACCTGTCTGACTGACCGACCGGATCAAAAAACCGCGCAATTCCTCTGCCAGTCGTTCCAGTTCCGCCACGGGCAGTTTGCGCAAATCAGCGGGATCGTCAATCCGGTTCAGAAGCGGGAATTCGGGTGTATGGGACATAACAGGCCATCAAACGCATACAATATCGAGATCATGAGCCGATGTGTGCTGACATGCAAGTGAAATATTCAAGGGCGGGGTAAATCATCCATATGTTTTCCCGCGATCGGATGGCACACTGAATCTTCAGGATAGGAGCAAAAGGCCGCAAATCGCCGGCTTCAGTGGTTTCTGTTGATGATGTAATCGGCGATCCAGCGGAGCGGATCGGCAGGTTCACCGAAATTCTCCAGGCTGCTCAGGGCATCTGTGTAAAGCGCCTGCGCCATTTGCCGGGCATTGTCCAGGCCCAGCAGGGCGGGATAGGTGGGTTTGTTGCGTGCCTCGTCCGCGCCAGGGGTTTTTCCGAGGTTTTTCGTATCGCCTTCCACGTCGAGGATATCATCCTGGATCTGGAATGCCAGGCCGATGCATTTGGCATAGTGATCCAGTTTTTTCAGCTGTTTCGGCTTCAGCTCCGGCTGGCACAGAGCCCCCAGCTTGACGCTGGCGCGGATCAGCGCACCGGTTTTGTGGACATGCATGTTTTCCAGTTCTGCGATGTTCAGTTGTTTGCCCACCGCCGCCAGATCGATGGCCTGCCCGCCCGCCATGCCGCGTGAGCCGCTTGCCACGGCAAGGATGTCGAGCATTTCCAGGCGTTGTTCCGCCGGGATGTGTGTGTCCGTTCCCCTGGCCAGCACGTGAAAGGCGAGTGATTGCAATGCGTCACCGGTGAGGATCGCGGTGGCTTCGTCAAAGGCCTTGTGGCAGGTGGGTTTGCCCCGGCGGAGATCGTCATCGTCCATTGCCGGCAGATCGTCGTGGACCAGTGAATAGGCATGGATCAGCTCAACCGCACAGCCTGCGGCATCCAGGCGGGCGTCGCTCACGCCGACGGCGTGACCGGCGGCATAGGTTAAAATCGGCCGAATCCGCTTGCCGCCGTTAAAGACGGAATAACGCATCGCCTGGTGCAGTTTTTCGGGAAGGGTTTTTTCCTCGGGAAGCCAGGAGGCCAGGGTTTCATCCGCCCGTTTGCGCCAGGCCAGGATACGGCTTTCCACGGTTTCAGTCTCATTCATCATCAAACGGGACGAGATCGGCCTCGGCATTTTGTGCAAGCAGTGTCTGGACTTTCTGTTCCGCCTGTTTGAGGGCCTGCTGGCAGGTGCGGGTGAGTTCGACACCACGCTCAAAATCCTTCAGGGACTGCTCCAGGTTTTGATCGCCCTGTTCCATGCGTTCAACCAGGTTTTCCAGTTCCTTGATGGCAGCTTCAAAATCGAGTTCTTTGGTATTTTTTACGGACTTTTTGGCGGTTTTTTTGACCACAGTGAGGTTCTCGTTTGCAGTGGTGGAAATTGCGGTGCCACGTTAGCGCAACGCCGGCGTCAAGGTCAAATCATGCTGTTTTCACACGATTTCACTACTTTATTAGTATTTCCATGGTAGTAAGAATTTGTTGACACTTAACAATAGCTGGACTATTGTTTCTATAGTTTAGAATGATTCTAAATTAATCTCACCCGTTTGTTCCGTATCCATCATAAACCATAATCAATGGGGGTATACCATGTCATTGAAAGGATCCAAGACTGAACAGAACCTGAAGGAAGCATTTGCCGGTGAATCCCAGGCCAATCGCCGCTACCTCTACTTTGCCTCCAAGGCCGATGTGGAAGGATATAACGATGTTGCCACGGTTTTTCGCTCCACTGCCGAAGGTGAAACCGGGCATGCACACGGTCACCTGGAATATCTGGAAGAGAGCGGGGATCCCGCCACCGGTCTGCCAATCGGTTCGACCAGCGACAATTTGAAAGCAGCCATCGCCGGTGAAACCCACGAATACACCGACATGTATCCCGGCATGGCCAAAACAGCGCGGGAAGAGGGTTTCGATGAAATCGCTGACTGGTTTGAAACCCTGGCCAAGGCCGAGCGTTCCCACGCCAATCGTTTTCAGAAAGCGCTGGATACGCTTGACGACTGAGCGCAACACCGTTGATCGGGAACGGCTTTAGGCGCGTTCCCGATCAAGCCGGCTGAACGGGCCATTCCGGGAACGGCACCTCGGCGAAACAGAATCAAGTGCTGTTCTTTTCTGTTGCAGATCATTCGAGACAACCCGCAAGGAGATTTGATTATGTCTGCACCCACCGAAGGCAGTCTTGAAGCACCAACCCGGCACCCCCTCGATTGGAAGAATGCGCAGTTCTACGATAAAGACGCGTTGTTTCTGGAACTCGAGCGCATCTTCGATATTTGTCATGGTTGCCGCCGCTGTGTCAGCCTGTGTCATGCTTTTCCAACGCTGTTTGATCTGGTTGATGAATCGGACACCATGGAAGTCGATGGTGTGGCCAAGGATGATTACTGGAAAGTGGTGGAGCATTGCTACCTGTGTGATCTCTGTTACTTGACCAAGTGCCCTTATGTTCCCCCCCATGAATGGAATGTCGACTTCCCGCACCTGATGCTGCGCGCCAAGGCGGTGCAATTCAAACAAAACGGCGCCGGTTTCCGTAACACCTTGCTGGCTTCCACTGACACCGTTGGCAAACTGGCGGGTATCCCGGTTGTTGTACAGGTGGTGAATGCAGTCAACCGCAGCAAACCCCTGCGCAGGTTGCTGGAGAACACGCTGGGTGTCAGCGCAGAGGCAGTGCTCCCCGAATACCATAGCGACACCCTGCGCAAGCGTCTGGCCGATCATGTTTCAACGCAGAAGGCGGAGGCAGGTGAAAAGACCCGGGGCAAGGTCGCCCTGTTCGCGACATGCTATGGCAATTACAACGAACCGCAACTGGGTGAAGATCTCCTCGCGGTATTTGAACACAACGGTATCCCCGTGACCCTTGCGGAAAAGGAACAATGTTGCGGTATGCCCAGGCTGGAGTTGGGGGATCTCGATGCTGTCGAGATTGCCAAGGAGGCGAATATCCCGCACCTGGCAAAACTGGTGGAGGAAGGTTGGGACCTGGTTGCGCCTGTTCCTTCCTGTGTGTTGATGTTCAAACAGGAATTACCGCTGATGTTTCCGCATGACGAGCAGGTGCAAAAGGTAAAGGCCGCTGTCTATGATCCTTTCGAATACCTGATGTTACGTCACAAGGAAGGCAAGCTGAAAACCGACTTCCGGCAACCCCTGGGCAAAATTGCCTATCACGTTGCCTGTCATCAGCGGGTGCAGAAAATCGGCATGAAAACCCGTGAGGTATTCAAGCTGGTGCCGGATACCGAGGTGTTGCCCATCGAGCGTTGTTCCGGGCATGATGGTACCTATGCGGTAAAAAAGGAATTTCATGCGATATCGATGAAAATTGCCCGAGCGGTGGTGAACAAGGTCAAACAGGGACAAGTGGATCATTACGCCAGTGATTGTCCGATGGCGGGGCACCAAATCGAAAACGGCCTGAATGACGGCAGCAAGCCGCAACACCCGTTGACGCTGTTGCGCAAGGCTTACGGGATCTGAAAAACAGTATTGGACAGGGCTTTACCCTCGCAGACAGCGCGCAGTAACGGTCTGCTTTGTGATGCGAAAGCGGAATGCGGATAACTGGAAGGGTTCCGATACGCGAAACACGGTCACCAACAAATTGGCGGTTCAGCGAAGATGAAAAAAATTGCGCAGGAAGATTTACTCTCCCTGGAAGAGTATGCCAGACAGCGTGAGGCTTTTCGCCAAAAGGTCATGGCGCACAAAAAGAACCGGCAGGTCCGCCTGGGAGAGCATGCCACGCTCTATTTTGAAGATCGCCTGACCATGCAGTACCAGATCCAGGAGATGTTGCGGGCCGAACGTATTTTTGAGCACCAGGGCATCCAGGAAGAACTGGATACCTATAATCCCCTGATCCCCGATGGCAGCAACCTCAAGGCAACTTTCATGCTCGAATACACCGATGCCGGAGAGCGAAAGGCGGCACTGGGTCAATTAATCGGTATTGAGCAAAAGATCTGGATCCGCATCGGTGATTTTGACAAGGTCTATGCCATTGCCAACGAAGATCTGGAGCGCACCACAGAGGTCAAGACCTCCTCGGTTCATTTTCTGCGGTTTGAATTCACCCCCGACATGATCCGGGCGGCCGCAGAGGGTGCACCCATTGCCATGGGGATTGAGCATGAGCATTATCATGCTGAGGTCAATCCCCTGGCCGAAGAGACACGGAAGGCACTGTTGGCCGATTTTGCCTGATCGCCCGCCATCTGGCTGAATCGTGTTCTGACGGCTTGCCACGGTTTTTTGCCGTGATGCCGGGCCTGGTGAAAAACAAACCAGATATCCTATCCACCCCGGCAGAGCCGCATCAACCAGAGTGTGTGTTCGGCGTTGGCGTGGAGAAATGCTATGATAGGGCATTTAACCGACATTGAGTAACGAGCAGGACAGCCCGATTAACGCCATACCCGCCATTATCCCCCGTCCCGAGCACAACATTTCGCGCGGCGACATCAGCGATGCCGCCCTGAAAGTACTTTATCGTCTGCACAAAGCAGGTTATGCGGCTTATCTGGTCGGCGGGGGTGTGCGTGATCTGCTGCTGGGCAGGCATCCGAAGGATTTTGATATTGCCACCGACGCCCATCCCGAGGAAATCAAGAAACTGTTCCGTAATTGCCGCCTGATCGGGCGCCGTTTTCGTCTGGCGCATATTCATTTCGGGCGGGAGATCATCGAGGTGGCCACCTTCCGTGCCCCCCATAACCAGGGCGGAGGGGAAGGCGTGATTTCCAACGGCATGATCCTGCGCGACAACGTTTATGGCACCCTCGAGGATGATGCCTGGCGGCGCGATTTTACCGTCAATGCCCTCTATTACAATATTGATGATTTTTCCATCATTGATTATACCGGCGGCATGGCTGATCTGCAGGCCGGCGTGTTGCGCATGATCGGTGATGCCCATACCCGTTTCCAGGAAGATCCCGTGCGCATGCTGCGTGCCGCCCGCTTTGCGGCGAAACTGAATTTCCGGCTTGAAGCCGGCATGGCAAAACAGATCCATGAACTGGGTGAGAAAATAAGCGGTGTGCCGCCCGCACGTTTGTTCGATGAAGTACTGAAACTGTTCCAGACCGGTCATGCCGTGCAATCCTTCGAGGTATTGAAGGATCTGGAGCTGTTTGGCTATTTGTTTGCGCAGACCGATGCATTACTCAAACAGGGAGATGCCTATAGTGAGGCCTTTATCCGGCAGGCGCTGAGCAACACCGACGAACGCATTCTCGTGGGCAAGCCGGTGAACCCTGCTTTCCTGTTCGCCGCCCTGTTGTGGGGGCCGGTCCGGCAGGAGGTGATGCTGCTGCAACAGCAGGGCATGACCCAGTTACAGGCATTGCAAGCAGCGGGGAATGAGGTTGTCGCCGAGCAGTTGCGGCAGGTGACCATTCCCAAGCGTTTCAGTTACCCGATGCGGGAGATCTGGGTGGCGCAGGCACGGCTGCCGCGCCGTCAGGGCAAACGCGCCTATCGTTTGCTGGAGCAGCCGCGTTTTCGCGCCGCTTATGATTTTCTCCTGCTGCGTTGTGAAGTGGGTGAGCCGCTGAAAGAATTGTGCACCTGGTGGACACGCTTTCAGGAGGTCGACAGTGAAGAGCGTGCCGCGATGATCAAACGACTGGGCGGTGGCAAAAAACGTCGTCGTCACCGCAAACCGCGATCCGCCGAAGCTTGAGGTCTGCCCGTTTGCGTTCCCTTGTCGCCTACATCGGTCTGGGCAGTAATCTTGCCGATCCCCGGCAACAGGTGTGTGATGCCATCACCGCCCTGCAGCACCTGCCTCACTGCCGTCTGATTGCCTCTTCCCGTTTATATCGCAGCAAACCCATGGGACCGGCTGAACAACCCGATTACATCAATGCGGTGGCGGCATTGGAAACCTCGCTTTCTCCCTTTGCCTTGCTGGATGGTTTACAGGCCATCGAACAACAACAGGGCAGGGAGCGAGACGGGCAGCGCTGGGGGCCCCGTACCCTGGATCTCGATCTGTTGCTCTATGGGGAACAGCAGATTGATGATGCGCGATTGAAAGTGCCTCATGCGGGGCTCGCTGTGCGCAATTTCGTCCTGTATCCTTTACAGGAGATTGCCGCGGATGATTTGATCGTTCCGGGGCTGGGCAGGCTGAAGACATTGGTACAGAATTGTTCGCAAAACGGACTGGAGTTGTTGCATCGATGCTGAATCGGGGAGAGCCTGAATTTATCGTGGTGGAAGGGCCGATTGGTGTGGGCAAGACCACGCTGGCGCGGCGCCTGGCCGGGAGTTTTGGTTCGGATCTGTTGCTGGAAGGGGTGGAAGAGAATCCCTTTTTACAACGCTTTTATGAAAATCCACGAAGTGTCGCCCTGCAGACCCAGTTGTTCTTTCTCTTCCAGCGCGCGCAGCAGCTGAAGTCGTTGCGTCAGGGGGATATGTTTCAGCCGGTGCGGGTGGCCGATTACATCATGGAAAAGGATCGCCTGTTTGCCGAACTGACGCTGGATGCCGATGAATTCAATCTTTATCTGCAGGTTTATGAACATGTTACCCTGGATGCGCCACGGCCCGATCTCGTGGTGTATCTGCAAGCCCCGGTGGAGGTGCTGAGAAAACGTATCGCGGAACGCGGCCGTCATTATGAACGCCACCTGGAAGAAAGTTATCTGCGGCGCATCAGTGAGCGCTACATGGAATTTTTCCATCACTACGACGAGGCGCCCTTGCTCATCGTGAATGCCAGCGAGATCGATTTTGCCAATAATGACAGCGATTATGCCCTGTTATTGGAACAGGTTCGCAAACTGCGCAGCGGACGCCACTATTTCAATCCTTCACAATTGACCCTATGAATCCACAAACGACAGGCAAGACGATTCGTCCCGCAGAGATACGTGCAATGAAGCAGCGGGGTGAGAAGATTGTGGTGTTGACCGCCTATGATGCCAGTCTGGCGGCCCAGCTCGAGCAGGCCGGTGTCGAGGTGATTCTGGTTGGTGATTCGCTCGGCATGGTGGTGCAAGGACACGATTCCACCTTGCCGGTGACCATGGAAGACATGATTTACCACACGCGCAATGTCGCCCGCGCCCGGAGGCGTGCCCTGCTGGTAACCGACATGCCGTACCGCTCCTACACTTCGGCGGAACAGACGCTGGAGAACGCACAGCGTTTAATCGAAGCCGGTGCGGATATGGTCAAGCTCGAAGGGGCGGGTCAGGTTGCCAGATTTATCGAGTGGCTGAGCCAGGCCAATATACCGGTATGCGGGCACCTTGGTTTGTTGCCGCAGTCTGTTGAGGAACTCGGCGGTTATAAAGTGCAGGGGCGGGAGCAGGCCGCTGCCGACAAAATGGTAGAGGATGCCAGGGCCCTGCAGGCGGCGGGTGCCGAGATGATTGTCCTCGAGTGCATCCCTATGTCGCTGGCGGGACGCATTACCGAGGCCATCGATATTCCCACCATCGGCATTGGCGCCGGTCCGGGCTGTGACGGTCAGGTGTTGGTGAGCTACGATTTGCTTGGCCTCACCGCAGGCAAACGTCCCCGTTTTTCCAAGGACTTTCTGCGGGAAACCGCTGCCGGCCAAGGTATCCAGGAGGCAATCGCCGCCTTCGTGGAGGCGGTGAAGCAGGGGCGTTTCCCTACGGAAGAACACGCTTTCAAGTAGCCTGAAACGGGATCCGCGACTTTGTCATGTCTGGATCAAGGGTTGTAAAATTTCACTGCGGATTTGAACGAGAGACGGGTTATGAAAAAGATCATATTGTTACTGTTTGCACTGACGCTGTTGGCCTGCACCTGGGTGGAGCTGAGTCCGGAAGGGAAAAAAGTGGTGGTGCTCGATGCGCCTGAAGTAAAAAACTGCGATTTCCTGGGAACCACCACGGTGTCCGTCAAAGCCGACGTCGCCAGAATAAAACGCAACGAAAAAAAAGTGAAACTGGAACTGGAAACCCTCGCCCGCAACGAGGCGGTCAAGCTGCAGGGGGATGCCGTCGTCCCGGCGGGTGACATATTTGGCGGCACGCAGGTCTTCAGGATTTACCGTTGCCGCAAATAACCCTGTTTTCCCCACTTGCCGGTTGTCGCCATGCAGTTCCTGCAGAGCATCAGTGAAATGCAGTCCCTTGCCGCTGGCTGGCGGCAGGAGGGGGTGACCATCGGTTTTGTCCCCACCATGGGGAATTTGCATGCCGGCCATTTGAGTCTGGTGGAAAAGGCCCGGAGTGTTGCGCATCGGGTCGTGGTGAGTGTGTTTGTCAATCCGCTGCAGTTCAACCAGAGCCAGGATTTCGCGGCCTACCCGCGCACCTTGCAGGCGGACCGGGAGAAGTTGGCCGGCTGCGGCGTGGATGCGGTGTTTGCGCCGACAGAAGCGGAGATGTATCCGCGGGGGCGTGAGGCCGTCACCGTGGTCGATGTGCCGCAGCTTTCAGAGGATCTCGAGGGAGCATGTCGCCCGGGCCACTTCAGGGGCATGGCGACAGTGGTGGCCAAGCTGTTTCATATCGTTCAGCCCGATGTCGCCGTCTTTGGCGAAAAGGATTTCCAGCAGCTTTTGATTGTGCGCCGCATGGTTGCTGATTTGAATATGCCGCTGGAGATTATCGGCATGCCCACCCGGCGCGAGCCTGACGGGCTGGCGATGAGTTCACGCAACAACCATTTAACGGCGGCAGAGCGCAAAATCGCACCCGGGCTGTATCAGGTTTTACAGGATGTAAAGCAGCGGATCCGGGAAGGTGAGCAGGACTATGCCTCCCTCGAAAAGCGGGCGATGGCGGAATTACAGGCAGCAGGATTCGAGCCGGAGTATGTCGCGGTGCGGCGCCCGGAAGATCTTCAACCGCCTGGCGCGGATGACGAGGTGGTATTGCTGGCGGCGGCCCGTCTGGGCAAAACCCGTCTTATCGACAATCTCCGGGTTTAAATTCCTATAAAAAAGAAGAGCTTGGACAGTAGGCTGCCGCAGCGGGAGCATGCTAAAATAGGTGTACCGTTTCTAACAAGGTTGTGGATGAATGTTAACCACCATGCTCAAGGCCAAACTGCACCGTGCCCGGGTCACCCATTCCGAGCTGGAATACGAAGGCTCCTGCGCCATCGATGGCAAACTGCTGGAAATATCCGGTATCCGGGAGTATGAGCAGATCGAGATTTACAATATCACCAACGGTGAACGGTTTACCACGTATGCGATTCGTGCCGAGGACGGTTCCGGGATCATTTCAGTCAATGGTGCCGCCGCCCACAAGGCCAGACCGGATGATATCGTGATCATCTGCGCGTATGTTGGATTGAACCAGCAGGAACTGGCCAGCTTCAAACCCAAACTTGTCTATCTAGACGAGCATAACAATATTACCCATACACGTAATACCATTCCCGTTCAGGCTGCCTGATGGCCACCTTTAACAACATCTGACAAGTCTGCAGGTTTTATTTACTGGCGGAGTGTCTGGGTGTGAGCACCTTGCTGTCTTTGTGTTGTTAATCACACACTTTAGTTATGTGGGGAAATGCCGATAACAGTCCGGGAATGTGGTGTTACACTTACAATTAGATAAATTCCAAATATCCGGCTGCCAAGAGAGCGTAAACGTTAAACACATTCAAACAATCTGTTTTCAAGACAAATACGTTCAAATCAAAACAGGGGCTTGTGGCTTACAAAAACCGGATTGCGAATTTGGGGGCAGGCAAGGGTTCATTTATGGAAAAACAAGGTAACAAGGAAACGATCAGCCGTTGGGGTCGGATCCTTGAAAATTCTTTCGATGAAATCTATGTCTTTGATGCGAAGAGTCTGAAGTTCGTCCAGGTATCCCGCGGGGCTTTGCTGAACCTGGGTTACAGTATGGAGGAAATGCTGCATCTGACTCCCTGGGCAATTAAACCGGATTTGAGTCAGGAGGATTTTGAACAACTGGTCGCCCCCTTGCGTGCGGGTCAGCAGGAGCGGGTGGTGTTTGAAACCCGCCATCAGCGTAACGATGGCAGCTTGTACCCGGTGGAAGTGCGCCTGCAGCTGGCCGAGGAAGAGTCCCCCCCCGTCTTTATTGCCATTATTCACGATATCACCGAGCGAAAACACAATGAAGAGGCATTGGCAACCTCGGAAATGCGTTTCCGTGCCTTGGTGGAACAGTCCCCCTTCAGTATCCAGGTGTTTTCCCCGGATGGACATACCATTGTGGTGAACCGCGCCTGGGAAAAGCTCTGGGGCGTGACGGCGGACGCGCTGGAGGGGTATACGATTTTTGAGGATCAACAGCTGATCGAAAAAGGCATCATGCCCTATATCAAAAAGGGTTTTGCCGGTGAGGCAGTGGAGATCCCTCCGGTTTATTACGAAACCGGAAAATCCCAACAAATCCCGGGCCCCGGTCTGACACGCTGCGTGCGCGCATTTATTTATCCGATTAAAGACAGGCAGGGGAATATCCTCGAGGTCATTCTCATGCATGAGAATGTGCAGGAACGGGAGCAGGCGCAGCAACGATTGCGTGAGAGTGAGAGCCGCTTTCATTCCCTCGCGCAAATCTCCCCCGTGGGCATTTTCCGGACGGACACCAATGGCAACTGTATCTACGTGAATGAACGCTGGCTTGAGATGGCGGGGATGCAGCCGGAAGAGGCCATGGGTGAGGGTTGGGTGAATGCCCTTTATCCTGCGGATCGGCAAAGAGTGGCCGAGGAATGGTATCAGGCTGCGAAAGCCCGTCTTCCCTTTCGGACAGAATGCCGTTTTCAGCGTCCTGACGGTAAAGTCACCTGGTTACTGGCCCAGGCGGTCGCAGAGGAGGATGCCGAGAAGCGTGTCAGTGGCTATGTCGGTACCATCACGGATATCAGCGCCAACAAGCGTATCGAAGAAGCGATTCGCCGGATTGCGGAAGGTGTTTCCGCAGGAAGTGGGGAACTGTTTTTCCAGCAGATGGTGGAGAACCTTGCGCAGCTTTTCGATGCCGATATCGCCTTTATCGGTTTGCTGGATGAGCATCAGCCAGATACGATCAACACCTTCGCCTTCTACGATCACGGTAAAATCGTAGACAATATCAGCTACCGCCTGGAAAACACCCCCTGCGCCTCCGTGGTGGGGCAAAGCACCTGTTTTTATTTCAGCGGCATTCAACAACAGTTTCCGAATGATCCCTTATTGGCCGAGATGGGGATGGAGAGTTATATCGGCACACCATTGTTTGACAGTCAGGACAATCCTCTTGGTCTGATCGTGCTGATGAACAGCAAGCCCATTGGAAATATCGAGCAGTTACATCCTGTAATGGGTATTTTTGCCGCGCGTGCCGGTGCCGAGCTGGAACGCTTGCAGGCGGGGAAGGAACTGCGCAAATCCGAAGAACGCTTTGCCAAGGCATTCCGTTCCAGCCCGGAGCCGATAATCATCAGCCGCATGGAGGATGGCTGTTTGCTGGATGTCAACGAAGGCTTTGAGCGCATCACCGGTTACCGTCGTGAGGAGGTGCTGGGAAAAACCGTGGAGGAAATCAATCTCTGGCAACATGCAGAAAAACGCCAACGAATGATTGAGTTGTTACAGCAGGAAGGAAAACTGCGCAACTATATGGGCGAATTCAGGAAAAAAAACAACGAGAAAATTATTGTTGAGTTGTCGGCCGAAGTTATCGAACTCGATGGCCAGGCATGCCTGGTGGTGCTGGCCAAGGATGTTACGGAACTCAAGCAGACAGAGGAAGCATTGGCAAAGTCCATTTCCGAATGGAACCACGCCATGGACTATTTCAACGATGCGCTTGTCATTGTTGATCTGAATGACAGGGTAATACGTGCAAACAGTGCATTTTACCGCCTTACCAGCCTGATCCCGGAGCAGGTGATCGGCAAGGATGTCGGTTCCATTCTCCATGCCGCAGGGGAAGAAGTATCCTGTCCTGCATGTCGGGCCAGAAAGAAGCATAAAGATGCGCTCATCGTGCTGGAAGCGGATGATCCGGATAACTTTGCCGGCCGGCCTGTTGAAATTATGGTGCGAACTATCCGGGATTACCAGGATGAGCCGCAAAGTGTGCTGATGGCGATTCACGATCTCAGCCGGCAACGCGCAATTGAAAACGAATTACGGCAACATCGTGACAATCTCGAGGAACTGGTGACGGAGCGTACCCGTGAGCTGGAAGCGGCAAATAAAGAACTGGAAACTTTCAGTTATTCTGTTTCCCACGATTTGCGCACCCCCCTGCGCAGTATCAATGGCTTCAGTCAGGCTGTGCTGGAAGATTATGCGGAACAGCTCGATGATACCGGCAAGGATTATTTGCAGCGCATCAATTCCGCCTCGCGGCGAATGAATGATCTTATCGATGATATGCTGAAATTGTCGCGCTTGAGCCGGTTTGAATTCAATCGCGAGGATGTGGATATGAGCATGCTGGCTGAATCCGTCGTCAACCAGTTAAAGGAACTCGAGGGTGAGCGTGAAGTGAATATTTCCATTGCGCCGGGACTGAAGGCGCAAGGGGACAAAAAACAACTTGATATTGTCCTGGTTAACCTCTTTGGCAACGCCTGGAAATATACGCGTAATACTGAAAATGCCAGCATTGAATTTGGTGCCACCGAAAATGGTGAAAAGATTTTCTATATCAAGGATAACGGTGCCGGCTTTGATATGCGCTATGCGGATAAACTCTTCGGTGTTTTTCAGCGTTTTCACAACAACGATGAATTTGAAGGTACCGGCATTGGTCTTGCCACGGTACAACGTATTATCCACCGTCACGGCGGGCGTATCTGGGCCGAAGCGGAAGTGGGCAAGGGGGCGACTTTTTATTTTACCTTGTCACGTGTCGCTTGATGTTCCTCCGGGTTCCCTTTTTCGCAAAGCTATTCAGCATTCAGAACACACAGTCAGCCCGTATTGCGCATTCCCGCTGCAATCGCATTGATGCTTCGCAACAAGGGATTAAGCCATTGGTTGCGGATCTCTTCATCCAGGGACTCGTCCCGGAAACGGTGCAGCAGGGTGATCTGGATCTGGTTGAGGGGATCCAGGTAGGGATTGCGGCGTTTCAGTGAGAGGGCCAGTTGTGGGGTATCCGCCATCAGCTCACTGAATTGGGTAACCTGCAGAACATTGCTGACGGTGCGCTGGTATTCATCCTTGATGGTGTCGTAGACCAGGCGGGCACTCTCCTGATCCAGACAGAGAGAGGTATAGGCTTTGGCAATGCGCATGTCAGCCTTGAAGAGGGCCATTTGTGAGTTGCTCAGCAAGGCGCGGAAGAAGGGCCAGTCCTGATACATTTCCTGCAGGGTGGGCAATTGCTGGGGGTGTTGCTGCAACCAGTTTTCCAGCGCGGTGCCGATACCATACCAGGCAGGCATGGTGTGGCGTGACTGTGCCCAGCCGAACACCCAGCCGATGGCGCGTACCGAACTTTTTGAACGGTCGCTCTTTTTTCGATGTGAGGGGCGGGAGCCGATATTCATCAGGGCGATTTCACTGACCGGCGTCGCCTCGTAGAAATAATCCAGAAATCCGGGGGTTTCATCGGTGAGCTGGCGGTAATGGTGTTCCCCGGTGGCAGCCAGCTCCTTCATGATATTCAGGAAAACCGGATTATCCGGTTTCGGTTCAGTGATGAGGTTACAACTGGCTTTCATCAGGCCGGTGATCCCCATACTGAGTTCATACGCAGCCGTTTCTGTGTTGCTGTACTTATAGGACAGCACTTCACCCTGTTCGGTAAATTTGATTTCACCATGCACCGTGCCGGTAGGCTGGGACAAAATGGCCTCGTGGGTCGGGCCGCCACCGCGGCCGATAGTGCCACCGCGTCCATGGAACATGCGCAGATGCACTCCACGCGATTTGGTCAAGGCAGTGATCTGTTGCTGCGCCTGATACAGATTCCAGGCGGAAGCAAGAATACCGCCGTCCTTGCAGGAATCGGAGTAACCCAGCATCACTTCCTGGGTATTTCCTGATGCCTTGAGCAACGCAGCATAGGTTTCGTTGTCCAGCAGGTGGTTCATTACCGGCTCGATGTGCGCCAGATCCTCGATGGTTTCGAACAAGGGTGAAATACGGATGTGACTGAACCAGGTGCCGTTATGCTTCCCCGCCAGTCCCGCCAGCCAGGCCAGAAACATCACTTCCATCACGTGGCTGGCGGCATGTGTCATGGAAATGACATAGTTGCCAAAAACCTTGGGACTGATCGATTCGCGCAGTTGGCTCATCACCCTGAAGACCTGCAGGGTTTCACGGCTCATGTCGCTGAGTTCATCGCTGTTCAGACTGGGCGGTGCCTTCGCCAACCACTCGGCCAATACCTTGAGGCGTTGCGCTTCATCCAGCTGGGTATAGTCGCTGCCATCAAGTTGCTTGATAACTTCTGCAACCGTATTGGTATGGATAGTGGATTCCTGGCGAATGTCGAGATGGGCAAGGAAAAAACCAAAGGTTTCTGCCAGCCGGATCATGTCCTGCAGTTCACCCTGGGCGATAATGCCATCACCATGACTGATGAGTGAATCACGGATCAGATAGAGATCCGCCAATAATTCTTCCTCATTGGTGTAGCAATATTTCTTTTCCGGCAGGGGCGTCTCCTCTATATAGTGATCCAGGCGGGCAATGTTATTTTCAATGCGGCGAAGAATAAGCACCAGCTTGCGGCGATAGGGTTCCTGCAGGAAACGCTCCGGATTGGCGGCAAAGACCTCGGGCATTTCTGTTTCATCACGGGACAGACTTTGCAGAAAGGCCTCACTGGGCTGACAGAACTCTGTCGACATGGTCAGGATTTTGATCAGGGCCTTGATACGACCATAGTATTCACGCAGGATTTCCCGTGATTGTAAATGGACCGCAACGATGGTGGTTTCCGGTTTGACGAAAGGGTTGCCGTCACGATCGCCTCCGATCCATGAACCGAATCGGATGAAGCTGGGCACTTTGATTTCCGGCGCTTTTTCATCATTACCATATGTCCGTGCGATGGCATTTTCCAGATAGCGGTAAGTTTCCGGCACGGACTGGAACAGGCATTCACGGAAATAGTAGAGGCCGTTTTTGACTTCATCCAGCACTTCCGGTTTGTGAACCCTGACCTCGTTGGTTTCATAGAGGATACGGATATGACGTTTCAGTCTGTTGATAATGTCGTCTTTCTGGATGCGGGAGAGACGGCTGGTTTCCAACTCCTCACTGATGACAAAAATGCGCCGTAATGTTTCCAGAATGGTGCGGCGTTTGGCTTCGGTGGGATGGGCGGTAAAAACCGGGATATAGGCCAGGTGATCCAGCAAGTATTGCAATTGCTCCGCGGCGATACCCTCTTGGTGGAATTCGCGCAGAGTGGCGTCAAATGAGCCAACCCACAGCGGGCCGTTGCGGCTGACCTCACGGCGGCGCTGTTTGTGCTGATAGGCTTCTTCAGCGATATTCACCAGACTGAAATAGATACTGAAAGCCCGCACCACGTGCGCCAGGGTTTGAGGATCCAGCGACTCAATCAGAGCGGAGAGGCGGTTGCGTTTGCGCACGTCTTCCGATTTGCGCAGGCTGATGTGTCCTTTGCGCAAGGTTTCAACAGCATTGAACACCCGTTCCCCGGCGTGATCGTGCAGAATCTGGCCCAGGATGTTCCCGAACAGCTTTACCCGTGAGCGTAGCCGCTTGTCATCATTCAGACGGAGGCGTGATGGTTTGGTCGGTTGAATTGGTTGCACTTCTGCTGTCATGTGATGCTGTCTTCGTTATTACGGAACCGCCCATTATAACCGCTATAGCGTGAACTGTGTCCCTTGACGATGATGTGAAGCTATGGTTATGGAGAAGTCTGGTTGAAGAGAATTGGTAGCCGAGGTCGGACTCGAACCGACACGGGTTGCCCCACAGCATTTTGAGTGCTGCGTGTCTACCAATTCCACCACTCGGCCATTTCAAATCGGGCCGGAAACTCCGGTCCGGCGCGTATTATAGGTAGCTCAACCCCGCTTGTAAAAGGACATTCCTTGCTCAGGCAAAACCACCGCCTGCTTGCCGATGGAAAGCCCTTTTTTCTTGTAAGGGAAATGGGTGTTTTGATGCGAGCGGATTGGAATGTCTGTCGAGGTGGAGCAGGCGAGGGGGAGACCGGGCCGGTTGCTGGCGAAATGGTTGTATTTTACTCGTCCCCACGCTTTGCAAAGGGGGTGAAAGGGAGTAAATAAATGTAAAAAAACAATATGTTACGGATATCCTGAATTCCTTTTCCCCTTCCACCCCGATGACATTCTCTCTCGTGGCATTGAGTGCGCCCGATTCCAGACAATACCACGCCGTGGAATAGTTGCCGCGCCTTGGATGTATGGATGGAAACCTTGCTGTTCCACATAACTGTTTGGTCGGCATTTCCAATGTCCACCGGCTTCACGCAAACGCCTGTAGCGTCTGCACTATTCCCGCACACTGGGACGCGATGCCTTCTGCCATTTTGCGGTTTGCATCATGTTGTCACCTTCAAATTTGGAACAGCTGTATTTGAGGAATGCCAGAAATCATTCTTTCGTTGTGCTGTTTGCGGTTGCAATTCACCATTTCCTTTTTATTACATGCCTGAATGATTTTCTCCATCCGGTCTGCATATTTGCCTTGTTCGCAAGTAGCACAGAAAACCTCAGCGGCAAGGAACGGGGGTTGGTCAAATGGCATGATTCCCATGGTGCTTTCATCCAGCGGAATATAAACGGCTGTTTTTTCCGCTTTACATATGATGAAACATACAAAACCTTGTAAAACACGAAAATCAGTTTTTCCATGGGATACGTATAGTGTGGAAGTGTCGGCAGGGGGAGCATGAACCGCTGGCAAGATCCGGCTGCTATATCAATATATAAAATATGATCGTGGAGCGATGCTGCAGCCTGTTCGCTATTCAATTTGCAGTGGCCGGCATGTGCCCACACCGATGCAGCACATCCTGCTGTTCAATGATGAGAAATATCTGCCAAGCTGCTATCCTCGCCGCCATGCGTCGCAGTGATTTCGATTTCAAACTTCCACCGGAACTGATTGCCCAATACCCCGCGAGAGAACGGCGGGCCAGCCGTCTGTTGCAGCTTGATGCCGTAAGCGGCGCCATCACCGATCGTCAATTTGCGGATTTTCCTGCACTCATCGATCCCGGGGATCTGCTGGTGTTGAACAATACCCGGGTTATTCCGGCTCGTCTGTTTGGTGAAAAGGAAAGCGGTGGCAGGATCGAAGTGCTGGTGGAGCGGGTGCTTGACACGCAGCGGGTGCTGGCGCATGTGCGGGCAAGCAAATCCCCCAAAGCAGGAGGACGCCTGCTGTTCGGGGAAGAGGCCGAGGCCGTTGTCATTGAGCGGCAGGACGATTTGTTTTTGCTCTCCTTTACCGATCGGCAGGCACCGCATACTGCGGTAACCGAGATACTGGAAAGGTTGGGACACATGCCCTTGCCACCCTACATTCAGCGGCAGGATACGGATATCGATCAGTCGCGTTACCAGACAGTTTATGCACGCCATCAAGGTGCGGTTGCCGCGCCTACTGCCGGTTTGCATTTTGACGAAACCATGCTGGAAGACCTGGCGCTGGCGGGTGTCCGCTTTGCCTATGTCACCCTGCATGTCGGTGCCGGCACCTTTCAGCCAGTGCGGGTGGATGACATTCGGGCGCATAAGATGCATTCCGAATGGATGCATCTGGGTGAAGAGGTGGTGGAGGCGGTAAACACTACCCGGCAGCGGGGAGGGCGGGTGATCGCTGTTGGCACCACCAGCGTGCGCTGCCTTGAAACGGCTGCGCGCAACGGCCGTTTGCAGGCCTATAGCGGTGAAACCGATATTTTTATCACGCCGGGTTACACCTTCAAAGCTGTCGATGCCTTACTCACCAATTTTCATCTGCCCGAATCGACCTTGCTGATGCTGGTCAGTGCCTTTGCCGGTCATGAGAAAATCATGCATGCTTACCGGCACGCGGTAAAGGAATGCTACCGCTTTTTCAGTTATGGTGACGCGATGTTTATCGATAAGCGGGCGGCCTCACTACACAACCGTTAGCGAGTAGAATCAACCACCATGAAGTTTGAGATCACCCATACCGATCATGCCGCACGCCGCGGCCAGTTGATTTTTGACCGTGGCAAGGTGCAGACACCGGCTTTCATGCCGGTGGGGACCTACGGTACGGTCAAGGCGATGACGCCGGAAGAGTTGCGTGAAACGGGTGCGGAAATCATTCTGGGCAACACCTTTCACCTGATGTTGCGGCCGGGGACGGAGATCATCCAGGCCCATGGGGATTTGCACGATTTTATGCATTGGGACGGGCCAATCCTCACCGATTCCGGCGGATTTCAGGTCTGGAGCCTGGGTAAACTGAGGAAGATCACGGAAGAGGGGGTGAAATTCAATTCACCTGTCGATGGTGAGCGGGTATTTCTTGGACCGGAGGAGTCTATCGCGGTGCAGCATGCGCTGGGTTCGGATATCGTGATGATTTTCGATGAGTGTACGCCTTACCCCGCAACGGAAAAGGAGGCGCGGGCATCCATGGAATTGTCGTTGCGTTGGGCAAAGAGGTGCAAGCAGGCCCACGGGCATCACTCTTCGGCGCTGTTTGGCATCGTTCAGGGGGGAATGTACCCCGAATTGCGGGAGGCGTCCCTCTCCGGCTTGATGGAGATCGGCTTCGATGGCTATGCTATCGGCGGCCTGTCTGTCGGTGAACCGAAGGAAGAGATGCTCAGGGTGCTGGACGAGCTGCAACCGCGGATGCCGGTGGCGCAGCCCCGTTACCTCATGGGAGTGGGCACTCCGGAGGATCTGGTTGAGGCGGTCCGCCGTGGTGTCGATATGTTTGACTGTGTGATGCCGACGCGGAATGCGCGGAACGGCTATTTGTTTACTTCCCGCGGTATGCTGCGGATCCGCAACAGCCGCTACCGCGATGATACCCGGCCGCCCGATGAGGATTGTGACTGCTACACCTGCCGCAACTACAGCCGTGCCTATTTGCGCCACCTGGACAAACTGGGCGAGATCCTCGGCTCGCGCCTGAATACCATGCATAACCTCTATTATTATCAACACCTTATGCGCGGTCTGCGGGAAGCCATCAGCGCCGGGCGGCTGGACGATTTCGTCACGGATTTTTATGCAAAACGCGCGCAAGCGGTGCCGGCTATGTCATAATACGTCCGTTTTAAACATGCCAGAATCCAATTTTCATTACAATCAAAACAGGAATAAGGTCCTATGAGTTTTTTTATTTCTGATGCATTTGCCGAAGCGGCGCCGGCCGGACAGGGGGGCGATCCTCTTTCTTCCTTGATCTTCTTTGGCGGTTTCATCCTGATTTTCTATTTTATTCTCATCCGCCCGCAACAAAAGCGTGCCAAGGAACACCGTAACCTGATTGCCGCACTCTCCAAGGGGGATGAAGTGGTGACCAATGGCGGTTTGCTGGGCAAAGTGACCAACGTTGGCGACACCTACATCAGCGTGGAACTGGCTGACAATGTCGTTGTGCGCTTGCAAAAACAGGCAGTGGCCAGTGTCTTGCCCAAAGGCAGCCTCAAGGCCACGGAAAAAGAGAAATAGACCCGATAAAACCGGCGGGGCGGATTTGAGCGTCCCGCCACATCATTTGCACAATAATACGAATACGATTCGGTCAAACAACCATCTTGATGCAGAATCAAATGAGTGAATTTCGTTATGCTTAACCGCTATCCTCTTTGGAAGAACCTGGTAATTTTGCTGGCGCTGGTTATCGGCACCATTTACGCCTTACCCAATCTGTATGGTTCGGACCCGGCCTTACAGATTTCCGCTACCCGCACCACCACCGTCGATAGCAGCACCCTGGCACAAATACGCAGCTTGCTGGAAAGCAAGAACATCCCGCTACGCAGTATCGTGCTGGACGATACCGGTCTGCTGGTGCGTTTCGAAAACGTTGAGGATCAGCTCAAAGCCAGTGATCTGATCCACAATTTGTTGGGGAATGATTACACCATTGCGCTCAATCTCGCCCCCGCGGCCCCCGCCTGGCTGGAAAGTATCAATGCCCTGCCCATGTATCTTGGTCTTGATTTGCGCGGCGGTTTGCATTTCCTCATGGAGGTGGATACGGAAACGGTTATACGCCAGGCCTATGAACGTTACATCAATGATTTGCGGGGATTATTGCGGAGCAAAAAGATCCGCTACCTCACTATCCGCCAGCAGGGTGACTCGATTGTTCTCAAATTCCGCAAGGCAGAGTTGCGTGACAAGGCCAGTAGCGCCATTCACAGCGAGTACCGGGATTTGCAGCTTCGTGAGGAAGAGGAAGGCGATGCCTACCTGATCCATGCCACGCTGAGTGAAGTGGCGCTGCGTGATATCAAGAAAGCCGCCTTGCAGCAAAACATCACAACCCTGCGCAATCGTGTCAACGAGTTGGGTGTGGCGGAACCCGTTATCCAGCAACAGGGTGATAATCGTATCGTGGTGCAACTGCCAGGCATTCAGGACAGCGCAAAGGCCAAGCGTATCCTCAGCGCCACCGCCACGCTGGAATTTCGTCTGGTCGATGTGGAAGGCAGTGTAAGTGAAGCGCTTGCGGGCAAGGTCCCGCCGGGATCGCGTCTCTACAAAGAGCGTAACGGTAACCCGGTATTGCTCAAAAAGCGGGTTATCATCACCGGCGATCGCATTACCAACGCCACTTCCGGTTTTGATCAGCAGAGCGGCAGTCCGGCCGTGTTTATTAATCTCGACGGTGCCGGTGCCCGTATCATGGCCAGCACCACCAAGAAGAACCTGAAGAAACCCATGGCGGTGGTGTTTATCGAGCACAAGAACGAAACCAAAGTGATTAACGGCAAGAAAGTGAACGTTACCCGCAAGGTTGAGGAAGTGATCAATATTGCCACAATCCAGGGTGTCTTCAGCAAACGTTTTCAGATCACCGGTCTGGACAGCGTGAATGAAGCCCGTGATCTGGCGCTGCTGCTGCGTGCCGGTGCCCTGGCCGCACCAATTCGTATCGTGGAAGAGCGCACCATCGGTCCCAGCCTTGGCAAGGACAATATTGAGCAGGGAACCCGCTCGGTGATCATGGGGATGTTGCTGGTGATCGTCTTCATGGGTCTCTGGTATCGTGGTTTCGGTTTGGTAGCCAATGTGGCACTGGTGGCCAATCTGATACTGATTATGGCGATTCTTTCCATGCTGCAGGCCACGCTGACCCTGCCGGGTATTGCCGGTATCGTCCTGACGGTGGGGATGGCGGTGGATGCCAATGTTCTGATCTTTGAGCGTATCCGGGAGGAGCTGCGGAACGGTAACACACCGCAGTCGAGTATCAATGCCGGTTATGAGAAGGCGCTTTCCACCATTGCGGATGCCAACATCACGACCCTGATTGCTGCGGTCGTGCTCTATATCTTCGGTACCGGACCGATCAAGGGTTTTGCGATAACGCTTTCCATCGGCATCGTGACCTCCATGTTCACCGCCATTATGGGGACGCGCGCACTGATTAACTTGTTTGTTGGCGGTCGTAAAATCAAGAGTCTTTCGATTTAATCATAAAGCTGAAATTCAACCATGCAGATATTCAAGCAAACCCCGAAATTCGATTTTATGGGCAAACGCAAGTTTGCCATTGCCTTTTCCCTTATCCTGGTTCTTGCCTCGATCGGATCGCTCGTCGTGCGTGGGCTCAATTTCGGGCTGGATTTTACCGGTGGCACACTGCTCGAAGTGGGTTATGAGGTGCCGGTGGATTTGAATAACGTGCGTAAAACATTGCACCAGGCCGGTTTTGGTGATGCCGTGGTACAGCACTTTGGTACCTCCAAGGACATACTTGTGCGCCTGGCACCGCAGCAGGCGAAAGCCGGCGAGTCACTAGGCGATCAGGTGCTCACAGCCCTGCAGAAGGCGGCAGACGGCAAGGTCGAAATGCGTCGCCAGGAGTTTGTCGGCCCACAGGTGGGGGATGAACTTCGCGATGACGGCGGCCTGGCAATGATCATCGCGATGGGCTTTATCCTTGTTTACGTCATGGCGCGGTTTGAATACCGTTTTGCCGTGGGTTCGATTATAGCCCTGATCCATGACGTTATTATCACGCTTGGCTTTTTCTCCTTCTTCCAGTGGGAGTTCGACCTCACTGTGTTGGCAGCGGTGCTGGCGGTTATCGGTTATTCCCTGAACGATACCATTGTGGTGTTCGATCGCATTCGGGAAAATTTCCGTCGCATACGCAAGGGCACCCCCATCAGTATCATCAACACCTCACTTAACCAGACACTCTCACGCACCATGATGACCTCGATAACCACTTTGTGGGTGGTGCTGGCGATGTTCTTTATGGGAGGGGAACTCATTCACTCCTTTTCCCTCGCTCTGATCATCGGTATCGGGGTGGGTACCTATTCCTCCATCTATGTCGCCAGCACGGCGGCGCTTGCACTTAAAATCACGCGCGAAAGCCTGATGCCGGTGCAGAAAGAAGGTGCGGATCAGCAGGAAATAAGTTAAGCGCGCCTCTTCTGCCCCGATGCCGAACCCGTTACCCGGGTTATACATCCTGAAAACGGGCAGCGGCCGTGTCCGGGTTCTGCAACATCGTCGAGACAGACGGGGAGAAGTGAGTCCGTGACAGGCAAGGATCAGCTTGCCAGGCGGGTTTCCCGCATGAGCAGGAATTGCAACACATCGGAACTGCGTTGCATCGGGATGGAGTGAACACTGGCGACCTGTTTACCCGGCTGGTGTGGTAACTCCGGGGGAGCCTCGATCGAGAGCACCTCCAGATCATCCATCCGCGGCTGAAAGCTGAGCTGGCAGGAGGCGTCCTGCAACCCTTCCAGAACATCACACATGGTCATTTCCAGCGCTTTCAGGCTGCGTAATTCGGGATCGGTTATGTTTTTGTTCCGCTTCATCACACCTAACTACGGGTTTGTCATAAACAGGGCTTCTGTGACCCATAGCGGACAGCCTGCACCATTTTGTAGGGCAGGGAGGCAACTTTTTGCCGTTTTGCCGGCAGGTTTTCGTGATATCAGCGTTTCAGATCGGCGGGAATGTGGGGCTGGATGGTCTGCAGCATGGCTTTGAACACCCGCGGATTGGCGGCGATCACGTGCCCCGTTTCCAGGTGATCCGGCTTGCCTTGCAGGCCGCTGACGAGGCCGCCAGCCTCTTCGATGAGCAGGACCCCGGCAGCGATATCCCACACGTGCAGGTCCAGTTCCCAGAATCCGTCCAGCCTGCCGGCTGCCACGTAAGCCAGATCCAGTGCGGCCGAACCCGCCCGGCGGATGCCGGCGCTGCCCGGGATCAGGGCTTTCATCATCTCGAAATAGGCATCCATCCACTTCATCTGTGAGTCGCGAAAGGGGATGCCGGTACCGAGCAAGGCGCCGTGGAGTCCTTTGCGGTTGGTGACCCGCAGGCGCCGGCCGTTGAGCTGGGCGCCGCCGCCGCGGCTGGCGGTGAACAATTCATCACGAAGCGGATCATAGACAACCGCCTGATCCAGGCGCCCCTTGTGCCTCAGCGCGATGGAAACCGCAAACTGGGGAAAACCGTAGAGAAAATTGGTGGTGCCATCCAGGGGGTCGATGATCCACTCATACTCATTTCCCTCGTGCTGGCCGCTTTCTTCCGCCAGAATCGCGTGATCGGGATACGCCTTTAGAATCGTATTGATGATTGCCTGCTCGGCATGCTTGTCCACACTACTGACAAAGTCATTGGGTGCCTTGTTGGTAATCGTCAGCGTATCCACCTGGTCAGCGTAACGCGCAATAATATTGCCTGCACTACGCGCAGCACGGACCGCGATATTCAGCATCGGGTGCACGGGGTATTCCTTGAGATCCGGTTGTTGAAAGAACCTGTGGCGGACTCGCCATAAACGAACGCTATTCTAGCAGCAGAGCATGGTGGCGTCAGCAAGTATCGTGAGCAGCGGCGGAGACTGATTCTGCGTTACAATGAATATTTTGATCAGGCTGTTTGCATGAACGAGTTGCTTTCACAGGTCCGGGTGGTGCTGATCAATACCAGCCACCCCGGCAATATCGGTGCGGTGGCGCGGGCGATGAAAAATATGGGGGTATCCAGCCTCTACCTGGTGGAACCACACGAGTTTCCCGCGGCGGAGGCAACTGCGAGGGCATCCGGCGCAGATGATTTACTCGCTGCGGCGACAGTGGTCGATACGCTGGAGGCTGCCATCGCGGATTGCGCCCTGGTGGTCGGCGCCAGTGCACGCTTGCGCACCATCCCCTGGCCGGTGCTGGACCCCAGGGCCTGTGCGGCGCGCATGCTCAGTGTGGCGGCCAGTGGCAAGGTGGCCCTGGTGATGGGGCGGGAGAGATCGGGGCTGAGCAACGCCGAGCTGGAGCACTGCCACTACCTGGTGCATATTCCCTCAAACCCGGAATATACTTCCCTGAATCTGGCTGCGGCCACCCAGGTTCTGGTGTATGAGCTGCGCATGGCGGTGCTGGCGCAGGGCGATTCACCGCAGCTCGCTCAACAGCCTGAACACCCCCTGGCCACGGCCGGTGAACTGGACGGCCTGTACGCCCATTTTGAGGAAACGCTGACAGCTCTGGGCTTCCTCGACCCCCAAAATCCGCGCCAGCTGATGCGGCGGCTACGGAGAATGTTCAATCGGACTGGCCTGGATCAAATGGAGGTCAATATTCTTCGTGGTATCCTCACGGCCGCGCAAAATGGCGGAAAGAAAAAAACCCGGGATTAGTTGACAGTGATGCTCAAGCGGAATCTAATTAGCGCCCCTCTGATGTAAAGACAAGGCCATGTTTGCCCGAATTAAAGAAGACATCCAGTGTGTATTTGAGCGTGATCCGGCTGCGCGCAACAGTTTTGAAGTGTTGACCGCCTATCCGGGACTGCACGCACTGATGCTGCACCGCCTCAATCACAGACTGTGGAAGTGGGGCTTGAAGTGGCTGGCCAGATTCCTGTCCCATTTTGGCCGGTGGTTGACAGGCATCGAGATCCACCCTGCGGCGACAATTGGACGGCGGTTTTTTATCGATCACGGCATGGGCGTGGTGATCGGTGAGACGGCGGAAATCGGGGACGATTGCACCCTGTATCACGGTGTGACCCTTGGCGGGACCTCCTGGCAGAAGGGCAAGCGTCATCCCACGCTGGGTAATGATGTCGTTGTCGGGGCCGGCGCCAAGGTTCTGGGACCCATCACCCTTGGTGACGGCGTGCGCATCGGCTCGAATGCCGTCGTGGTGAAAAAAGTCCCGGCGGGCGCCACCGTCGTCGGCATCCCGGGGCGGATTGTGGCCAAGCGGGCAGAAGAGGGGGAGAAACATGCGCGGCGCAAGGCGTTTGCTGAAAAGATCGGCTTTGATGCCTACGGTACCACCCAGGACATGCCGGATCCGGTCGCCAATGCCATCGATTGCATGCTGGACCATATCCATGCGATGGATCAGCAAATGCAGAACATGTGTAAGTCGTTGAAAGCATTGGGTATGGAGCTGGATGTGGTAAAATTGCCGGACCTGGGGGTGTGTGAGATCTCGGCATCGCAGGATCCGGACAAGCTGGGTGAAAACACCGCAGAAACCGGAACGAAGGAGGCTGAAGAAGAGGATTCTGTTAAATAAGGTTACGAATACAAAAAATAGTTGACTAAAATGCTTGGTCTTGTTATCTTTACTGTATTCGTATTTCATATTTTACTAATGTTACTTGGATATTGCAATGAGACTGACAACAAAAGGTCGTTACGCTGTTACCGCAATGCTTGATTTGGCTTTGCATTACGCAGAAGGTCCCATCACTCTGGCGGATATTTCCCAGCGGCAGGGCATTTCCCTTTCCTACCTGGAACAGCTGTTTTCCAAGCTCCGCAAGCAGGGGCTGGTGGACAGCACCCGGGGTCCGGGGGGAGGCTACCGTTTGAGCCGTCCGGCGGATGAGATCGCTGTGGCGGATGTCATCACAGCTGTGGACGAGAAGGTTGAAACCACCCGCTGTGGCGGATTGTCCAATTGCCAGGATGAGCAACAGTGTCTGACTCATGAGTTATGGACAGAGCTCAGCCGGCAGATCCACTCATTCCTGATGGGGATCAGCCTTGGGCAGTTGGTGGAACGCCAGGGTGTGCAGAAGGTGGCCGCGCGCCAGGAGCGCGACCAGACGCAGGTTGATGATATCCAGATGCCTAACGTAGAGAACGCCTGAGTCAAAATCGGCTTGGGTAAGGTCTGGTGTTACCAGGCGGGATGCCTGCGATGTTAAGTCTGGTAATTCCGGGGTGCAGGGCAGGGATTGCGGCTGTCCCCAGAAATTGACGGTGAACGAATGAAGACCCCCATCTATCTTGATTATTCCGCTACCACACCCGTGGATCCCCGGGTGGCTAAAAAAATGTGTGACTGTCTGACGCTGGACGGTAGTTTCGGTAACCCCGCTTCCCGTTCTCACCAATACGGCTGGGAAGCAGACAAACTGGTCGAACAGGCCCGCAAGCAGGTGGCCGAACTCGTCAATGCGGATCCCAAGGAAATCGTTTTTACCTCAGGTGCCACCGAGTCAGACAATCTGGCTATCAAGGGTGTCGCCCACTTCTACAAGAAGAAGGGCAAACACATCATCACCTGCAAGACCGAGCACAAAGCCGTACTGGATACCTGCCGTCACCTGGAACGGGAAGGTTTCGAGGTGACCTACCTCGAGCCGGAAGCCAACGGCCTTATCGATCTCGAAAAACTCAAGGCGGCGATGCGTGATGACACCATCCTGGTTTCCATTATGCACGTAAACAACGAGATTGGTGTCATTCAGGACATCAAGGCGATTGGCGAAATCACCCGTGAACGCAAGATATTGTTTCATGTGGATGCCGCGCAGAGTGCCGGCAAACTGCCGATCGATCTGCAGGATCTCAAGGTTGATCTGATGTCTTTTTCTGCACACAAGGTATACGGCCCGAAAGGCATCGGTGCCTTGTTCGTTCGCCGCAAGCCGCGGGTGCGTCTGGAAGCACAGATGCACGGCGGTGGCCATGAACGCGGTATGCGTTCCGGCACCCTGGCGACCCACCAGATTGTCGGCATGGGCGAAGCTTTCCATCTGGCCAGGGAAGAAATGGCGGCGGATAATGAGCGTATCCGCATGTTGCGCGATCGCCTGCTGGACGGCCTGAAGGATATCGAAGAGATATACATCAATGGTGACCTGGAACAGCGGATCCCGCATAATCTGAATGTCAGTTTCAATTTTGTGGAAGGGGAGTCACTGATGATGGCGCTGAAAGATCTGGCAGTCTCTTCCGGTTCTGCCTGTACCTCAGCCAGCCTGGAGCCGTCCTATGTGTTGCGCGCGCTCGGCCGCAGTGACGAACTTGCACACAGTTCAATTCGCTTTACCATTGGTCGTTTTACCACCGAGGAAGAGATTGACTTTGCGATTGAACAGATCCACCAGAATATCGGCAAATTGCGTGAACTCTCACCCTTGTGGGAAATGTACAAAGATGGAGTCGATCTTGAGTCCATCGAGTGGACTGCCCATTAGTAGAGTTTCTGTGATTGGCTTGTTGATGGTTTGAAGTCGAACGAAATATTTTATTTTTTAGCGAGGTAAGAATCATGGCATACAGTGATAAAGTGATCGACCATTATGAAAACCCGCGTAACGTTGGCACCATGGACAAGGATGAGGCAAACGTCGGCACGGGAATGGTTGGTGCACCGGCATGTGGTGATGTCATGCGTCTGCAGATCAAGGTAAGTGATGACGGTGTTATCGAAGATGCCAAATTCAAAACTTATGGTTGCGGTTCAGCAATCGCTTCCAGCTCCCTCCTGACCGAATGGGTGAAAGGCAAGTCCCTGGATGAGGCAGCCGCAATCAAGAACAGTGAAATCGCCGAGGAACTGGAGTTGCCTCCGGTGAAGATCCATTGTTCGGTATTGGCTGAGGACGCCATCAAGGCGGCGATTGAAAACTACAAGGAAAAGCAAGGCAAGTAATTTTCCCGCAGGTGTCTGAAAAAAACAGGGTAACAGCATGTCCATTACGTTAACTGAAGCCGCGGCCGATCGTGTTAAACAATTTCTTGCCAATCGGGGAAAAGGCGAGGGCTTGCGCCTTGGAGTGAAAACCACCGGTTGTTCCGGCATGGCTTATCTGCTGGAATTTGTCGATGTGATTGAAGAGGACGACAAGGTATTCGAATCACAAGGTGTGAAGATTATCGTCGATCCCAAAAGTTTATTGTACCTGGATGGTACCGAGCTGGATTTCGCCAAGGAAGGGTTGAATGAAGGATTTAAATTCAATAATCCGAACGTGAAAGACACCTGCGGTTGTGGCGAGAGTTTTACTGTTTGATCCGGAAACAACGAAGCCGCCTTACCCGGCGATCCGGCGACTTGCTCGCAATACACTCTAACTGAATTCGGCAGCATGACACTCACGCAGAACCATTTCGAACTGTTCGGATTTCCCGTTGACTTTGATATCGATCAGCAGCAGTTGAGCGAACGCTATCGGGAGTTGCAACGCAACCTGCATCCGGATCGTTATGCCAATGCCCCGGATCAGGAGCACCGCCTGGCGGTGCAGCGGGCGGCACAGGTCAACGAAGCGTTTCAGACATTGAAGTCGCCGTTACAGCGTGCGCGTTACCTGTTGCAGCTCAAGGGTTTTGATATCGATGCGGAAAAAGAGACGCACCAGGATGCGGAATTTTTAATGCAACAGATCGAGTTGCGCGAAGCCCTGGCCGAGGTGCAAACAGCGGCTGATCCTCTGGATGCGCTTAGCGGCATCATGCAGTCGATCAGGGAAAGTCAGGCCGGGTTGATTGCCGAACTGCAAAAACGGTTTGCAGCAAAGGATGAGGTCGATCACCTTGAAACCAGACAAGTCGTACAGAAAATGCAGTTTTTTTCACGTTTACAGCAGCAGGCCGAGGAAATTGAGGAACAACTGGTTGATGCCTTGTAGGCTGGCAGCTGTTTATTGTTAACCATCACCATTCAAAAGCGAAACACATAAAGATGGCACTGTTACAGATCAGCGAACCGGGGCAATCCACCCGCCCGCATGAACACCGGCTGGCGGTGGGGATCGATCTGGGTACCACCAACTCGTTGGTGGCAACGGTGCGCAGCGGCAAAGCCGATACCCTGCCCGATGAACAGCAGCGCCATCTTTTACCCTCGGTGGTGCGTTATCAGGCGGATCAGCCACCGCTCGTCGGCGAAGAAGCGCGGCGCGCGGCAACGGAGGATCCCCTCAACACCATCAGTTCGGTCAAACGTTATATGGGCCGGGGTTTGCAGGACATCAAGAACCTCACCAACCGCCACGCCTATGAATTTGCCGATACCGATTCGAACGTGCCGCGTTTTCATACCGCCATGGGCGATGTCACCCCGGTAGAGGTCTCAAGTGAGATCCTCAAGGTACTCAAACAGCGTGCCGAGAAAAGTCTGGGGGGCGAACTGGCCGGGGTGGTGATCACCGTTCCCGCCTATTTTGACGATGCACAACGCCAGGCCACCAAGGATGCTGCCAAACTGGCCGGGTTGAACGTCTTTCGTTTGTTGAACGAGCCTACGGCCGCGGCAGTGGCCTACGGCCTCGACAAGTCGGCCGAAGGGATCATCGCCGTCTATGATCTGGGGGGTGGTACCTTTGACATCTCCATCCTGCGCCTCAACAAGGGGGTGTTCGAAGTGCTGGCCACCGCGGGTGACAGCGCGCTCGGTGGCGATGATTTTGATCGGGCCATTGCCACCTGGATCATGCAACAGGCCGGCATCAACGATGATGCCGATCACCATCAGTTGCGGCGTCTGATGCACGAGGCGTGTGCGGCAAAAGAGGCCTTGACCGAGGCTGAACGCACCACCCTGAAAATCGAATTGGAGGACGGTTCCGTCTGGCAAGGCGAACTCGATCGCGAGCGTATGCACCAGCTCATCGATCCGCTGATCCAGAAAACGTTGTTGCCCTGCCGCCGTGCCCTGCGCGATGCCGGCATCAGTGCCGATGAGGTGCAGGCGGTGGTCATGGTCGGCGGTTCCACCCGCGTGCCCCGGGTGCGCGAAAAGGTGGGCGAAGCGTTCAAGCAGGAGCCGCTGGTCGATATCAATCCCGACACCGTGGTGGCCATTGGTGCGGCGATTCAGGCGGATGTGCTCGCTGGAAACAAACCGGACGACGAGATGCTGCTGCTGGACGTGATTCCGCTGTCGCTGGGACTGGAGACCATGGGTGGCCTGGTGGAAAAAATCATTCCGCGCAACACCACCATACCGGTGGCCAGAGCGCAGGATTTCACCACCTTTAAAGACGGGCAGACCGCCATGACGATTCATGTGCTGCAGGGTGAGCGTGAACTGGTGAGTGACTGCCGTTCCCTGGGGCGTTTCACCCTGCATGGCATTCCTGCCATGGTCGCCGGGGCGGCAAGGATCAGGGTCAGTTTCCAGGTTGATGCGGATGGTTTGTTGTCGGTAACCGCCAGGGAAGAGACCACCGGCGTGCAAAGTGGTATCGAGGTAAAACCCTCCTATGGTCTGACCGATTCTGAAATCGAAACCATGCTGCGGGATTCCATCGAACATGCCGAAGATGATGTGGCGGCACGCAAACTGCTCGAACAGCAGGTAGAAGCGGATCGTGTGCTGGAGGCGCTGGCGGTGGCGCTGGCGCAGGATCGCGCGCTCTTGAGCGAAGCGGAACGCACCCAAATCGAACGTGCCGCAAGCCGCTTACAGGTCAAACGTGATGGCAAGGATCATCTTGCGATCAAGGCTGCCATTGAAGAGCTGGATAAAACCGCGAGTGACTTTGTTGCCCGGCGCATGGATAGCAGCATCAGGAAAGCGCTCGCCGGTCACAAGGTGGAAGAATTCGCCGGTGAGGAAAAATAATGCCGTATTCAGGCTGAAGAGAAAAGATGACCAAACTGATTTTTTTACCCCATGAAGAACTCTGTCCCGAGGGGGCGGTGATTGAGGCCGAGCCGGGAACCACCGTTTGCGATGCGGCGCTGGCGAATGGCATTGAAATCGAACATGCCTGTGAAAAATCCTGTGCCTGCACCACCTGCCACGTATATATCCGTGAAGGTTATGAATCGTTGCCAGAGGCAAGCGAAGAGGAAGATGATTTGCTCGACAAGGCCTGGGGGCTGGAGCCTGATTCACGCCTGAGTTGCCAAGCTGAAGTAGGGGAGACGGATCTGGTGATTGAAATTCCCAAATATACGATTAACATGGTTTCGGAACACAACTGAAAGGACATTGCGGCATGTCATTGAAATGGACCGACACACTGGATATCGCCATTGCCCTGGATGAAGCGCATCCCGAGGTCGATCCCAAATATATTCGTTTTACCGATCTGCATGACTGGGTGTGTGAACTGCAGGAATTCGATGATGATCCCAAGCATTCCGGTGAAAAAATCCTCGAAGCGATTCAGATGGCCTGGATCGAAGAGCGGGAGTGAAACACTTCCGACGGTTCAAGCCTCTGAGCAGCACCAATGGTTTGCAAATTCCACGACAAAACCCGCGATATAGAGCGGGTTTTGTGTTATTTTCGGTGCGATTCGTGATCGATAGAGCGGTGGCTGCAGCGGCTCTGAATCTCTCTCAACCACGATACTGTCACGCGGGATGGGGCGGTAAATCTGCACCCTGACGATGAAATCAAGGTAAGACATTGGCGGAGCACACTAAAGTCAATTTGCTGGATCTGGACCGGCAAGAATTAGAGGTTTTCTTCACCGGTATGGGTGAGAAGCCTTTTCGCGCCTCGCAGATGCTGAAGTGGATTTATCAGTTTGCTGTCGATGATTTCGATGCGATGACCAATATCAGCAAGTCATTGCGTGCGAGGCTCGAGCGCGAGGCCGAAATCCGCGTGCCGGAAATCGTCAGCGAACAGCAGTCTGCCGACGGTACGATCAAATGGTTGCTGCGCATCGACAGCGGCAACAGCATCGAAACGGTTTTTATCCCGGAAACGGATCGTGGCACGCTCTGTGTTTCCTCCCAGGTGGGTTGCGCCCTGGAATGCAGTTTTTGCTCGACCGCGCAGCAGGGGTTTAACCGCAATCTTTCCACTGCGGAAATTATCGGTCAATTGTGGGTGGCGAACAAGGCCTTGCAATGTATGCCCCGCAACGACCGGGTGATCAGTAACGTGGTGTTGATGGGCATGGGTGAGCCGTTGTTGAATTTCAACAATGTGGTGCGGGCGATGAACATCATGACCGATGACCATGCCTATGGTCTTTCCAAGCGGCGGGTCACTGTCAGCACTTCGGGGGTGGTCCCGGCGATAGACCGCCTCAAACAGGCCACTGATGTCAGCCTGGCGGTTTCATTGCATGCACCCGTGGATGCGTTGCGTGAGCAGCTGGTGCCGTTGAATCGCAAATATCCCATCAAGGAATTATTGCAGGCCTGCAAACGCTATGTGGAGGGTGAGCATAAACGCAAAATAACGTTTGAATACGTGATGCTCGCTGGCGTGAATGACAGCCTGCAGCAGGCCCGGCAACTGGGCAGGCTGCTGCAGGGGATCCCCTGCAAGATCAACCTTATCCCCTTCAATCCCTTTCCCTCGTCCTCGTACCGCTGTTCCAGTGCGCAAAGCATCGATCGTTTCCGCCAGATTCTGATGCAGGCCGGCCTGATCACGGTGACGCGCAAGACACGGGGGGATGATATCGATGCCGCCTGCGGCCAGTTGGCCGGCAAGGTGGAGGATCGCAGCAAACGGCGTTTACGGCAACAAACCAAAGAAGTCAATTTTTCAGGGTAGAGCATGATGAAAAACGGTATTTTCCCGCTGGTAATGATTGTTTCCCTTTTGTTTACTGCCTGTGCTTCCGAGCCTTATATCAATGAGGAAAAGCTGAAAGAGGCATCCAAATACAATGCGGATCTCGGCCTTGCCTACTTGCAGCAGGGCCGCAACACTATCGCCATGACCAAGCTTAGCAAGGCGATCGAGCAGAATGAGGACAATGCCCAGGCACACCATTACATCGCTGAACTCTATCGCCGCCTGGGCAAGATGGAGGAATCCGAGAAACATTTCAAAAAAGCGCTCGAACTGACACCGAATGATTCCATGTTGCAGAACAATTACGGAGTCTTTCTGTGCCAGCAGGAAAAATACAAAGAGGCGCGTGTCCTCTTTCTGACCGTGCTGAATGATCCGCTCTACAAGGCCAAGTGGCAGGTTTACGAGAATATCGGCCTGTGTGCCAAATTAAAGGGCGATGTCAAAACAGCCGGCAAATACCTGCACAAGGCGCTACGCGCCAACCCCAGAGCGGCCAAATCCTACCTGGCTCTGGCGCAGATCAATTTTGACAATCAGGATTATGCGGCGGCGCGCAAATATTATTACAAATACCTGGAGTTTGGGCGGCAGAATCCCGCCAGCCTCTGGTTGGGTATTCTGCTGGAGCGCCGCAGTGGTAACCACGAGCGTGTCGCCAGCTACTCCGTTCTGCTGAAGGGCAAGTTCCCCGATTCGAAAGAGGCCGCATTGTTGAGGAAAATGGAGGCCAGAGCGCGGCGCTAAATACACGCTCCGAATACCAGTTACACATAGGTAACGGAGCTCCAGGGCCAGTGGTCTTTTACATCACCGTCAGCTGCAGGGCATGGATCGTTCCCGACAATCCTGATGCGTTTCCACCATCCCTGGCGGTCAGATGCGGCTGTCGAGCCTGGCTGGACGATGTACAGGATGGACGCGTGTCGTGGTGCACCAGGGATGTGCGGGAACGACGGTATTTACAGCGTGTCATGTAAAAGACCTCTGGCCCCGATGCGAAGCCTGAATCTGGTAATAATACTAAATGACCTGCTATTCGGAACGCGTATTTGGCCCGGAATCTTCATAAGGATCAAGTAATTATCCAGCCCCCCGGTGAGAATTTCCGCGGGACAATACTCACCCGATACCCCCCTGATGGAGTATAATGCCGGCTTTTAATTGGCAGCCGGGGAGGGCGGACAGCCTCCCGGACGGTCAGATAGTGATAAACGGGAAGTCAGTTTTGTCCAAACATATCCAGGCCATTCGTGGCATGAATGACATCCTGCCGACGGAAACACCCCGTTGGTGGTTAATCGAGAACGTATTTGCCGAACTCATGGCGGCCTACGGCTATGCCGAGATCCGCCTGCCGATTGTCGAGAAGACCGAGCTTTTCAAGCGCTCCATCGGTGAAGTGACCGATATCGTTGAAAAAGAGATGTATACCTTCGAGGATCGCAATGGCGACAGTCTGACGTTGCGTCCGGAAGGTACCGCGGGTTGCGTGCGAGCCTGCATCCAGAATGGTTTGCTCTATAACCAGACCCAGCGTTTGTGGTACAAGGGTCCGATGTTCCGCCATGAGCGGCCGCAAAAAGGGCGTTACCGCCAGTTTCATCAGTTGGGAGTGGAAGTGTTCGGCTTCGGCGGGCCGGATATCGATGCCGAACTGATTATGTTGACGGCGCGCCTGTGGAAAAAACTTGGCCTGGCGGACGACGTCTCCCTGGAAATCAATTCCCTTGGCAGTGTCGAGGCCCGGCGGGTCTATCGCCTTGCCCTGGTTGACTATCTGCAACAATACCGGGAGCAGCTGGATGAAGACAGCTTGCGCCGGCTCGACACCAATCCGTTGCGTATTCTCGACAGCAAGAATCCGCAGATGCAGGCGCTCATCGAAGCGGCACCCAAAATGATGGATTTCCTTGACGAGGAATCCCGGCTTCACTTTGACAGGCTGTGCCAGCTGCTCGATACGGTGGGGATCACGTATCGCATCAACACCCGCCTGGTGCGCGGATTGGATTATTATTGCAAGACCGTGTTTGAATGGGTTACCGCCAGGCTGGGCGCCCAGGGCACTGTTTGTGCCGGTGGGCGCTTCGACGGGCTGGTGGAACAACTGGGTGGCCGTGCCACCACCGCGATGGGGTTCGCCCTCGGCATGGAGCGTCTGGTGGCCCTGCTGGAAAACAGCCCGTTGCCTAAAAGCCATGCCCCCCATGCCTATCTGTTGCTTGCAGGTGAGGCAGCGGAACGGAAGGGCGTATTGCTGGCGGAACAGTTGCGGGATCGCCTGCCGGGGTTGCGCTTGCAGGTGAATGCCGGTGGTGGCAGTTTCAAGAGCCAGATGAAACGCGCGGATAAAAGCAATGCGCTGCTGGCACTCATCCTCGGTGAAGATGAAATCAAAAGAGATGAGATCGGTATCAAGGATCTGCGCGGTAATGCCGGGCAGATCAGCATTGCCCGGGCCGAATTAACAGATTATTTGCAGAATATGCTGACACTTTAATTAAAGATCAGGTGGAGACAACAGTGGAATATCAGTCAGAAGAAGAACAGATCCAGGCCATCAAGGACTGGTGGAAAGAGAACGGCCGTGCAGTCATTGCCGGCCTGTTGATCGGTGTGGGTGCCATTGGCGGTTACCGTTACTGGAGCAGTTATCAGAAAACCCAGGCGGAACAGGCGTCACTGGTTTATGCCAGGGTGATTGCGGCGGCAGCGAGCGAAAACAGTGAAGAAGCGTTCGGGCCGGGCCAGCAGATCATCGATCAGTATCCCGGCACCTCCTATGCTGCACTGGCGGCGTTGACGCTGGCACGGCTTGCGGTCGAAAAGCAGGATTATGCCTCGGCCGCAGCGCAATTACAGTGGGTCATCGACAACAGCGACAATGACGGTTTCAGGCAAATCGCGCGTTTGCGCCTGGCGCGGGTGCTGGCCACCCAGGACAAGACCGATGAAGCCATTGCCATTCTCAAGCAGAGCGAAACCGGCGGCTTCAAAACCCTGGTCAACGAAACCAGGGGCGATATTCTTGTCAAATCAGGCAAGCTGGCAGAAGCCGTTGGCGAATACCGCAAGGCACTGATGGATTTGAACATGAATCCGCAGCGCCGCAAATTGCTGGAAATGAAAATCAATGACATTGTCATGCCGGAAGAGAAAAAGTCGTGAAGTTTATCCTTCCCAGCCTGTTGAGCATCCTGCTTGCCGCCTGCTCCTCCTCTTCCTCGGTGTTGCCGCCGGTGGAACTGACGCCGATTGAGAAACCGCTGGTGGTGCATACGCGGTGGAAGAACACCGTCGGTGCCGGTGTTGGCGAAAACTATCTCAAACTAAAACCCGTTTTTTCCAACGGTGTGGGTTACGTCGCGGACTACACCGGTTATGTCAGGGCGTTCGATGGCAAAACCGGTTCTACCCGTTGGGAAATACAGATGGAGGTACCGCTGGCGGGCGGACCGTCGCTGGAACTGGGGATGTTGCTGTTCGGCACCAGTCAGGGGGAGGTGTATGCCCTGAACCCGGAGAACGGCGAGCTGCGCTGGCATAGTGAAGTGTCCAGTGAAGTACTGGCGCCGCCACGGGGTGCCGACGGTACCATTATCGTCCGGACGGTGGATGGGCAAATTCATGCGCTGGATTCTTCCGATGGCAAACGCAAATGGGTCTATGGCCGCAGCATCCCGCTGTTGACCTTGCGGGGCGAAAGTGCGCCCGTGATCACCAACGGTATCGTTCTTGTGGGTTCCGACAATGGCAAATTGACCGCTTTGACCCTGCAGGACGGTACCGTCCTGTGGGAAACCAGGATTGCCGTTCCCCATGGCCGCAGTGAGTTGGAGCGCATGGTGGACATCGATGCCGATCCCGTGGTGGTGGAGAACACTGTCTATGTCGTCACCTATCAGGGACGGCTCGCGGCGGTGCAGCTGGACAGCGGGCGGATCCTGTGGGTGCGGGACATTTCTTCCTATGCCGGTCTGGTCGTCGATGCCTACCGCGTCTATCTGACCGATGCGGAAAGTCGTATCTGGGCATTGAACCGCTATAACGGCTCGACCCTGTGGCGTCAGGACAAGCTGTTGCGCCGTTCCATCACCCGGCCGGTGTTACAGGGTCCCCATCTTGTGGTGGCGGATTACAATGGCTATGTTCATTGGTTGAAGCGGGAGGATGGCTCTATCGTTGCGCGTAAATTCCTGAACGAGGACTGGTACCTGTTCAACGAGGTTGATCCTGAAAGCGATACGAAAATGTTTCCAAAAGCGAATAACGTTCTGGTTGAACCTGTTACCGAGCAGGATCTGGTTATGGTATACGATCGTTCCGGTAATATCGCAGCATATCAATTGGAGAGTCCGTAGGCAGGTATTGAAAAGTTGCCGCTGGCCGCAAGGCCTGGCAAGCATCCTGATATCTATCTGAGTTGGTAATTACTGACAGCTTCCATCATTATGAAACCAGTTATCGCCCTTGTCGGGCGCCCCAATGTCGGCAAGTCCACCCTTTTTAACCGTCTGACCCGTTCGCGGGATGCCCTGGTTGCCGATCAGCCGGGTCTCACCCGGGATCGCAAATTTGGCGAGGGCAAACTGGGGGAACGCCCCTATATCGTGGTGGATACCGGGGGACTCAGCGGTGATGAGGCCGGACTCGATGGTCTGATGGCAAGTCAATCCTGGCAGGCGGTGGAAGAGAGTGACATCATTCTCTTTCTGGTCGATGCCCGTGCCGGTATGACAGCGGAAGACGAGAATATTGCAAAACGCCTGCGTGAAACCGGCAAGCCCGTCTATCTTATTGCCAACAAAATCGATGGCCTGCATGAGGATGTGGTGACTGCCGAGTTTTATGCGCTTGGCCTGGGTGAACCCATTGGCATCGCCGCTGCTCACGGCCGGGGGGTGCGCAATATGTTGGAGAGGATATTCAGCGCCTTGCCCGAAGCCGAAGCCGAAGAAGAAAGCCAGGACGACAAGGACAGAATACGTATTGCCATCGTCGGCCGTCCCAATGTAGGCAAATCCACTCTGGTTAACCGCCTCATGGGTGAGGAGCGGGTGGTAGCCTATGATCAGCCCGGCACCACGCGCGACAGTATCTATCTGCCGTTCGAGCGGCAGGGGCAGCGTTATACCCTGATCGACACTGCCGGCATCCGGCGCCGCGCGCGCGTCAGGGAAGTGGTGGAAAAGTTCAGTGTGATCAAAGCGATGCAGGCCATTGATGATGCGCATGTGGTGATCATGTTGCTGGACGGGCAGGAAGGGATCAGCGAACAGGATGCCACCTTGTTTGGCTTCATCCTCGACAGCGGCAGGGCGCTGGTCATTGCGGTGAACAAATGGGATGGCCTGGATGCCGAGCAACGCGACAAGGTCAAACGCGAGCTCGATCTGAAATTACCCTTTCTGAAATTTGCCGCCATCCACTATATTTCCGCCCTGCATGGCAGCGGTGTGGGTAACCTCTTTGATTCCGTCCTGAGGGCGTATGAGTCGGCGACACGGGATCTGTCCACTCACCACTTGAGCGAATTGCTGGAAGATCTGGTCAACGCACATCCGCCGCCGGTGGTGAAAGGCCGCCGCATCAAATTGCGTTACGCCCATCAGGGAGGGAAGAACCCGCCGGTGATTGTTATTCATGGCAGCCAGACCGAGGCGCTGCCTGATGCCTACCGGCGCTATTTGATCAACGGTTTTCAAAAACACCTCAAACTGAAAGGCACACCCATCCGGCTTGAACTGAAAAGCGGCAAAAACCCTTTTGCCGGGAAGAAGAACAAACTCACCAAACGCCAGATGGAAAAACGCAAACGCCTGCGGCGCTTCACTTCCCGTAAATAGTGCCGTAATTGGCACTGTCGAACTGTCTGACAGGCGGAAGCGGATAACGGTCGGAAAAGGTATCTGCCTTGATGCAAGGCATGAGATTGATTGGGGGGCAGGATTATTCATTCAGCAGAAACAGTTTGGGCTCGACGCGGGTGTTGTTGAGGCTGACACTCCAGTGCAGGTGCGGACCGGTGACGCGGCCGGTCATGCCGACCCTGCCAATCACTTCACCCTGATTGACATGCATCCCTGGTTTTACATCGATTCTGCTCATGTGGCAAAACATGGTGATCAGCCCCTGGCCGTGATCGATAAATACCGTATTGCCATTGAAAAAATAATTTCCCGTGGTGATCACGGTGCCTTCCGCCGGTGCCTTGATCGGCGCGCCTTCGGCGGCAGCGATATCAAGACCGCTGTGGGGTTTGCGTGGTTGATTGTTGAAGAAGCGGCGCAAGCCGAAGGGGCTGCTCAAACGGCCGTCAACCGGCAGGATAAACGTGCTCTGTACCTCTGGTTTGTCGTTCCAGGTGGCCAGCGCCCCGAGAATGATTTTTCTTTCCCTGGCAATGCGTTTTAAATCGCTTGCGCTGGGATTGACCATGCGCTTGTTTTTCAGGGTGAGGTATTGGGTGTCGTATTTTTTCGCTGTGATGGAAAATTCCCGGTAGTATTGCGCGCCATCGGCAGACTTGATCCGAAGGCGCTGGATGCCCGGTTTGCTGTTCAACGGAAGACCGACCACCGCCTCCCAGTGATGCCGGTTTTTGCGCACCATCACGCGGCGTTTGCCAAAATAAGCACGCGGTGCCGGTTCGTCGGTTTTGTTCAGACTGACAACCGCCACACCACCAGGAACCGCATCGGCCCGTGGCAACAGGGGGCTGGCAAAGCCTGGCAACTGAAAGGCCAGCAGCAGGCAAAACAGGGCTGGTCTAATCGTTTTGTTCATCTTCAATGCGGGTCACGGTTGATACGAGTTGTCCTTCAGACAGCCGGGTGCGCAGGGTGTCACCGCTGCGGACATCGCGGGCACGCCGGACGATCTTTTTGTCCACTTCCGTGGTCACGATGGCATAACCGCGGGAAAGGGTTGCCAGCGGGCTGACCGTGTCCAGCGCGTGTGCCAGATGCTGCACGCGTTGTTGTTGCCGTGCCAGTTGATGTTGCATCGCGGTGGAAAGGCGGGTGGCGAGATTACGGCATTGCAGCACCAGCCGTTGCAGGCGTTGTGAAGGGGAGAATTGCTGTAAACGTTCATGCAACATCCTGGTGTGCGCCTGCCGGTGACGCAGCAGGTTCTGCATCGCGTTGTTGCGGCGCAGTTCCAGATCGTCCAGCCGTTGCAGCCATTCCTCCACCCGCCGCCCGGGATGCGGCAGGCGGGCGATGAGCCATTTCAAATGCTGTTGCCGTTGCGCCAGCTGCTGTTGCAGGGTGCGCCGCAAGCGGGTTTGCAACTGCAGCAGACGGAGTCGCCATTCCTCCTGATCGGGCGACACCAGTTCGGCGGCCGCGGTGGGTGTGGGCGCGCGTTGATCGGCGACAAAATCGGCTATCGTCACATCCACTTCGTGGCCAATACCGCTGACGATGGGAATCGGGCAGTCAAATATCGCACGGGCCACCACTTCTTCGTTGAAGGCCCACAAATCCTCCAGCGAACCGCCACCGCGCGCCAGTAACAATACGTCACATTCGTTCCGTTCACCCGCCAGACGAATCATCCGGGCAATTTTTTCCGCGGACCCGCTGCCTTGCACCGGCACCGGGTAGACGACCAGCGGGATGGCGGGAAAGCGGCGTTTCAGCGTGGTGAGGATATCGCGGATGGCGGCGCCGCTGGGGGAGGTGATCACCCCGATACGGGACGGCAGGGAGGGTAGCGGCCGTTTATGCGCCGGGTCGAACAAACCGGCCTGTTGCAGTTTTTGCTTGAGCTGCTCGAAGGCCCGCCGCAAGGCACCGTCCCCGGCTTCTTCCATATGTTCGATGATCAGCTGGTATTCACCCCGTGCCTCGTACAGGCCGATACGGGCCCGCACCAGTACCTGCATGCCGTCCTCGGGGCGGCATTTCACCAGCATGTTGCGATTGCGGAACATGGCGCAGCGCACCTGTGCCGCCTCATCCTTGAGGGTGAAATACCAGTGGCCGGAAGCGGGGCGTGCCAGATTGGACAGCTCGCCTTCCAGCCAGATGAGCGGGAAGCTGCCCTCCAGCACGGTACGCACTTCGCGGTTCAGGCGGCTGACGCTGTAGATGTCGCGCGAGGAAGTAAGATCGGAATCGAACGGTTGAGACATACAGGCATCATAGCCTGCCGCGACGGTTGAGAAAACTGACTGCGGGAAGGGGAAATCAGAAAATCACGCGGGAATTGCTAAAGGGTGAACCAGGTCCTGATCGTATTGCAGCATTGTCAGAGGGATCGGCGGGATGCTGTTTTTTTCGGGCCGGGACAAATAAAAAAGGCCGGGATTTCCCGGCCTTTTTATTCATGCGCGTGGTGTTACAAACGTTGTGAAGCGTTTTTCTGTTCTTCATGCTGTTTGACCGCATTGATGCCCTCGTTTCTGGCTTTATTGGCCAGCTTGATGGCTTTGTCATAGTCAGCTTTTTTGAGTGCAGCTTTGGCCTTTTTAATAATCTTGCCGGTATTTTTCCATTCGTTTCCGACGCTTTTGGCTTTTTTGTTTGCCTGTTCTGCGGCTTTGATCGCATTCAGGGCTTCATCCTTGCTATGTACGGGGCCAGATGCACAAGCGCTCAGGCTCAGGGCGGCAGCAACAATTAATAAAGGAATCTTTTTCATTGGGTCCTCCAGGGAATCGCTTGGTATTATGATGGTATTTCAGCCTGCATCAGCGGCAGGCAGGTTATTTTTTTATTTTCGGCCAGGGGTACTTTTTTTATTTCTGACCGGGTCAGAGCATTATGGAGGTTCAGGCTGGGCTTGGCAACCGCCTTCCGGGATGATGTTATACTCCCGAGTTATTTACCCGCCCATTCAGATTATTTATAATTGACCGTTTTATCGACCTGGAATCAATAAGATGCTGCGCATTGCTGAGGAAGCCCTGACTTTTGATGACGTTCTGCTGGTGCCGGCCTATTCGGCCGTGCTACCCCGCGAGGTTGCGTTGCAAACCCGCCTCACCCGTAATATTACCCTTAATATCCCTCTGGTTTCTGCGGCGATGGATACGGTCACCGAGGCAAGGCTGGCAATCGCCATGGCCCAGGAAGGCGGCATCGGGATCATCCACAAGAACATGACTTATCAGATGCAGGCAGAACATGTCCGCCAGGTGAAAAAATTCGAAAGCGGTGTGATCAAGGAGCCGCTCACCGTCACGCCGGACACCAGCATTCGTGACGTGCTTGAACTGACCCGCGCCAACGACATTTCCGGGGTGCCGGTGGTCAAGGGGGAGGAATTGCTGGGGATTGTCACCAGCCGCGATCTGCGATTCGAAACCCAGTACGAGAGCCCGGTGTCGCAAATCATGACACCGAAAGAGAAGCTGATCACGGTAAAAGAGGGTGCGCAGCGGGATGAAATTCTCAAGCTGCTGCATGAACACCGCATCGAGAAGGTGCTGGTGGTGAACGATCAGTTTCAGCTGCGTGGCCTGGTCACCGTCAAGGACATTCAAAAGGCCACCGAGAACCCCAACGCCTGCAAGGATGATCAGGGGCGTTTGCGCGTGGGCGCAGCCGTCGGTGTCGGCAAGGGGACCGAGGAACGGGTCGGTGCCCTGGTGGAAGCCGGGGTGGATGTGATCGTCGTGGATACGGCCCACGGCCATTCCCAGGGCGTGCTCGACCGGGTCGCCTGGGTGAAAAAGAATTACCCGGAGGTGCAGGTCATCGGCGGCAACATCGCCACAGCCGATGCGGCCAAAGCGCTGGCGGACGTGGGTGCCGATGCGGTCAAGGTGGGTATCGGACCGGGTTCCATCTGCACCACCCGCATTGTTGCCGGTGTCGGCGTGCCGCAGATCAGTGCGGTCTCAAATGTTGCCGCAGCGCTGGAAGGTACCGGCATCCCGCTGATTGCCGATGGTGGTATCCGCTATTCGGGGGATATTTCCAAGGCGCTGGTGGCCGGAGCCTACGCCATCATGATCGGCTCGATGTTTGCGGGCACCGAGGAGTCCCCCGGCGAGGTCGAGCTCTATCAGGGCCGCTCCTACAAGTCGTACCGTGGCATGGGTTCACTCGGCGCCATGACCAGCCGTAACGGTTCTTCCGATCGCTATTTCCAGGAGGGCAGTGAGGCCGAAAAACTGGTACCGGAAGGTATCGAAGGGCGGGTGCCGTACAAGGGGCAGTTGTCACCGGTGATCAATCAACTGCTGGGTGGCATTCGTGCCGGTATGGGGTACACGGGTTGCCGTACGATTGAAGAGATGCGCACCAAACCCCAGTTTGTACGCGTGACCAATGCCGGCATGGCGGAAAGCCACGTGCATGATGTCACCATCATCAAGGAAGCACCGAACTATCGCGTTTGATCCAACTGTTGTCCGCTTGCAATGGAAAACCCCGGCGTGCGTGCCGGGGTTTTTTGTTTGTGACGGCAGCCTATTTCAGCAGGCCGTAGACACCAAGTGAATACGCTCTGCGTTCATCCTCGCCATCCAACGAGGAGATGCTGAACCTGGTGCCGGGGCGCAGGTTTTTGTTCAGGTAGCGGGTGTCTGCCGTGCCGGTATCAAAGCTGACGGTGGCGACCTTGGGGAAATAGTAGCCAAGTACGTCCCCTTTCTCGACACCAATGGTAACAGGGAAACCGATTTTGACCAGGCCGGTTCTGTTGACCGCGATCGGGCGGCTTTCCCATATGACGATCAGTTTATTGTTCACCGGGCGTAATACCTTGACCACCAGCTGGGTGGGTTTGACAAAGTAACCACCGACACCGGTGAGTACGCCGGCCCGGGGGATCCTGTTTTCGAGATCGACCAGCATAATGGGGCGGTTGTCGTATTTCTTCCGTCTTACCAGTTCGCCGCCGACATAATCGAGCAGATTGCTGTTGAGCAGAAAAGCCTTCAGACTGTCTATCTGGCGCTGGATGAACTGACGCACCTCCGCACGCAGGGTAGTGGCTTCCTTGACCCGCGCGCTTTTTTCCTCGCTCATGACATCGATGACACGCTGCGCCTCATCCAGATCGGTCCGCAGTTTCTGCTTGTCGGTTTGCAATTTGGATATTTGCTGATTGGCCCTCTTCAGTTTGACCTGTAACGTTTGGTTTTTGTTTTGCAGTTGCTGCATGGTGGCTGGTGTCTGACAGCCAAGGAGCAGTAACAACCCCGATAACAGCATCACAAATCGCAACATGTGTGTATTCCTTTCGTTCACGGTTGAGACAAATTATCCACCAGGAAAGAGGCGGTGATCACAGGCTTGCCGGCCAGCTTCAATTCGAGTTGGTAGCTGCCATCGGCAAAACCATCCACTGGCAGTTCGATATCAAAAAGGTGTTTGCCCGATGCGCCATTGACGATCACCGGCTTTTGTGCAATTTGTATTCTGCCGGTGCCATCCATGAGAAATGCCTGAAGCAGGGTGGAATCCGCTTCAAAATTCTTGTATTCGAAACCAACGAAAAGCGTGCGTCCCAGTTGCAGTTTGTTCGCCTGCGGAATGTCGATGGAAACCAGTTTTCTGCCGCTGAAGACGATTTTGGTGATCTTCGGCCGGATCGCGTCAATGGCCTGCGCCAGTTGCTCTCTTGCCTTGCCGATCGATTGGCTGTTCCCGAAATAGCGTTCCGCCGTGGCCAGGATGGTTTCCGCCTGTTCAAGCTGAGCGGCCTGAATGGCGGTATTCGCCTGTTTTAGCAGTCGCCGTTCGATCTTTTTCAGGCCCTTTTTGGCACGGCGGTTGTTGGGCTGTTTCGCCAGTATCCTGCGGTAGCGATCGTAGGCGCTGCTGCCTTGCGGTTCGACCAGGTTACCCGCCCTGAGTTGTTTGTCCGCCTGGGACAGCAGTGCATCGATGCGTTTTTGCTGCTGGATCGCGGTTTTCAACTCACCGCGCAATGCCAGCAGGGGGGCGTTGTCATCCATCGCCTGCAGCCCCGCTTCCACGGCGGACATTGCCTTGGTGAATTTGCCGGCACGCTTCAATTGTTTTGCCTTTTTCAGAAACGTGTCGGCGATGTCCTGTATGCCTTGTTGGGCTTCAGTGTTTTCGGGGTCGAGGAGCAGGGCGGCACGCAGTTCTTCCAGTGCATTGGCCCCGGCCGGTTCTGTCAGGGCGTCCGCCTCGAGGTAGTCCTGTGCTTTTTGCAGATGGGTCTGCAGAAGTTCTGCGCGCACCAGTTTTTGTTCCAGGGCGATCAATTTCGGGTTGTTTGACACCCGCGGGAAAGCCCGTTTCATCATCTCGACCAGCTGGCGCGTCCTGGGGATGTCCTTGTTGTTGAAAGCAATCTGGATTTGCTGCGCATACCATTCGCGCAACTCCCGCAAGCCTTTGCGTGCCACGGGATTGCGCGGCTGTTTTTTCAGCATTTGCCGGTAAATTGCGATCATTTCGAGTGCGTTCTGCGGCTGGTCGTCCAGGCCGGCGCGTAATTGACGGAGCCGTTCGCCGGGCTTGACGATCAGCGGCCTGGTGTTTTGTCTGCCGGGCAGGTAGGGCGCCTCGGCCGGGCGCGTGCTCCGATCCGTTGCCGGCGGCTCGGCAGGCGGGATAGCCGCAGGGTGCTCCTCTGCCATGGAAGGGAGTGCCGGTGGTGGGGCGGGTTCGGAAACAGACGGAGTGGTTTCTGCCGGAGAGGCATCCAGGGTGGCCAGGCCTGTATTTTCCGGCAGGGTGGTTTCCTCCGCTGCTGTCGGAGGGGGTGCCGCGGGAGGTGGCGCGAGTCTGGCAAGCAGTTTTTGCTGCCAGTGGTGCCAGAGCGGAACGAGCCTGTCCTGTTTCTGGAAGCCGGCCCAGACGATGACGCTGAGCAGCAGCAGAAACAGCAGCAGGCGGCGGCGTTTGGGTTGCGACGGTGTGTTCAGCGGTGGATTGGTGATCGCCTTTTTGGGAGACGGGGTGGCAGCCTTTTTCTGCGGCGAGGAAACCGCTGCGATGACTTCGTCCGAGATTGCGGAATCGAGCATGGTTTCAGATTGATCATCCTGTCCCAACTGGCGAAAAGCGGCGGCTCTGGCGTCCATTGCGGCCAGCTTTTCTTCGCTTATCGCATCCAGTGCCTCGATAAGCTCGGCGGCTGTCTGGAAACGGTGATCCGGATTTTTCGAGAGGCAGGTGTTGATGATGGGCTGGAGAATTTCCTGCCCTTGCGGCAAGCGCGGGATCGCCGCCGTGATATGTTTTATTCCCACGGCAACCGCCGATGGCGCATCGTACGGTACGAAACCGGTGAGCATCTGATATAACACCACCCCCAGACTGTAGATGTCAGAACGGCGATCCACCTTCAGCCCCTTGGTCTGTTCCGGGCTCATGTAATGGGGAGTGCCGATCGCCTTGCCCGTCTGGGTCACGCCCGTGGTGGTGTCGTGACCGCGTGCAATACCAAAATCGGTGAGGATGACGCGGCCATCCTCGTGCAGCATGATGTTTTCCGGTTTGATGTCGCGGTGCACGTAACCCTTGTTGGAAGCGTATTCCAGTGCCTGCGCAACATCCTTGATGATCCGCACAACATCACTTTTTGAGAGCGAAGGATGGGCCTCTTTCAAATCCTGGCCGGGAATAAACTCCATGGAGAGGTAGTGATACCCTTCGTGGATGCCCACGTCGTAAACCGTGACGATGTTGGGGTGCACCAGGCGGCTGACAATGCTCGCCTCGCGCAGGAAGCGCTTGGAAAACTCTTCATCGGCATGATGATCGGGTGCCAGGATTTTCAGTGCCACCTCGCGGCCGAAACTTTCCTGAATCGCCAGATAAACAGCTGCCATCCCGCCACGTCCCAGCAGATATTTGATTTCGTAACCGGGAATATGGATATCAGACGCCATCGACCTGGCTGCTCGCCTTTTATTGTCAAGTTTGTTTGGAATGCCGTTCAACAGAAAACACCGCTGTTGTGTTAGTTATGCCTGTTAAAACAATAGCTTATACAAATCCAGATGCCATGCTAAAACCCGAATCGTCTGCCCGTCCGCTGTTTTACCCGCGATTACCAGATTTATCGACCAATTATTATAAGAAATTAGTCAAATTGGACCAAAATCTTAACATTTTTACGGGTTTTATTGGGGATCGGGTACCGGCCAGCAGGTATATTGAGCCGCAGCAACTGTTTTACCGGCATGAAACCTGTGGAAAGTCCTCTTCACCATTTCCCGCCGGTATAGCAATTGGAATGACAACCGCTTATGACGCAGTAAGGAAATAAAAAATCTCGGCGGGATCAGCTTTGCGGGCGTCGCGCTCATCATTTTGCAAAATCTGTTTGCAGGTGAGGTCATGCCTCGTATCGAAGTGGGCACCTTTTCCGCTCGGTTTTACAGACTCATGCGGCACAACTCTCGGTATGCTTTGCGTCTTTTTCCAGCAACGCGGCATGGGCGGCTGCCAGTCTGGCAATGGGAACCCGCGGGGCGGAACAGGAGACATAATTGAGTCCCACCTGGTGACAGAAACGGATCGATTTGGGATGACCGCCGTGTTCACCGCAGATCCCCACCAGCAGATCCTTGCGGGTATTGCGTCCCCAATCCACCGCCAGTTTCATCAGTTTGCCCACACCCTTGATGTCCAGGACTTCAAACGGGTTGTCCTGCAGGATACCTGATTCGTTATACATCGGCAGGAATTTGTTTTCCGCGTCCTCGCGGGAAAAAGAAAAGGTGGCCTGGGTCAAATCGTTGGTTCCAAAGGAGAAGAACTCCGCCACCTCGGCCAGATGCTCAGCGCGCATGCAGGCGCGCACGACCTCGATCATGGTGCCGAATTTGATATCCAGCTTGATGCCGGATCTTTCTTCCACTTTTTCCTTAATCGTGTCCACGTAGCCGCGCACCCGTTTTAATTCCTGTGCGGTGCAGACTTGCGGCACCATGATCTCCGGATGCACCTCGATACCCAGTTTGCCGCATTCGGCAGCGGCTTCGAGGATGGCGCGGATCTGCATCATGTAGATCTCGGGAAAGGTGATCCCCAAGCGCACACCACGATGGCCGAGCATGGGGTTGATCTCATGCAGGGTGCGTACTTTTTTCAGCATTGCCTCTTTTTTTGCGATAACGTCATCCACCAGGCGGGTATCGGTAAATATCTTGTCGGTGATACGCCGTTTTGGTGTTTCCCCGGCGGGCTGGTTTTCCGGATGCAATAATCTGGCGGTATTCGACAATACTTCCATGCCGCGCACGGTATCGTGCAAGTGGTGTAACTGTTCAAGATCATCCAGCAATTGTTGTTCCGAGGGAAGAAATTCATGGATGGGTGGATCCAGCAAGCGGATGGTGACGCGTTGTGGCGACATCACGCTGAACAATGCCTTGAAATCGGCACGCTGGATGGGCAACAGCCGATCCAGTGCCCGTTGGCGTTGTTCCCGGCTCTCGGCCACGATCATTTCCAGCACCAGCGGCAGGCGATCCGCTGCATTGAACATGCGTTCGGTGCGGCACAGGCCGATGCCTTTGGCGCCGTATTTCAATGCCCGCTGGGCATCCTTTTCCGTATCGGCATTGGCCATGACCTGCAGGCGGGCGGTATCGTCCGCCCACTTGAGCAAGATCTCGAGTTCAACGGAAAAGTCGGCTTCGACCATCGGGATCTCGCCAAGGTAGACCTTTCCCGAAGTGCCATCGATGGTGATCAGATCCCCTTCTTTGAGAACGGTATCGCCGGCAAAGGCTTCACGCAGCTGCACATCCACATGAATGCCTTCGGCACCGGCGACACAGGGTTTGCCCATGCCACGGGCGACCACCGCCGCATGGGATGTTTTGCCGCCACGGCTGGTGAGGATGCCCTGGGCGGCAAAAAAGCCGTGGATATCTTCCGGTTTGGTCTCCTCGCGAAGCAGAATAACGCGTTGTCCCTGTTTGCCCAGCATCTCCGCACGATCCGCATCGAATACCACCTGTCCACACGCGGCACCGGGGGAGGCGGGCAGTCCCTGGCCGATCGGTTCTGCATGGGCAGCGGCATCGAGTCGTGGATAGAGCATCTGTTCCAGGTGGCTGGGATTGATGCGCAACAGCGCCTGATCACGATCGATTAACCCCTCGCGTTTCATTTCCACCGAGGTGCGCACCATCGCCGCGGCATTCATTTTGCCGTTACGGGTCTGCAGGCAATACAGCGTGCCCTTCTCGATGGTGAATTCGAAATCCTGGACTTCTTTGTAGTGTTCTTCCAGCTTGTTGCGTAATGTTTGCAGTTGCTGGAAAAGCTCCGGCATTTCCGTTTCCATTTTATGAATGGGCTTGGGGGTGCGTATGCCGGCAACCACGTCCTCTCCCTGGGCATTGACCAGGTATTCGCCAAACAAACTGTTTTCACCGGTGGCGGGGTTGCGGGTAAAGGCGACACCGGTGGCACTGTCGTTACCCCGGTTGCCGAAGACCATGGTGACGATATTGACCGCCGTACCGTTGGCCATCTCCGGGGTGATATTGAATTCACGCCGGTAGTCGATGGCGCGTTTACCCATCCAGGACTTGAACACGGCCTGGATGGCGATTTCCAGTTGCTCATAAGGATCTTCCGGGAAGGGGTGGCCCGTGTGTTTTTGCACGACTTCGAGAAACCGTTCGCTGATGCGTTGCATATCCTCCGCTGCCAGGGCGATATCCTCCCTGGCACCCACTTCTTCCTTGACTGCCTGGAATTGTTCATCGAACAACTCATCCGGTACGTCCAGAGCGATTTTTCCGAACAGTTGAATGAAGCGGCGGTAGGCGTCATAACCAAAACGGGGATCGCCGGTCTGTCTGATTTCACCTGCCAGCGTGGTTGAATTCAGTCCAAGATTGAGAATGGTGTCCATCATTCCGGGCATCGACATCGCCGAGCCGGAGCGCACCGACACCAGCAACGGGTTCTCTCCATCGCCGAATCCCTTGCCTGTCGCCTGTTCCAGGGCCTGCATCTGTTCTTTTACTGCGTCCATCAAACCGTCAGGGAGTCGTCGTTCTTCTGACGCCAGATAACTCAGGCAGGCTTCTGTGCTGATGACGAAACCCGGCGGGACATTAAGCCCGATCTGGGTCATTTCGCATAAATTGGCCCCCTTGCCACCAAGCAGCTGTTTGTTCCTGCCGTCCCCTTCCTGAAAGGAAAACACATATTTTTTTTGCCCGGCGGTGTTGGACATAATCTTTATTCCCTGTTGATGGTTGTTGAGAAATGATTCCTGTTTATTTGTTCTAACATATCACGCCGAAATATCAATCACTAACATGCAACAGGCAGTTACCGGCAAAATGTTTCACACGGGTAAGAAGATGGCCGGGAAAAGGTTTGATGGCGGTTGGCAAACGGCAGGGTTGTTGTGGTACTGATGTGGAAGCAATAAATCAGGTGTTGTGAATACCAGTTTCTTTTGGTCTGAATAACCGTGCAAGGGTGGTCCATCTTATTACAGGGTTTATTCGCATGAGTTGAGGGCTCAGGTCTCCGGAACCCTGTGACAAGACTCTCGGCAGCAGGGATGCTGCCGTGAAGCCTACAGGGACGTATTTACGGCGTGTCTTGGCACAGGGTTCCGGAGACCTGAGCCACCAAATAATAAACCGGACATCTTCCCTGCACGGATATTCAGTGTTTTCCAAACGATATGTTTTTACGCTCAGGGTTTCACCAGGCGATATACCATCGCAGGGCTGTATAATGTGGTGAGATACATATAGCCATCCGGCCCTTCGACCATGCTGGTGACACTGGTACGGTGGACGATATGCATGCCGGGAACACCATCGGCATCCGTGATATCCCCATTACTGTCAACACCGACAGCACGTACGAAGCCGTCATAAAACTCGGCAAAGAACAGCTTGTTGCCCAGTTCGCCTGAATACTGCGAGCCGCTGTGGACATCGCCGATCATGACACTGGCGGAGTTTGTTTTGTTCCCTTGCGGATCCTCGTTGCGAAAGCCGTCGGCAACCGAATCATTGCGGTTGTAATAGACAATGGGATTGCGGTAACCGGATATGCTCGACGAGGCCACATAACCGTCGTGGGTGCTCCAGCCGAAGTTGACCGGATTGCTGGTGTCGACGCTGGTGTAATCAAAGCTGTTGATCTCTTCATAGCCTGCGCCGACATCACCCAGATAGACAATGTTCCCCGTCATCGACATGCGGAAGGGGTTGCGCAAGCCCATCGCAAGGATTTCGGGACAGGGATCCGGGTTTGTTGCAGATCCCGAGCATGTTGCATTGCTGGCAGGAAACATGTTGCCACTGGATGGGATGGTGTAACCACCGGTTCCTGTTGCCAGGCTGGGGAAAATCCTGACCACCACCCCCAGCAGGTTGTGGCTGTCCTGGCCATTGGGCGCACCGCCACTGCCGCCGTCACCGACGGAGGCGAGCAATGTCCAGTCGGGGGCAAACACCAGACCGCCACCGTCGTGATTGCTGGCGCTGGTGTTTTTCTGGAAGTCGATGATCCTGACCGGATCGCTTAATACCATGTTACCGCCGTTATCGAAGGACAACGATGCGCGCGACACGGAATTGGTCTGGTTGGCGGCAGAGGTATGGTAGAAAAACACGTAGCCGTTGTTGGCGTAATCGGGATGGAATTCCACGTTCAACAACCCCTGTTCCCCGCCGGAGACGACATTGATACCGATATCGTTAAGCACGATGCTGTTGACCGGATCGCAGCCGCCGTTGAAGAAATATACCCTTCCGCTCTGCGAAGTCACCAGAAAGGCCCCGCCCATTCCCGGAATGAATGCCATATCCGTTGCCGTGCTGATGCTGCCGTCATTCACCGCCAGTTCGCGGCCATAGCCGTTGGTGCCACCAGTATCATAAATAACACCCGCACCACAGCTCGTTAATGGTATCAGCGAAAAGCTGGCGCTGACGGTGGTGTCCGCATTGAGATCGAAGACACAGCTGCCGGTTCCGCTGCAACCGGCGCCACTCCAGCCATCGAAGCGGTAGCCGGGCGCCGGGGTGGCGCTCAGGGTGATGTTGGCGCCTGCAGTATATGTTTCGCTGCAGTCGCTGCCGCAGTCGATTCCCGCGGGTGAACTCGTCACGGTGCCATTGCCGCTGTTGCTGACCGTCAAGGTATAGGTGGTGGCATTGGCGCTATAGTTGGCGCTGACCGCCTGATCCGTGGAGAGGGTGACTTCACATCCCTGGTTGCCGCTGCAACCAGCGCCACTCCAGCCGTTGAAGGTGTAGCCGGCCACATAGGCGGCGGATAAGGAGATGACACCGTTTTCGACAAAACCGAATGAGCAGGTGCCGGGACAGTCGATGCCAGCGGGCGTGCTGCTGACGATACCATTGCCGCTTACGCCGTTAACGCTGACAGAAAGGTTGCGCACGGGGGCAAAGGTGGCCTGGGTTTGCAAAAAGGCGGCGATGTCTTCCACTTGCTGTTGGCTCAAACCGATACCCTGCATCGGCGTGACCGTCTGCAGCGCCTTGAGGATCAGGGATCCCGAGGCCCGCTGGATGCGGGGAATGCTCCAGGACGCTCCCGCGGCGGTTCCGCTGCCATTGGTGTTGTGACAACTCTGGCAGTAATTGTTGTAAAGCGTTTCACCGTTTGTGCTGTCAGTGGCCGATACTGCAGTGGAGGAGGGCGGTGCGGCATCCGTGCCGCTGACAAACGGGTGATCATCGTTGTTCCCGGTGTCGCGCGCGCGGCGGAACTCCACCGTCCAGCGATAGTCCGGTGCACCGCTGAAAGAAGCCCGGACTTCCACGTCGCCCCGGCTGCCGCCGGGATCGGTGCTGATCACCGCAGGCAGCTGATCGCCTGCAGAGGCAGTGCCGGAAAAAGGCACCGCATCTGTTTGCAGCAGCACGTCCCCCTGATAGGCGAGACCGCTGCTGTGCATTGATTGTGGATTGCCGCCGTTGAGGGCATTGGCGCTATATGCTGCCGAGCCGCTGTCCGACCTTCGGCCGTTGTCACTGCCAACAGCGTAAACGAGGTATTTGTCATCGGCATGGTTGGCGGGAGCAGTGCGGCTGGACTTCCAGTGCCAGATATCCGCCGTATCATTTGCGCTGTTGGTGTGCATGGCCACCAGCCCCAGGCCGGTGTAATTCTGGTAGGGACTGCCGTTTTTGAGATTGGGATGGCAATAAGCCGCGCAACCGAGGTTTCCGGCAGAGAAATTGTTTTCGCTGTCGGTAATGGGGAACATCATCAAGATGCGATCTTCGTTTTCAGATCCGGCAAGGGGGTGGCCGGCATTGACAGTGGTCTCATTGGGGGCGCCGGAGGTGACGCCGGTATGAAGTTTGGCGTTCCAGCCGCTTTCCCCGTTACCCTGATCGCCGTAGATCCATTTTTTGTATTTCGTGCTCTGGGTATGGCCCGCATCCTCCCACTGCACCAGGAAATAGATGTAATCATCGTCCCAGGCCGAACCCACCGTGATCGCCGTGGGAACGGCATCGATAAATTCGCTCAAAGGGTAATTGTTTTGTACCAGCCCGTTAACCGTGGTGAGTAAGGCCGGATCCCAGTCCGAGGCATCGCCATCGAGGGTGATGCTTCCCGCTGCCACCCTGGGTGAAATCACCACATTGTTCTGGATAACGGCGGCATTGGGGGTGTCATCCTGAAAATCGAGAAACAGAAGACGTGCGCCGCTATGATTGTGCGAATTTTCGGTAACGGCGAGTGAGAAATACGTATCCGCAGGGCGGGAGGCGGGAGCAGGCGGGGCCGGCGGAGGATTTTCATCCCCGCTGCCACCACCACAAGCGACGAGGAAGAATAAAAGAAAGCATACGAAAAACGGTTTACCGAGACGAATTTCCATCTGTCTCACTCCTCTCCCTATTTTGGATTCGAATTATTCTGATCGGATACCGCTTTGTCCTGAATTTAGGCACAGATAGTGCCGCCGGGTCTTTTATCTGTGTCACAAAACATGAAGATTCAGACTAATTCAAATTGCTGCAAAACAGGGGGCGGGCAGGTGCTTTTGCCAAAGCAATGATCCACGTCACCATAAATAAAAATTACCAGGGTCTAGAATAAAACAGTCAGGCTGTGTTGCTGTTTTCCCTGAACCTGGCAAGGGGGGAAGAATGATGAAAATTTCACGTAAAATTTCTTCGTGGTACCGGCTTGTATTTTTGTCCATGCTATTGGCCGTTATCCACGCAAATGCCGGCTTTGCCGCTTCCGATGACGAGGAGGTAATGAAAGTCGTCTATCATGCGGACTTTGCCGATCCCAGACGCTTTAGCGCCATGTTGACAAGTATCAACAACATGGTTACCGCCTATCAAAATGAATTGCAGGAGTATGATGTGCGGATTGTGTTTGTCTCACACGGCATCCGCTTTTTAACCAGGGACAAACTGCAAGGGACTCCTTTCGCAGAAGACAAAGAGTTTGCCGCACGCCGCGAAAACCTGTTAACCCGGCTGGCGGGATTACGGGATGTGCAGAATGTGAAGCTGGAACTGTGTGATATCACACGCAAGGTGATTGGTCTGGACAAGGAAAAAATCATTCCCCAGGTGAAACTGGTCACTTCAGGCGTGGTGCGTATTGCTGAGCTGCAACACCAGGGGTTTGCCTATTTAAAAGTTGAATGATCGCCTGGATGCGGGGGTCGTATAAAAATGCGTGAAGCAAATGTTCTGTCCTTTTGTTTGGTATGGGTCTGATTTTGTGACGGAGAAGGAACAGGCAGAGCTGTTTTCCCGCTTCAGACTGACGGAAAAATAAACCGATATGAAAGCAGGGAAATATCACCCCGCTTTCTGCCCGTATATCTGCACCCGAAAATAACCATTCTGTCAAACAGGGAAGTAAAAGGGCACTAAAATGGTCAGGATAAAATCCTGCCGTGTGGTAAAAGTGTGCGTTGGTTTGCTCATCCCGGGCGCTACGCAATCAGTGCGTGCGGGCAAGCATGCAGATAATAGTCACATGTTGTCGTATCGCAGACGAATCATCTGTGAACACGCGTTTGCTGTCAGGCCTTATTTTTCAAAACCACACCAGAAAGCAGGGATAGCAGGTTGTTTTACACGTGGTACGCATTCATTCATGCCGCTGAATACCAAACTGGTTATGTCAACATTTTATGTGTGTTAATCATCCCGTTAGTTCATTTGCGATCCATTAATTTCCCTGTGTGCATTCATACGTGTCAGTTATGCAACTGTGTTGTATGATTTGACACAGATCAAGGTTCAATGGACAGGTTGTATTTGATCATACGCGTCGATATTTCATTGGCTATTTTTTTTGGGGAAATTGAATGGGAAAAGGTCTGATCCAAACATTGCTTCTGATCATCCTGTTCATTGTTGCCCCTTCATTAACCCTTGCAGCTGTAAATGTTGATGATTCTGCTAAGTTATATAAAGAGCTGTTTCCCGAGGCGGATCGTTTCAGCGGGCCTGAAGGCGAACCGCCGTTAATATCAGCGTACAAAGGGGAACAGCAACTTGGGTATATTTTCCGCAGCAAGGATTTCGTATTAATTCCCGCCTATTCCGGTAAACCGGTCGATTTGCTGATCGGTCTTGATCTGCAGGGAAAAATAACCGCCGCCAAGGTAATGGAACACCATGAGCCCATACTGCTTGTCGGTATACCGGAAGAATCTCTGGATGATTTTGCCGCACAGTATCGTGGCAAGTCGGTCACCGATCATATCAAGGTTGGTTCGGGCAAGCAGGAAGGTTATGTGAACATCGATGCGATCACCGGAGCAACGGTAACCGCAATGGTGATTAACCAGACTATCAGCCGCGCTACACGCAAGGTGGCTTTGGCGAAGAAGATTATCAAGGATGAAACCGCAACGCTACCGCGGGCGCAATTGCGTATCGGCGAATTCACGAAAAAAAGCTGGCAGGAACTCCGCAAGGAGGGTGCCGTACGGAACCTGCATTTGACCGTGGATGATGTCAACAAAGCTTTCAAAGGAACAAAAGGAGAGAAGGACGAGGATCTTATCTGTGATCCGCAGGATACGGATATTGATTGTAATGAGTTTATCGATCTTTATTACGCCTATTTAAATCATCCTGAAATCGGTCGCAACCTGCTGGGAGATGATCAATATAAATGGTTAATGTCGGAACTGAAAGAGGGTGAGCATGCCATTGCGCTAATGGCGAACGGCCTCTATTCCTTCCGCGGCAACGGTTTCGTCCGGGGCGGGATTTTTGATCGTATCCAGTTGCAACAGCAAGGGCGGATCATTACCTTTCGCGATCTGGACTATTATCGCCTCAGTGATGTGTTTGCAGAGGGCATTCCTGATTTTTCCGAGATGGCTATCTATATCATCCGCAAGGAAAATGAGTTCGATCCCGGCAGCCTGTTTCAGCTCGAGCTGTTGGTAAGAAGGCAGATCGGGCCGCTGGAAAGTGTGTTTACCAGCTTTTTTGGCGAATACCAGTTACCCGCAGCCTATTATACCCGGCCGGAAGTTCCCAAAACGGCAGCCGGGGAAGAGGCGCCATTGTGGCTGGTCATCTGGAAGCAACGCCAGGTTGAAATTGTGATTTTAACTGTTGCGCTTTTCCTCCTGACCGTGTTGTTGCTCTTCCAGGATGTGCTTGTCGTCCATCCAGTGTTTTTAAAACGCTTCCGTATCGGTTTTCTGATTTTTACCGTCAGCTTCATCGGCTATTACACCCTGGCGCAACTTTCGGTAGTGAATGTATTAACCTTTGTGCAGGCGATGATGCATGATTTTCGCTGGCAGACATTTCTTATCGACCCGTTGATTTTTATTCTCTGGGCATTTGTGGCGATGACATTGTTGTTATGGGGGCGTGGTATTTTTTGCGGCTGGCTCTGCCCTTATGGTGCACTGCAGGAACTGATCAATGGTGTGGCACGGTATTTCAACGTGAGGCAACTGAAGATGCCTGAGGCGCTGCACGAACGACTGTGGGCGCTGAAATATATCATCCTGCTCGTGCTTTTCGGTGTTTCCCTGCAATCGGTAAGTGAAGCTGAAAAACTGGCGGAAATAGAACCCTTCAAAACAGCGATTACCCTGCACTTCGTTCGTGAATGGGGATATGTTTTCTACGCGGCAGGTTTGTTGGCGTTATCAACGGTCAATCATAAATTCTACTGCAAATATCTTTGTCCCCTGGGTGCAGCACTGGTGATACCCGGCAAATGGCATTTGTTTGACTGGCTCAAGCGGCGCAGGCACTGTGGTGCACCGTGCCAGATCTGCGCCAACGAATGTGAGATCCAGGCAATCGATCAGAACGGCGCCATCAACAAGAACGAGTGCCATTATTGCCTGGATTGCCAGGTTACTTATTACGATGATGAAAAGTGTCCGCCCTTGATCAAAAAACGCAAGCACCGCGAAAAGGCGGCAAAAATTGCTTCGAACAGAAAGAAGTCCACAGTGGTAGAGTTTAAATCAACCTGAGGACAGGTTGGTTTGTTGTATGTCGAGATGATGTTGGTAGTCATCATAAAGTGTGTAGTTTGGTAGTGACGTTGATAACGTGAGGAGTTAACAATGAGTGAAGATAAAGATAAAGCTGGTTTTACGAGACGTGAGTTTATAAACGCGACAGCGGTTGCCGGTCTGGCCGGTGCCGGCCTGGGTGCGGGATTGTTACCGGGTGTTGCATCGGCAAAAAGCGCAAAACATGGAAGCGCCGAAGTCGGGCCGGGCGAACTGGATGAATATTACGGTTTCTGGAGTGGCGGCCATTCGGGTGAAGTGCGCATTTTGGGCATTCCCTCGATGCGTGAACTGATGCGCATTCCGGTATTCAACGTGGAAAGTGCAACCGGTTGGGGTATCACCAACGAAAGTAAACGTATTATGGAAGGTGGTGGTGGTCCCTATCTTAATGGTGACGCGCACCATCCGCATATGAGTATGACCGACGGCCGTTATGATGGTAAATATGTCTTTATCAATGACAAGGCCAATACCCGGGTGGCGCGCATCCGTTGCGACATTATGAAAACTGACAAGATGATCAGTATTCCCAATGTCTCGGCAATTCATGGTCTGCGCGTGCAGAAAGTGCCACACACCAAATATGTCTTCTGTAACGGCGAGTTCCGCATCCCGCATCCGAATGACGGTCGTGATATCAATGATCCGAAGAAATACAAGACCATGTTCAATGCCATCGATGCAGAGAAAATGGAAATGGCCTGGCAGGTTATCGTCGATGGCAACCTGGACAATACCGACGCAGACTATACCGGTAAATATGCCTGTGCCACCTGTTATAACTCTGAAGGTGCGGTTGACCTGCCCGGTATGATGCGCAATGAGCGTGACTGGGCGGTCGTCTTCAATATCCCGCGCATCGAGGCAGCCATCAAGGCAGGCAAATATACAACGATTGGCGATTCGAAAGTACCAGTGCTCGACGGGCGCCATGGTTCCGATCTGACCTTGTATATTCCTGTACCGAAGAGTCCACACGGGCTGAACACATCCCCGGATGGCAAGTACTTTGTCGCCAACGGCAAGTTGTCACCCACAGTAACGATTATTGATATCAAAAAACTGGACGACTGGTTCGCCGGCAAGTTGAAAAAACCGCGTGACACGGTTGTAGGTGAACCGGAGCTGGGTCTGGGACCGCTGCATACTGCGTTTGACGGACGTGGTAATGCTTACACCACGGTGTTTATCGACAGTCAGATCGTCAAGTGGAATGTTGCCGACGCCATCAAGGCCTATAAAGGCAAAAAAGTGAACTATATCCGGCAAAAACTGGATGTGCACTATCAGCCAGGGCACAACCATACCACCATGGGTGAAACCCGTGACGCGGATGGTAAGTGGCTTATCTCCTTGTGCAAGTTCTCCAAGGATCGTTTCCTCCCGGTAGGTCCGCTGCATGCGGAAAATGATCAGTTGATCGATATTTCCGGTGAGAAAATGAAGCTGGTGCATGATGGCCCGACTTTTGCCGAACCACATGATTGCATGCTCGTGCATCGCAGCAAGATGAAACCGCTGAAGATCTGGAAGCGTAACGATCCGTTCTTTGCTGATACCGTGGCAATGGCGAAAAAAGACGGTATCGTCCTTGAGAAAGATAACAAGGTGATCCGGGATGGTAACAAGGTGCGTGTTTATATGACCTCGATCGCACCGAACTTCGGTATCATCGATTTCAAGGTGAAGAAGGGTGACGAAGTGACCGTGGTGGTTACCAACATGGATCAGGTAGAGGATGTCACCCACGGTTTCTGTCTGGTCAACCATGGTGTAAGTATGGAGATCGGACCGCAACAAACCTCTTCCGTGACCTTTGTTGCCGATAAACCCGGAGTACATTGGTATTATTGTCACTGGTTCTGCCATGCATTGCATATGGAAATGCGCGGACGTATGCTGGTAGAAGCGTAACAGCAGCTTGAGCCGGCCATTTTTATGGCCGGCTTTTTTTACAGGTTTATCGCAATATATGTTGCAGGGATTCTTCGGTGCGTTGATACTTGGTCTGACGCTGTCCGTGCAGGCGGCACAAATCCGTGTCACGCCGGATGCTTCCTTGCAGCTGGAAGTTGAGCGGGCAAAAGCCGGTGATACGCTGTTGTTTTCTCCCGGGCATTATCTTGCCAATCTTGTGGTCGACAAGCCGCTGTATCTGAAAGCCGAAAGTGGTGCTATTCTTGACGGTGCGGGCAAGGGCAATATTATTTTTGTGCGCGCGGCGGACGTGCGCATCGAAGGTTTTGTTCTGCAAAACTCCGGGATGGATCTGACCAGGATGAATGCGGCCGTGTTCGTCGACAGGGCTGCCGCAAGGGTGCGGATCATAAATAACGAATTCAGAAATAATCTTTTCGGTGTCTGGTTGGATGCGGCCCATGACGCAAAGGTGATTGGCAATCGCATCAGTGCAGACGAACGCGTGCGCTCCCAGGATCGCGGTAACGGCATTCACCTTTATTATGTAAAAGGGGCAGAGATCGCGGAGAACGAGATTTGGCATACGCGTGACGGTATTTATATCGATACCAGTGACAACAATGTCCTGCGTGACAATGAGCTGCACCATTTGCGTTATGGTATCCACTACATGTATTCCCACCATAACCGCATTACGGGAAACTATACGCATCATACGCGTACCGGCTATGCGCTGATGCAGTCGAATTCCTTGACCGTGGTGAACAACCGATCCGAATACGATCAGAACTATGGCATCCTCATGAACTATATCACCTACAGCGAAATACGTGATAATGTTGTAAAACATGTGCGCCGTGGAGTTTCGCCGGGTTATTCCGGTAGCGGCATTGCAGGAGCAGAAGGCAAGGCCGTGTTTATCTATAATTCCCTGTTTAACACCATAAGCGGCAACCTGTTCGCCGACAGCGATATTGGTATTCACTTGACCGCGGGTTCTGAAAATAACAAGGTGTACGGCAACGCTTTTATCGGAAACCAGGTGCAGGTCAAATATGTCGCCAATCGTAAACAGGAGTGGTCGCTTGGTGGCAAAGGAAATTACTGGAGCAACTATCTGGGATGGGACAGAAACGGTGATGGAATCGGTGATCGCCCGTTTGAGCCCAACGATGCGGTGGATAAACTGCTATGGAAATATCCTCTTGCCAAACTGTTGATGAACAGCCCGTCGGTGCAGATATTGCGCTGGTCACAAAGCCAGTTTCCGGTTTTCAAATCGTCCGGGGTGCAGGACAGTTTTCCCTTGATGCAACCCCCAAGGGATTATCCGCTGAATAAAACAGAAGGTTCCCCATCGTGACCCAGGATGCCATTCAGCTTGATGAGGTTACCCTGCGTTATGGTCAGGTGAAGGCGCTGGACGGCATCAGCCTGACGATCCCGCGCGGCGAAGTGATAGGTTTGCTGGGTCATAATGGCGCCGGCAAGACCACCACGATCAAACTGTTGCTGGGTCTGCTCAGTCCCGCTTCCGGGGCGGTGCGCGTGTTCGATACCGATCCGGCACACAGCCCGCGTGCCCATGAGTTACGCCGGCAAATCGGCTATTTGCCCGAGAACCTGAGTTTTTATCCGCAACTCAGCGGCCGTGAAACACTGCGTTATTTTGCCAGACTCAAAGGCGCCAGCCCGCAGGAGCAGAACAGACTGCTGCAGGAAGTCGGGCTGAGCCATGCAGCAGACAGGCGGGTAAAAACCTATTCAAAAGGGATGCGGCAACGCCTGGGGCTGGCGCAGGCCCTGTTGAACCAGCCAAAATTATTGATCCTGGATGAACCGACAGTGGGGCTTGATCCGGTAGCAACACGCGATCTGTATAACAGGATCGACATCCTGAAACAGCAGGGGACGACAGTGATTCTCTGTTCGCATGTGCTCGCCGGGATTGAGGAGCATATCGATCGTGCCGTTATTCTTGCTGGCGGACGAATCCTTGCCCTCGGTAATCTGGATGAACTGCGTCATGCCGCGCAATTACCGATGCACATCCGCGTACGCGGAAGCCTGCCGGAGGAAGGATGGATGTCCCGTATCGGTGAACAGGGCGTTTCCCTGGAACGTATCAACGGCAGCCAGTATCTGTTTACCACACCGGAAAGTGAAAAAATTCCGTTGTTGCGAACTCTGGTGAAAGAACCCGGGGTAAAAGACATAGAAATCAGCGAGCCTTCGCTGGAAGCAATTTATACTTTTTTCAGCAGCCAGTGGCGGATGTAAGCATGCGAACCATTTTGATCGTGGCAGCAAAAGAATTTCAAGACGGCGTGCGTAACCGCTGGGTGGCGGCGATCAGCATCATGCTGGCACTGTTTGCCATGGGTATTTCCTATTTTGGTGCGGCGGCATCCGGTGGTGTCGGCTTTACCTCTCTTTCAACCACCATTGTCAGCCTTTCCAGTCTGGCGATATTTCTCATTCCCCTGATTGCCCTGATCCTGGCTTATGACACCATCGTGGGGGAAGAGGAGCAGGGCACCCTGATTCTGCTGCTGACGTATCCCTTGCAACGCAGCCAGTTGATGGCGGGCAAATTTGTCGGCCATGCGGGGATCATGGCCCTGGCCACGTTATTGGGTTTTGCCTCGGCGGGATTGATGATTGCGATTTTTTCACCCGTGGTCAGCATGGAGGAATTGCTGAGCGCTTATCCCCTGTTTGTATTCAGCTCCATTCTTCTTGGATGGATATTTATCGCCATGGCCTATCTGATCAGCGCGGTGGCGAGTGAAAAAAGCCGTGCCACCGGACTTGCGCTTGCTGTCTGGTTCTTATTCGTGTTTGTTTTCGATCTGGCATTACTGGGGATGCTGGTGGCGACCGGTGGTAGCGTTGCAGATGAACTGTTTTCCTACCTGTTGTTATTTAATCCTACCGATATTTTCCGCTTGCTCAACCTTACCAGTTTTGAAGCCACCCGCGTTCAGGCAGGCCTGGTTTCCATCGCCAGTGACGAATTGATGCGCCCTGTGGTATTGATTATCAGTATGGTGTTCTGGATTGTTATTCCTTATCTGTTGGCGGTATGGCGGTTCAAGCGGCGTGTCGTCTGATTGGGATCATGAGAAAAAACAAAATCGGTTCAGTACTGTTTCTGCATGCCTTGCTTCTGTTGCTCCCCGCCTGCAGCAACAAGCAGGACACGGAAGCCGTTCATCCGCCCGTGGCGATCGCAAGCGGTGATGAATGCCACCTTTGCGGCATGCTCATACAGAATTTTCCCGGTCCCAAAGGGGAGATGTATCTTCGCGGACAACAGCAGGCACTGAAATTCTGCTCCACCCGCGAACTGTTTACCTATCTGTTACAGCCGGATACCAAGGCCATCGTCAAGGAAGTGTACGTGCATGATATGGGAAAGACCGACTGGCAACACCCCGATTACTCCGCCCAGGCATTTGTCGATGCACGCAAGGCCTATTATGTCATCAACCATCCCCTCAAAGGATCGATGGGGCATACCCTGGCATCGTTCGCCGAGAGGGAGGCTGCCAACAAATTCATCAAACAGCACGGAGGAAAGCTGATCAGATTCGATGACATTACCCTGGATATGCTCAACCAGCTTTAATTCGGGCGAAGAGCGTAAAGGGGGTACACCTCTTAACTGCTTAATCGTAAGATTGGGTTTACCCCGAGCAGCCATAAATTTGCATAGCATGCGGTGAGGAACGAACCGCATCACAAAGTTCAGCTGTGTTGTAAACTGTACAATAACCTGATCTCTTCATCCCATATTTCGGAATCCACGGTTTCCAGAATCAAAGGCATGTCGTCAAAACGCTCATCGTTCATGATGTAACGGAACACTTCCAGTCCCAGTTTTCCTTTCCCCAGGCTTTCGTGGCGATCGACGCGGGAGCCGAGGTCCGGTTTGGAATCGTTGAGGTGCATGCCGCGCAGGTATTTAAATCCGACGACACGATCGAACTCAGAGAAGGTTTTCTCGCAGCTTTGTGCCGTTCTCAAGTCGTAACCGGCAGTGAAGGTATGGCAGGTATCGATACAGACACCGACACGCTTTTTGTCCTCCACCTTGTCAATGATATAGGCAAGATGTTCAAACGTGTAACCCAGGTTGGTGCCCTGGCCGGCGGTGTTTTCAATCACTGCGGTAACGTCTTCAATTTTGTCCAGACTTATATTAATCGATTCGGCAACCCGCTTCAGACTGGCTTCCTCGCTGATTTTGTTGAGGTGCGCACCGGGGTGGAAGTTGAGCAGTTTCAGTCCCAGTTGCTGGCAGCGCTGCATTTCATCGAGAAAGGCATGGCGGGATTTGGCGAGCCCCTCTTTTCCCGGGTGACCGAGGTTGATCAGGTAACTGTCATGGGGCAGGACAAACTCCGGGGCGATAGCGACGCTTGCCAGGTTTTGTTTAAAGGCGGCAATGCTTTCCTGGCTCAGGGGTTTTGCTTTCCACTGGCGCTGGTTTTTGGTGAAGAGGGCGAAGGCTTTCGCACCGATGGCCTGGGCATTCAACGGGGCATTTTCCACCCCGCCTGTGGTTTTAACGTGGGCACCGACGCGTTTCATGGTATGGGTCACTTTCTCCGTTGTCTGCGACTGAATGGTCTGCTCTGTTTCTGTAAGTGATTGATTTATCAAGAAAGTACTTGATTTTTAGGCCTCTGTGCCTGATCATCTGCTGCTTTGACAGGCCCTACCTTTATATATACACAAATTTGAGAGTAATCCCCATGTCCGTGGACATCCATTCTGATCGTATTTTGATCCTCGATTTCGGTTCCCAATATACCCAACTTATCGCCCGGCGTGTACGTGAGGCGGGCGTTTATTGTGAGTTGCATGCCTGGGATATGCCGGAGGCTGATATTCGCGCTTTTGCACCCAAGGCGATCATTCTTTCCGGCGGGCCGGAGACAGTAACCGCAAGTGAGGCGCCGCGAGCGGCGGAGTGTGTCTTCGAACTGGGGGTGCCGGTGCTGGGGATCTGCTACGGCATGCAGACCATGGCGGCGCAGTTGGGTGGCAAGGTGGAGAACGCCGAGCATCACGAATATGGTTATGCCAAGGTGCGCGCCCATGGTCACACCGCCTTGCTCAGGGATATCGAAGATCACACCAGCCCGGAAGGTTACGGCTTGCTCGATGTGTGGATGAGTCACGGTGATCGTGTCATCGATATGCCGCCCGGTTTTAAAATCATGGCTTCCACCGAGAGTGCGCCCATTGCCGGCATGGCAGATGAAGCGCGCCATTTCTATGGTGTGCAGTTCCATCCCGAAGTGACGCATACCCGTCAGGGGCAGCGTATCATTGAACGTTTTGTGCATGAGATCGCCGCTTGTGGCCGCAACTGGACAGCGGACAATATTATCAAAGACAGCATCGACTCTATCCGGCAGCAGGTGGGGAAAGATGACGTGTTGCTGGGTTTGTCCGGTGGTGTCGATTCCTCCGTGGTAGCGGCCCTGTTGCACAAGGCTATCGGTGATCAACTGACCTGTGTGTTTGTCGATAACGGGCTGTTGCGCTACCAGGAGGGTGATCAGGTCATGGCCACTTTTACCGAGCACATGGGGGTGCGGGTGATCCGGGTGGATGCCGAAGCGCGCTTTCTCAAGGCGCTGGAAGGCGTGACCGATCCCGAGCAGAAACGGAAGATCATCGGCAACCTGTTTGTAGAGGTCTTCGATGAAGAGGCGGCCAAACTCACCAACGTCAAATGGCTGGCGCAAGGCACCATCTATCCCGATGTGATTGAATCGGCCGGCGCCAAAACCGGCAAGGCGCATCTGATCAAATCCCACCACAACGTGGGCGGCCTGCCTGAACAGATGAATCTTAAATTATGTGAGCCGTTACGCGAGCTCTTCAAGGATGAAGTGCGCAAGTTGGGGGTTGAACTGGGATTGCCCTATGACATGGTCTATCGCCATCCGTTCCCCGGGCCGGGGCTGGGCGTACGCATCCTGGGGGAAGTGAAGAAGCAGTATGCCGACATTTTACGCCTGGCAGATCACATCTTTATCGAGGAACTGCATCGCCATGATTTGTATAACACCGTAAGCCAGGCGTTCACCGTGTTTCTCCCGGTAAAATCAGTAGGAGTAACCGGCGACGGCCGCCGCTATCAATATGTGGTGGCACTGCGCGCCGTGGAAACAGTGGATTTCATGACCGCCCGCTGGGCGCACTTGCCCTACGAATTTCTGGAAACAGTATCCAGCCGCATCATTAATGAAGTAAAAGGCCTCTCCCGCGTGGTTTACGATATCACCGGCAAGCCGCCGGGGACGATTGAGTGGGAGTGACCGGCACTGGTTAGCAATGTCTGGCACTGGCTGGTATTTCGGCTGAGGGTTAAAGAACTTTCCGCTAAGCGATAGACTGTATATAAACACAGTATCGCAAGGACGCGGATCATGC
>JALVOC010000187.1 GCA_027032075.1 Chromatiales bacterium | reverse complement strand
CGCCTAGAGCCCGGTCAGCACGAATCGGCCGTTCAGCGGTTGAACGGGACGATTGTTTTCACTGACGGTCTTGGTGAACTTTTCGATCTGCTCGGCAGAAACCTCGATGGGATTCTGCATCACGAACCACTTGACGCCTTCACTGCAGGGCGGGGTGGTCAAGGAACCGTTGAAGCGGGCGTAACTGCGATCGGCGGGCAGCAGATCGGCCGGATGAATGCGCACGGAGCTGACCCGCTTTTTGTCACCGGCCCCATCCGGCATGTGCTCCCAGATATTGCGCAGCACCTTGTTCTCCTTGCCCTTCTTCATGAAGACACCCACCACGGCCAGCTGGCCCTTGGCGCTCTTGTGCACCATGTGCAATTCCATGTCGTGGTGCTTGCCGCCGACGGTGTTTTCACTGGGAGTGTGGAAGTGAAACTGCAACAGATCGAACTGCTCGCCGTTTACGGTGATACTGGAGTTTTCGTCATGGTTCACCTGGATGGTGTGCCCATTGTTGAGGATTTCCAGCGTGGCATGTTCGAAATCAAATTCGATGGGCGGCAGCTTGGCCGGAATGGCGGCGGGAATATCGATGGGTGACTGGCGGGTGCCTGTGCCGCAGGTGGCGTATTCCTCACTCAGTTCAGCCCAGTGCTCAGGGCCTTCCGGGCCTTCGTAGCCCCAGTGGGCGCCGTGACCACCACCAGCCAGAATGCCGCTACTCAGCAGGGACAGGGATGCCGCGAAGATTGCTACCATGCCAGATCTAATCATTGTTACTCTCCTAATTGTCGAACATTATCCTGAATCCATGGGTTCATGACTGCAAATCGGGCAGTTGCGTACTTCATCCGCCCTGAACCAACGGATTCGGGTATTATTTGAAAGCACTCTTAAGCAGGACTTAAATCTGAATCCGTGGCAAGAGACTACAGGACTGCCCCGCTCGACTGTAAATGCTCATGCACTCACCTGCATATTGCCAAGATACCCAAGAATCTCTCCTTAAGTCAGACCAAGGGAATAGCGGGGATTATTGCCGAGATTTTTCATAGATCGAGACGGACCGATGAATCGTGTGGTTCACTGTCATGAATCCACGGATTCAGGCAT
>JALVOC010000186.1 GCA_027032075.1 Chromatiales bacterium | reverse complement strand
CGATACCCAGATCCAGTCCTGGGCGAGAGGGCTCAAGATCAATCCCGGTCTGGTCAAATCCGGCCGTGTTACGTTGAACCACGATGACCGCTACCGGTCTTTTGGCGAGCCTCCACTGCCTGCCGCCTTCCTGGTACGTGGCCGTGAAGTGGTGGGCAAGCTATGAAACGCCTGGCCTGTTCATTCGGTTTCGCAGTGCTGCTGTTGGCGGCAGGCGCGGCCACCGCCCAAAACAAACAGCCTCTGCCGGCGGCCTACCTGAAATACGCGGCGGCTGCCCAGATCCCGCCGCATCTGCTATATGCCGTTGCCGTGCAGGAGTCCAACCGCAAGGGGTTTGCCCATCCCTGGCCCTGGACCGCCAATATCGCCGGTAAGGCCTACTACTTCAACAGTCGTATCGAGTTGTACCAGGCGCTGTCCCGCTATCTGCAAAGCGGAAAGAACAACTTTGACGTAGGGCTGATGCAGATCAACTGGCGTTATAACGCCGCACTTTTCGGGGGAGATCTGTGGCAAGCCACCGATCCATACCAAAACCTGGCCGCCGGCGCCAGATACCTCAAGCAACTAAAACAAACCCATGGGACATGGCCGCTTGCGGTCGCCCACTATCATGTGGGTAACCCCAATACCCCCTCACGCCGGGCCAGGGCAGAACGTTATCGCAGCAGCGTTTGGGCGCATCTGATGCGGGCGAGGCGGAGGTTCTCATGAGCAACTACCCCGTGGAAGCTCTTCTGCGCCCGCCGGTGGAATATTACGCGGCCGGCACCTACGCCGCCTGTGCCGCAATCGCGCTGGCTGCCCCAGAGGCATTCATGCTGGTACCCGGCGTTTCCTATTTTGCTGGTGCTGCCCTTCTGACAAGAGGCGGGGTTCGTTATCTGCAGGGACGGCGGATCCGCCGTTACCAGAAGGGCCTGCGCCGGCTGCCCTGGTATGTCCTGCCTTCCCGCAAAATCCCCCAGAGTCAGCACAGGCAGTTTGCGGGCATGGGCTTCCGCTGGGATGAGCGTCATGCCCAGCGCCTGGCAGATCTGGAGCGCCATGAGCACCGCAAGTACCGTGACCAGACAAAGCTCATTAGCTGGCTCCGGCAGTTTGAGGTGCGCCATGAGCAAAGCCGCTGGCTAAGCCTCCTGGTAAAGGCTCTGCGGTGGGATTCACGTCTCAATCCGGTTCGCCCGGAGCCCCCGGGAGGTGGGGTCCCGGCCATCCATGCCGTAGGTCTGCTGGAAGGAGAGCAGCCAATATATCAACCGATCGCCGACCGTAATGCCCACACGCTGGTGCTGGGTACCACGCGCGTCGGCAAGACCCGTTTCGCCGAGGTACAGATCACACAGGACATCCATCGCGGGGATGTGGTTATCGTTTTCGATCCGAAAGGAGATCCCGATCTGTTTCGCCGCATGTATATAGAGGCAAAACGGGCCGGACGGCTCGATCAATTCTATTTCTTCCATCTGGGCTACCCGGAGCTGTCGGCCCGTTACAACCCGGTGGGCAACTATACCCGTGTCACCGAAGTATCCAGCCGCATCGCCGGGCAGCTGCCCGGAGAGGGACAGTCGCAGGCGTTCCGGGAGTTCGTCTGGCGCTATGTCAACAACATCGCCAAGGCCTTGACAGCGCTGGGGCGCAAACCAACATACGAGCTGATCCTCTATTACGGTGAGGACATCGAGCCGCTGGTGGTCGATTACCTGACCCACTACCTGGAGCGCACCAACCACCGCAACGGGGCCTGGCGCGAAACCATCGAACACTACATCAGCGGGTACGAGGAGAAGGAGGATGGATTCCGGCGTGGCAAGATGGCGGATCGCTCGGATCGGGCGCTGGCGCTGTACAAGTATTTCCGCGATTTTGAGATAACCGATCCGGTGGCGCACTCGCTGCTCAAGACCTTTGAGTATGAGCGCGGCTATCTTGACAAGCTGGTGGGTTCCCTGCTGCCACTGATGGAGAAGTTGTGTACCGGCAAGACCGCGGAGCTGCTCTCACCGGACTATCTGGATACCACAGATCCCCGTCCCATCTACGACTGGGACCATGTGATCCGTGAGGGCGGTATCGTCTATGTAGGGCTGGATGCCCTGGCCGATCCGGAAGTCGCGTCGGCGGTGGGGGCCTCCATGTTCGCCGATCTGACCAGCACATCCGCCAGAATCTACAAATCTAGCCAGCAGCGGGCAGTGTCTATCCATGCGGATGAGTTCAACGAAATCATCGGTGACGAATTTATCCCGCTGCTGAACAAGGCGGGCGGCGCCGGCTACCAGGTCACCGCCTACACCCAGACCTGGAGCGATATCCTGGCGCGGGTCAAGGACAAGGCCAAGGCCGGACAGGTGACGGGTAACTTCGGTAGCGTCTACATGCTGCGGGTACGCGAACTGGAAACCGCGGAGATGCTGACCAAGCAGCTCAAGCAGGTGGAAATCAACCAGTTGACTACCATCTCCGCGACCACCGACTCGTCCATTCCCGGCAACGAAACACATTTTGTCTCGCGCACCGAACAGCGCGTTACCAGCCAGCGGGTCGATCTGATTCATCCCCAGGATCTGATTCAGCTCGCCAAAGGACACTGCTTCGCCCTGCTGGGCGGCGGGATCCCGCACAAGATCAGGCTGCCCTGGCCAGATCCCGCAGATCTGGAGGGTGTGCCGGAAAACGTTGCCAAAATCGCAGCGCAAATGCATGACAGCTATACCACCTCGGACAACTGGTACAGCTTTGTACCGTCCTGGAACACCTCCTCGCCTGCACCGGCTGAAGCAAGAGGCTAGGCATGGCGAATGATGACCGGAGCCGTAGAGAAGATGAACACTCAAAAGGCCTTGTTCGCAAAACCCTGGAGCGCACCATGGGCCTGATAGCGCTCCTGTTTTTGTCACTGCTGCTCTCGATAATGATGGAGTGGCTGGGCATGGCTTTCATCTGGAAGGAGGAAGGTACGGCACACAGCCGTAACATGCTGCAAAACGAAATCTCGTTCCTCCAGGAGGACTTCCAGCGCCACCTGTTCAAAAGCAGCCCCGCCGAGCTCGCCACCAAGACCGCGCTGATTGCCTACGACTGGGCAGTGGTCAGATCGGGATATCTGGCATTGCGGCAGCGCCTTACCCAGCCGGTTCTCAGCACCGAGCCGACGTTGATGGTATTCACCAAAAGACTTTACGCCGGCATAGAGAAATACATTACAGCTGCGTTCAATATCCTGCTGGTTTTCACGGTACGGCTATTGGTTATCGCTCTCTCCGCGCCAATCATCGTGCTGGTGGGGGTAGCCGCCCTGGTCGATGGGCTGGTACAGCGTGATCTGCGGCGGTTTGGTGGCGGACGGGAGTACGGCATGGTTTATCACGCGGCCAAGGCAATGATGGGGCCGTTATTGCTGCTGCCGGTGTTTTTTTACCTCGCAGTTCCCTTTTCAATCCACCCCAATTTCGTCTTCATACCGGCGGCCACATTGGTGGCCCTGGCCATATTCATCACCACGTCCACTTTCAAGAAGTATCTGTGACCATGAAAACACACACACGCATTCTGTCCCGCTTGTTCATCACCGCTTCACTGTTGATGACGGGTGTCTGCCCACTCCAGGCGAATGATCTTGAACGAGAACGCGCGGATCTGGCGCGCTTGATCCATGAACTGGATTTTCTGATCCAGGAAACCCGGGCCATGGGCGAAAAGGCCAGTCCCGACCCGCGAATCACCTTCGACTACCCTGCGCTGGCGTCCGATTTGACCCTGATCAGGCGTCAAATCAGGAACCACCTGGAGGGGGTGCTCGCACTGCCTAACGAGCTGCCGCCCCTCAAGGGTCGTTACTCCATACGTGGACCAGGGGGCTACTGATGGAGACCGCGTTTCGTGCTGGAGCTGGAATGGGCTTTGCCGATACATACGAGTTTTTTGCCGGCATCACCATCGTCGCCATTGCGCTATGGGCGACCTGGGTGTTCTGGTCATCATGGAAATCGGTTCAGCTCAACAGGCTGGAGGCCGGGGGTATGGCAAGTATATGGTTTCAGGTACTCGTCATAGTCGCGGTGGTGGCGTTATTGGTGCTATAGCACCGGTTGTTTGTATGTAACTGTGTAATCAAGGAGAAGTCCCATGAAAATGTTGAAACAGTACAAATCTATCAAAACCATGCGGAGGGCATGGATCGGTCTGGGGGCCGCGCTGTACCTTGCCGCGGAGAGTGCGTTTGCCGCGCTGCCCAGCAGCGCCCAGGACGTGCTGCCTGATGGTGTGGCTGCCGACGGCCCGGTTGGCGGCACGATGCTCGCGGTAGTGTCCTGGGCGCTGCAGGCGCTCGCATATCTGACCATGATTGTTGCCGTAGTCGGTGCCGGCTACTTCATCTTCAAATCGTTTGGAGAGGCCAGCGATACCAAGGGCGGCTGGGGCAAGTTCGGCGGGGTGGCTATCGGCTCAATCATTATGGTTGCGGTGGTTGTCACTCTTGGGCTCATAGCCGTCAACTGGGCGCAAGGTCTCGCTACCGTCACGGTAGGCACCACCGGTGGCGCCTAATCAGTAATCAGCGAGGTATTACCCATGGCGCAGGATCGGTATCAGGAAGAACCAACGGCCCACATGATCGACGTGGAACAGGAGATGTTTATGGGATGCTCGGCGACCGAACTCAAGTACGCCGGGATGATCTCCATCGGGGCGTGGATAATCGTCCTGTTGTTGGTGTTTGCCGTGCTGGACTGGTACCTGATCCTCGCGCCGGTGATAGGGATGTTTCTGGGGCTGTTCACCGCCTGGCGAGTAGCCAGGTGGATAGGTGAGCAGAAACGCGGCAAACCGCACCTCTACTACATCCACAGGCTGGAAGTAAATCTTTTTTCAAAACTGAGGCGCTCCCCTTTCGTGCTGCATGAAGGCACCTGGGCGCTGGGGCGCACCGACCAGGATAACGGGAAGTAAGGCCATGACTGCTGCTAAAAAAACCGGTTCCTCTGCATTCAAGTCTCGAGAGGAAGAGCTGAAACGTTATATCCGGTACCGGGATCGGATCATCCTGGGATTGTTTCTGAGTCTGGCCGTGGCCATCTTCGGGCTGGCCCGGGCACCCCATGTAATTGATGTCTACCAGGCCCCGGATCTGCGGTACGGGCGGGTATCGAAGCCAGGCGAGATTCCATCACAGATGGTTTATCTGTTCGCCAAGGACATCTTCACCACTTTGCAGCAGTGGAACAATGATGGTTCCAAGGATTATGAAAAAAACCGCTTTAATTTGCGCGCCTTCCTCACCCCGCAATACCAGAAACAGATCCGCCAGGATATTGCCGAGCGAATGGACAATCATGAACTGCGCGGGCGCACCCGAGAGGTCACTATGGCGCCGGGCGCCACCTTCTCCGAGGAGATGGTGAAGATCCTTGGTCCGGATGCCTGGACTGTCTATCTGGATCTGCGGGTACGGGAGTTTGTGGACAATCGCAATGTCAAGGACATCTACGTTCGCTATCCGTTGCGGGTGGTGCGTTACACCATATCCCGCGAGTTCAATCCATGGCAATTGGCGCTGGACGGATTCTCCAGCACACCAGAACGTCTGGTATTCGACGACGAAGCCAAACAGGCGGAATAAAGATATGAACAGAAAGACTACGATCAACTATGGCCACGGACTGCTGTTCGTGCTGCTCTGTTTGCTGATGACTTCCGCTGTGGCGGATGCAACATCACCACGTCACCATGTTTGGGACAAGACACCGATCAAGATCACCTTGCCGGTCGGTATCGAGCGGCGCATCGAGTTTCCTGCCCCAATCGGGGATCTGAAGATTCCGGCCCCCATTGCCGATCCGGTCTCGCGCATCCAGCTTACCCCGGATGGCCGGCTTTACTGGTTGGCCACCATACCGTGGGAGACCCAGCGGGTCATCGCGCAGACTGCCGACGGGTACATATATCTGCTCGATGTGCAGGCATCGGAAGAGTATGGCGAGCCCAATCCGCTAATCATCGAACACCCGAAGGCCGGTGATGCAAAGCGGTACGCCCCGGAAAACATTGCGCCAAAAAAGGGTTACGACTATGTGGATCTGACCCGGTTTGCGGCCCAGCACATGCACGGCCCGGCACGACTGATCAAACCGTTGCCTGGCGTCACCAGGGTGCCGGTAAAGCAACGGCGGGTCGATCATCTGTTTCGTGGCGACCAGCTGCGTGCAGAGCCGGTCGCCCAGTGGCGGTCACCACGTCCGCAGATGTATGTCACTGCAGTCAAGGTGACCAACAAGACGCGGTATCCGGTTGCCTTGCAGCCGCTGAACCTGCGCAACAATGAGGGCGGCACCTGGCTATTCGCCGCCTCCCACCACCCGGGACTCAACCCGCGCGGCATGCTTGGTGATTCCAGCTTCTGGTATCTGGTCTCCAGGATGCCGTTCGGGCAGGCGGTAGAAGAGGTGCTGGGGGGTGAGACAGCAAAAATCGCGACAGTCACCCCGGGCAAGACAACCACCGAAGAAGCCGAACCGGACGATGAGCTGGTGGATGGCATCTTGTGTTGCAAATGATACGGAGTAACCAGCTATGAACAAATTGCTGCCTCTGCTGATGGCTGTTGTGCTGGTGGCCCTGGGCGCTGTGGTCTACATCGCCACCCGGGACAAACCCCAACCCCGCGCCTATGTAGCACCAGCAGAACAGGATCACAAGCCTACAGTTGGGGGGTTGACGCCCAGGGCCACCGGCCGCCCCGGGGATCGGGATGATCCTCTTGAAACCATCAAGACGCTGACCGGACTGCAGGAACGAATGAACCGGCAGCTCGAGGAGGAGCGCAAGGAAAAGAGACGGCTGGAAAAAGAGATCAGGGAAACCCAAAAAACCGCAAAACAGCAGCAGGAGCAACTGGAAAAGCGATTGCTGGGCGCCATCAACGAACTGAAAGAAACAGCAAGGGATGCGGCGCAAAAGGCTACCACAGCCGCCAAAAGCGGTGCAGCGATGCTGGACAGAAACATGCCGGACGGGCTCGGTTTCGATAATCTACCCATCGGAGGTGGCAACCAGGGCGCTGGATCTTTATTGAAGCAGCCCCAGACAAGCTATGTCTCCGTTACCCCTATGGGTGGTGGCGCGACGAGCCCGGACGGCGGACTCATCGGAGGGGTGTTGCCCAAAATGTTTGGGCCAAACAGGTCCTCCTCAAAAGACGCTGCCAACACCACAAAGACGCTGGAACAGATCCAGGCGGAGCGAGCGGCCGAAGAGCCGAAGCCGCGTTACACCATCAATGACGCCGCAACCCTGTATACCAACTCCTCGATGACTGCATTGCTGGGCAAGGTGCCGGTAGGCGGGAAGCTGACCGATCCCTATCGCTTCAAGCTGATCACCGGGGGCGACAATCTGGCGGCAAGTGGGCTGCGCCTCCCGCCGGGGATCAAAAACATCGTCTGGACCGGGTATACGGTTGGCAACCGGGAGCTCTCCTGCGTCAGCGGCTATCTCGACACCGTATCGCTGGTGTTCGAGGATGGCACTATCTCCACCACCACCATCAAGCGCAAGAACCAGCGCAGGGCCAATACCAGGCAGTACCTCGGCTATATCGCAGATCGCTGGGGGAAGCCCTGCATTACCGGAGAGCTGTTTTCCAATGCCAGCGATTATATGAAAGATCGAATTGCCCTGGCTGCCCTGTCTGCGGCTGGCGAGGGCGTGGCGCTGGGTGAAACGTCCACCGTGAGGAACCGCAACGGTGACTACGAAACCATCCTCAATGGTGATACCGGCAAATTTATCCTGGGCCGCACCGTATCGGGCGGCATGAAAGAGGCGATCGAATACATTCGGGAGCGGATGCGCGATGCTTATGATGTGGTGTATGTCGGCACCGGCCGGCACTTCACCGTCCACGTTGAGGACCAAATTGAATTCGACCACGACCCGAAAGGGAGGAAACTGGATCATGGTAGTGAAAAGAAAACAGCACTTGCCTCGTTTGACTAATCCCTTGGCCCTGACTCTGCTGGTGCTTGCCGTGGGTGGCTGTGCCAGCGGTCCACAAAGGCATCTGCTGCCGGACGAGGGTCCGACAACCAAAGATGTCTATGAGAACCACCTGATGAACAGCGGGAAAGAGGAGCTGCGCCAGAAACAGGAGTTTCGCGCCCTCAACGGCGCCATGCAGGCTCCGCGCGATATCGATATGTCGCGCTGGACGCGCACCGTGGAAAACGAAATGACATTGAAATTCCCGCGCATTCCCAATGCAGAGCTGTTTGGATATGTTTTCCCGCACCTGTCAACCAACGGCCATCCGATCCCGGGTTACAGCACGTCATTCCCGCTTTATGAAACTTACCACTATGCCCTGCCTGGCGAGGTGGCTCCTGTAGAACCCGGTATAAAGGGGACAACCCATTATGACCGGTAATCTCAATGAACGGATGAGAGCCGTCACCAAGGCGATCAAGCGCATCGTGGGCACCTATCCTGCCAACGGCGAGGTGCCCCTCACCGAGTCAGAGTTTGCCCGGCTCTACCGGCCGGTGGAGTCATTCACCAACTATCTGCCGTGGCTGGACTACGATCCGGATACGGAGACTTTCGAGTTTGATGACGGGATAAGCGTCGGTGCTCTGTTCGATGTTGTGCCGCCAGACGTGGATGGGCGTCCACCCGAGGTGTTGAAGCAGATCGAGGAGAACCTGGTCAGGGCTCTGAATACCCTGCCCCAGAAGGACGACTCCCCCTGGATCGTACAGCTCTATCTGCAGGACGAACCTATCCTGCCGCGTGAGTTCATTGAGCAACTGCGGAAATATGCCCTACCCGATGCCCGGGACACCGCGCACGCCAAGGCCTGGTTCAAGATCCTCGAGGAGCATTTCGAGCAGCTCCGCCAGAAGCAGGGGATTTTCAACGATCCCATTCTCAACGCTCCGTGGCGGGGAATCAACCGGCGGGTGCGCATGTGCTTTTATCGTCGCTGTATCCGCTCATCCTATCTGAGCGCCGCTGGTAACCTGCTGCCCGGGAAGCTGCCGCCGGCCGAAGAGCTGAATATGGCGGTCAACCCTTTCGTTCGCATCCTGGAGCAGATGGGGATGCGGATCCGGCGCTGCAACGGCGAGGATCTGTATCGCTGGATGTTGCCGTGGCTCTCCCCCAAGCCTACCGGTTATGACGATCCCTACGACTACCTTCGCGATCGCCCCTACCCGGATGAAGAGACCAAGGCCATCGCCTTTGATCTGGGTCACGCCGTAACCACCGAGAGCCCACGCGCCGTTCCCAATAATGCCCAGGAAAAAAACGGCACCATATTTTTCTGCGGACAACCACAGCGCTTCATCTCCCTGCAGGCGATAGATTCCCCTCCCAAGCGGGGGATTCTGACTGCCGACCGGCGGGTAGGCAAGGATCTCAAGCCATCGTTGTGGGATCAGATGCCGTATGGTTCCATATTCGCGCTCACTATTATCGTGCGCTCCAAGCTCAGCATCGACAAACACATTAACCGGCTGCTGAAGAAAACCGGATCCGCTTCCTATGAACAGGATTACGCCGTCGAGCAGGCCACCGACGCCCAGAAGGCGATGGCCAGAGGTGAGCGGATGTATTCAGTCTATGCCGGTGTCTATATTCGCTCGGAGGACGAGGACGGATTGCTGCGTGACACGCTGGACGCCATGACGGCATTGCGTACTGCGGGACTCAATCCAACCGATCCCAAAGATGACCCCATCGCCAAGGACTGCTTCCTGCGGAGCTTGCCAATGGCCTATGATTTCCGCTTCGACCGGCAATATGCAGCACGTTCACGACTCACCTATACGACTCATATCGCGAGACTTCTGCCATTCTACGGACGAGGGCGTGGCAGTGGAAACCCGGGGTTTTTGATGTTCAACCGGGTTGGGGAAACCTTCGCAATCGATCCATGGAACAAGAGGGACCGCAAGAAAACAGCCCACGGGCTGATCTTCGGGCCAACCGGTGCCGGTAAATCGGCCTTCATTACCTATTCGCAGATGCACGCCATGGCCATGCGCCGGCCGCGCCAGTTTTTCATTGAAAAAGGCGGTTCTTTTTATCTCCTGGCCCAGTGGTACAAGCGGCATGGTTTATCGGTCAACTCCATCACCTTTACGGTCAACACCAATATCTCAATGCCACCCTATTCACAGATGAAGGGGGCACTGAAGCAGATTGAGGAGGCATCCACCAGTCCCGATCCCGCCACGGTTACAGAAGAGGGTATGGAGGAGCTGTTACAGCCGGATTACCAGGATGATCAGCGGGACTACCTGGGTGAAATGGAGATGCTGACCCAGTTGATGATCACCGGCGCCGAGGAGGAGGAGGTCAGACGCATGACCCGCCAGGATCGCATGGCGATCCAGACGGCAATCGTCGATACATTGAGACAGGCAGACGCCGAAGGCAAACCACACCCCCTGGTTGAGGATGTCAGCCGACGGCTTCAGGTGATGGCGGATGAGGATGACATGGACTCGCGCAAACAGCGGTTGCGCGAGCTTGCGGACTCGCTGGCTCTGTGGACCACGGGGGTACGGGGCAAGTTTTTCAACCGCTACGGCGAGGCCTGGCCGGAGGTGGATGCCACTTTCATCGATATGGGAATCCTCACTCAACCGCAAAACAAGGACATGCTGGCGGTCACGCTGATCTCGCTTTTGAACACGATCACCGGCATCGGCGAGAAATATCAGCACGACCCGCGCGAAACCGACGTAATCACCGATGAGGGCCACGTTATTACCGAAAATCCGGTACTGGTGAAGCCTTTGGTTTTCGGCGTCAGAACCTGGCGGAAACTGGGGATCTGGCTAACCCAGGGAACCCAGACGCTGGACAGCTACCCGGATCAGGCCAAAACAATGCTCAATCTGGCTGAATGGTGGTACTGCCTGGTGATGCCGCAGGAAGAGATCGAACAGGTTTCCCGCTTCAAGGAGCTCAACGAGGAAGAGAAGAAGCTGATGCGCTCGGCCACCAAGGAGCCG
>JALVOC010000185.1 GCA_027032075.1 Chromatiales bacterium | reverse complement strand
TTGCCGTATTCGGGGCTACATCTCTACGGTGAAAAAACAGGGACACAATGTCTTCAATGCGTTGAATGATGCATTTGAAGGCGCGCCTTTGATTCTTTCGCCGACAAAAAAGTAAGGTGCTTAGCGCGGGTGGGCTGAGTAGTTACAAAGAAATAATAAGAAAAATATTTAGGGCTTGCTCGATAGCCATGTTTCGAGCTGCGCTTCTGTTATGCCAAGACCAATAATTGCACCAGCGTGTAAAGTGCTGAGATCGGCCAAAGTCATGGCCGTAAATTTATCAATATCTTCGATCCCTTGCTCCTGGCAGTAACTTTCAATTAATTCTTCTGCCGCCGATCCGTGTAAGCCTTGTTTAACGATTTGTCCCATAACCGCTTTTCGCTGTTGCCTGTATTGAATGCGGAAGGCATCAATTTCCCCGAGCGATTTCTTTTCCACGCCGTATTGTTCGCACGAACGCGAATACGCCCAGGCAAAAAGCTCTAGCATTGGGCCAGTATCATTTTTTTCGTAGATAGCCAGAAGTGCGGCGGTATAATCATCCCGCGCGACATCGGTAAAGCTGAGCGGACATAGATTGCTTTTGATGAATGGGATATTGCAGCTTAAACGAGAGGTTCTTTTATTCACATCTTCAAACGCCTGCAAATAGGATAAATGCACCAGCAAAAAGAAGCTTTGCTCAAACGGGTCTTTGATCTTTTTTGCTTTTTGCAAAATTAGCTCAAAGAGTTCTTTTAAAATGTGAGGATTGCTCAGAGGCTTGTAAGTGGATTGGCCGATATCCACTTCTAGTGTTCGGATATTGCCGCAAGCTTCAGGGTTGGCGAGCAAATCCTGTGATAGCAGGTGGTGCAAATTGCGGATGGTCAGGCTATTCAACTCTATATCCTGTGCGTTTTCCACCAGAAACAGGATGGCTTCTTTATGGTTCATGATCATCACGGTTTCTTCATGAACCTTGCCTTCTGCGGAAATACCTTCTTCCACCAATTTCTGTGTATCCAGGCGAGAATAGGTGTTGCCCTCTAGGCGGCTAGAATTATAGGACAGATCAATCAGGAGTCGTTGGCAGATTTGCCGAGCGTAAGTGCCTGCTGCTA
>JALVOC010000184.1 GCA_027032075.1 Chromatiales bacterium | reverse complement strand
CGTTACGGAGGGTTTATGAAATTCAGATTATCCCTTGCCGTCCCGGTATGCTTTTTTATCTGCGCAAGTGGCACCGTTGCGTACGGTACAGAGATATCCTCCGTTACCAAACTCTATCCGGCAGCCCCTGAATCGGCAATCCTGCCTGTCCCGTCCCGGGTCTACTCGGCACGGTATGACGGCGATTCGGGCCGGGTAGTGACTGAGTTTCTTCAGCTGTACCATCAGCGGCGCAACAATACCGGAACTCCAGCGCAGACCCTGTTGCCGAGACCGGCTGGTGAGCGAAAAAATCTGCACTTCGCCTCCGTTGATGAACCGATCACACTAACCAGCAAACAGGCCATACAACCCGGCCTGACGATCAAAATGAATCCTCTGGGTACGCCGGCCTTTATTGTGGGTGTCAAAGGCCAGGTTCTGCAGCGTTCTGATACCGGGAAATTCGGGCTGACGCAGGACAAACGGACCATTGAAAAACAGGTCGCGGGTTTTCTGAAAAAATTTGCAACCACGTTGAAGCTGACCGATCCGGTGAACGAGCTGCAGCTTGTCAAAATCAGTGAGGATGCAACAACGGATCAGTTCCACGCCCGTTATGCTCAGAGATGGCAGGGTATTCCGGTCTGGGGAGCGGAGCTGATCGTACACGCCAACAAGCAGGGCGATATTGTCTCTATGGCTGGCAAGCATATCCCGTCCCCGACCAACTTGCCCGGCAGCCCCGCTATTGATGCCGAACGGGCGATTGACATCGCCAAGGCAGAGCTGCTTGGAAAATCTGAACGTGCCGCCGAGATAAACAGCCGGCTGGTCATCTACAGTGACGAGCGTAATCCGCAACCGGTACTGGCCTGGGAAATCACCCTGAACGTGGCGCTGGACAAGCAGTTAATCGCACTGATCGATGCGCAGAAATCCAGTTTTATTTTGGGGTACAACAACATCAAGTCCGAGAACGTCTCCGGCCAGGGTGCGGATGTCAATGGCAGCCCCCGGCCGCTGAATGTCTGGAGGCAGGGCAATGAATACTCCCTGCATGACACAAGCAAACCCATGTACGATGGAACAAGCGACCCGCTGAATCCGGACAAGGCGGTTGGTGTCATTCA
>JALVOC010000183.1 GCA_027032075.1 Chromatiales bacterium | reverse complement strand
GCGAGGAAGTCCTGCTGGCGGAATGGGGTCCGGCGATTTCCAAAAACCCCTATCTGTCGTTCAAATATGCGGGCAGTGCCGGGGATAAAATCGTACTTGGCTGGAAAGACAACACCGGCAAAAGCGATGCGGTTGAAATTACTGCCAAATAGAGGGGATAAAAAGATACACACAGTCCCCCAAAAGCTGTAAAATTGTAAATGAGATAATATTGTTTTATCTCCCGTGGCAAGTTTGGGCGAGGGTTGTACCCACCTCGCCCTTTTTCTTTGCCTGTACCACTCCCTCCCGCTTCAGTACAATCCTGCCACTTTGCGCCAAAGGAAATGCCCATGACGGAATCCGAATTCAATCAATGCGTCGATGAACTCCTCATGCGGATTGAGGACGCCATCGAGGCGAGTGGCGCCGCCATCGACTGTGAGGCGGCAGGCGGTATCCTGACGCTCGGCTTCGAGGATGACAGTCAGATCATCATCAACCGCCAGACACCGTTGCAACAGATCTGGGTCGCCAGCCGTGAGGGCGGTTTTCATTTCGATTACGATGAGGACAGCGCTCGCTGGTTGCTGCCGGACGGGGAAACGGAACTGTTTGAGGCGCTGAGCCGCTTCTGCAGCCGGCAGGCGGGGGAAACGGTCAGCCTCAAAGAGGACGCGGCATAAATGGAGCACGAACTGTTACCCTGTGTCGAACTCGGCCCGCGCCAGGCGGACTACAGCATCATCTGGCTGCATGGACTGGGTGCCAACGGACACGATTTCGAACCCATCGTGCCCGAGTTGCAGCTTCCGCAGGATGCAAACATCCGCTTCGTCTTTCCCCATGCGCCCTCCCGGCCGGTCACCATCAATGCCGGCATGGTGATGCCCGCCTGGTACGATATTCTCGCACCCGCCTTCGATCTGGCCGAAGACGATGCCGGTATCCGGCAGTCACAACAGCAGCTTGAGCGACTGATAGGCCGTGAAGTGGAACGCGGGGTGCGCACGGAACACATCGTGCTCGCGGGCTTTTCCCAGGGGGGAGCCATTGCGCTGCATACCGGCCTGCGTTTTTCACACAGGCTGGCGGGGATCATGGCGCTCTCCTGTTATCTGCCACTGGCCGCCAGTCTGCAGGCCGAAGCAAGCAGGCATAACCGCGAGGTGCCCGTTTTCATGGCGCACGGCACACATGATCCCATCGTCCCGCTTCGATTGGCGGAAAACTCCCGGCAACAGCTGGAGCAGCTCGGTTATCAGATAGAATGGCATAGCTACGAGATGGAGCACAGCGTCTGCGCGGAGGAGATCAGGGACATCGGCCGCTGGCTGCGGAAAGTATTCGACCTCTGAAAACCGGGCCGCTGCCGCTCGAATCATCTCTCAACGATCTGCGCTTTCTGCCAAACCAGAATATGGTTGTTGGCCGGCATGGCATGATCCTCGATCAGAACCAGATCATGGGCGTCGGCCAGCTCATTCAGCGCCTCGAAATCACGAATCGCGCTATTGGGATCCTGTGTCTGCAGCCACCGGTCGAATTCGGCATTGCTCTCACAGGTATAGCCACCACCATAATTGAACGGCCCATAGAGGCAGAAAACCCCCTGCGGCCGCAACACCCGGCCGATACCCGCAAACATGTTTTCCACGCCTGGCCAGTCTATAATATGGACAGTATTGGCGCTGAAGACGGCATCAATCGCAACAACCGGCCATTCGGGTTGATTGACATCCAATACCATTGGCCCGGTAAGGTTATCCAGTCCTGCCTCACGCAGCCATGCCTGGATACCGGCCTGTTGCGCTTGAACATCACTCGTTAACCAGCGCAAATGTGGCAGATGCGCGGCGAAATAGACCGCATGCTGTCCCGTGCCACTACCGATTTCCAGCACGCTTTTTACGTCGGCAAACCGGGTTTTCAGAACCTGTAAAATGGGCTGTTTGTTCTGTTCACAGGATTCTGCAAAGGGTTTCATGGTATTGCGTATGCCATGTTGCTATATTAGAAAATCATGATATGGATCATTAGTACACACCGGAACGGTCGTTTACACTCTATAGGTAACCATACGGAATCAGACTGCCCATGTTCATTCGAACACTGTTACTGCTCGTCGTCACCCAGCTGATCGCCGCCACCCCGTTGATGGCAAAATCGGGCGAGGCGCTGTTCCGGCAACACTGTGCAGCCTGCCACGGTTATGATGGCAGCGGCGGTGTCGGTGTCCCGTTAACCCTGCCTGATTTTCAATATAGCGTAACCGATGATTACCTGCGAACCACCATTCGTCTGGGACGGCCGGGCCGGGTGATGCCTGCCTTCCCCAGTCTGACGGACGACGATATCACCCAGCTGGTAAAATATATCCGCGGCTGGTCCTATGGAAAACCCTATAATTACCCCGATAAACCGATCAGCGGCGATGTAAAACACGGCGAGAAGTTATACATGCAGTATTGCGCCGCCTGTCACGGCCAGCATGGCGAAGGGGGGCAGGGTACGGGCGTCACTTTCTCGCGTCCCCGCAACCTGCCGATCATCGCGCCCGCCCTCAATAACCCGGGGTTCCTGAAGGCCGCCTCGGACCAGTTCATCAAGGAAGCGCTGATGAACGGACGGGATGGAACACCGATGATCTCCTACCGCAAACACGGGCTGAGCGAACAGGACATCAATGACATCGTGGTGTATGTCCGCTCCTTCGAAAACATTCCCTTGCCGCTGGAGCAACAACCCGTCGAATCCGTAGAAGCCACCATGGTGTTTGATTCGCCCTATGATCTCGAAACCACCATCAAAAACATCAAGGAAGCCGCCGTCGGCAATAACTTCCGCCTGATCCGGGAACAAAGCCTGGATTACGGCCTGGTGGAACCCGAAAAGGAAAACACCAAGCAACGTATTGTCTATTTTTGCAATTTCAGCACCCTTAACAAGGCGCTGGCGATTGATCCACGGGTTGGCCTGTTCCTGCCCTGCCGCATTACCGCGGTGGAAAAAAACGGCAAGGTAAAAGTCTATGCGATTAACCCCAAGCGGCTTTCCAGTCTGTTCAACAATGCGGAACTGAACAAGCTGTGCAATGAAATGAGTGAAACCTACCTGTCAATCATCGAGGATGCCACCCTATGAAGCTCCCGACATCCGGATGCCTGCTCATTGCCGCCTTCCTCCTTTTGTTCAGCCCGATATTGCAGGCGGAAGATCTGCTGATGGCGCGTGTCGCCGCCACCTTCCCGGAATCGATGCTGAAACTGCAAACGGTCCTGAAGAAAAACGGCCAGAAGTTGAGCCGGGTACAGCGTGTCGATATCGGCCTGACGAAAAGCGGCTTCAAAACAGACAAGTACCGTATTGTTTTTTTCGGCCGCCCGGAGGAGGTCCGGCAGATTTCCGACCAATATCCCATGCTGATCCCCTATCTGCCTCACAAGATCGCCATCTTCGCCGAAGAGGACGAGACCCTGCTGGTTGCACCCAATCCCGAACACCTGTTTGTCAGCGACGATCCAAAACTGAAAGCCATCATCAAACGCTGGCATGACGATCTGGTGAAGATTTTCCACGACATGCGGGAAGATTGATCAGATTCTCTTCAGTTCTTGCAGCAAGCGATCCTCGATGCGTTTTTTGTACTGCAAGTACAGGCTCGACTGGCTGTGTTCGGCATTTGCCGCCAGAATGGCGGGGGACAAATCGATATCGGTAATATAAATCGGATAGGGTTCCCTGCTGGCACGCACGGTTACAATAAACTGGGAAACCACCTGATACACATAATCGCCGAACTCGAGGGATGAAAATTCCTGCTCTTCACAATACAACTTGAGCACTTCCTGGTTATCGACAAGATCCACGATAACCTGCACCCGTAGATACTGCGCCGGCTTGACGTATTGATTGATCGTATGCTGTCTCAGGCTGCGGTGCCCGTCCGCATGCCTGTCGATGCGGTAGAACTGCACGGCGGCAAAACCCTGATCCCCCTCACGCCCGCTTTGCGCAAAAAACTCGATGCGATCCCGCACCGAGTCGAAGAATTCCTGATATTGTTTCACCAGCCCGACAACATCGTAAAAGGGTTTTTCCTGTTGCACCAGGGAACCCTTTTCATCAAGGATGTAAACCATCACCCGCTCCCCCTTGATCTCGTAGAAACACTGCACCAGCCCGGCAATATTCTTCTGATAAATCAACGGCAGCACATGTTCATTCAGGGTTTCGCTGTCAAACACGATCTGGTGAAACTGCTTGTGCTGCCTGGCGAGATAATTCAACAAGGCATCAAATTCTCCGGGGGATTCATAATGAATGACTCCCTCTTCCATCCATAGCACCACGTATTCCCACTCCACCCCGAGCACGAAGCGTGTCCCTTCCGGGTAACCGCTGGTGTAAAAGATATCGACAATTTCGTTGAAGAGGCTTTCGATACGCCGCGCGATGGAGGTGCCACGGTAGGAGGAATAACAGGTCGCATTTATCCGCGGTGGGGTCTGTCCGGAGGAGGGTGGCGCCCATTTCAGATAATCCTGGATACATTGCATCAGGCCCTCGAGGTGCAGGTAACGAAACGTCAATACCTCCTGCCAGCTGGTCACTATCACCTGGTCGATACTCAACGCCAGGTTTTCCAGACGGCCGCCGTATTTCAACGCATCGGTACGATTGCTGGTGAGATGCTTCCCCCGTTTGCTTCGTTCCGAAAACGGGTCAAGCCCCACGTTGATGTAGGTTCCCACGGCGACTATCCTTGCGGGCTTGCGCATATCGTCGATTGCCTGCATGTTCAACACTTCATCCGGAAACGTCTTGCACATTTGCTCCACCAGCAGGAGCAGCTCCTTTTCCGTAAGATCGCTGTTCTGGCAATAAAGCGCGATGATCGTGCGGCGGTTGACGATCTTGTTGAAATAACACCATGCCAGCAGTTCGACCAGGCTGTAGCCCCGTTTTAACGGGGAGTGGAGGCTGACCTCGTTTTCCGGGATCACGCCACTGAACACCATCCAGTAGGACTGGCCTTCCCTGGTTTTCATTTCATGAAAGCTGATGTGGCTCTCCAGCAGGTTCGGGGTGATCCCCTTGTAGATGATTTCAATTTTCCCCGCCTTGCGCTCAAACGCTGCATACAATTTACGTCCGAGGATATTCAGGTCCGCTGCACGGATCGCATTGCTGTCGCTCTTGGTGCGCGCAAACAGTGAAAGATAGCGATACGTATTGGTAAATTCACGGATAAGGTGTTTGCGTTCCTCCATTACCGCATTGATCTTCCATTCATCACGCTGATCGAGCCTCTGCAACTGCGAGGGATGCCATCCCCACTCTGCCACCAGTTCCTGCATCAGCTCGCAACGCCAGTTTTCCTTTTTTACCTGACTCAGTTTCTCGCCCACCTTGAAATAGAAGCTGCGCCTTGCCAGCTCCAGGCGAGTACTGTCTCCACCGCAGGTCAAAAACTCCTCCACTTTGTGCAGCATCATCAGATAGGGATCAAGCTGATTGATATCATCCTGGGCCGCATAGATCTCTGCCTTGAAACGCAGGCCGAGCAAATCGATTTGTGGGTATTCAGTAGCATATGATTCCATCAACAGAATCTTCAGCATCGACTTGTAGGGCGAATGAATGCTCTTGTACAACAGCCACAAGGTGGCACCATAAAACTCGTCTGCGCGGATATGATTCAGCCCCCCGAGGTCGACGTGCTCCCTGGCATGCACCAGGCGTTTGCGTTTTATTTCCGCTGCATATTCGTCATAATTTTTTTCTTCTTCCGGTGGCACCAGCCACCACAGGGGGTAGCGGCCCGCAAGCAGGACACTGGTGCGGTAAAATTCTTCCAGCAACAGATAATGCACCGCGCTGCCACTGCTTTCGTCACTCAGCAAACCGTTTTCACCCTGGCGAAAACGTTCCGGATCCACCAGAAACAGATTTGCCTCCACTCCCTTGGCGCGCGCCCATTGCTCAATCAGTTCCACTTTCTGCCGCAGCTGGCTGACCTGCGTTTCCTCCAGGTTGCTGTCATACACCACCCAGATGTCAAAATCGCTTTTGTCCGAATAGGCGATGGTGCCGGTGCTGCCCATCATGAAAAGTGAATTGATATAAAACCGCCGGTAGGCACGCTTTTTATAGGAAAAACTTTTGAACAGGCGCCGCGCGGTCGCCAGCGCGATGCCGGAGGGCGAGAATTCGGGCAAACCGGCGGGCGTGTCCTTCTCCACGTAGCCCGGCAGGATCGGGTGGTTGACATGGAACAGCAGCGGCAGAAGATCGAGAAACTCCCGCTCCACGCTGCGCAAATCGGCATAGGCGCGCCTCAACCTTTGCCGGTTCTGCTCGATAAACCGTGCCTTGATGGCGCGAAAATCATGGCCGCTATCGAGGGTTGGGGTACGACGAATAAGGGGCTTCATACCCTTTTATCTATCGGCCGCCTGCGGAAATTCTCCACTTTCCTTTGCTGCCGCAATAACAGCCCCAACAAAACGCTATGTTATTGTTTTTACTAATTTTATTTACCTACTTGCACCAATCCCGCACAGGGGGTAGCTTATGTTCGGATAGCCATGGCAGGATCGAAAATGCTGAACAAACTGGATTCCCACCAAACCCGGCGACTGCTCGAAGCGTGCCCTGTCGGCATGCTGCTGCTCGATGCCAGTGGCGCCGTGTGCGGCATCAATGAAACCCTGCACGCCTGGCTGGGCAAGCGCGCCGAATTGCTCGCCGACAATACCGTCGAGACTGTGCCCGAACCCCTGCAACCACTGTTCCAGCCGGAAGCCACCGTCAATCTGCCGGCGGATGATCATGGTGAGGAGCTGTGGCTCATTGGTAAGAGCGTTTCCCTCGATGACGGCAGCATGGTGCAGTACTTCACCGATGCCACACCGGTCAAATACCTCATGCAGCAACGCCAGCAGTTGCAAAACATCGTGGAGGAACTCACCGTCACCGATGCCGAAACCGGCATGCCCAACCGCCGCGCCCTCTTCAACAACCTCGAATCCCAGGTCTCCCGCAGCCGCCGTTACGGCAATCCCCTCTCCGTTCTCCTGCTGCAGTTGAGCAACCTGGCACAGTTTGCGCAACAGCACGAAGCGCATGACAACAAACCGTTGCTCATCGCCATTCGCAACATGCTCAACGATCAGTTACGCTGGGCAGATACCATCGGCCGGCTTGCCGAGAACGAGTTTCTGCTCATCCTGCCGGAGACCGATCTCGCGTCAACCCGAAAACTGGCTGAGTTGATTCAGTCACGGCTGGAGAGGCTGGTTATCGAGGGGCAGGAGGAGACGGACAGCTTCAGGATCGCTGCCAGGCTGGGCATTGCCGCCTGGCGCAAAGGGGATGACTCTGAATTGCTGCTGCTGCGCGCACGGGAAAACATGGAGCAGGGCGGCGACTGAAACAGGACATTTCTTGCACTATTCATTTGCAAAACCGCCGGGAAGAACGTTATCAAAAGGATGAGGATCTCTTGTTTTGAAACCCTGCTGACCCTGAGCGGCGGTCTGCTTATCCTGTTGTCCCTCCTGCCGGATCTGTTTCATCTCGGTAGTGCCGGCATCGGTTACGACCAACTGGCCGGCATCGTCATCGGCTGCATCCTGATCCTCATCAGCCTGCGGCGTCTGCTGTTACCCAATCAACGTAAATGGGACTGGCTGTTGTTCGGTGTCTATCTGGCCGGGATTCTGTTCATGGGCCTGCATCCCGGTGATTTCCAGGCGGCCCACTCCACCCGGCTGTTTCACCTGGGAAACGTCGGGTTCTTTGATCTGCTGGTGAACATCACCGGCTTTATCCCGCTGGGTTTCCTTGCCATGGCGGCAATGGCTTACCGGCAGGGTCACAAGGAGAGCTTGCGGCACATCGTTGTTGCCATCAGTCTGGGAATGATGATCAGTATTCTGCTGGAATCGCTGCAGTACTACTGGATACCGGGACGCTATTCATCCGCTTATGATCTGATAGCCAATACAGCAGGTACCGCCATCGGTGTGATGGGTTATCTTCTGGCAAACCACCATGCCTTCCGCTGCCTGACGGCGAAATGACATCCCCGCCCTTTCACCCTTTGAATGCCTTCATTCCTGCAACAGCCTGAACTGCGACAACCTCTGGCGTGCGCGTGCGATTGCCGCGTGTACCTGTTGCGGTGCGGTACCACCAATATGGTTCCTCGCCGCGAGTGAGCCTTCCAGGGTGAGAACATCGAAGACATCCTGCTCGATCACCTGGCTGAACTGCTGCAATTCGGCAAGATCCATCTCCGAGAGATCCTTGCCGCACTCCACGCCATAACGTACCGCCTTGCCCACCACTTCATGCGCATCGCGAAACGCCACTCCCTTGCGCACCAGGTAATCCGCCAAATCGGTTGCCGTGGAAAAACCGCGCCGTGCCGCCTCACGCATGTTGTCACGCTTGACGCCGATCTGCGGCATCATATCGGCAAACAGCCGCAGGCAACCCTTGAGGTTGTCGAGCGTATCGAACAACGGCTCCTTGTCCTCCTGGTTGTCCTTGTTGTAGGCCAGCGGCTGGCCCTTCATCAGGGTCAGCAGAGCCATCAGGTGGCCGTAAATGCGTCCGGTTTTGCCGCGCACCAGTTCCGGCACGTCCGGGTTTTTCTTCTGCGGCATGATGGAGGAACCGGTGCAAAAACTGTCACCCAGATCAACGAAATCAAACTGGGCGGAACTCCAGAGGATCAGTTCTTCGGAGAAACGTGACAGGTGCATCATCAATGTCGAGGCGGCAGCAACAAATTCGATGGCAAAATCACGATCGCTTACCGCATCCAGCGAGTTTTCCGCAATCGCGTCAAAGCCCAGTTCACGCGCGGTGAATTCACGATCGATCGGATAGGTGGTACCCGCCAGCGCAGCGGCCCCCAGCGGCATGACATTCACGCGCTTGTAACAGTCTTCAAAACGCGCCTGATCACGCATCAGCATCTCCACCCAGGCAAGCATATGATGACCAAAGGTCACCGGCTGGGCGGTTTGCAGATGCGTAAATCCGGGCATCACCGTCCCGGCTTCCTCCTCCGCCAGCTGTAACAGCCCCTGCTGCAAGCGCTCCACCTCGGCCGCCAGCAGCTTGATCTGCTCACGCAGGTAAAGCCGGATATCGGTCGCCACCTGATCGTTGCGGGAACGGCCGGTGTGCAGTTTCTTGCCGGTTACGCCGATACGATCCGTCAGGCGTGCCTCGATATTCATGTGCACGTCTTCCAGTGCGGTTGACCAGGCAAACTCACCCCGCTCGATTTCCAGGGCGATTTCCTGCAAACCCTCGATGATCGCTGCGCATTCCTTTTCTGTGAGGATCCCCACGTGTGCCAGCATTTTTGCATGCGCAATCGAACCGGCGATATCATGCCGGTAAAGGCGTTTGTCGAATCCTACCGAAGCGGTAAAAGCCTCCACGAAGGCATCCGTCGGTTCGGTAAACCGCCCCGCCCAGGGCTTGTCTGTATTGTCAGCATCACTCATTGCAGCCTGTTCGCATCATTCTTCATGCAAAGCGCGAGTATACCGGTTTTGTTAAAAAGGCGCATGGCACAGTCGGACCGGCACCGCCACCCGTGCCGGCCACATCGCAGGTTCGTGCGGCAGGACCCGCCGGAATATGTGTCATTCCTGCTATGTTTGCGTAATAATTAATGGAAATCAGACAAGCCTTATGCCGCTGACAGCCAAAAACCAGAATTGTGAGGAGCTTTTCCTGCCCGACTTCTGCGCGATGCGCATGGTGTTTGTGGTGGTGATCATTGCAGAACTGGCCGCGTTTGTACTTGCCCTGGCACCGCTGGAGATCCCGCTGCAGGCACGTCTGAACAACCTGGGCATGATCTCGCTCTACGTCCAATGGTGCGCCCTTGGCAGTTGCGCCGTGCTGTGTCTTGCCCGCCCCCGGCTTTGCGGCCTGAGTAACAGTCAGGCGGGGATCATCAGTTATCTTCTGATCCTGCTGGTGATCATCGGCGTGACCGAACTGGCGTACTGGCTGGTGTATCGACCCACCAATCACGCCACTCTGGCCTGGCACTGGCACTTTCTCAGCCGCAACCTCGCCATTGGCGCCCTCATCAGCGGCCCGGTGCTACGCTATTTCTATGTACAGAAACAGTGGCAGCGAAACGTGCAGGCGGAAAGTGAGGCCCGCCTGCAGGCGCTGCAATCCCGTATCCGCCCCCATTTCCTTTTCAACAGCATGAATACCATCGCCAGCCTGGTACACGGCCAGCCGCAGCAGGCCGAAGAGGCGGTGGAAAACCTCGCCGACCTGTTTCGCGCCAGCCTGAGCGATGCACGGCAACGCATTCCCCTGCACGAGGAACTGGCGCTTTGCCGCCGTTATCTGGAAATCGAGGCGCTGCGCCTGGGGGATCGCCTGCAACAGGAATGGGATGTGCAACAACTGCCAGAGGATGCACTGGTGCCGCCGCTGATCATCCAGCCGTTACTGGAAAACGCCATTTATCACGGCATCGAACCCTTGACCACGGGAGGGTGTATCTCGATCAGCGGACACCTCGATAAAAAGCAAATCGAGATCACCATCCGCAATCCACTGAACGACAACCGGCAACAGCAGTCAGCCGGTAACCAGTTGGCGCAGGAAAACATAAAACAGCGTCTCACCACCCTGTATGGCTCCCAGGGCGGTCTGAAAATAGACAGCTCACAGGATGCCTACCAGGTCACCATCCACTTCCCTTACCAGGTCCAGCATGAAGATCCTGATCGTCGATGATGAACTGCCGGCCCGTTCCCGCCTGCGCAGCATGCTGAGCAGCATGACTGCCTATGAAGTCGTGGCGGAGGCCGGAAACGGATATGAGGCCCTGCAGGCGATCCAGAAATACGAACCCGATGTGGTGCTGCTGGACATCCGCATGCCCGGCATGGACGGGCTGGAAACCGCCGAGCACCTCGGCAAACTGGAAACCAGGCCGGCAATCATCTTTACCACCGCCTATAACGACTACGCCCTGCCGGCGTTTAAAACCCATGCGGTGGATTACCTGCTCAAACCGGTACGCAAGGAACACCTGCAACAGGCACTCGAGGCCACGCGGCAACTCAACCGTGCCCAACTGCAGGCGCTTGGGGATATCAAAAACACCGCAAGTGAACCCAGCCACATCAGCGCCCGCTTCAAGGGCGAGATCCGTCTCATTCCGGTTGAGGAAATCCTCTATTTCCAGGCTGAACACAAATATGTCACCGTCTGCCATCATCGAGGCGAAGACCTGATCGAAGAACCCCTCACCCGGCTGGAGGAAAAATTTCCGCACAGCTTTATGCGCATCCACCGCAATGCCCTGGTTGCCGTCACACAAATCGCTGCGCTGGAAAAGACGGCGGAGGGGCACTGCCGCATCCGGCTCAAACACAATGACAAAACCCTGGAAGTCAGCCGCCGGCACTTGCCACACGTCAGAAAATTCATGAAAAAATAAACAGCAGAAAAACCCGGGAAATGGCGCTGGCACAACCGCCACTTCACACAAGAACAGGTTCTGCATCGGGGAAGAAACGTTTACCGGGATTATTGATTACACAAACATCCTGGAAGATCCGATCACCGCCTATACCGATTATGACGTTGACGAAATCAAACGCATCGATGCTCTGCGGGATAAAAAAAGCGGGGCGTCAGGATCTTCCGGGACCAGCTGCTGGGGGAACAGCTGCGGCTGACGGTCAGGTAAAAGACCTCTGCTCCCGATGCTCCGTTTCCCGGGTGTACTGGTATTCGGAACGCCTGTTTAGTCGGCGAGCTGGTTCAATGCCAGACTGCGCATGCGTTGCAATGACTGCTCGATGGCCTCGTCAAGAAAGCCACCGTAATAATGAACCGTGGTGATCCCCACCAGCCGACTGACCAGTTCCCTGCCGTCGGGATCGAGAAAGACCACCGTGGGGCTGAGCGAAGCGTTGTAACGGTGCGCCAGCGCATCGGCCGTGATCGCCTTGCCGTCGAAGTCGCGCAGGGTTTCAAAACTGTCCGACTGGATCTCACGCATGATCACCTTGTTGTCATAGTCGCCACTGCGCAGCATGGGTTTCAGGAACTCTTCACGCACGATCTCACAATAGGGACAATGCTCCATGGAAAACATGATCAGAATAGGCAGGCCGCGTCGTTGCGCCTCCTCACCCTCACGAGACAGATCACGTGCCTCCAGCAGCACCACATCGTCGCCTCCCTGGGCAGCGGAGAGTATGGCCGGAGACAGGATCGTCAGGGCCAGCAACGCCATGATGAATTTTTTTGATATACGCATAGTCTGAGTCGGGCCGCTTGATTTCGTGTATTATATCTACTTTAAACTTGTTTATTGACAAAAAGTTCCCATAAATCGACAACCCGTTTCCGTGTTCACCATCCATGACTGATACCCTGCGCATCGCCACCCGTAAAAGCCAGCTTGCCCTGTGGCAGGCAGAGTATGTTCGCGACATGCTGCTGCAGCTGAATCCTGATTTGAATGTGGAGCTGGTCAAGATGACGACCCAGGGCGACAAAATCCTCGACACCCCGCTGGCCAAGGTGGGCGGCAAGGGGCTGTTCGTCAAGGAGCTGGAAACCGGCCTGCTCAACGGTGATGCCGATATTGCCGTCCACTCCATGAAAGACGTGCCGGTCGAACTGCCCGAGGGCCTGCATCTTGCGGTGATCTGTCCGCGCGAGGATCCGCGTGATGCCTTTGTCTCCAACACCTGCCCCGCATTCGAATCCCTGCCCGAAGGGGCGCGGCTCGGCACCTCCAGCCTGCGCCGCCAGTGCCAGCTTGCCGCCCTGCGGCCGGATCTCGATATCCGTGACCTGCGCGGCAACGTCAACACCCGCCTGCGAAAACTGGACGAGGGGGAATACGATGCCATTATCCTCGCTGCCGCCGGCCTGAAGCGACTTGCCTTCGAGCAGCGCATCACCGAATTTCTCAGCACCGAAACCAGCCTGCCGGCCATCGGCCAGGGCGCGGTGGGAATCGAATGCCGCGTCGACGACGAATGGGTCAACGGCCTGCTGGCGCCTCTGAACGACCGGGAAACGGCAATCCGGGTACGTGCCGAACGCGCCCTCAACCACCGCCTGGAGGGAGGCTGCCAGGTCCCCATCGCAGGTTATGCGGAGCTCACCCATGGCGTGGTTCTGCTGCGCGGCCTGGTGGGCACCCCGGACGGCAGTGAAATCATTCATGGTGAAATCGCCGGCCCACCGGAGGATGCCGAATACCTCGGCCGAGTACTGGCGGAGGATCTGCTTGCCAGGGGGGCCGACCGCATTCTGGAGTCATTGTATGCCCAATGACCTGACGGGTTTGCGCGTCATGGTCACCCGGCCGGCCCGTCAGGCCGGCCCCCTGGTGGAGAAACTCAAGGCGGCAGGCGCCGATCCCTGGCTCTTTCCCCTGCTGGAAATCCGTCCGTCAGCCTCCCCCGAACTCAGGCAACGCCTCGGGCGACTCGAACGCTATCACATCGCCATTTTCATCAGCCGCAACGCCGTCATCCATGGCCTCGCCGCCCTGGGCGATACCCCCCTCCCGGCGACGCTGCAACTGGCCACGGTCGGCAGGGGCAGCGCCCGTGAGCTTGAAGCCAGGCTGCAAAAAGGGCCCGACATCTGCCCTGCCAGCGGCTCTGGCAGTGAGTCCTTACTTGCTGAGCCCGCCCTGCAAAACCTCGGCGGCAAACGGATTTTGATCTTCCGCGGGGAAAATGGCCGCGAACTGCTGGCCGACACCCTGCGCCAGCGCGGGGCGCAGGTGGATTACGCCGAGGTCTATCGACGCGCCTGCCCGGAAACCAGCACCGCTGAATTCCGGCAGACACTGACTGAAAAACCGCCGGATATCATTCTCATCAGCAGCAGTGAAGCCCTCGACAATCTTGTCAGACTTGCCGGCAGCGAACAGCTGTCCCTGCTACAACAGCTGCCGTTGCTGGTGATCCATCCGCGGCAGATGGAAAAGGCGCGCCGGCTGGGTTTTGTTTGCCAACCACTCCTCGCCCATGACGGCAGTGATGCGGCTATCATAGAGGCATTGAGCCGGTTTTCGCGCCCGGCGGCCGGCGCATCGACCGCTTGAATGACACTGCAACAAACCACGATCGGACCCCAACCCCACGGGGGGGCACCCTGCCGAAACAGCTGTGGCGCTCTGCCTGAGGCTTTGTTACCGTTCGGCTGAAGCAAGCCCCTGCAAACGTGTACTATGACTGACAGCAACATCAAGGTGATTGATTTCTGCCTGCTAACCAAACGCCCAAGAGTATCGGCATGACAGACCAGACCAAACCAGAACCCGAGAGCAAAGCCAGCGAGACCCGGCCGGCGGAAACCCCGGGCAAAGAGAAGGCGACGGACAAAAAGAAGCCCGCCCACAAACCCCGCCGTCATAAAACCGGCGCGGGCAACACGATAGCGATGCTGGCCCTGCTGGGGGTTCTTCTGCTCGCCGGCGGCCTGTTCTATCTTTGGGATGACAACAAAAACACGCTTGAAAAACTGCAACACCAACTCGAACAGCAGCACAGCCGCCTCACCGCCCGGCTGGAGCAACAGGCGCAAACCGATGACAACATCAAAAGCGAACTGCAGGCCCTCGAGGAACGGCAGCAGACGCTGAACGATGCACTCGCCAAACTGCTCAAGGCCAACCGCCACTTGCGGCATGAATGGCTGCAGGCGGAGGCGGAATATCTCGTGCGGCTGGCAAGCCAGCGCCTGGTGCTTGCCCGTGACACCGCCACCGCCATCAGCGCACTCCAGGCGGCGGACGCCCGCCTGCGCGAAGCCGGCGATCCGGCATTGATACCGTTGCGCAAAGCCCTGGCCGAAGACATCAACACCCTGCAGGCGATTCGGCAAATCGATATTACCGGCCTGTCACTCAAACTCAGTGCCCTGGTGGCGGATATCGACAACCTGCGGCTGCTGACACCGCAACCCGAGACCCCGCCGCAAACTGACGCACAGAAAAAACGTCACAAAGTGGAGAACTGGAAACAGTTGCCTGCCGCAATGTGGGAAGACATCAAAAGCCTGATCATCATTCGTGATCGCCAGGGACCGATCACACCACTGCTGGCGCCAAAACAGCTTTTCTTCCTCAGGCAGAATCTCAAACTGCAGCTGGAACAGGCGCGGCTGGCCCTGTTGAATGGCGAAAACGAGGTCTATCACGAGCGCCTCGACACCGCCCGCAAATGGATCGAAAACTGGTTTGATCCCGTCGATAACCGCACGCTGCATGTATTGAAAAGCCTGGAGGATCTGGCGGCGGTGAACATCCATCCGCAATTGCCGGCCCTGAGCCGTACCTACCAGGCATTTGAAGCCTTCCATGAAAACCAGGCAACGTCAGAAACGCCCGCCGCTGCCCCCCCTGTCACCGAAGCGCCACAGGTGACACAATGAAGTTATTGATTGCCTTCTTTCTGATCCTGCTGGCGGCGGTCGCCCTCGGCTTGCTGGCATACCAGGACCCGGGCTATGTCCTCATCGGGCGTGGCCACACTACCGTGGAAATGAGCCTGTCACTCTTTGCCACGCTGTACCTTCTCAGCTTCATCATCTTTTATTTTCTCATCCGCTTTGTGCTGCAAACCTGGCATATGCCGGAGCAACTGCGCCACTGGCGCCAGCGGCGCCGCGCGCGCAAGGCACGTGCCGCTTCACGCAAGGGATTGATCGAACTGGCGGAAGGCCATTGGCAACAGGCCGAACGGGCCCTGATCAAGTATGTCCGCTTCAGTGAGACTCCCCTGCTCAACTACCTTTCCGCTGCCCGCGCCGCCCAGAAACAACACGCCCATGAACGCCGCGATCACTACCTGGCGATGGCGTCGCAAAGCATGCCGGATGCGGATATCGCGGTCGAGCTGACCCAGGCGGAACTGCAACTGGCCCACGGACAGCTGGAACAGGCGCTGGCCTCACTGGAACATCTGCGCGCCATGGCGCCACGCCATAAACACGTGCTGTCATTGTTGAGTCAGTTGCATGAACGCCTGCAAAGCTGGGGAGATCTGAAAGAGCTGCTGCCGTTATTGAAAAAATACAAGGTCATGGATGAAAAATCATTGCATGCCCTGAGTCTGCGCACCTATCGTGCCCTGCTCGAGATTGCCGCGCAAACAGGCAACGCAGAAAAATTACAATCGTTCTGGCAGGAAGTACCCAAGCACCTGCGCCTGAATCATGAATTGCTCAGCACCTATGTGCGTTACCTCATCAAGCTCGAACAACACGATGCGGCTGAAAATCTGCTGCGCGAAGCCTTGCGCCGTGAATGGCATCCGGACTGGGTGGAATTGTACGGGCGGGTCAAATCAAGTCAGCCGGACAAACAACTCGCCACTGCGGAAAACTGGCTGAAAGGGCGGGAGAACAACCCCCTGTTGTTATTGACCCTGGGTCGTATCAGCCTGCACAACCAGCTCTGGGGGAAAGCCCGTTCCTACCTGGAAGCCAGTCTCGGCAACGGACCCAGAGCGGAAACCTACAAGGAGCTGGGCCTGCTGCTCGATCGACTCAACGAAGCGGAAGCCGCCGCGGAGTGTTATCGCAAGGGGCTGTTACTGGCAACCGAAAACCCCTCCTGATGCATGCGGGGGATTAAGGTTTCTCCTGAAACTCGAAGGCGTCGGAATAGTAACAATCCAGCTCGAGTCCCCTCGCCTGGAAAGCATCCCGTCCGGCATACACCATGGCAGGCGGACCTGCCGCATAGATTTCATAGCCACTCAGGTCGGCATAATCGGAAATGACACATTCGTGCACGTAACCGCTGCGGCCATGCCAGTTGTCTTCAGCTTCGGGAGCGGACAACACCGGGGTGTATTGCAGATTTTCATTCGCGGCGGCCGTTTCCTCGGCCCACTGATGCATATAGAGATCCCGTTTGGCGCGCACACCCCAGTAAAGATGCATCGGCCGATTGAGGCCGGTCGCAATGGCGTGTTCAATCATTCCCTTGATTGGCGCAAAACCGGTACCGCCTGCCACGAAAATGATTGGCCGCTCCGTTTCCTCTCGCAGGTAAAACTGGCCATGCGGACCCTCGATGCGCAACAGATCCTTCACCTGCATCTTGTCGAAAACTTCCGTAGTGAACTCACCACCCTCGATATGACGAATGTGCAATTCCAGAAATTCATCGTCATGGGGCGGATTGGCCAGGGAAAAGCTGCGCCTGCGGCCGTCCTTGAGCAGGATATCGATGTATTGACCGGCGAGAAACTGCAAACGTTCCGTTTCCGGCAGTTTGAGTTTGAGCATCATCACATCGTGGCTGAGTCTGTGCATCTCGGCGATTCGGCAGGGAAGTGTTTTGATCTGGATGTCCCGGACCTCTTCCACTTCAGGAGATTCGATCACCAGATCACTGGCGGCAAACGCCTGACATAAAACCACCATGCCGTCTTCCGCCATCTCCCCGGTGAGTGCCGGCGGCTGATCCATCCCCTCGGCATAGCGCACTTCTCCACCGATGAGTTTGACCAGGCAGGAACCACATGCCCCATTGCGGCAACCGTAGGGCAGTGTCACCCCCTGGCGCAATGCAGCATCCAGCACGGTTTCATCCGCTTCGGCAACGAAAGTATGGCCACTGGGCTCGACTTTGACAGAAAAACTCATAAACTACCCGCTTTTGAACAAACGCGCGGCATTATCACCCAATGAATCCGGCAGTAAAAGACCCTGCAGAAATATTTATCGTTGGTTGTGGCGATATCGGCCGTCGCGTGGCGGCACGCTGGCAGCAGCGGGGAATACCGGTCCGCGGCATGGTAAGGCAGCAACACAGCGCCAGCCTGCTGCAAAAACAGGGTATCACCCCGGTTGTTGCCAACCTCGATCACCCCGCCACCCTGTCTGTCAGGCCGCGCGGAAATACGCTGCTCTACTATTTCGCTCCGCCTCCTGCCAGCGGGCGCGAGGATACCCGTATGCGCCATTGGCTGGCGTCCCTGGACCCGCAGCAGCTTCCCTCACGCATGGTCCTCATCAGCACTTCGGGTGTCTATGGTGATCGGCAGGGGGCGCTGGTAAACGAGGAGACGCCGCCCAACCCACAGGTGGACAGGGCATGGCGGCGACTGGATGCGGAACAACAATTGCGCCGTTTCGGACGGCAACACCGTCTTGCGGTGGTGATCCTGCGCGTGGGCGGAATCTATGCGGCGGATCGCCTGCCGGTGAAGCGTATCGAGAAGGGTGTTCCCGTTCTCCATGAACGGCTGGCGCCACACACCAACCGCATCCATGCCGAGGATCTGGCCCGTGTTTGTGTCGAGGCGGGACGGCGCGGACGTGCGGATACCGTATACAATGTCAGTGATGGCGATGAAAGTAACATGACGGCCTACTTCAACACGGTTGCTGATTTTCTGGGCCTGCCGCGTCCCCCGGCGCTCGGCTGGGAGGAAGCGGAAAACCGCCTGAGTGCGGGCATGCTCTCCTATCTGCGGGAGTCACGCCGCCTGGATAACCGGCGTATGTTGCAGGAGTTCGGGATAACACTGAAATATCCCGATCTGCAATCCGGCCTTGCGGCCGGTTGAACGCTTATTTGGTGGGTGGCAGAAGGTGGCGATATCACCCTCTTATTTTTTCTCACCGAAATTTCGAGCCACGATTCACGTCAGCCGCCGAACATCATCCTTTGCTGCTCAGGCGTGAGGGCGCGGATATCTTTTTCGATCTTGTCCAGCTTGGCAATAATGATGTTGGACATCTGCTGCAAATCGTGAAAACGGTCGCGCGCTTCCTGCATGCGTTTTTCCTGCTCACGTTTGCGCCCCCCGAGCATGCGGGAAAGAAACGAACCTTTCTTTTGTTCGAACAATATATTGAAGATCTCGGCATAAATACGGTGCAGCTCGTTGTGCGGCTGCTCGACATCGCGGAAAGAGGTTAACTTCGACAGCGCGCGCCCGTCACCGTAGTACCATTTTCCGAAAATACAATCCGTCGGCATAACGGGAATTTTTTCCTGATCCACAGGATTCCCTTCAATCAGCGCACGTGCGCGGTTTACCCACCCCAGATGTGCACTTTTTGCATTACGCAAACGATCCAGTACTTCTCGTTGATCCATAGATACATCCTCAATAGTTCAATCCGCTCGTATTTCAGAATATTAGTATGTTTCGGATCTTGCAGAGTTGGCCGGGAAAACGCAAGTTATCCGGCTACAACTTTGGTTATATGAACAAGACAAGCATCGTTAACGACGATGATTGTCACGGGTTTGAAACCGAGCAGAATGTAAAGGATCAACACACAGGGCTTAGCGGGAACAAGCGGATTGTTACGAGGCTATTTTCTCTTTCCCGGCGGAAAATTATCCATGATTTCCTTCACCACCTCGTTGATGATCTTTTTGCTTTTTTGCGGTGTTTCCCCGTCGAATAAGCGCCTGCTGGTGGAACCCCGCCAGATCAGGGTTTTGTCCCTGCCATCCAGTATATCGATGGTCAGAACACCCACCTCATAGGAATAAACCTCATATTCCGGGTAACCATAGTGCATGCCAATGGCGGTATGCGGATAATACATTCCCACACCCAGAGACATACCCACATTACGGCTTTCCACTTCCTGCTTTATCCGGAGATGATAGGTGACATAGAAATCCGGCTTCTCACTGACCGGAGTGTAGTGTCGGGCTTCAAGATATTGCTCCAGCGTCGTATTGATGCGCTTGGCAAGCAGCGGGTTGTTGAGCCGTACATCACCGGACTTTGCAGTTTCCGGTTGCAACAGCGCAAACGTTTTCAGGGAAAAGAAGTTGACCCGCTCGTCATAATCGATATTGACACGGCTGGCACATGCCGCCACCCACAACGCTGCCGACAAAATGATAAAACGTTTCAGCATCCCCGGGCTTGCCTTCCAGAATGGCGTTTCGATATTTATCCACCTCTGCTGCTTTTGCTGCGCAACCATCGTACCAGCGGCTCCCACTGTTCCAGATCCTGCCACACCTGGGAAGGCGCCATCTCGAATATTCCGATGCCACGCTCCTCGGCACGAATATAATTCTGCGTATCCCGCAAGGTGGTGACAAAGGGGATTTTAAGACTTTTAAGGAAAGAATGAAGGGTCTGGTAGATCAAGGTATTCTCCCGCACCCGGTTGGCGATAACCGCAACTTTGGTCTCCTTGCGGGACACTTTACCACTGGTGAGCAGCTCTTTCATGAAATCGGCGGCTGCACGAATATCAACCGGTGAAGGCAATACGGGAACCAGAATGGTTTCCGCCCGCTTTACCAGCCGGGTCAACTCCCCGCTCTGCAACCGCGCCGGTGCATCCATGATCACCACATCCGTATCCCTGGGGATACGCACGCTCTCGCGCCAGGCGGCGATACCGCGGATCTCGGGCCAGCGTTCGTGCCGCACATTGAGCCAGGCGATACTGGAACCCTGTGGATCGAAATCAACCAGGGTAACGCGCTGTTCCTGCTCCCATGCATAGTAACTGGCCAGATTGGTGGAAATGGTGCTTTTACCACAGCCACCTTTGGAGTTGAGCACCATGATGGATCGCATAATCAACCTCCCCGTAATTTTTCATACTATACGGAAGGTAAAAGGATTTTTCATCTTTATACCCTGAATAACAGGCGGAAATGGCATCGCGGGGCGAAGATTGGCAGCTACCGCAGGAAAAAATCACTCCGCTTTGATAATACCCAGGCTGTCCCAAATCTCATCGATACGCCGTGTGACTTCCTCATCCATGCTGATCGGCCGGCCCCATTCACGGTTCGTCTCCCCCGGCCATTTATTGGTCGCGTCGAATCCGATCTTGCTGCCCAGGCCGGACACGGGCGAGGCGAAATCAAGATAATCGATGGGCGTGTTTTCGATAATGGTGGTATCGCGCGCCGGATCCATGCGGGTGGTCATGGCCCAGATCACATCCTGCCACTCCCTTATGTTGACGTCGTCATCGGTGACGATCACGAATTTGGTATACATGAACTGGCGCAGAAACGACCACACTCCCAGCATCACGCGCTTGGCATGCCCCGCGTACTGCTTCTTCATGCTCACCACCGCCATGCGGTAGGAGCAGCCCTCCGGTGGCAAATAGAAATCGGTGATTTCAGGAAACTGTTTTTGCAGAATGGGAACGAATACCTCGTTCAGCGCCACCCCCAGGATCGCTGGCTCATCCGGCGGCCGGCCGGTGTAGGTGCTGTGATAGAGCGGCTTGTCACGATGGGTGATGCGCTCGATGGTGAACACCGGAAAACGCTCCACTTCGTTGTAATAACCGGTGTGATCGCCAAACGGGCCTTCTTCCGCCTCCTCGCCCGGATAGATGTAACCCTCGAGGACAAACTCCGCGGAGGCAGGCACCTGCAGATCCGAACCAAGGCATTTCACCACACTGGTTTTTCCACCCCGCAGCAAGCCGGCGAAGGCGTACTCCGAAAGAGTGTCCGGCACCGGTGTCACCGCCGCGAGGAGGGTGGCCGGATCGGCCCCCAGCGCCACCGCGAGGGGAAACGGCTCGCCGGGATGGGCCTGTTGCCATTCGCGGTAGTCGAGCGCGCCGCCCCGATGGGCCAGCCAGCGCATGATCACCTTGTTTTTGCCGATCACCTGCTGCCGGTAAATACCGAGGTTCTGCCGTGCCTTGGCCGGGCCCTTGCTGATCACCAGGCCCCAGGTGATCAGCGGCCCGGCATCACCCGGCCAGCAGGTCTGGATCGGCAGGCGGCCGAGATCCACCGCTTCACCTTCCAGCCGGTTTGCCTGGCAAGGCGCCTGCTTCACCACATTGGGCGCCATGTTCAGCACCTGTTTGAAGATCGGCAGTTTCTGCCAGGCATCCTTCACCCCCCGCGGGGGTTCCGGCTCTTTCAGGAAGGCCAGCAGCCTGCCCACTTCACGTAACGCCGCCACCGACTCCTCGCCCATGCCCAACGCCACCCGCTCGGCGGTGCCGAACAGGTTGGCAACCACCGGAATGTCATGGCCCTTGGGATTTTCAAAAACCAGCGCCGGCCCCGCGGCGCGCAGGGTACGATCACATATCTCCGTCATCTCAAGAGAGGGATCGATTTCCTGTGTTATACGCTTGAGTTCACCCTTTTGCTCAAGCAGCTTGAGAAAGTCACGCAGGTCCTTGTACTTCATATCAGCCGGTTTCTTATTGAACGTTTCCCGTGTAACCTTACCAGAAATCAGACGCACATGCGCCGGCATCAAGGAGAGAAAAAAGGTGGTCTTAAATCTGGTTCGTCAGTTTCTTCGCCTGGAAAGCGCCGGCGGCATTCTGCTGATCGCCGCGGCGCTGCTGGCGATGATCATGATCAATACTCCGTTGTCCTCCCTCTATGACACGCTTTTGAACATCCCGGTAGAGATCCGCATCGCTGAATTCGAGATCGCCAAACCCCTGTTGTTGTGGATCAACGACGGTCTGATGGCGGTGTTCTTCTTCCTGGTGGGACTGGAACTCAAACGTGAATTTCTGGAAGGGGAACTCGCCAGCCTCTCACAAATCGCCTTGCCGGCAGTGGCGGCGACCGCGGGTATTGTTGTACCGGCTCTGTTTTACGTCTGGCTGAACATGGATGACGCTGTGCGCCTGCGGGGCTGGGCCATCCCCTCTGCAACCGATATCGCTTTCGCCCTCGGCATCATGGCACTGCTGGGCAAACGCGTGCCTACCTCCCTCAAGCTCTTTCTCATGACTCTGGCAATCCTCGATGACGTCGGCGCCATTGTGATCATCGCCCTGTTTTACACCTCCAACCTCTCAGTGCTCTCCCTTACCGTGGCGGGGACGGCATTCGTGGTGCTGTGGATCATGAACCGCCGGGGCGTGATGAGCGTGCCGGCATATATACTGGTGGGCACTGTGATGTGGGCCTCGGTGTTAAAATCCGGTGTGCATGCCACGCTCGCCGGCGTGGCGCTGGCTTTCATGATCCCGTTACGGGATCCGCAACAACCCGACCACTCCCCCCTGCGGGAACTCGAACACGAGTTACATCCGCCGGTGGCGTTTGTGATCCTGCCCCTCTTCGCCTTTGCCAATGCCGGCGTCCCGCTGACCGGCCTCAGCTGGAGCAGCTTGCTCGAACCGGTCACCCTGGGGATTATTCTCGGACTGTTTATCGGCAAACAAATCGGCGTGTTCGGTGCAAGCTGGGTGATGATCAGGTTCAAGTGGGCACGCATGCCGGCAGGCACAAACTGGAGACAGCTTTACGGTGCCGCGCTGTTGTGCGGCATCGGTTTTACCATGAGCCTGTTTGTGGCTTCACTGGCGTTCGAATACACCGGACGTGAATACATCAATTCGGTACGTCTCGGTATTCTGGTTGCGTCAACCCTCGCTGCCATCAGCGGATATCTGCTGCTGCGCTTCAGCGCAAAAAGCAGCAGCGAATAATAGTTGCCCCCGGATAAATCCCAACCACAGGGATCAGACGCGGAAACCTCCATGCCGCTGGCGGTAGCGGTAATCCATCCAGAGGATACCGGCGATAATGCCAACGATCAGAATCATTACGATCAGCGCCCAGTACCAGGCGGGAATACGGGGATGCAGCCGTTCAAGTTCATCTTCCGCAGGCGGCAATTTACCGCTGAGGTTGGCCATCGCAATTTCAATGCGCCCGCGCAACAGCGCGGTTTCCTCTTCCAGCTGTTTGTATTTCTGACCGAGATCCTGTTCGTCGGCAGGTATCACCACCGGCTCGTTTTTTTGCTGCTCGGCCAACTGTTGCTTGAGATTTTCAATCTCCTGATTGGCGGCCGCCAGCTCTTCAGCCATTTTTGTATCCACCTGCGGCGTGGCAACGGACTTTTTCTTCTTCTTGAGTTCCCGGATGGTGGTGCGCGCATTGGAGAGCTCATCCAGGCGGATCTGCAGCTCACGATCCTTTTTCGATAATTTTTCCTTTGTGGTCTTGAGAAGTTGCTCCAGTTTTTTTTGCCGGGCTTTCAACCTGTCCAGCTGTGCAGTCGCCGGTTGTTCGGCTACCAGGTAACCGCTGCTTACCCAGCCCTCTTTGCCGTTTTGCAGGCGCACCCGCTTGAATGCATCACCCGATTCGAGCACCTCCACCGCGCTGCCGCTGGTGACGGAGTCCAGCAACGGGCTCTCTTCATTGGGTTCACTGTGCACGCCCAACAGAATACGATCGGTCACATAGAGTGTTTCAGCCTGAATACTGCCCACAATGAGCAGCAACAATCCCACCAACAAAAATACCTTACGCGTACTACACATTCCTCTGCCCCTGGTTATTTTTTATCATCTTCCACACAAGAAACCGCAGCCGTCGGTCAAAAGGCACCGAAAATAACAGGCATGGAAAATTGCACATTTCCGGCCCCATGAAGAACACATCACTCTGATTGCAGGAGGTACGCTTACGCCGCGATGCCACAATGCCGCAATAATGCGTCGATGCGTGGTTCGCGGCCACGAAACTCGACAAACAGCTCCATGGGTTCGCGCGTGCCGCCACGCTCGAGCACCGCATGCAGGAATTTCAAACCGGTGTCGTGATCAAATATGCCGCGCTCCTCGAACAGTGAGAACGCATCCGCGGAAAGCACTTCCGCCCATTTGTAGCTGTAATACCCGGCTGCATAGCCGCCTGCAAAAATATGTGAAAAACTGTGTTGAAACCGGTTGTAGGCAGCCGGCCTGATCACCGCCACCCTCTGACGCACTTCATCCAGTGTTTCCTGGATGCGCGCCCCCCTGGCGGGGTCATAGTCATGGTGCAGGTGAAAATCGAACAACGCCAGCTCCAGCTGCCGCACCATCATCATACCTGACTGGAAGTTCTTTGCCGCATACATTTTATCATACAGTTCGTCCGGCAGCGGCTCAGCGGTTTTATAGTGACCGGCAATTTCCGCCAGCGCCTCTTTCTCCCAACACCAGTTCTCCATGAACTGGCTTGGCAATTCCACCGCATCCCAGGCAACACCGTTGATACCCGAAACGCCGATATGATCCACCCGTGTCAGCATGTGATGCAAGCCGTGTCCAAATTCGTGAAAAAGGGTGATCACTTCGTCATGGGTGAAGAGGGCGGGTTCGTCACCAAGGGGAGGCGTCAGGTTGCATGTCAAATAGGCCACCGGCAGTTGAATGCTGCCGTCACGGTTGCGTTTACGGCCGATACAGTCATCCATCCAGGCACCACCGCGCTTGTTCTCACGCGCATACAGATCCAGATAAAAGCGGCCACGCAGCTCACCTGCTTCGTCACGAATTTCATAAAAGCGCACATCGGGGTGCCACACTTCCACCTCGTCCACTTCCTCGATGCTCACGCCGTACAAACGCTTGACCACTTCGAACATGCCGGGGATCACGCGGGTTTCCGGGAAATAGGGTTTGAGCTCCTCCTGCGTGATGGCATAGGTGTGCTGCCGCAGCTTTTCCGAATAGTAGGTGATATCCCACGGTTCAAGATGAGCGACACCGTATTTGTCATGGGCAAACTGCTGCAGTTGTTGCAGTTCTTTTTCCGCAACCGGTTTGGAGCGTTTTGCCAGATCCTCAAGGAAACCGATCACCCGTGCAGGCGTGTCCGCCATCTTGGTCGCGAGGGAACGCTCGGCATAACTGTGGAAACCCAGCAACTGCGCCAGCTCGTACCGCAATGCCAGGATCTCCTCCATGATCTCGCTGTTGTCCCATTTACCGGCATTGGGTCCCTGATCCGAAGCACGGGTGACATACGCCTGGTGCATTTCCTGGCGTAAGTCGCGATCGTCCGCGTAGCTCATCACCGCATAATAGGAGGGAAAATCGAGGGTGAACAACCAACCCTCGAGTTGTTTCTGCTCTGCCGCCTGCCTTGCCATGGCGAGAGCCGACTCGGGCAGACCGGAAAGCGCCATTTCATCACTCACATGCTTGCTCCAGCCCTGGGTGGCATCCAGTACATTCTCTTCAAAGGTGGTGGTCAATTTCGAGAGACGCTGGCGGATATCCTTGAAGCGCCGCTTTTTCTCCTCCGGCAGATCAACGCCGGATAAATGAAAATCCCGCAGGGCATTGTCGATGACCTTCTTCTGCGCAACATCGAGTGTGGCGTACTCGTCCGAATCCCTGATCGCCTTGTAGGCCTGATAGAGACGGACGTTCTGTCCCATCTCTGTGCTGTAGGCACTCAACTTGGGCAGACAGGCGTTGTACGCCTCACGCAAGGCATCGCTGTTGACCACCGAATTCATGTGGCTCACCGGTGACCAGACCCGCCCGAGGCGATCATCCATGTCTTCCAGCGGCTGGATGAGGTTGTCCCAGCTATAGGCGTCGCTTGCATCCAACAGGGCTTCGGTGGTCTGGCGGCACTCCACCAGCAGCGCATCTATCGCCGGTTCAACATGCTCGGGCCGTATGTGCTCAAATGGGGGCAGCCCGGTCATTTCAAGCAGGGGGTTGGACATAAACAACGTTTCCTTCAATACATTACAATGGTGCTTACCAGACCCTGAGACAAACGATAACACGACAGCCCGAATGACAACAAAACAGGAAGCGGACCTGGATCACAGCACGCCTTACGCCAATCTCACACCCGATGTGATCCTCGACGCCATCGATAGGACCGGTTACGCCACCAGTGGTTCCCTGCTGGCTTTGAACAGCTATGAAAACCGCGTCTACCAGGTGGGCCTGGAGGAGGGCGGGTTTCTCATCGCCAAGTTCTACCGCCCGGGACGCTGGCAGGAGGCGACAATCCGGGAGGAACATGACTTCTCACGGGAGCTGGCGGAAGAGGAGATCCCGGTGATTGCGCCGCTTGCCGACGAAGCAGGCGACACCCTGCACCGCCATGCAGGTTACTTCTTTGCCCTGTTTCCCCGTCACGGTGGCCGCCCTCCTGAACTGGACGATGCCGAACACCTGCGCTGGCTGGGCCGTCTTCTCGGTCGTATCCATGCGGTGGGCGCGGTGCGGCCGTTCCACCACCGGCCGGTCCTGAATGTACAACATTTCGGTCATGAGGCGCTTGCCTTTGTCATGGAACATGGCTTCGTTCCCGCCGAGCTTGCACACAATTACCGCCTCGCCGCCGAGACCCTGCTGCAGCAAATCGAAGCGGCGTTCGATCTCGTCGGCCCCTATCACCGTCTGCGGCTGCATGGCGACTGCCATCCCGGAAATATTCTCTGGACCGATTATGGCCCCCACTTTGTCGATCTGGACGATTGCCTGAGCGGTCCGGCGATCCAGGACCTGTGGATGCTGCTTTCCGGCAGCCGCGAGGAGATGGCGCGCCAGCTCAGGCTGTTGCTGGAAGGCTATGAGCAGTTTTTTGCCTTCGACCGGGTACAACTGCACCTGATCGAGGCCCTGCGCGCCCTGCGCCTGATGAATTACAGCGCCTGGCTGGCACGCCGCTGGCAGGATCCCGCCTTCCCCCACACCTTTCCGTGGTTCAACACGCCGCGTTACTGGGAGGATCAGCTGATCACGCTGCGGGAACAGGCCGAACGGTTGGCAGAACCGCCAATCCAGCTAAAGGCATGATTCCCAAACGGGGCAAAAACGTGTAATTTCACCCTTCCCGTTGGTGTAGACATGGAGTCGTCATAATAACCATAAATATTTTGTATTTTGTTGACAGGTAACTGAAAACGACGGTATTTGCCACGAAACGGACATGCGTCCGGCGTGCAGTATTCCATGTTTCTTTCGTATGAATCGTATTTACGCCTTTATTTTTCTCTGCGGCGTGCTGTGCGCACCCGCCGTATCTGCTGAATACACGGTACCGGAGACCTGGGGCCTGGTGTTCACCCTGCGCAGCGCCAGGCTCCCCTATGCCACCGACGACAAAACGGTAAACGATATTCTGCCTTTTCTTTTTTATTACGACGACGGGCGGCTGTTCATCGACGGCCTCTCCATAGGATACAAGGCCATCAATAACCAGCAATGGCAGCTGAGCGCACTGGGCCGTTACCGTTTTTTTGATATTCCAGGCGAATATCAAAGCGAGTCGCGCGGCAATGCCTTTGATTTCGGCGCGCAACTGAAATACCGCTTCGGGCCACAATTCAACATGGATCTGGAGCTGATGAACGATCAGCACGCCCGCTATCACGCAAACCTGGTGGCCAATTACCTGCGGGAGGAGGGGAACTGGCGGTTTTATCCCTTCGCCAGGCTGCGCTGGAAGGATGCCCGCTTCAACAACCATTACTACGGGCTGGATGTGGACACCCCCGGCAGCGGTTTCGACTTCAGCGCCGGGGCGGAAGTGCGTTACAACATGTACAAGAATTTCTATCTGGTGGCACGCGCCTCCGCCACCGTCCTGGACGACAAAACCTACCAGAGCAGCACCATCGACAGCCGCAGTGAATCCGTGGCCTATCTTGGTGTCGGCTTTTTCAATGACAAGAGCAAACGCGCCCACACCACCTTGCAGGCACGGCCCTACCTGCGCCTTGCCTACGGCGAGTCAACCCCCTCGAGCCTGGGTGAAATCCTGGTTTTCCACTCCGAGGGCGATCCCTATGAAAACCGCATGACCTCCCTGTTTTACGGTTATCCGATTTCGGATGAATTGTTCGATCTGCCCATCGCCATTTATTTAACCCCCGGCGTGGTCTATCACCATCCCTCCGAGGTGCAGCCCGCCTTTCCTGAATACGTTCTTGCCTTCAAGGGTTACTATACTTTCAAATGGCCAACCCGCTGGCGCTTCGGTTTTGCGGAAGGCCTTTCTTATCTGACCCACATGACCTACATCGAGCAACAGGAAATGGACAAGAACAACTATCGTGCCAGCCAGTTGATGAACTATCTCGACGTATCCTTCGATCTGAATCTGGGCGAGTTGTTCAACTCACGCAGCATGCAGGACTGGTGGTTCGGTTACAGCATTCACCACCGCTCCGCCCTGTATGAAACCTCATCCATGTTCGGCAACATCAAGGGGGGCAGTAATTATCAAACCGTCTATCTTCAATACCACTGGTAAATATCGATGCTATTGGACAAGGAACAATTCCCCAGCGTAGCCCTGCAGAGCATGAACGCCGTGCATCATGAAGAGATCGATCTGATCAATGAAATCGCCGCCCTGGTAAAACGTAAAAGCGGGGGCGAGGATGTCCAGGCGACATTGAACTCGGCGCTTGAGACGTTTTTATCGCATGTGCGGGAACATTTCGCCTCGGAAGAAGCACTGATGGTAAAACATCAATTCACCCCCTACCCGGTGCACAAGCAGGAACACGACCGGGTATTGAACGAACTGCAAGGTCTGTATGATCAGTTCAAGGCCACCAGTAATTCAGAAGCACTGGAAAACTATATCTTTACCGTGATCCCTGGCTGGATGGCGCAACACGTTGCCACCATGGATTTTGTCACCGCCCGCTTTCTGGCCCATTACCTCGAGGAATAGCACCTGCCACCCTGATTATTCTGGCTTCCAGATGCCGATAGCCGGATCATCGGTCTGGCTGCTCCTTCCCTTTGGCGCTTCCGCCACAGGCTGTTGTGCCTGTGCCTGCCGTTGTTGCGCGGCACGATCATTACACACATGCCGGGTAAAGTCGGCCAGGTGTTGCAACAGCCTGTCCCGCTCCTCCGCCGAGCCGGGATAACCGGCGGCGATATAACCACTCACCGCCGCCAGATACTGCAGGCCGAGGATCATGTCCGAGGCGGCATCGGCATCATGCTGGACGATGACATTCACCAGACCGTTGATTAGCTCATCATTGAGCTCGATACTTTCATCACTCATATTCTGTCTCGCAATCGGTTTTTTCCGCCGACAGTTTACATTCATCTATAATAGTCAGGCCAGTCAGGATTTATCCTTGGTGATAAACGGTTATTTCACACCTCAACAGCAGGACATCGAGATGAGCAAGCATTTTGATTTAATCGCAATCGGCGCCGGCAGCGGCGGCCTGTCCGCCGCCGAACGGGCAGCGGAATACGGCATGAAAACCGCCGTCATCGAAAACAACAAGCTTGGCGGCACTTGCGTCAATGTCGGTTGCGTGCCGAAGAAAGTCATGTGGTTTGCCTCCGGCATTGCCGAAAGCATCCACGCGGCAACAGGATACGGCTTTGATGTCCGCCTGGACCATTTCGACTGGGGCAAACTGATCGCGGCACGGGAACGCTACATCAAGGGTATCAATGACTGGTACGCGAACTATCTGGCCGATTCCAACATCCAGCATTTGAAAGGCACGGGCCGGTTCGTCGATGCCCGCACCCTCGAGGTGGACGGAATTCACTACACTGCCGATCACATTGTGATTGCGCCGGGCGGCTATCCCATCATTCCGGAAATCCCCGGGAGGGAACACCTCATCACCTCCGACGGCTTCTTCGCGCTGAAACAACAGCCCAAACGGGTGGCGGTGACGGGCGCGGGGTATATCGCGGTGGAACTGGCTGGCCTGCTCAACGGCCTGGGCAGCGAGGTCTCGCTGCTGTTACGCAAGGATCACTTTCTTGCCGGTTTTGATGCGATGCTGCGGGAAACACTGATGGAGGAAATGGTCAACGCCGGCGTCAACATCATGCCACGCACCTCGGTCGAGCGCGTGGAAAAAACGGAAGACGGCACTCTCACCGTCCACTGCGCCAGCGGCATCAAGCTCGAGGGTTTCGACGCGATGATCTGCGCCATCGGCCGTGCCCCCAACACCGCGCAGCTCAATCTGGCCGCGGCCGGGGTGAACTGTGATGAACGGGGTTATATTCCCACGGACGAATTCCAGAACACCAACATTCCCGGTATCTATGCGGTCGGCGACGTGACCGGCCGCGCCCAGCTGACACCGGTTGCCATCGCCGCGGCCCGCCGCCTGGCGGATCGCCTCTTCAACAACCGGCCGGAACGCAGGCTGGAGTATGAGAACATCCCCACGGTGATGTTCAGCCATCCACCCATCGGCACCGTCGGCCTGAGCGAGGAGGCGGCGCGCCAGCAACACGGTGACGCGGTCAAAGTCTATCAAACACGTTTCACTGCGATGTACCATGCGGTTGCCTCCCTGCAACAACAAACGGCAATGAAGCTCGTGTGTGTCGGTGCCGACGAGAAGATCGTCGGCGTGCATATCATCGGCATGGGAGCCGATGAAATGCTGCAGGGCTTCGCCGTGGCGGTGAAGATGGGCGCAACCAAGAAACAGTTTGACGATACGGTTGCGATACATCCCACCAGCGCGGAAGAACTGGTGACCATGCGATAAAACCAGCATGGCGAGCATCCGCGAATTCGAAGGCATCCGGCCGGCCATTGCAGAAAGCGCCTATATCGATGCGCAGGCACTGATCATCGGCGATGTGCATATCGGCGAGCACAGCTCCATCTGGCCATTCACCGTGGTGCGTGGCGACGTCAATATCATCCGCATTGGCGATCACACCAATATCCAGGATAACTCGGTGCTGCACGTGACGCATGACGGACCCTATAACCCCGGGGGCTTTGGCCTGCATATCGGCAACAATGTGACTGTCGGCCATCGCGTCACGCTGCACGGTTGCCGCATCATGAACAACTGCCTGATCGGTATGAGCGCCACCATCATGGACGGCGCGGTGGTGCATCCCTTGAGCATCGTCGGTGCCGGCGCGCTGGTCACCCCTGGCAAGGTATTGGAAAGCGGCTATCTGTGGCTCGGCAGCCCGGTCCGCCGGGCGCGGGCGCTCAGTCAGGAGGAAATCGACTCGATTGAATATTCCGCGCAACATTACGTGCGCCTGAAAAACCGCCATCGCACCTGAGTAACCTGTCTCTCCACAATGCTGGATAATGCTTTTTTCAACCGGGACGCGGTAGCCGTAGCCAAGGCATTACTGGGCAAGGTATTGCGTCACCGTTATCAGGATGTCTGGCTTGCCTGCCGCATCATTGAAACCGAAGCCTATTACCGAAAGGAAAAGGGCAGCCATGCCTCGCTCGGTTTTACCGAGAAGCGCAAGGCGATGTTCATGCCGCCGGGCACGATCTATATGTATTACGCCCGCGGCGGGGATTCGCTCAATATCAGCGTCCGCGGCAAAGGCAACGCCGTGCTGATCAAATCGGCCTTTCCCTGGTTTGATCAGCAATCCCCGCCCGCTACCCTGCAGATCATGCAAAAGCTCAATCCCGTCAAGGGTGGCGGCGGCAAGCGCCCGCTGGAAAAACTCTGTGCCGGCCAGACCCTGTTGTGCCGTGCACTCAATCTGAAGGTGAGGGAGTGGGACCAGCATCAATTCGATGCCAATCGTTTTTATCTCGATGACGTCAACAATGTCGTCAGCCGCATCATCCAGACCACCCGGCTTGGCATACCCGAAGGAAGGGATGCACACCTGATGTACCGTTTCATTGATTATGAATACGCAAAATTCTCGACACGCAACCCCTTGACCCGGCGGGGTGCGCGCGCAGGAAAGGATTACAAAATCCTCAGCCACCATGGAGAATAACGTTACCCTCTACCTGTTGCTGGCGGACCTGGTGCTTCTGCTCCATTTTCTGTTTGTGGTCTTCGTCATCCTCGGTGGCCTGCTGCTGCTCAAATGGAAGCGCTTGCTCTGGCTGCACCTGCCGGCACTCGCCTGGGGTATTTATATCGAATTCAGCGGCAGCATCTGCCCCTTGACCCCGCTGGAAATCTGGTTCCGCCGCCAGGCCGGCGCCGATCCGTACGAAGGGGGCTTTATTTCCCACTATCTGGTGCCGCTGGTGTACCCGCGTGGCCTCGACACCTCCTCCCAGTGGTTGCTGGGCGCGCTGTTAATCGCCATCAACCTGCTGATATACGGCTGGCTCCTGCTGTACTGGCGCAAACATCATAAATCATGAATTCTCATGACACTGCGGATAAAAAGCTCCACTGGCAGAACAGGCTGGACTTGATCGTTGGCAGGGTGCACACTTTAAGCACAACCGATAAAAACAAATAAATCAGAAGGTTATTGGCACCTTGAAGGCGAACGACATCATTTTCATCAACCCTCCCTATGAGCGCATTGCAAGCGGCTATGAGTTTGTAAAACATATTACCAACAACTCCCCCTCGCTGGGTCTGTTGCATCTGGCCGCGGAAGTCCGTCAGCACGGCTATAACCCCAGCATCATCGAAAGCGATATTTTCAATCTCAGCGTCGAACAGGTGGCCGCATCCGTTATCAGGCAGCAACCGCAGTATGTCGGTATCACTCTGTTTACGGTCGGCGTCCATGCCGCTGCCGCCATTGCCAAACGGATCAAGCTGGATTTACCCGACACCGTCGTCATTGTCGGTGGACCGCATATTTCCTCCATGGGAAATGAAACCATGCAACGTTTCGAGCAGTTCGATGTGGCGGTGGATGGCGAGGGTGAGAAGGTCCTGGTGGATCTGCTCGAGGCGCTGAAAGCCGGAAAGGATTTGTACCAGGTACCCGGCATTATCTATCGCGACAAATGCTTTGTCCGCAAAACACCTGGAAAACCGAACAACAAGGTACTGGATGAACTGCCCTTTCCGGCATGGGATCTGTTGCCGGATTTTCCCCATGCGTACAAGCCTGCTGTTTACGACTTTCCGCGGGGCCCGGTTGCCACCATCTCCGCCTCCCGCGGCTGCCCTTTTCTTTGCAGGTTTTGCGACACTTCCACCTTCGGCGCACGCGTCAGACACTATTCACCCGAAGTGGTCTTCAGGATGATGCAACACCTGCATGAAAAATACGGCGTGCGTCATATCGGCTTCGTTGATGATCTGTTCCTCGCCAGCAAGGTGCGGGTCACCGAACTGTGTAACCTGATCCTAGAAAACGGGCTGAATGTCACCTGGAGCTGTACTGCACGGGTGGATACGGTGAAACCCGAAATTCTGAAACTCATGAAAAAAGCCGGTTGTTGGGAAATCAGTTTCGGACTGGAAACGGGCTCCGATGATCTCTTGAGAAAAATGGATAAAAAAGCCGAAGTAAAAAAATCCGAACAAGCGGTCAAATGGACGGCTGCCGCAGGCATTCGCAGCAAGGGCCTGTTCATGCTGGGCTATCCTGGTGAAGATGCGCACACCATCCAGCAAACCAAGGAGTTTATTCGCCGCATCCCGATGACCATCATGAACCTCAGCAAGTTCACCCCCTATCCGGGATCACCGATATACCGTGAACTCTACGGCACCAATATCCGTGATGATCATTGGGAAAAAATGAACGGCATGAACTTTGTCTGGGCGCCGCAGGGCATGTCGGTGAAAAAACTCGATCGCCATTACCAGGAGATCCTGAAGGCCTTTTATAAACGGCCGCAAATCGGTCTTTACTATTTGAAGCTCACGCTGCAATACCCCAACCACTTCCTGCGCCTGTTGCGTTTCGCGCTGGGGTTCCTGCATGCCAAGTTCATCAGTTTTATCAGCGGCCGTGGCGGGCTGCTGGTGAAAGAGCAACAACCTCACCTGGACAAGCTCAACTGAAAACAGGCGCCGTCTGGCTGCTGGCCGCTGACGGGGTCCGCATCCTTCCGCGAATGACTATCCACCCAACTCCTGCCGCAGGGTTTCGATCACCGGGCGGGTGTCCGGCCGCACCCCTCGCCAGAGGTAAAAGGATTCAGCGGCCTGTTCCACCAGCATGCCGAGTCCATCCATGACCATGCCTGCCCCCTGCCATTCCGCCCATTTCATGAAGGCGGTGGGTTTGGCACCATACATCATGTCGTAACAGGCCCCGCCATCCGCAATGATGCCATCGGGCAGCGGAGGGAGATCGCCCTGCAAACTGGCGGCAGTGGCGTTGATCAACAGATCGAATTGCAGCGCGGACAGATCATCGTAGCCGCACCCCTGCACCGTACCGAGATCGGAAAATTCCGCCGCAAGATCCCGTGCCCGGCTTTCGGTCCGGTTGGCGATCACCAGCAGCAGCGGCTGTTGTTCCAGCAGCGGTGCCAGCACGCCACGCGCCGCGCCACCGGCACCCATCAGCAGGATGCGTTTCTCTCTCAGCGTAATCTGCCTGTTCCTTAAAAGATCATTCACCAGCCCGACACCGTCGGTGTTGTCACCGAAGAGCCGGCCATTTTCAAACTTGATGGTGTTGACCGCTCCCGCCAGTTCGGCCCGGTTGCTGCGCGTATCCACCAGCTTCCACGCCTCCTGTTTGAACGGCACGGTGATATTCAGCCCCTTGCCGCCACTGGCGGCAAAATTGCCCACCGCCTGGGGAAAACCGCCGGGATCAACCTGGATGGCGGTGTAGTGCACCGGCTCGCCGGTCTGTTGGGCAAACAGTGTGTGGATGCGTGGTGACTTGCTGTGGGAAACGGGGTTCCCCATCACCGCATATTCATCACGCTGATTGTCGAAATCAAAAATATCACTCATCAGCGCGGACTTATTCGTTCAACCACTCTGCCACCCGCCTGGCAAAGTAGGTCAGAATGCCGTCGGCGCCGGCGCGTTTGAAACCGAGCAATGACTCCATGATCACCGCCCGCTCATCCAGCCAGCCGTTTTGCGCTGCCGCCATCAGCATGGCGTATTCACCGCTGACCTGGTAGGCATAGGTGGGGACAGCAAACTGTTCCTTCACCCGGCGCACGATGTCCAGATAAGGCATGCCGGGTTTGACCATCACCATGTCGGCCCCTTCCTCGAGATCCAGCGCGACTTCCCACAGGGACTCGTCACCGTTGGCCGGATCCATCTGATAGGTGTATTTGTTGCCCGCGCCGAGATTGGCGGCGGAACCGACCGCATCGCGGAACGGGCCATAGAAACTGGAGGCGTATTTGGCCGAATAGGCAAGGATGCGGGTATGAATGTGGCCGGCCCCTTCCAGGGCCTCACGGATGCTGCCGATGCGCCCATCCATCATGTCCGAAGGCGCCACCACATCGGCACCCGCCTCGGCGTGGGAGAGCGCCTGTTTGACCAGCACCTCGACGGTCTCGTCATTCATTACATAACCCGTCCCGTCGATCAGCCCGTCCTGGCCGTGGGTGGTAAACGGATCCAGCGCCACATCGGTGATCACCCCGAGATCGGGGAAATCCTTCTTCAGTGCGCGCACCGCCCGCTGCGCCAGGCCATCGGGATTGTAGGCCTCGCAGGCATCCTCCGATTTGGCCGAAGCCGGTGTGACCGGAAACAGGGCCACCGCCGGCACGCCCAGCGCCACCAGCGCCGCCGCCTCCTGCAACAGGAGATCAATACTGATCCGCTCCACCCCCGGCATGGACGCCACGGCCTCCCGCTGTCCCTCACCTTCCAGCACGAACACCGGATAGATCAGATCATCCACACTGAGGCGTGATTCACGCATCAGCCGGCGGGAAAAATCATCCCGCCGCATACGCCGCTTGCGTATCCGGGGAAAGGCACCCCGGCCCGTTTCGATTCCGGCCACAACAGACTCCCGATAATTTCGTTAAAATATTGGTTTTTACAGGAACTTCCCCTAGGATTAGGGAAGTGTGGATCATAACAAGCCTTGCTCAGCAGGGAAACGTAAATACCCGAGATCAGGTACAGCAACTATGGACTCAACTATCAAGCCGGCCACCTTACAGCAGACCCATTTCCATGGCTATCACCGTTTATGGCTGCGCTTCCTGGGTGTTCTCTGCGTGCTGGCACCACTGGCTCACGCGAACGCCGATCACATGCCTCCCAGGGAAGTGTTGCAAACCACCATGCAACAGATGGTCAAGGTATTGAATGAAAACCAGGAGAAAATCAAAACCGATCCCAAACTGGTCAACCGCCTGGTGGAACATGTTCTGTTACCACAAATCGATTTCATCGCCGCCTCCAGATGGGTACTCGGGAAACACTGGCGGCGCGCCACCAAGGAACAAAAACTGGAATTCATCCGCCAGTTTCGCACCTTGCTGCTGCGCTTCTATTCCTCCGCTCTGGCAAAGTACCTCATGGATCACACCCTCACCACCGACATGTTCGTGTTCAAACCGGTGCGCGCCGCTGCCAACGCCAAACGGGTCACGATAAACTCGGAAGTCCATGCCCCCAGCGGTAAAGTGATACCGGTAAAATACAGCATGCACCTGACACGCAAGGGCTGGAAGATTTACGACGTTGCCGTTGAAGGTGTCAGTGTCATCACCACCTACCGCACCAGTTTTGCCAACGAGATCAAACAAAAGGGCCTCGATGGCCTCATCACCAGTCTGGCCGAAAAAAACCGCAAACTGGCGGAACAGGATCTTGTCTCGCTTAACAGCAAAACACCCAGCATAAACTGAAGCGGTCAAACACACTATCCCAATCACCACGGACAATAAATCCTGCCGGGTCAAAGCTGAAAGTCGGCACCATGATTGAATTGCTGATTGAACAACTGTTTGATCGTTGTCTTTGCGTTCACCAGCCGGGGCAGCAGTACTTCAAAGATCGCCATAGCCGTCCGCGCATCACCGAGCGCGCTATGCCGTCCGGTGATTTCCACCTTGCAGAAGCGGGCGACATCTTCGAGGCTGTATCGACCCATACGTCCGGTATGGCTGGCAAACAGCAACATGGTGTCAAGCCACAGATTGTTGAGTTTGCAGGCGGCATGTTGTTTCAGGTATTTGTTAAGGAAGCGAAGATCGAAATTGATGTGGTGTCCCACCAGGACCGCATCACCGATAAACTCCATCACCGTGGGTAATACCGCCTCGAGGTGCGGCTGCCCGGCAACGTCACTGTCATAAATGCCGTGGATCTCACTGGATACCGCCGGAATATGACGACGCGGATTGATCAGCCGGGTAAACATCCTGCCAGTGGCAGTCAGCCCCTGATATTCCAGCAGGGCTATCGAGATGATTTCATCACCGGCATAGGCATGAAAACCTGTGGTTTCGGTATCGATGACAACAAAGCGTGTCTGCCCGACTGTCTGTGACAGGATCCGCTTCCGTGGATAACAGCGGCAACGTTCCCGGATGGCGGCCATCTCTGCGGAGGCCGGCCTTGCCACGATATGCCGGTAGTGTTGCATCAGTTGCCGGAGTTTCAGGCCTATTCCCATTTTTCTCCACACCCTGCAGATCAGAAGGCATTCCGGCCGAACCTGCCCTGAAGCTGATCCTGCAAGCGCCTGATGACACGCATGGAAAGCCGGAGGACGGAACGGGTCTGCCAGGGCAGCTCGTCGGGATTGATGTACTTGTCAGGGGGGCGGCCTTCGCGGATACAGTTGATCTGGTGCTGCAACAAAATATCCAGTAATTCATCAAATGCCGCCAGCACCGAGTCCACCAGATCGCGATCCAGAATGCCAAGATGTACCAGACGGTTAAGCCTTTCGCGTGTGGCGGTCTCTGCAATGCCGGCATGCAAAGCATAGATCCGTGCGGCATCGGCCACCAGGCGCAAGCCATTGCGTTTGATGTCGATGGTTCCCTTGTGGGATCCATCATCCAGGGTCAACAAGCGGTTGAACAAACCCAGTGGCGGTCTGCCTTCTGCATCATCCTCCACCATATAATCCAGCAGTGCCGGTGATTGCTGAATGCCTGTCAGCAGATGTTTTCGCAACGCCTGGGTTAAAAGATCATCACCGTAGAGGGTGTCGAAATCAAAAACGATATTGGCCCAGCGTGCGGCTTTCATGTTGGGGTTTTGCAGGATATGGGAAATCTGTTTTTTCCAGTCGCTGAGTGTTTTGTGATACATCGGATTGCGGGCCATGATGTCACCCGGGCAAAGCAGGTAACCGGCCTTGTCCAGATTTGTGTTCAGCCGCTGTGAGAAATCCTCGAACCATTGCAATTCTTCCCGGGCCGGTGGCTGCTGACGATCGTCGATGATCAGTCCGTTGTCCTGATCCGGGTTGAGAAGCATTTCTGCACGGCCACCGGAACCCATAATGATCAGGCTGAAGGGACGCGGCACAGGCATCTCAAGCTCGGCCAACGTCAGCTCCACGCAACGTTGCTGAATCGCGAGATGGAGACGGCTGATCTGCTGCACGGCCTGGCTGGCATGGCGGTGTTGCTGCAGGATATCGCTTGCCGTTTCGTGCATTTGCGCATGATGTCCGCGCAGGGCCTCAATCGAACTGGCAGACGCAATCACGCCGATCAGCCCGGACTGCTGTTTCAGCCGCGCCTTGTAAAGATCCGTCAGTGACAACAAGCCGACGGGCTTGCCTTCACGCACGACCACGAGATACTTGACATGGTGCTGGCGCAGCATGTCTTCAGCCTGCCAGAGCGGTGCGGTCTCCGCGATGGTGACCGGCGTTTCACAGGCAGCGTTACGTACCGGTGTCTCTGGCAGTACCCCAGGTTCAAGCAGGGCGCCGCATAAGCCGGCAAATGTCAGCATGCCCATCAGTTCGCCTTGTTCATCATATACCCCCAGGCTACCGATTTTTCTTTGCTGCATGATACGGTAGGCCTGACGAATACTGGTGCCGCTGTCACAACTGGCCAGGGGCGAAGTCATCAGCCGGTACACCGGCTGTGCCAGACTGCCGCTCGTGGGTGGCTGCTGCACCGTGCGGCTGCGAATACGCTGGCCGAGCACCTGATCGACAAGCCTGCCAAACTCTGGAAAGGTTTTTTCCAGTTCTGCAAAATCCTCCGCACTCACTTGCAGCAGGCGGCAGTCCGTGTCTGCAATGGCTGTGGCACGATAGGGGGAGTGATCGAGGTAAGGCGCCAGGCCGACAATCTCACCAGGCTGAAGCCGGCGCATGCTTTCCCTTCCTTGCAGAAGGAGGCGCCCGCACAAGAGGATATAAAGGTTTTGCTGAAAAGCATCACCCGCATGGAAAAGAACGTCATTTTTTTTCAATTCAACCGTCTGGCTGCGGGTAACCAGGGTTGAGACAAGCTGCTCATCGAATCCCGCAAACGCCGGGATTGATGACAATTGCGAGATATCAGTTCTGTTATCCATGCTCCAAGAATAGCGTAAACCCGGAGACAACTCCGGAGAGCCGCTGCACCGCCCGTGCAGCAGGCACAATCAACATCACCATGACATCACTTGAGGGAAATCCCTGTAAGATGTTATTTTGCAGTAATTGATTTTCATGAATCCCGCCCGCTATGACTGATTTTATCTTTCTCCTTGTGACCGGCATTATTGCCTGGCACGGTCTGACCTTTCGTGATGAAGAGGGAGAATCGGAAGTGGGCCATCTGCTGTTTGGTGCGATTGCCCTGCTGTTCTTCTTCCGGGTTCTGCTTGTTGATATTCTGGAGCTTGTCTGAAGCTGCTGGAGCTTCGCGCTTCAGCATGACCTTCACATTTTGTAGCTGCGTTGTTGCTGATCCACCTCGGGTACGCTCAACAGGCGCTCTGCCTCAGGCTTGGCGAGTTGCTGGCGCAGATATCGCGCCCGATCGGCTATCGTTGGCGGCTTTTCCGGCTGCATGCGTAAAAACCGGGTCAGCCAGTTGGGTCCTTCGGTTATGGCGCTGTCCAGCGCGATCGCCTTTTCATAATCAGCGATGGCCTTCTGGTAATTTCCCATGCGATCATGGAGGATACCGCGGTTGGCATAGGTAGCGGCAAATTTCCCGTCCCTTGCGATGGCCTGGTTGAATACTTCCAGTGCCTCCTGATTTCGCCCCAATTGCATCAGGCTGCGGGCCTTGCCACGCAAGGCAAAGATATTGTTATTGTCCGCTTCGAGCGCACGCTCATAATCTTCCAGCGCTTCGGCGTAATTGCCATCCTCAAACGCACGGTTGGCGGCATGGTAATCACTGTCTCCCGGTTTACTGTCTTTCAGCATGCCATCATAAAAAGACCAGCCGACCCACGCCACGGTCATGAGGATGGCAATGATTCTGAGAGTACGATATAGAGGATCAGACATCAGCAGGCCAACCCAGCAAGCGGATGTTGAACAGCAAGGAAAAAATCAAACTGACAAACACGGCCACAAAACGGGCGCGGTTCATCTGACCCTGTATCTCCTCGTGCGTCAGCTCCCTCCCGGTCTTTCGCTGCAAACGGCGTACACTCAGCACCCAGATAAGTTTGCTCATGGGAAAAAACAGTAACAGCGCAAGCACCAGAATGGAAACAAGAAAGTAAAGCATGCAATAAGGTTTATTGAACTCCAGCGATAGAAATCAGGAAGGGGGAGAGTTGCCCCTCCCCGCAGACCTGCCCGAAGCGATCAGGGCTTATCCACATCCAGGTGGATATCGCCAATGTCTTCCTGCAAAGCCTCGACTTCCTTGGTGGGCACCAGTGACATTTCCATCTTGTAGGCCAGGAACCACATCATAAACACGCCGATGGCCCACCATAACAATTGCCATGCCCAGATGGAGGGGATACCAAAAAGCCAGGTGGCCGCATCATTGGGGTCGCCGAAAACAGTATTGCCAATCACCGCCCCGGGCCCGATACCGAAGAAGAACCACACCAGGGTAATGATCCAGGCAAGGGGAATGAGTTTTTTCTTCGCCTCATCAAGGGTGGCGTGTTCACGCAGGAAGTTGTGGAAACTCATGCGATGTTCTGTCTCTTCCCTGTTCTGGGTGAAATAGGAAACGATAAGGGCAATTCCCATGTTGAAAATAATACCCCAACCGGCAGAGTGCATGGTCCAGGGCCAGCGTCCCCATGGCATGAACTGGGAGCCGATTTTCTCGGTGAGCGTTACCACAATCAGCCCGGCAATCAGGCCCAGCACCACACCCTGGCGGGTCAGCCACGGCCACCAGCAAACAGCAATCAGCGCAGGCCACATCTGAAAGCCGTAAGCCACGGCCAAACCACCAAGCAGTACCAGCGCGTCCGTGGCATGGGTTGCAACCATCAGGGCTGCCAGCACGATGATACCCACGCCAATACGTCCCCACAGCTTCTGTTGTGCATGGCTGGCGCGTGGCATGATGAAACGTTTCAGGATATCACGTGTCAGCATACCACCGGCGGTCGACATATAGGCCGCACCCGTGGATTGCATCGCGGCGAGGGCACACACCGACAACAGCCCCACCAGCCAGGGCGCGACATCAGACATGAGGTGAATCAGCTGGGGGACCAGCATCCCCTGCTTACCGGCAGAGGCCATCAGATCCTTGCCGCCCAGCCCCTCACTCATGACGTTGTTCACCAACTCGGGATGCGCCGCCATGAAGGCGGTGTCTGCACCGAGGAAGTGCCCGCCAAGCCCCTGCATGGCGGTAAAGACCATGAGAATAAATCCGATACCAAAACTGGAAGCCCAAACCTGTTGCGGCGCAAACGGCCTGGGATTGTTGTTGGCAAAGGCCCACATGGAAAAGGCCGGTGCGGACTGAATCCCCATCAGCGCAAACATGTACGTCAGGATCATGATCCCCGTCCAGGCACCGCCGGTTGCCGAGGGACCATTACTGACAAACTGGATGACCCCCGGAATGGCGATATAGTGACTGTAGTCATCGGGAGTGCGTTTGGTATCGAACTGTGCGAGGGTGGCGATGCCCTCATTGAGCCTGTCCCAGCCACCGACGAAATTGACAGCGATAATCCCAATGGCAACGATACCCAGGGCCAGCAGAATGGCCTGCATGGTATCCACGTAGGCCACGGCACGCAGACCACCGGAGGCCACATAAATGATGACCACTGCCGACAACATCCACATACCGGTTTCCACATCCAGCATGCCATCGGTCAGAACGTTGAAAAGAAAACCGGAAGCACGCAGCTGCAGACCCAGATAGGGAATGGAAAAAATCAGCGCCACCAGCACCACCAGCAAGCGAATACTGTCGGATTTGAAATAGGTGGAAAGCATTTCCCCGGGGGTGACAAAACCATAGCGTTTGCCCAGCATCCACTGGCGTTTCAGGAAAATGACGCCGGTAAAGGGAATGGTGATGGCATAAAACGAAGCGTAGGCGTACTGAAAACCATCGCGATACAGCAAACCCGGGTGCCCCATGAAGGTCCAGCCTGAAAAGGAGGTTGCCGTTGCGGCAAGAACGAACACCCAGATGGAAATACTACGCCCAGCAATGAAATAGTCGGAAGCGGTTTTTGACGTTATCGCACCCTTGATACCCCAAAAGATACAATAACTCCAATACAACGCGACAAATATGAATAACCAGATGATTTTTGCATCCATAATTGTTTCTCTCTTTTTTTGTTATTGTCGTGAATAGGTTGTCTCCCTGCCTCCTGTTACGACGGTGGATTAACAGCCTTAATCTTCACTCGCCAGCCAGACAAACACAAGGGGTCTGAGACATATAGAAGAATATTCGCATACACGATAATACTAATATTGATTCTGCCCGCCAGCGGTGTCAAAACAAATCGGGGCGGAGAACGGTGGATCAGGCTTCCTCAGCCAAACCGATCCCACTCGGGATTGTCACCAAAATAATCTGCAAGAAAATCGACAAAGGTTCTTACTTTCGCCGACAGATAACGGCGCGAAGGAAAAATGGCATAGATCGAGATTTCAGGAGGACAATAGTCCGCCAGTACTTGTTGCAGTCGTCCGGCACGGATCTCCGGGCCGACAAGAAAAGTGGGCAACAATGTAATACCAAGCCCGGCAAGGGCCGCGGCCTTCAGAATATCGCCATTGTCCGCACACACCGGTCCATTGACCTTGATGGATTCCGTCCCATCGGGTCCATGCAATACCCAGTCAGCAGGCTTCAGCTCATTCGAGTAGATCAGGCATTGATGCTTTGCCAGATCCTGCGGAACCCCGGGGATGCCGTTTTGTTTCAGATATTCGCGGGAAGCACAAAACACCCGCTTGCACGGTGCGATTTTGCGCGCGACGAGACTCGTATCCTCGAGTTCCGCAATTCTGATCACCAGATCGAAACCTTCTGCAACCACATCGATAAAACGATCCGCAAGTTTCAGTGAGATCTGCATCCCGGGGTACTGTTTGATATATTGCGGTATCGCCCCGCTCAAATGCAGAACGCCAAATGAAGTTGGCGCATTCAGGGTCAAGGTGCCCTGTGGTTTGCTGGTCTGTTCCCCTGCAATCCCTTCGATTTCCTCAATATCCTGTAAAATGGTTTTACAACGTTCGTGGTAGATACGTCCGATTTCGGTCAGGCTGACCCGGCGGGTGGTGCGATTGAGCAGACGCGTCCCCAGATATTCTTCCAGCTGCATGATCGATTTACTCACCTGCGCACGCGACAGCCCTGTTTTCGCTGCCGCTGCGGTGAACCCGCCTTCCCTCACCACCTCGATCAAGAGGTTCATGCTGTTCAATCGATCCATATTGTCAACTGTGAGTAAACAAATAGTCTATTTATAGCATATATATTTACTCATTATCGGCATATATGCTGGTTCCCGACGAAACCAAGACAAGCGGGGAGAACAGCATGATTGAGATTCGACACAGCGAGGCGCGTGGCTACGCGGACCACGGCTGGTTACAGAGCCGCCATACCTTTTCATTTGCGGATTATTACGATCCCCAGCATACTGGCGTTTCGGCACTGCGTGTCATCAACGATGACAGGGTCATGCCCGGCAAAGGTTTTGCAACCCATTCCCACCAGAATATGGAAATCATCAGTTACGTGAAAAAGGGAACCATTGAACACAAAGACAGCATGGGGCATGTAAAACGATTGGCTGCGGGTACCTTCCAGCTCATGCGTGCCGGCACCGGTGTTACCCACAGTGAATACAATCCCTCATCCACTGAAACACTGGAATTTTTACAAATCTGGATCCAGCCCGATGAAGCGGGTCTCAAACCTGCTTACCAGCAAAAACAGTTTGCAACCAGGAAAGGTTTGCAACTGATTGTCTCTCCGGATGCGCGTGATGGTTCCATGCTGATCCATCAGGACGCCTGTTTATATCAGCTGCGACTGGATACTGATCAATCCACTTCATTTTCACCTGACGCCGGCAGAACGCTGTATGTGCATGTCGTCACAGGAACCCTTGGGGTGAACGGTGAAAGCCTCGGCGAAGGGGATGGTGCAACGGTAAAAGAAGCCGACAATGTTGAATTTATCGGTACTGAAGGGAGTGTTGCACTGGTGTTTGACTTACCCTGAACACCTCGTTAACAGGTTGTCTCAGGAACATATACAAAAAAATATATCGGCAGCAGAGACTTTATAAACAGGACTTTTATCAAGGAGAAACAAATCATGAGTGAAGAAGAAAAATATACCTTTGCCGGCACGGAGATCGATGTCACCTGGGATGGACGCCTCTGCATTCATATCGCAGAATGCGGCCATGCCAAGGGTGAATTGTTTGTCGGTGGACGCCAGCCCTGGTGTCTGCCAGATCTTGTTTCTCCGCAGGAAGTGATCGATGTTGTACAGCGATGTCCAAGTGGTGCTTTGACCTACGAAACGAGGGAACAAACCAGCAAGGAACAGCCGGCCCGGGAAAACACCGTAGCGGTTTGCTATAACGGTCCCTATTTCGTTCGGGGCGAACTTGGGATTGAGGACTCACCTGGCGACATGGAAGGCGTTGCCTACCGGGTTGCACTCTGCCGTTGCGGCAAATCAAAAAACAAACCCTTCTGTGACAACAGCCACGAGGTGACCGGTTTTCGGGACTACGGTGCCGTGGGCGAGAAGGGTGAAGAACTCACAAGCAGAGGCGGAAAGTTAAACATCAAGCCACTGGAAAATGGTCCGCTGTTGTTGAGCGGAAACATCACCATCAAAAACGGCAGCGGCCGCGAAGCCTGGCAGGGAACGGAAGTGGCGTTATGCCGCTGTGGGGCCTCCGACAACAAGCCTTTTTGTGACGGCAGCCATGTGGCCGCCGGCTTCAACAGCAAGGAATAAACATTGTCCGGCACCTTTGCTGTCCCACCAACTCAATCCGGATATTTGGCAAGCCCTTGATAATGAAACGGGTACAAATACTGAAATATTGACGAGATAAAATTGGCCCTCCCGGTCAATCGAAGCCATTCCTTCTCCCTCCGGGAAGGCCAGGATGAGGGGATAAATAAAACAATGCGTAACCCGGTTTTTGATCCCCTCACCCCAACCCTCTCCCGGCGGGAGAGGGAGTTAATGGGACAGCAGTGGTCCGGCACACATTCGACGGGCCGTGTCAGGGAAGCTCGGCTTTTTTGCGCCATTGCCGGTGTGACACTATGGAGATGCGGCATGACGAAAGTGTAATCACCCGGCGTTTTTGTCTGGATACTGCTGATGAAGAAGATATTACAATCCACCCTCGAGAAACACCGGGTCAGCTGGCTGGAACTGTTTTATGATCTCGTTTATGTCGTAGTTATCGCAAAACTGGCGCACGTGGTTACTTACGGGCACAACGGTCATTTGGGGCTGAGCGAGTTCCTGATGTTTATCGCCCTGTTTATCCCCGTGTGGTGGGCCTGGACAGGCCATGCGCTGTATGCAACGCGATTCTATGATGACAGTGTGCTCGATCGCCTGCTCACCCTGGGACAGATGTTTCTGGTAACCCTGATGTCCCTTTATATCAAGGATGCCTTTCAAGGTGAGGGCCAGAAGTTTGCCCTCAGTTATGCCGCGATACGCGGTCTGTTGGTGGTGATGTACCTGCGTGTCTATTTCTCCAATCAGGAGATGCGGCCACTCACCTCCTGTCTGGCCACCGGCTTTGCTGTCGGTGCCTCCCTCTGGCTGGCCTCCGCGTTTTTACCCACAACGTGGATGTATGCCTTCTGGGTAGCCGGCCTGTTGATTGATTTTGCGACGCCGTTTCGTTGCCGGCCCCTGCTGAAAACAGCTGGCGTTCACAAACACCACTTGCCGGAACGTTACGGCTTATTGACCATCATCCTCCTGGGCGAATCGGTGGCCAGTTTGACCGGTGCGCTTGGCCCGCAGGATTTGACGATGAGCGCCCTCAGCATCGCCTTTCTTGGCTTTGTCAGTCTTGGCGCGATCTGGTGGCATTATTTCGAAGTGATCGAGCGTGTCGTCATTGATCGGGAGCTGGGCGCCGCCCATCTCATCATCTATGGCCATTTGCCCATTCTTATCGGGTTGGCCCTGTTCGCATCGGCATTACGACAAAATATCGTCGGTAGTCTGCCGGTCACCGATATTACCCTGCTATTCAGTGTGAGTATCTCACTCTACCTGTTACCGGTGTTGCTGATTGCGCAACAGGTTCAGCCCAAAGATGAACGCTGGCCATTACGACGAAATACGCTTTTAGTGATCGTCTTGCTCGTTGTTATTACGGCGTTGCGCGATTTGCTGAACAATACGGGCGTGGGCCTGCTGATAGCGGGTTTGATGGTAATGTATGTATATCTGAACACACCAAAACACTCGGCTTTGCAAAACGGCTGAATTTCATACACAAAATACGGTTACCGGACCAAAATTTACCCCGTGTCGCAAAGGTTTTTGTCCGACCAAAGCAGTATGAAAACAAACACATGTCAATGGATAACGCTCATTTTTGCTATATAATGTTTTTCTAATACAACTGGGACACTTTTTCGATTGAGGATTTATGAAAAGCATCAGCAATTATCTGACCGATGATCATCACCATTGTGATGTTCTGTTTTCCAATGCCGAGGAGATCGTGGCCAAGGCGGACTGGACCGAGTCGCAAAAAGAATTTGCCGGGTTTCGGGGGGCGCTGGAACATCACTTCACGATGGAGGAAAACGAACTTTTCCCGGCCATCGAGCAACAAACCGGCGGGCCAATGGGGCCGACACAGGTGATGCGCGAAGAACACACCATGATGCGTGAATTGTTGCAGGATATGGCCGCTGCACTGCAAAGCGAGGATCAGGAGCAGTATCTGGACCTGTCGGAAACCCTGCTGATCATGATGCAGCAACACAATATGAAAGAAGAACAGATCCTCTATCCCATGGCGGATCAGATGCTGGACAATGAAGCGCTGATCACACGCATGAACGCCATGGAGAAAAAGGAAACCACCGCTTCACCAGCCGATCAGGCCGCAAGCGCGTAGCGGCCGGTTTTTCTTCCATGACGCAAACAGCGATGACAGTGCAGGAACACATTCTCGACGTCAGTGGTCTCGAACCGCCTGAGCCTCTGGAGCAGATCCTCTCTGCCCTGGAAAAACTCAAATACGGGGAACACCTGCGGGTTTTGCATCGACGCGAACCCTTTCCTCTTTATGCCATCCTCAACGAGTCCGGTTTCGCCTACGAGACTTTACCCGGTAAATCAACGAATTATGAAATCCTCATCCGCCATCGGCAGGAGCGGGAAGGCGGAGAAACCATCCTGACGCCGAAGAACGATTAAGCCTTGGCCGGCATCCCGCTTCTTTCCATGAATTATCAGCATCTCTCCCTTCATCAGGCACCGCCGATTGGCGTGCCGCTGCGCTTTTTCCTGACGGCGCCGCCATTCGCCGTGCTTTTTGCTCTGGGCCTGCTGTTCAACGGACCAATCGTCTTGCAGGACCGATGGGCACCGGCCAGCCTCGGGATCACGCATCTGTTCACCCTGGGATTCATCACCATGATCATGTTTGGTGCGTTGATGCAGTTATTGCCGGTGCTCGTTGGCACTCCCGTCGCCAGACCAGGGAGGATCAGTACCGCGTTGCATCTGCTGTTGACGAGTGGAACGCTGTTATTGGCCGCGGGATTGTGGTCGGGTAATACGGTGGTGTTGTCTGCGGCATTCGCCGTTCTGCTGCTGGTTTTCAGCGTGTTCATGCTTGCCGCTGCTTCCAGCCTGCTGCGAACACCGGCGACACACCCAACGATTTGGGCTATCCGGCTGGCATTGATGGCCCTGTTGCTGGCGGTATCGATCGGGCTGTTACTCGCCGGCGGGCATGCCTGGGATGCGATCACACTCGACCGCCGGTTGACGGATGTTCACTTGACCTGGATATTGGTAGGCTGGATTGGTTTTTCGATAACGGGTTTTGCCTATCATCTGGTACCCATGTTCCAGATGACCCCCGATTATCCGGCGCTGATGATGCGGCTGCACGTACCGCTGATGTTCAGCCTGCTGCTGTTATGGTCCGTCAGTGCACTGCTGTCAGCGGCAGGCGGGGGATATTGGTCCGTCCTCAACAACATCTCCGCAACGGCGATCGCCACCGGCCTGGCGTTTTTTGCCATCATGACGTTGCGCCTGCAGGCACAACGGCGGCGGCGCCTGCCCGATGTCAGCCTGCGCTACTGGCGGGTTGGCATGCTGAGCCTGCTGCTTTGTGTCCTGCTTTGGGCTACGGGCACCCTCTGGCCGGGGGAGCAACCCTCCTTTCTCGATACACTGGTAGTAGTGCTGTATCTTGCCGGTTTTGTCACCTCTGTTATTACCGGCATGCTGTACAAGATCGTGCCCTTTCTGGTGTGGCTGCACTCCCAGCAATGGCAGCACAAGAAAGGAGTGTCACGCGGCAAAATACCCGGCATGAAAAAGATCATCCCGGAACAATGGGCTTACCGCCAGTTTCTGCTGCAACAACTCGCCCTGATACTGATTCTGCTTGCGGTTATCTGGCCAGCCGGATGGACCTACGCGGCGGCTGTGGCTCTATGCGCCAGCTGGCTGATGCTTTGGTTTAATCTTCTGCGTGGTGTGAAAGTTTACAAACGTTTTGTCACAACCGCCGATGAAAACAACGACCGGGATCCGCAGACCACAACCACACCACCATAAGCCATGCCCACCTCCAAATGACAACTGCCCATTTGGAATGGGCTGGTGCCGGCGCTCAACCGGCAACAACCTGGCCAACAGGCTGATCAACACGGCTATCCAGTATCATCATCGGAAAAACTCACGGGCAATTGCATCGCGGCATGGATCACGCGAACGATGGTGATGGTGTCCGCTTCAGTAATATAAGGAAGAACATAAAGCAGGCCGGGAATAATCAGTTCGCGGGTGTGCTCCACCCGCCCCGGGCGCCCCATGCCCGGATGATCCTCCAGGTGTGCGGTGGACAGCCGGATCCGCTCCAGGACATCCGCGGCCGCCTGCGGATTCTCCGCAAGAATGTAGTCAAAGATTTCGTCGAGATCCTTCCTCGCCTTGCACGTCCATGCGATCTTCACCCGGCTTTTGCCTTGTCGATCTTCCTGCGCAGACCCGCCATCACCTGCTCATGGGGAACCGTATCGCCGCTGCGGGCCTCAGCAATACCCTCTTGCACCTGGCGGACAAACCACTCCTCGTATTCCAGATACCGGTCCGCGGCCTGGTTGAGCACCCAGGCACGGGATCGGCCCAGCTCGGCCGCCAGACGATCGATCCGCTCGATCTTCTCCTCATCCATGCGCAGGGAAATATTTCGGGCATTCATATTTAATCTATTCCAATGAGGTTGATTACAATGTAATCATAGCACACGAGGGGAGAATAGAACCGGGGAACACTCCGGGGTCGGACCTACATAACACCCTGATTAATCAAACATTTCCCTGAAAAATCAGCGCATTCCGGCCTTTAGAACACCCTTTTTCAACACAAAACAGGCCGTAAGAAACCGCAGTTCCCCGCCATGCACTGCTTCCACCTTAGAACATGCTTTTCACCACTGAAAAAGGGCTTCTGAGCACTATTTCATGCGTTTCTGAGTTTTATTTGTGTTTATTTTCAATTCGTTGCGTAGGTCCGACCCGCCTCATTCTGGAGGGGCGGTTGTGCGGGAGTTGATCCGGCGGGTGATGGCCTACCGTTCCTGACAATAAATCAAGCCCAACTCCTCAAGCCGGATCGCCATCGCTTCTATGGAAACATGGAACTGTTTGGCAAGTGAGTCAAAATGGCGACCATTATACGACTGAATGGACGAGAGGACTCTTGCCAGACTCCTTAGTGAGGTACACTTCTCGTTGACGTTCACACCGCCGTTTTCCAGAAAAAACTGTGTTGTGTCGTCCAGAACGAACTTCTCCGTACCAAAGATATTGCTAAATCTACTCTTGACCAGATTTTCCGGCATCAGGTAACAAGATGCGAACTGGTCTGCTTCTACCTCGATTTTAGACCGAGGGGCGGTCGATGAACCATCCAGTGGGCGATCGCGATGGAGGCCGGTTTGTTCATGCATAAGCGCATGACCCAGTTCATGGGCGGCAGTAAATCGCTGCGTAACAAAGGGCAACTGCCTGGAAAGACGTATTGTATTCCAGTCGCGATCAATACTGCCTGCAACTTCATGCCGTTTCCCCTCGAACACAAACTGCCCGAGCGTTTCTTCCATATAAAAATTGAACCCTATGCTGCGAATCGCAATTTGGGGATCGAGCATGGCTACCGGGTCTTCTGGCACTCCATCGGGCCATATGGACTCACGGTTTCGCCAGATCACTCCCTGGAGGTGCCGCGCCGCTTCCGCGGGGTTGCCACGGAAACACCGTAGTGATTTCTTGATATTTTCAGGAATATCAGCACTCTTTGCAGGCCGTACTTCTACAGCCCCTTTCATATCAAAACCACCACTGCCATTCTGATAAGCGTAGGGGTTCTCAAGCTCAAGGCGACTGGGCGCGCGGTAGTTCTCTGCGGCGGCACGGGCCAGGAAGGCGCTAAAAGTGCCATTGTCATCGAGATAGGCATAGGGGTTTCGCAGAATTCTACGGCTTTTCAGTATTTTTTCCATTTTTGCATCAGACATTGAGCTGGCCTCATTTTGCATAATTTAAAATTAACACATTCCTGCCACTTAAGCCCAACGATAGTGAACCTTGCACTTGTTCAAGTGGGTCCAAGGCAAATAGTCTTCCTTTTGCATTCTTCCTACCACGATCGCCTGTGCCACCCCAATTTCCTCTGCAAAGGCCTTGGTGGCTGCATACGTCCTTTCAAGAAACGGCAGTCGCTTGGCAAACTGCGGCGGAATCAACAAGTCACTGGCAAACTGGTCTGCCTGTCGCTCGTGCTCGTCATCCAGTCCCATGTTTTCAAGAAATAGCATCTTCTTTCCATGAAGCAAGATATGTCCGGCTTCATGAAAAAATGCAAACCAAAGATGATCATTAGTCTTGTGTCTCAGGCTCAGCATCAGCAGGGCCTTTTCAGCGGATAACCACCGGGTGGCGCCACTGACCGGGCAACCTTTCGGCGCGGGCTCAAACACGACGGCCACCCCGGCACGGGCGCAAGTCGTGATCATTTTGGGCACAAACACTTTAGGATCCGTCTCGTTGGTAAGCGCTCTCAATTCGACCAACGCTTGCTTGAATAGTGCTTTGTCATATGGCTGGCAGGCGATCTCAGACGCGACGCGCTCTCCCTGTCGCAGCCAGGCCGACACGGCAGCACCGTCTTTGTCGAATTTACTCGAAGCCTTGAAAGCGGCCAATGGTTCTGCATAACGTTTTTGCCATACATCGACTGACGAAACCCCAAAGAATTGCAGGCATTCGGCAACCTGTTGTCCCTTGGATCTGCATTTCCTTATCCACCCGAATCTGATCATATCAACCAGCGGAAGCTGCTTCAGCCAATTCGCTTCGGCTTCGAGACTTTTTAACTCCTGCTGCCGTGCGATGGTTTCACGATACTGGGCTTCGCGCACCAGCCAGAAGCGGGCGCTGCTGCCCAAAACCCTTTCCAGTTTGAGCGCAGTGTCTTCGGTGATGCTTGCCTTGCCGTTGATCAACAAACTGGCATGCTTGGTTGTATAGCCGCAGCGCTGGGCAAATTCGGCTTGGCTCCAGCCCTTCTCCTCCAGCAAGTCGGCAATGGTATCGCCGGGTGGGGAGACCCAGTCTGGCTGAAAAAGTCGTGCCTGTTCAGTCATGGTAGTCTCCTATGTAAATGATGGTTATCTGTGTCACCTGCGCCCAGTCGATGCCGCCATTAGGAAAGCGGGGTACAGGATTGTGATTGGGTTCAAACACAAGACGCACGCCGCCGTGCAAATCAAGCGCGAATTGCCCCTTGCGATCACCCTTCAGTGGATGTGGCCGACCTGCGACCAGCTCACGCACGTGGGCAGCCGCCTGCAAATCTGCCAACCGACTGCGCAGCTTGCGGGCACAAGCTGCGCCCAGCGTTCTGACGACACGACGTTGTTGTTCGCACAGCGCACGAAGGTCTTCATCGGGTATATCGATTTCCAACTGGGTGATTCCATATTATTTACCAAGTTGGTAAACGATATTATAATGCCTGATGCCGACCCGTCAACTCTATAATGCTAATTTCATTGTTGTATTTATTGGCTAGGGACAGACAAAGTCGCTGGGAGTGATTTTGAACGCGCTTCACGCAGCCCCGAAAGGGTGAGGCGCAAGGACGCGTCGAACAATCGAACTGCCGATACGGGGATCTTCAGGGCCTGTAAAATCAATAACTTACTGATTATTCTGGAACAGGGGGTATTCGGTACAGCCAGGGATTATTTTATTGATTCAATAGGTTAGGTCAGGTTGGTGCAGGGAGGGGGGACTGTGCGGTGTAGCGGGGTGTACCGCAGAATTATTGATACCACCATGCGGGGTAATATCAGCTAGATGCCGTAGTCGAAAAATTGGGATGTAATGAAAGCGTTGCTTGGTTAGCGATTTCCAGTGCTAGCATCTTCTGCTCATGCTTTTCGGATGGCCAACTTAAAATATTGGCATGTAGAGGGTGTGGCGTAGTTTCCGGAACCACACTCAGCCCGGTGTTTATAATAACTGACGCAGTTGTGTATCCCTTCGCATACAGTGTTTTCTCCCTCGGCTGTGCCACATATTCTTGGCCAATATCCCAGATGTCTGCCTCTGCAAGTTCGGAAGTACGGTAAACCGACGTTTCGCCATTGGGCGCGGGCAAGTAGGCCGCATATTTCACGGTCTGGTTTACCTTGCTGTAGTGGCTTTTCGACAGAATGTAGCGCGTAATCTGCTCGCTAACTTGCACTTTGTCCTGCAGCAATTTCCCTCGGACAGATCCTTGAAATATGGTCAATAAGCGTTTGAGGAATTGAACCATCGAACACCTCAGTCCCATGAGCCTTGTTCCCTTTACCAAGTAAGCCCGCGTAGCTTATACGGTTTGTCCCGTCCACACTTGCCACAAGCATGCGGTTTTTACCACAGTTCCATTCAAAACCAATATCGCCGTTAGGCTCTGGTACGATTTCTGGTGCAGGCAACCAGGAAGGCAATGCGTTGAGAAAACGAACGGCTTCATCATATGTTTCCTGAGAAATCGGACTCGCACCATATCCATTCCAATCAGGTTCAGAGCAATGCTGGTAGATTTCCTTTAATTCGATGGTAACCTGGCTTAAATGATCCCATGTTACTGCTTTGCGCAGATTTTCGGCCGTATCCTCAACTAAACGCTGTAACTCCTTGGATGCCTCACTTGTCCCCGTACTATAGAAAGAGGGGAACGCAGTCGCTCTTCCCATGATTGCTATGGCTGTCATTTACAAAGCTCCGTTGTTTTCTCTGTGATACTTTCGAAAAATACTTCGTTCTTAAAATGCCTTAGCTGTTCCAAACACTGCCAAACCGTTTCTTCATGGGGATCATCAAATTGGTGCGCCATAAATACGTCAATGTCTAAAACAATCGGCGCGTAATTATCATGAACCCCTTCCAATGCCTGCGTCAGAAAACCCTTAGCTCCGATGTCAGGATCACGAATCTGGATTCTGGTTAGGAAACTCCCCAGCTCCTGGTTCAGGCCTGGTGGAATAGCCGGTGGGGCCGTCAAATAATCTTTGAGATCCACCGGCAGTGGAAGTTTCAACATATTGATATATCGCGTTCCTACACGTGTCACAGAATCAGGTGAGGCAGCTTTCAAATAAACATCCCAGAGCCTAGCAGCCTCATCACGCATTTCTTCCCATGTATCATATGGTTCCAACCTGCTGAATGTAAAACCGTCAATCCGGAACTGAACAACTCGCTGACCATCTTCAGAAGTGAAACGATACCCGACAATGCTTTGCCCAATAGTAACCGTTGGAGGCTTGCCATCTTCGTTGTGTATCCCGAACTCACTTCTCTGTAGAGTTTCATGCTTGGGATACTGATCGGCTATCTGCACATCATACTGTGAATTTAACGCCTCAACGGTAACTTTCTCCGGGAAAGTAACTTGAATATCGATCAGTGCTTCTTTGATTGGAGCATGGCCCACGTGCCTCTTCTCAATCATTATTCGGCTCCATCGATGTGCTTCTTCTTTAACTCGATTCCGTTCATACAAAGCTGTTCCTGATTTTCCCAGATCCAGGTCCGGACGATCCAGGATCCAACTTCAGCTTTGTTGGCCCCGTGGATACCCAAGCCAACCATATCTTCCAGAACCCGTATCGTGGTTTCATCTACGGTCAGCTGAAGTTTCGCAGTTTTTACGCCATTCCGGCGGGCCATGGCCGAATCCCAGTCCACATGCGTGGTCTATTTACAATCTATTTAGATTCTATATATATATCATGGCTAATTCAACACCAGCCCCTTAACCACAATGAGTACGTGAGTGATTTCTTGTATATTCAATGGGTTACGCATACATCGATTCAGCTTTGTCCGCAAAATAAATGAAATTGCCTATTGCCCTCTACCCATTGCACGCGCCATTCCCATTTCTCTGCCCCTAACCCATCGTTTACAATGATGGTGATCGGAGTTTGGGTACTCCGAAACTCAAGCCGGGTGTCCACCAAGTTCTTGTAGCCCGTGATATAGACGTATTTCAATTCCATTGACGTCCGTCACCCGATATTCAGCATTCTACCGCCTCAGTAGCCACGGCGTCGGCAAGATGGAGCTGTGTGGTCTGGGCGTCCTGGATGCGGGCCTTGAGGGCGTCGCAGAGGGCCATGAGTTCATCGACCTTGGCGACGATGCGGTGTTGTTCGGCGAGGGGTGGAAGCGGAAAAGGCTCCTCCTTTAAAGTCGCAACGGAAACCATGTTTTTTTGAGCAGTACCCTGTAGCTCTGAGAGGGTTTCCGTCTTCATATAAAATGCGGGAAACAATATTTTAAAATACCTATTCGTTAATGCATTCTCATTCAGGGAAAGCTTCAAAAGAGCTTGGTTAATAATTCCAGCCTCCATCCATGAGGGTGCTATAGCAACCTTACCAACGGTACCAGAGCAGCTAATAATTATGTCGTTTGGCCTAACTTCAAATGCCTTTAACTCATTAAACTTATCATTATTTATATAATATTGCCCAAGTGAGAAATCATCCTTAATAGCATTTTGCTGTTCATATACTTTGTATCCACTCGGCACGAAATAATCTTTTTTTATGGTACTGCCAAATGGGCCTCTTTTGATTGAATATTTATCGTTAGTCACGACTTGTGGTATAAATGCCCATTCCCATCCAACCGGCAGTTCAAAAGGCTTTTCATTCTCGGCAATTTCCGGCAGTTTCTTTTGCTTCTTGATCTTCCCTTCCTTCACCAACCGCGCCTTTTCGTCGGCGATTTTTTCCAGCAGCACGCTGGCAGGTTCGTCGTTGGGATCCTGGGGGACGAGTTTGCCCATGACGGCGAGTTGGAGGATGGTTTGTTTGAGCTGGTCGATAGATTCTTCGGTGGTGAAGAGGAGGTCGAAGTGATGGGCGATGCGTTGCCAGGCTTGTTGGGCGCTTTTGGCATCAGGCGCTTCGACGAGAGTGCGCAGCAGGGTTTCGACCAGGGTCTGGTGGGCCTGGAGGCTGTCGGTCTGCTCCTGCTCCAGCCGGTCGCAGAGGGCCATGAGTTCATCGACCTTGGCGACGATGCGGCGTTGTTCGGCGAGGGGTGGAATTGGAATGACCAATTTTTCCATCCGGTCCTTAGTCATATGAATCATGGCTATGCCACTACCAGATGCCTTAATACGGTCGGTTTCTGCCTCTAGGTAACGATACAAAAATCGCTTGTCAAAACTCGACTCATCAAAAAAATCCAGCTTCCAAATATGATAATGGTAGATCACTCTACCACCCTCCCAAATAAATGGTCCGAAGGAGGCAGACCACGCATAAATTAGATCGCCATTATCTATATATTTATCCGGCTCAAGTTCGAGATTTGAGTAATACCACTCGTTGGACGTAAAGAGGTTACCTACTCTCAACAAAGGAGTCCCTTCCGTCAACATCTCGTGCTTCTTGTATGCGCGACCGTTTAGCACTCGAACAATGTTACCCAAACGCGCCGATTCCCATCCATCGGGCAGGCTATTAGGTCTATCTTGATCTTCTATCACCGGCAAGCTCGGCTGCTTCTTGATCTTTCCTTCCTTCACCAGCCGCGCCTTTCCCTCGGCGATTTTTTCCAGCAGCACGCTGGCGGGTTCATCTTCCGGATTTTGCGGCACCAGCCGCCCGCGCACAGCCAGTTCCAGGATCAGTTCTCGCAGTTTCTGGATACCATAGGGAGTGAGCTTGCCATTGCTGCCGCGTCCGCTTGCCGACTTTTTAAGCCAGGCGCTGCTCCAGATATCGAGATATTCAACGGCAGGATTGTGGCCTCGGCCGCCGGGTGTTTGCTCGATGACGGTCTCTGGCGCATAGGTAGCGCTCTGCTCGGCAAGCCGTGTGTTCTGTTGTTTATTCATGCGCGGCTTTCGCTTAATGCCTGGTCGAGGATGTTTTTGAGCTGCTGGCGCAGTTCGCTGATTTCCCGTTGCTGTTCTGCGTACTGTTGCAGCAACTCGTCCGGGTCGTGATCGATCTGTTCGCCGACGTGGGGGTTCTTGATGTCGAGATTGTAGTTGCGGGCCTCGATCTCCTCACGGCTGACGGGCCAGGCGTGTTCGGTTTCCTTGCGGGCCTTGAAGTCGTCGGCCTCGTCGCCCCACCAGTCGATCTCGGCCTGGAATTCCTCGAAGCGCATGGGTTTGGTCTTGCTGTAGCTCTTGTAGCCGGGCGGGTAGGGGTGTTCGTAGTACCAGACGGTTTCGGTGGGCCGGCCCTTGGTGAAGAAGAGCAGGTTGGTCTTGATGCCGGTATAGGGGTTGAACACGCCGTTGGGCAGGCGGACGATGGTGTGCAGGTTGCATTCTTCCAGCAGGGTTTGCTTGAGGCGGGTCTTCATACCCTCGCCGAACAGGAATCCGTCGGGCAGCACCACGGCGGCACGGCCGTTTTTCTTCAGCAACTTGATAATCAGCGCCATGAACAGGTCGGCGGTCTCGCGGGTGCGAAAATGGGCAGGAAAGTTGTTTTCGATGCCGTCCTCTTCCATGCCGCCGAAGGGGGGATTGGTGATGATGACGTCTTTCCGGTCCTTTTCGCCGTAGTCCTTGTAGGGGCGGCTCAGGGTGTTGTCGTGGCAGATGTTGGTGGGCACGTCGATGCCGTGCAGGATCATGTTGGTCACCGCCAGCATGTGCGGCAGCGCCTTTTTCTCCACGCCGAAGATGGTTTTCTGCAGGGTTTCCTCCTGCTTGCGGGTCTTCACGTACCGGTCGCGCTTGTGGTCGATGGTGCAGGTGAGGAAACCGCCGGTGCCGCAGGCGGGGTCGAGCACGGTTTCCTTCAGTTTCGGGTCCACCCGGTTGACGATGAAGCGGGTGACGGCACGGGGGGTGTAGAACTCGCCTGCATTGCCGGCGCTTTGCAGGTCCTTGAGGATCTGTTCGTAGATGCTGCCGAAGGTGTGGCGGTCCTCGGTGTTGTTGAAGTTGATCTCGTTGATCTTGTTGATCACCTGGCGCATGAGGGTGCCGGATTTCATGTAGTTGTAGGCATCCTCGAATACGCTGCGCACCACCTGGGCGCGTGCTCCCTGTGGTCCATGCGCTGGCAGTTTTTCCTTGAGCGCTGGGAAAAGCTGATTGTTGACGAAGTCAGCCAGCGCATCACCGGTCATGCCTTCCGGGTCAGCGGCCCAGTTGCGCCAGCGCAGGTGCCCGGGGATGGGTGATTCGTAGTCGTCCTCGATGAGTTCCAGCTCTGCCTCGCGGTCGTCGAAGATCTTGAGGAAGAACATCCAGACCAGTTGACCGAGCCTCTGCGCATCACCGTCAAGACCGACGTCTTTCCACATGATGTTCTGGATGGATTTGATGATACCGCTGACGTTGCTCATTCTGTATTCCTGTTGGCTTTCTGCATGGTGCCCGATGTTAGGGCATTACGTGTATTCGGGGCCGGTATCGGGCTGAAGCCCGACCTACGGGTCCGGGTCTCAGGCCGATTCATCTGGCCTGAAGAGTTCCTGTTCCAGTTCCTGCACGGCCTGTTCATAGTTGGCCTTGCCGCCGAAGACCTGGTTGATGATTTCAACCGGGGTGCCGATTTTATCGAAGGGTTTGAGCTTGAGCACCCTGGGCGTCTCCAGGCTGCGAATGCCTTCGTCGGCGTATTTGTCCAGCAGGGCCTCGAGTACGGCGCGGGCCTTGTCGCCGTACTTGGTGAAATAGTTGCGCTTTTTGACATTGTTGGCGCGCTCACGGCGGGTGAGGGGTGGCTGATCAAAGGCAATATGGGCGATGAGATCGAAATCGCCATAATCCCTTCCGACTTCGGCGGCAAGGTTGTCGAGCACAATGCCGTGTTCTTCCAGCTCGTCGAGTATGGCCTGCTTTTTCTTCTCGCTGTGCCAGCGTTGCAGAAAGTCGTCCAGCGAGGCGTATTCCGACCGGATCTGATTGCGGGTGAAGTCCTTGTAGGATTCGGTGATGAGATTGCCATCCGGGCCGATGTATTCGATGCGCTCGTTGATGATCGTTGCTGGCACGCCGCTGACGCGGATTTTGTAGGTGCCGGGCTCATCTTCCATCTGATCGGGGTTAAATTCTTCCTCAGGGTAGTCGGGATCGGGGGGTACAGGGTCATCACCGGCGCCGGGCTGATAAATCACTACCGGCTCGCCGTCGAAATCCGGATCATGGAACAGCTCGGTGGCCTTCTTGAAGTCCATGATGGTGAAGAACCACTTGTTGTGCTCTTCGTTGATACGGGTGCCGCGGCCGATGATCTGCTTGAAGCTGGTCATGGAATTGATGGTCTTGTCCAGCACGATCAGCTTGCAGGTCTGGGCGTCGACGCCGGTGGTCAGCAGCTCCGAGGTAGTGGCGATGACCGGAAATGTGCTTTCCGGATCGATGAAGTTGTCCAGTTCGTTCTTGCCCTCGACGCTGTCGCCGGTGATGCGCATGACGTACTTGGGGTTGTCGATGGCGAGCTGCCCGGCGGCGTTGGTGATGGCGGCGCGCATGCGCTCGGCGTGGTCGATGTCCTCGCAGAAGATGATGGTCTTGGCGTAGGGGTCGGTGGCCCTGAGATATTGCATCACCCGCTCGGCCACCAACTTGGTGCGCTGGTTGAGCACCAGGATGCGGTCCATGTCTTGCTGGTTGTATTCACGATGTTCGATCTCCTGGCCGAGGTCGTCTTTCATCCCCGGTGGCGGTACCCAGCCCAATACGTCCTTGTCAATATCGATGCGCACCACCTTGTAGGGGGCTAGGAAGCCGTCCTCGATGCCCTGTTTGAGGCTGTAGGTGTAGACCGGCTCGCCGAAATAGGTGGTGCTGGAAACGTATCGGGTCTCCTTGGGTGTCGCGGTGAGGCCAAGCTGCACGGCACCGGAAAAATATTCGAGAATCTCCCGCCACTGGGAATCCTCGGCCGCGCTGCCCCTATGGCATTCGTCAATGACGATCATGTCGAAGAAGTCGGGTGAGACGGACTTGAAGATTTTGTCTTCTTCATCCGGCCCGGTGATGGCTTGGTACAGGCCCAGATAGATTTCGTAGGAGGGGTCGATTTTGCGGTTTTTGATTTTGGTCATGACCGGGCCGAAGGGCTTGAAGTCGTTGACCAGGGTCTGGTCGACCAGAATGTTGCGATCAGCAAGAAATAGTACCCGCTTGACGCGTCCCGCCTTCCACAGGCGCCAGATGATCTGGAAAGTAGTGTAGGTCTTGCCGGTGCCGGTGGCCATGACCAGCAGGACGCGCTTTTTGCCACTGGCGACCGCCTCGATGCTGCGGTTGATGGCCTCGACCTGGTAGTAGCGGGGTTCCTTGCCGGACGGGTCCAGATGATAGGGCTGGACGACCAGTTCTTCGGCCGGATCCGCGATGCCGCGCCAGCTTTTGTAACGCTGCCAGAGGGTCGCCGGTGGCGGGAAGGACTCCAGCGGAAATTCGGTTTCGATATCTTCACCGGGGGCAGGTACCTTGTTGTGGGAGGCGAAGGCGTCGCCGTTGGAGCTGAAGGCGCTGGGAACGTTCAGGATTTCTGCATAGCCCAGCGCCTGTTGCAGACCCTGGCTGACGGTGTGCTTGTTGTCCTTGGCCTCGACGACTGCGACGGGGATGCCCGGCTCCCAGGAAAGCACGTAGTCAGCAAATTTTTTCTTTTTTTTGTTGCGCGAAGACATGTTGCCCCGCACTACGACAGGACCAGGGGTCAGGGTAACTTCACGGCGCATTTGCTGCATCTGGTCCCAGCCGGCCTGCTTGATGGCGGGAGTAATGAAAAGATCGCAGATGTCTGTTTCGCTAAGGTTTTTCTTTTCCTTGCTGACCATGAACCACCCATCTATTTTTTTATTTTGCCGACCGAAGGCTCTTCTCGGGAAGATTATCCAGACCTGGGATTGCGATCCCATTCCGCCCGCAATCGCCTCGGATCAGCACCCTCGTTCTTATAGGGTATCAAGAATCTCAAGCAAATATCCGCGATCTGAGTATGTCAGCCAATCCATGAGATAATAAAATATGATAGCTGCTGAAATGATAAGCCAAGTTTTTATTGATGTCCCATCTTTCGTTGTCCGTCAGTTTCATACGCCGCTGAAGCCCTCAGTCCTTGTTTCCCCTGATTTTCGCCCCGAAGCGTTCCAGGATCCTGGCGGTAATATAGCGCAGATTGATGCGATGGATTACCTGTACCACATCCATTGCACGCCCTACAGTCGACTGTTGTGTGCTATTTGGCATCCACGATAAGCCGCATGATGCTGGCCTATGCCATCCATGAGGCCGACAGCTCACGCATTGCTTGCAGCGGCATCTGGAGGATCTCCGCACCGCGGGACAATGAAATGATCTCCGCCTCGACCGCTTTTCTGACCAGGCGCGACAGGCGGTCTTCCTTGAAATCATGGGGCGCCATGCCCGCCGGCTCGGTTCCGATCGGACGGATACCATGGGGATCCTGGTATATCTCCCGGGTAATGGCATAGGGCTCATCGCGCTTGAGCAGCGCCCGCCCTTTTTGCCGTTTGTATTCTTCGTTGAACCGCTTCCAGACAAGAAAGCGCTGATCTTCGCGAAAGCGCTCGGCGACACGGTAAAGCACGGTGCGCCAGCTTACCCGGAAAACTCTCTTTACTTTGAGCACCCGGTCAATCAGGGGAAGCCCGGCGGCCTCCTCCCATTCCTTGCGGAAGACCGCTTCGGGCATAAGGAAGTGAGACGCGAACTGGTCGGCCTCCTTTTCCTGCGCTTCGTCCTCCTGCTCCTGGTTGACATCATAGGCGCTCAAATGCAGCAGCAGGTGCCCCAGTTCGTGGGCGGCGCTGAAGATCCAGGTCTCCACCGGGAGGCGGTCCCAGGTATTGACGATCACCGCCGGACCGCCGACTTCTTCTGCGACCGAGAGCCCCATGAATGCATCATTGGCGACCTGCACCGAGTAAACCTTGACACCCTGGGATTCGAGCAAGCCGCAGATGTCGTGCACCGGCTCGTCTTCACTCAGCCCGAAATGCGCCCGCACAAATGTGGCAATCGCCGGGATGACGCAGCGTCGCTTGCGGGCAATCTGGCGCCACAGCGGTTTGAGGCCGTGTTCATATCGTTCCCCGGTCAAATCCTCCAGGTCGGCGAAGTCCCGCAGCCAGCGGGGGACGTTTGCCAGCACCTGGTCGCTGCTCTTGAGCCGCTTCAGGGAACGGAAACGGACGCTTTGCAGGGGCTGGACGGGAGTGAGCAGCTCTTTCAGGGGTACTTCGAGCGCGCCCGCCAGGGCCTTAAAGGTGTCGGTCCGGGGCGCGGTGCGTCCTTTCTCCAGGTTGCGGTAAGCGCTCCGGGACAGGCCGGCACGATTGGCGAGCTGCTCCTGGGTCAGATGCGGCTGTCGGGCTTAGCTGGACGATGTACAGGATGTACACGTGTCGTGGAGCACATGGATGTGCGGGAACGACTGTATTTACAGCATGTCTGTAAAATACTTCTGGCCCTGATGCTCCGTTACCTGAGTGTACTGATCTTCGGAACGCGTGTTTACCCCTTTGCCGAAACGTTTAATCACACCTTGAACATTTTCACCAGCCCGATCAGGTGGGCGGCGACATCACCCAGTTCACCGCTGGCGGAGGCGGTGATCTGGGCACTGTCACTCGTTTGCTCGGCCACATTACTGATGTTGATGATATTGTGGTTCATTTCTTCCGCTACCGAACTCTGCTGCTCAACCGCAGAGGAGATCTGCACGGCCATTTCATTGATGGTCGCTACCGCGCCGGTGATGGATCCCAGCGCTTCCCCGGTCTGGCTGATTTTCTCCACGCCCATTTGCGCCTGCTCCTGACTTTGCTCCATCACACTCACCGCCTGGTTCGCCCCGTCCTGCAGCCGCTCGATCATGGCCTGGATCTCCTGGGTGGACTCCTGCGTGCGGCTCGCCAGGCTGCGCACTTCATCCGCCACCACCGCGAAGCCCCGCCCCTGCTCACCGGCCCGGGCGGCCTCGATGGCGGCATTCAGTGCCAGAAGATTCGTCTGCTCGGCGATATCACGTATCACATCCAGCACCCCGCCGATATTTTCACTTTCCTCCTTCAGTTCATCGATCACCCTGGCGCCACTTTCAATACCACCGGCAAGCGTATTGATTGCAGCGACTGTCTCGCTCACAATGTGTTTGCCTTTATTGGCTTCGCTTTCGGCATTGGCGGCGGTGCTTGCGGTTTCGGCGGCATTGTCCGCCACGGCACGCACGTTGGCATTCATCTGGTTAATCGCTGTTGCCAGCTGCTCTGTCTCCTGCTGCTGCTGTTGCGCACCCTTGGCGGTAACCTCGGTGATCTCCTTCAACTGTCTGGCATTGCTGCCAAGCTGGGAGGTGGACTCAACCACTTCGGCGATCAGATCATGCAGCTTTCCCAAAAAGGCGTTAAAGGCGGATACCACCTGCCCGGTCTCATCCCGGCTGTCACACTTGAGGCGGATGGTGAGGTCACCCTGCCCTTTGGATAATTCCTGCAGTGAGCCGATGGTCGAATCCAGATTTTTTGTGATCAACGCCGATACGGCAAAAATGGCGGCCAGCAACACCACCACCACGATTACGCCGATCAACAAACCAATGAGCACCATCTGGTGTGAGGCCTTGTTTGCCGTCTCGATGGCTTGATGGAACTGGGAATAACGTGCGTCCCGGAATTGTTGCAGCCGTGAAGCGAAGGCTTTCAGCGCCTTGCCCATTTTTTCGGCACTGGCCTGCATGTTGGACAGCGCCAGCGTGCCCTGGATGATCCCGGCGGTCATGTTTCTGGCCACGTCATAATACTGCTTGAAGAGCCGGTTCAACTGCTCGAGTTCGGCCGCCAAACCTTCGTCCAGCGCCAGCATCTCCTGCATGGATTGACGCATTTGCCCGGCGAGCTCGTCGGCATCTTCCAGCAACTCTTCCTCGTTGCTGTTCACCGCGGTGGCAAGTGTTTCCTTGATTTTATCCAGGCGCACCAGGTTGGCATCGGTGTGTTCCAGTAAAGGGAAATAGACATCCCTTACATTCTGCAAACGGTTTGCGTTGTCATTGACAACGATATAATTTGCAATAAAAAACACACCAAAGCCGGCGATACCGACGATGCCGATGAACAACAGTTTGAAACGTATCGACAGATCCCTTAACTTCTGCATGACGCTCACTCCTGCCAGCGTGTATCGATGACACTCATGTTAATTGACATGCTTCCAGCGTTCAGGGAATAAGGAATGCCCATTGAATCGCATATTCCCTGCTGGATTCACCGCTCTTCGGTCTGACATTTGTCACTTGCAGCTTGAGGGCGTTGCTGTCATCCAGATCGTATCGCAATGCCGCCACGTGCCGCTTCTCCTGACGACTGCCGAGCAGGGTGAAATAGGCATCATTGTCATTGAACTCGAGGGACTCGTAGCGATACACAGGTTTAAAGCGTTCAGTGATCTGGTAACCAAACTGCAGATAATAGGCGGTTCCGGTATGCGAACCGGTGCTGCCGTATTTGTCATCGTTTTTCAGCTGGAAATACTCGGCGATGGCATCGAACCGCTCACCGCTGTAATTCAGATCGACACCGGCAATGGTTTGCTGTACCAGGGTTTCACCCGCAGCCACACCGGAAGCGCCACCTGTACCCGATTCCGCCACGTTGTTCGACATGCCAAACACGCCAAACTGCAGGGGAATGGCATCGAGCGCATACGTTACGCGCAATACGGGGGATTTGGCCCGGTTGGGATCAGACGTGTTGTTGATATTGATTTCACTGCTGCCGTAGCCACCCGAGGTGTCATACGAGGGGCCGTTTCCGATTCCGAATTCATACGCAAGGTTACCGTCACCCATTGTCATATCACCATCGAACATCAGGCCAACGATGTGCAACGGCAGAATGGCCGTGCCGGCATCTTCGTATTCCAGGAAGGCAGGGCGGGTGATGGTATCAAACAACAGCGCACCGTGATGATAGGAACGGTTCCAGTACCCCAGCGGAGTATGAAAGCGGCCGGCACTGATATTCATACTGTCGCTAACACTCCGGCTGATCCATAAGCGCTCCAGATCGATAACGAACTCGCTGCCGTTGTTTTCTATTACCAGTTCAACGAACGCCCGGGTGTTCTCGTCGATCGATTCCTGTGCATAGAGATCCAGCCCTCCCAGGGCAAACGCATTGGTGGCACCGCTGACATTGCTGTCGGTATAGCTTATGTCACCAAACACACCGAAGTTCACCGCCCACACCGGCGTCGCAACCGCAGCGAGGAAAAGCAGGATGCCCGTGATTAATTTTTGTGACCATTTGTTCATGTTTTTTTCTCCCTAAAATTAAGTTGCTGTCCGATTCCTGCTCAGGGCAGGCGCAACAGAACTTTTACCGAATCATCGACCGCACCACCGTCTATGTAACCCAGCCCGCCGGGGGTTGAGGCAACCCACTGCTTCACTGCCGCATCATCAGCCAGGGCTTTCGGTGGCGCCCCCTTGCCGGTAAACACCACCTTTGCCCAATATGACTTCAGCTGGCTCTCTGTTTTTTTCACCGCTTTTCCATAAAAGGCATTTCGCACGGCTGAACCGGGTTGCTGATCCACCACATGGGGCTTGCCGCCACCGGGCAGCGTTTTTGCCTTGCCCAGCCAGATCCTGGCCGCCTCTTTGGCTGTAAGGGAATCTGCCCCGATCGCAGGATGGCCGATCACCACCACCTCCGCCTGGCTGGCCGCTGCCATTCCCAGTGATAACAAAGCGAGGAGCCAGATAATTAGTCGCGGTTTCTGTTGCTTCATTCTTCTCTCCCTGTCGGCAATTGTGCTTAACAAACCGTAAATCCAGCATAAAGACCGCCCACGTCCGCCATTCCCCCGGCGTTTCAGCCATGGCACAATGATCGAGCCGTACCCGGAGGATTGCCGGGGAATGACTCGTGACGATCCTGATGGTTTCGTGTGGGCTCTGTACGGTGTTAGCGGTTGTTTGCAAACAAAACTTTAGACTTGTTTCACATTCCTGGAATTCGTTGCCGATCTCATGCTGATTTCCCTGTTCCGTCTGTTCACCAACGCGCTGGCGCCCCTGACACTGGCCGGGGCCGTTGCGGCCTATTTTTTTCCTGAGGTCTTTTTACCTTTCAAATATGTTTTCAAGTGGCTGTTTGCGGCCACCATGTTTGCGCTGGGGATCGTGCTGCACCCGCCGGAGCTGCACGACACCCTGCGCCACCCCCGCCGTATCGTACTGGGTGTCCTCACCCAGTATGGGGTGATGCCGTTGCTGGCCTTTCTCGTCGCCACGCTGGGCGGGCTGCCCCCCGCACTGGCCCTCGGCTTTATCATCGTCGGCTCTGCCCCCGGTGCCATGGCCAGCAATGTGATCGTCTACCTGGCCGGCGGGGCAGTGGCGTTCTCCATCGCCCTGACCACCGTCGCGACCTTTCTCTCGCCGCTGCTCACCCCCTCACTGGTGGAGTGGCTCGGCGGGCGGCTGCTGCCGATCCCTTTCTGGAATATGATGCAGACCATTCTGCTGGTGGTGGTGGTCCCACTGGGGATGGGGATGGCTTTGCGGCGCCACCTGGGATCACGGCTGCAACTGGCGCAGGAAGCCGCACCCGCCCTGGCGTCACTGGCCATCATTATCATCTGCAGCTACGCCGTTGCCGCCAATCAGGGCCGTATCGGCACGGTGGGCTGGAAGGTGTTTCTGCTGGTGGTGCTGCTCAATGCATTGGGGTATGCCGCCGGATGGTTTCTGGCCCGGCTGTACCGTTTCGATTACCGCCACCAGGTGACTCTGGCAATCGAGATCGGCATGCAGAACGCCGGACTGGGAGTGGTGCTTGCACTGGAGCATTTCAGGGAAACCCCGCAAACCGCACTGCCGGGCGCCCTGTTTGCGGTATGGTGTATTCTCACTGCCGCCGGGGCAACCAGCTGGTTACGCCGAAAACAGCGTGTGGTTGCCGCCATTTGAGCAAAACGGGATGCAAACCACACTTTTAGTGTGACTTGGCCCGCAAAACAGAGAAAAAGCCGCTTTCCCTCCCACTCTGTCGAGTATCAACCGTTATTCTTAGCTATGTTAACGGCCTGTCCCCCAACCTGTGGCTGTTTATAAAGGAGGCTGAGTAATGTTGAAACACGCGTTCCATGCGCGGCTGTCGATCTGGCACGTGGTGCTGCTGGTTGTCATCCTGGCCCTGACCTTGCCGATTGTTTCGCAGCCGGTCTCACCTGGCGGCGAGGCGCAAATCAAGAACGCACAGCAGATACAGGCGGCACGCAACGAGGCCGCACTGCGCTAACAAAAACTGTTTCCCCAAACCTGTGGCCAGGGAAGGCTGCCTTTTTATTTTATATCTGAAGTCATTGCTGTCCCACCAACTCAAACCGGATATTTGGCAAACCCCTGATAATGAAACGGCTACAAACACGGAATGATATAGACGAGATAAAATTGGCCCTGCCGGTCAATCGAAGCGATTCCTTCTTCCTCCGGGAGAAGGCCAGGATGAGGGGGTAAATAAAACATTGAATCCCGTTATTGCTGCTGCCGGTTTGTTTTCACATCTCGCGGGCACGCAAATAGGCCTGTTCGGAAATACGGTGCCACGCCATGGCTTCATCGCGGAATTGCTTGAAGGAGCGGTAAACCTTGCTGGTAAATTTGTCCTTTGCGGCTATCTCGGCGACCACCTCATCCGACAACTGGCGCAATTTTTTCAATACGTCATCGGGGAACTGGCGCAACTCGACCTTGTGTTTGGTGATCAGCGTGTGCAGTGCGGCATTGTTGCGGGCGGTATATTCCGCCAGCATATCCTGATTCACCACCTTGCAGGCATTCAGCACGATGGTTTGCAAATCCTTCGGCAGCGCGGCCAGGGCTTTTTGATTGATAATCGCTTCGAGCGTGGTGCCCGGCTCATGCCAGCCCGGGTAATAGTAGTATTTGGCAGCCTTGTAGAGCCCGAAGGCAAGATCGTTGTAGGGACCAACCCATTCCGTCGCATCGATCGCGCCGGACTGCAGGGAAGTATATAACTCGCCGCCCGGCAAATTAACCGGCGTTCCGCCGGCACGTTTCAACACCTCTCCCCCAAGACCGGGGATACGCATCTTCAGGCCCTTGAGATCCTTGAGCGAATTAATCTCCTTGTTGAACCATCCCCCCATCTGCACGCCGGTATTGCCTGCAGGCGAGGGTACCAGATTGAAACGGGCATATAACTCCTGCCACAATTTCATCCCCCCACCGTAGTAAAGCCAGCCATTCATCTCCTGAGCATTGAGGCCAAAGGGCACCGCGGCAAAAAATTGCGCCGCCTCGCTTTTGCCCTTCCAGTAATAGGCGGCACCATGGCCCATTTCAGCCGTGCCGCGGGAGACCGCATCGAATACCTCGAAGGCCGGCACCAGCTCCTTCGCCCCATACACCTTCACCCTGAGACGCCCGCCGCTCATCTCCGTGATCAGCTTTGCCAGCTTATTGGCGCCGGTGCCCAGGCCTGGAAAATTTTTCGGCCAGGTGGTCACCATTTTCCACCTGAACTGCGGCGCCGCCATGAGGGTTGGTGCGGCGGCAGCCAGGCCGGTGGCAAGCAGCGTGCCACCCCCGGCTTTTTTGATGAAGTCCCGACGTTTCATATTCTGTTTCCTCAATCTTGCATATTGTTATCAAAATTTATTCAAAGAAAACAAGCACTAAGCTGTCAATCATGGTCGCCCGCACAGCAGGCTGCCTGCAATATTGTGCACCACGCCCACAGTTATGACTGGTACCACCCCGGAGATTTTGTCATTATCACAAATTAACTGGAAATAGAAAAAGGGATTTGATGCCGCACCCGCCCTTGCAGCGGCAAACGGCATCTATTTCAATAACGATAACGATACAGCATGCAACAATACCTGAAACGCATAACCAACCAGATTCTGTTTTACATGGCTTGCACCTTTGCGTTGACGCCGCTGTTTGGCTATGGCGTTGCATCTGTACTCGACATGGTGGATCTCCGCCAACTGCTCACCTGGCCCCTGGCTCCGATTCTTTTCGGCATCTATTTTGGCCTGCTGATCTGGATGCTGCGGCATTTCTACAATGTACTGCAACCCCTTGTCGAACTGGCCGCTCCGCAGGCCGACACGCCTGCGGCGGAACAAAAACGGTTGCGGCTGGATGGTTTCAGCGATTGTTACTGGGCGTTCTTTTTGCTCCTGGTGCTGATCCTCCCCACGGTACAGCACTGGTTTGGCGTCATCAGTGAGGGTTATCCCGCCTACCTCAGCCTGCTGCGTTTTATGCTGCTGCAACTGGTGATCACCATTCTGCTGGCCATGCCAACCTATTTGCTTGCCCTCTCCCTGCTTGGCCGTGCCGCACAGTATTCCGGCCTCGACCATGTTCATACCTCGATGAAATCCAAAATGCTGCTCATCGGTGGTTACATCCCGATGCTCACCAGCGCCATTGTGCTGAACTTCTACTGGTGGCGCACCGGCTTCCTTTCACTGGAAATTATCCTTGCCTGGGGAATGATGGGGCTGATCGCCTTTACCATCTCGGTTATCGCCATTCGCAGTCTCAACCAGTCATTATCACCGGTACAGGATGTGATCAGCAGCAGCGGTGCCTCCAACTACCTGGAACTCGCCAGCCGCATGCGCCCCCGCTCCATCGATGAAATCGGTTACCTCATCCAGACACTCGGACGTCTCTTCCGCCGCCTTGGCGATCAGGAGTCGCACATGCAGGCCATCGTCAACAATGCGGCGGAGGCGATTATCGTGGTAAACCACGATAACGAAATTGAAACATTCAATCCCGCCGCGGAACGTTTGTTTGGCTACAGCTGTATCGATATCCGTGGCAAGCCGTTGAGCTGGTTGCTGCCTGATTTCAGTATCGACAGTTTGAAAAACACCCACGGCTATGCCAATGAAATCGAGCTGGAGAGCCAGCACCGCTCGGGCTTCTCCATCCCGGTATCTTTACGCGCCAGCAGCATGCAAATGGACAATCAGGATTACTACACCCTGATGGTGGCGGACATTTCCGACCGCAAGGCAGCGGAAAAAATGCTGCTCGAAGCCGAGGCCCGTTATCGTGATCTGGTGGAAACCGCACACGATCTGGTCTGGAGTATGAACGTGGAGGGTTACTGGACATATCTCAATGATGCGGTGACGCGCATCTATGGCTATACCCCTGCAGAAATGCTGCACCGCCATTTTTCCGAGTTCCAGTCACCTGAATCGGCCGAGCGCGATAAAGCAGCACATGAGGCGATGAAAAACGGTGAGGAAATGGTGGGGTATGAAACCGTTCATTTCGACAAATTCGGCTACCGCCGCCATATCAGCTTCAACGCCCGCCCGCAGTTCAATGCCGAAGGAGAGGTGGTGCAAATCACCGGCACCGCCCGCGACATCACCGAACAGAAAGCCTATGAAGAAGAACTGGCCTATCAGGCACAGCACGACAGTCTGACCGGATTGTTCAACCGCAATTACTTCCAGCAGGAACTGGAGCGCGAGATTGCCCGGGTGGAACGCAGCGGGGCGGAATGCGCCTTACTCTATCTCGATCTGGATCAGTTCAAATATGTGAATGACACTCTCGGCCATGCCGCGGGGGATCGCCTGCTGGTGGAATGTTCGCAGATCCTGCGCGCCCATCTGCGTGAAGGCGATCTGCTTGCCCGTTTTGGAGGTGATGAGTTTACCATTCTGCTTTACGATGTGGACCTCGAAGGCACCCGCATGGTGGCGGACCATATACGCAAGCTCTTTGAAGACTACCGTTTCTTTGAAGACGGCCAGGCCTTTAACGTAACTTGCAGCATCGGTGCCACGATGATCAACAGCTCCACCTTCGATGGTGATGATTCCCTCTCACAGGCCGATCTCGCCTGCAACATTGCCAAGTCGCAGGGTCGCAACTGCCTGCATCTCTACAACCCGGACGATCGCCAGAAGGACGGCATGGCGGAAGACATGGGTTGGGCCACCCGCGTGCGGGATGCTTATGAGAACGATAAATTCAGACTGGCTTACCAGCCCATCGTTTCCATCCATAACGGGCAAATCCACGATTACGAAGTGCTCCTGCGGATGACCCTCGATGATGGCGGCCTCATCCTTCCCGGCGGCTTCATGCCGGCGGCAGACCGTTTTGGACTGATCAACCACGTGGACCGCTGGGTGGTGAAACAGGCCATGTACAAACTTGCCGATCTGCACACCAACAATGACAAGGTGCGCTTTGCCATCAACCTCTCGGCACGCGCCTTCGAAGACAAGGAGCTGCTTCCGTTGATCAATAGCATCCTGCGCGATGCCCTGCTGACACCGCACTCTCTCACTTTTGAGATCACCGAATCGGCGGCCATCTCAAATCTTGCCGAGGCCACCCGCTTTATTCACCAGCTGAAGGACATGGGTTGCCAGTTTGCCCTGGATGATTTTGGCACCGGCTTCAGTTCGTTCGCTTACCTCAAGCATCTGCCGGTGGACAAACTTAAAATAGACGGTTCCTTTGTGAAAAACCTCGCATACTCCGGCGTGGATCAGGCGATGGTGCAATCCATGAACCAGATCGCCCACGCGCTCAACAAGGAAACCATTGCCGAGTTTGTCGAAAACGAGGAAACCCTCGGGCTGTTGAAGCTCTATGGTGTGGATTACGCCCAGGGGCATTATTTGAGCAAACCCCTCTCGGCGCTGCATGTCTCCCGCCCCGGGATAACAAGTGAAGTCATCCTGAACTGAAACAGTGCTCTTCAGAACCGTTCGTGGGTCAGCACGGCCCGACTCCCTCTCCACCGGCACAGAGAAGGCTTTCTTTCAGCACCATCCATAATTCACGCTTGCCAACCACACTGTGAAGCCCGGATTGACCCACAGTCAAAAATCAGCCTCATCCTGCCATTGTAATAATTGCGATATCACTGGCTTATGCTGGAAACAACTCTGTTTTTGCCTACAGATTTTTCCGATGAGGCTGAAAGAGAAGGGCGGTCTGGCAGGGGGGAGCGATCTCGGTACGGTGATTCAACCTGCAACGACCAGATTCGCATATTCCATCATCAACCATTTGTTGCCCGCGGTTTCAAAATTGATCTGCACGCGCGCATGCCGGCCTTCGCCTTCGTAGTTCAATACCACCCCTTCGCCAAATGTTTGATGAAATACCCGTTGCCCCAGTTTTATCCCGGCAGCCTCTGCTGTTGCCACGGCAATGGAGCCGGCCGCCACCGGCTGGTTGACCACCCCCTGGAATCGCACCTCCTCGATGAATTCGGCGGGAATTTCACGGATGAAACGTGATGGCCGGCAATAGTTCTCCTCGCCATAGAGGCGGCGCTTTTCGGCATAACAGAGGGTCAATTGCTCCATGGCACGGGTCATGCCGACATAACACAGGCGCCGTTCTTCTTCCAGACGCACCGCATCCTCACTCGAGAGGCGGTGCGGGAACAGGCCTTCTTCCATCCCGCAGAGAAATACCTGCCTGAACTCCAGACCCTTGGCGGAATGCAGCGTCATCAGCTGCACACAATCATCCCATTCGTCCCCCTGCTGCTCCCCCGCCTCCAGGGAGGCATGCGCCAAAAAGGCCGAGAGTTCGTCCATTCCCTCAACGGTATCCTCTTCCTCGCTGGCAAAACTTCGCCCGGCGCCGATCAGCTCTTCCAGGTTTTCGATGCGGGTCCGGCCTTTTTCACCCTTCTCTTTTTCATAATGGCCAAGCAGGCCGCTGTTATGCACCGCATGTTCGATCTGTTCATGCAGCGGCAGGCCCTTGACCGCGCGCTCGAGATCTTCAATCAAGCCGATAAACTGGTTCAAGGCGGAAAGCGCACGGGAGGGCAGGCTCTTTTCCTCCACGATGTGGTACATCGCCTGCCAGAGCGAAACACCACCCTGGCGTGCACGCTCCCGGACTGCCTCCATGGTGCGGCTGCCCAGGCCCCGCGTCGGCACGTTGTACACGCGCTCGATGGATGCATCATCATGGCGGTTGTTCACCAGCCGCAGATAGGCCAGCGCATCCTTGATTTCCTGCCGCTCGAAGAAACGCAAGCCGCCATACACCCGGTAGGGAACACCCTGGCGGATCAACGCTTCTTCCAGTACACGTGACTGCGCATTGGAACGATAAAGCACCGCACACTCCCGGCGCGCGCCCCCCTGTTCGACCCAGGTGAGAATGTTTTCCACGATGTAGTTGGCTTCATCCAGCTCATTGAAGGCGCCATACAGGCGGATCGGTGCACCTTCGCCACCCTCGGTCCAGAGGTTTTTGCCAAGACGCTCGCTGTTGTTGGCGATGAGTGCATTGGCGGCGTTAAGAATATTGCCGGTGGAGCGGTAATTCTGTTCCAGGCGAAAAGTGCTGGTGTTTTCAAAATCCCTGGAAAACTGGTGAATATTCTCCACCCGGGCACCCCGCCAGCCATAAATCGACTGATCATCGTCCCCCACCGCAAAAACCTGACCGTTTTTGCCCGCCAGCATACGTAACCAGGCATACTGGATGGTGTTGGTGTCCTGAAATTCATCCACCAGGATATGATGAAAACGATTTTGATAGTGGCGTAACAGTTCGGGCTGCTTGAGCCACAACTCATGCGCACGTAACAGTAACTCGGCAAAATCCACCACCCCGGTGCGCCGGCACATGGCTTCATACGCCTGGTATATTTCAATCATGTGGCGCAGATAGAGATCATTATGATGCTGAAGATGCTGGGGCCGCAGTCCTTCATCCTTGCGTGCGTTGATATACCACTGCACTTCCCGCGGCTGCCACTGGTTTTCATCCAGCCCCATTTCACGGATGAGGCGGCGGATGGCGCGCTGCTGATCCTCACTGTCCATGATCTGAAAGGTTTGCGGTAACTCCGCCTCCTTCCAGTGTGCACGCAGCAAACGGTGGGCGATGCCGTGAAAGGTTCCCACCCACAAACCGCTAGCGGGAATCGCCAGCAGTTGCTCGATGCGGCTGCGCATTTCGCCAGCGGCCTTGTTGGTAAACGTGACGGCGAGAATCCCGTAGGGGGAAACCCCCTCGGCCCGCACCAGCCAGGCGATGCGGTGCACCAGCACCCGCGTCTTGCCGCTGCCGGCGCCGGCGAGAACCAGTACGTTCCCACCCGGGGCACATACCGCCTGACGCTGTGTTTCATTCAGCGGATCGAGGATAGGGGAGATGTCCATGCGCCTATTCTACCAGATGCCAGGGGCAAACTTGATAGCGGAAGCCTGTGCTGCAATGCAGAAAAACCCTTTTTTGCCCGTGGCAGAGAGGCCGCATTTGATTTTGCGGCATCATCCCGGTTCTTGTTCTACTATATAAAATCAACGGAAAATGATCATGGAAGCGCACTTGTCAGACGAACCCGATATCAAGCAGAAACTGCGTGAGCTGCAGGAACACTATGCGGCCAATCTGCCTGAGCGTACTGCAAAGCTGTCCGCACTCTGGCAGCGAAGCATGCAAGCACCACAGAACCCCGAGTTGCAGCAAGAGGTGGTGCGCGAGTTTCACACCCTCGCCGGTTCCGGCACGAGCTTCGGTTTTCCCCGCATCACCCGCCTGGCGCGCGAAATCGAATACACCATCAAAAATGAATTGAAAAAAGGCCACGGCCTGACAGCACATCTTGATACACAGGTTTCCGCTTTGCTGGCCGAGCTGCAGCGGGCCGCCAGTGACAACCCTGAGGAGGAAGCCGGGAACGATAAGGATTTGCACCCCCAGCCCGCTGAAAGCCCGCCACTCGATCCCCGCCTGATCTATATGCTGGTGAAAGGGCGGGAACAACGGGAGGAAATGCAGCAACAGCTCAGGCATTACGGCTATGCCGTGGCTGCAATGGAGTCATTGCAACAACTGGAGAACGCCTTGCAGCTGCAGCTTCCCTGCACAATCGTTTTTTCCATCGAGCAGCTTGACGAGGGTGCACACGCTCTCATCAAGCAACTCAAAGAGCAGGACAAGACTGCGTTACCCATCATCATTGTTTCCGCCAAGGACGACACCCGCCAGCGGTTAACGGCCGTGCGCGCCGGCGCCGACGCCTTCTTCCGCATCCCGCTGGATTACGCCGCCCTGATGGATACCCTGGATCAGCTGGGGCATCACCGCCACACCGAACCCTATCGCATCCTCATCATGGATACCGCACCCGAAACCGCCAGCTACCACGCCTTTAAGCTGCAACAGGCCGGCATGGTGACGCAGGAAGTGAACGACCCCATGGAGATCATGCAGCATATCCGGGCGTTTCACCCGGAACTGATCCTCATGAACCTGTCGATGCCGGCGTGCCACGGTACCGAACTAGCCAGCATAATCCACCAGGATAATTCCTGTATCGGCCTGCCCATCGTCTTTCTCTCCGCCGAGACCGGCATGGAAGAAAAAAATTTTGCGATGACCCATGGTGGCGATGATTTTCTCAACAAGCCTGTGAATATTTCACACCTGCTTTCCTCTGTGAAAACCCGTGCCGCACGCTACCGCAAACTACGTGCCCTGATGTCCTGCGACAACCTCACCGGCCTGTACAACCACAGCAGCACCAAGGAGTTGTTACGGCACGAGCTGAACCGTTTACAACGCAACAACTCACCTTTGTCCTATATCATCATTGATATCGATCACTTCAGCCGGGTGAACGATCGCTTTGGCTTTGCCGCCGGAGATGCGGTGATAAAGACAATGGCGAGTCTGCTCAAACAGCGATTGCGCCGCAGTGATATCATCGGCCACCATGGCGGTGAAGCGTTTGCCGTCATCCTGCCGGATACGGACGCGGCTGCAGCCAGCACGGTGATAGAAGGGATCCGGGAAAGTTTTGCAGACATGCGCCTGACCCCCGGCAAGGATGACATGCCGCTGACATTCAGTGCCGGGATCGCCGACTCGCCCACCTATAACGAGTTTGCCACTCTCACCTCGGCCGCCCTTCAGGCCCTGCGGCTCGCCAAGGAAAAAGGCCGCAACCGGATTGAAATCGCCCTTGCGACGAAATAGGCGAATGCCTGCGAGTCGTCTGCCTCAACCGATTTTTTCCACACACGACAACTCGCATGTCAGCAGCGCCTGACGCAACGCCTCGATGGCACGTGGCCGGGTAAAACTCTTCCGCCATGCCAGCGCTACCGTACGCGTGGGGACAGGGGGCGTGAAACGCTTGATACGTAACAACCGCTGCGCATAGCGATCCGCACCGGCAGCGGTACAGGGCAGCACAGTGATGCCGATACCCGAGGCAACCATGTAGCGTATGGTTTCCAGTGAACTTCCCTCGACACTGCGCACGATCTCGGCGCTTTCACTGTTTGCCGGCCGGGCACAGGCCGGACAGATCTCCAGTACCTGATCACGAAAACAGTTACCGGCGCCCAGCAGCAACACGGTCTCCTCCGCCAGTTCCTCGCTGTGAATATACTCCTTCTCCTGCCAGGGATGGGATTCGGGTAAAAGGATCACGAATGGTTCCTTGTAGAGCGGCAGGGTCACCACTCCCGCTTCGTCAAACGGCAAGGCGATGAGAATGGCATCCAGCTCGCCGTGCTTGAGCTTTTGCCGCAAGGAGGCGGTGTAATTTTCCTCTATCAGCAAGGACATGGATGGCGTCTGTTCCCGTAACTCCGGTACCAGATGAGGAAACAGATAAGGGCCGATGGTAAAAATAGCGCCGACACGCAATGGCGCATTAAGCTGATCCCGCCCTTGCCTGGCAATTTCACGCAATCCCTCCGCCTCCTCCAGCACTCTTTGCGCCTGGGCAAAGATCCGTTCCCCCACGGGGGTGAGTGTCACCTCGGTCTTGCTGCGCTCGAACAACAGGACACCCAGCTCCTCTTCCAGCTTTTTAATCGCCACACTGAGCGTCGGCTGACTCACATGACAAATCCGGGCAGCACGGCCAAAATGGCGCTCCTGGGCAACCGCGATAATGTAACGCAATTCGGTAAGGGTCATGGCACAATACTAAATTAATTGATACAGAATATGCTACAGATTCATCGTGAAACAAAAGGACTTACCGTGCCACGCCATCACATATTGTCTTTGATATTCCTGTTGTGCAACGGCCTGATGATAACGGCAGAGGCAAGAGACAACCTTTCCGTCAGAATCGAGGATGGCACCGAAATCACAATAAGCCGCTATGCGGCAAAGGGCGAACGCCTCTTGATCTGGCTGCCGGGGGAAGCCGGCTTGCAAACCGGTGAATTTACCGCAGCCGAAAGACTTGCCGCGCGGGGCTATGAGGTCTGGCTTGCCGATTTGTTCGAGTCACGTTTTTTACCGGTCGTTCCCAGCAGCCTGGACCGTATTCCCGCTGCTGACGTAGCCGGTCTCATCCGGCACGGGCAGCAACAAGGCAAAACCGTTTATCTCGTCAGCTCTGGCCGGGGCATCCTGCCTTTACTCAGGGGCGCCCATTTGTGGCAACGCCGCCATCCCGGAGATCACACCCTGGGCGGGGCAATCCTGCTGAGCCCCAAGTTTTTCATCGAAACCCCCGATCCCGGTCAGGCGGCAAAGTTGTTGCCCATTGTCAGCCAGACCAACCTCCCGCTGTTTATTCTCCAGCCAAAATTGTCACCCTGGTTCTGGAAGCTGGATCGCACGATACCCGCCCTGCAAAGCAGTGGCAGCGATGTATTCGTCCGTTATCTGCCCGCTGTGCGTGACCGCTTTTATTTCCGCCCCGACGCAAGCAGTAAAGAACAGGCACTGGCGCAGCGTCTGCCGGAACTCATCAGCCAGGCTGTTCGTCTCCTGGCGAAACTTCCCGAAAAATCACGCCGGGTTGCGGAGCTTGACGGGCAAGCCCCGCTGATCGCCGAGGGCAAGAAGGCGCGACTGCTAAAACCCTATGAGGGTGATCCCACACCGCCTGAACTTCGTCTGCTCTCCCTCGACGGAAAGCGCCTCGACCTCCGGGATTACCGCGGCCGGGTGGTGCTGGTGAATTTCTGGGCAAGCTGGTGCCCGCCTTGCGTACACGAAATGCCCTCGATGCAGAGACTCGCCAACAAGCTGGCCGGGCAACCGTTTACCATTCTGGCGGTTAACATGGCGGAGGAGGCCGCGACCATTCGCGCTTTTTTACAAACAAAGGTCAGGGTGGATTTTCCCATTCTGCTCGACAGCGACGGCTCTGCCCTGAAACGTTGGGGCGTATTCGCCTTTCCCACCAGCTACGTCATCGATAAACAGGGCCTCATCCGCTATGCACTTTTTGGTGCGGTTGAATGGGATACGCCGGAGATGCTGAAAAAATTCCGCAGCTTGTTGAACGAATGATCAGAAAGCAACAGCTATCTAAATAGGCGTTCCGAATACCAATATACTTGGGAAACGGAGCATCAGGGCCAGAGGTCTTTTGCCTGACCGTCAGCCGGCACGTACAATCTCACCGCTGCGTGCGTCACGTATTTCGCTGGGCCTCTCCATCCCGCCGGTTTCCCCCTCGAGGATGTAATCAATCTTGTCGGCAAAAATAGCCCTCACTTCCTCAGCCGTCCGGGCAGCGGGAGAGTGGCTGATATTCGCACTGGTGGAGACCAGCGGACCATTGAATTCGTTACACAGTTTTGCGGCAAGCGGATGGGCGGTAACCCGCACGGCAAGGGTGGCATGATCGCCGCGCAGGAGACGTGACACACTTTTTCTTGCCGGCCAAAGCCAGGTGATATGGCCGGGCCAGGTGGCAAGCACCCTGTTTTTTGTTTCCTCTTCGATATCGGCAAGAAAGGGCGCCAGTTGTTCATAGCAGGCGGCGAGCAGGATCAGCCCCTTCTCCGGCTGCCGCTGCTTGAGTGCAAGCAGTTTTGTTATCGCCCCGGTATTGAGCGGATCACAACCCAGGCCATACACGGCCTCCGTCGGATAGGCGATGATCCCACCGTTGCGCAGTACCTTCACCGCTTCCCTGATCGGCTTGTCTGTCATGGATGCTGACCGCTGTGGAGATGAACAGAAAACCGCTGCAACGAATGGCCGCTGTTCCCGATCCGATCAAGACTGTAACTGTTGCTGAAGCTCGGCATCCCTGGCACGTACTGCCGCGGCATTGGCGTTACGTTCGTTTTTCAGTCTTTCTGCCAGTTCCGCATCACTGACGGCGAGGATTTGCGCCGCCAGATAGGCCGCATTTTTCGCCCCCGCCTTGCCAATGGCGACCGTCCCTACCGGGATACCGCCGGGCATTTGCACCGTGGACAACAGGGCGTCCATCCCCTGCAAGGGCCCTCCATCCATCGGCACACCGATGACCGGTTTCAGGGTATGGGCGGCAACCGCTCCGGCCAGATGCGCGGCCAGTCCGGCTGCCGCCACGAAGACGGCACAGCCACGCGATTCGGCATCTTCGATGTATCGCTGGGTGTCCCGGGGAGTGCGGTGGGCGGAAGTGATTTTTACCTCAAAACCCACCTGTAATTTTTTCAAGACTTCCAGGGTGGCCTGCATAACGGGTAAGTCGCTGTCAGAGCCCATAAGGATTGCAACAAACGGTTTTTGCTTAGACATGGTATTAATGAACTATCTCTGGTTAGTGGATCAATTGCTTAATGTAAATAACAGCGCAACAACCAGCAAAAATGGTTGTTCGCCAGAATTTATTGTCGCCGCTGAATATTGTCTGACAGCATTGCTTCCAGACGAAGGATTTACGCCTCCTCCACCTCTTCCACCTGCTCGACGAAATCACAATCTTTCTGCGGACAAACTTTTTCGGTGCCACGTCGTTTGGTGGTTTTCAGTGTCAGCATCGGCCAGTTACACTTGGGACATGCTTCGTTCAGTGGCTGGTTCCATACCGCATATTTGCAATCCGGATAACGCTGGCAGGAAAAGAAAATCTTGCCGTTACGGGATTTGCGCTTCAGCATGTTGCCCTGCTTGCATTCCGGGCAGGGCACGCCGGTATCCTCCGGTTTTTCCAGCGGCTCGATATAACGGCAGTCAGGATAACCACTGCAACCGATAAACTTGCCATAACGGCCGTGGCGAATGATCAGATCGGAATTACATTCCGGACATTTGCGCCCTTCGATGATCTCCGGCTCCGTATCGGCATCATCCCCCACATTGCGCGTGTAGTCACATTCCGGGTAATTGTCGCATCCGATAAAGCGGCCGCGACGGCCGAGGCGAATTGCCAGCTGCCCGCCGCACTTGGGGCACTTCTCATCGATCTTCTCGCGCGTCACATCCTTGCGATCGACGTTCTTCTCCTTGTCTTCGACCTGGGCCTTGAACGGTTTCCAGAACTCGCGCATGGTCTTGATCCAGTCCTTTTCCCCGCGTGAGATGGCGTCCAGCTCATCTTCCAGATGGGCGGTAAAATCATAATCAACATACTTGGTAAAATGCTGGGTGAGAAACTTGTTTACCACCCGGCCGACATCGGTGGGAATAAAACGTTTTTTCTCCATGGTGACGTATTCACGTGACTGCAAAGTGGAGATAATCGAGGCATAGGTCGAGGGCCGGCCGATACCGTATTCTTCCAGCGCCTTCACCAGACTGGCTTCCGAATAGCGTGGCGGCGGTTCGGTAAAATGCTGTTCCGGTATGATCTTCAGCAGTTTGACCTCATCACCTTCTTTCATTGGCGGTAACAAACGATCCTTGTCATCCTTTGCCTTGCTGTCGTCGCGGCTCTCCTGATAAACCGCCATAAAACCGGGGGAGACCAGTGTGGAACCGGTAGCGCGAAAGACGTTGTTGTCTCCCGCCTTCAGATCCACCGCAACCGTATCCATGGTGGCATGGATCATCTGACAGGCAATGGTGCGTTTCCAGATCAATTCATACAGGCGAAACTGATCCTTGCTCAAATGTGATTTGATCGCTGCCGGTTCATGATTGACCGAGGTGGGACGAATTGCCTCGTGCGCTTCCTGCGCGTTCTTTGCCTTGGTTTTAAAGACACGCACATCCTTCGGCAGGTTGTCGGGCCCGAATTTCTCCTTGATATAGGCGCGGATCTCATCCACAGCCTCGGCAGCCAGGTTGACCGAATCGGTACGCATATAGGTGATCAGGCCCACCGTTTCACCACCGATATCAATCCCTTCGTACAGCTGCTGCGCAATACTCATGGTCTTCTTGGCGGAAAACCCCAGCTTGCGCGAAGCTTCCTGTTGCATGGTTGAGGTGGTAAAGGGGGCTGCAGGATTGCGCTTGCGCTTTTTCTTTTCGACTTTGGCAACGATCAGTTTGCCGCCGGCCGCATCGTTCAATACCTTTTCGGCATCCCTGGCGGTTTTTTCCGAACCGATACTGAACTGGGAAAGTTTTTTACCCTTGAGCTGGGTGAGCTTTGCCGTGAACGGCTGCTTGTCCGCCTCGACTTCCGCCTCGATGGTCCAGTATTCCCGTGGCTTGAATTTTTCAATCTCCTCTTCCCGTTCCACAATCAAGCGCAAGGCAGGACTCTGCACCCGTCCTGCGGACAAACCGCGCCGGATCTTTTTCCACAACAAGGGAGAGAGGTTGAAGCCAACAAGAAAATCCAGGGCGCGCCTTGCCAGTTGCGCATGGATCAGATCTTCGGACAGTTCCCGCGGATGGTTTACCGCATCATTGACCGCCCGCTTGGTAATTTCATTGAACGCCACGCGGCCAACATGTTTGCCCTTTAACAGGCCACGTTCTTTAAGAATGGCATACAGGTGCCAGGAGATGGCCTCCCCCTCACGATCCGGGTCAGTCGCGAGATAAAGGTTATCGGCCTTTTTCAATGCCTTGGCAATCGCATCGACGTGTTTTTCGTTTTTTTCGATCAGTTGATACTTCATTTCAAAGTCATGTTCGGGATCCACCGCGCCTTCCTTTGGCAATAAATCGCGCACGTGACCATACGAGGCCAGCACATCAAAACCCCTGCCCAGGTATTTTTTGATGGTCTTGGCCTTGGCCGGAGATTCCACGATTACCAGACTTTTACTCATCCAGTTACCTTAATCGACTGTTCAAAACAAAACTTAAAAGACGTCACATTGCTTTACAAATGTTCATACTTGCTTACAGCAGGCCGTAATCAACCATGGCCCCTGAACATCTGCAACTATCAAATAATTACTCATAAATATAAAAAAGCAAATGCCCGCAGCTGCGGGCACAATGCAAATTATTTATCATGGCAGTGATTAATGCACTATAACCGGCGCCTCTTCAAACACCAGATCTTCCATCCAGGCATAGGCCCCTTCCTGGCCCGGCTGGTTGAATAACACCATCAACACCACCCACTTCAGCTGCTCCAGATCGATGTCATCCGCATCCAGTGCCATCACCCGATCGATCACCATCTCGCGTGTATGATTGTCGAGTACCCCGGTTTGTTCCAGAAACATGAGAAAACCGCGACTGTCGCAATCCAGTTTGTCCTGCTCTTCCTGGGTAAAAATACGAACCGAGCTTAATTTGACCGGCTCCGAATTGTGTGAGGAATCCTGCAATTTTGCCAGACCTTCAAGCCAGTCAAATGCCTTGCTGATTTCAACTTGTTGAAATCCGGCTTCCTGCAATTCAACCCGCAGCGATTCTTCGTCTGTATCGAGTTCGATATCATCATTAATGTAATTTTCAAAAAGGTACATCAGTACTTCAAGTACATTTTCTTTCATAATTTCCTAGCCTTTAACAGGTCTGGCAATAATGCCCGCTCGATGTCGTTGCGATCAAGCCTTGCAATTCCAGTACCAACAGCATGGAGCAAACTGAATCGGTCGTCAATCCACTTCTTTCCACGACAATATCTACAGGTGTGGGCTCAAACCCTACACTTTTCAAGACTTTTTGATAATCAGGATCAAGTTTGAAATCCGTCACTTCCGTAGGGGTAACCGTTTCCAGCCCGCTTTTGGCGGCAAATCCCCCAAGCTCCTCAAAGATATCTGCGGCGGTTTCCACCAGTTTGGCACCCTGACGGATCAGGGCATTACAGCCCCGCGCCTGGGGGTTGTGGATGGAACCCGGTACGGCAAACACCTCCCGCCCCTGCTCCAGCGCCAGACGGGCGGTAATGAGGGAACCGGAACGCAAAGCCGCCTCCACCACCAGGACCCCCATGGACAAACCGCTGATGATGCGGTTTCGTCTCGGAAAATGGCCGGCAGCCGGTGGTGTTCCGGGTGGGAATTCCGACACCAGTGCCCCGTTTTCGGCGATCCTGTGCGCCAGCTCACGATGCCGGGCGGGATATACCCTGTCAAGACCTGTACCGGCAACAGCGATGGTCAGGCCTTCCGCGGCGATGGCCCCTTCGTGGCTGGCGGCATCGACCCCCAATGCCATACCGCTGCTGATCACCAGGCCGTTGGCCGCCAGATAGCGTGCAAACTCAAACGCTGTCTCCCGCCCGGCGGGGGTTGGGTTGCGGCTGCCAACCATGGCCAGCTGCTTCTGCTGCAACACCTCCACATCCCCCATGACAAACAGCACTGGCGGCGGATCCGCAATTTCACGCAGCAGGGGCGGATAATCTGCATCCCCCAGCATCAAGGCCTGCACCCGCGGCTGCGCCAGCCAAGACATGTCCGCCTCGACCCGCTCCCAATCGGGGTGCTGGAGATATTCGATGGTGGCGGGGCGTAATCCGGCATCGGCAAGCGCGCGCCGGCTGGCGGCAAATACCGCCTCAGGCGCGGAAAACCGGTCAAGAAGAGTGTAAAAAGTAGCGGGGCCGACGTAGGGGGCCCGGATCAGCGCCAGCCAGTGGCGCAATGTGTCGTCTCGCTGTGGCATCGTGATGATTTGAGTCTCGCCAGATCCCTCTGGCATACCCGATCATACCATCTTCAGGTGAGGGTGCTCACCGGAAAAAGCATGAATTAGTCAACGCTGCGGTTGCAATCCCGCCTTACGGGTTCGTGACCAGATCATACAGGTGGATCTGCCGCGATGCGTTCATAACCAGGGCATAACTGACTTTATCATAGCTGCGGAACACCATCAGGACACCGGCACGCTCACTCGGCAGGGTGACGGTGGAGGTGTAACCACCACGGGGATCATGCACTTTCCTGCCTCTCTGGTAGATGGCCAGCACATGCCCCGGCTCCAGACCATCGCGGATGCCCCGGTTCAGCACCACCACGTTGTACTGGCCAATCTGGGAAACCCCGTTGAACACGGCAATGATCTGACCGTCGATACTTGAACTGGGGGGGAAAGGAATGAAGTTGAAATCAAGCTCCATTTTTTCGGTCGGGATCAGCAGATCACCGTTGAGCACTTCCATTTTGGCGTCGGCCAGCACCAGGGTGGTCGGCTCACCGGCACGCACCACGCGGGCGCCCGCCAGATTCATCACCTCGTAGCCGAGAATTTCGTCGGTCTGGGGATCGCGGTAAACCTCGCCGGGACGGACGACATCATACAGGCTGATATTCTGATCAACGATATTTTTCGCATAGATGCGGTTACCGCTGCTGCTTATCAGATGATCCTCAAAACTGGCAACGATGTAGGGTGCATTTTTCAACTGCTCTTCGGTGATCACCCTGGGACGTTGCAGAAACGGCCCGATGGCGCTTCGCGGAATGCTCTCGATGGCGGCATCCAGCTTGCGGTAACGCACATTGGGGGAGAGTTTGACCGTTTTGACCCCCTTCGGCGGAGGCGTTCCGCCCACACCCTCCAGGGTGAGGTAACGTTTGCCATCGACAAAATGGAGGGTGATGACGTCACCCGGATAGATTAAATGGGGATTGCGGATTTCGGGGTTGATATGCCAGACTTTCGGCCATAACCAGGGATCATGCAGGAAACGGCTGGCAATATCCCACAAGGTATCGCCTTTTTTGACCACATAGCGCTCGGGATAGTCCGGTTTGAACACATCTGCCTTCGGCGGTGTAGCCACCGCTTCTGCCACCGGTTCAGCGGGGGGCGGGGTTGCCGCCGTTTCCTTCGCCGGCTCCGGCACCTGCTTTGGTTGGGGCGGCGCGGAGCTGCAGGCCACCATCGCGGTTGCAACGACGAAAATCATGAGGAAACGTATCCAAGTGATACCGGACAGTTTATTATTTATCATATGCGTCCCTATCAAATAGAGGCCGGTTTCTGGCAACCTGTTTGTGAGTGTATTCAAAACCACAGGTGAACTCAAATTAAACAACTGCTGTTATCCTGTAGGATCATAATGTTAGCAGCTTTTTCTACAATTGTACTAGAAGTATAGCTCGAAATTGTATGGCAATACTCAATATTTTAAATTATCCCGACGATCGGCTGCGCATCCAGGCCAAACCCGTCGAAGAGATTGACGCCGGTATCGTCCAGCTTGTGGACGATATGTTTGAGACTATGTACAAGGCCCCGGGGGTCGGGCTGGCGGCAACGCAGGTGAATGTGCACAAGCGGGTGATTGTCATCGACATTTCCGAGGACAAATCCAGGCCCCTTACCCTGATCAACCCCGAAATTCTTGAAAAAGAGGGAATTCAGTCCATCGACGAGGGCTGCCTCTCGGTGCCCGGCATTTACGAGCCGGTGGAACGGGCGCAACGTATCCGCGTCAAGGCCCTGAACAAGCAGGGGGAAACGTTCGAAATGGAAGCGGAGGAACTGCTCGCGGTCTGCATCCAGCACGAAATGGACCATTTACAGGGCAAGCTGTTCGTGGATTACCTCTCCCAGCTCAAGCGCCACCGTATTCGCAAAAAAATGCAAAAACAGCAGAAAATGGCGATGTAGTCCGCCAATTGTGGCTGCAACTCCTTCAAAACGCCGGTTTTTCGGCCGGCACGACATTCTTTCAAATCCAGTAATCTCGATATGACCTCCCCACC
>JALVOC010000182.1 GCA_027032075.1 Chromatiales bacterium | reverse complement strand
CCTTTGCCCAACCTACGGTTTCCTGCGGTTTTTGGATTTTATTCTATGCTTGCGTGTCGGGTAAAACGGTATTGTTGGGCACGTCGCGATTGCTCCTTTGCCCAACCTACGGTTTCCTGCGGTTTTTTGGATTTTATTCTATGCTTGCGTGCCGGGTAAAACGGCATTGTTGGGCTACGGTTTTCTGCGGTTTTTGGATTTTATTCTATGCTTGCGTGTCGGGTAAAACGGTATTGTTGGGCACGTCGCGTTGCTCCTTTGCCCATCCTACGGTTTTCTGCGGGTTCCGGGTTTGAAACGATTTTTTCGTAGGTTGGGCAAAGCGCAGCGTGCCCAACATGCCAGAATGTATTTTATTCGTATTCGATATCTTTGATGTTTTCCGGCTCATAGGCGCCCCATTCCGGTTGGTACCACCCTTTTTCTACACATTGCTTGAAAGAACTGTGTGGCCATTCACTGGGGGATTGGGCGAGAGCGTGTTTAATCGGATTGTAATGAATGTAATCCATGTGTCTCCGCCAATCGGTTTCATCGCGGATGAGATGTTCCCAGAAACGTCGTTGCCAAATGGGTTTTTCCCGTTTATTAAGCTGCGATGCAGATTGCTCCTTTCTGACCCCAATGCAACCTGTACTAAAATAACGTTTAATCCGACTCCAGCGAGTTGAATAATCATTGTCACCCACTGGCAAGCGCCAAAGCGCATGGAGATGATCGGGTAAAATAACAATAGCATCAATTGTGAAGGGATGTTTTTTTATCTCTCTTTTAAAGGCAATTCTCAGGCGATCGATGTTTTCTGGAATGGAAAAAAGGGGTTGGCGTTGGTAAGTAACAACGGTAAAAAAATAACAGCCGCCAGTTTGTTTTGAACGGCGGTATTTCATGGCTTCTTATCGTTATTGTAATGTTGAATTAACGGGGGCACTGCTAACATTCCTTGTGTTATGCATTTCCAAAATAATCTGTTCCTTCGTGTGACATTCCCATTGTATTGTTGGGCACGTCGCGTTGCTCCTTTGCCCAACCTACGGTTTCCTGCGGTTTTTGGATTTTATTCTATGCTTGCGTGCTGGGTAAAACGGTATTGTTGGGCACGTCGCGTTGCTCCTTTGCCC
>JALVOC010000181.1 GCA_027032075.1 Chromatiales bacterium | reverse complement strand
CTGCGATCAAGCTGCTATTACTGACCATGGTGAGAAAGTCCGAACTGTCCAATGCAACATGGTCGGAGATCAATTTCAGCGAGGCGCTTTGGACGATTCCGAAAGAACGGATGAAACGAAGAACGCCGCACCTGGTATTCCTGTCACGCCAGGCGCTCGATATCTTCATCGCGCTGAAGACCTTCGCAGGTGGATCCGAGTACGTGCTTCCCTCCCGCTATGATTCGGATTTGCCGATGAGCGCCGCAACGCTGAATCGTGTTCTAGCTTCGACGTATAAGGCTGCCCAGAAGGACGGCGAGTCGCTCGCAAAATTTGGCCCGCATGATCTTCGCCGCACTGCCAGCACGCTATTGCATGAGGCCGGTTACAACACAGACTGGATAGAGAAGTGTCTTGCACATGAGCAGAGGGGAGTGAGGGCCATCTATAACAAGGCCGAGTACCGAGAGCAGCGTACGGAGATGTTGCAAGACTGGGCCGACATGATCGACGAGTGGACTATCAAGCAACGGCAGTAACGCCAGGGCGGTCAGCCCGTGCGCCGGATCGCTTTCTCGACTCGATCCATTCTTCTATTTCTTCCAGGTCCCATGCAACGTTACGGCTTGTAAGCGCGATCCGCCGCGGGAAGTCCCCGCGTTTCTCCATATTGAAAATGGCTCGATCCGATAGCGGTATCATGGCCCGCAGGGTCTTCCGGTTGATCAGGGTTTTGCCCGGTAAGGTTCGGTCTCCGTCGCTCATTGGCTCATCTCGTTAACTGACAGCCCTGTGCTGTCCAGGGCGGTGATATTGGTCGTGCTAAAACTTTAGCACGGTGCCAATTTGATGAGCAAAGGAAAAATGTTTAGCAGGCGGGTAAATAAGCTGCTTCGGGGCCTGCTGAGGAGTGTTTCTATCTAGGTAGCGCAGAGAGCAGCGCGTTTCGTTCGAGAGGCGGAAGGCTTTCCAGTCGTGCTCTCCACCGATCAATTCTGCGTCGGATCCGTTCTCGTTCCCGAAAAGTCTCACCAAGATAACTGTAGTCATGCAATTCGACTGGATCTTGGTAATTCATCCAGACAAATTCTTCAGCAGTGGCTCCAGATCGAGTGCGAACAGAAAATTGTAGTACCCGCCATTCAGCAAGATATTGTTCATACAGTGGGGAATGGTAACCAGATATCATGACATCGCAGGGAATGGTGGTGAGTATCTTGAGAAGATCGATATGTTGCTCCTCTGAGTAGTCGATTTTGTATGGAGCACGATCAGATCGCCGTGTATAAGGGAGATATGGTGGGTCGGCATAGACGAACTCATCGCCTATGAACGGGTAGGTGGCAAGGTAATTTATCGCGTCAGCATGAATAAGTTGAACCTGACCTGTTTTTGGCCACGCGTCCAGAACGTCTTTGTCCAGGTCGATGCCGATATTTATCTCTGCTGGTTTTTTATGGCGCATGATTGCACCACCACCGAGGTGGGTTTCGATGAAAACTCGATGAGGTGGTATCTGATTGATTAGGCGCTGGTATACCCCACTGGCGCCTTTCCCGCCTGGGTAATGCATTGCTTAGTAGATTCCCTAGGCGAATAGCAGATCGTTGTCTGGCGTGTCGTTCCAGGTCTTCCCTTTAAATGTCCGGCCGTTAGCCTTCTTTCTCCGTTTGATCCCGTCTGCCCCCCAAGTACCCCACTGCTTGAAGAAGAATGCGACTCCCGCATCTTCTGCCTGATGCTGGATATTTTCCACCCATTCAGAGCGCATTGGACGGGCTTTGTGTCCTGACTCGCCACCGACAATAACCCAATGAATTCCATCTAGGTCTATAGATCCAAGATCTTCGAGTAGAGGTTCGATAGATAGAAACCGTATTTGCGCATCGACCTGGCGAAGGTGGTCGATACGGGGTAGTCCGTAATGTTGATCCTCTACCGATACGCCAAGCCAGACATTCTTCGGACAAGTTCTTTTGTGAAAGTAACGTGGCAACCTATCAGCGCGTTTAGTAAGTATTTGGTATGTATGCTGAGGCGTCTGGCGTATTACCTCCATAACCTGGTCGAGGAAGTTGTCGGGAATGTCTTCATGAAACAAATCCGACATGGAATTCACGAAATAGGTTGTCGGTTTTTTTCTCTTGAGTGGCTGAGAAAGCCGCTCTGGATGCAAACTGAGAGCAAAGCCTTGCTCGTATCCTGATGCCCCCATCGCATGCAATCTGTGAGCCATGGTTTCTGCATAGCAGTTTTTGCAGCCTGGTGAAATCTTGGTGCAGCCAGTGGTCGGATTCCATGTCTGTTCGGTCCATTCGATGCTGGATTGAGTTGCCATGTCAGAATCCTCCTGTCTCGTTAGTTACCGACAAGCATCGCCGAAAATGACGATGTTGTCAAGCATTCTTAATAATGTTACCGGCAATTGATATTGCTGTTTTGGCTCCGACTGGGTTGCCTGCAGCGAAGACGAGCATAAACAATGGGGACTGACGTGAGTTTCGCAGAATTAGTGGCTTATCGACTACTCCAGAAAAAATCATTTTTAATCTGCGCAGTAAATAGTTGGAGACAGTATCTTCAGTTACTTTGCGGTTAACGGCCGTATGTTCTCCAAAAAGATCTTCCTGGCGCTCCTCCTGATAAAATTCGTCACGCCAACTTTCATCCCCAAATAATTCAGTAAGACGTCGGGACCACGCTTCGTCTGGCGGCCCTTGTCTTGGCAGCATGCGAATTACGCTGGATGCTGGGAAGAGCATCCATAGATCCACTTTTTGTGTACCTGCCAACTTCTCGATCGTTGCCCATTGAACAGACATTCCATACGGGTCTAGGAAGACAACAGCTCTGTCCATTGGGCCCAGCTGATCAGTCCATTCAAGAAGAAACTCATTTGCATCGCCCTCAACAATTTTGCATCGTGCAGATCTGTCTGGAAAGTCTTCATTGATCATCTGTTGAAGAGATGCGGCATGGCCGGAGTCCTTTTCCACGAACCAGTATTTATGGAAGTCCTTATCCATCGATAATACCTTTCGTACGCTCCCGTCCATGAACTCGAATGCCTCACCGGCATCACCAAGATCAAGGGGGGTGGTAGTAGTATCACGAACAGATCGCAGACCGCTTCCAGCAAAGGCATCTACATAATGACGCGTAAATTTTGCAGCCTTTGGATTCCTCGTAAAGATTGTGAGATAAGCGCTCAAGTAGTTCTCAAGTGCATTCAGCTTTTGTTCGGTCCATGGACCACCAAACCGCTGTGCGTTCATCAATATTCTCCTGCAATGCGCATATATAGATACTGCGCTATTTTTATTATGGAGTGATAGTCAATTAGCAAAAGCAAAGTTCTCCGTTGGGAGCTTACTTTTAGCGATTGTCTTTAAACCATCTCCCCCTTAAACACAACAACCCCGCAAATCCGGGCATTCTGATCAACCTCGATGATCGGGTTCGGCCACTCCGGATTTAGTGCCTTCAGGTACTGACGGCCTTCTTCGACGATAAGCTGTTTGAATGTGGCCTCTGCGGTGTCTTCAATCATGACGACGACGTATTTTCCATGGATCGGGTCGGCATGAGGATCCACGAAGATCAGGTCGCCGTCATGGAACTTGGGTTCCATGCTGATGCCGCGTACGCGCAGGACATAGGAATCGTTGCTGCAACTGACGGGGCAGGGTAGCAACTCCTGACCGTATTGCGGCTGGAAGCCTTCGGCGATTTCCATCCATTCCCCAGCCTGCACCCAGGAGATCACCGGGCACAGGCTGCGGATATCCGGTCCGAGGTGCGCATTGACCT
>JALVOC010000180.1:935-1128 GCA_027032075.1 Chromatiales bacterium | reverse complement strand
ATTTCAGCCTGCCGGGAATCGATGGCAAGACCTACCGGCTATCTGATTACCGGGGAAAATGGGTGGTGGTGAACTACTGGGCAACCTGGTGCCCACCCTGCCGGGCCGAAATTCCTGATCTGATCGAATTTCACGAACGAAATAAGGAGAAAAAGGCCGTCGTGCTGGGGGTGGCATATGAGGATATCAGCAC
>JALVOC010000180.1:0-925 GCA_027032075.1 Chromatiales bacterium | reverse complement strand
GTCGATAAGTTCGCCATTAACTATCCAATTCTGAAGCTGGAACCCGGTTCACCCAATGTGCTTGGCCCAATCCCGGGACTGCCCACCACCTACCTGGTCTCTCCCAAGGGGAAAATAGTGGCTCAGCAGGCCGGCATGATTACCGGCAAAGCGATAGAGAAGTTTATCCGGAAATATACTGATACCGAATGAGTTCAGGTATCTGCTGTATCGTCAAGGGGCGCGTACAGGGGGTATTCTTCCGCGCCACCACCCGGAGAAAAGCGACTGAACTGGGGCTGCACGGCTGTGTAAGCAATCTGCCCGATGGCAGCGTGGAGGTGATTGCCTGGGGAGAACCGCGATCGCTGCAGGCGCTGGAAACCTGGCTGTGGCAGGGCCCACCCGCAGCCCAGGTCAACGAGGTGCAGTGCACCCAGCTCGACCGGGAGGTTCACGACTGCTCGGGGGATATCGCGTTTTAGCGCTGAATACGTCAGCAGAGGCATGATGGGACGCTAATCCCGTAGTCCCTCCGGCAGTTTGAATACGACCTTCTCCGGACGGGTAACGAAATTGTCCACTGAATCCGCCCCCCAGGCCTTCAGTTGAGCAATCACCTCCTGAACCAGAACTTCCGGCGCCGAGGCCCCCGCGGTCAGACCGATACGGCTTTTCCCCTCCAGCCACTGCCGCTGAATCTCCCCCGCGTTATCGATCAGATAGGCCGAGGCACCATTGCGCTCTGCCACTTCACGCAGCCGGTTGGAGTTGGAGCTGTTGGGGGAGCCCACTACCAGCACCAGATCACAGCGGTGAGCCAGGTCTTTGACCGCATCCTGCCGGTTCTGGGTGGCGTAACAGATGTCATCCTTTTTCGGTTGCAGGATGTTGGGAAAACGGGCGCGCAAAGCGTCGATCACCTGCCGGGTGTCATCGAGAGAGA
>JALVOC010000179.1 GCA_027032075.1 Chromatiales bacterium | reverse complement strand
AAGCACCAGTGCCTATCTTAACCGGCTGCGCGGGCCTGACGCCCGGATCAGAGGGATTGCGCTGGAAGAGCTGGATGTTCTGCTGTTGCGAAATGATCCGGCAGAGGATGTCATCAAGCGCCCGTGGGCCCGGCTGGCCGGGGTCAATTTTTCCCGATTGGCGATGCGCCACGGGGTGATTGTGCTCAACGACCCCGATGGTCTGGCGCAGGCGATGAACAAGATGTACCTGCAGTATTTTCCGGAGCAGGTCCGGCCCCGTACCTTGATTACCCGGGATGGCCAGGAGATTAAGCTGTTTATCAAAAACCTTGGCGGTTACGCGGTTCTCAAACCGCTATCCGGTTCCGGTGGACACAATGTGTTTCTGGTTCGCCCAGACGAACAGGCCAATATCAACCAGATGATCGAAGCGATATCCGCCGAAGACTATGTGGTGGCGCAGGAGTATCTTCCCGAGGCGGCAAAGGGTGATACGCGGCTTTTTTTGATGAACGGTGAACCACTGCAGTATCAGGGGAAATACGCTCTGTTTCGTCGCGCTCGTCGACCGGGTGATGGTGATATGCGCAACAACATGACTGCCGGGGCGGTTTCCCATCCGGCTTCGGTGGACGAGGCCATACTGCAACTGGCGGAGGCCGTGCGCCCTAAATTGATACGGGATGGAATGTTTCTGGCGGGGCTGGATATCGTGGGTAACAAACTGATGGAGATAAATGTCTTCAGTCCCGGGGGGTTATACAGTGCCGAACGCTTTAGCGGAGTACATTTCAGCCGGCTGATAATCCATGCTCTGGAGAAGAAAGTGGCACAGATGCGCCGCTACTACCATCGCCTCAGTAACCGGGAGATTGCCGTGTTATAGGGCCGGGTTTGGCAACCGTTCCGAATATCCGGGCGTTGGCTTGGTTAACCCCTGTCCAGACCCTTCCCCAGCCGGGGGAAGGGGTAGGGGAGAAGGTGGCAGGTCGTGGAGTATTTATTCCGTTTGGATCTAGAGGCTGTTGACGTTTCGCTCTAAGGTATTGAAATAAAAAAGCAAACTCGTATTAATTGTTTCGCCAGAAACAACAATAGAGTTTGCTTTATGCCCCGATTAATGCTCAGTGACGAGCACTGGTCGAAGT
>JALVOC010000178.1 GCA_027032075.1 Chromatiales bacterium | reverse complement strand
GGCGTTAAAAGCCTTTCAGGAAAAACTCGAATACGCCAGGGCGGCTGCCATTATGGATCCTACGCCCGAAAACATCAGGGCGTATATGGGGCTGAACAACCAGTCGCTGGCCAAGGCGCGTAATTTTACCAATGTGGCCCAACAAACCGTATGGACCAACCCCGACCTGGATCTTTCACTACGTCACCCGGTCTATGATCAGGCAGTACATGCCTTCAAGGATGAACGCCGTAACCTGGTGGATGATTTTTTGCACAAGACAGCAGAACGTTATGGTCTGTTTTTCTTCTTCAGGGGTGACTGCCCGTTTTGTCACAAGTTTGCTCCTATCCTGAAGTTCTTCGCAGAATTTTACGGTTTCGAGGTGATCCCTATCACGCTCGACGGTGGCGCGTTGCCCGATTTTCCCAATCCTCGGTACAACAACGCGGCCGGAATGAGCCTCGAAGTGAATGATGTACCCGCAGTATTTTTGGTCAACCCCACCACTCGGGAGATCCGCCCGATCGCCTACGGCTTTGTAAGCCCCGAGGAGCTGCGTCAACGAATTTATACTCTGCTTCAGGGAGAACCGCCCAATCCACTGTTACAGCGATCCGCATCGAGGTGATTCTAATGAGACAGATAAGAGCCCATTTTTTATCGTGGATGTTGTGGATAGCCCCGGTGCTACTGCTTACCCCGAACGCTCATGCCGATCTCTCTGGTGATCTGGATAGTTTTTTTAACAACATCAATCTCAATGTTACCGATCCCGGCGTCTATGAAGGGCAGAATGCGGGCTACTTCACCGGCGGCGGAATCTACATGCGCGTACCCCAACGCAACTACAATCTGCTGACCACGCAGTTCCCCAAAATCCGGGCGGGATGTGGCGGAATCGATCTGTACACCGGGGGCTTTGCCTATATGAATTCTGCAGATTTTACAAACATGCTGCAGACCATCGGCAGCAACGCAGCCTCCTATTTCTTCATGCTGGCACTGCGCTCTATCTCACCACAAATCGCCTCTACCATGGAGAAAATTCAGTCCTGGATGCAGAAGTTCAACATGAACAACATCAATTCATGTAATGCCGCCCGCAGCTTGGTGGGCGGTGCAATGGGGCTGTTCGGGGTGCAGAACTCCGCCT
>JALVOC010000177.1 GCA_027032075.1 Chromatiales bacterium | reverse complement strand
GCTGGATCAGGGTTGCCCCCATTGTCCAATATTCCCCACTGCTGCCTCCCGTAGGAGTCTGGGCCGTGTCTCAGTCCCAGTGTGGCTGATCATCCTCTCAGACCAGCTACTGATCGTCGCCTTGGTGGGCCATTACCCCACCAACTAGCTAATCAGACATGGGCTCATCCAATAGCGCAAGGTCCGAAGATCCCCTGCTTTCCCCCGTAGGGCGTATGCGGTATTAGCCTGGTTTTCACCAGGTTGTCCCCCACTACTGGGCAGATTCCCATGCTTTACTCACCCGTCCGCCACTCGTCAGCGCAAAAGCAAGCTTTTGCCTGTTACCGTTCGACTTGCATGTGTTAGGCATGCCGCCAGCGTTCAATCTGAGCCAGGATCAAACTCTTCAGTTCAATCAATCCGGTTGCTTAGGCGCAACCAAACCTTTTGCAATGAAGAGGATCCTGTCCATTCATTTCGCTTGGAATTGAATTTGACAGGTCACTTCATCGACAGTCTTTGACATCCGCCAAATCGTCGACACAAGTGCCCACACAAATTACCTAATCTCATTTTTAAAGAGCTAAAACTTTACAGCTTGGATCCCCGCTCTGCGGGGCCGACTACTATAGCACCAACCCAATCAAGCATTCAATAAACACTCAACCAGACCAGCAACTACGCCGGAAGCAGGGCGCGAATTATACGCCCCGAAGGAGGTGTGTCAAGCATTCACTCGACACAGCCAAGATCCAATATTTCTTGGGTCTTCGGCTAAAAAAACCCTTGCCGAATAGGCAAGGGTTTTGTGATAGAACCTGGCGGTGACCTACTTTCACATGGGGAAGCCCCACACTATCATCGGCGCTAGAGCGTTTCACTTCCGAGTTCGGGATGGGATCGGGTGGTGCCACTCCGCTATGGCCGCCAGGAAAACTGTCGTCGAACAGGGATGCTGCGTTCTGTTCGACCTTGATCGGGAAGTCGTCGTGCTAAGGGATATGTTTCATCTGTTGTTGCCAGACGCATACAACACAAACCACTTGGGTGTTATATGGTCAAGCCTCACGGTCAATTAGTACAGGTTAGCTTCACGCATTGCTGCGCTTCCACACCCTGCCTATCAACGTCGTAGTCTCCAACGGACCTTCAGGGAGC
>JALVOC010000176.1 GCA_027032075.1 Chromatiales bacterium | reverse complement strand
ATCAGGGAAATTCCGGGGTTACTCTCCAGAATGCTTTCATACTTTGCCCGGCGCAGCTCCACCACGCGGGCCTGCTGTTGCCTGAGCAGCGCACTCCGATCGATCTGTGGCCGGTTCAACGCAATCCCCTCAAATGGATGGTGGGCCTGCAGGTGGGCGATGTACGCGCCACGGATCATGATTTTGGAAGGCACGCACCCGATGTTGACGCAGGTGCCGCCGAGCACATCCCCTCCCTCGATGAGAGTGACCCTCGCCCCCTCTTCCACCGCCTTGATGGCCGCAGCAAAAGCAGCCGAGCCGCTGCCGATGATTGCGATCCTCGTTCCGGAATCTGTTGACATGGAAATCTCCAGTTAGTCGGTGTTCAACCGGGAAGGATAGCCCGCCTCCGTCGTCGCCCGCACCAGCGCCTCCACATTGCTCTTCATCGGGTCAAAAATCACCTTCGCCAGACCTATACCATCATCTTCCGCTGTTACTTCGGCCTTGATGACACCGGGCACATTTTCCAGCGCCATCCGCACAGTGATGGTGCACATGCTGCAGGTCATATTCTCCACCCGCAGCATGACAGTTTGCTGCTCCGGATGTTCGTTGGCCTGCGCTGCCGGAAGCCCGAAAACTGCGACAACAGCAAACCATCCCAGCAGCAGCGTAAAACGTGTATTGCGAATCATGAGACTCTCTCCTTATGCAAGTCAACCGAGCAACGCCGGCGCATACCAGGGGAAGGTGATCAACAGTCCAACAGCCGCCGTCACCACCCAAAACAAGGTGCGCTGGTTGCGGCGGATAACCGGATCGCCGCAAACGCTATCCTCCCCGCACTGTTCCGGTATGAGATAGAGTTTACGGAATGCCAGCCAGAGGAAGAACAAGGTCACACCAATAAAGAAGGGACGATAAGGCTCAAACGCGATCAGATTACCAATCCACGCACCACTCACACCAAGCGACAGCAATACCAACGGGCCGACGCAGCAGAGAGATGCCCCAACTGCCGCCAACGCTGCCACCAGCAACGATCGTTTTTTTGTTACAGTCATTATTCTCTCTTCCAGCCTGGAGAAGAGAGTATAGACTCCGTATCTGAGTACGGAGTCAAGTCACCCTTCGGAAGGGAAATTTGCACCCGCTTCGG
>JALVOC010000175.1 GCA_027032075.1 Chromatiales bacterium | reverse complement strand
GCCTTGCTTGGACCGCCCTTCACGCCTTACCAAGCATTGCCCCACAATGCTGGCACCTGTTCGATTAGACCACGTTACACAGGGTTTTTCCATGCCAAGTTGCCGGGGTGGCCACCTTGGTAGTTGTGGCTGCGGAGCCGATGCGAAACGCCATTTCGTGCCACTGGGATAGTAGGCTGAGCGATAACGCCGCCAGAACGACGGCACCCTTAAAGCCTAAACTGTGCGCAAAACCCATGCACACAGCCGCCAGCACTCCTTGTCACGAGGCCAAACCACATAACGACCAAGCTCACCTGCCGCTATGGAGCGCAGCGGAATAGCGGTCAGGTGGAGCGCTTTGTTCGGCATTACTCAGTTTCAACCTTTGTTTTTGCTGAAATCTCCATAGAAAAACGCGCCGCTAGATTATCTAGGATGCTTGGTGACGCGCTATCAATTCTCTTCTCCCCAATGAAACACTGAAAATGCTCCTTATAAAATCCGCCAGTAGTTTTTGGGTGAAGAGTATGAAGATCCTGAGGCTGAGAAGACGAACATGCTATCACGCTGATCGCTGGCACCATAAAAACTCCGTTTAGTGCATACACAAAAACAAAACTTTCTGGAGTAAAACGAAGCATGGATTCGCATTGACTGTATAGCCTCTGCCACTCCTGTGGAGTTAGTTTTGACCCTGGCTCTTGGCGCTTAGCCTGAGCGAGAAAGCCCTTTTTAATCCGATAACCAGGAAGGTTTAGATCTAAAACACCCAGGAAATCTGCACCAAATTTCTTTTCCTCAGAGTTTGGTCCATGGCTAGATAGTATTTTTGCCGACCACAAGATCCCGCCCGAAGAATAACCATCTAAAGCATCCTTGAATCGGGTAACAAGAGCGGATGTAAAACTTGGCTCATCAGGAATACTACCATCGGCAAGTTCTTGAGATGTTCTTGCTGCAGCATTCGTAAGCTTAGTTGCGGCACTTCGGAAAGCCCTGTCAAATTTCTTCATTGTTTTATCCGGTTTTTTCTGCCGAACTACAATTCGACTGCAAATTCGTCATGTTACAACATGACGAATCCGCCCAATAAAATTCTGTTGCAACCGTAACTTCTTGATTTCATTCATCCCCGTTCGGTATTAGGTTACAAATAAATACGGC
>JALVOC010000174.1:420-1148 GCA_027032075.1 Chromatiales bacterium | reverse complement strand
GTGTTCGACGAGGCGGGCGCCCTCAGATTGGTGACCGCCGACCTGGGCGAGCCGCTGCTGGATCTCCGGCAACGCCTGAGCTCCGTGATCAGCGACAAAGCCGAGATCTGGTGCGACGGGGAAGTTCTTGCGGACAACGCGCTCTCGCTCCTACAGCGAGGCATTGACTCCACCGACATCCTCTACGCTGTGACCAAGACCAGAGCCGTCGTGTTGAGCGCTGGCGGAGCGGAGGCGATCCGGATGGAGTCGGTCCGTGAAGGCACGACGTTCTCTGCCTTCCTGCAGGCGGCCTCTGAGGCCTTGGAGACGCAACTGCCTCTCGGAACGCGGTTCGTGTGCACCTGCGGCCGCGTGTTGTCGAACGAGAGCGCGGAGCGGCGCGAGTTCCCAATGCAGTGCTGCTGCTCACCCGAGGCCCGCTTCACCGTGGAGACGCCTCGCCGGACACGAGGTGAGCTGTCGAGATGGCGCGCTGTTGCGGAGGCAGTGAGAAGCTTTAAACCTTCACCGAGCTTTCTGTCTCTCTATTTGAAATAAGGAGAATGCGGGGTGGCAAGTGGCACGTCACACGTATCGTGTGCCTGCTCATTCGCCCTGCGATCGATGCGCGTGCTGAATGCGCGTTGCCATTGGTCGATGCAGTTGCAGCGTAATCGTGATGCGTAGTGAAGGGCATCTGGCTTAGGCCTGCCAGTTGGCTCTTGGGACTTTGGTGTGAATACGTC
>JALVOC010000174.1:0-410 GCA_027032075.1 Chromatiales bacterium | reverse complement strand
CCGAGCTCTCTGTCTCTCTATTTGAAATAAGGAGAATGCGGGGTGGCAAGTGGCACGTCACACGTATCGTGTGCCTGCTCATTCGCCCTGCGATCGAAGACGCGTTGCCATTGGTCGATGCAGTTGCAACGTAATCGTGATGCGTAGTGAAGGGCATCTGGCTTAGGCATGCCAATTGATACGGGACTTTGGTGTGAATACGTCCTTAAACCCTTTGCTGGTGTTCTGCTAGAATCGAGGAACGGCTTTTAGTTTCATTTTTCAGGAGATTCTATCAATGCGGAATTTCGAAACTGTTTCTTACATTTATTTAACTTCTTCACAATCTTCTGTTATCAGATGATCTTGGAGAATGATAAAGGAAAGTAAGATGAATTTAGTTTAAAAGAAATTATCCTTTCTAAACTATT
>JALVOC010000173.1 GCA_027032075.1 Chromatiales bacterium | reverse complement strand
TGGCAGATTCTGGTTTCGCATCAGGACCAGAGGTCTTTTACATGACACGCTGTAAATACCTCCCTGTAAGCTCGACAGCCGCCTCCCTGCGGCTGACGGTCATGTAAAAGACCTCTGGTCCTGATGCCCCTTTTCCCAAGTGTACTGGTATTCGGAACGCCTGTTTAGTCCAGGACAAACGCTAACAAGGCGAGTCTCTACTTCAATTCTCCAACACCCTGCCTGAACAGGGGGGAGGTATACCATGGCTACTTTCATCATGTTAACCCGTCTCTCGGCGGAAGCCGCCAGCTCACCCGCATCGCTGGAAAATCTCGAAAATCAGGTGATGAAGAAAGTCCGGGCAGAATGTCCCGAGGTCAAATGGTTACACAGTTATGCCATCCTCGGACCCTATGACTACCTGGATATTTTCGAAGCGGCGGATATCGAAACGGCCACCAAAGTGTCAACCCTGGTACGTATCTATGGCCATGCCACTTCGGAAGTCTGGGCCGCGACCGATTGGGGCAGGTTCAAACAGCTGATCCACGAAATGCCGCACGCTGCCTAAATAAGTGTTCCGCATACCAGATCATTTAACATTATCGGCAGATTCCGGTTTCGCAAGTAACAAGCAAGCCGGTTAAAGCGGGGATGGAGCAGCCCGGCTGCCGGGGCGCAATCCGTTTACGTGACAGAAGCAACGGTCAGAATGAACTTAGCTGATCCAGATGCTTTCAATATTCACGCGCATGGCATCCCCCCTTTTGGCCAGGGCATTTATCAGGCCTGAATGGCGCGACTGCAACATACAAAAACGTGGCAGAAAATAGTAACGCCGCCCAATCTGCAATTCCTCTCTGCTGAAACGGACGATGCCCTGGTAGGCGATGGGATTGTATTGGCCAATCTCAATCCCCCTCTGCCGCGCCAGCATCGGGCCGACGACGCACCATTCAATCGTGCCATTGAGGGGGTCAGGCTCTTCCATCACCAGACCCCCATGCGTCACCGGGCAGCCCACCCAGGCGGGGCGGCCAAAGAGAATATCCCCCTTTTTGATCCCCAGTCTTTCGATATTGGCGGGATTGAAGGGCAGGATGACCTCCCTCGGTCCGGGATCTTCCGGAAATTGCTCCAGAATGAAATCGTACTCCCTCTCGAGGATATCCTTCCAGGTGATATCCTCTTCCCGCAGTTCGGCGGTTGCCGCAACGATGGGAGGAAAGGGGTGTGCCACAGCGGGCTGCAAATAGACACATCGCCCGATCGCATCCGGATGTTGCACGACATACTCCGCCAGGCCGGCACAGGTTTTGAAACCGCATTGCCCACAGTCCTTGCCGGGCAGGCGTTGCAGAATCTCCTCTTTGGTCTGTGCCACTATTGCCCCCGGTAGAACAGATCGGATTCGAGGGTCCTTACGATGCCGAAGTGTTTCTCCCAACCAATGTCCTTTTTACCCACGCAGATGGTACAGGTGGCGACAGGCGGACTCCCCCTGAGCATCAGGGGTTCCTGGATCTCCGCCATCTTTTCGATACGCCCGACAACGGGTTCGATGTTGATACCATGCAGCGCATCGGTCTCCACTACGGCGATATCGGCCGCGTCGGTGATGTTGGCACGAAACACCTCTTTTTCTGCCTGGGACACCAGATCGATCTTGGTGACCACGGCGACATCGGCCAGCGACAGCATCGCTCCGATTTTGCGTGGCAGGTTCATGCCGCTGGTCGCCTCCAGCACAACGATACCCAGTGAACCATTAATATAGGGCGCACAGCGCAGGCACAAACCCGCCGTTTCAACGAATAACACATCCGCCTTCTCCTGCCCTGCCCAGCGGATGGCATCGCCAAGCACCAGCACGCTGCAATGGTCCGGACACAAGTCACCGGAATATAACTTCCTTGCGGGGATACCAAATTCCTCACGAAAGATCTCGTCCTCATCCGCAAACTGCACATCGATCTTCAGATAGGCAAGCTTGCAGCCTTTGCTTATCAGTTTTCTGGCCGACTGCTTCAGCACCGTGGTTTTTCCACTGGTGGGTGGACCGGCGCACATAATCACTTTCATTGCTCTGTCCTCAAATCAATGTTTTCTGCGCACGCCTGAGACGTTCCGTAAGATCCTTTTCAGCAAGGCGATCCCCGGCCCGGATCCTGTCACGGAAGTGCAGCGTCACCTCATCCAGCACCTTGAATTTCTCGGCCATGCGCTTTTCCTCCTCTTCGGTGACAATCAGTTTCTGCATCGCCCCGCCACTCATCACCAGGCGGTAATTGGAAAGCAGCGCGATACCCAGGTCGTGGGTAACGAAAATAAAGATCTTTTCATACTTGCGCAGCAGCTCCAGCGCCTTGTTACGATCGATGCCGGCATTTTCAATTTCATCCAGCAGAATAATGGGTGAGTTGCCGATGATCACCGCATCGGCTATCAGCAGGGCCCGGCTTTGCCCGCCTGACAACTCTGTCATCGCACTGTCGGTGATGATCGACTCGCCGGTCAACTGATTGGCAAAATCCAGGGTTTCCTCCACGATCACTTCCGGCTTGCCGGATTTTCTGATCCTGGCATGCAGCGTCAGAAACTTGTATACCGGCATGTCTGACAAAAAGCTGGTATGTTGGGTGATCAGGGCGATGGGGTTTTTCGACGGATCTTCCAGGAACTCCCGTGAGGGTGCCGCATCATTGATAAGGATGCGCCGCCGCGAGGGAGTACTGCCATCGGCAAACAAGCCGATATCATTTATCAGCGCGGTCTTGCCGGAACCGGTTGGCCCCACAATACTCGCAATATCGCCCATTTGCAGCTCCAGCCCCTCGAGCGGTTCTTTCTTTCCGTCCCTGCCACGACCGGCAATCACTGTGATTTTTTTGATTTCCATTTAACCGAAACCAATGTTTGTAGACATAACTGCATAGATAAATTTCATCGTATATAACTTTAAACAGGTAGAGCAGCGACTCAACAAGTGTGCGAAAAAGCTGGTGCGAGGCTTGCGGGGATGTATTCACAGCGTCTCTTGCCAGCGGCTGGCGGCGTACCGGCTTGCCAAACACTGGCTGAAAACCTTTTTCGCACAGTTACCGGCTTTCAAGGCCCCTCTTGATTGTCTTCCAGTGGCTCCTCTTCCGGATAACCTTCCCCCCAGTCATTTGTGGATGCTCCGCTTTCCTCCTCGTCCTTTTCCCCGCCAGGCTTCCTTAGCTCCTGAAGGGGTTCAGTCCAGTCATCGAGAGAGGTGTCGGTTATCTCTGTACCGAGATCATCCTGCTCGGCGATGTCCATTGCGCCAGACCAATTCTCGGGTGCCTCACTCAGCGCAATATCCATGTCATACCAGTTATCGAGGCTGATCTCTTCCAGATCACCATCAAAATGCTGAATTTCAACGACACCCGCATCCTGGTCAACCGCCACAACATAGAATCTCTGGCCCTTGTCCAGGTGGTAATACCAATTATCGACTATCGGATCGATCTCAGTCGGCATGGTCCTCACCTCCATGAGTAAGGTGACTTTATATATTTAGTATGGACCAGGAATGGTAAAAAAAACGGGTCTTCACCGATTCGTGTGAAGAAAAACATGTCACTTCCGGCTCCCCCTCCCTCCGGAAGAAGGGACGCTTTGCTTCAGCGTCGTCCATAATTCACGCTTTGCCAACCCCTGTATTGGCTCATACTGGAAACAACGCCGTTTTCACCCACAAATTTTTCTGATGAGACATGGGGGTTTTGGGGGGTGTCGGCTTTGTGGTGCTAAATAAGTGTTCCGAATACCAGATCATTTAACATTATTGGCAGATTCTGGTTTCGCATCAGGACCAGAGGTCTTTTACATGACACGCTGTAAATACAGT
>JALVOC010000172.1 GCA_027032075.1 Chromatiales bacterium | reverse complement strand
TAGCTGTGCGAAAAAGGTGTCCAATTCAAATGACAGTGATTTCCATAAAATGGAGGGGCCGTTTCTCCAGTAGCTGCTGGCAAGACACGCTGTGAATACATCCCTGTAAGCTTCACGGCAGCATCCCCGCTGCCGAGAGTCTTGCCAGCAGCTACTGGAGAAACGGCTTACCCAATTTTTTAAAGTGGATACCTTTTTCGCACAGCTATCTAGGCGCGGATTTCTGCCTTTGTCCCGGAGATATTTATCCAAATCAGCAGCCGAATGCTCCGCCAAGCGCACATCTTGATGAGATTAGATGTATGCCTCAGCATGCCGCATATATCAACGGGCGATTTTCGCTTTTACCTTGTAACGCTTTGTTTTTTCAAAATATTTGTCCCGGAAACGGGACACAGAATCGTCCGGCATAATACTACTCCTTTAGCAAATCGGGGTCGCAGGGCAACCATGCACCTGCTACGATTATGGTCAAATATGTGAAAATGCCAAAAGGTAATATACAGAAGTCTGGATAACAAGGTAAAAGGCAGACGTCTGTCTAAATCACTGTTGGGCGCCTATAAGAGAAAACTCTCTATGACTCTTGAAGTGTTCAAATGGGCCAAGAAGGAGAAATTATGACCGAGCTATCGTCTCTAGACCCTGAAGGGTCAATCCTATTTCTTGGAGCAGGCTTCTCTGTCGCTGCGAAAAATATTCGCGGTGATCAACTGCCGAGCGGGGATCGCCTGAAAACGATCTTGGCTGAAATCGTTGGCGTCGATGAGAACGCCTATAATCTCCAAACGCTTGCAGATGAGGCAGCAAGTCAAACGGATTTGTATCAACTTCTTTATGAAACATTTACGGTAAATAGCTTATCTAATGCTCAGCTGGAGCTATTGGAACTTCCTTGGCTAAGAATTTACACAACAAATTATGATGATGCAGTAGAGCGTGGCTATCTTCAACTGAAACGTCATTTAGCATCATTCAACTATGACGAAAGCAAGCCAAGAAAGATTGCTCCCGGCGCGGTTATTCATTTACATGGTTCAATTAGCAAAACAACTAGAGAAAACGCGTTAAATCAACTGGTTCTGAATGAAGGATCATATATACGGCAGCATTTTGAGAGGTCCGTTTGGTATGACGAGTTTGCAAGGGACGTTCGGTTTGCAACGAACTGTTTCTTCATAGGTTACAGCTTGTCTGATTATCATATTTCGGCACTGCTCCATCCTGTGCCAGGTATTCACGATAAGACTTATTTTATAAACCGTACTGTGGACACCATATTTGAACGAAGGGTGAGGGATTACGGTCATATATTACCAATCGGGCTTGAAGGATTTTCGCAACGTTGCAAGTCTCTACCGAGACTAAACCGGCTGCAAGATCCGTACACTCTCAAATCATTTCGTTACTTTAATCCATTCAAGGATAAAAGGACATTGTCACCACCAACGCCGATCGAGGTGTTAAATCTCGTCACATATGGGACATTCAATGAGCAGCGGTGCATCGCATCGCTGCCTAGTAAAACATATGTCGCTCCACGCAATGAGCATGTTACGAAAGCCAGTGAAGCGCTAAGCTCTGCGCGCACCCTGTTAGTGCATTCGCGCTTAGGTAACGGGAAATCGATTTTTCTAAACATCCTAGCGTATAGGCTGTCAGAACAAGGATATAAGTGCTTTTGGTGTTCTGACATATCCCCTACCTTGAGCCAGGACTTAGTTGCTCTGCAGTCTATTGATAAAGTAATTCTTCTCTTTGATTCTTATGACGTAGCACTCGAAGTTATTCGAACAGTTCAGTGGGTACTGAAGTCTGCAAAATTCATAATCGCAATTCGAACCGGGGTTCAGGACGTACGGATGCACGAAATACAAGAACGACTTCCCTTGCCGATTGAACGAGTCAACTTGAATGGTCTAAAGGACTCAGAACGGGATGATTTCGTCCAGCTGCTTGATGATGCCGGACTACTGGAAAAGTCTCTTCGCGACGAATTGTCTAGGTGCGACGATATTCGGGAAATTGTAACTTCCATATATAAGCATACTGGAATTCAGGAAAAGCTTGAGCGCGAACTTGAGCCAATATTGGCCGACGCGAGCTTACGGGCGGCTATGGTCTCAATTCATTTGTTGAATATCGCTGGATTGCGGCCCAATGCAGCTTTCCTAAGGGCGATTTCGGGAACCGATGCGTACGTCTTGGCAACGAAATTTCGAGAAGCCGCGTCTGAAATAGTTCGTTTTGAAGACGATGAGCTTCGCGCGCATTCTCCAATATTTTCAGAGTACTTATCCAAAAATTTCTTTGATGATGAGGATGTTGTCGAAAGTGTCTATGCAATGGTAACGGAGGGAGTAAGGCGAAAGCCGCAGAGGCCATATAACGCAATTACAAGCTACTTTATGCAAGTGTCGAATCTTAAACGCTTAGTTAAAGGTGCGAGCCAAGATGCTCTGTTGGCGGGGCTGTTTGATCGACTACATAGGGATATCAAGGTAAACGATGAACCGCTATTTTGGTTACAGTATTCGATCTTGATGATGGACTTGGGTGAGCTTTCAGCAGCAGAGCAGTTTTTAAATACCGCCTACGCGAGGGCCGGGGAACTTACTGGATTCAAGACTTATCAGCTAGATACGCATGCGCTTCGGATTCTTCTAATCCTTGAAACAGCGGATAGAGATTCGAAGACAGTGGTGCGCTTTGATCAGATCCTCACTCAGTTAGATAATGTCGTATCCTTGGTTGGAGAGATTAGCCACCGATCATTCGCGTTGCGCGCACTAAAGGAACTAGAGGCCTTCGTGAATGCTCGCGCTAGGGCACTTGAGACCTCAGAATGTAACGCACTATTACTACAACTAGAGCGTCTAGCTAAAACACTACAACTGGTCGTGACAGAAGATCATGCCTACGCAGAATCCCAGGAGGCGCTGGTAAAGGTAGAGAGCGCGAAATCAGTGATTTTAAAGCTTGCGCTTCATTAAATATTGTACGTAGGGATTTCAGTGTCGTCGATTCGGCGCCCTGCTAGAACTAGAAACCAAAAACCAGGACATCCATACTTTGAAATAGCAAAAATCAGCAACAACGACATTTTTACCTGGCACACACGCAACCGGAAAACCGGCAACGGAAAACCGGAAAGGAAAACCGGGACATCCACGGAAAGGAAAACCGGGACATCCATACTTTGAAATAGCAAAAATCAGCAACAACGACATTTTTACCTGGCATACATGCTGAGATTCAGCCCAAGTGATTATAATTTCACTCAATCCGGCTGAAATTTTCAGAAATATCCAATAAAAATTACAGCCCTGTGGGAGCAGAACAAATGAAACCCGCTGACAAGCGCCAGTACCGTAATACAAGGAAAGGAAAGAAAACAGTCTAGGCCGGACTTGCCCGACAAAACTGAAGACAGCTGGACATACCCTGGAACCACTTCCTGCCCAGCGAAGCCGCATAGGCCCGGATCTGATCAACCGGTCCCATGACACGTTGATACCGATTCTCAAACTGGCAGACTGAGTCCAGCCAGTTCTCCGGCTCGACGCCCAGACGTACCAGTATCGGCGCCAGCTGTTCCGGAATTGCACCGCGTTTGTCTTCACGTACAGCCCGCCCGGTCCAGTCCACCAGGGCAAGGTAGTCCAGAAAATCATAGGGCAATGCATTCTCGGGGGATTTCATGCTCTCTGTGCCCGTAAAGGGATGCAGGCCTTTGGGGGTTATTTGATTTGAGCGGTTAATGTTGGTATCTATTTTTAAATAATTTGTTTTTGTCTGATTTGCTTTTAGCTGAGTTGGTTTTGTCCTGTTTTTTGCTTTCCTGATCCGCTGATACAGTGAAGTATATTCCGAGCCTTCCGGCGTCTCGGCCAGTTTGGCCCGGATGGGATTGAGATCCACATAGGCCATGCATGCCAGAACAGCCGCCTCATCGAGTAGCGCCTGGCTTTTGTATCTTCCTTCCCAGAAGCGGCCGGTACAATGATCTTCACGATTAGCCTCTCTGGCAAGGGGTTCATTGACGCATCTCATGTACCAGCCAAGATCATACAAACGGGAACGCCAAAGTTCGACCAGTTCGTTCAGCGCCTGTAATTCGGCCTGGGTAAGGGACTCACCGGCTTTGTAGCGATCGGCGAGGAGATGGCCGGAATAAAGCTGGTACCAGCGTTCAATTACTTCATCGAATTCCCATGATAATGCTTTTTTCTGATCGATCCGCAGGATCACATGATAATGATTGCTCATCACCGCGTAGGCAGCCACATCGATGGCAAAAATCTCAGTAAGTTGTATGAGCCGCGCTTCTATCCATTCCTTGCGGTGATCATAATTCTGTTGGGTGTGGTGGTCTTCACCACAGAGAAAGGCACGGCGTACGCAGCGGCTGACACAATGATAATAGGGTGTGGTTTCGAGTGAGACCAATTCTCGGCGGGCGCGGGTCATCCTGACCTCCTGTGTTTCTGTCCATTGTTAATAGTGGTGAAAATTTTATGGGGTGCTATATTTTATGTCAATGGGTGTCCTCGTTTTCATTCCTCGTTTTCATTCTGTTAAGTGTCGAAACACATGGACAAAGATAACTACAAATATGATGTTGCATTTTCCTTTCTTGCAAAGGATGAAATACTCGCCACTGAGTTAAATGACCTTCTCCAAGATCGGTTGAATACCTTTTTATACTCAAAAAAACAAGAAGAATTGGCTGGTACAGATGGAGAAAAAACATTTAACTCGGTATTTGGTGAGCAAACCAGACTGGTTGCTGTTTTATATAGGGAGGACTGGGGTGATACGCCATGGACTCGAATTGAACAAACCGCAATCAAGAACCGCGCATTTAATGAAGGATATGACTTTGTTATTTTTATTCCTTTAGATCAGCCTGCATCAGTTCCTAAGTGGCTTCCTAAAACTCAACTATGGGTCGGTTTAGAGCGCTGGGGAAAAACTGGGGCCGCAAGTGTTATTGAGGCTCGCGTTCAAGAATTAGGCGGTGCTCCACATGTAGAAACGGTTGAGGAACGAGCCAAAAGATTAGAAAGAACGCTTAACTTCAAAAAAGAAAAAGAGCAATTTGTACGTTCTCATGACGGGGTAAATCGCTCTAATGAAGAATTTTCCATGTTGGGTGATGAACTAGAACGGTTGCTAGAAATTGTGAAAAGCTCTGCAAGTACAATTGAATACTCAATAAAGCGTGCTAACAGACAAATTGTGGTATTAGGCGCTCATGCAGGTTTAGGTATAAGTTGGCAATACCACTATGCAAACAGCCTTGAGGATGCAAAACTTGATGTTGCATTATGGGAAGGCCACCCCCCTTTTCCAGGAATAATGCATTGGGATAAACCCAGAAAAAGAAATAGCTTGTCATTTAAGTTTAGCTTATTGCAACATGGAACACCTGGATGGACGATTGATTACCCTGAAAAACGAGAATTTGACACAAAATCATTAGCTGAATACATTTTAAAATTCTATATGGACGATGCAGAACCTAATTAATAAAATATCAATCTGTAGTGGTACAGTGACTTTGGCCACCTGACTTTGAGTGATATTATCACTATCACACAAAAAAGGAGAGCTTGTTTAGAGTGTCAATGGGTGGATGTCCCTGTTTGCTAAGTGGCAAGCTAATAGCAATAACTGGGATGTGGAGGTGTCCGGTGGTGCAATAACAATTCGTAAGGCTAAGAGAGATATATATCTCAAATTGGTAGCGAGTCCACCTGACATGATAATTGTAGGACGCCTGAATATGTTTTTGAATGGTCTGTTATTTGAAGCAAATGGTGATTTTTTACGTATGCGAAATGCACAAGGAAGAACTATGGAGTTTACCTCGTGTATTGCAGATAATTGCCAAGTTGGTATGGCATTTTGATTTCCAACATCTATATTACCTCTCCTGTCAATGGAGACTGTAAATTAAATTGTGTAACTGTATTTCATCGGCCTACAGTGATTTATACAGGCAGAGAGGGTGCATAATACATTCTAACATCTCCAAATATTTACCCCTAATCCTAGCAGGCGTATCAATACCCCGCGACCTGGATTTGCGAAGGGAGTGGTGTGATACCGAACGATTCTGTATCCTGTTTTTTCTTTATAAATATTTCGAAAAAACAAAGTCTTACCAGTCAAAAGCGAAGGTCGCCCGTTGATATGTGCATCTGGCGGTGCATGCGGCTGTGGATATGTATAAATATCTCTGGAAAAAGGCAGAGAAGGGATTAACGGGATTAATAATTTATCGCGTCGCGATAAATTGAATACGAGGCAGATTTCGGGTTTTTTCTACAGCCTCAACACTCCACCTAAGCCTCTGGTCTTTGGGCGGAACCAGAATCTGCCAACAATGTTGAATAATCTGTTATTCGGAACATCTGTTTGGCTGTTTATTCTTTATTTTTGCCGGTGTGTTGGGCCAATGCCCATTGAACGTGTTCGCGTACGATGTCGGATGGGCTGTTCAATCTGTTCTGCAGTGATGAAACAACGATGGATTCGGTTTTGCAATTGCCCAGAGCGACTGCGATATTGCGCAGCCAGTTTTCATAACCAATCCGCCGGATTGCGGAACCTTCCATGTTTTTCAGAAAACTTTTTTCATCCCAGGCAAAAAGTTCAACCAGCCGTGGTGCGTCCAGGTTGTGGCGGGGGAGAAAACCGGCTTCGGCGGTGTTGGCGGCAAAACGGTTCCAGGGGCAAACCAACTGGCAGTCGTCACAACCATAGATGCGGTTGCCGAGCAGACTGCGCAGCTCAGGCGGGATGCTGCCTTTGTGTTCGATTGTCAGATAGGAAATACACAGGCGGGCGTCAACACAGTAAGGCGATACGATTGCTCCGGTCGGGCAGGTGGTGATACACGCTTCGCAGCTGCCGCAATGATTGCTCACCGGTTGATCCACGGGCAAGGGCAGGTTGGTGTACAACTCACCCAGGAAAAACCAGGAGCCTGCCTCCCGGCTTAACACATTGGTGTGTTTGCCAATCCAGCCCAGACCGGCTTTTTGCGCCAGAGGCTTTTCCAGTACGGGGGCACTGTCAACGAAGGCGCGATAATCAAAAGGACCCACCGCTTCACGAATAAGTTCGGCGAGTTTTTGCAGTCGCCGCCGCATGATTTTGTGGTAATCCCGTCCAAGGGCATAACGGGAAATATATCCAAGTTGATCGTTGTGTAATACGCTTTTGGCATCACTGCTTTCTTTGGGCAAATAATCCATGCGTACACTGATAATACGCTGCGTGCCGGGGAGTAATTCAGCCGGCCGGCTGCGCAGGCTGCCATGGCGGGCCATCCAGTCCATCTCACCGTGATAACCACGATCGAGCCAGTCTGACAGTTTGCGCTCCGCCCCGGACAAGTCGGTATCGGTAATTCCCGCATGCTGAAAACCCAGATCCCGGCTCCAGCGTTTGATCTGAGCCGCGAGTTTATTCAATTGCTGTGGGTTTAATTGAGAAGACATGTATTGAGACACCCGCATAAAACGTTATCATAACGCCATGAAGCAATTACCCCCTAACCTCTATCGTGCGGAACAGACGCGGGAGCTGGATCGTCTGGCGATCGAGGAGTTTGGTATTTCCGCCAATATCCTGATGGAACGGGCGGGTGATGCCGCGTTCAATATATTACGCCAGACCTGGCCGGACGCCAGCCGTATCGCCGTGATGTGCGGAAGCGGGAATAACGGCGGGGATGGTTTCGTGATTGCCCGTCTGGCATACGAGCAAGGGCTGAATGTCACTGTCTACCAGGTGGGGGAGCCGGTGCGCATCCAGGGTGATGCACTGGCCGCCCTGCAGCGGATGCAGGGCGTGGATTTGTCGCCGGTGGCATACACAGAGCAATCCCTGGACGACTATGACGTGATTGTCGATGCCTTGTTGGGTACGGGCCTGAGCGGGGAAGTGCGTGCGCCGTTCCGTCAGGCGATTGAGGCGATCAACGCCAGTCCTGCGCCTGTGCTGGCGGTTGATATCCCCTCCGGCCTGAATGCCGATACGGGGATGCCTTGCGGTCTGGCGGTCAGGGCCGATTGCACCGTGAGCTTTATCGGGCTTAAACAGGGAATGATGATCGGCAAGGGTCCCGATTATTGCGGCAAAATCCTGTTTGACGATCTCAACCTGCCGGCCGCTGTTTTCGAGCGGCTCGAACCTGCCGCCACCCTGCTGGCCTACGATGAGCTGAAACATCACCTCAAGCCGCGCGAGCGTACCGCCCACAAAGGGGATTTTGGTCATGTGCTGATCGTGGGGGGCAACAAAGGAATGTCAGGCGCGGCCCGTCTTGCAGGTGAGGCGGCGCTGCGCAGTGGTGCGGGCCTGGTGAGTATCGCTACCCGGCGGAAACATGCCGCGCAGTTGAGCGCCACCCGGCCGGAACTGATGTGCCACGGCATAGAATCAGGCGATGCACTCAAGGCCCTCTCCGCCCGGGCGACGGTGATCGCCATCGGTCCCGGTTTGGGGCAGGATGACTGGGCGCGGGAAATGTTGTCGATCGCCATGGCGCGTAATCTGCCGCTGGTCGTGGATGCCGATGCATTGAAGTTGCTGGCCAAGATCGAGATTGAGCGCAAGGACTGGATTCTGACCCCACATCCCGGTGAAGCCGCCCATCTGCTGCATACCGGTACCGCAGAGGTACAGCAGGATCGTTTTGCCGCCGTATCGAAACTGGTGGAGAAATATGATGCCACCGTTGTGCTCAAGGGAGCGGGTTCCTTGGTGAAACATCCTGGTGAGAAGCCGGGGCTTTGCACTGCCGGTAATCCCGGCATGGCCAGTGCCGGGATGGGGGATGTTCTCACGGGTGTCATCGCCGCTTTGGTGGCACAGGGAATGGGGCAGGCGGAGGCAGCCCGGCTGGGTGTGTGCCTGCATGCGGAAGCAGGCGATTTGGCCATCCGCGGTATCGGGGTGCGGGGTTTGCTGGCCGGGGACATCATGAGCCCTCTGCGGCGCCTGGTGAATCCATAAGCGGTACCCCTCCTGATGGAATGTTTTCTGCCAGATGAAACAGCCACGCTGGTGCTGGGTTCCCGGCTGGCGGCGCAGATCACGCCCGGCATGGTCATTTTCCTGAAAGGGGATCTGGGCGCAGGTAAAACCACCCTGGTACGCGGTTTTTTACAGGCATTGGGACATAAAGGCGCGGTGAAAAGCCCGACCTACGCCCTGGTTGAACCCTATGAACTCGATATCGCCGGTACGCCCTGTGCGGTGTTTCATTTCGACCTCTATCGTCTGGCCGATCCTGAGGAACTGGAATACCTCGGTGGCCGGGATTATTTCTCCAGTGAGTCTGTCTGCCTGATTGAGTGGCCGGAAAAAGGTGCGGGCTGGTTACCGCCGGCCGATCTGGTTGTCAGTCTGCAACCGTCCGGGGCGGGTCGACAGGCAAGGCTGCTGGCCAGCAGCCCCTGCGGTGAAGCAGTTCTCGAAGCCTTGAAACCGCTGCTGCCCGACGCCTCATAAATGTGCTCCATTTCCTAGAATTGTCTCTAGAAAAACCCTCTATCCCATTAACTTTTATAGAAATTTACTTGCAATTTCTGGTTCCCCGTGCCACATTAAAAAAGCAAGGGATCCCAAAATCCGGGCGGAGGGCCCACCCCGGGGGTGGCGTTCCGTTCGAAGCGAATTTAAAAACAGCAAGAATCAAGAGGAATCTCTATGTTGGCTTTGGGTAAACGGATTATCTGGCTGTGGCTCGTGTCCGTTTTGGCGACACAGGCCCAGGCAGCCGTTCAGGTACAGGGGGTGCGCATGTGGACGGCGCCGGATAACACCCGCCTGGTATTCGATCTCAGCGCGCCGGTTGAACACAACCTGTTCACGCTGAAAGCGCCCGATCGCATTGTAATCGATCTGAAGAACAGCCGTTTCCCCAGTAATCTGCCTCGCTTTGATTTCAGTAAATCGATCGTGCGAAACATACGTTATGCCCAGCGGGACGGTAACGGCCTGCGTTTCGTCCTCGATTTGCGTAACCACGTGCGTCCCAAGAGCTTCATCCTCAAACCCCATGGTGAATACGGGCATCGCCTGGTGATCGATCTGTATGACAATAACAAACGGCCGGTGGCCAAGCCCCGTCCGCAGGTTCCTGCAAACTCCAGCCGGCCGCGCGATATCATTATTGCCATCGATGCCGGCCATGGCGGGGAGGATCCCGGTGCCAGCGGCCGCCGTGGCACCAAGGAGAAAGATGTGGTGCTGGCGATCGCCCGCAAGCTGGCCGCCCTGGTGCGTAAGGAGCCGGGTATGCGGCCGGTGATGATCCGAAAAGGTGATTACTATGTCAGTCTGCGCGATCGGGTAAAAAAAGCGCGCCTGCAACGTGCCGATCTCTTCGTCTCCATCCATGCGGACGCCTTCAAAAACAGCCACGCGCAAGGCTCCTCGGTATTCGTCCTGTCGGATCGGGGGGCCAGCAGCAGTGAGGCGGCCCGTTTTCTGGCAGAAAGTGAAAACAACGCCGATTTGATTGGTGGTGTGAGCCTGGAGGACAAGGATGATCTGCTCAAACTGGTTCTGGTGGACATGGTAAAGAACGCCACCGTGGAAGAGAGTCACGATGTCGCCGCCAGGGTGTTACGGGATCTTCGCCGTGTGAATACCCTGCACAAGAAAAGAGTTGAGCAGGCCGCCTTCCGCGTACTCAAGGCGCCCGATGTGCCTTCCATCCTGGTTGAAACCGCATTTATCTCCAATCCGGCAGAAGAACGCAAACTGCGTTCGCGGCGACATCAACAGGCGCTGGCAAGAGCCATTCTTAAAGGCATACGCAGTTATTTCCGTGCAAATCCACCGCCCGGCACCCTGTTGGCGGCAGCCCCTCGCCGCCACGTCATTTCCCGGGGCGATACCTTGTCGGCCATTGCGGTCCGCTATCGTGTCAGTGTCAGCGCGCTGCGTCGGCATAACGGTTTGCGCAGTGATCGCCTGAAAGTGGGCAAGGTGCTGCGTATCCCCTATAGCTGATTGCCTTGTTCACCGCGCCTGGGGGGTTCCTGTTTCCCCGCCTCGGCCTGCCTGAAAACACGCTTTTCACCCCTGTTTGATTTAACACCCGCTCTCCCTTTGCGGCCGAAGGGGTTTTGGTTAAGCTAGTTCCATGCCGCAACCCAACCTTGAATCCCGCCGACAGCCCATTCGCCCTCTGCCCGAACATCTGGCCAACCAGATTGCTGCCGGGGAAGTGGTCGAGCGGCCGGCTTCCATCGTCAAGGAACTCCTGGAGAACAGCCTGGATGCGGGCGCCGGCCGTATCACCGTCACCCTGGCCAAAGGCGGCATGCAGCTGATCCGGGTGCAGGACGATGGCAGCGGTATTCCGGCGGATGAGTTGCTGCTGGCCCTGGCGCCCCATGCCACCAGCAAGATCCGGAGGATGGAGGATCTCACGGCCATTTCCAGCATGGGATTTCGCGGTGAGGCCCTGGCGAGTATTGCCTCGGTTTCGCGGTTGCAGCTCATCTCCCGCCATGCCGGGGCCGATTCCGCCTGGAGTCTCTGCGGCAGTCATGGGCATGAGCCGGAACCTCCGGTGCCGGTTGCCCATCCGCCGGGCACCAGCGTGAATGTGCAGGAGCTGTTCTTCAACACCCCGGCAAGACGCCATTTTTTACGCAGTGAACGGACTGAATTTCAGCATTGTGAGGATGTGGTGCGGCGCATCGCGTTAAGCCGCTTTGATGTGGCATTCACCCTTAAACACAATCAACGCACGGTTTTTAACCTCCCGCAGGCAAGCGATGCGGCGGTGAGGGCACAACGCTTGCAAAAACTGTGTGGCCGCACCTTTGCGGAGCAGGCGGTGGAATTGTCCTGCCGTGCCAGCGGCCTGTTGCTGACCGGCTGGGTTGGATTGCCGCAGGCGGCGCGTCCCCAGGCTGATCTGCAGTACTTTTTTGTCAACGGCCGCATCATCCGTGACCGCCTGGTGAGTCACGCGCTGCGCCAGGCGTTTGCTGACATGCTTCATCCCGGCCGCCATCCTGCTTACGTACTCTACCTGCAGGTGGCCGCGGAAGAGCTGGATGTCAATGTTCATCCCACCAAACATGAGGTGCGTTTTCAGCAGGGCAGGCTGGTGCACGATTTTCTCACCCGCAGTCTGCGGGAGGCGCTGGGCAGCAGGGGTGAAGTGACATCATTGCCCTATGCGCGGCAGGAACTGGCCTGGCATCAACCCGCCCCCTCTCAGGTTCCCCGGCGCATGCAGGGTTCAAGCGGGGATAGCCCCCCCCAAACAGGGGTGAACCGCTTAGGGGATATTTCTCCCGCCTATCGCCGTCGGACGCCCGCGGCTGCGCAGGAGCCGTCACCGGCTCTTGGCCGGATGCTGGGAATCATCCATGACCGCTACCTGCTGTTCGAACACCCTAACGGACTGGGAGTGGTGGATATCCCCGCCATGCAGCAGAAGTGGCTGAGCTGCCAGTGGCAGGAGGAAATCAGCCGGGATGGGCGGGTTGTCAGCCAGCCTCTATTGATCCCGGAAAATCTGCCGGTGGGGGAAGTATTGGCGGAGTGGGTCGAGGCCCGTTGTGAGTGGTTACTCCGGGTTGGCCTGGAACTGGAGCGCAGTGGTGCGGTCACAGTGATGCTGCGGCAGATGCCGCCCCCATTGCGGCAAACGAAGCTGGAACAATTGATCCCGGCATTCTTGGGCGAGCTGGCGCAACTGAGCGACATGCCTGATGACGATGTGGTGGCAAGTTTAAGCCGCCTGACAGTGAAGTTTCGTAGCGAAGCATGGCAGTTGGCGGAGATGCCGCCGTTATTCGACTGGCTCGACAGCTTCAGTCACGGTACCCCGTTTAAGCAGCCGTTTGTGCGCCTCCTGGGGGAAGCAGAGCTGCGCAGGCTCTTTTCCTGACACCGGCCGGTGGAATTTGGCGGATTTAATCATGAGTGAACCTGAAGCAGCATTCCCTCCGGCAATTTGCCTGATGGGGCCGACGGCGGCGGGCAAGACGGATTTGGCGGTGGCTCTGGTGGACGCCTTGCCCGTGGAGATTGTGAGTGTCGATTCGGTGATGATCTACCGTGGCATGGATATCGGTTCGGCAAAGCCAGATGCGGAGACACTGGCGCGTGCGCCGCACCGGCTGATTGATATCCTGGATCCCGCCGAGGCCTATTCGGCTGCCCGCTTTCGGGATGATGCCTTGCGTGAGATGGCGGAAATCACCGCTGCGGGGCGTATCCCTCTTCTGGTTGGGGGAACGATGCTCTATTACCGCGCCCTCTTGAGCGGCCTGTCCACCTTGCCTTCCGCCGATGCGGAAATCCGTGCCCGTCTCGAGGAGGAGGCGGCCGAAGCGGGCTGGAGCGCGATGCACCGGCGGTTGCAGGCCGTTGATCCCGTTTCCGCCGAACGCATCCATCCCAACGATCCGCAGCGTATTCAGCGTGCCCTGGAAGTGTTTGAAATAACCGGAATGACATTAAGCGAATTACACCAGGCACCTGCGTCACCAGCCTTGCCCTACCGGGTGATCAAACTTGCTGTGATGCCCTCTGAACGTTCTGTGCTGCATGAGCGGATTGCCATGCGGTTTCGCGCCATGCTGGAAGAGGGGTTCATCGAGGAAGTGGAGGGGCTGATGCGCCGCGGGGATCTCCATGCGGCCTTGCCGGCCTTGCGGGCCGTGGGTTACCGGCAGGTTTGGGCGTATCTCAGCGGGGCGATGAACTATAATGAAATGGTGGAAAGGGGGATAATTGCCACCCGGCAGCTCGCCAAGCGGCAGCTGACCTGGTTAAGGGCGGAAGTTGGGGTGTCCCACCTGGACAGTCTGGAAAAGGGATTGGTTGGGAAGGCCTTGAATTATGTTAAACAGGCCTTATACAAGCAGGACAATCCCGGGGAGCAGTTTCCAGGATGATTGGAGTTTTTTAATAACGGTCAGTAAGTTACACTTACATTACGCCGACGCGAAAACAATACTTTGCGGAGATAATAATTATGAGTAAAGGGCAATCCTTACAGGACCCATTTCTTAATGCGCTGCGGAAAGAGCGCGTTCCCGTTTCGATCTTTTTAGTAAACGGAATCAAGCTTCAGGGACAAATCGAATCTTTTGATCAGTTCGTGGTATTGCTGAGAAACACCGTCAGCCAGATGGTCTACAAACACGCCATTTCGACTGTGGTCCCGGCACGCAACGTCAAACTGCCAATGGCTGATGAAATCACCAAAGGCAATATCTGAGTTAGCAGGCAAGATGACGCAACTGGAAGTACCGAGGGTGGTACCGATTGTTTGAACGCCCACAAGGTGGTGAACGGGCTGTTCTTGTACACCTTGAGTTACCCGCTGAAGCAGAGAGTGAGCAGCTGCCCGAGTTCCGGGACCTGGTTGTCTCCGCGGGCGCCATTCCTGTTGCCACGATAACGGGTTCCCGTCATGCACCCCATTCCCGCTACTTTGTCGGTTCCGGCAAGGCTGAGGAGATCCGCGAGGCGGTGAACCAAAGCGGCGCGGAACTGGTGCTGTTCAACCATACCCTGAGCCCGGTTCAGGAACGCAATCTGGAGCGGCTGCTGAAATGCCGGGTACTGGATCGCACCGGTCTGATCCTGGACATTTTTGCCCAGCGGGCCCGCACCCATGAAGGCAAGCTGCAGGTCGAACTGGCGCAGCTGCGGCATCTTTCCACCCGCCTGGTGCGTGGCTGGACCCATCTGGAGCGGCAGAAAGGGGGGATCGGTCTGCGCGGTCCGGGGGAAACCCAGCTGGAAACCGATCGCCGTCTCATCAACGATCGCATTCGCCTGTTGAAGCGCCGGCTGGAAAAAGTCGGGCGTCAGCGCGATCAGGGCCGGCGTGCCCGCAAGCGGGCGTCAATGCCGACAGTCTCACTGGTCGGTTATACCAATGCCGGAAAATCCACCCTGTTTAACCGTTTGACCGAGGCCGGGGTGCTGGCGGCCGACAAACTGTTCGCCACCCTGGACCCCACTCTGCGCCGGGTGGATCTGCCTGGAGGGTTTCCGATGGTGCTGGTGGATACGGTCGGATTTATCCGCCATCTCCCCCACGATCTGGTGGCGGCGTTTCGCTCGACCTTGCAGGAAACCCGCGATGCGGATCTGCTGCTGCACATCGTGGAGACCTCCAGCGAGCAACGGGAAGCCAATATTGAGCAGGTGAATCAGGTTTTAAAGGCAATTGATGCCGACAACCGCCCCCAGCTGGTGGTATATAACAAACTGGATTTGGTGGAACGGGCCGAACCCCGTGTGGAACGGGATGAGTCCGGCCGTCCGCAACGGGTGTGGATTTCGGCGAAAACCGGCGCGGGGATTGAGGCGCTCCTTGGTGCCATTGCTGAAATTATCCATCATGACATCCGGCAATACAGTTTGTATCTGCCACCCGAGGCGGGGCGCTTGCATGCCAGATTGCACCAGTGTGGCACGGTACTGAAGGATGAATGCGATGCGCAGGGTGGATGGCGCATGCAGGTCGAGTTGCGCAAGAGCGACTGGCATGCGTTAAACAAGCGGGATGCGCTGCAGCAGTATATTCTCACCCCAAAGACACATTCACGTCTTGCGGTAGGGAGTGAAGCCCCATAGAATTGAAGCTTTGCGAAGTCGAACAACAACTCATTCAACAACAATCTTTCAATTTAACAATCCGTGGAGAACTCAATGGCTTGGAACGAACCTGGTGGTTCAGGGGACAAGGATCCCTGGGGACCCCGAAAAAACGAGCAGGGTCCGCCTGACCTGGATGAGGTGATCCGTAAATTGCAAAATCGTTTTGCCGGGTTGTTTGGTGGTAGAGGCAGAGGTAAGGGTGGTGGCGCAGACCGTGGCGGGAGTGGTTTCGGCCTGCTTTTTGTCATTGCCATTCTCCTGGCAATCTGGGCGTTGTCCGGAATCTATATCGTGGATCAGGGCAAGCAAGGGGTGGTGTTGCAGTTCGGTGCCTTTAAAACCATCACGGATCCGGGCCCTCACTGGTATCCGCGTTTTATCCAGACTGTCTATATTGTGGATGTCGACCGTGTGCGCAGTGTCAATCTGGGCCGGGTCGCGGATGAATCCCTGATGTTGACTGAGGACGAAAATATCATTGATATCAAGTTTACGGTGCAATACAAGGTAAAGGATGCCCGTGACTTCCTGTTCGAGGTACGTGATCCCGATGCCACCCTGCGCCAGGCGACGGAAAGCGCCGTGCGTGAAATCGTGGGCAAGAGCAAACTTGATTTCGTTATTACCGAAGGGCGGGTAGAGGTCGCCGCCAAAGCCGAAAGGCTGATTCAGGAAATTCTGGACGGCTACAAGGTGGGTATCCAGGTGGTGAAACTGAATATGCAGAACGCGCAGGCACCACACCAGGTGCAGGCAGCCTTTGATGATGCAATCAAGGCGCGGGAAGACAAACAGCGCATAACTAACGAAGCGGAAGCCTATGCCAATGATGTGTTACCGAAAGCCCGCGGTAAAGCGGCGCGCATGATCCAGGAAGCGGAAGCCTATCGTGAAGAAGTGGTTAGCAGGGCAGAGGGTGAAACCAACCGTTTCATAAAAGTGTTGAAGGCATATAACAAGGCACCCAAAGTGACGCGTGAGCGTTTGTACCTGGAAACCATGGAGGAAGTATTCAGCAAATCCAACAAGGTAATGGTGGATGTCGAAAAGGGAAACAGCCTGATGTATTTGCCGGTGGATAAATTGATGCGGGGTGAAAGCCATCCGCAGGATTATCAAAATTTTGAATCTTCCGCCGGAACAGTGTCTTCACCCCGGACACCACCGGAAACGTTGCGCCAGCGCGAGCGCGAGCGGTTGCGCACAAGGGAGGTACGTTAAATGAGCACAAGTAAAATTATAGGTATTGTGATAGCCGCCCTGGTGCTGTTTATCGGATTTGCATCCGTTTTTACAGTCAGTGAGCGTGAGCTGGCGATCAAGTTCCGTCTGGGTGAAATCGTCAAGGCGGATTACAAACCAGGGATCCATGTAAAAATGCCGTTGGTGAATAACGTGCGGAAATTTGATGCACGTATTCTCACACTGGATGCGCGGCCTGCCAACTATCTGACGAAAGAAAAGAAAAACGTCAATGTCGACTTTTTTGTAAAATGGCGTATCAAGGATGTGAGTGCTTATTACACATCCATGTCTGGTAATGAGCGTACCGCGGCAGATCGTATTTACACCACCATCAACGATGGCTTGCGTGGTGAATTCAGTAACCGCAGTATTCAGGAAGTCATTTCCGGCGAGCGTCGCCACATCATGGATAACATGACCAAAATTGCCAATGCACAACTCAACCGTTTTGGTATCGAGGTGGTGGATGTGCGGGTCAAGCGGATCGATTTTACTGAAACCATCAGCGAATCTGTCTACCAACGGATGGAAGCGGAACGCACTAGGGTTGCCAAGGATTTACGTTCCCGTGGTGCAGAGGCGGCGGAAAAAATTCGTGCAAATGCCGATCGCCAGCGTACGGTGATACTGGCCAAGGCATACAAACAGGCACAGGAAACCCGTGGTGATGGCGATGCCAAGGCTTCGGAAATTTATGCGAGGGCGTATAAGCTAAATCCGGAATTCTTTTCTTTTTATCGCAGTCTGTCTGCTTATCGGTCTTCATTTCAGTCAAAAGGCGATGTCTTGATTATTGAACCGGATTCAGAATTTTTTGAATATTTCAAGAAGTCCAACCCCGCGCGCAAGTGATATCCGTGGCGGGCTGAATCCGGTTTTTCTGAAACGGTTATAGTTTATGTGGAAGGTGTTTCTGCTGGCATTTGCCCTGTTGTTGGTGATAGAAGGGCTGTTGCCAGCTTTGAATCCACGGGGTTATCGAAAAACAATGCAAACATTGAGTAATATGGATGATCGCTTTTTACGTATGTGGGGATTGATCAGTATGGCGACCGGCGCAATCTTGATTTACATCTTCAGTTCCTGAAGTTACCAACCTTTATATTTCCGCAATCATGAAATCCAACCGTTGGTTACTGCCAGAAGGTATCGAGGAGGTCCTGCCGCAGCAGGCGCGCTGGCTGGAAGGCATGCGCCGCCGTTTGCTCGATCTGTTTGCCGCCTGGGGTTACGAGTTGGTGATGCCGCCGTTCATCGAATACCTGGAATCCCTGTTGATAGGTACAGGTCATGATCTCGATCTGCAAACTTTCAAGTTAACTGATCAATTAAGTGGCCGCATGCTGGGGATACGGGCGGATATGACGCCGCAGGTGGCGCGGATCGACGCCCATCACCTGAAACGCGATGTTCCCACCCGCTTGTGTTATCTGGGGACGGTGCTGCACACCCGACCCGACGGATTTGCCGGTTCCCGCTGCCTGTTGCAGGTTGGGGCGGAACTGTACGGCGATGCCAGTTGTGAAAGTGATGTCGAGATCCTGCGTCTGCTGCTGGAAACCATGGAGGCAGCCGGCATTGAGGAGCCTTGCCTGGATCTTGGTCATGTCGGAATTTACCGGGGCCTGCTTCAACAGGCCGGACTCGATGCCGAGCAGGAAGCAGAACTGTTCGACGTGCTGCAACGCAAGGCCAAGGCGGAACTGGTCGAGAAGCTGGCGGCCTGGTCACTGGATAATAAAATCTCAAGCATGTTAACCGCACTGGTCGATCTGCATGGTGGCGAGGAAGTCCTGGAGACGGCCAGAACAAGCCTGCAAGACGCGGCAGCCGGGGTGCATTCCTCACTGGAAAACATCAGCCGTATTGCAAAACTGATAAAACAACATGTTCCGCAGATCAACCTGCATTTTGATTTGGCGGAGTTGCGTGGCTACAACTATCACACGGGTGTCGTCTTCGCGGTTTATGTCTCCGGCCGTGGGCAGGCGATTGCCCAGGGTGGCCGTTATGACGGCATTGGCCAGGCCTTTGGTCATGCGCGTCCGGCAACCGGTTTCAGTACCGATCTTCACACCCTGGCGGCACTCACCAGCCAGGATCTCAACAGGCGGCAGGGGATTTTTGCACCCGCTGACGATGATCCTGATTTGCTGGCATTGATTGCCCGCTTGCGTGATGAAGGAGAGTGCGTGATAACTCAACTGCCAGAGCAGCAGGGTGGTGCAGTCGAGATGGGGTGTGACCGTCAATTGGTAAAAACATCGGGCGGTTGGAAAGTGAAACAAGTTTAATCAAGACGAGTTGGAAACTAATCATGGGTAAAAGCGTTGTTATCATTGGTACCCAATGGGGGGATGAAGGCAAGGGCAAGGTGGTTGATCTGCTCACGGATCGTGCCAGTGCCGTGGTGCGTTTTCAGGGAGGGCACAATGCCGGCCATACCCTGGTAATTGACGGCAGGAAGACAGTATTACACCTCATTCCTTCCGGCGTTTTGCGGGAGAATGTGCAATGCCTTATCGGTAACGGCGTGGTGTTGTCGCCGGAGGCTCTGCTCAAGGAGCTGTCGATGCTGGAAGAGAACGGCGTACCGGCGAGGGAACGTCTGCGTATCAGTGAGGCCTGTCCCCTCATCCTGCCGTACCATGTGGCGCTGGATCATGCGCGCGAAAAAGCCCGTGGTAAAAAAGCGATCGGTACCACCGGCCGCGGTATCGGACCGGCTTATGAAGATAAAGTCTCACGCCGCGGATTGCGCCTGGGTGATCTTTTCCACCGTGAGCGTTTTGCCGCCAAACTGGGGGAAGTGCTTGATTATCATAATTTTGCGCTGCAACACTATTTCAAGGTCAAGCCGGTGGATTTCCACCAGGTGCTGGACGAAACCCTGGCAATGCAGGATGAATTGCAACCACTGGTGGCGGATATTCCCGAACTGCTCTATCAACACCAGCAGGCGGGTAACAACATCATGTTCGAAGGGGCGCAGGGGGCGCTGCTCGATATTGATCACGGCACCTATCCTTTTGTCACATCATCCAATACCACCGCCGGGGGTGCCGCTACGGGCAGTGGCATGGGACCGCGTGGTTTCGACTATGTCCTGGGTATCACCAAGGCGTACACCACCCGAGTGGGTTCCGGGCCGTTCCCGACCGAACTCTATGATGGCAATCAGTTGCTGGATGAAGTGGGTGAGCACCTGGCCAGACAGGGGCATGAGTTTGGCTCCACAACCGGACGGCCACGGCGCTGCGGCTGGTTTGATGCGGTGGCGTTACGGCGTTCCGTCTTCCTGAACAGCGTCAGCGGTTTGTGTATTACCAAACTGGATGTGCTGGATGGCCTGGATAATATCCGCATTTGTGTCGGTTACAAGTATGATGGTGAGATCCATCAAACCCCGCCGGTGGGGGCGGAAGCCTATGCGGCGGTCGAAGCGGTATATGAAGATGTGCCGGGATGGTCGGAATCCACCATCGGGGTAAAGAATTATGATGAGCTGCCGGCCAACGCCAAAGCTTATCTCAAACGAATCGAAGAAGTCACCGGAATTCCTGTTGATATTATTTCCACCGGTCCGGAACGCAATGAGACTATCGTGCTCAATCACCCGTTTAACGACTAAATCCGGTTTGTTCGAATTACGATGGGAATCGATATTGTTGTATAAAAAAAGAACAAGGTATTTGTAAATTAAAATGGGGAACAGGGATGTATACACTGGGTCTTTGGGGGTTTTCTGCTGATCGGCCGAAAGTGACCTTCCACGATACCGGTGCGGCGCTGGTAAAAGACGGGCAATTGCTGGCGGCAATCAATGAAGAACGCATCAGCCGGGTCAAGATCGACAATGGTTTTCCGTTCGGGGCAATTGAAGAAATTCTTGCAATTGCCGCGATCGATTACGCCGATATCGATCAGGTAGCCTTTGCCGGTCAACCGGCAACAATCGAGATGCGGGGCAAGGCACGGACCTGCTGGCAGGAAGTTATCCGGCCGGGAAATCATATTTCGACCCGTGTCAGTATGTTTGGCCGAAGCTACCAGTTTCTGCGCCGTTCCTCCCCCATTCTGGCCTCCAGGTTTCATCACAGGCGTGTACCGCCCAAACCGTTACAGCGGTGTCCCGTACACTGGGTGGCACATCATCACAGCCATGCCGCCACTGCCTATTTGTGTTCGCCTTTCGAACGGGCCGTGATTCTGAGTCTTGACGGCTCTGATTCGGCCGGTGGTGCCGGGCTTGTCGGTATCGGGGAAGCGGACAAGGGCATGTATTTCGTTGAATCCACAGCGGAGACCCATTCCCTGGCTTTACTCTATGGCCGTATCACCGAGCTGCTTGGTTTCAAGGCATTACGCCACGAAGGCAAAGTGCTCGGACTGGCGGCGTTTGACGATCCGGCAAAATTGCGGTCACGCTTCGATGCCAACGGTTACTGGAATGAACGTACCGGTTGGTGGGATATCCCCGGTTTTGTCATGGACGTGTCGCGCAAGAAACATCCTCACCTGGATAAGTTGTTCAAAGGCGAATCGCGCGAAGCGGTTGCCGCTGCGCTGCAGGATTTTGTCGAAGAACTGATCTGCAAAAAAGTGCAACGTATCTACCGTGACCATCCTGATTGGGCCGGTTTGCCGCTGGTGCTGGCAGGTGGTTTGTTTGCCAATGTCAAACTGAACCAGCGCATTCTCGAATTGCCGGAAGTCAGTAACATTTATATTCACCAGAATATGGGGGATGCCGGCCTGTGTACCGGTGCCGCCTTGTATGCCGATGCGAAAAGCCGCGGCGATTGGAAACCGAGATATCTTCCCCATGTCTATCTGGGAACGAAGATCGAACGTGAAGCGGCCAGGCAGGCGTGTGCGCAGGCAGGGTTTGCTTATGAAGATCTGCGTGAGACAGATCTGGTGGAACGAATCGCCACCGCCCTGGCAGAGGGTAAAGTGCTGGCACGTGCGGACGGCGGCATGGAATACGGTCCGCGGGCATTGGGAAACCGCAGCATTCTTGCGCGTGCCGATGATCCCACTATCAACCAGTGGCTTAACGATCAGCTGCAGCGTTCAGAATTCATGCCGTTTGCACCGATGGTCATGGCCGAACATGCGCGCGAGTATTTTCCCGACTATCGTGATGATCACTATGCGGCGCGTTTTATGACCATTACCTATAATGCCAGCGAACGGGCAAAAAAGGAGATCCCCGCCGCGATTCATATCGATGGCACTGCCCGCCCGCAGGTGGTATACAAACAGGACAATCCTCAGATGCATGCCATCCTTTGTCGTTACTACGAGAAGACCGGTATTCCCGCGGTTATCAACACCTCCTTTAACATGCACGAAGAGCCCATCGTCCGCACCGCCGGGGAATCGCTCAGCGCTGCCGTGCAGGCCAGGCTCGATGGCCTGGTGCTGGGCGGGCTGTATGTTGATTCGCCTGCTGCACAGGCAGCCAATTCTGACCGTCTTGCCTGACTTTTTTCATTACACCGGCCGGATCCGTCCCTCCCTGAACGTCTAATAAGGAGCGCAAGCTCAAGGGAAAGTGCATATAGCAAAAGTGTTTATAAAAAACTGTACCCGCGGCGAATTTTCACGTAAAAAGACAAAATGCGAATTGGTTTGTTTTTGTTGCTGTGGTTTTTTTTGGCGCCCGGTTTGTTCCTGCCGGTTTTTGCTCACCCCTCTGCCTCTGCAGAAACAGCGGCTTTGCCCCCCGGGCGCGTTGCCAGCGACAGCGCTGCTTCGACAATCACAATCGGTGTGCTGGCCTATCGTGGCGAGCAGCACGCCAGATTGATGTGGAAACCCACGATTGATTACCTGAACACGGCTTTAACAAAGAACAGATTTCGCATGCAGCCGCTGAGCCTGCCGCAAATGCGTCGAGCAATCGAAACAGGCTCACTTGCTTTCATTATTACCAATCCGGGCAATTATGTTGAACTGGAGGCGGACTTCGGGGTGAGCCGTATTGTCACACTGGAACCAGGCAGTTCCCTGGGACCGGAAAGCGGCATCGGTTCGGCCATTGTAGTACGGCGTGACCGGCTGGATTTGAAAACACTCGCCGATCTGCGCGGCAAATCCCTGATGGCGGTTTCCGAGCATGCCTTTGGCGGTTTTCAGGTGGCATGGCGCGAATTGAAATTACAGGGAATCGATCCATTTACGGATCTGGATCGCCTGCTTTTTAACGGCTTTCCCCAGGACGATATCGCCTATGCGGTCTTTAACGGTCAGGTGGACGCAGGGGTGTTGCGGGCGTGCCTGCTGGAGGGGATGGCGCAGGAGGGTAAAATCAAACTGGAAGCTTTCCGGGTGCTGAACCGGCAGTATCATGATGGTTTTTCCTGTCAGGCCAGTACCCGCCTTTATCCCAACTGGCCTTTGGCCAAACTGCGTTCCACGTCCAATACATTGGCCAAGAATGTTGCCAAGGCACTGTTGGCGATGCCCGCCCAGAGCGGAACCGATCCCATCAACGGTTACCGAGGCTGGACCATCCCCATGGATTACCAGCCCGTGCATGAACTGTTCCGGGAATTGCAAATAGGGCCTTATCGCTGGATGCGGGAAACAACCTGGCAACAACTGTGGGACCGTTACTGGCAGTGGATCGTGATTTTTGTGTTCGCACTGCTCTGGGGTTTGTGGCACATGGCCCGGGTGGAACATCTGGTAACGTTGCGTACCCAACAGCTTTCCGATGCCAATCGCAAACTCAAGATTGAGATGGATGAGCGCAAAAGGGCTGAAGAGCAGGCCCACCTGCATCAGGCCGAACTGGCTCACGTCTCACGTGTCAGTGCGGTAGGCGAGTTGGCCAGCGGCATGGCGCATGAACTGAACCAGCCCCTTTCCGCGATTAACAGCTATGCACAGGGCTGTGCCTTGCGGCTGGAGAGCGGTGAAATCGGTCCCCAGGAACTCATCGACGTCCATCAGCATATCGTGACGCAGGCGGAACGCGCCGGCACCATCATCCAGCGTTTTCGTGGCTTTTTGCGCAAGCAGGGCGTGAGTTGTACCGATGTGGATCTGAATAAGGCAGTGGAAGAGGCGCTGGAACTCTTCTCCAGTGAAGCGCGCAAGCGTGATATCCGCATCGAACTTGCGCTGGCGAAACGCCTGCCCCCTGTCTGTGCGGAAATGATCCAGGTGGAGCAGGTTATTCTCAATCTCATGCGTAATGCCGCCGAGGCAATGCAGGAAACAGAGCCGTATGAGCGCATACTCGAGATCACGACCTTCGTCGCTGAGGATGAAACTGTTGTGATCGAAATCCGTGATCATGGACCGGGTATGAGCGAAGAGACTGCAAGGCACATTTTCGATCCGTTTTTCACCACCAGGCCGGACGGGCTTGGTCTTGGCCTGTCCATCAGCCGCTCCATCATCGAGTCGCATGGGGGGAGGATTGAGTTAGTCCGCCATGATGCGCAAGGTGTCACCTTGCGGATTTCGTTGCCAGTCTATAAAGGGGAAGCGCCGGATGAGTGATGACGCCACCGTTTTTATTGTTGACGATGATCCTTCAATCCGCCATTCCTTGTCCTGGCTGCTGGAGTCAGTAAAACTGAATGTGGAAGCCTTTGCCTCGGCGGAAGAATTTTTGCAGCAGGTCGGAATCGATCGTATCGGTTGTTTGATTCTGGATGTGCGCATGCCGGGAATGAGCGGTCTGGAACTGCAGGAGGCACTCATGGCACGTGCCATGATCTTGCCGGTCATTATTCTTACCGGTCACGGCGACGTGCCGATGGCGGTACGCGCCATGGCGAACGGTGCGTTTGATTTTCTGCAAAAACCGTTCAACGGGCCTCAGCTGCTCGAACGGATCAATGCCGCGATCAGCAAAAGCCGCGAATTGTGGCAGGAAAAGACCAGTGAAGCGGAGGTCCTCTCGCGCTACCAGACACTTACCCCGCGTGAACGCCAGATCATGGAGATGATCGTTGCCGGAAAGGCGAATAAAGTCATGGCGTTCGATCTGGGGATCAGCCTGCGGACGGTGGAAGTGCATCGTCACCGCGTGATGGAGAAAATGGCTGCCAAATCGGTGGCGGAGCTCATTTACAGTCATCTGCAGATTGCCGATAAAATCCCGGTAACGTAGTCAGTAATATATCGGTTTTCCACAATATCCAGTCTCCCGCTTCCGGCCTACCTTTTAGGTACAGCAAGTATTTACGCGTGTACCACCGGCGGCATGTGTTTACAAGCACCGGTAATCAAGGGGTAGATCGATGGATAAATCACGAAGAACATTTTTCAAAGGTGTGGCGGCTGTCGTTGGCACGACGGCACTGAGCGGTGAGGTCAAGGCCGGTGAAAACCGGCCGATGGGCAGCAAAGACCACCGCTGGGCGATGGTGGTGGATCTGCGGAAGTGTATTGGTTGCCAGGCTTGCACGGTAGCCTGTATCCACGAAAACGCGGTGCCAATGGGACATTTTCGCACCATTGTTTCCACCTATGAGCTGAAAAAGAATGGCGAGGTGAGTTCCGCGATGTTACCGCGCCTGTGTAACCATTGTGACAATCCTCCCTGTGTTCCTGTTTGCCCGGTAAAGGCAACGTATCAACGGCATGATGGCATTGTGGTTGTGGACAATAGCCGTTGTGTTGGTTGTTCCTACTGCGTTCAGGCATGCCCCTACGATGCGCGTTTTATCAATCCGGAAACACAGACGGCAGACAAATGCACTTTTTGTGTTCACCGCGTGGAAGCCGGCCTGTTGCCTGCCTGTGTGGAAACCTGTGTGGGAGGGGCGCGCATATTCGGGGATTTGAAAGATCCGGCCAGCCATGTCTCGCGCTTGCTCAGGGAAGCAGGAACGGATGTTCTCAAACAGGAGTTGGGTACAAAACCCCATGTTTATTACATCGGTCTTGACGGCAGTCTCAAGGGTAAAGTCGAAGGGCAGCCCGCCCTGTGGAACAGAAAGGATGCATTGGCAGAGGAGCAACCGGCATGAATACGCAAATTATCGAAATGATCAATGTCAGCCGTGAGATCACCTGGAACTCCTGGGCGGTACAATATTTTTTCCTCATCGGGATCAGTATCGGTGGCATGTTGCTGAGCATGCCGGCGTTTGTGTTCCGCCGCCGGGAACTTGAAAGCATGGGCCGTATCGGGCTTGTCGTTGCCTTGAGCACCGGGCTGGTGGCACCGGTGGCGCTGGTCTCGGATCTGCATCAACCGGCACGTTTTTACCAGTTTTATTTGCATTTCACTCCTTCCTCCTGGATGTCGTGGGGGTCCTTCTTTTTGCCAGCCTATCTGTTGTCGCTGCTGGCTTATGCCTTCTCTGTCTACCGTGCCGCCGCCGACCGGGAACAGGCTGTGATACGTATGCTGGGAGGAATTACGCTGCTCACCGGTTTGCTGGTGGCGCTGTATACCGGCAGTGAGATGGGTATCCTCATCAGCCGGCCTCTCTGGAACACCGCCTGGTTAGGCGTGCTTTTCCTGATCACCGCGATGAGTGGTGCCGCCGGCATGGGTTTGTTGTTGAATCGTTTTCTTGGAAACGACGAGTTTACTGCGCTTAAGCTGAAACGCTATATGTTCATTTATCTGCTGCTTGGCATCGTGCTGCAGCTGACATGGATGTTTGCCGGTCTCATGGGCTTGTCACAATCCGGCGAGCAATTGATGAGACTGGGTGAGGAATATCTGCCGCTTGACATGCTTTTCTTCGGCCTTTTTCTCGGCGGGATTGTTCCCCTCGGCTTGAGCGCAGGCAAGTCGGGTTATGCCTGGCTGGCGGGTTTCCTCGCAGTCTTCGGTGCCTGGATGTTTCGCTGGAACATGTTCATCGGCGGACAGGGGATCCCGAAAAACGCTGCGGGTTTTTATTTTGATGAACTCACGTTTGGCACAGAAGACGTTCTGGGCATCATCGGTTCTCTGGGACTGTGGGTTGTTCTGCTGCTTCTGATCATCCGTTTTCTGCCTTTGCAGAAACGCAAGACACAAGCCTGAATCGTCAAGTTTTCGACAAAGGAGATTTCACTATGTCCACCTCACGCCGCAAGTTTCTCAAGAGTGCCACCATTACAGGTGCTTTGGCCGCATTCGGATTTGGTTACAGCAATACCGCACATAAAATTCTGAAAGGTGTCATCGCTGCGGAAAAGCCGAATGATCCCATTAGCGGTAATGCCGCGGCACCGGAATTTACGGTCGACCCGATAACAGGAAAACTGACACCGAATCCCGATCAGGTCGTTTCCTACACCATGTGTATGGGTTGCACCACCGTTTGCGGTGTGCGGGTGCGTATCGATCGCAACACACAAAAAGTCATGCGGGTAACCGGCAATCCCTATCATCCGTTATCAGCTGATCCTCACATCCCTTTCAATACGCCGCTGCGTGACAGTTTCAGATCCCTCAGCCGGTTTCAGGAAAGGGGATTGTCGGGGCGTTCCACCACCTGCGCCCGCGGCAATGCGGTCCTGGAAAAACTGGATGATCCCAACCGCGTCAAGGTACCGTTGAAACGGGTTGGCCCACGGGGCAGCGGTCAATGGGCACCGATTTCCCCGGAACAACTGCTGCAAGAAGTGGTGGAAGGCGGTGATTTGTTTGGTGAAGGCCACGTCGACGGCTTGCGCGCAATCCGTGATCTCAAGACCCCCATTGATCCAGACAACCCCGAATTCGGACCTAAGGCCAACCAACTGGCGGTAATGCCGCCCTTTAAAGACGGCCGCCTGCGTTTTGCTGCCCGCTTTGCGAAAAAAAGTTTTGGTACCGTTAATTTTACCGGCCACCGTTCCTATTGCGGCCTTTCCATGCGTTCCGGCTACGCTGCCCTCCTGGGGGACTGGAAAAAACAACCGCACCTCAAACCGGATTACAACAACTCGGAGTTTTTGCTGTTCATCGGTACCGCGCCGGGGAATGCGGGCAATCCTTTCAAACGCCAGGGACAGCTTCTGGCACGCGGACGAAGCACGGGCAAACTGAAATATGTCGTGGTCGACCCGGTATTGACCAACTCCGTCACTCAGGCTGCCAACAGCCGCAGCCGCTGGATACCTATTCGTCCCAACACCGACGGTGCACTGGTGATGGGCATGATCCGCTGGATCCTGGAAAATGATCGTTATGATGCCCGTTTTTTGCGACAACCCAATTCCCGCGCGGCCGCGGCTGCGGGTGAGGCGGCTTTTTCCAATGCCACTCACCTCGTCATCGTGGAACCGGAACACCCGCAGCATGGGCGCTTCCTGCGCGCCAGCCAGCTGGGTCTGGCAGGCGGTGAGGCAAAAAAATCCCCTCATGTTGTTATCGAAGCTGCCAGCGGCAAGCCCGTTTCCCAGGCCAGCGCCGGTGCTGCTGAATTGTTCTACGAGGGCCGCATCACAACAGTCAAAGGGGAAAGCCTCAGGGTAAAAACCAGTTTTACCCTGTTGCGGGATGAGGCGAATAAATACCAGATGGAGGAATATGCCGGATTCTGTGGCATTCCAGTCGAAACCATCATCGCGCTCGCAGAGGAATTCACCAGCCATGGCAAACGCGCCGCAGCCGATTGCCACGGCGGGACGATGGGGAGTAACGGTTTTTATACTGCCTATGCCATTGTCATGCTCAATGCACTGGTGGGCAATCTTAACCGCAAGGGTGGCACCAGTGTGGGTGGTGGACGCTTCAAGGATCTGGCACCGGGTCCGCGTTACAATCTGAAAAAATTTCCCGGTGCCGTCAAACCCAAAGGGCTCGGCCTGGGACGTCAACGGTTTCCCTACGAGAAGAGCAGTGAGTTCAGAAAAAAACAGGCGGCAGGAAAACAGCCCTATCCGTCCCGGGAACCCTGGTATCCGCTTTCTCCAGCCATGTCTTCGGAGTTTCTGACCGCAGCGCTCAATGGTTATCCCTACCCCCTGAAGGCGCTGATCCTCTGGAGTTCGAATCCGCTCTACGGCATTGCGGGGCTGAAAGAACAGATCGAATCAAAGCTGAAAGATCCCAAAGCGCTGCCCTTGCTCATTTCCATCGATCCTTTTATCAATGAATCCAATGCCTATGCAGATTACATTGTGCCGGATTCTGTCTTGTATGAGAGCTGGGGTTGGGCCAGTGCCTGGGGTGCTCATCTGACCAAGGTGAGTACCGCCCGGTGGCCGGTAGTGGAGCCGGCACAGGTAAAGGATGTCAAAGGCCGGACCGTATGCATGGAATGGTTTTTCATCGAGGTGGCCAGGCGTATGGGGCTGCCCGGTTTCGGTGACAAGGCGATCAAGGATCGGGAGGGCAGCATGCATCCACTCAACACCGCGGAGGATTTCTATTTGCGCGCCGCTGCCAATGTCGCTTTCGATGGAGGTGCGGTGCCGGACGCGTCCGATGAAGAAATCCGGCTTGGCGGTGTCGAGCGCATCGCAGCACAGCTCAAACGAGTCCTCAAACCGGAGGAATGGCGCAAGGTGGCCTACGTCTATGCCAGGGGCGGGCGGTTTGCCGATGCGACCAAGGCCTACAAGGGTGAAATGCTGGCACGCCGCTACAAGAAGCCGATGCAGATTTATGATGAGTCCCTCGGTACGGCACGCAACACCCTGAGTGGCAAACGTTATCCAGGTACACCGACCTGGGTGCCGCCGGTGCTGGCCGACGGTTCACCACTGGAAGCGGCTTTCCCTGCCGGGAAATGGCCTTTCAAGGTGATCAGCACCAAATCGCAGTACCAGTCCTCGCATACGATTGGCACGGCAAGCATGCAGCAGATCCATCCGCTCAATCCGGTTTCCATGCACCGGCGTGATGCAGAGTCGTTAGGCGTCCGTTCAGGGGATCGTATTCGTATCACCACCCCGGGCGCAAGCCTGGAGACCGTCGTCCAGGTGCGCGAAGGCATCCAGCCCGGTGTGCTGGCAATCGAGCATGGCTTCGGGCATCATGAACTCGGTGCCAGACGCCACCGTATTGGCGAACACTGGCAGCCCGGTTCGGCCCTGGCGAAAAAAGGGGTGAACATCAATGATCTTGGTTTCGCCGATCCGGTCCGCAAGGGATTGAATGTGCTGGCCGACTTTGTGGTCGGCAGCGTGGCCCGGCAGGGGTTACCCGCCAAAGTGGAAAAAGTGTAGGATAAAACGAAATATGTTTTGCCGGATCATCGGGGAAGCCTGTTTCCCTGATGATCCGGTGCCGTCTATCGATCTTTTATTTGCTGCTGCATCATCATATCTGCCTTCTTCCCGAGCTGCCGGGATCATCATCCATCCGATAAACGTCATCGTGTGCGCTGCCTGCCAGGATTCCACAGATCCACGGGTTTTTGTGCTATACAGATAATAAAGGGTTTTTCAATCTGTCATACCCCTAAATAGGCGTTCCGAATACCAGTACACTTGGGCAAAGGGAGCATCAGGGACAGAGGATGGTGAGGATGCGTTGTGAACTGATCTCATGGTCTGAAGTACAACGATTGTGCCAGCGGCTGGCGCTGTTGATCAGGGCATCCGGTTACCGTCCGGAGGTGGTCGTTGCCATTGGGCGGGGAGGTTATGTGCCGGCGCGGCTGGTTTGTGACTGTCTGGATATCATGGCATTGACCAGTATCAAGATAGAACATTATCTCTCTGGCGCAGACCGCCAGGCGCAGGCAGTGATACGCTATCCTCTTTGCATCGATGTCACGGACAAACGCGTACTTCTCGTCGATGATGTAAACGACAGTGGTGACACGCTGGAGGTGGCCGGCCGCCACTTGCAGTCTTTTGCGCCTGCTGAAATTCGTACGGCCGTGATGCACCACAAAACCACCACTCACTATGCCGTGGATTATTGTGCCAGGAAGATCATCAAATGGCGCTGGTTGATATATCCCTGGGCAGTGACAGAAGATATATCCGGCTTTTTGCAGCGTTTGTCGCCAAAACCGGCGACAATGGACGCTGCACGGCAGAAACTTGCCGAGCATTTCAATATAAAAATATCCAGGCAGCGCCTCAAGGATGTTTATACCTTTATGGGACGGCTACAATGAATCGGATCGGTTGTGATATCAAGGATCCCGGCCTGGCCGATGCCGGTCGGCAACGTATCGAGTGGGCGTGGCAGGAAATGCCGGTATTAGCCGAACTCGCCGATCGTTTCGGCAGGCTCAGGCCACTGCAGGGCGTTCGTATGAGTGGCTGCCTGCATATCACCACCGAAACGGCCAACCTGGCACGCACCCTTAAAAACGCGGGTGCCGAGCTGGTTCTGTGTGCCAGCAATCCGCTGAGCACCCAGGATGACGTGGCCGCAGCACTGGTGGAACACTATGCCATACCGGTTTATGCGATACGCGGGGAATCCACCGAGGCGTATTATCAACATATCGATGCGGCACTGGATCATCGGCCGCAGATAACCATGGATGATGGCGCTGATCTCGTCAGCGAAATGCACAGGAACCGCAGCGAATTGCTGGCTGCGATGATCGGCGGTACGGAGGAAACCACCACCGGGGTGATACGCCTGCGAGCCATGGCAAAGGAAGGAGCGCTCAAGTACCCGATTATCGCTGTCAACGATGCCATGACCAAGCATTTGTTCGACAACCGCTATGGCACCGGTCAAAGCACCCTGGATGGCGTGATCCGCGCCACCAATATCCTGCTCGCTGGCAAAACCTTTACGGTAGTGGGGTACGGCTGGTGCGGGCGCGGCATTGCGATGCGCGCCAAGGGGCACGGCGCCAAGGTCATTGTCACCGAGGTCGAGCCGTTGCGTGCGCTGGAGGCCGCGATGGAGGGTTACCGTGTGATGCCGCTCAGCGAAGCAGCCGCACAATCGGATTTTATTGTCACTGCCACGGGAGACAAGCACGTGGTGGACAAAAAACATCTGGAGGTCATGAAGGACGGCTGTGTCCTCGCCAATTCGGGACACTTTAATGTGGAAATCAACATCCCGGCACTGGAGAAAATGAGCGTGAAACGACACCGGCCGCGCCCTTCTGTCGATGAGTATATTCTCGGCGACGGCCGCAGGCTGCGCTTGCTGGCGGAAGGCCGCCTGGTTAACCTCGCTGCGGCAGAGGGTCATCCATCGGCAGTCATGGACATGAGTTTTGCCAACCAGGTGTTGTCTGCCGTTTATCTGGCGGGGCAGCATAAAAAGCTGGATAACGGCGTTCACAATGTGCCCGTTGAAATTGACCAGGAAGTGGCGCAGCTGAAACTTGCCGCGATGGGAATGCGGATTGACGAACTCACCGAGGAACAGGCCCGTTATCTTGCCTCCTGGCAGGAAGGAACCTGAACAGCCTGTATTTGAATCCGATGAAAAAAAACATCGATCGCATGATAGCCGAGATAGAACGTGAGGTAGAGTTCACCCAGCGGCAGATCGGTAAAAAGGCATTTGATCCGCGAGTGATGGCGGCGATGCGTGCGGTGCCGCGTGAGAAGTTCGTACCGGCAGAATTAAAACCGTTTGCCTATGATAACGGCCCTTTGCCCATCGGTAACGGTCAGACCATATCGCAACCCTATATCGTGGCGTTGATGACCGATCTGCTACAGCTCGAACCTGAGGATATCGTGCTGGAGATCGGCACGGGCTCGGGTTATCAGACGGCGATCCTCACACAACTGGTAAAAAAGGTTTTTACCGTGGAGTATATCCGGGAACTGGGTGAAGCAGCGGCAGAACGCTTGCGAAAATTGAATTACACCAATTTTGAAATGCGCATCGCCAATGGCTATGAGGGCTGGCCGGAACATGCTCCCTATGATGCCGTTATCGTTACCGCTGCCGCCACGCATATCCCGCCAGCGCTTGTCGAACAACTCAAACCCGGTGGCAGAATGGTTATCCCCGTCGGCCTGCCCTATATGCACCAGGAACTTATGTTGCTCGAAAAAGATGAAAATGGCAAAACCAGCACGCATGATATTCTTGCGGTCGCTTTTGTTCCCTTACAGGAAGAAAAATCGCAAGAGCAGGAAAATGGCAAATAACCGGCGGAATTCAATCCCGGCTTTTGGTGAAAATCGATAATTTTGCCCTGCCGAATGCGGTACGGGGAAGAGCAAGCAATTGTTTCTGGATTGCAGGAATATCAGAGTCAAGAAGTTTCAGACCGTTGTTCAATCTTTTGCCCTTCAATTCCGGAAAGGGCACATCGGAAGCAAATGCCCATAAGGTTTCAGCGCCAAAGGGGGCCCGCACCTTGAAACGGAAACCGGCATTTGCTGGCGGGATAGTGAGGAAAACCCCGGCATGCTGAAGATTGTTGCCCATTCTGCTGTTTGGCAGCAACTGGATCAGATTGCTGGCAGCATCCTCATAGATAATCAACAGATAGGCATCACTATCCAGACTGAGCAGAAACGAGAGCGTATCGCCCTCCACAAATGTTTGCCGGTCACCCAGGTGTGTCGTGATCTCCAGCTTGATGGGGGTGATGGCCGGGACGGGATTATTTGTGTCAGGTTCAGCGGCATGGTTAACCGTGAGCAGCGTAAACAAAAGCAAGGAGACAACAGCAGTGGCCACAGCATTCCTGCCATGCGGTTTTTGTGTGTTGTGCTGCCTTGTCTCGTGCCGGGGTGCAGACAAATTCTATTACCAGGATCAGTAAATTGTCGTCTCAGTAAAGGAACAAGTGACTATATCCCAAAAATATGCCATTCATTTTGTGTTCCTGCTGGTCGCCTGAATCGAATTTATAGGTGCGTGATTGTTGTTTTAATCCCAGTGTCAGGCGATTACTCGCATTGAAGCTGAAAATGCTGCCAAATTCGATGGCTGCGCTGCTACCGCTGCCGATCTTTTCATTGTTTGCTTCCAGTTTGCCGGAAGGGACAAAGCCGAAAGATCCATATAAAGACCAGCGCTTGCTCAGGGGCCACATGCCGGAGGCGCCTAAACCAATACCGGAAAATCCCAATTTGTAGTCATTATTGTCCCACTGGTTGCCGAAACCTTTTATATCCAGGAAGAGGGAGATATGTTTCCAGAAAAAATAGCCGGCAATGAGATCCACTTCGCTATGTTTGATTTTAACGTTCGAATAACTTTGACTTCCTGACTTGGAAACCTGATCAGGGGCGTTGTCGTCAAAAGTGTATTCGCCACTTTGCAAATTGAGTCCTGTATAAAATCTGCCTTTTTGCAATGCCGCATTCAGGCCAAATTGGGTGCCGCCGGCGCTGAAATCCGTGTCGCTGTTCTGATTATGCCCGCTCCAGTTGGCTCCGAGCAATTTCACCCCCAGGCTCAGGCTCAAATCACCGTCTGCCTGGGCATTGAGTGAATACAAAAAGATGCTGCCCAGCAGGAGTATCAGATATGTTTTGGTAATTTTCATTGTTGCTATACCATTTCAGCTTAAAGAGTCGGTATGGGGGCCACGAGGCGCTCCATCTTGTCCTGTTTCCTGGGTGTTACGGCTTCTGGTTCCCGGTTTGAACTTTGCGCCTCAGCCGGTACAACATTGACTTGTACCTTTACCTTGTCTTTGGGAACACCATCAACGGAAACGTTTAGTTTAATAAAAATAAATTCACCCAGTTCATCCCCGGCGCCCTGCAGGACACCGCTTTCCGGTACCTGCGATACATTGTTTGCCACCGCTTTTTCCACATTGGTGGATAGTTCACTGAGGGTGAGCATTTTGCGGTCATTGTATTTCAGTTCATTCAGCAGAAAATAGGTAAAAGGTGAATGGCCGGAAGTATTGTAGTCATCATCTACATACTCGATGCCGCCTGAAGACATGATTTGGACACTTTTTTTCGTGGCCACCTTGCGGTAATACAGATCAGTATACATTTCGGGTCGTATACTGCGGGTATTGCTGCGTAATAAAGTACCGCTGAAGCAGGAATCAGAGATGAGAAGTGTATGCCTGCTGCGGGATGCGATGATGCTTAATTCGTCACGAATGGTTGAATTGCGCAAAAAAGTGGTTTGATCCGTTCCTTTTGCGTCTACCGGTACCCAATAGCCTTTTTTTGTGTCTGCATCGAAATAACCATGGCCTGCATAGTACACCAGCACATTGTCATTGGCCATGACACGTTTTGACAACTCCTGTAGTGCGATCAATACGTCTCTGCGTGTGGCATTTTCAAGAAGCTGTATATCGGTGAAGCCATAATCATCCTCGAGGATCTGTTTTAATGCGCGGGCATCCGTGAGAGCGGTTTTCAGCGGCGGCCAGCGACCTTCGCTGTCCCGGTAATCATTGTTGCCGATAATCAAGGCGCGGTAGGTACCGTTGAGGAAGGTGATATTGTTGTTGTGTGTCGTGGTTTCTATGGTGATCCCCCTGGATTCCGCCGAAACCACGACGGTATACAGGCAAAACAACAGCACTGCTGCCAAGCGGTGTAAATTACCGCGGTTGTGCCTGGAAAAATTTATGGTAAAAAACATGTCAAACCTCACATCAGTTATCATGATGATTGATTACGAAACCTCCTGAGGTGTAAAAGGTTTTTTTGTCGGTTGTTTCTCCGGATAACACCCATTCATAGCGGAGGTCGGCATTGGTGTCGATATTCGTGAATTCCGCATGGGTGGTTGTGGTGGTAACCTCTCCCAGGGTGATTTTCTGTCCGTTTTTGAACATTTGCAGTCGCAGGGTGTAAGATTTCGCCTTCTCAACCGCAGGCCAGAATAGCGCGATTGAATGCCCGCTCACAAGTTTTACCTGCATATTATTATAGGGCTTGATGGTCTTGTGTGCATTACTGAAAAAACCAATGCCTGGTGATTGATTTTTTTTCTGGAACTGGATGACCGCATTGTCCTGGTAGCTGGCAATGGTGAAATCACCGGCATAGTGTGGCGTGCGCGGTAACAACACCAGGAGCAGCGTCACGGTCACGATTGCCGTGGTTGGCACTGCCAGCCACACGGGAGTGCGCAGTCTCAGCCAGTGTCTGACGGCAGTCATGAATGCCAAGTGCTCTCGCCGGTTTTTGCTGCGCTGCCCCGAGGTTGAGCCATTGAGGGAGCCTGCCGTTTTTCCGCGCATCGCCGAACTGTGGCAGGCATAATGCAAGGCCGCTTTCAAAGCCAGAGGATTGTCTTGCAGCAGTGTTGCAGTGCGCTGTTTTTCCTCACCCTGCAGTCGGCCATCTACATAATACTCAATCTGCTGCTGTTGCATGGCCTGCTCAAGATCGGCGGTGTCCCCGGCAGCAGTTTGCCGATAGGCAGAATCAATAATGGCCGGGTTCTCCCGTAAGGCGGACAGCACTTTTACCTGGGAGCGGCAATCGCCGCAGCTCGCCAGGTGCAGGCTGAGTTCCTCGAATTCCGCAGCTTGCGGATCCGCCAGAAAAGCCGCCAGCGCTTCAGTATTTGGATGGGTTGTCGTGTTCATGGTTACATTCTGCCAGTCAGTTTATGAATAACGAGACGCCAACATCGGCATGATTTAAACAAAAACAGAAAAATTCATGACTCCTTGATTAAATCTGCCAGTTTGGCAAGGGTTTTACGGCGGAAATAATACAATTGCTGCCGGCTCGTATCTTCTGCCGCCACTCCCTGCTTGATGCTGATATTCAGTTTTTTCAATGCCTGTAATACATCGCTGGCATCCTGTTCCTCGATCAGCATGGCCTCCAGTACAAATTGCTCCACTGTTGAAAGTTTGCTCCAGGCCTGCAGCAGCTTTTCTTTTGCTTCCCGGGATTCCGGTGTCTCGTCATAGGAGGCGATCTCGGTTTCACTGCCACCACCGTCATTGTCATGTACCTCGCCACCAGCAGCTTTCGTAAGTGATATTGTTGTTGGCGGGTCCAGCAGATGCAGGCGTTTTCTCCGTGTGAGCGTGATAATGATTTGCCGGCACAGGACTTCGGTTTGTTGCTGGGATTTGCCAAGTTTCTGTGCAATGGCGGGGACCGTCTCGCCATTGCGCAGGGCGAGGAATACTTTTGCGGCATCGGGGTTCAGATCCTGTATATAGGTGGGTACATGGATCTTGCGGCCAAAACGCCAGTCTTTCCAGCGTTCATAGAACGGCAGGGAATTGGCAATGTGGTACAGATAATCATTGATGCGCGCGCCGTTTTTTCCTTCAAACTGTAACAGGCGCTTGCGGTTGGTGAGATCATTCAACATCCAGGCATAACTGGCATTACCCCATTCACATAACACTGCATCTGCTGGGGGCGAGCCCCATGCTGTCTGCAGTGTGCAGGCATAGCGATACTGGTTTTCCCTGCAAAAACGTTTACAGAAACGGCTGGTCTGGTAACTGATAACGGGGTGGATCAGTTGATTGATCGTGCGCCGGGCTGTTTCATCCCCATCGGCTGCAAGGCGTGCCAGCTGCAATTGTTCCTCATCCGTGTCGGATTCAGTCTGCGTAATGTCTGGCTGATTATGCGAAGTGCTCATGTCGTTCATTAACAGCTGTGAGGGTAACAACAAGTATAGCTATTATCAGAAAATCTGGTCAGTTTGTAGTGGTTTAGTTGGCATTGTAAAGAAACCATCCTGCAATTTTGTTCCGGACGATGTGCAATGCCACGCCATAGTTGTCATAGGCCAGATATTCACCTGACATCATGTGGAGCCTGCGGTCAGGGACCCCCAGCGTTTTCAGCGGGCGATCTGCGCTGTCACCCAGCATGATCGTGTTATTCAAACTGACTTCACCGGCATCCTGCCAGGCGCTGATAATCTTCTGGTCCGGTCCGATGATATAGCGGCTGCCGTTGTCCAGACGGTAAACATGGTATAGCTCGCCTTCTATCCACAGGTCATTGATCCGATGTGGCTGGCTACTCAGTGATTCGGGTGAAAACCTGTCACCCAGGCGCATACCGTTGATATTCGGTGCGCTTGTCAACGGGTGGATTGCCGGTGCAAGGGGGGTGATATGATTCAGTGCCAGGCGGAAGAGTAAACTGTTGCCGCTGGATTTTGCCCGTACTGCCAGATCCTTCCACAGTTTATCCGCTCTGGCCTGTTCTCCCAGATATTCGGCATAGGCGGCACTGTTATAGTAGGCGCTGTAAACCAGCAAATCAGCGGGAATGACCGGTTTTGCCGGAGGTTTTTCAAGTTGGCGAATGAGCCGTGCAAATGCCCTGCTTGCCCTGGTTTTATCGCCTTCAAGGGCACTGGTCATTGCCAACAGCAGATCTGAAGCGGCATCGCTGCCAAATTTGGGTATATATTTCCCCTGCACGACTCCCCTGGCCATATAGGTATTGCCATTGAGTAAATAGGAAAAAGCCAGCAGCAGATAGGATTTTGCGTGATCGGGTTCGAGCCGGATCGCTTTTTCAAAATTGTTGATACTGTTTTCGATGCTGTTTCGCATCTTTTGCTGTTGCTGTTCGAACACGGATGCCGTGTCGGATCGCTTTATCGCATCGAGTGATTTTGGATACCACGGAGTGATACTGGCGGTGGCATCCAGCAACAGCGGATAGTAAAAAGCGGGACGTTTCATTCCGTGTTTTTCTATCAGCTGCCGGTTGATATTCAATGCTTCGGCAAAATGGCTCAAGCCCAGCGCGGATAACACCGCACGGCCTGGGTAGTTGCGCCCGTAGGCGGTGAAATAACGCCGTGCCTGGCGGTAGCGGCCTGCGATAAACGCCTGGATCCCCAATTCATACAGCATGGCTTGTGTTGCCACATTGGTTAACTGCGTGCGGGCACGCAAGGCGCGGCTCTGCGCCTGTCTGCAGGCCTGTGCCACAGGTGAGTTGGTCTGGCTTAGCTTGCAGGAATTTTGCCAGATGTTTTCCACCCAAATGGTGAAAAAATCCTTTTTGTCCAGAATCTGGTAGGGATCGTAGCCTACACTGGACATCAGGATGAGACTGTCATGATCGGCTTGTGCTTCTTTTTGTGCAACATTTGCCCAGAGTTTGTTGTTCAGTTGCAGTCCTCTTAGCATTTTATTTTTTATTTCCGGGGTTTGGTTGCCGATGAGACGAAAGAAACGTTGGTGCCAGAGATCATCGGAACGTTGATGGGCCAGTTCATGTGCCAGCACAAAGGCCAACAAGTGTTCTGCCCGGTCCTTGCCAAAACGCATGCATGTTTCGATTGCGGCGCGACTGAGCAAGATGTTGCCATCCGCCAACGAGGCGGCCCAGGGACCTGCTGCGGAATCAACCACATACAGGCTGGGTTCAGGGCGAGAGCTGTCCCAGGCCCGCAACAATACGCTGAATACCGCCTGAGTTTGTGCCACCAGCGGATCCTTTTCCGCCGGAATGGTATGAGGCTTCCAATAGGTAATGGACTGTGTCGGATCGTCGGGTGGCGCCAGTGGTTTGCCCCAGGCGGGTTGCATGCTGAGGATGCACAGGAAGACCAATACGCCTTTGGTAATATGACCCGGGATGTCCATCAGGCTGGCTGTCGGAATCTTTTGGGTTTTGAGGTTAAATGTCACCGTTGCCCCTGATTTTCGAGAATAGTGGTTGCACATCGTCTCTTCGCCGCTGATTATTCCTTAAATAACAAGACAATAAAACAGCAAATTTTTGAAAAATATTATTTGCAACAGCCTCTGCCCGTTGTTCGTCTGAGCAGGCCAAGCCACCAATATTAAATGATTTTATGCACGATTTGGCAGGTGGGGTAATGATTATTCAAATATATCCGGGTTTTTTGTCTCTTTTTTTATGAAAGCAAAATAACCATCACACTTTAATTTTACATACGTCTGTATTTTTAAAGACAAAGAGAACCAGGAAAACAGGAGAAATAACATGCTTGGAAACATCGGAACAATCTTCAGAGAAAAGTTGCTGGTGCCTGCCTTGGTTGTGAGTCTGACCATTCTCGCCGGTTGTGGCGGTGGGGTGGAGGATACTTCCAATGATAATGGCGGGCAGCAGTCAGGCGATAAACTGTCTCTGGATATGAACCTGCCGGACAGTCTCACGGGCGGAACACAATCAACGGCGGTTCGCGGGCAGTTGGCGCTTGCCGCCGCATCGGCGTCCAGCGGTCCTTGCGCTTTTCAGGGTGTGGATGACGATAATCCCTTCCGTAACGGCTATCAAATGACGAAATTCATGGTATCTGCGGTCGCCACCTGGACCTGTGTTGCGGATGTTTTAATCGATGTGGCAGACTGGATAGCGCATGACGGGATCATTCATGAAACGGACAATGACAAGGCGTCCGATAATTATGATCCGGAAAACCCTACCCATTACAGCGTAACGGATGATTCGGATACGCAAACCACGATTCGTCTGTATTACGGTTATGACCGCTCTGCGCCGCCACAGGTGGGAGATGATCCGCAGTTCTTTATTTCCTGGAACGAAGCCGCTGACGGAAATATCGAGGGTCGCCTGATCATCGACGGCATGGGTGTCAATCCGGATCGCCGTGACCCCGAGGATCCCACGATGATGCGCATGGATTTCAATGACGATGGCAGCGAGAAAACGGCCGATATGTTTTTACGCTTTGACGATGGCAACCAGTGGGCGGAAGGTTTCCGTATCCAGGTCGACAAAGATCTGAACGCAAACCCACTGCGCAAAGTCTTTCTGGCACGCGGCATGATTGAGATGAAAGCGCAGTTTTTACCGGCAGACGGTATTACGGAAATCCCCACTGTGCAGATGTATACGGTATCTGACAGTTTTGGTAACGGTGCGGCAATCGCCGAATTCCGGGATTTGTCTTTGCCGCTGGAGTTGAATGCCAATACCAACAATCATCTGGGGAATTACCTCTTTACCAAAACCGACGTGTATTTCTTCGAGGATGATGAGGATTGGGATTATGTAAACAAGACGATTACCGCAGCGGAATACCGTGGTGGTCGCACTACTCCGGCAACAGGCGGAACCTGGATTCCATTTGATCCGTCGCTGGACTTGATCATAACTGAATTGGCACTGGACCCCGCCTATTTTACCGGCAGTTTATGTGCTGACGTTGGTGATGACTGCACCGATTTGTTGAATGCGGTGTTTGTCGACGGATTTGCCGGGCAGGAACCGAACCAGGGGACCGATCCGCAGGATTGGCGGAGTGAGGCAATCGCGGATCCCGCTTATCTCACCACGGTTTATCCAAATGGTGTGGACTGGACAGGCGCATTTGATTTTGTCTTTACGCCTTCCTTCTGAGTATTGAAATCCGGCTGAGTCCGGAAAGCCCGGCGTTTTATCCAGAACGCCGGGCTTTTTTATGCGTTCTGGAGGGTGGTTTATTTAAAAGGTGTTTTTCAGATTCTGTGCCGGCATCAAAGCCGGAATTTTCTCAAGATACCATGTCAAACCCCCCTTCTGTATTCCTTGTGTTTAGTGCCGCGTCTAAATAGCCGTGCGAAAAAGGTGTCCACTTTAAAAATTGGTAAGCCGTTTCTTCAGTAGCTGCTGGCAAGACTCTCGGCAGCAGGGATGCTGCCGTGAAGCTTACAGGGATGTATTCACAGCGTGTCTTGCCAGCAGCTACTGGAGAAACGGCCCCTCCATTTTATGGAAATCACTGTCATTTGAATTGGACACCTTTTTCGCACAGCTATCTAGCCGCCCGGAAAACTGCAAGCAGGTGAGCGATCGCCGGGTTTATACCAATTGTAAGGGGAGCGGAATCCGAAATACCCGTTTGCAAAATAATTTTTCCTGATAAATCAGCGGAAAAATATTGTCCGATTCCTTAAGTTATTCAGGTTTATTCCGATATTTATTCAAGCTGGGTCACCTCCGATGGGCCTTTTGCTCGTCAGTAGCCCAGTACTCTTAACCAGGTTAAGGTTAAGTCATTATAACTTTGCGCTGTTTTTGTAATAAAACCGGTATTCAGGGTTGAATCGCTGTTCCTCTCTGACGAATCTGGATAGTGAAGGGTTGTTTCCATGAATTTAAAGAAGAAATTGATTTTTACCTCCATTGGTCTGGCCGTCCTGCCGCTCGTGATTGGCACGGGGATTATCTACAAAATATCCAGCACCACCACCGCCGGGGCAATGGAGGAAGCAGTGGAAAAACAGTTGATTGCGGTGCGGGATGCGAAAAAGACACAGATTGAGGATTATTTCAAAACCCTGCGTGGCCAGATTCAGACTTTTTCCAATGATGTAATGATTATCGATGCGATGCGGGAGTTCAAAAAAGCCTTTCGGCAGGTGGCGGAGGGGCAGGATGTAGAAAGATTGCGTAATGAGCTTGGCAACTATTACCACAAGGATTTTCTTGAGGAATACAAGAAACAGAATGCGGGTAAAAGCGTTGATGTCAATCCTTTGCTCTCCAGTCTGGATGACGAGTCGGTGGTATTACAGTACCGTTTCATCCAGGCGAATCCGAACCCGTTGGGAACAAAAGACAAACTGAATGATCCTGGCGATGATTCGCGCTACGCAACTTTGCACAAAAAATACCATCCGCATATCCGCGATTTTCTCAACAAGTTTGAATATTATGATATTTTTCTTGTCGATCCGGAAACAGGTGATATCGTCTATACCGTTTTCAAGGAGCTGGATTACACTACATCATTGATAAATGGACCGTATGCCAATAGCGGCATTGGCAAGGTGTTTCGCATGGCCAATAGCGCTGCGAATGCCGATGCTGTCGCCCTGGTTGATTTTGCGCCGTACACACCCTCTTATGAAGCGCCAGCATCCTTTATTGCATCACCGATATTCGATGGGGATAAAAAAATCGGGGTGCTGATCTTTCAGATGCCTATCGGGCGGATTAACGAGATCATGACCAGCGAGCAGCAATGGAAAGAACATGGCTTGGGGGATTCAGGTGAGACCTATCTGGTAGGCGGAGATCTGAAAATGCGCAGCATGAGCCGGTTTCTGATAGAGGACAAGGCGGGTTATCTCGAAGCCTTGCGAAACAACGGCGTGGCACCAGAGGTGCTTGCGGAAATCAACGCCAAGGAAACCAGCATAGGTCTGCAAAAGGTCGAGTCTGATTCGGCCAAAGCCGCGGTCGCAGGGCAAACCGGCTTTAACATTATCCCGGATTATCGTGGCATTCCCGTGCTGTCCGCATACACGGCGCTGTCCATTCCCGGTCTGAACTGGGGGTTGTTGAGTGAAGTGGATGAAGATGAGGCATTTCGTGTTGTCAAGGAAATGACACGAAACAATCTGGTGACCATGTTGATAATCAGTGTGATAGTTGCACTCGTGGCGTGTGGTATCGGGCTGTTTTTCGCGGTCAATCTCACCAGACCGATCATTCAGCTTCGGGGTGTCATGGAGGAGGTTGAGAACAACAACGATCTTTCCGTGCGTGCCGGCATCAGCTCTAAAGACGAAATTGGCATGATGGCAGGCGCTTTCAACAAAATGCTGGAGAAATTCGAAGCTCTGATCCAGCAGGTACACAGCGCCACCAATCAACTTGCATCCACTGCCGAGGAGGTGTCGACAGTAGCGAAGGAAAGCGGAGTGCGGGTGGAAAAACAAAGATCCGAAACGGATCAGGTCGCCACCGCGATGAATGAAATGTCTGCAACGGTACAGGAAGTCGCCAATAATGCCGCTGCTGCTGCGACTGCTGCCCAAGAAGGTGATACCGAAGCGAACAACGGCAAGTCCGTGGTACAGCAGACCACGAATGAAATAGAGAAACTGGCAGGTGATATAGAAAGCGCAGCCGATGTGATTCAGCAGGTCGAACATGACAGCGAAAACATCGGAACCGTGCTGGATGTGATTAAAGGGATTGCGGAACAGACCAATCTGCTGGCGCTCAATGCCGCGATTGAAGCAGCTCGTGCAGGTGAGCAGGGCAGGGGATTTGCGGTTGTTGCCGACGAAGTGCGCACCCTGGCCAGCCGCACACAGGAATCCACTGCGGAAATCGAAGAAATGATCGAGCGCCTGCAGACAGGGGCGCAACGCGCTGTTGAGGCAATGGAAAAAGGGCGTATGCAGGCAAAACAAGGTGTGGAGCTTGCGGTGGAAGCGGCCTCGTCCCTTGAGGCGATTACCCGGGCGGTAACGACCATCAGTGAGATGAATACGCAAATCGCCAGTGCGGCAGAGGAGCAGAGTGCCGTGACAGAGGAGATGAACAGAAACATCATCACCATCAGTCAGGTATCGGAAGAAACCGCATCTGCTTCTCAGCAGACGACAACGGCCAGTGATGAACTTGCAAAATTGTCGGTACAGTTGCAGTCCCTGGTTGCACAGTTTAAGGTTTAAACCTGCGTTCCGCATACAAGTCTGATTCTGGCTTTGAGTATCGATGCCGGATACAATATTAAAATGATCTGCTATGCTGAACAAATATTCAGTTATATGCGGGCAAGAAAATAAAGGGTGTGAAGCTGTTTGTTCCTTTGGCCCTGTTGCGAAATCAGATAGCTGTGCGAAAAAGGTGTCCACATTGATAGGGGATAATTCCGTGTATCGAGAGGCCAGCTCTCCGGTACCCCATGGCGAGACACGCTGTGAATACATCCCTGTAAGCTTCACGGCAGCATCCCTGCTGCCGAGAGTCTTGCCATGGGGTACCGGAGAGCTGGCTTGTCAAATAACAAACTGGACACCTTTTTCGCACACTCATTTAGAATCCGGCAACAATACAAAATGATCCGGTATTCGGAACGTCTGTTGAGTGTAGTAAAGCTGCATATACCAAAAACTGTTTATTATGTAATCAATCCTCAAAATAAGGAGATAATATGTCTGATAAAGCCGGGCTTGAAAAAAACAAAATGAATTATGAAGGCAACTTGATAAACAGGCGCAAAGCCCTGCAGGGCATGCTTGCGGTAATGGCTACTACGGGCAGCGGTCTGGCTTTTGCCGGAATGAACCCGGAACATGCACATCATGCTGCCAATAAACAACAAGCTGTCATTGATTCTGCACTGGATTGTGTGAAAACGGGAGAGGCATGCCTTGACCATTGTATTGAACTTTTTAAAGGGGGTGACACCTCGGTGGCGGAATGCGCTGATACTGTGAATGAAATGCTGGCAATGTGTACCGCTCTCTCCCGCATGGCGTCATATCGTTCACATCACCTGAAGGATTTGGCCAGAGTTTGCCTCGAAGTGTGCAAGGATTGTGAAAAAGAATGCCGTAAACATGCGGATAAGCACGCTGAATGCAAGGCCTGTGCGGATTCGTGCAAACAATGCATCAAGGAATGCAAGAAAATAATTGCATGAATCAAAATCGGAATATGGAAACAACTTCAGAATAAACTGTTGTTCTGAATATCCATTCTAAAGATGAAGACGTCACCCTGGGATTGAACCCAGGGTGATGTTTTTTGCACAGTGATTTAGTGAGAACCGGTTTAAGTACGAACGAGATTGGATGGCTACAATACCACTTGGATTTTCCGGCTAACCATGCCGGCAGATTTGTGGTAACGGGCCAGTTTCAAATATGCCTGTCGCCGGTATGATCAGGCGGCTTTCTCCAAAACTTTCTGTTCGATGGTGTCGAGCAATCCGATAATGCGCTTCGAGAGCGGCTCAACCTGTTTGAACGCCTCTTCGGCTTCCTCCAGCCGTTCGGCTTCCTTCAGATCAATGATCAGATGTATGAGTGCGTGCAATTCCTCATGAGGTTTCTCCAGTTCCTGCATTTCCTTGATTTCACTGTAATTGGCCAATCCTTCACCGTAATACCATTTGCCCAGGACACAATGATGGTGTGAAACCGCCTGGTCCCGGGTGAGGCCGCCCTCATCATCCAGGTAATTGCGAAGCCGGCTCTTCCAGGCGAGGTGCGCCTCTTTCGCCTTGGAGAGATCCAGTCCCTTGTCAATGCCGGTGCGGAAACGTGTTACCTGGGTTCGTAACTCCTCCATCTTGACGGAAATCATGTTTATCGCGTCAAGACTTTCTTCTGCCGAACGGGTGCTCTGTTCCGCCAGTCGGGCAACATCCGTGACATTTTCGTTTATTTCGTTACTGACCGTGCTCTGTTCTTCGGCGGCAGTGGCAATTTGTGTGTTCATGTCGGTAATCATGTTTACGGCCTGCACGATTCCTTCGAGCGCTTCGCCTGCCTCGTTGGCCTGCTCGGAGCCGTGCTGGGCCTGTTCACGACCTTTCTGCATGGCGCTAACGGCTTCGCCCGCCTGTTTCTGCAGGCTTTCTATCATATTGCGGATCTCTTCGGTGGATTCCTGCGTGCGTGCCGCAAGCGCCCGTACCTCGTCTGCGACGACGGCAAAGCCACGTCCTTGCTCACCCGCGCGGGCGGCTTCGATGGCGGCGTTTAGCGCCAACAGATTGGTCTGTTCCGCTATACCCTTGATCACTTCCAGCACCTGGCCGATCTCCTGGCTGCCGTCTTCCAGTTTTTCAATTACCTCACCGGCTGATTCAATCTGCTGGGTGAGCGTATCAATAGTGCTGACGGTGCGGCTTACCACCTGCCGTCCGTCATCGGCTATGTTTTTGGCATTCTCCGCGGAATGGGCGGCATCCGCAGCGTGTTTGGCGACTTCATGTACTGTCGCCGACATTTCAGTCATTGCCGTGGTGATCATGTCAATCTGGACATGCTGCTTTTGTACGCTCTTGGCCGTGTGTTCCGCCGCAGAGCCGACACGGCTGCTTTCCGCCACGGCATCCAGGGTGCTTTTCACCACCAGGGAGACAATTGTTTCAAACCGTTCCAGCATGGTGTTGAAGGAATGTGCCAGATCGCATAATTCATTCTTACCCATAACTGGCAGTCGAATCGTGAGATCGTTGTCCTGTTCGACTTTCGTTACCAGGGAGCGCATCTGTTCGATGCGCCGCACCAGGGCGCGAGCCAGGAACCAGATGACAACCGCGATCAGGAAAAAAGTGATGATTGCCCCCCAGAACGAGGTTGAGAGTGCAGAGTCAATATGTTCTTCGAGTGTCTGCGTATGTTTTTCTGTCAGCTGCCGATAACGCGCGTCCAGCACCTTAAAGCCCTCAAATGCAGGGCTGTCGTCGATTTTTACCGCGGTGTCGATTTCCCGTGGGGTATGTTGTTTGTGCATCTGGTTTACTTTGTCAATCGTGCCCTGGTATTTGCCCATTACCGTTGCGATTTTTTCCAGCGCACGTCGTTCTTCTGCAGAGAGGCCATTCAGCTTCCGGTATTCATCCAGTACCCTGTTCAGCTTGCTGAAATTGTTGTGCAAGCGTTGCTGATATTTTGCCGTGCCACGCAATACATAGTTCTTGAAATTGTGAATGATCCCGCCATAACCAAATTGTGATCTTATATCCAATAACAAGGTATGGCGTTTGGCCACTTCTTCGTGGTACTGCGCCCATTGCGCTTTGATAGGCGCGATTTGCAGATAAATGGCGCCGGTGGAGATGAGCAGAATGGCAAATACCATTAGCTGCAGGAGATTGAAGCGGCCGCGGATGGATAGACTGGAAAACAGGTTCTTTTGCAGGGGCATTGCAATAACTCCTTGATTACTATTGCGCTCGTAATTTGTTATCGGCTGACACGGGGGAAATTGTAGTGGACTGCTCCTGCAAGTGGTGGAAATTTAATATATTTTAACAATCTTATACGGTTAGCGGTTTTTTGCCGTGTATGACGATGCTCACAGGGGATAGCCCATGACATGGTGATACTGGGTGTAGTGTTATTGGCGAATAATGAGAGACTGAACAAACGGCTAGTTTAAGTATGGTTATGGCAGGCTGGATTGGTTAAGCTTGAACTTGTTTCTCCATCGCTTTTGATGAAGCACCGGGGGATCATAAAGTCATAAATGGCAGAAATACCGCTACATCAAGGAACATCCGCCTCCAAAAGGTTACCCGCGTTTCACGACAGGCGTATTATCAAGCGATTCGCAACCGGGGGATGGCTGGAATGAGCCGCAGGAATAATGAGGATATAACCCAAATGCTTTTGCCGAGGCAATCTCATGGTGGATGATCTGATCTCGCCGCCATATACCGAAAGCGCTGAAAAAGTACTTGCGCGGTTAAATGCCTCGCCACATGGTCTTGGTCTTGGAGAGGCGGCAGCGCGGCTGGATCGCTATGGTCGGAATACCCTGCCCAGCGCCAGGCCGCCAGGGATCGGCAGTGTGTTCCTCCGCCAGTTTGCCAGTCCCTTGATTTATGTCCTGCTTGCCGCCGCACTGTTGTCGCTGGTTATCCGGGAGTGGTCCGATGCCGGTTTTATCTTCGCAGTACTCTTCATCAACGCCATTATTGGCACCATCCAGGAATATTCCGCTCAACGTGCCGCTCTCGTCCTGCAGAAACTGGTCACAACACACACGCGGGTACTGCGGGAAGGGGACAGTTACGAAATTGATGCAGAAGAGCTGGTTCCCGGTGACATCATCCTGCTTGAGTCGGGGGACAGGGTCCCTGCGGATGTACGTCTGCTTAGCTGTCACGATCTGCAAATCGACGAGTCCCTGCTTACCGGCGAGTCGTTTGCCGTTGTAAAAGATGCGGATCTGGTGTTGCCGCAGGATACGCCGCTCGGTGATCGGCGCAATATGGCCTACGCCGGCAGTCTGGTGAACAAGGGGCGGGCACATGCGGTAGTGGTGGCAACAGCGTTGAATACGGAACTGGGCCGGATCGCTGCTGCGGTACTTGGCAAACCTTCGGCAAAAGCACCCCTGTTGATACGCATGGAGAAATTCACTCACAGGGTGGCGATCTTCGTGGGTGTTGCGGCGATCATCATGGCGGCAGTGACCGTGATGCAGGGTATTCCGTTGGTTGAAGTGTTCCTGCTGGCGGTGGCTCTGGCGGTGTCGGCGATTCCTGAAGGTTTGCCCGTGGCGTTAACCGTGGCGCTTGCCATCGGCATGCGGCGTATGGCCAAGCGGAATGTCATCGTACGGCGATTGATCGCCGTTGAAGCTCTGGGGTCCTGTACCTATATCGCCACCGACAAGACCGGCACACTTACCGTAAACCAGCTGACCGTCCGCCGCATTGCCTTCGCCGACAGGGATTTCTGGGAGGTGACGGGCGAGGGAGTGAGTCCCGAAGGGACCATTCTTTCACCAAGCGGCACACCTGCGGCAGAAGAGGAGGCCTTGCTGGAACGGTTGTGCCAGGTGGCAGTGCTTGCCAACGACGGTTTCCTTGCTCACCGTGACAACGACTGGAGTTATCATGGTGATGCCATGGACGTGGCCTTGCTGGTCATGGCGCGTAAGGCCGGCATTGTCAAGGAGGAAACAAACAATGCCTGTCCGGAGTTGGCGATTATTCCGTTTGAGTCGGAATACCAGTTTTCCGCCAGTCTGAATAGAGTGGGTGAAACGAAGTATGCCTCGGTAAAAGGCGCCCTGGAAAGGGTATTGCCGATGTGCAGCCGTATGGCGACACCCCAGGAGGATATCCCGATCGACCCCGGTTTGATCGAGAAAAAGGCCGAGATTCTGGCACAACAGGGATACCGCGTATTGGCGTTTGCGGCTGGTGAAATTCCACTGGATGAAGACGACTGTTTTTCCGAAGAGCATCTTACGGGGCTAACCTTTATCGGCCTGGTTGGTATGATTGACCCCCTGCGCAAGGAAGCGAAAGCGGCAGTATCCGCCTGCCGCAAGGCGGGGATCAAGGTTGCGATGCTGACAGGAGACCACCCCGCCACCGCCCTGGCGATCGCCCGTGAGCTGGAGCTGGCACAGCGGTCAGAGCAGGTGGTCACCGCCAGTGAAATAAAACAACTGAAAGATACCCCGGCCTTTGACGAGCTTACCCGCCGTGCATTGGTGTTCGCACGTGTGGAACCGCAGCACAAACTGGATATCGTGCAGTCATTGCAACGTAACGGCCATTTTGTCGCCGTTACCGGAGATGGTGCCAATGATGCCCCGGCCTTGCGTGCCGCCCAGGTGGGAGTGGCCATGGGAAAGGGAGGGACCGATGTGGCACGGGAATCTGCGGATATTATTCTTACAGACGATAATTTCGCTTCGATTGTCGCAGGTGTGGAGGAAGGCCGCATTGCTTACAGCAATGTGCGCAAGGTGATTTTTCTGCTGATTTCCACCGGTGCGGCGGAACTGGTGCTGTTTACGCTGGCCTTGTTTACCGCTTTGCCCCTGCCGTTGTTGGCGGTACAGTTGTTGTGGTTGAACCTGGTAACCAACGGTATCCAGGATGTTGCCCTTGCGTTTGAACCGGCAGAAGGAAACGAACTCAAGCGGCCACCGCGCTCACCGGAAGAATCCGTTTTCAACCGGATAATGATAGAACGGGTTATCTTGTCTGCGCTGGTCATCGGCACCGTTTCATTCCTGCTTTTTCAGTGGTTGTTGGGACAGGGTTATACCCTGGATGAAGCGCGAAACGGTACGCTGCTGTTGATGGTGTTGTTTGAGAATGTCCATGTTTTCAACAGCCGTTCGGAAACGCGTTCGGTATTTCAACATAGCCCCTTGCGCAATCCGGTACTTCTGTTTGGTACCATCGCGGCACAACTGATCCATATTGGCGCGATGTACACACCGTGGATCAGTGATGTATTACGCATCCAGCCAATATCGCCACAGCACTGGATACAATTGCTTGGCCTGGCGCTGCTGGTGCTGATGGTAATGGAACTTCATAAATACCTTCGTTTGCGTTTCTGAATTTACAGGTTATCCTGTATTGGTGTTAACTCCATAATACGAATTTGCCTGGGACAATAAAAACCAATTTAATGGAATGGATAGATGAAACACTTCAGATTCCTGTTATATGCGTCGCCGATGTTATTCTGCTGCCTGCTGGCACTTGGCGGCTGTGCCCTGGTGGAGATTGAGGAACAAACCAGGATTGCAGACAATACCGGAGTTATCACCGGTAAAATCAAACCGCCTGAAAAACAAACGGGAAATATTATCGTTGGTTTGTATCGGAACGAGAAAGGATTTTTCATACTCGAAAATCACATGATGGCCACGCCGGAGGGCGGTTATCTCTTTCACCTCACGCCAGACACCTATTATATTGCAGCATTCGTCGACAGCAATAATGATGGCAAATATCAGCCGGATGAATACGCCAGTTATTATGGAAAACCAACGGCTGTCAAGGTAGGGGCAAAGCAAACTGTTACGTTGCCAGTCCTGTATATCAAGGGAAAACTGGCAATTAACCATAAATACAAGTCCATAGATAATACTCCCCTGGCGGTAAAGAACATTGGCCGTGTGGTCTCCATGCATACACCGCTTTTCAATGAAGACAATGAGTCCATGGGTTTGTGGAAACCTGTTGACTTTCTCGAAAAAATTGGAGGAGGATTGTTTCTTTTGCAGCAGTACCAGGACAATAGAATCCCGGTGCTTTTCATTCATGGCGCCAATGGCGGGGCGAATGACTGGATGAAAATCGTTGAAAAACTGGACCGCACACGATTTCAACCTTTCCTGTTTTATTATCCCAGCGGGCTCAGGCTGGATATGGTGAGCGACTTTCTCACGCGTTCGGTCTCTCAACTGCAAAGCAGCTATGGCTTCAGGCAACTGTTTATCATTGCCCATAGCATGGGTGGCCTGGTGGCACGTTCCTTCGTGATGAAATACCGCAAGCGCTACCCTCATGCAGCAAAAAGCATTCACCTGCTGGTAACCATCAACACCCCGATGAAAGGGATGCACAGCGCAGCAAACGGCGTCCGGAATTCCCCTATCGTGGTTCCCTCATGGCGTGACGTGGCCACAGGCAGCAGCTTCCTGCAGAAACTCAATGCCTGGCAGTGGCCGGGCGAGATCCCCTATTATCTTGTGTTTTCATATGAAAGTGGCAAAGGCGGTGATGGTGTCGTTACCCTGCAAAGCCAGATACCACTGAAACTGCAATCAGAAGCGGTCAGAATTTACGGCTTCAATGCCTCGCATGCCGGCATTCTGGAGAAAAATGTTTTCATTGCAAAACTCAATGAAATTTTACTCGCCAACTTTCAGCGGCCAAAATAAACAGTTGATCTTTTCTCTTCGGAACGCCTGTTTAGACAAACAAATGTATATCCCCTCTCTTGCTTGCAGGGGCTGGCAAACTCTGGTGAATTATCCGTTGCGGGTTTTGTGCAGATCTCGTTGGCACAGCACCTATTTTTTGAACCACTTCGATACACTGGACACAAGATTTGCGCCTTCTGTCAGGGTCTTGCGGACAACACTTACAGTGGAAGGTTGACTGGCAGCGCTGCCTTGCCCGGGTATGTCATTGGGGTTTCTCCATTTGCCGATTTCACGTAATCCCATGTAGCTGAGAATAATCGAAACAACCCAGGGAAGGGATTCCATGTAAAGGTAACCGGCAAACGTGGTTGGCCCCTTTGTGCTGGAGAATAATGCGGTAACTTTTTCAATGAATTTTGCATCGGAGACATCCGGAAAATTCATTACCCCAAAAAAATGTTCAAAGGTACTGTATGGGGATATCCAGTTGGAGAGAAAGGGCAGCCAGGTCAGCAGGAGTTCCTGCGCCATGTCGATGATCACGAGGAAAAAAGGAAAGAGGATATAGAACACCATCCAGCGTACTGCCCAGGGGCGGGTGGTCATGCGCATGATGGCGACTTTCGAGGCCGCATCCTCAGAGAGTTTACCCGTGATATTGGCATCCACCAGGCCGATTTCAGTCGCCAGACGCTCGTTTTGTGCGACATATTTGTCGACTTCCTTGGACATGATTTCCGCCCAGCGGTTTTGTTGTTCCGGTGTGAGTTGTTCGACCTCGCTACGGAGTTCGTCGGGAGTGGAAGCCTGTGATGGCTGGTTGGTGACTTCCTCGACAACGTCCCGGCCTTTCTGAAAAAGTTCGCTGACCTTGGAAATGGCGGTAAGAATGGTGGGTATGGCGGCAAGCAGTTGTAGCATTGAAGTATCCTCCTTGTACCTGTTCAGGCAACCAGCAGATTGTGTTTCACCAGAGCGAGGCGGATTTCCTCTGGCGTTTGCGTCTTCAGCGGATTCCCACCGGGTTTCAGCTGGGCATGGGGGTATTCACGAAAACGTGTCCAGTCACCGGCCCATTGCATCCCGGCCTGGCGCACGGCTTCGCCGTAGGCGTCCCAGTAATCTCGGGCTTCGAGATAATTCCAAGCAGGTTTGCCGCCGATCAGGGGTACCGCGTCCCACGCCTGGCCATAATTGTGCCAGGACTCACCCGGGCCGGCATTGGTGACGTGCCTGCCATAGCAGGGACCAACGTTTTCCAGGATTTCTGCAAGAAAATCAAAACCCCGGTTCTGGAGTTTCAGTTTTTTCCGGTTTATTTCCCTGCGTGAGCGGGATTGGCGGTATAATCGTGCCTGCTCTTCCAGTGGCCGAAGCGTACAGTAAATCAGGATGTCAAAACCGCCAGCCTCCTGACAGGCCTGTTGAACAATTTGTGCTTTTTCCCTGACTTCGGGGATAAGATCGTCCAGACTCCTTGATGCCATTTCCTTTCCACCCTGTTGTCATTATTGATTATGATTTCCCGAGTAACAGCTTTGCGGCTCCCTGTTTTAAGATGGCCTGGTATTAGGAACTCTTGTTTGGATTTTAGTACATTATTTAAGGGGTTGTCCGGCAGATTGTAAGGAACTGCAGCACAAAGTTATGATAACCGATTCAATGGGTGGGTTGTTCGCCGCATGAAATGATTTTGAATCCGCCAGGGGAGGGGTTTAAAGTTTCAGCAGCAGGACATAGTAATAGAGAATATGAAATACAAAGACTATTATCAGATTTTGGGGGTGAAGCACGATGCCACCCAGGATGAAATCAAGCGTGCTTATCGCAAGTTGGCGCGCAAGTATCATCCGGATGTGAGCAAGGAAGCGGATGCAGAGGCGCGTTTCAAGGAAGTGGGCGAAGCATACGAGGTTCTCAAGGATCCGGAAAAACGCGCAGCCTATGATCAGCTTGGCGCCAACTGGAAAGCGGGGCAGGAATTCCATCCGCCACCGGAGTGGGATGCGGGTTTCGAGTTCAGTGGCGGGGGGTTTACTGCAGGTGACGCTTCTGCCTACAGTGATTTTTTTGAATCCCTTTTCGGCCGTGAGTTCCGGCAAGCAGGGGGCCGGCGCGCCCGTTTTCACGCCCGGGGTGAAGACCACCATGCCAAGATATTGATCGATCTTGAAGATGCCTACCACGGGACAACCCGTGCTGTGACCCTGCGCCGGCCGGAGCTGGATGAGCAGGGGCGTGTGCAGACACGGGAGCGGACCCTGAATGTGCGTATTCCCAAGGGGGTCAAACAGGGGCAGAGCATTCGTCTGGCAGGACAGGGTGCCCCCGGTATGGGTGAAGGCAAGGCGGGTGATCTCTATCTCGAGGTGGAATTCAAGCCTCATCCTTTCTATCGTGTGGATGGCAGGGATCTCTATCTCGATTTGCCGGTGGCGCCATGGGAGGCCGCTCTGGGAGCGACGGTTAAAGTTCCGACGCCCGGCGGTATCGTGGATTTGAAGGTTCCGGCAGGATCCCGCCAGGGGCGCAAGTTGCGCCTGAAAGGGCGGGGGATCCCGGGCAACCCTCCCGGTGATTTTTATGTGGTGCTGCAAATTGCCCTGCCACCGGCAAAAACTGAAGAGGACAGGGCGTTATACAGGAAGATGGAACAGCAGATGGCGTTTAATCCACGCGCCCGTCTCGGGGTGTAACTGACGATGAAAAAAGAAAATCTGCCGGTATTGACCGGATTGATACTGGACGAAGAGGTGACGTTCACGCTGGGCGAACTCAGCCGTGCCTGTGATGTGCATGCGGAGTGGATTATCGCACTGGTGCAGGAGGGGTTACTGGAACCTTCCGGTGCCGAGGTAAGTCAATGGCAGTTTCCCGGCGGGAGTTTGCGCCGGGCGCGTGCGGCACTGCGTTTACAGCAGGAGTTGGATATCAATCTTGCCGGTGCCGCCTTGGTGCTGGATTTGATGGATGAGATTGAAACCCTGCGTTCCCGTTTACGGCGGTGGGAGCCGGAATACTGAAAAAGAACGCGGCCAGGTTTGCAGAAGCGGAAGGCAGAATAATTATCCCGCCTGATTATTGATATCACTCCGTTATTCGGGTTCATCTTTGTTGCCCCTGTTGCTCCGTGGCCTAAATAAGTGTTCCGAATGCCAGATCATTTAACATTATTGGCAGATTCTGGTTTCGCATTAGGACCAGAGGTCTTTTACATGACACGCTGTAAATACAGTCGTTCCCGCACATCCATGTGCTCCACGACACTTGTACATCCTGTACATCGTCCAGGTACGCACGACAGCCGCATCTGACCGCCAGGGATGGCGGAAATGCATAAGGATTGTCAGGAACAATCCATGCCCTGCGGCTGACGGTCATGTAAAAGACCTCTGGTCCTAATGCTCCATTTCCCAAGTGTACTGGTATTCGGAACGCCTATTTAGGTGGAGTGGTATTCGGAATACTTTTAAAGGGTAAATGTCTGATGCAGGCTCGGCATTTCCACGGTGTTGCCCTTTAATCGCCGGGCGAAATGCTGCATTGCTTCCTCATCACCGTGCACCAGGTACGTTATTCCGGGATGATCGGTATGACGGTGCCAGGCCAGCAGTTCGTCACGATCGGCATGGGCGGAAAAACCACCGATGGTATAGATCGACGCGTGCACCGGGATCTCCTCGCCAAAGATCCGGACACTTTCCGCGCCATCAATGATATGCCGTGCGAGGGTGCCGTGTGCCGCGTACCCAACAAATATCACGCTGCTGTCATGGCGCCAGAGGTTGTGTTTCAGGTGGTGGCGCACCCGCCCGCCGGTACACATGCCGGAGCCTGCCAGGATCACGGCGCCACTGACAACCTGGTTCAAGGCGATGGACTGGGCTGTCTCGCGGGTAAAATGCAGGCCCGGCAGGTCAAAAGGATCGCGACCTTCACTGAAGATCGTCATGGTTTCGGTGTCGTAACATTCGGGATGGCGCTTGAAGATTTGCGTGGCCGAAATCGCCATGGGTGAATCGAGAAACACCTGCATGCCGCGCGGCAGACGCCCGTCATCAACCCCCTCGCGCAGGAAGTAGAGGATCTCCTGGGCACGCTCCAGGGCGAAAGTGGGAATGATCACATTCCCGCCAAGGCGGAAGGTATCTTCAATGGCGGCATACAATTCTTCAACCGAAGGGGCGAGTTGTTTATGGCAGCGATCGCCGTAGGTCGTCTCCATGATCACCACATCGACCGGTGGCGGCGGAGTCGGATCGCGCAGTATCGGACGGCCGCTGTAGCCAAGATCGCCGGAAAACAAAACCCGCCTGTTGTGTCCTGTTTCGTTGAGTTCCAGCAGAATGCTTGCAGAGCCGAGGATATGGCCGGCATCCAGGAAGGTGGCGCGGATACCGGGCGCCAGCTCAATCATCCCGCCGTAATCCGCACTGCGCCCGAAGAAATCCAGGCTGTTGAGTGCGTCCAGCGTGGTGTAAAGCGGCTCGATCGCATGTCGCTTGCGGCCATGGCGTGCAGCCTTGCGTGACTTGTATTCCGCTTCCTCCTCATTAAGATAAGCGGCATCCAGCATCACCAATCGCGCCAGTTCACGCGACGCCGCAGTGGTGATGATCTCACCTTTAAACCCGCGTTTCACCAGCAGGGGGATGCGCCCGCAGTGATCCAGATGAGCGTGGGTCAGCAGCAGATAATCGATACTTCCCGGATCAAAGCCAAAGTCGGTGGCATTCTCCTCTTCCAGTTCGCGTCCACCCTGGTAAAGACCGCAATCGATCAGCAGGCGTTTGCCGGCGCATTCAATCAGATGGCACGAGCCGGTGACGCCACGATCGGCGCCATGGAATTCGATGTGCATGTAATTGTTCCGCTTCGTTGTTTTCCTGAAATCCGGTTTATTTTATATCGTATAGATTATTGTGATCCTGATTTATTCAAAGGTGACATGTTGAAAAACGATATACCTGCCTGATTGTAAATTGACTGATTATTCTGTTATTCAGTATAGGGGATCCATTTTAAATTTGCCTGCATTACTGTGCCGTTAACATTAGCTGAAAACCTGGTAAATCTCTGACCCAGTATACACCTTGCCTGATCGAAGCCATGGAGGAGAGGGGATCATGCAACGCTGAAATTGGCGCGATTCATTCCCCCCCGGGAGAAGGCCAGGATGAGTGGGTAAAAAAACAAATGAGTTATCCCGTTAAGCACCCCTTACCCCAACCCTCTCCCGGGGGAGTGGGAGTTAACGGGACAGCAGTGATTTGCTGGTATAAAGATGTTTGAGGGAGAATGCAAGAGTAAGAAGGAATCTGCTGCCGTTGTATTTACTTCGACCGCAGATGCGGAACTGGAATCCGTCAATAATGTTAAATGAACTGGTATTCAAAACACCTGTCTTCAGGGGGCTGTCAAAGGGTTGCCCCCCGAAATTCATCCGCTAACTGAAATGGGGAAGATCCCTGCATTTCGGATACGGATGATTTTCAGAGGGCAAGTTCCCTTAACCATGAATTAGAATTTACTCATATCTATAGGAATAAACAGATGCGGTAATCGGTGCATTGTAAATCACCATCATTTGCCGGGATTTGCTTGCACCGATGCGATAAGAAGTATCATCGTGTATTTTGACTGGTATACCCCAGCCGTCATCGATGGAGCCGAGTGTTACGCGACTGCTTAGATTACCGTTGTTTGCCGCATTTCTTTCCACCCATACGGCACCGAAATTGCCGTGTTCCGTTATGTAACAATTATGATATCCATTCCATGCACCGGTGGCAGTTATGTTCTCGATTTTTTGTTCAGTTCCCCACCCCGTTCCCGGATTAAAGGTGTTCCCCCAAACATCAAATACGATACCGCCATATACATTCCAAACCGCCACTGCCTGTCCGGAAGAATTCATGCAGATGGACGGAAGAGTTGCGCCCAGCGTATCAGATAATGTTGTTTCAATTGACTCCGGGATGCCCCAGCCGCCATCAACAGTATATTTCATCGACCAGAGACTGTTCTCATTTGTTACTGCATCTCTCGAAGGGTAAATGATTCTTGCAGAGTCGGCATTGGAGGCAACACGAATCGGATTATTTGTGATTACGCCAGGACCTGTATTGATGACTTGAGATGCCTGCCATACTCCATTGTTGTAACGACTCTCTCTGATAACACCTTCATTGTATTCAGGCCAGACGACCAATGCATCACCATTGGAGAAGAGGGCGCCTTCAATATATTCATCGGCAGCAGCAGGGGTGGTGGTAACATAAATGTCAGAGACCGAAAACCCCTGGGTACTGTCGTACAGTGCAGCCTTTCGTATATATTGACCACCAGACCCAACCTCGACCCAGGCGATCAGCGCACGGTTACCGTCAGGATCCCATGTCAGAGACAAGGTATAGCCACTAAAAGCACCAACTATAGTGTTTGTGTTGAGTCGTACAGCTGAAGACCATCCGGCATCCGGTGAATAGGTCGATGCCATTAAATTTCTTATTGCTTCATTGCCGCTACTGTCTATTTCAATGGAAACGAATAATACGATTGCTTTGCCGTTACTGCCTGCCTTGACCCGGGTAGAGCCTGTGTAATAGCAGGAGGAAGGATCAACGACCGGACAAGTACTGAGCGTTGGGTGTATATACAATCGATGAGGCAAGCCCCAGCCAACGCCCGGTGTGTAAACATTGGCATATGCCTGCATATCAGCATGCCTTGTGCTATCCCATGTTGCAAAACCAGTACCATCATGTGATACGTCACTATTGAGATCATAGCCTTCTTGCGCGACCAGTTCCGGGCCTGTCCAGATACCTTCGCGAATCGTAAAGCTCCAGTTATAGCTCGTTATGCCGGCAAGATTATTGATGATGACATTATATTTACCCGCCAGCTCCAGAGGGTTTGCCGGTGTAAACTCAAATGTATTCGTTGCGGTATTCTTTGTAACTACGCCATCCACCCGATTTCCATTTGCTTCGATATTAAATTCTGAGCCATTCAGGACGACACTGCTGATATCTCTGTCAACTGTTATCGATATCGTTGTATCAGGAGAAACATACAACTCATTGTCCTGGGGAGATATGGACAAAACGGTGGTTGAACCACTGCCACTACTACTCCCCCCACTACTACTCCCACCACCACTACTGCCCCCACAGGCGGTGATCCCGAGAGCCAGAAAAGTGAAAACAACGGTGAAAGACACTCCCCATGATAAATCACGCATCCACTTGGTCATTATCAATACCCCTGTGAAAATATGGTTATAAAACAATGCGCCTGAAGCCAGGCCCATAAACCGACCGTTAAGATAATCTATTCTCGGCAATCTAGATAATGCCTTTCATCCCTCATTTGGGGTAAAGGGGGCAAAAAATCCGGCAGGGATCCCGCGGTTTTTCTATCCAATGGCAGAGCATTAACCGAAATGCCCGGCAATCTTGCCATGGCGTTCGGGGGGTTCCTTGCCGGGTGTGTTTTCAGGGCGTGGTGCCGGGAAGACATGACAAGGTGTGAAATCGATCACACTGTTCAAATATAAGCAATATCTTAAATATTTTAATATCAATCAGTTAGCAGAATTACAATATTCTCTGTAAGGGAATATTTACCCCATATGAGTGATTAATAAAAAAGCCTGACCCGCCAGTCTTGAGCACCGGGGTAATACCCCGATGTTGAACGTGGTATGTCCCGGATACCGGATACGGCAGAAACCAGTACAGTGAAGGGGGAGTTTATGAGTGATTGTAAGAAGCGGGCCTGGCAAGCGGTACGCAATGCCTTGGGTATAACGATGATGGTGGGTGTGGCTGCCTGCAGTGGTGGCGGGGGAACCTCTTCGTCGGCTGGCACGATTGATTTCGGTAGCGGTAACAGTTACACGATTGATGAAAATAGCGGTACGGCCTCCTTTACGCTGACACGCTCCGGTGGCTCAAACGGCGCCGTTTCCGTGACCTGTGGGACCACTGATGGTACGGCAGTTGCTGGTAGTGATTACACGGCAACCAGCGTCACCGTCAGCTGGGCTGATGGTGATACGGCGGACAAGACATGTGACGTGGCGATTACCGATGATTCCGACGTGGAACTCAGTGAGGATCTGACCCTGACTCTGAGTGGTGATTCACTTGATACGCCAGTCTCAAAGACCATAACCATTACCGATAATGATTCGGTGGCCATTAGCGGTGTCGTTTCAGCGCCCAACGGTGATATCGCCTTCAACGGTCCCGGCATTTTGCAGCGCATGTTTGCCGCGGTGTTCGGCAGCCCTGTTCAGGCAGGCCTCAGTGACATTGTCTCCCCCGTTTCGGGCGCCACGGTGGAGGTTTATCGGGTGGATGCGGATGGCAACACGGTGGGTGGCCCGATTACCACCGGCACCACGGACGGTAACGGTACTTACACTCTGGCAGCACCGCTGGACGCACCGGCGAGCCAGTATATCGTCCGTGCCACCGGCACCAGCGGCACACTTGATGGCCGGATCAGTGACACCAGTGCGGCTGTTGATCCGGCCACAGACGCAACCAGCAAGCTGGTCGCGGAGATCTCGACTGATCTGAGCACCATCACTGTTGGCGAGATCCAGGAGATTCAGGATGCGGTCAGTGAACTGGTGACTGATATTGATACGAGCAGCGTTACCGCCAGCACACTTTCCACCGCCTTGAATACCGAGGCCAAGACGGATGAGGAGACGAAAAACGTGGTCTACAGTACGGCCAGCGGCGGTCAAATCTGTGGCAACGTGACCGACAGCAGCAGTAACCCCCTTGCCAATATCCGTATTGTGGCCCGTGATTTTGGCAACTGGGTCACACGTGCCAAGACCAAGACCGATGCCAATGGGGACTATTGTTTCAATGTTCCGGTGCAGGGCGATACAAACCCTGATGGCGGAACCTTCACCGGGGAGTACATCGTGGGAGCCTTCAACCGTACTGGCGACAGCAATGATCCGGGTAGGCATGCCAGCGAATGGTGGTCCACCAGTGGTACGGCCTATAACACGTTCGACGCGGAAAAGATCTCAGTGACCAGCACCACACCGGTGACGGGCAAGGATTTCCAGCTGGAACCCGGTGTGCGGATCACGGGCAGCGTAAAGGCGGGTGACACCCAGGCTGCGATGGAGGGTGTTCAGGTCGTGATTCGTGATTTTGACAACCGTACGGTTCTGGTAAAAGCCAGGGTCAAGGCGGATGGCAGTTACCGTGTGAATGTCATTCCCGGCAAGTATCTCGTGGTGGCGCGTAACCGGACGATGAAGCCCTACGCCTCCGAGATTTATGACGGAAGTACGGGCACCAGCAACCGTAATCTGGGCTTACCGGTGGATGTGACCAGCATGGCAGGTCAGATCAAAACGATCGATTTTGATCTGGAGTCAGGTGCCAAACTGAGTGGCACCATTACCGACGGTGCCACCGGCCAGCCGGTTACCGGCATGCGGGTGATGATTAACAACAGCAATCCGGGTGGTCCTGCTGATCGTCTGCGTACCAACAAGCAGGGCAAATACCGTATCTGGCTCAAGCCCGCGGTGTATAAAGTCTATGCCTATGGCCAGCGCAACACGAATGTCGATCTCACCACCGGTAACCAGACTGTGGATTTTTCCGCTACCGTGAGCGCGATCTCCGCAATCTTGCAGGATTCCGGTGGTAATCCCGTCAGCCAGGCCAAGCTCAGGTTGTACGATACGGCTAACACTTTTCTGGGCTTCGAGATCAGCAACAGTGATGGTTCGGTGACCATGCACACTGATCAAACCGGTGATCATCGGGTCAAATTCAGGATCGATCGTGAGACTGGTGCCGGCAGTTCGATTTACAGTGGGCAAACCCAGCTTGCCAACGCCACGGCGGTTAACGTAGCGGCGGCAGGCAGTAACGTCTCACTTGGCACCATTACTCTGCCCGACGGTGGCATTCTGCGTGGTACAGTGTATGCGGGCAATAATGGTGATACATCCACACCCATTGGGAATTTCTCCATCGAGGTGCGTGATGGCGGCACGGCCAGTACAAACCGGTTTATCCGTCTCCCGACGCGGGGTGACGGCAGCTATGTGCTCACCCTGCCGGCGGGGACTTACGAGCGGGTGAAAATGCGTGATGCGACGTCCGGGGGTAATTGTGACAACATCGTGATCACTGCGGGTGCCACCACCACGTTGAATTATTTCGATGGTGACGATACCTGTGGGTGATCCCATCGGTATCAGGGCAATATCTGTGGATCAGCCCCGCTTCGGCGGGGCTTTTTCAGTTGTGACAGTGTCACTCACCAGTGTTTCAAAAATCTCCTGCCAGTGAGCCAGGATCAGGTAATGGCCCATTCCCGGGATGGTGTAGAGGGTGTGGTCGGGAATACGGGTGATGGGCGTCAGCATGCTGATGGGGACATGAATATCCGCGTCGCCATGCCAGATGTGGGTTTCGGTTTTGATCTCAGCCGGATCAAAGCCCCAGGGATGGGCGAGCAGGATCTGCTCCGAGACGATGGCGTCCGGTCCCTGTTTGATGGACTGGCGGAACACCTCCACCATAAATTCCCGCATGCCGGGCAGGTCCAGCGTTTGCCGATCGGCTTCCGGCCATAACTCGACGTGACGACTGGTGATCTGTTCCGGATTACGTTCGAGGCCATGAAGCATCACCCGCATGAAGGGGCCGAGCAGGGCGGGTGTGTAGCGCGCCATGCCCATGAGCATGCGGTTGGTTGGCGGCATGCCCGCCAGGGCCGAGAGTGACGTGAAGGGTGCCATGGTGCTGATCAGGGCGGTGCGGATCACCCGTTCAGGATGTTGCCAGGCGCAGGCAGCAGCATGGACGCCGCCAGCCGAATAGCCCGCGAGGTAGTAGCGTTCCAGTTTCAGGTGATCCGCCAGTTGCCGGATGTCTTCCGCCCAGTCCAGCAGGCGGCGTTTCGGTTGGGGATCGGAATCCCCGAAGCCGGGCCGTTCTGGCACGATCCAGCGCAGGCCAAGGGAATCGATCAACAGCGGGTCGGGATGGATCTGCAGGTGCGAGCCAACGATACTGTGAAAAAAGAACACCGGGGTGCCGGCCGGATCGCCATATTCCGCATAGTGCAGGCGGCGACCGCAGGCAAGACGCAGATAACCTTCCCGCCCCCGTGGACGCGGCTTTTCCACCTTGTTGTCGGCCGCCGATTCGTCCGGCTGACGGGGATTGATCATCGCGGGACTGGTGAGCACGCGTTGTACCAGATCCGGTTGGCGGTTGGTGCCGGTCCGGGCGAAAATCGATTTGAGCTGGGCGCGTGCCGTGTGGCGGCTGATGTTCAGTTCTTTCGCCGCGTTTTCCAGTGACTTTCCGGCCACCAGCAGGGAGGCAAGACGCGCTTCAGCTGGACTCAGCCCGAAGAGGGATCGGAGCAGCGGCTGGGAAACACGGTGCCCCAGCTCATGAGCGGCAACAAACAGGGTGCAGCAGTGATTTATAGTGGTGTTTTCCAGTTTGCCGCGGTTCGGGATTACCAGCAGTGACAGGGATGACTGGCCGTTGAGTAACAGGGATTCCACTCCTGCATCGGTATCGTTTATGGCCTGTTGCACCAGTGTACGTAAGGCAAGGGTGTCGGTCAGGGATTCGGTCACGAGGCGATCTTCATGGAGCCGTAAACCGATGCGGTGTGCAATGATGTCCTCCAGCTGCCGGTTCATGGCACATACCTTGAGATTGGCGTCAACGAGCATGACCCCCAGTGGTAAATGGTCAAGAATGCCCAGTGCCAGCGTCTGTTGCTGGTTTGATTCGGACAATTTGCGGTTGATGCGCAGGGCTCTTTGAAAATGGGGAATGAGTTGCTCCACCAAATGGGTTTCATTCAGCTGCGGTGGACGATTGTTGGAAAATCTCTCCACGCTGGCCCCACCGGGATGGACGGCCTGCTGCTCGATAGACACATTTTCCAGCAAGCCGGCCGCCGGATCCTGGCTGGCTTCCTCAACGGCTTCGGCCATACCCGCCAGCAACATCGGCCATAGCTCCGGATCTTCGGCGGTTTCGTATATGAGCCCGATAAGCTCATTCAACGGCGGTGGGTGTTGAGGCATCTTAAACTCAGCTAGTGATTCACCGGCCAAACTGCATGTTCGCCAGAATAATACTCACTAGAATAGTTGAATTAGTTGCCAGAAAAAAGTATTAGAAACATCGTGTGGGGAGGCGTGCCTTCCGGTTTTGGAAGGTGGGAATGAAACAGGCATAAATCACACATAGTTTGCGTGGTATTTTGCTGCCGTCTCGTTTCGTTTTATCAAGCCGGCAGCCTTGGGCAACCCGGAAAAAATCCATCGGCAGAGAGACCACCATGCGTAAAGATGCGGTCACCAGGCTGGGAATGGCTGGTTGAAGCCGAACCCCGCAGCAGGCTGCGGGGCGCGATGGACTCAGATAAAAACAGGGGGCAAAACTAGCTTTGCACGGTTACTTTCGATGCTTGTGGTCCTTTGGGGCCGTTTTCCACTTCGTAGTTCACCGTTTGACCTTCGTTCAAAGTGCGAAAACCGTCGCTGACAATTGCGGAAAAATGTACGAACACATCTGCGCTGCCATCCGATGGGGAAATAAAGCCGTAACCCTTGGATTCGTTAAACCACTTGACGACACCTGTAGCCATGTAAATTACCTCGATAAATCAATAAATTAGTTCTGTTCTTACAAATCATACAAGGCAATTTACAGGAGAAAAACACAAGGTACTCTGAAACAACCAAGACAAGATGTAATTATCCGGCAGTGTAACCGCAACATCACCTGAAATACCACCAAAATTTGCAGATTTGTGCCACTGGACAAAAAATTCATGCTTGTGCATATGGTGAGAGATGGCAGGATCCTCATGACAATATCGAAGGCTCACCGGTTTGATGATACAAACGGCAGGAACGGAAAAAGCTTCTTTTAATTATTTTTCCCTTCTCGTGTTCACTGCGGTTTCTGTCACAGTGTGTCATGCAAACTTCAGGGTAAAGGGCCTTTATTCTTCTTCTCCGGTAGCGTGTTATCATCAGGATATGGTTATATTTAAGGAAGAAATCTCGACCATTGGCAGTGCCGCAAAGCTGATCTATCAGGGATTGTTGAGCTACAGGATAGATCCTGAGCCGCTGTTTCGGGAAGCCGGTATTGAACTTGAGCAATTCAATGATCCCTACAGCCGCTTTCCAATGGCAAAGCTGCAAAAACTGTGGCGACTGTGCGTGGACAGAACGGGTGATGAAAGTTTTGGTCTGACAGTGGCAAAGCAAATGCAACCCGCCGCACTACATGGACTGGGGTTTGCCTGGCTGTCAAGCGATACACTGCGTGACGCACTGCTGCGCTTGGTGCGATTTTCGCGCCTGCTCAACACCTTGATAAATTATAAAATTGAAGAAACGGCCGATGATTTCTGTCTTGTCTCCTGCGGGCTGGAAAAGTGGCCCGATTTTGCCTACGTTGCGTCAGATGCAGCTTTTGCGATTTTTCTGCGGATGTGCCGTATCACCGTGGTAGAAGAAGATCTGCACCCGAAAGCGGTATATATGATCCGGCCTGAACCCGCAAATTCCGAACCCTACAAAGCCTACTTTTCTGCGCCGCTCTATTTTGAAAGTGGAGTAAACAAACTTGTCTTCGACAAGACGGAAATCGATAAACCGCTGCAAATGGCAAACCCGGAACTGGCACGCTTGAACGATGAAACAGTTATCCGCTATCTGGCTCGTTTTGATCGGCAAGATATCGTTGTGCAGGTCCGTTCCCGCATCATTGAACAACTCCCCACCGGCATGCCTGATCCGGCGCAAATTGCCGATTCGATTTCCATCAGTTTGCGTAAAATGCAAAGAAAACTGAAAGAGGAAAATACAAGTTACCGTGCGCTGCTGGAAGAAACACGGCGGGAACTGGCACTGCAATATATGAAAGAGCATCGTCATTCTATTTCAGAAATAACCTACATGCTCGGTTTTTCAGAGCCAAGTAATTTTACCCGCGCGTTTAAACGTTGGACGGGGTATTCACCATCTGATTACCGTAACAATGTTGCTTCTGATTAAGTGTTTATTTTGAGAACCATATCAATCTGCTGTTTTGTGCGCAAAGAAAGATGGCCAGGCAATTATCATCATGCAGGTGCAAGCGGGATTAGAGAAACCAGTACAAGCTGTTTCCTCACTCCAGCAGCCACTGGAGTGAGGCGTTGCCGCAACTGTGGGGGATTGACAGCAGCTTGGTGGCAAGCCAGCCCGATTCACAGGAACAAGGCGTGGCGAGGTGGGTTCCTTCCATGCACAGCCGTTCAAGCGTTCTTGCTACGTCTTCGTTTGTGAAATGTCGTCTGGCCGCAGCTGATTTTTTCCTCCAGCGGATTTGATGTTGCATCATTCGATTTTGCAGGCCTTGTGCCTGTCAACATCAGGAATTCATCCATAGATAGGTAGGACCAGTTGCTTCGGTCATCGAATAGCTTGTGCATTAACCGATTGTTTAATGAATGCCCGGGTTTATAGGCATACAGATGTCCCATGATGGGAACACCCGCCAGCGCAAGATCACCCAGGCAGTCAAGGATTTTGTGACGCACAAATTCATCGTTGTAGCGCAGGCCTTCCTCATTGACGATGCGGTTGCCATCTATCAGTATTGCATTGTTGAGGGAGCTACCTCGCGCCAGACCCTGTTTTTTCAGACAAGCCACTTGTTGTGAAAAGCCGAATGTCCGCGCCCTTGCCACATCATTTCTGAAAGCCTCGTTGACCAGTTCAACCGAGAGCGTCTGTGATCGTATCGCTGAATCGGGAAAATCGATCTCAACCGTGATGCGCGATGAATTATAGGGCATGAGGATGGCGTATTTGTCACCTTCGCGTACTTCAATCGGCCGCTGGATCCAGATAATGTTTCGCTTCTGTGGTTGCGCTACCGTGCCGATTTGTTCGATGGTGGAGACAAAGGGATCCGAGCTGCCATCCATAATCGGAACTTCCGGACCATCCAGCTCGATAAGGGCGTTGTCGACACCACATCCGTGCAGTGCCGCCAGCAGATGTTCCACCGTTGCCACCGTCACACCATGTTCATTTCCCAGCGTAGTGGATAAACGGGTTTCAGTAACATTGTACCAACGAGCGGAAATCATGCCCTGGCCGCAAGGCACATCCTTGCGCAGGAAGAGGATCCCGCTCCCGGGCATGAGTGGCTTGATTTTTATCGCTACATTTTTACCGCTATGCAGGCCAACCCCGATAAACGAGATTGCTTTGCACAGGGTTTTTTCAAATTGCGGTGAATTGGCGTTTTCCCAGTCGTTCATCGTGACTCCCATGCGCGGTTTTGAATTCCTGTTGATGCAGTTATTACGTCTGTTGCCGTCTGTAACATGAGACAGTTCACCGGCAGGGATGCTGCAATTAATCGTTGTCAGGCGGCGCCAATCACTTGTCCCTGAAAACAGGAATGGCAGCTGAAGTGGGTAGAGCGGAAGATTGGGGCTGTTTGTGAGAAGGCGAATACCGCGTTGACGTAACCGATCACTTTCCCTTCCTGTCCATGATCCATCTGGCAGGGTGGATGTGAGGGAAGACGTTGCACGATCCTGTTTTGTATAGAATCGGAACCCATCAACAATCAGACACAGGTATGATGTGATTCAGGAACTGGTTCCACTAAACTGCAAAATTATCTGTTAAAGTTATTTTTGTATAAAATCGATAAACAGACCCTTACTTTAATTGCTTCAGGGAAGAAAAATGAAACCACACACATTTTTGATTGCCGGATTATTGTCACTGCTCATTGGTTGTGCCACAGTTCCGACCGGTGATATCGAGGTCACGACTGAAACCGATCCCAAAGTCAACCTGCAAGGTTACAAGACCTATGCCTGGGTGGGTACGGCACAATTGCTCAACGATCCGATGGGACAGTGGGAACCGGGTAAGGTCGATCTCGATTCCGAGCTTCGGTTTTTAATCGACCGTGAATTACGGGGAAAGAAACTTACCCAGACCACCAATCAGCCTGATCTGCTCGTTGGTTTCGTTGCCGGGGTTGACATGTCTGTACTGGGAATAAAAAAGGATCCCGAATCCAGGATGATGGTGTTGAAGAATACCCCCAAAGGGGCACTGGTCGTATTACTCATTGACAGTAACACACTGTACCCTGTATGGGTTGGTTCGGCTGTTGCCAATGTCAACCAGGAACGCTCAACCGAGGAAATGCAAAAACGTCTCGATTATGCCGTTCGTTCCATGTTTAGTGAATTCGCAAAAGAATGAATCGTGTGAGTTAATCCCCTCATGCGCATAGCCTTTACTGGAAGCAGAAAATACCACGTTGCCGTAGCAAAGACCTGCATATGTGTTTCGAACACCACGCCAGACAGGCCATGGAGCATCAGGGCGGGAGGCCTTCGACCTGACCGCCGGCCGCTAAAATAAGTGTTCCGAATACCAGATCATTTAACAGTATTGGCAGATTCCGGTTTCGCATCAGGGGCAGGGGTATTTTACATGCCACGCAGTAAATACCGTCGTTCCCGCACATCCATGTGCTCCACGGCACGCGTACATTCTCTACATCGTCCAGCTAAGCTCGACAGCCGCATCTGACCGCCATCCCTGGCGGCCAGTTGAGGTTGCCGGCCCTGCAAGGATGCACTCACCACGTCTCGTGCCGAGGTTTCTCTGCTCAGAGGTTCAGCGGGAGGCAAATAATTTTCAGCAGCTCACCGCGCGGCTCTTTTTGTCAATCAAATTGTAAATTTTTGTAAACCGGCAGAATTTTAGATTCTTTCTAATCAATCGGGCCACCTTGACTCTTGGCGCGAAACAACGGGGACAAGGGTCTGCGCACCGGCTTTTTATTCTTTAGTAATATAATCGGTTTTTTGTATGGAGTTAATGCGCCTATGTGACAAAAGATATATAACAGCGACCATCCCTGAAATAAAATCATAAAATTCGCTTAAAGTTATTCAGGGTTTTGCCGATAAAATTACAGTAAGCCAGGGAAATCGGTGTAATTTTTGACAATCGGCAAGCGATTGTGATGTGTTTGGTCGGGATGCCTTCGTGGCGCGTCCCGTTATCGATAACCACTATTATTATAATTAACAGACAGGTAGATATTATGGCTTGCAGTCATTCAACATCATGTGAACTATATCCCCTGCTTGCCATGGAGCCGGCGCTTAAATTATGGAAGCAGCATTATTGTGAAGGCGGATATGAAAAATGCGCCCGCTACAGGTTGGCGCTCAATGGCAAAGCGGTGCCGCTGACACTGTTGCCCAACGGCAAACAGCTGGCGCCTCGCAGCAAGAAAGAAATCAACGCAGCGGCATTGTTCAATGCCATCCAGAAAGGGCGGCTGCCGCTGATCAGGTCCATGTTCAAGACCGGTGTTGCGCAGACGGAGGCCACCACCAGTGACGGTACCACCCCCCTGATGGCGGCCGCCAGTGTGGGCAATGCCGAGATTATCAATCTATTGCTGCAACACAATGCCAATCCGTTTCGCAAAAACAGGGTGGGGGAGACCGCCCTGAGTATCGCCACACGATTTGAACACCATGAGTGTGTTGCTGTGCTGAAGCGGAAGCTGGCCACTTCTGAACCAGCTGATTATACTGAAGTGAAGGTGGATGATGAGGAAGAGGCCCGTTCGAGCATCGTGGGTTTTCTGAAAAAACTGAACCCCTTCAAAAGTCATGCAGATGCAGAAAGTTGACGAGAGGTAATTAGAGGTGATTGAGTATTGGCCCTGGTGGTTGGGGGCGCTTGGACTCGGCGGAGTCGGCATCATCTACCTGTTATTAATAGGCCGTTTACTTGGTGTATCCGGCAGCTGGGCCAAGGTGGTGGCCTGGAAGGAGAATCGGGAGACACTCAAGGCCAACAGAGCGCTGGTGGAAGATACCGCAGCGATGGAAAATGCTTTTATGGCGGAAACCCTGGCCGAATTCGGGGAGGACGCTGTCAAGGAATTGCAGGGCAGCTATCCCGAAGCGGATCAGCAGGAAGCCACCGTTGCGGTTGAGGATCTTGAAGCCACCACACCCTGGACCGCCCACCTGACATTTCTGCTGAGTATATTTGCAGGGGCTTTTGTCGTTGCCTGGTATAACGGGCAATTCGAACTGCGCTTGGATCTCAGCGACGTGCACAGCCGGATATTTGGTGACACCTGGGAAGTCTGGCTCGCCATGCTGTTTGGCGGCATGATGGTTGGATTTGGCACGCAGATGGCGGGTGGTTGTACCTCGGGTCATGGACTGAGCGGTTGCGCCAGACTGATCCCCGCCAGTTTTCTCGCCACGCTGGTATTTATGCTCAGCGCCATTTTTCTTTCGATGTTGATGGAGGTGATGATCCGATGAAATCCTTCCGCCTCAAGCAGCACCTCGCCTATAGTGTCGTTGGTCTCATTTTTGGTGGGGTCCTCACCCGCATCGGTTTTGCCGATTACGATGAACTCCACAAGATGTTTATCCTCACGGATCTGCGCATGCTCTATACCTTTGCCGGTGCCGTGGCGTTGAGCATGGCAGTGTATTTCGTCCTCAACAAACGCATTCCCAAACAGCATAAAATCCTGCAACCCGGCACGGTTCCCGGCAGTATGCTCTTCGGTTTTGGCTGGGCAATCACCGGCGCCTGCCCCAGCCTGGTGTTTATTCAACTGGGCCATGGCGCCCTGCCGGCGATTGCCACTGCAATCGGTATTTTCATTGGCGTCTGGCTGTACAAAAAGGCGCACAGCCGCTACTTTGGTTGGGATACCGGTACCTGCGGCGTTTGAGACCCGCGTTTTTGGCTGTTTCTGCACAAAGCCGCGCTATTGCCCACTGTTGCTGTGATTTTCCTTTCTGGAGAATCGCTGGTAAAAAGCCATGCAGGAAATAGGGTAATAGCGCGTCAATATCTTTTGATTAATAGCAACAACTTCTATAAGCTTCACCCCCATGTACCGTATATTGAACGTCATCCTGATTTTCAGCGTATTGATGACCCAGTCTGCCTGGGCGGTGCATGCTGTCGGGGTTGATGAAAACCCGCCAGGATATTCACAACCTGCCGAACAAAACGACAAGGTGGCGGACAGCTGTAACCATTTCTGCCATGCCAGTGCCCATCTTCTCGGCCTTTTTTCAGATAGTACCACTGATATTCAGACAAGCCGGGACACGCATGAAACGGGATTAACGGGTTTAATCTCCAATCTGAACTATCAGCCACCCACACCCCCTCCTATCAGCTAGCACCTTAAGACGAAATAGTAGTGTCAATGCGGTATTGTCTTATACTGCGTTGATGACTGTAATTCATTTATTAAGGTTTTTAGCGTTATGTATTTCATTGATAAACAAGGCGCGCTAGGCATATTGTTCTTTTTTGGTGCAATGTTCGCCTATCCACTGAGTGGCTATGCGCAGTCTTCAGGCAAAATTGACATCAACCCGGCACCGCACGACTTGCAGAAATTCATGCAGCAGGTGCTACCCTCGCATCCCCGCTTTACCGCGGCCCGGGCTGAGCTGGAGGCGATAAAGGCGCAATATGATGCGGCAACAAAGGCCATCTACAACCCCGAGCTGGAGCTGGACGCCGAAAAAACAGACATTCGTACAGCAACCGTTGAGCTCAGCCAAACCATCGATTGGGGTGATCAACGAGGTGCAAAAACACGGATAGCGAAATACCGTCTTGCTGCTGCCCAGGCGCGCTTCCAGCGTGAACGCCAGCGGTTGATACGGGATTTGCTCATTGCCCTGAGCAATTACCAGAACAAAACCCGCTTGGCGGATCTTTCCAGCCAGCGTATGAAGTTGATGAAGGATTTCTATGCCCTGGCAAAGGAAAAACATGCGGCGGGTGATTTGAATCAGGTTGAACTGGATCTGGCGCAACTGGCCTATAGTGAGGCAGTGTTGAACAACGCCCAGATACTCGCCGGGCAGGTGAATGCCGAGCAGAGTTTCTATGCTCTGTATACCAGCCATGGCGCATCGCTGCCTGAATTGGTGTATGAATTTCAGAATATCGCTATTCCCTCAGATCTGGATGCCTTTGTCCTGAGCCTTCCGCAAATGCGCATTGTCCGTGCCGATGTGGAAGCAAGCAAAAACACCATTGCGTTGCGTGAGAGTGAAAGCAGTGCTGATCCCACAGTTGCCTTGCGCGGTGGCAAGGAGGACAAGCAGTCCCTCGTTGGCCTGACGCTGACCATTCCGTTGTATGTGCGAAACAATTATCGTGCGGAAATCACTGCGGCGCGCAGTGAATACTTGCAATCCGAACAACTGGCGCAACAGGCATTTCGAGATCTGCGCCGGGATATCACCAGTCTGACCCGCCATTACCAGCTCACCTACAATGCCTGGCAACAATGGCAGGCAAGTGGCCAGGTCAGCATGAAACGCCAGCTCAAATTGCTGAAACGTTTATGGCGCGCCGGTGATCTGAGTACCACCGATTATCTAGTACAGATCAAACAGAATCTCGATACCCAGTCTGCCGGTATCGAATTGCAGAATACACTCTGGTCAAGTTGGCTGACGTGGTTGGAAGCGACCGCGCAGATTGATTCATGGCTGCAACTTAACAATATAAGGGTCCAGTAAGATGTCACGTTCTATTTTGATTTTTATCACGCTGTTTACGTTGGCCGCCTGCGGTCAGGAAGATGCTGCAACTCAACAGCCTTTGGATGGCAAGCATGATGAGGCAGAAGGTCATGTTGAAGCAGTAAATCACAAGGATGAAGGGGGGCACGAGGAGAGCGGCGCTGTCAAGCTTACCACGGCGCAAATGCAGGCGGCGGATATTGTCGTTGAGCCGCTTGTGCTGAGCGATGTCGCGGTAACAGTACGGGCGCCGGGCGAGATCAAACTCAATGCCTATCGCACTATCAAGGTGTCACCGCGGATCAATGCACAGGTTCTGGCGCGCCATGCCTATCTCGGCGATGAAGTCAGAAAAGGCCAGCCTCTGGTGACTCTATCCAGTGTGGAAATGGCCGAAGCACAGGGCCAGCTCCTGCTTGCCGACAAGGAATGGAAGCGGGTGAAAAAACTTGGGCGCAAAGTGGTTTCGGAACGGCGTTATATTACCGCCAAAGTGGAATATGAAAAGGCCTATGCCAATGTAAAAGCCTTCGGCATGAGCGAAGCGGAAATAGAGGCATTGCTCGATCAAAAACGCAGTGCCGACGGTTCTTTCAAACTGGTGGCGCAACAGGCAGGACGTGTTCTGCATGACAATTTCATCGTCGGCGAACGTGTCGAGGCCGGCTATGAACTCATGGTGATCGCGGACGAATCCACGATGTGGGTCGAGGCGCGTGTGACCCCGGAGATAGCCGGACAAATCGATGTAGGTAATACGGCTGAAGTATTGCTTGAGGAGCGGCGCTTGCCTGCCAAGGTTATTCAACTTCACCATACGCTGGATGAGACCACCCGTACGTCCGCGGTTCGGCTGGAAGTGCCCAACACGGACGATCAGTTACATGCCGGTATGTTCGTTAGCACCCTTATCAGCACACGCAGCAAACGCAAGGCCTTGCAAGTACCGGAAGCGGCTGTGCTGCGCAGTGCCGATGGTGACTGGCAGGTGCTGGTTGAACAGGATGAGCCTGGAGAGTTCAAGGCGGTGGAAGTGGAATTAAAAAGTGTCAGTAATGGCAAGGCAGTGATTGAAGGGATCCGGCCCGGAAGCCGTGTTGTCACCCATGGTGCGTTTTTCGTCCAGTCCGAACTGGCGAAAGGCGGTTTTGAAATTCACAATCACTAGGGGCCGAAACGATGTTAGATGCACTTATTAGCTGGTCGGTCAAAAACCGTTTGTTGGTGGTGATTGCGCTGATCGTCGCAGTGGTCGGCGGTACTTTGATATTGCCAAAACTGAATCTGGATGCCTTCCCGGATGTCACCAATGTGCAGGTGCAAATCAATACCGAGGCGCGTGGTCTGGCTGCCAAGGAAGTTGAGCAATTGATCACCTTTCCGATTGAAGCCGTGATGTATGCCTTGCCTGATGTGGAGGAAGTGCGTTCCATTTCCAAAACGGGTTTGTCGGTGATTACCGTGGTGTTCAAGGAAGGCACGGATATTTATTTCGCCCGGCAACTGGTGTTTGAGCGCCTGCAAACAGCCCGTGAGCAAATACCCGAAGGGATTGGCTCGCCGGGTATCGGGCCGAACACCTCCGGCCTCGGGCAGGTGTATCAGTATATCCTGCGGGCCGATGATCCGGAAAAATTCGATGCAATCACGTTACGCAGTTACAACGACTGGATCGTCAAGCTGTTGTTAATGCCGGTTGGGGGTGTCACCGATGTTCTGTCGTTCGGGGGCAAGGTGCGCCAGTACCAGGTCCAGCTCAACCCACACCGCCTGCTGGCGTACGGTTTGAACGGTGATGATGTTGCCAGGGCCATCGAAAACAACAATCGCAATGCAGGCGGCTGGTATATGGACCGTGGTGAAGAACAGCTCATCGTGCGTGGTGTTGGCTGGGTCCGCAGTGGTGAGGATGGTCTGCGGGATATCCGCAACATTCCGTTGAAAGACGAGGATGGTGTGGTGGTGCGTGTCAAGGATGTGGCCAATGTGGCATTTGGACCTGAAATTCGCCAGGGTGCGGTTTCCATTACGCGGCGTGATGCCGATGGCAAGCCGGAAGCCCTGGGTGAAGTGGTTGCCGGTGTTGTGCTCAAACGCCTGGGAGCGAATACCAAGGCGACGATTGAAGGCATTGAGTCGCGGTTGGCCGCGATCCAGACCGCTTTGCCGGATGGGGTGACACTCGAACCGTTTTACGATCAGGCCAGCCTGGTTGATCAGGCGGTCAAAACAGTGGCCAAGGCGTTGATTGAAGCCTTCATACTGATTGTCGTCGTGTTAATGCTGTTTCTGGTGAATCTGCGCGCCACCTTCCTGGTATTGATCTCGGTTCCGATTTCCATCGGGCTGGCGTTGATGGCGATGGCGCATTGGGGTGTGTCGGCCAACCTGATGTCATTGGGCGGCCTTGCGATTGCCATCGGCATGATGGTCGATGGTTCGGTGGTGATGATGGAACATATCTTCAGCCATTTGACCCATGCCGATGAATTGCACCATGGACGGCAGCGACAGGCGCCGGGGGACGAGCACCCGTACGATTCAGCACATGACAGCCATGGTATCCCTCTGCGCATCAAGGAGGCGGCGCGCGAAGTCGGGCGGCCAGTGTTCTTTGCGGTAATGATCATCATTATTGTATTTGCACCGCTGTTCAGCCTTGAGGGGGTGGAGGGCAAATTGTTCCAGCCCATGGCCGTATCAATCGTCCTGGCCATGTTGGCTTCCCTGCTGGTTGCTTTGGTGGTGGTGCCGGCCCTGGCAACCTATTTGTTCACACATGGTGTGGAACATAAAAACGGTTATGTTATGCCGCCGCTGGAATCCTTCTATCGTAAGGCCTTGCCGTGGGCGCTGACGAAACGCAAGGTGGTGGTCGGTTCCGCTCTGGGTTTGTTCATGGGTTCACTGTTGCTGATCCCTTTTCTGGGTACCGAGTTCGTTCCCGAACTGGAAGAGGGCACGCTGAACATCAGGGTCACACTGGCACCGTCTTCCAGTCTGGACACCGCACTGAACGTCGCCAGCAAACTGGAGGCGGTATTGCTGACTTTTCCTGAAGTGATTTACGCCACCAGCCGTGTTGGGCGGGCGGAAATCGGTGGTGATCCCGAGCCGGTATCCAATGTGGAAATATTTGTCGGTTTGAAACCGGTCAATGAATGGAGCAGTGCCTCCAACCGGCAGGAACTGCAAATGCTCATGGAAAAGAAAATGAGCGAGCATCCGGGGTTGTTGTTCTCGTTTTCACAACCGATTGCGACCCGTGTGGATGAATTGCTCTCCGGGGTACGCGCGCAGTTGGCGATTAAACTTTTTGGCCCGGATCTCGATGTGCTCGCCGAAAAGGGCAGTGAAATTGAAACCCTGGTGAAAAAGGTGGAAGGCACCCGCGGGGTTGCCATGGAGCAGATCGGTGGTGAGGCCCAGCTTGCAGTGCGCCCAGACCGTGACAAACTGGCGCGTTACGGTATCCCGGTGGCGCAGGTCATGGACCTGGTGGCCGATGCCATCGGCGGCCGTGCCGCGGGGCAGGTGATCAAGGGTAACGAGCGTTATGATATTTATGTGCGTCTCGCCGAAGAATACCGCAACAGTGTCGACGCCATTCGCAGCCTCATCCTGCAAGCACCAAATGGTGCCTGGGTGAAACTGGGGGATGTTGCCCGGGTGGAAATAGAATCCGGGCCACCGCAGATCCGCCGTGATGATGTTCAGCGCCGCGTGGTAATCCAGACCAATGTCGAAGGCAGGGATATGGGTGGACTGGTTGCCGAACTGCAACAACGGATCAATGATGAAATTGATTTGCCACCGGGGTATACCGTGGTGTTTGGCGGCCAGTTCGAAAACCAGCAACGCGCCCAGGCGCGCCTGATGATTGTGGTGCCGCTGTCACTGGGATTGATATTTCTCTTGTTGTATTTTGCGTTTGGCTCTATCGGCCAGGCCTTGCTGATCATGCTGAATGTTCCGCTGGCCCTGATCGGAGGTATCGCCGCGCTGTTTTTCTCCGGGCAGTATCTGTCGGTGCCGGGTTCGATCGGTTTTATCGCCCTGTTTGGCGTAGCCGTATTGAATGGTGTGGTCATGGTGAACGCCATCAATCAGAGACTGGAAGCGGGAACGCTACTTCAGGACGCCATTTTCAATGGTGCATTGTCACGCCTGCGACCGGTATTGATGACCGCCAGTATCGCGGCCCTGGGGCTTATCCCCATGTTACTGGCAAGCGGCGTCGGTTCAGAGGTGCAACGTCCGCTGGCAACAGTGGTGGTGGGCGGATTGTTCTCCTCCACGCTGTTGACCCTGTTTGTGTTACCGGTATTGTATGAGATATTTTCACGGCGCAAGTTTTCACGGGAATAGCCGTGTCAAGCGATGAAACAGAGGCAGAACGGGGGTTACGGAACAGTATTCGACGCACTCTTCCGTGACCTTCCGGGCATTGCCGGAACCCGGCACAATCGGGTTCCGGAAGCCCGGCCTTCTGACAACACACCGGTCTTCCGTTCCGCATTAAATACGTGTTCCGAATACCAGGACACTTGGGTACTTGAATCCGCTAAAAAACACTAAATGATCGGGTATTCGGAACGTGTATTTAGTCAAAACTTTTGACTTGTAACGCACGACTTCTATTACAATAACGCCTCAACAGACAATATTTGAGGTCGATCATGCCTGAATACCGTTCCCGTACCTCCACCCACGGCCGCAACATGGCGGGTGCCCGTGCCCTGTGGCGCGCCACCGGTATGCAGAATGGGGATTTTGACAAGCCCATCATCGCGGTTGCCAATTCATTCACCCAGTTTGTTCCCGGACATGTGCATCTGAAGGACATGGGGCAGCTGGTTGCGCGTGAAATTGAAAAAGCGGGTGCTGTTGCCAAGGAATTCAACACCATTGCGATTGATGACGGTATTGCCATGGGGCATGGTGGCATGCTGTATTCGCTGCCGTCACGGGAGATTATCGCCGATTCTGTCGAGTACATGGTCAATGCCCATTGTGCGGATGCGATTGTCTGTATTTCCAACTGCGACAAGATTACTCCCGGCATGCTGCTGGCAGCAATGCGCCTGAACATCCCCGTAATCTTTGTGTCCGGCGGTCCGATGGAGTCGGGCAAGGCACAACTGCACGGCAGGGAAGTCCACCTGGATCTGGTCGATGCCATGGTGATGGCAGCCGATCCCGAGGAATCGGATGAAGACGTGGCGCGGGTGGAGCGTTCAGCCTGTCCGACCTGCGGATCCTGTTCCGGTATGTTTACCGCCAATTCCATGAACTGTCTGACCGAGGCACTGGGACTGTCGCTGCCGGGCAATGGCACCCTGCTGGCTACCCATGCGGACCGGAAAGATCTGTTTCTGGAGGCTGGCCGCCTCATCGTGGAAATCACCCGGCGTTACTATGAACAGAACGATGCATCGGTGCTGCCCCGCTCCATTGCCGGTTTCAAGGCCTTCGAGAACGCCATGAGCCTGGATATCGCCATGGGCGGTTCCACCAATACGGTACTGCATTTACTGGCGGCGGCCCAGGAGGGAGAGGTGGATTTCACCATGGAGGATATCGATCGCCTTTCCCGCAAGGTACCGAATTTATGCAAGGTGGCGCCCTCGACCCAGAAATATCATATCGAAGACGTCCATCGCGCCGGTGGCGTGATGGGCATACTCGGCGAGCTGGATCGTGCCGGTTTGCTGCACACGGAGTTGCCGACTATTCACAGTTCCTCCCTGGCGGAGGCTCTGGCCAGATGGGACATTGCGATCAGCAATGATGAACAGGCGAAAAAACGCTTCGCCGCCGCGCCCGGCAATGTGCCAACCCAGCTCGCGTTTTCCCAGGAGAACCGCTGGTCCCTGGATACCGATCGGGAAACCGGCTGTATACGTGACAAGGCGCATGCCTATTCGCAGGATGGCGGCCTGGCGGTATTGTACGGGAATATTGCCGAGCAGGGTTGCATCGTAAAAACGGCGGGTGTCGATGAAAACAGTTTGACCTTCAAAGGCCCGGCCAGAATCTTTGAATCCCAGGATGCGGCGGTGGACGGCATTCTGCATGATCAGATCAAGGAAGGTGATGTGGTGATTATTCGCTATGAAGGCCCCAAAGGCGGACCCGGCATGCAGGAGATGCTTTATCCCACCTCTTATCTCAAGTCCAAAGGTCTGGGCAAAGTCTGTGCGTTGCTGACGGACGGACGTTTTTCCGGCGGTACCTCGGGATTGTCCATCGGCCACGCCTCACCGGAAGCGGCAGAAGGTGGCGCTATCGGGTTGGTGGAAGAAGGTGATGTGATTGAGATTGATATTCCCGGGCGAAGTATCAATCTGGCAGTTTCCGACGAGGAACTGGCACAGCGCCGAAAAGCCATGGAAGCCAGAGGCGATGCTGCCTGGCAGCCGCAGAATCGTGAGCGTGCCGTCAGCCCGGCCTTGCAGGCCTATGCCGCGATGACTACCAGCGCTGCGCGTGGTGCGGTGCGTGATGTATCGCAGCTGAAAAAATAAATATGCACCTTGTCCGCCAAAACTTTTTCCTGAACAGGGTGAACTGAAGCAGCGGCCAGGATGAGAACCAGCTATATTCAGCATATCGGTTTCCAATCGATGTTCTGAATGGATCTCGATCCGGTTGATTCGATTCCTCCCATCCCGGCTTCCTCCTACAAGGGGGGTGGAGACAATCGGAATCGCAGTGACATTGCTGACAACGGCGTTTTACCGAAAAAACGGGTAGCCGTTTCAAGGCCAGAGGCATGGCGGTGGAAAAGGTGCATCCTATGAACAGCGGAGCAACCTCACCTGATCAGGATGAAATCGTCCGGACCTTGTTGCAGGTAATGCAAGAGTTGGTTAGCGAGTTGCGTCCCTCCGCCAGCCGCACACTTGCGCTGCATCTTGACAGTTCGCTCGATGCCGATCTGGGACTGGACAGTCTGGCGCGTGTGGAGCTGATCAGCCGGCTTGAACAACGTTTCAATGTTATTCTGCCGCAAAGGGTGTTTGCCGAAGCCGAATCCCCACGTGATTTGTTGCGGGCCATCACCAGCGCCCAAGGTCGCAGGAAAGTATATCCTGCAAGCCGGCTGGTTGAACCGGTTGCGGCCGAAGCTGAAAATTTCCCCCAAGACGCAGCCACCCTGATCGAGGTTCTGCAGTGGCATCTCGAGCAACACCCTCATCGCTTGCACATTCGCATCCTCGGCGATGAGGGAGAAGAGGATACATTAACCTACGCACAACTCTGGCAGGGTGCCCGCAAGGTAAGCGCAGGCCTGCAACAACAGGGCGTTTTGCCCGGGGAAACCGTCGCCATCATGTTGCCGACGGGGACCGATTATTTTTTCAGTTTTTTCGCGATTTTACTTGCAGGCGCCATCCCGGTGCCGATTTACCCGCCTGTGCGGCGCAGCCAGCTTGAAGATCATCTGCGTCGTCATAGCGGCATACTGAATAATTGTGCGGCAACGACTTTGATCACCGTGCCGGAAGCAAAGGTAATCGCCCGTTTGCTTAAATCACAGGTTGAAAGCCTGCGCGGTATCCTCACTGTTGCTGATCTTGTTTCGCATACAGGTGAATACCAGCCACCCTCTGTTGCTCCCGATGATATTGCCTTTCTGCAATATACTTCGGGCAGCACCGGCAACCCGAAAGGTGTGGTACTCACACATGCAAATTTGCTTGCCAACATCCGCGTGATGGGTGAAGCGGTAAAAGCGGATCCTGCTGATGTATTCGTCAGTTGGTTGCCCCTTTATCATGACATGGGGCTTATTGGTGCATGGCTGGGGAGTATGTACTTTGCCATAGTGCTGGTGGTGATGTCGCCGCTGTCTTTTTTAATCCGCCCGCAACGCTGGTTATGGGCAATTCATCAATACCGGGGAACATTGTCCGCTGCACCAAATTTTGGTTATGAACTCTGTTTGAAGCGAATAACCGACAAGGATTTGCAAGGGTTGGATTTGAGTTCCTGGCGTCTGGCATTCAACGGTGCGGAGGCGGTCAGTCCGGAGACGATTCAACGATTTACCGCACGTTTCCATGCCGTGGGGTTCCGGCCGGAAACCATGATGCCGGTCTATGGTTTGGCAGAGTCTTCTGTGGGGTTGGCTTTCCCACCCCTTCATCGCAAGCCTTTGATCGATTGTGTGCAGCGTGATGTTTTTTCCCGTACAGGCCAGGCGATACCGGCTGAAAAAACTGATCGCAACGCCCTTTGTTTTGTTGCCTGCGGCCAGCCGTTGCCGGGGCATCAAATCCGGATTGTCGATAGCAGCGGCAGAGAACTGCCCGAGCGGCAGGAAGGCTATCTGCAATTTCGCGGCCCTTCCGCAACCAGCGGATATTATCGTAACCCCGGCGCTACCGGTAAATTGTTCAGGCAGGAATGGCTGGATTCCGGTGACATTGCCTATATTGCAGAGGGTGACATATACATAACAGGCAGGAGCAAAGATATCATCATCCGGGGCGGGCGAAACATTTATCCCCATGAAGTGGAGGAAGCTGTGGGTCAAATTCCCGGCATACGCAAAGGCTGTGTGGCTGCATTCGGTACGACCGATCCTCGCAGCGGCACAGAGCGTCTGGTAATCCTGGCGGAAACCCGCGAAACGGACCCTGTAAAAGAAAATGCGCTGAAAAATAAAATTATTGCCATTGCCAGTGATCTGATCGGTTTGCCCCCGGACGAAGTCATTCTGGCGCCGCCCCATACGGTCCTGAAAACATCAAGCGGCAAAATAAGACGTTTTGCATGCCGGGAACTTTATGACCAGGGCCAACTCGGCCAGCCGCCAAAAGCACTTTGGTTACAGTTTGCCCGTATGGCCATGCGATCACTGCTGCCCGTATGGCGCCGGCTGCGTCAACAGATCAGCAACAGCCTTTATGCGGGTTATGCCTGGGCGCTGTTTGCAATCCTGGTGTGTCTGGCATGGCTGGCGGTGATGATATTACCGCGTTTGACATGGCGCTGGTCGCTAATCCGCAATTTGTCACGCTTATTGGCTTTTGCCTCCGGGACAAAAATCAGTGTAACAGGATTACAAAATTTACCACCCGTTACGCAACCCTGCGTGTATGTCGCCAATCATGCAAGTTATCTCGACAGTTTTGCCCTGATTGCGGCGATACCGCGCACGGTCAGTTTTGTGGCGAAAGCGGAATTACGCAGAAAAATGTCAGTACGGTTTTTATTGCAGCGGCTGCACGTGGAGTTCGTGGAACGATTTGACAAACAAAAGGGTGCAATCGATGCGCAGCGCATTGCAAGCGCTGCAAAACGCAAGCAATCGATGTTGTTTTTTCCGGAAGGGACATTTACGCGCACACCCGGATTGCTGAATTTTTACATGGGGGCGTTTCTCACAGCGGCGCAAGCCAATGTCCCCGTCGTGCCCGTTGCCATCAGGGGGACACGTTCGATCTTAAGGTCCGGCTCATGGTTCCCCCGCCGTGGCCGCATCACCATCACAGTGGGTGAAGCCATTACACGGGAAGACCTGTCAGAAGTTGAAAAAAAGGACAATTGGAGCGTTGCCTTAAAATACAGAGAAGCGGCACGTGAACATATTCTGCATTATTGTGGCGAGCCTGACCTTTCCGGGGAAAAGTCACCGGTTTAGATCAGCGGAATCAAAATCCAACGGGAAACCGCGGTAATAATCAAGGCCAGGTAAAATTGCCATTTTGGCGGCTTTTATTTATTGTTGCAACAGGCCCCAATCAGCGGAATCATACAGGGGGATACGGGGTAATCCAATCATGTATTCATCCACCACCAATATCAGGGCGTTACTCGGCGATTTCCACATCGAGGGAATGATGCTGCGTTACAGCAGTTTTGTGCCGCGTTTGTACAATTATTGTAAATCTCTTGGTTTTGAAGCGGGCAAGATCATGCCGTCGCGTGCTTTTTGTTCCGACGAGAGTCAGGGTTATCCAATCATTCTTATTGCCAAGCATTTCGGGACCTTTCCATTCAATCATGGACGTGTCGGGGGTATTGTTGCCACCAGCCGCCATCGGCCTCATGCTGCGCATGGTAAAGACATGGTGATCATTCAGGCGAGCCATGTCGGTTATGATCCGGCAACCAGGACGTTTGGCACCTATCGCCGCATGCAGACCGAGAAGCAGGAGTTTGGTACCTGTTGCGGCAAGCTTGGCGAGGTGCTCGACTGGTATAGTAATGAATACCAGTTTGCCCAGGAAAATATTTTCCTGCACCGGTATGAAGGGGATTATCTGATACGCATCGATAATCAGCTCCTGCGGGAAAACCGCGAGGAGGGACTTTTTCTCAACCTGGAGCGTGTGGTTGAACGCCGTGAAAACGGTGAATTGACACCGCTTCGTTCCTTCAGTACTTCCAAGGCTTACCCGGTATCATGCGAGTTCCGGCGGTTGCTGGGTGATGACGTCTGGCCGCTGAACGGGGAAATCGCCATTGGCAAACACCTTTTGCCGGAAATGTTCCGTTTCAAGCGCAACATCGATGAAGATCCGGAGGATCAGCAGCCGCTTGAGCGTAATCTTTTGAATCCCATGGCCTGGATCGTGACGTCCAAGGCACCGTTATTGACTGCGGCACAGGTCAATACCCAGGCCGAGTTTGATCGCACCTTCCGCACCATCGTCAAGGAGCATGGTTACCAGGGAAAGAAGGTGGTTTATATTGCCGGCCTGCATATCGATATTTCACCCCAGCCGGGCCAGCTGTTTCCGTTAACAAAATTTGTACCCTGGGCGGCGTATATCCAGGACAGTGACGGTTCTCACCAGACGCTGGAACAACATGAGCTGATGAACGCCTTGCTTGCGCACCCGGATCAAAATCCGGATATGATTGATCTGGAGGATGCCATCAGGATCATGGGCAAGGCCGAGGAAATAAAGGTCAGGCTCTGAGTTCTGATGATGTATCATTTTATCCGCCATTTTTACCGCCGTGGCAGTGGCAAGGCGGGTGTGCGGCAGGATATATTTAGCGTTTATCGCCGGACCGACAACGGAGAGACACAGCCTTGATTCCCTTGCGTGATTCCATCCCAAGCCGTTTTCCACCGCTGATGGTGTGGGGGCTGATTGGCTTCAATGTCGTGGTATTCCTTGTTGAATTGAGCCTGCCGGAGAAGGCACTGCAAACCTTTATCTATCTGTTCGGCATCGTACCGGCCCGCTACAGCCATCCGGGCTGGGCGCAGTGGGTGGGTTTTCCGCTCGATGATTACTGGCCGTTTCTCACCAGCATGTTTCTCCATGGCGGCTGGGGCCATATCATTGGCAATATGTGGTTTTTATGGTTGTTCGGTGACAATGTGGAAGACCGCATGGGTCCTCTGCGCTTTCTGCTTTTTTACCTGCTTTGTGGTGTGATTGCAGGCATCGTGCATCTGCTGGTCAATCCTGACTCCACCCTTCCGACCGTTGGGGCGTCAGGTGCGATTGCCGGGGTGCTCGGCGCCTATTATGTCATGTATCCCCATGCGAGGATCATTGCCATGTTTCCGGTGTTGTTCTACCCGCTGTTTTTTACCTTGCCGGCGGCGGTATTTTTGTTCTTATGGTTTATCATGCAGTTTCTTTCCGGTGCGACCGCCATGTTGGGACAGCAGCAAGTAGGAGGTGTTGCCTGGTGGGCGCACATTGGCGGTTTTCTGGCGGGAATGCTGCTGCATCGCCTGTTTTATGCGCGCGAGCGGATGCGCAGTTTGTATAAGGACCAACTGGATTATCGTAGTGCCTGGGATCGGCGTTTCTGACTAAGGGTGTGATGTGATGGATATTCTTTCGTTGTTGTGGTTGTTTTTCATGCTGGCCGCACTGCAACCGGTACTTCGGCAGCGCATGCTGGAGGCGAGTCGTACCAAGCGCATCGCGCAACTGGAGCAGCGGCGCAACAGCCGGGTGATCCTGCTGGTGCACCGGCAGGAGACCATGAGTCTGCTCGGTTTCCCGCTGATGCGTTTCATCGACATCCATGATTCGGAGGAGGTGATCCGCGCCGTGCAGCTGACCGATGCCGAAGTGCCAATCGATCTGGTTGTGCACACCCCCGGTGGCCTGGTGCTGGCCGCGCTACAGATCGCTCGTGCCATCGCCCGTCATCCGGGCAAGGTGCGTGTTATCGTGCCGCATTACGCCATGTCGGGCGGGACATTGATCGCGCTGGCGGCAGACGAGATCATCATGAGCGAGGACAGTGTGCTGGGGCCGGTCGATCCACAACTGGGTCGTTATGCCGCCGCATCGATTTTACAGGTGGTGGAGCAGAAACCCGTTAACGAAATTGAGGATGAAACGCTGATCCTGGCCGATCAGGCCCGCAAGGCGCAGCGCCAGGTACATGATGCGGTGGTGGAACTGCTCTCCGGGAGGATGGCGGCCGACAAGGCCGAAAAACTGGCGGGTGAATTGAGCAGTGGCCAGTGGACCCATGATTATCCGATCACCGCCCGTCAGGCACAGGCGATGGGACTGAATGTCTCCACCGAGATACCGCCTGAATTTCTGCAGTTGATGGGACTTTACCCGCAACCGGTACAGCGGATCCCTTCAGTGGAGTACCTGCCAGGGCGCCGCGGTGCCGGTGGGAGCCAGAGCAAGTGAGGGGTGTGAAAAGGCAACTGACAGGAAGATGCAAAACCGACGTTAGACTGAGGCATGTATGTATATTCTGGTGATCGAAGACAACCCGGATCTGGTAGCCAATCTCTATGATTTTCTCGAACCGCGCGGCTATGTGGTGGATGCGGCCTATGATGCGCGCAGCGGATTGCGGTTTGCCCTGGAGAATGATTATGACGTCATCATTCTGGATCTGATGCTGCCGGACATGGACGGCCTGGAAGTCAGCCGCCGCTTGCGTGACAGTGGCCGCGATATCCCGTTGCTGATGCTCACCGCCCGCGATACCCTGGATGACAAGCTGGAAGGCTTTGCCAGCGGGGCGGACGATTACCTGGTGAAACCTTTCGCCATGCAGGAACTGGATGCCCGGCTGAAGGCGCTGGTCAGACGGGCACGTGGTGAACAGTCGCGGGAACTGCTGCGGGTGGCCGATCTGGTATTCGATCCTGCCACCCTGCAGGTGGAGCGGGGCGGCAAAACCATCTCTCTGCCGCCGATCCCTCTGAAGATTCTCTCGCTGTTGATGCGGCAATCACCGCGTGTGGTCCCGCGGCGGGAGATCGAACGGCGCATCTGGGGTAATGTCCGTCCCGACAGCGATGCCCTGCGTGCCCACATGTCGGTATTGCGCGCGGCGATGGACAGGCCCTTCGACAAACATTTGTTACGCACAGTGCACGGTATCGGCTATCAACTGGCGGAGCCGGATGAGATTCAGGACTAGTCTCCGCTATCGTGTAACCCTCTCTTTTGCCTTGCTGGGACTGGTGGTGAGTCTGGGGCTGGCCGGAACCCTTTATGTGCGCACCACCGAAATGGAAGCCCGTCTTGTTGCGGAAACCCTCTCCACGGAACTTGAAGACTATATTGCACGTTATGCGGTAGACCCCGAAACGCCGCCTCCTGCCAGCACGATGATCCGCACCTATGTGATTCCGTCCGGCACGGGGGATGCGCCCGAAACGTTGCGTGACCTGAAAACCGGTCTGCACCAATTGCAGTTGGAAGGAAAGGGATATTACGCTGAAGTGCGCGTGCATGCAGGACGGCATTTTATCGTTTTGTATGATGACAGGCAGATCCGTCATCGTGAAAATCAGTTCAAGATTTTTCTCAGCATCGGTGTGCTGGTGATGACATTGCTCTCCGCGCTTCTCGGTTTTTGGCTGGCGGAGCGTGTCATCTCGCCGGTTGGGGAACTGGCTGTGCGAGTTGCCGGTCTCCGGCCGGAGGAACATCGCGCACCCCTGGCGGAGGATTTTCCACACGATGAGGTGGGTATGCTGGCGCAGGAATTTGATGCTTATCAACAGAGGTTGGCCGCCTTTATTGAACGCGAACAGGCTTTTACCGCGGATGTCAGCCACGAATTGCGTACGCCACTGGCTGTTATCGAGGGGGCAAGCGAAGTCTTGTTGGATGATCCCGGGCTGGATGAGGCCAGGCGCTCGCGGGTCGAACGCATTGCCCGCTCTGCACACGAGATGTCCGAACTGGTTTCGGCATTGTTGTTACTGGCCCGTGAAGAAATAAGCAATGTGCCGGAAACCGGTTGTGCGGTCGCTGAAGTATTGCGGCAGGTGGTGGAGGGGCACCAGCACCTGTTATATCACAAACCGGTGGAAATCAAACTGGACATCCAGGCGCACGCTATCCTGCCGGTCGAATGCGCGCTGTTGCGTGTGGTGCTCGCCAACCTCATCCGCAACGCGGCTTCCTACACGGAACGCGGCCGGGTATGTATCGGCCTGCAGGAAAACTGTGTTGTCGTGGAGGATACGGGCGTCGGTATTGCGCCTGAACAATTGCAGCGTGTGTTCGATCGCTATTACAGCGGCCAGTCCGGGGGTGAGGGTATCGGTTTGTCGCTGGTAAAACGCATTTGTCAGCGTTATGGTTGGCATATCGAGATCGACAGCAGCGGGCAGGGGACCAGGATCCAGCTGGTGTTCGGTGAGCGGCCGCTGAAGAAACCTCATGCTTCTCATAATTCCTTTGAACCCGCCTAAATAGGCGTTCCGAATACCAGTACACTTGGGAAACGGAGCATCAGGACCAGAGGTCTTTTACATGACCGTCAGCCGCAGGGAGGCGGCTGTCGAGCTTACAGGGAGGTATTTACAGCGTGTCATGTAA
>JALVOC010000171.1 GCA_027032075.1 Chromatiales bacterium | reverse complement strand
ACTCCTTGAGCTTGTCCAGATAGACCGGGTAGTCCTCTTCCGTGAAGAAACAGGCTTGGCAGTTGTTGCCGCGCTGGATGATGTTTGTGGAACGCCGGCCCATTCGGGACTATCGAACAGTTGCTAGAGGAATCATTCACTGTCAGAGCTGCCGGATCCGGATAAAAAGGGGTTTATTCTTCCCATATCTGGAGCGGACTTTGTTGTGTGGTCGAAATCGAGTGCCCGTTTCGTGAAAGAGATCACATTGAATACTCTACCGGCGGCTTACCATGGAGCCAATAACTACTACTAAATAAGCACTCCAATCAGATCGACTGCCTGTTCAGATCGCCTCCATTTCAACATTACCACATAGGTGGAAGGGGGCTTCCCCTCCCCACGGTAGGGGATTGATTGGAGTGGAACAGAAACAGCTTATTCATTATCTGAAAGCGAACTGGTATTCAGAACGACTATGTAAAATCAGGTGCAGCTTGCTGGGCAGGATGTGCTCAAGGTGGAGTGTCAAGAATGAACTATTTAGAATCAGGTGCGTGCACCGGCGGTTCGAACAAGCTTTTCAGCCTTTTTTCCAATAAAATTTCCCGCTGTACAGGCATTCTGCCCCTGCTGTTGCTCCTCGGTGCCGGGGCTGCGCAGGCAAAACCCGATGTGACCTTTATCGATCGGTCCAGCCTTGCGGCGGTGAATACTCCCGTAACCTTTGCTCAAGTATTCGCGCCGGGCGATGTTCCCGCAGGTTTGAGCGTGACAGTGGATGTGGGTGGTAATCCACTACCGACCCAGGTGGACGGCAAAGCCGTCCACGCCGACGGTTCCCTGCGCCATGCGGTCATTACGACACGCTTGCCGACACTGGGAGCCGGGCAGTCTCTTGCGGCGGAGATCGTGACTTCCGACCCGGCCGTGAATGGCCCGGCCGTCAGCGCAACGGAGTTGCTGGCGACCCCTTTCGACACCGTCATCGAGCTGACTCTGGGTGGCGTCGTCTATACGGCCTCGGCACGTGATGCGCTTCTGGCCGACAGCAGCCGGCGCTGGCTCGAGGGGCCGCTGGTAACGGAGTTTACGCTCCGTCGCGCCTTCGCTACGGCGGATGGCTCCATGCATCCGCATCTGATGGCGCGTTTCGACGTGCGTGCCTACCAGGG
>JALVOC010000170.1 GCA_027032075.1 Chromatiales bacterium | reverse complement strand
TCCACTGCCTGATCCTCTCCGAAATGGAAGTGAAATCAGACGCTTCCGGCGTCTCGGCCAGCCCGGCCCGAATCGGATTCAAATCCACATAGGCCATGCAGGACAACAGCGCAGCATCATCCAGCAACGCCTGGCTCCTGAACCGCCCTTCCCAGAACCGCCCCTTGCAGCCATCCTCCTCATTCGCCCGGCGGGCAATACTCTCATTGAGACAGCGCATAAACCAGCTGAGATCACACAACCGCTCCCGCCAAACACCAATCAGCTCCTTCACCGCCTCCAGCTCCGCCTCCGTCATCACCTCCCCGGACTTCCAGCGATCGACCAGCAGATCCCCTTTGAACAGCTCCCGCCATCGCTCAACCACCTCATCATCACTCAACGCCGCCGCCCCAGCCTGGTTGACCCGCAGAACCAGATGATAATGATTGCTCATAACCGCATAAGCGCAGATCTCAATCAGAAATATCCCGGACAATTGCTTGAACTTACTGACTATCCATTCCCTGCGATAGTCAAAATTCTTGCCTGAATACCGATCATCACCACACAAAAAAGCCCTTCTGACACAGCGGGTTATGCAATGGTAATAAGGCGTGGTGGTGAGATCTATCTGCTGCTTGCGGGATATTGTCATTTCATGCGTCTCTTGATGAGTAAAACCTATTCCAGTCTGGTGTAAGAGATTAACAGGAGGATGGGGTGCTGTCTAATTTATGGGTGTCCTATTTATTGTTCTATTTATTGTTGAGCGGCCTGTATCTAAATATCTGCGTTCCACGGACGCAGATATTTAGTTCGCTGCCGTATCATTTCTGGTCCTGACGGCCACAACCCGTTCAAGACTCTGGAGCATACGGGCCGCCAGCTTAGAGCGCTCATAGGCAGGGGCAGTTTTCAGGCAGTTTGTTCTAAACTTGCTGTACAAATCCCTGTCATTTTTCAGCTGTTCCAGCCTTCCCACCAGCTCCATGGCATTTTCCGGCTCAAAGGTCAGACCAACCTGGTTCTTCTCGACTATTTCCGCCGACTCCCCCTGCACACCATGTAATACCGGGATACCCATAGCCATGCACTCAAAAAGTTTGGAGGGAATAACCGTGGTAAAAGTTGGCTCTTTTTTCAAATGGATGATTGAAGCATCCAGCAATGACCA
>JALVOC010000169.1 GCA_027032075.1 Chromatiales bacterium | reverse complement strand
CCCTGGAACAGCAGCGCCAATGCCTGCGAGGCTGACAAGCCATGCTTGCGACACGTCGACAGGTAACTGCGCACCCGACAGAAGACCCTGGCCCCTTCCATCGAACGGAAGCAACCGGAGATTTTCTGTTGCACCTTGGTCATGCGCAGGTCGTTCTCACCCTGGTTGTTGGTGAAGGGAACATTCTCCACCGTCAGGAAGCGCAAGACATCAGACTCGAAGTCGCGTAATCGTTCCAGCAGGTTTCTGGCTTTCGAGCGCTTGAGTCGGCCCCGTTTTCCCTTGCGCTGACTTTCATCAGGTGCAGGGCATTCGATATCAGCTTTTTTGAGTAGTCGTCGATATCGACGACGCCACCGTTGAGCGGCATCCGGTGCCAAACAACCCCCGGCCTCCTCGACCGCTGTTTTCATCTCGACCAGCAAGAGCTGCATCTGCTTGGCCCACTGCTGGTTATCCTGCTCCCAGGCCCGCTCCAGTTCTCTGAGGTGGTGGGCATTGCACAGGGCGTGGGTACAGTCGTACTGATAGTACGGTTTCCAGTGGTCATGGCACAACACACCCTTGAAGAAGGGCAGAATGCCGATCTCATCCATGGCTTCGGTCCCCCGCTTGGCATGCGGGGAAAACCAGGTCACCGAGGAACTGGACGCGCAGTGCAGCCAGTGGCGCTTGCCACCAATGTTGATACCGGTCTCATCGGCATGCATGAGCGTGGACTTGGCCAGCTCGGTCTTTGCCCATCGCTCAAAAAGCTCCAACCGGTCATGGGCTTCCTTGTTGAAATTGAAGAGTGAACCCGCGCTGAGCGGAATATCCAGCTGATCCTGGAAGTGATCCCGGACCCGATCATAGGGCATCAGCTGGAACTGCGACAGATAGACCGCGCTGGCCTTCAGGTTGAGACCGTATTGCACCGGGCGGTTGACGCCTTGTGGAAAAGCGGCGACAAACCGATTGCCCTGTTCGTCTTCCAGGATCTGGGCCCGGTATTCGGTGACAAACCGTGTGATATCAATATCGATGACCTGGCGGCTTTCTTAGCCCACCTCCCGATACCGTGGCCCCTTGGGCAGGGTACGACGATCAATCGAGATCTCAGTCACTTCATCCGGATCATCCACCGGCTCCAGGGTGGTTCCGTTATGGCCTTTCTGGC
>JALVOC010000168.1 GCA_027032075.1 Chromatiales bacterium | reverse complement strand
CGCTGGCTGCATTTGTGGGGCGCAGAAGAAACCGAAGCGCTGTGCCGTTCGCTCAACCAACCGCCGCAATTCGAGCTGCGGGTAAATACATCACGCATAGCGCTTAAAAAATTTACAGCTCTATTAGACAAACAGAATATTGTCTGGCAGGCATCGCCCAATTTCCCCGAATTGCTGCGCATCGATCAGACACAAGCTGTGCTGGCCGAAAAATGGATCGAACAGGGATATTGTTCTTTTCAGGATGAAAGCGCTCTCATCCCGCCGGAACTTTTGCAGGTGGAAGCCGGCGATACGGTGCTGGATATGTGCGCTGCGCCCGGCGGTAAGTACGGACGCCTGTTAGACCGTTTCGGCGGAAGGATTTTTTCCGTGGCCGTGGACAGCAACTTTCCGCGCTTGAAGAAAGTGAAAGAAACCGCTCGGCGCATCGCCCCCGGGCAGGGACATTTTGTGGTCGCCGATGCCAGATATTTGCCGTTTAAAATACGGTTCAATAAAATATTGCTGGATGCGCCCTGTTCGGGATTGGGAGTGATTCGCAAGCATCCGGATATCAAATGGCGGCGCACCATGCGGGAAATAATTGATTTTGCCCGTCTGCAGGATGAACTGCTGCAAGCCGCTTCGGCGCAATTGCAAAAGGGCGGCCGACTGGTTTACAGTACCTGCACCATAGACCCGCTGGAGAACCGCAATGTGATTGAGACCTTTCTGGAAAAACAGGGCAAGCAGTTTAAACTGAGCCATTTACCGGCGTCGTTACAGTCCTTCACCGAAGACGGCTTTGTCCGCACGTTCCCCCATAAGCACCAAACCGACGGCAGCTTTAGCGCCGTATTTAAAAAAATGTAACGCGACATTCATGTCGCGATATTTTTTGTTCCTAATTCCGTAACGGCTTGCCGGTCTTTAGCATATATTCCATCCTATCCTGACTCAACTTCTCTCCGCAAAGACTCACAAAAGCCTCCCGTTCAATATCCAACAGATACTGCTCGGAAACCGGGGTGACCGAATCAGCCTTTTCGCCGCCGGTGAGCACCCAGGCCAGTTTTTCACCGACTACCCGGTCATGGTTGCTGATAACGCCTTTTTTGACAAAATTGTTCAGGCTGTCTTTGAGCACCAGAAAGCCGTCGCGTCCGGGCAGAATGATAT
>JALVOC010000167.1 GCA_027032075.1 Chromatiales bacterium | reverse complement strand
TCCGCAAACAGCGGAAACAGGATTTCCGGCCGCCCGCTCACAAGTCACCGATCAGGGTCAGCCAGCCGTTTTCATCGATCATTTCGACACCCAGACTTTCGGCCTTTTTCGCCTTTGATCCCGCCCCCGGTCCGGCCACAACCAGATCGGTTTTTTTCGAGACCGATCCAGACACCTTGGCCCCCAAAGCCTCGGCACGGGCCTTGGCCTCGGCGCGGGTCATCTTTTCCAAGCTGCCGGTGAACACCACGGTTTTGCCAGCAACGGGACTATCAAGCGTTGCGCGTTTCACCGCGTCCTGTGGCAAAAGTTCGGCAATCAACCGGTCAATCGAGGCGCGTTCGTTTTCCTGATGGAAGGCGGTGATCAGCGATGTGGCCATCACCGCGCCCACACCGTCAATCGCGATCAAATCGTCCCATTCCGGCCCTTCATTCAAGGTGGCGCGGGTGATGGCGGCCTCGAAATTTGCCCATGATCCGTAGTGATTGGCCAACAGGTTTGAGGCGCTATCGCCCACATGCCGGATACCCAGCGAATAGATCAGCCGATCCAGCGGGATTTTACGCTTTTCGTTGATCGCGCGAAACAGGTTCTGCGCCGATTTTTCGCCCCAGCCTTCGCGGTTTTTCAGCTTGGTCAAGTTGGCTTCATCACGGGCCTGAAGGGTGAAAATATCGGCTGGCTCGCGGATCGGCAGTTGTTCGTCATGGTAGAACATTTCGATCTGTTTTGCGCCCAGGCCTTCGATGTCAAACGCGCCGCGGCTGACAAAATGTTTCAGCTTTTCAACGGCCTGAGCAGGGCAAATAATACCGCCTGTACAGCGGCGCACCGCGTCACCCTCTTCGCGCACAGCGTCCGAGCCACATTCGGGGCACTTGGTCGGGAATGCGTAAGGTTTGGCATCCGCAGGGCGTTTGGCCAGATCGACATCGGCAATTTTCGGGATCACATCACCGGCGCGATAGACCTGCACCCAGTCACCGATGCGAATGTCTTTGCCGTCGCGGATCACATTGCCCTTGGAATCCAGCCCCTTGATGTAATCTTCGTTATGCAGGGTCGCGTTGGACACCACCACACCGCCAACCGTCACCGGCGTCAGACGGGCAACGGGGGACAGGGCACCGGTGCGCCCAACCTGAATATCGATGTTTTCCAGCC
>JALVOC010000166.1 GCA_027032075.1 Chromatiales bacterium | reverse complement strand
ACAGAATGAACTGGCTGCTTACCGCCACCAGGGCTTCTGGAAGTGCATGGACATACTGCGCGATAAAGTGGAACTGGAAGAACTCTGGTCAAACAATCCACCCTGGAAAATCTGGTGATTTGAGAGAACCGGGTCAAACACGCCTGCGCCCACCGCTTTGGCACAGCCGCTATGTACATTTAAAGGTACTAAAGAAGAATATTGCCAAAATCATTGACCTGCATATCAAGGATAAAAACATTGAAACCTTCATCGACTTCGGCTGTGGCGATATGCCCTACGAATCGCTGATTAAACCACATGTAAAAAATTATATTGGGGTTGACATTGAAGGAAACGAAAAAGCTTCTTATTTCATAGACCCGGCATCAAACAAAATAAAGGCTATGGCCGACAACAGTGCCGATCTGGTGTGGTCTATCCAGGTGCTGGAACATGTAAACGACCCGCAGCGCTACTTGCAGGAATGCCTGCGCATACTGAAGCCGGGCAAAAAACTGATTCTGAGCACACACGGTCACTGGCTTTATCACCCCGACCCGGTGGACAACTGGCGGTGGACCTCTACAGGGCTGATAAAGGAAATAGAGAAAGCCGGTTTCAAGGTAAACAGCACATGGGGTATGATGGGTTTGTTGCCCATGTCGGTACAGTTATTCCAGGATGCCTGCCTGATTCACCTGCCGTTGGTCAAGTATTGGAAAGCCCCTTTCTGTTTTGTGATGCAGAGAATTATAGGCCTGTTCGAAGCTTTCACCAACTTATCCCGGACTACCCGCGAGTATGTAAATAAGGACGCGTCCATATTTTTTGTAATAGCCGAAAAATAAAATGAACATACACGAGTTTTACCGGGATAAAAAAGTATGGATCACCGGCCATACGGGTTTCAAAGGCGCCTGGCTCATTCATCTGTTAAAATTCTTAGGTGCCCGGATAGGCGGCTATGCCCTGGCTCCCAAAAGCGGGGGATTGTTTGCCCTTACGCAAGCCGGGAAGCTATGTAAGCATACGATTGCCGATATCCGGGACAAAGGTTTGCTGCAAGATCAACTGCTGGCTTTTCAACCGGATATCGTCTTTCATCTGGCAGCTCAGCCCCTGGTGCTGGACTCCTATCGCCAACCGGCCTATACTTTTGAAGTAAACCTGATGGGCACCGTCTATCTTATGGAAGC
>JALVOC010000165.1 GCA_027032075.1 Chromatiales bacterium | reverse complement strand
CACTGCTGTCCCGTTAAGACATGAATAAAAAGGCCTGAAAACCTATCTGTTTTGATACAATGAAATCACGACAAGTCATTGTAAAACAAAAAGGAAATCAGGCCTTGAGTCACCATAATACTGTGTTTTCACAACTTCTGAAACTGATACCGAGACATGAGTTCGAGACCCTTGCAAATCAACACCATACAGGCCGCTCTTTTCGAACTGCCTCGAGATGGTCGCAGTTCGTAACCATGGCAATGGCACAGTTGTCGGGCCGAAGCAGCTTGCGTGATATTGTTGAAAGTATTTCAGCTCAGACCCATCGCCTTTACCATCTGGGGAGCGCAAAACTGTCGCGTTCCAACTTGTCCCGTATTAATGACGCCAAGCCTTATGCATTATACGAAGCCTTGTTTGGAAAGCTTCTGAAGCGCTGCCAGGGCGTGGTTCCCGGCCATAATTTTCGTTTTAATCATCCGCTTTATTCACTGGATGCAACGACCATTGATTTATGCCTGTCTGTTTTTCCATGGGCTGACTTTCGAACCACCAAAGGTGCGATCAAACTTCATGTCGGCCTGAATCATGCGGGATACTTGCCTGAATTTGTGACCGTGACCGAAGGCAAGAAGCACGATGTGACGGTGGGGCGCACGCTGGATTTTCCCAAGGGAAGTATCGTGGCCATTGATAAGGGTTACAACGATTACGCCTGGTATAACCAGTTGACGGAGAAAAGAATATCTTTTGTTACCCGGCTCAAGAGCAATGCAAGGTACCGCGTTGTATGCCGGCGCCCGGTTTTGAAAGACAAGGGATTGATCTGCGATCAAACCATCGAGTTCACCGGCACACAGACGGCAAAGAAGTGCCCGGCTCAATTACGCCGTATCGCCTACCGGGATACAGAAACCGGAAAGCGCTATGTGTTTTTGACGAATAACTTCAAACTAGCGGCGAAAACCATTGCTGATATCTACAAGGCAAGATGGCAGGTCGAATTGTTCTTCAAGTGGATTAAGCAAAACCTGAAGATCAAATCGTTTGTGGGCACCAGCAAGAATGCTGTCATGACCCAGATATGGATCGCGTTATGTATTTATCTGCTTCTGGCTTTTCTCAAGTTCCAGTCGAAGTTGCAGAAAAGTACTCAACAAATACTGCGATTATTACAGCTGAATCTGTTCGAAAAG
>JALVOC010000164.1 GCA_027032075.1 Chromatiales bacterium | reverse complement strand
ACATCAGCTGACCACACCGGAAACAGCCATGAATAATATTATTGAAGAATTCATCAAGAAGGAATCCTCCTCCGGCATCCTGCTGATTGTCGCCACAGTATTTGCCCTGTTGCTGAAAAACTCGTTTTTCAGCGAATACTACATTTCCTTTTTACAGACCCCTGTAGAAGTACGCTTCGCCGACCTGCATATCGCCAAACCATTACTGCTCTGGATCAACGACGGCCTTATGGCCATTTTCTTCCTGCTTATCGGCCTGGAGGTCAAACGCGAATTCCTTGAAGGCCAGCTGTCGACACCTGGCCAGATCGCCCTGCCCGGCATTGCCGCTATCGGCGGCATGGTCGTGCCGGCGCTGTTCTATATCTATATCAATCACGGCGACCCTACCGCCATGCGTGGCTGGGCCATTCCCACCGCTACCGACATCGCCTTCGCCCTCGGCGTACTGGCGCTGCTTGGTAAACGCGTGCCGCTGTCACTGAAAGTGTTCCTCATGGCACTGGCCATTATCGATGACCTTGGTGCCATTATTATTATCGCCCTGTTCTACACCGTCGAACTGTCCACGCTGTCGATAACCATTGCCGCTATTGCACTTGCCACGCTCATTATTATGAACCGCATGGGCGTGGCAAAGAAAGCCGCCTACATTATTGTCGGCGTCGTGCTCTGGGTCAGCGTGCTCAAGTCCGGCGTGCATGCAACCCTGGCCGGCGTCGCCCTGGCCTTTACCATACCGCTTAACTGCACCAACCGGGAAACCGGCGAGCGCTTTTCCATGTCCAAGGAAATGGAGCATGAACTGCACTTCTGGGTGGCGTTTTTCATCCTGCCGCTGTTTGCCTTCGTCAATGCCGGCGTTGACCTGCGCAATGTTTCGCTGGAACAGATGACCACCGGTGTCCCGCTGGGCATTATGGCCGGCCTGTTCCTGGGCAAGCAGATCGGTGTTTTCGGGTTTACCTGGGTCGCCATCAAACTGGGGCTGACAAAAATCCCCGAGAACAGCAGCTGGCTGCAGCTATACGGTGTTTCCGTGCTGACCGGCATTGGCTTTACCATGAGCCTGTTTGTCGATTCACTGGCCTTTACCGATGGCAACCTCTATCAGCAGGCCGACAAGCTGGCCGTACTGCTGGCATCGTTTGCCGCCGGCATCGTGGGCTATCTGATACTGCG
>JALVOC010000163.1 GCA_027032075.1 Chromatiales bacterium | reverse complement strand
TGGTGGCCGGCCCTCGCCGCGTAGATCCAGAAGGATTCGCCTCCTCGATATTGATACCGTTGCGCCCGCAATAATCCCGGATCAGCACCTCCACCATGTTGGCGATGGAGCGGTGCTCCTGTTGCGCGGCGGTGCGCAGAGCCTCTTTCAAGCCGGGATCGATGCGGAACGTCAGGGTTGCTGTCTTGGTGGTGGCCATCTCCCTCCCCGATGTCTCACTGCAAATGTACTGTAATGTACTGCAAAATTCCATATAATCCAAGTGGTTGGCCCAGCCTATTTACAGGGAGTGAGCACATGGCCAGCCAAGCGGGTCGGGCAAAGCGGAGCGTGCCCAACAATCACCCTCTCTTGTCGGGCACGTCGCTGGCGCTCCTTTGCCCAACCTGCATTTGCATCTCTACCAGCTCAGCGAAACAACACGGATCTCCTCGTCAAAGTCATTCTCGATTTTGAATGGTTTGATGTCTGTCATCTTGGCGGCTCCGGTGCTTCGGTTTGCCGATCGGCAAAGAGATCGATGTATGGCGTGTAGCGGAAACGGCGGTTGCGCGACTGGCCCGTGGTTTCTTCCAGCAAGCCCAGTTTCACGAGCCGCTTCACGAGTTGATTGGCGGCGGCATAGGTGGTGCCGGTGATACCCTCTACTTCCTTGACCGAGAGGATAGGTCGCTGGTACAGGGTCTCGAGCACGCGGTGACCGTTGCCAGCAGCATAGCCCAGTTTTTCAGTAATGGCATTGCGATGGGCTTCCCGCATGCGCAGGATACGGCGGGCGGTCTCGGTGGCCTGCCGGCTCACCTCGACGATGCCTTGCAGAAAAAAGATGATCCACCCCTCCCAGTCACCGCTATCACGGATGGCCTGGAGCCGGTCGTAATAGGCTTGGCGGTGTCGCTTGAAATAGTGTGAAAGGTAGAGCACTGGTTTGTGGAGAACGCCGCTGTTGCAGAGTAAAAAGGTGACCAACAAGCGGCCAACCCGGCCATTGCCATCGAGAAAGGGGTGGATGGTCTCGAACTGGGCGTGCGCCATTCCAATCTTGATCAGGGTTGGCAGGTTGTCATCGCCATGCAGAAAACGCTCTAAATCTGATAGCGCCTCAGGCACGACTTCCGGTGGCGGCGGGACAAAGCTCGCCTCGTTCAGGGTACAACCCGCCGGACCGATCCAGTTCTGGCTGG
>JALVOC010000162.1 GCA_027032075.1 Chromatiales bacterium | reverse complement strand
AGATGGTATCCGTGTCTACTATATCGCCGATGGGGGTGCGTCACTTCCGCTGCGGCACCCCGGGAGATTTCCACATGGATCTAGCTGCCACCTCAGGACTCGTGGGTCTGAGGCGAAGCCTCGCTAGTAGTTGTTGTCCAATACCTGATCAGACGGTGATCCTCCTACAGGGGATTTTCACCCCCTCAGTTCATGCCCATGCCGGGCGTACACAAGGCAATTTCACTCGGACGGCAAAAAGCGCCGCTCGTTCCTCGCTATGCTTTTTACCTCCGGTGAATTGCGGCGTTATGCATCAGGGAAGAAGAGCTATGAGTCCAACGATATTTAGAGAGCGAGGATACAGGTTTTTCTTCTTCTCGCGCGAAGAGTCAAGGATGCATGTTCACATCTATTGTGGAGACGGCGAGGCAAAGTATTGGCTGGAGCCGAGCATCAAACTGGCAAAGAACTATAATTTGTCCAAGGGGCAGCTTGCCCAGATAGAACGCATCATTGAGGCACACTACGATGAGCTCACAAACGCTTGGAAAGAACACTTCGGGGATTGAAGTATCGCACATATCTCCTCATGGCATTTGGTTGCTGGCGGGGGATAAGGAATATTTCATGCCTTATGAGGATTTCCCGTGGTTCAAAAATGCGGCTATAGAGGCAGTACTGAAAGTCGAGGAGCCGAGTCCTGGCCACTTTTACTGGCCGGAACTGGATGTCGATCTAACGCCAGAAATCATCGAGCACCCTGAGCGTTTCCCGCTCAAAGCAAAAAATGCATAATCGGATAGCCGGGGGGTTCTCCCCCCCAGACCCCACAACACCCCGCATGCGGGTCCGCACGGGGCGTTTCCTTCGGGGTTCAAAGGACCACCATAGAATGGCGGCCTCCAACGCTGGCTACGCCGATTAAGGCGGGGTTAAAGGGTCAGAGGCGGGGTAAAGGAGTCAGTACCCATAACATATCCAAGGGCCTGACGCGTATCCGCCACTACGGGTATCTGGCTAACCGCTGCCGGTGGGCAAAACTGGCGCAGATCAGTTGCCGTTCGATTGCATCCTGACACAGGGGGAGGGCGAGGGTGCGGCCCAGGCACGGAGTATGCGCCGGTGCTGGCGGGAAGCTCCTCGAACGCTGCCCGAGCTTGTGGCAAGGGACTGTTGCAGATCATCGTCCAGCCGCCATCACAA
>JALVOC010000161.1 GCA_027032075.1 Chromatiales bacterium | reverse complement strand
GCCGCCCCTTCGGGGCCAGCGTCGCTCTGCTCCGCTGTTCAAAATCGCTCCCGGCGATTTTGTCGAACCAAAGGGTTCTCATCAAAACCTCCACACCCCTGATAAATAAAAAAGGCCACCCCCGGACAGGGTGGCCTTTTTATTTATTGGCGGAGAGGGAGGGATTCGAACCCTCGGATCCCGCAAGGGATCACTTGATTTCGAGTCAAGCCCGTTCGGCCAGCTCCGGCACCTCTCCCGTTTTTTCCTGATTTCAACAGTTTATGAAGGGACTTTAACATAATTCCTTACGAAACTACTCCGAATTACATATGGCTACGGAATATTAGCATGTTATAATAAATATGTTTTTTATCAATCATATCCCCCACATTCAACTTTGGCGGAATTACCAGGGTTCCAAAATTTCTCCAGAAACGTAGCAGTCGTCCGATAGTTTAATACAGGCACGTTGGTCAGGTTTTATGCGAAAAAGGTTTTTGTCAATCATTGTTGTCGCTGTGGCCGCTTTGGTCGTGCTGCTGAATGCCTGCGCGCCGCAACGCAATCTGCTTGAGCAGGTCTACGCCAGCGGCGAATTACGCGTCCTGACCCGCAATGCGCCGACGACCTATTTTATCGGCCCCCATGGCCCCACCGGCCCTGAATACGAACTGATCCAGGCTTTTGCCAGGCACCTCGGGGTAAAGGTCAAACTGATCGTCGAGGACAATTTACAGACCATTCTTGATGAGCTTGTTGCCGGCAATGCGCATATCGCGGCTGCCGGGTTGACCGTCACCGAGTCACGAAAACGAATCGTCCGCTTTACCCCGCCATACCAGACGATTACCGAGCAGGTCGTTTTTCGAAGTGGCACACGTAAACCCCGTAATATCAAAGACTTGTCTTCCGGCCATCTGGAAATCATCGCCAACAGCAGCCATGCGGAACGGCTGGCGGCACTCAAGCAGAGTGAGCCCGAACTGAGCTGGGATGAAAACAGTGAAATCGGCAGCAGTGAACTCCTGACGCTGGTGGCGGAGGAAGTCATCGACTATACCGTGGCGGATTCGAATGAAATCTCCCTGATGCGGCGGTATCACCCTAATATCCGTGTGGCATTCAACATCTCAAAACCCCAACAACTGGCCTGGGCGATGTCAAAAGGCCAGGATGACAGCCTCTATCAGGAGGCGGTGAGGTTCTTCGAAAGCATCAAGGCGAATGGCGAACTGAAGCGGCTGCTGGCGAAACATTACGGCCATATGCGTAACTATGATTATGCCGGCACCCGCACCTACATGCGGCATATCGAGCGACGTTTGCCGAATTATCAAAAACTGTTTATCGAAGCGGCTGAAAAAAACCAGCTCGACTGGCGCCTGCTGGCCGCAATCGCCTACCAGGAATCGCACTGGAACCCCCTGGCAGTCTCCCCTACCGGTGTTCGTGGCATGATGATGTTGACAAAAGTGACGGCGAAACAGCTGGGGATCAGCAAACGCACCGATGCCACCCAGAGTATCGACGGTGGCGCCCGCTATATTCGCAAGCTGGTCGATAAATTTTCCGACCTGGAGGAACCGGACCGCACATGGTTTGCGCTTGCTTCCTACAACGTCGGTTATGGTCACGTCAGAGATGCCCAGTGGATCACCCAACAACGGGGCGGTGATCCCACGATATGGACTGACGTCAAAGACAATTTGCCGCTGTTGCGCCGCCGCAAGTGGTATCGCCAGACAAAATACGGCTATGCCCGTGGCAGGGAACCGGTGCGTTATGTGGAAAACATCCGCAGTTATTACGATATTCTGCGCTGGTATGATGATCGCGAAACCCCGCACAACACACCAAAATCCGTTTTGGCTTTTTCTTCTCCTGTGCTCTGAAACAAGCGTTATACGTTTTTCATACCAGTGATCGTTGGGCACATCGCTGTCGCGCCTTTGCCCAACCTACGTATTTCTCCACAGGTTTTTCCGACGTTTTCCGGATGTTTTAGCCGGGCCGGGGGATCACTTCATGGGGAAGCATTTCTAACATGATTTTTTCCGTAGGTTGGGCAAAGCGCAGCGTGCCCAACATCATCTGGCACGCCTTCCCCCATGTTACTTTCCACTCGCCCTGCAACCCGGCTCATTTCCAACATTAGGAAGATGCTGTCTTCCAATTTCTGCCATCATTTATTCAGCAATTCCTCTTCCATTGACAGATAAACCTGATAGGCGTTACGCCGGTTGGCGGCTTCGAAGGCAGGCAGCTTTTCAAACTCCGACCAGTCTGCTGCCGCATAGGCCTCGTCAAACGGGGTAAAATCCTCCACAGCCGCACCCATGACCTTGCGAACATATTCGAGATAACGGGCAGTCATGCCAATGGCGTTGTCGGGATCCCTGGCAAGGGGGCCATGCCCCGGGATCAGTGCCACCAGTTTTGCTGTTTTCATTTCTTTCAACACCTCCAACCAGTGCCGGGTATCCGCATCACCAAGAAATGCCACGCGGCCTTCGAAGATGATATCGCCGGAAAACAGCACCCGATCGGGTTCGACGTACAGGGTCAAATCCCCGTCGGAATGGGCATCGCCCACGACAGTCAGGGTGAATTTCACCCCGCCGAGTTCAAACGAGGAGCTCTTGCTCAGCAACACATCCGGTACAACCAGGCGTGTATTCTTGTTCACCCAGGGTTCAAGAGAAAAACGGCGTTCCTCCAGACGCGTTTTTGCATTCGGAGCATTGAGGTAATCCATGGCGCCGGCCGGTGCCATGACTTCGGCACCCAGATCCTTGAATACCTGCAAACCGTAGATATGATCGGCGTGATAATGGCTGACAATCACTTTAACGATGGGTTTGTCGGTCACACTGCGAATGGTGCGTAACATTTTATCGGCCAGCGAAGGTGTACCCAGGGTATCAAACACCACCACCCCGGCCTCGGTTACAACAAAACCGGCGTTGGAGATAAACCCTTCATTATCCGTGGCAACACCCGCCTTCCCCTGTACGTAATACACATGCCGGGAAACCTGCACCAACGGCATCTCCACCGTGACTGGCGGATATTTTATTCCTGCCTGAAGCTGGGATAATCCGGAAAAAAAGATGGATACCAAAATGGCAAAACGGTTCGGCATTAACTTCATGACATTTCTCGCATATATATAAGGAATAATGATATGTGGTGGGTTTACCACCTTCTTATCTAAATGGCACTGCGGCGGTATGGTTTAACGATTATTTTTCTCCCGCCTGGCCTGAAAAAACTCACGCAACAAATCACCACACTCCTGCGCCAGCACACCGCTGGTGATCTCAACCCGATGATTGAGCTGGGTGGTATTGAGTATCTCAAACACGCTGCCCGCCGCCCCGGTTTTGGGATCAGTGGCAGCATAAACCACTCGTTTGACCCTTGCATGAATAATTGCGCCGGCACACATCACACAGGGTTCCAGTGTGATGTACAGCGTAGTGTCCACCAGGCGGTAATTGCCAATCTTTTTTGCCGCCGCCCGCAGGGCGCGGATCTCGGCATGGGCAGTGGGATCATCCCGGCTGATCGGCGCATTCCAGCCTTCTGCGATGATCTCTCCGTTTTTTACCAGGACCGCACCCACCGGGACCTCACCCTTGCGCTCCGCCTTGCGCGCAAGTTCCAGCGCACGCCTCATGAAAAAACGATCCGCCTCGTTGCTGTTCGTCATACCCTTACCTTGCAGGGATCAAACCTGCCGTTCGATTTCGGCAATTTCACGCTCACGCATGCCAAGCAGGTAAAGAATACCATCCAGGCCGATGGTGGCAATGGAATGCTGGGCCCGTTCCTTGACCACGGGTTTGGCATGGAAGGCGATCCCGAGTCCGGCAATCGCCAGCATCGGCAGATCATTGGCGCCGTCCCCCACCGCAATCACCTGCTCCAGGCTGATGCCCTGTTCCTCGGCCAGGCGGGTCAACAGGCGGGCCTTCATCTTGCCATCGATGATATCGCCCTTCACTTCCCCCGTCAGTTTGCCGTCTTTAAAATCGAGTTGATTGGCAAACACAAAATCAATTCCCAGTTTCTGTTGCAGATAATTGGCAAAGTAACTGAAGCCACCCGAGATAATGGCAATCTTGTAACCGAAGTGTTTGAGATGGGATATCAGACGTTCAGCCCCCTCAGTAACGGGCAGCTTTTCGGCGATTTCCTGCAGCACGGATTCATCCAGGCCTTTCAGCAACCGCAAGCGGCGGCGGAAACTCTCGGCAAAATCAATCTCGCCACGCATGGCCGATTCGGTAAGGGCAGCGACCTGTTTTCCCACTCCGGCAACCTTTGCCAGTTCATCGATGACTTCTGTCTGGATCAGGGTTGAATCCATATCGAAACAGACCAGCCGGCGGCTGCGGCGGTAGAGGTTGTCCTCCTGCACCGCCACATCGAGATCCATCTCTTGTGAAATGTGCAAAAACTCTGCATGCATGGCTGCAATATCCTTGACTTCACCACTCAAGGAGAGCTGTACCGAGGCAGTGCGTTTAACCGGGGGATGCCGCAGGGAAATACGCCCCGAAAGACGCGTTATCTGCTCGATATTGAAACCGTGTGCGCTCACCACTTCCGTCACCCGGGCAAGGTGACGCGCAGTGATCTGGCGACCCAGGAGGGTGATGATGTGGCGCGGCTTTCCCTGAGCGGCAACCCACTGTTCATATTCCTCTTCCGATACGGGGGTAAACCGCAGGTTCAGATCCAGCTCATGCGCCTTGAACAACAGCTCCTTGAATACCGGGCAACCCTTGTTCTCCGGCGGGGACTCGATCAACAGGCCAAGTGACAAACTGTCGTGGATTACCGATTGGCCGATATCGAGCACAGTCACATCGTACCTGGCCAGGATCCCGGTCAGTTCGGCCGTCAAGCCAGGGCGATCATGCCCCGAGACCGTGATCAAAATGATTTCGTGCACTGTTGTTTATTCCTTCGCAATTGTAAACTGCCTGAGAAAGTCCCGCGCATTCTCGTAATCGACTACCGATTGGATCACCGCAACACCCCGGCCCCGGCCGGAGCGCAGCACGGGAAGGTGTACCTCGGTCACGTGCTTCACCACATGGTCAGAATTCACCTTCAAAAGAAAGTGTTCCGAATACCACTCCACTTACGCCACGTAGCATCAGGGTAGAGGTATTTTACATGACCATCAGCCGCAGAGCATGGATTGTTCCCGACAATCCTTATGCATTTCCGCCATCCCTGGCGGTCAAATACGGCTGTCGGGCTTACCTGGCGGATGTACAGCAACTGCTGCATCTCATTGCCGCATAAAACCATGGTTAATGTAAATTGTTAATTAATTTTAAAGTTTCGCTGGCAACTGGCGATAAAACACCTATCGCACATTGTTGTTCACCATTTTGTATGAGGCTTTCATGCGCCGTTCGCTGTTCTGGAAACTGTTTTTCCCCGTCACCCTTCTTTTCATTCTCATTATCATCGCCGTGGCGGTCATTACCCCGGAACTGGTCAGACGCAATGCTGAAGCCGATGCACTGGTCTCGGCGCAACGCACGGTCAACCAGCTCAAAAACCTGCGCGCCTATTACGTCAAAAACGTGGTCAAGAAAGTACTTGGCCGGGACGGCATAAAAGGCAGTTTCAATCACAAAGATGATCCCGACGCCATTCCGTTGCCTGCCACCATGATCCATGATTTAAGCAAATTGTATTCTGCTGAAGGCGCCTCGGTTTCGCTGTACTCGGCTTTCCCCTTTCCCAACCGGGCTTCACGCAAGCTGGATGACTTCGGCAAGCAGGCCTGGGAAATGCTCAGCCGTAATCCAGATACCGTGATCAAACGTCTGGATATTATCAACGGTGAACCGGTAATGCGGGTAGCCATCGCCGATCGCATGGTCAGCAATGCCTGTGTCTCCTGTCACAATAATCATCCCGATACACCAAAGGCGGATTGGAAACTGGGTGATGTGCGCGGTGTGCTGGAAGTCGATCTTTCCATTGCCTCGGCACTGGCAAACGGAAAAAATATTGAATACACCCTGCTTGGTGTTGTTTTTGCCGCTATGCTCACCGCCTTTTTGATCCTGCTTTTTGTTTATCGCAAGGTAATTGGCGCAAGATTACACAGCCTGCTCGACGCCTTGCGCAATATCTCGGAAGGGGATGGCGATCTGACCCTCACCCTGCCCGAAGATGGTGAGGATGAAATTTCGCAGATTGCAAAAAGCTTTAACCGCTTTACCGCTGGCATGGCCGGGACGGTCAGCCGGATATCGGAACTGATGCAGCAACTGGCGAATTCATCGGAACAGCTGACGCAAATCAATCATGAGACCAGCACGGCAATCCACAACCAGGGCAACGAAACCAGCCAGATCGCCACCGCCATCAATGAGATGGCAGCGGCGGCAGAAGAAGTCAGCCACCATGCAGCAGAGGCGGCACAGACCAGTATGGAAACGGATTCGAATACCCGCGCGACGCAGAATTCTGTCAACAGCGCCGTGAGTGACATCCGCCAGCTTTCCAGTAAACTGGAAGCGGCGACGAGCACCATGAACGAACTACAGGAAGGCGCACAGAACGTTGGTGGCGTAATCGATGTAATCCGCGGTATTGCCGAACAGACCAACCTGCTTGCGCTGAATGCCGCTATCGAGGCCGCACGCGCCGGGGAACAAGGACGGGGCTTTGCCGTAGTCGCCGATGAAGTACGCACCCTGGCGGCACGCACTCAGCAATCGACTGAAGAGATCCGGGAGATGATCGAACAACTGCAGTCGATTTCCGGAGAGGCTGTCTTGAGCATGGAGCAAAGTCAGAAACAGGCTGAAGACAGTGTCGCCCAGGCCAATGAGGCCAATGAATCACTCAACAATGTCGTGCAATCTATCTCGGCTGTGAATGACATCAATACCCAGATCGCCACGGCTTCTCATGAACAGGCACAGGTCGTCGGCAGCGTGGATCAAAGCATTACTGCGATAAAGGATCTGGCCGAACAGACAGTCAGCCATGCCCAACAAAGCGAAAGCCTGAGCCAGGAGCTGGCAGGTATCGCAATCGAGCTTCAACAAGAGATTCAGCGTTTCAAGGTTTGAATACGATAATCCGACCGCCGGTGGTGACCTGTTACTAAAGATATCCAGCCTCTGGCAAATCCTTTTGCGCTGTTAATGCCATTCAATCCCGCTCAGTACCTGCCAGTGCCGATCACTCCCGTTCCCGGAGGCGGCCGTCGGGCTTACAGGGAGATATTTACAGTGTGTCATGTAAAAGACCGCGGAAAGAAATTCAAGCATTGCCTGCCCGGGTAAGAAGAACAACGCGGCATCCAGCCACGGCGCAGCAGGCAAACAAAAGGCGAGACCTGATCCATTATTTTAATTCGCGTCCCTTTGCGGTTCCAAACAGCTACAGATACCGCAGATAGTTCAGATACAGTTTCTCGAAGGCGTCCTTTACCTTCACCAGCTTGCGTGAATGGCGGGGAAAAAGATTGAAGAAGGGCGGACGCTCGTCACTGGCCACGTGCAGCCACAGGGCATCGTTTTCCATATTGAGGATGCAGGAAAGTTCGAAGCGGTAGGTGTGTGATGGTGCTTGGCCCCGCAAGTCCTGTTTCAGGTTCTTTGCGGCCGCCTGCGATCGCAGCTGGGCCATGTGCGCCTGATGGGGCACCCAGGGCGGGGGTTCCTCGTGATTGGCACAATCCCCGGCGACATACACCTTGTCCAGACCCACCACACGCCCGTAGCGATCCACACTCACGTGTCCACCCGGCGAGACGGGCAGGCCCGATTCGCGCAGCCAGGCCGGCGCACGGATACCCGGCGTGAACAGCACCAGATCGGCCTGCCGAAAACGGCCGTCGGCATCACGCATGCCACCCGCCTCGAAGGCGGCCGGTTCGTAGCCGTAGTCGAGCACGATATTCCTTTCACGCAGGACATCCGTGATCATGCCCGTCTCGCCCGGCTCGATGTTGGGCGAGAACAGATGGATCTCGAAGCGATCCCGTACCCCGCGCCGTTTCAGGGCGTAATCCAGCAGCGTCGCACACTCGTACATCTGCCCGCCCCGACCGGCCACGAAGCCGTCTTGCTTGTTGAGCTTGAAGCCAACATAGATCACCCCTTTTTCGAGCACATCGAGCCGCTGCATGAACGTCTCCATCGCCTCGGGTCCGCTGCAGGGAGAATAGGTGTGTTCCGCCGTCCCCGGAATATCGTCCAGCATGAACTCCGGACCGGCACCGATGAACAGGGCATCATTCTCGAACCGGCCCTTTTCCGTGATCACCGTCCGACCACCATCCGCAATGCCCGTAGCCCGATCCTCGACGAAACGCACACCGCGACGACGCAACCATGGACGAATGTCGACCGTAATATCCCGAGTCCGCTTCTTGCCGGTGATGAATTCGGGAATCGAGGGAAAGTAGACAAACCGGCCGTTGCCGATCAGAGTTATATCGTAACGCGATAGCCACCGCCGAAGACCGCCCAGTCCCGGCAGGCTCACGGGTGGCGCCAGAAGGTATTGCAGGAAGAACAACGAGGCAAAGCCGTTGCCGATGAGTGTAATCCGCTGCTTCGCCATATCGCCATTCCCTCGCCGTTTGGAAGTATGGAAGAATAAACACTCAGGTCACCGAGTACAAGCAGAAAGGACTGCTATCGAATCACCAGCAACCATGCTGCACCCCTAATTCCCTCCAGAGTCGGCACCATTCCAGTTGGGGGTTACTTTTGCCTGCACTATTCAAGAATCAGCCGGATTACAGGAAAGACAAGACCTGACCCCACAATTACCACAAGACCTGACCCCACAATTACCATAAGTGCTGATTCGTTTTGCAAGATACACGTATGTCCATACGATCAAATAGCTGTTCCGAATTCCAGACCAGTGTTGGTTCCTGGTACTGAGCCAGCACCAACCCAACGGCTTCGCATCAAGAATCGAAATTGGGCAGAGCAAAGCCGAGGTAGAAAAAGGCGGGACCAAACTTGAAATTTACGATTTCGCCATGTGACAAGATTCAATCTCCCTATTGGTTTTATAGTCGTCCTGAACAATGGGGCTTAACCCTACAAGCTAGGATATTACTGTAGACAGCATTTCGATTTTAAAAGCCTGTAAATTAAATTGTGTAACTGCTTATAGTTAAATACCTTTGATAATAAAGGAAAATGACTATAAGCAGTTACACAATTTAATTTACAGGCTCATACACCCAGCCGAAACCTCTATTGCCTCATCTCTACCGCGCTTTTGAGTTTACATCATCGGGATATGTGCACCAGCCGGAACAACCTCCACATGGACTTGCGGTGCCGCCAGGTTTGACCTGCAGCGGGGCCGATGTTACTTTGTGTCCTGCTTTCAGGTGTCCCCCGGCTGCATGCGGGGGATGAAACGGGAAGCCGGTGCGTGTCCCCGCGATACAAGTCCGGCGCTGCCCCCGCAACGGTAAGCGAGTCAGATCCGCATTGCGCCACTGTGCCCGGCATGGGAAGGCGCGGATCGGGAAGTTCCGCTCGCAAGCCCGGAGACCGGCCTGAAACCGTATTTCCTGGTGCTGCGGAGGGCGGCCTGCCAGAAAGAAACCGTGATCGTTTTCTTTCCCCTCGTTGCCTTCCACGCCAGTTCGAACCGTTTGCCGAGGAGAATGATCATGAACCTGTCCACTACCACCACCCCCCGTTCCGTTGCCGCATCCCGCCTGCCCGCCATCGCCGGCGCCGTCCTGCTGGGCGTATTCGTTCTGTTTGGAACCGGCTTTGCCCAGGGCAAGGGCGGCATGTTGCACAACGCCGCGCACGACACCCGCCACACGCTGGTCTTTCCCTGCCACTGATTCACCGGGCCGGCCGCCGCGCCGGCGGGAGACCATCGCATGTTTCGTATTCTCGTTTTCGCTGCCCTGCTGGCCGGTGCCGGCGCGGGCCTGTTGCTCACCGGTGTCCAGCAGTGGCAGGTGACACCGCTGATTCTCGCGGCCGAAGAGCTGGAGGCGGCCGCCGCTGCCCATGAACATGAATCCGGCCATGCGCATGAGCATGGCGAGGAAGCCTGGGCGCCGGCCGATGGCAGCGAGCGGATTTTGTTCACCCTGCTGGCCAACCTGTTTTCCGGCATCGGTTATGGCCTGCTGCTGGTCGCCGGCATGGCGGCGCGCGGGCACGGCGGCTGGCGCCGGGGACTGTTCTGGGGGCTGGCCGGCTATGCGGTGTTCTTTCTCGCGCCCTCGCTGGGCCTGCACCCGGAACTGCCGGGCACGGTCAGCGCGCCGCTGGCCGAGCGCCAGATCTGGTGGATTGCCACGGTGTTGAGCAGCGCTGTCGGACTGGGGCTGCTGTTCTTCGCCAAACTGCCGTGGCGCGGCGTGGCCGTGCTGCTTCTGCTGGCGCCCCACCTGTTCGGCGCGCCGCTGCCGCCGGCGCCTGCCAGTCTGGCGCCGGCGGAACTGGAGCATGCCTTCATCGTGGCGGCGGCGCTGTCGAACGCCGTGTTCTGGATCAGCCTCGGCGTCCTGGGCGGCCTGTTCCTGCAGCACTTTCTGAGTCCTGATCTGCCATCCGGCAGGCTTGCCAATTCATGAGTGCAGATTCATCCGCACGGGAGGCGCGCCACCGCCAGCGCATGGAGCGCAAGAAGGCGGTGGTGGATGCCGGCATTGCCCGCGCCACGGAGGATCGCGGCGTGCTGCTGGTGCATACCGGCAACGGCAAGGGCAAGAGCAGTTCCGCCTTCGGCATGGTGGCCCGCGCGCTTGGCCACGGCATGAAGGTGGCCGTGGTTCAGTTCATCAAGGCGCCGGGCAGCACCAGCGAGGAACATTTCTTCCGCCGCCAGCCCGGCTTGTCCTGGCATGCCATGGGCGAGGGATTTACCTGGGAGACCCAGGATCGCGAACGGGATTGCCGCAAGGCCGAAGCGGCCTGGGAGCAGGCCTGCGAGTATCTGCGCGATCCGGCCTGTGGCCTGGTGGTGCTGGACGAGCTCAACATCGTACTCAAGCACCGCTATCTGGAAGAAGCACCGGTGCTGGAGGCGCTGCGCCGGCGCCCGCCGATGCAGCATGTGGTGGTCACCGGCCGCGGCGCCTCGCCCGCCCTGATTGAAATTGCCGACACGGTGACCGAGATGCGCGAGATCAAGCATGCCTACAAGGCCGGGGTGCGGGCGCAAAAGGGGGTCGAGCTGTGAGCGCGGCTGCCTGTCCGGCCCTGCTCGTCAGCGCCCCGGCTTCCGGCCAGGGCAAGACCACGGTCACCGCCGCGCTGGCGCGGTTCTACCGGCAACAGGGCCGAGATGTGCGCGTGTTCAAGACCGGCCCCGACTTTCTCGATCCCATGATTCTGGAACAGGCCTCGGGCCGGCCCGTGTATCAGCTCGACCTGTGGATGGGCGGCGAGACACACTGCCGCCAGCTTTTGCATCAGGCCGCGGCCGAGGCGGATCTGGTTCTGATCGAAGGCGTGATGGGGCTGTTCGATGGCACCACCAGCAGTGCCGATCTGGCCGAACTGTTCGGCATTCCGGTGCTGGCGGTGATCGATGCCACGGCCATGGCACAGACCTTCGGCGCGCTGGCCCACGGTCTGGCGCACTACCGGCCGGGCCTGCCCTTCGCCGGGGTGATCGCCAACCGGGTCGCCAGCGCGGGTCATGCCGCGATGCTGCGGGAAAGCCTGCCGCCGGATGTGGCCTGTCTCGCCTGCCTGATGCGCGACGGCGAACTGGAATTGCCTTCCCGGCACCTGGGGCTGGTGCAGGCGGAGGAGATCGCCGATCTGGACGCGCGCATCGAACGCGGCGCGCAGGCGCTGGCCGGGGGCGGTTTCGACTTCGAACCGGAAGCCGTGCGCTTTGCCGCGCCGGAAGTCGCGCCGCCGCCAGCGGCGCTGCAGGGGGTGCGTATCGCCGTGGCGCGGGATGCCGCCTTTGCCTTCGTCTACCGCGCCAATCTGGAATTGCTGCAGGCCATGGGCGCGCAACTGCATTTCTTCTCGCCGCTGGCCGACAGCGCCCTGCCGGAGGCTGACAGCCTTTATCTGCCCGGCGGCTATCCCGAACTGCACCTGCGGCGCCTGTCGCAAAACCGGCCCATGCACGAGGCGATCCGGCGGCATCATGCCGAGGGCAAGCCGGTGCTGGCCGAGTGCGGCGGCATGCTGTATTTGTGCGAGTCCCTTACCGACAGGGACGGGCAACGCGCCGACATGGTGGGGCTGTTGCCGGGTCAGGCGCGCATGCAGGATCGGCTGGCCAATCTGGGCATGCATAGCGTCGAGTTGCCCGAGGGGCGCCTGCACGGACACACCTTCCATCATTCGAAGCTGGACACGCCGTTGCAGCCGCTGGCCGTTTCGCAAAGCACCCGCAAGCGGGGCCGGGGCGAGGCCGTCTATCGCCGGCGGCGCCTGCAGGCTTCCTATCTGCACATGTATTTCCCCTCCAACCCGGAGGCCGCGGCGAGGCTGTTGCAGCCATGAGCGTACGGGAGACCACCAGCAAGGTCTGGTTCGTGGGCGCCGGCCCCGGCGATCCGGAACTGCTGACCGTTAAGGGACAGCGGCTGATCGCCGAAGCCGGGGCGATCCTGTTCGCCGGTTCGCTGGTCTCCGAAGCGGCCACGAAGTGGGCCGGGCCGGATTGCGAGATACAGGATTCCAAAGGCATGGATCTCGATGCGATCAACGACTGGCTGATCAGCCGCGCCCGGCGCCATGCCTGCGTGGTGCGCCTGCAGACCGGCGACCCCGGCCTGTACGGCGCCCTGATCGAAATGGTGCAACCGCTGGACGAGGCCGGTATCGAGATCGGCGTGGTGCCGGGCGTGTCCTCGGCCATGGCCTCGGCCGCCGCCGGGGTTGAAAGCATGACCCTGCCGGAAGTGACCCAGACCGTTATTCTTACCCGTGTGGAAGGCCGCACGCCCATGCCGGAAGGCGAGTCGCTGGCCGAACTGGCGCGGCACCACTGCACCCTGTGTCTGTTTTTGTCCATCACCCTGCTGAAAAAAGTGCAAAGTGAATTGTATGCCGCTGGCTGGTCTGAAGATGCGCCGGTGCTGGTGGTGCACAAGGCAAGCTGGCCGGGGGAGGAAAGAGTCGTCCGCACAACCCTGGCCGATCTGCGCGAGCGTTGCCGGGCGGAAAAGATCAATTCCCAGGCCATGATCATCGTCAGCCCGACCCTGGGCGCGCGCCAGTGGCCGCAACTGAAGAAATCGAAACTCTATGACAAGACATTCAGCCACCGCTTTCGCAAGGCGGACAAGACAGGCGAGGCAGTATCATGAACGGCCCTTTTGACGGCGGCACCGTGCTGCTGGTGGGCCACGGCTCGCGCAATCCCGAAGGCAATCGCGAGATTGAACGCTTCGCCGCCCGCTGGCGCGAGCAAAATCCGCACTGGCACATCGAAACCTGCTTCATCGAATTTGCCGATGTGCTGCTGGATACGGGTTTGGACAGGGCGGCCCGGCATGCCGCCGCCCACGGCGGCAGGGTCGTCGTGGCGCCGCTGATTCTCAATGCTGCCGGCCATGTGAAAATGGAGATCCCGCAGTTCATCGAGCAGGCGCGCGCGCGTCATCCCGGCATCGAATTCGTCTATGCCCGCCACCTTGGCGCCGACGAGGCCATCCTCACCGTTCTTCGGCGCAACCTGCGCAAGGTGATGCAGCAACTGGACATGCCCGATCCGAAGACCACCGGCGTGATCCTGCTGGGGCGCGGCTCCTCTGATCGTGCTGCCAACGGGGAGTTGGCGAAAATGGCGCGCTGGCTCTACGAGGAAAGCGATCACGAACTGGTCGAGCCGGCCTTCACCGGCATCACCTGGCCACGGCTGGAACAGGTGGTGCAGCGGCAGGCGAAGCTGGGCATAAGCCAGATCGCCGTGCTGCCGTACTATTTGTTCACCGGCACGCTGATCGAACGCATCGGGCGGCAGGTGGCGCGCCTGCAAAAACAGTATCCGCAACTGGCGATTGCCTGCGGCAGCTATTTCGGCTTCGAGCCGGAAATCCGTCAACTCCTGGACAAGCGTGTATTGCAGGCCGCGGCCGGGGCAGCCGGGCAGGACGGTGTGATGGAATGCGACGGTTGCGGCTACCGCGCGCAGGCGGAACATCACCATCACCACCATCATCATGAGCATGAGACAGATGAATCCCGTATTGAGGTGACAGCATGAGCAACGTGATAACCGAACAGTTGACCGGCGCCGGGCGCAAGATCGAACACGACTCTTTCGCCATCGTTGATCGGGAAGCCGGCGCGCATGATTACAGCGAAGCGCAGTGGCAGATCGTGCGGCGCATGATTCACGCCACCGCCGACTTTGAATTCAACGGCCTGACCCGGTTTCATCCCGACGCGGTCGCGGCGGGGCTGAACGCGATCCGCCAGGGCGCGCCCATCGTCGCCGACGTGGAAATGATCTGCGTCGGACTGTCCAAACCGCGCCTGCAACACTTCGGCATCGGCACCCATCACTTCATCGCCGACGAAGATGTGATTGAACAGGCCCGCGCCGAGAACAGCACCCGCGCGGTGCAGGCCATGCGCAAGGCGCGGCGCGCCGGACTGCTCGACGGTGGCATCGCCGCCATCGGCAATGCGCCCACCGCCCTGCTCGAAGTCATTCGCCTGGTGCGGGAAGAAGGCCTGCGCCCGGCGCTGATCATCGGCATGCCTGTCGGCTTCGTCTCCGCCGAGGAATCGAAACAGGCCCTGGGCGAACTGGACGACGTGCCCTGGATGATCACCCGCGGGCGCAAGGGCGGCTCGACCCTGGTCGTCGCCGCCATCCATGCCCTGCTGGCGCTGGCCGAAGCAGCGCAGAGGTAGCGACATTTTTTCGATCGAAGATTAACGCAGAGGGCGCAAAGGACGTGGAGATTGATTGAATCATTTTCCAAATAAGTAGCCCGAATGGAGCGCAGCGGAATCCAGGCTACCTTGTTCGATAAAAAACGTGCGATTAATCGCAAGCGCCCTTTACACATTTGCGTCCTCCACGTTAAAGGCATCAAGGAATCATAAATAATGAAAATCACTGAACAGGAACGGGATGCGGTTTACAAGACCATTTACAACCGCCGCGACACCCGCGGCGAGTTCAAACCGGATCCTGTGCCGGATGAGGTGCTGAAGCGTATTCTCGATGCCGCACATCATGCCCCCAGCGTGGGTTTCATGCAGCCCTGGGATTTCATTGTCATCAGGGACAGCGAGGTAAAAAAAGCCATCAAGGAAGGATTTGAAATCGCACACCGGGAAGCGGCGGAAATGTTTCAGGGCGAGCGGCGGGAAAAATATCGCTCGTTCAAACTGGAAGGCATCATGGAAGCGCCGCTGGGCATTTGTGTCACCTGTGACAGAAGCCGAACCGGTGATGTGGTGATTGGCCGTACCGCCAACCCGGAAATGGATTTGTACAGTTCTGTCTGTGCGGTTCAGAATTTATGGCTGGCAGCCAGAGCGGAAAACCTTGGGCTCGGCTGGGTCAGCATCATTCATCATGATGCCTTGAAAAAGATCCTTGGCATTCCGGAACGGATTGTTCCCATTGCCTATCTGTGCCTGGGTTATGTAAGCCATTTTCATGAACGGCCCGAGCTCGAAAAGGCGGGCTGGTTGCCGCGCATGCCGGTCGAGTCGCTTGTTCATTATGAACAATGGGGTAACACATCGTCCGCATGAAACCCGTTCGCAAGAAAAAGAAAAGAGGCTCGCGCACCGGCTTTACCACCGGCGCCTGTTCGGCGGCGGCGGCGCGCGCGGCGACGCTGGGGCTGGTCAATGGCGAGGTGCCCGAAGAAGTGGAATGCGTGCTGCCCAATGAACAGCAGGTGCGCTTTGCTGTCAGCGAGCGGTTTTGCGAAGACGGCCATGCCCATGCGGTGGTGATCAAGGATGCCGGCGACGATCCCGATTGCACCGACAAGGCGCCGCTGACGGCGGACGTGCGCATTCTGCCCGGGCAGGGTGGCGAGTTCCGGCTGCTGGGCGGGCCGGGCGTGGGACGGGTGACCATGCTGGGGCTGGGACTGGAAGTGGGCGGCCCGGCCATCAATCCAGTGCCGCGCCGCAACATCGAGCGGAACGTACGCGAGGCGGCGGGCAGCCTGTTGCAGCGCGATGGACTGGAGGTGACCATCTCGGTGCCCGGCGGCGAGCAGATGGCGAAAAGGACCCTCAATCCCCGCCTGGGGATTCTCGACGGCATTTCGATTCTCGGCACCAGCGGCATCGTGCACCCCTATTCCACCGCCGCCTTCCGCGACAGCGTGATTCAGGGCATTCAAATCGCTTCGGCCCAGGGCCAGAACACGGTGGTGCTGACCACCGGCGGGCGCACGGAAAAATTTGTCATGCGTGAATTGCCCAATCTGGCACCGGCCTGTTTCGTGCAGATGGGCGACTTCCTCAAGTACGCCATGGACACGGTGGTGGCCGAGGGCATCCGGCATGTGATCATCGGCGGCATGGTGGGCAAGCTGAGCAAGATCGCCCAGGGTGAGACCATCACCCACGCCAACCGCAACCCGGTGAACACCGATCTGCTGGCCGAACTGGTGGAAGGCATCGGCGCGCCGCCGGCGGTGGTCGAGGACGTTCGCGGCGGGCAGACCGCGCGTTACGCGGCCGAGCGCATGCAGGAACAGGGTCTGCTGGATGCCTTCCATCGGGAGTTGGGCCTCAGGGTGATCGATACCCTGCGCCGCCGCTATCCGGGCAAGTTCGATGTCCGCGTTTTGATTTGCGACTTCGAGGGCAACTGGCAGGCAGACATCCGTGGAGAGGACGATGGCGACTGAACCCTGCCGGATCATCGGCGTGCTGGACGACGGCGAACAGAGCCTGAACGCGGCCTGTCTGGAACACATTCGCCGCGCGGAGCTGATCATCGGTGGCCGGCGCACTCTGTCACTGCTGGCTTCCCTGTTTGACGGTGCGGCGCGGCAGCGCGATCTCACCGGCTGCCTGAGCCGGGTGCCGGAATGGGTGCGGGAGGCGCAGGAAGCCGGACAACGCGTGGTGGTGCTGGCCACCGGCGATCCCCTCTGTCACGGCATTGGCCGTTACCTGATCGGCAAGCTGGGCGCGGCGCGTTGCGAAGTGCTGCCCAATGTTTCAATGCTGCAACTGGCTTGCGCGCGGCTGGGACTGGCCTGGCAGGAAGTAAAGATCTGTTCGGTGCACAGCCGCGATGCCGGCGAGTGGACGCCGGGCGCCGGGCTGGAACACGGCTTCTATCCTCTGTTGCAGGCCGCGCGTGAACACGATCTGATTGCCGTTTACACCAGCCCGGAAAACACGCCAGACCGGATCGCCCGGATGCTGCTCAGCGAAGGGATGGAACATGATTTTACCCTGTCTGTCGCGGAACGCCTGTTGCGCGAGGATGAACGCATCATGACAGGCTGCGACATCACTGATGCGGCTGGACAGTCTTTTGCTGATCCCAATATCGTTATTCTGCAACGCAAGCGCGCACCTGAAAAAAACGTATTGTTCGGCCTTGCCGATGAAAGCTTTGCCCGGCGCAAACCCGGCAAGGGGCTGATTACCAAGCTGGAAGTGCGCGCGGTGTCACTGGCGCGCATGCAGTTGCGTTCTGACAGCATCGTCTGGGACATCGGCGCGGGCTCCGGTTCGGTGGGGCTGGAAGCCGCGCGGCTGTGCCCGCACGGGCATGTCTATGCCATGGAAAAGAATGAGCAGGATGTTTCCATTGTCATGGAAAATTGCCGGCGCATGGCTGTTTCCAATTACCTTATCGTCCATGCCAAGGCGCCCGCGCAACTCGATGCGTGGCCGGATCCCGATGCGGTATTCATTGGCGGTTCCGGTGGCGAGCTGGCGGAATTGATTCAGTTGTGTCTGTCGCGACTGCGGCCCTCCGGCATGCTGGTGATGAACTTCGTCACCCTGGAAAACCTTGCCGAGGCCACCGGCCTGCTGAAACGGGCAGGCGTGTCATGGGACGTGACCCAGTTGCAGGCCAGCCGCAGCCAGCCCATTTTGCACATGCAGCGCATGCAGGCCGAAAATCCGGTCTGGATTGTCTGTGCCAAAAACCAACCTGAGCAGAACCATCAGCCGGAGACGGAAACATCATGAACGAGAAACAGACAGGCAGGCTCCTGGGCGTTTCACTGGGGCCGGGCGATCCGCAACTGATCACCCGCGGCGCCTGGGCGCAGTTGCAACGCAGCGATACCCTGTGGACCTATCCGGTGCGCAACCGCAAGAGCGACAGTTATGCGCTGGACATCGTGCTGCGCGCGGGCCTGTCCCTGCCAGCCGAACATCAGGCACTGGTGTTCCCCATGACCCATGATCGGGAAGTGCTGGCCAGGGCCTGGCTGCGGGCGGCGCAGGACATTCTGCCGGCGCTGCAGGCGGGCCGGGACGTGCTGTTTCTGGTGGAAGGCGATGCCTCCACCTATTCGACCTTTTCCCATCTGGCGCGCACCTTGCAGTCGCTGGACGGGACGGTGCGGGTGGAGACCATCGCCGGGGTGTGCTCCTTCAATGCCGCCGCCGCGCGGCTGCAGACCCCGCTGGCGGATACCGATGACACCATCGCCATCATCCCGGCCAGCTACGGCGTGTCCGTCATCGACGATCTGCTGCGCCAGTTCGACACCCTGGTGCTGCTCAAGGTCAAGCCCTTGATGACGGAGATCATCGAACTGCTGGAACAGCGGAAGCTGCTCGAACACAGCCAGTTCATCGAAAAGGCGGGCACACCGGAGGAGCGCATCGTCAACGAGGTCGCCACGCTGCGCGACGAGAAGGTCAACTACCTGTCACTGTTGTTGATCCGCAATCCGCACCGCGAGCGTGGCGAGTTGCTTCGCGGCTGCCGCGGCAAGTCGCGCAAGAAGCCTTCGCGGGAGGTGTCCGCATGAGCCGCATCGACGCGCCCCGGGTGGCCCTGCTGGCCATTACCAAGCATGCCTCGAACCAGATCAGGGCGCTGGCGCCGAAGCTGCCCGAGGCCGAGATCATCATCGGGGAAAAGTTTGCCCATGTGATGCACGATCTGCCCAACAAGGTGATCGTCAGCCGCGGTCCCCTGCGCCCGCAAATGGGCGGCATTTTCTCCAGTTATGATCAGCTCGTGTTCTTCGTTTCGCTGGGCGCGGTGGTGCGCCTGATCGCGCCGCACCTGAAATCGAAGGAAGAGGATCCGGGCGTGCTAGTGGTGGACGATCTCGGCCGGTTCGTGATTCCGGTGCTCTCCGGCCACGTGGGCGGCGCCAATGCCTTCGCCGAGCGGCTGGCGCAACTGCTGGGCGCGACGCCGGTGCTGACCACCGCTTCCGATGCGGGCAAGACCATCGCCGTGGACATTCTCGGGCGCGAGCTGGGCTGGCGGGTGGAAGCGCCCAAGACCAACATCACCCGCGCCTGCGCCCACGTGGTCAACGAGGAAGCGGTGGCGCTGGTGCAGGAATGCGGCAGCCGCGACTGGTGGACGCGGCCCGTGCCCCTGCCGGCCAATATTCACCTGTTCGACGACTTCGGGCAGATCGATCCGGATCGCTACAAGGCGGTGCTGTGGGTCACCCGGCGCGAGATCCCGGCGGAACTCTGGCAGCGGCTGGACGAGAAGCTGGTGGTCTACCGGCCGCCGGAGGGGCAGGAACATGCCTGAGGTGGCGCCGCAAACGGCGAAGATCATTCTGGGCGTGGGTTGCGACCGCAACACCGCCCTGCAGACCCTGGAGACTGCCGTCGATCGGGCGCTTGCGGAAACCGGCCATGGCCGCGCCGCCGTGACCGCGATGGCGACCATCGACAGGAAAAGCGATGAAGCCGCGTTGCTGGCCCTGTCCCGCAAGCAGGACTGGCCGCTGCTGTTCTACAGCGCGGCGCAACTGGCGCAGGTGGAAGTGCCCAACCCCTCGGCGGTGGTGATGAAGTACATGGGCACGCCAGCGGTGTCCGAGGCGGCGGCCATGCTGGCGGCGAAGACCGGCATCGAGGATCTGTTGCTGGAAAAATACAAATACCGTGGCGAGGATGGCAAGAACGCCACCGTTTCGATAGTGAGGTTACGATAATGCGCAAGGGAAAAATCTTTCTGGTCGGCTTCGGCCCCGGCGCCGAGGCGCACATGAGCGTGCGCGCCCTGCAGGCGATCGAGGAAGCGGACGTGGTGGTCGGTTACTCGACCTATATCCGTCTGGTCAAGCACCTGCTCGACGGCAAAGAGGTGACCCGCAAGGGCATGACCGAGGAAATCGATCGCTGCATCCTGGCCTATGAAAAGGCCCGCGAGGGCAAGACCGTGGCGCTGGTGTCTTCCGGCGACATTGGCGTTTATGGCATGGCCGGGCCCACCTACGAAGTGCTGCTGCAGTCGGGCTGGACGCCGGACTCGGACATCGAGGTGGAAGTGGTGCCGGGCAGCACGGCCCTATCGGCCTGCGCGGCGCTGGTGGGCGCGCCCCTGACCCACGACTTCTGTTCCATCTCCCTGTCCGATCTGCTGACCCCCTGGCCGGTGATCGCCAAACGCCTGGAAGCAGCCGCGCGCAGCGATTTCGTCGTTGCCCTGTACAACCCGAAAAGCGGCCGCCGCACCGGGCAGATCGTCGAGGCGCAGCGCATCCTGCTGCGCCACCGCAAGCCGGACACGCCGGTGGCCATCGTCAAGTCGGCCTACCGCGATCTGCAAGACATCCAGATGGTGCGCCTGGATGAAATGAAGGACTGCAAGATCGGCATGCTGACCACGGTGCTGATCGGCAACAGCAGCACCTATCTGCACGAGGGTCTGATGATCACGCCGCGGGGCTACCACAACAAGTATGAGGGACTCACCGGCGCCACCCGCGAAGGCGAAAAGCGCGGCCGCTCCCTGAGCATGGGTCTGGAGGGCTGGAAGACCTGCGTGCGCGAATATCTGGACACGCACCCCGGCGCGCCGCTGCAGCAGGCCGCGCGCTATTTCGACTGCCGGATCGGCGAGGTGCTGGCGGCCATTGCCGGGAACGGCGGGGCCGGCGGCCTTGCCGCGCGCATGCTGCCGAAGGCGACGCTGCTGGCGGCGGCGCGGGACTGGCGCAAGCTGCGTCTCGGGGTGGAGAACGGCAGCGGCGCGCAGGCCGAAGTGATGCTGCAGGGCGGGGATCTGGAACTGTCCGGCGACAGCCTGAAGCTGGGCAACGCCCATGTCCGCCTGCGGATCGACTGGCCGCATGTGCAATCAGCCTGCCTGCTGCGCAGCGAGGACAGGGCCGGCGCGTATTTCCTCGATGCCCACGGCGATACCGTGTTCAGCCTGTACCTGCAGGACGCGGACGATCTGCCGCGCTTCGACCAGACCTGGCAGGCGCTGGCCGGGCAGGATGCGATGGCGGCCACGGCATGACGGAAACCCTGTTCGCCCTGTTCGTGACACGACTCGCAGCGCACCCGCAGAAAGCCGTGTTCCAGCCGGCCGCATTTGAGAAATTCTTCTAATTCCCGTTGCACATAACTTGGCAATTCCTTTCCCTGCTCTGCCATAAGAGCTGCAAATGCCGGGTACTACCCATCGACAATCTGATAGAGAAGCGTCTGCTCGGGCCGGTGACGCGCAATACTGTGATTTTATACAGCCTATCGCCTGACTGCGGGATCTTTAAGCTTCAGTCGAAATGCCAGCCAGCGCCGCTCACTCCCACTCTATTATCAATAAGCCATTTTTAGCTTTTATATTCAATGGCTTATTTTCCTGCTAAATGACAATACCATGAAAAATACCATGCTCAGAAAATCCTTCAAAATGCTCGAAAAATTTGACGATTGAACGCTACCAGACAGCACCCTCGGCCACCTTCCGGACTTTGACTTTCAGGTGTATACCCTCCTGCTTTTGCAGGTAATGGATCACCGTCATAGACACCATATAATAGCTAATTGATAATATCATTGACAATCAGCCATTTTCACGCATAATACATGAATGTAAAGCAACCAGTAACCACCGTGTCCTACATCCCCCGAAACGCAGAATCCAGGCTTCAACACTTCGCCGACGGATATCCGGTGGTTGTGGTTACCGGGCCTCGCCAGTCCGGCAAGTCTACCCTGGTAAGGCATGCCTTTCCCGAGCACCGTTACGTTTCGCTTGAGGATCTGGATCTAAGGGAATTTGCCGAAACAGACCCTCGTGGCTTTTTGAACCAGTTCAGCGATGGCGCCATCCTGGATGAGGCACAGCGTTGCCCCACCCTGTTTTCCTATCTTCAGACTCTCGTCGATGAAAGACAACAACCCGGCGAATTTATCCTCACGGGATCCCAGCAGTTTGGCCTGTTAACAGGTATCACACAGAGTCTGGCAGGCAGAGCTGCATTACTGACACTGCTACCCATGACCTACGACGAGTTGCAACATGCAGGAAAAGTTGGCGGGAACCTCGATAAGATACTCTTTGATGGCGCCTTCCCCCCCATCTACGATCGAGGACTCGAACCACACCCCTGGTATGGAAACTATGTACGTACTTACCTGGAACGCGATGTCCGCCAACTGATCAATGTACGCGATTTAGGCACGTTTCAACGCTTCCTGAAATTGTGCGCGGGCCTAAGCGGGCAACTCCTCAACCTTTCCTCACTGGCCAATGACTGTGGCATTACGCATAACACGGCCAAGGCCTGGATATCGGTACTGGAAGCCAGTTATATCGTGCACCTGTTGCCTCCGCATCACCAGAATTTCAACAAGCGCCTGGTCAAGACACCTAAGCTCTATTTTTTGGATACCGGTCTGGCAAACTGGCTGCTCGGTATCCGGAACAGCGAGCAGCTGGCCACCCATGTTCAACGCGGCGCCTTGTTCGAAACCTGGGTCATCAGTGAATTACTCAAAGCCCGCTACAACGCGGGGGAAAGCTCGAACCTTTATTTCTGGCGTGATCGTTCGGGACACGAGGTGGACCTGCTGATTGACCATGGAACCTATCTGTCACCACTCGAAATCAAGTCCGGGCAAACCATCAACCAGGATTATTTCAAGGGGCTGGAGTTCTGGCAAAAGCTGGCAGGTGAAACCGCCGGAAAGGGGTGGCTGGTCTACGGCGGTGACAGTCGACAAATACGTAGCGATGTCACTATTCTGCCCTGGTTCGAAATCGACGCCGAACAAATCGTGATATGAAGATGACAAAAATCGGTCGCAATGATCCCTGCCCTTGCGGCAGCGGAAAGAAATTCAAGCACTGCTGCCTAGGCAAGGAGAGCAGCACGGCATCCAGCCATGGCGCGGAGGGCATGTCCGAAACCTTACGCAAAGCACTCGAAGGCCGGCAATTCAACACATTGGAAGAGGCGCAGGCATTTCTGGACCAGATCACCCAACAGCAAAACCGCCAGCAACTGGATGAATTCCACGGTTTATCACCAGAGCAGATGCACCAGATACTGAATTTTCCGTTCACATCACCGGGACTGGTACGCTTTCCTGAGGTGCTCGATGCCATCCCGGCCGCGCCGATACTGACCCTGTTCGAGCTATTGACAAATGCCATCGGCGAGAAGGGACTCAAACCAACTGCCAAGGGCAACCTGCCACGTAACTTCTGCCGCGAGGCCGCGCAGGCCTATTTGGGTGAGCAACAATATCAGAAGAACACCCGTTTTGGTGGCATCAATCGGGAGGAGGATTTCACTGATCTGCATGTCACCCGCCTGGTGGCCGAACTGGCAGGGTTGATCCGCAAATACAGGGGCCGGTTCATCCTCAGCCGCGATTGTCGCCGGCTGCTGGCCGGGGACGGCCTGGCCGCCATCTATCCCAGACTGTTCAGGGCCTATGTCGAACAGTTCAACTGGGCATACCGGGACGGCTATCCCGAGTTGCGGTTCATACAGAGCGCCTTCGCATTCACACTTTACCTGCTTACCCGCTACGGTGATGAGTGGCGGCCGCAGGTATTTTATGAAGACGCCTTCCTGGGCGCCTTTCCGATGCTGCTGGATGAAGTACCGCTGAGCGAGGTATGTTCCCCCGATGAAACAGTACGCCGTGCTTATACCTGGCGCTCACTGGTGCACTTCGCGGGCTTTCTGGGTTTAGCAACGGTGAAGCCGGTTTCCGACGAACTCCTGTGTCTGGAGTACCGGGTGAAGGCCCTGCCGCTGTTGGGCCAGATCGTGGAATTTCAGCTCCCAATGTAAAGGGCCCGAAAAAACGCAAACAGGATGATCCTCTGGCAACCTTGCTCGAAACCGCATCAAAAGCAAAGCTGATTGATCTGCAAATACATGGGTCATACATGGGGTCAGGTCATACATGGGGTCAGGTCTTGCCTTTTGCCTTTCCTATAATCCGGCTAACTCTCGAATAGTGCAGGCCAAAGTAATCCCCAATCTGCTTCATTGAGTAGTGCCCTGTTCTATAGGAAGCCACAATGGCCTCATCACGACTGTATCGTTTGTCATAGTGCTCCAGCGGTTTTGCCTGCTTTCTTCTCTGGGCGCGGGGTATTTCTGACAGGTCGTCTGATTCCTGGGAAAGTTTCTGCAATCGTTCAACAAATCTATCAGAGCCAAGAAACACCTGACCTTTAAGCTCCTCCCATAGGGAGGGTTGGTTCTTCCCTTCCGCAACGAAGGCTCTGTATCGTTTCTGTGCCACTGTGCGCCGTTTCGAGAATTGTGACAAAATCCAGTCAATCGTCAAACAGGAAGCCGCGTTCCCCACTCCAGCGGTTGCCCTGTAGCTACTCCAAGGCCAATCCTTTGCCGCTCGCGCAATTCTCGCTCTGACAGGATTCAGCACAATATAGCGCGATAACTCCAACAAATAACTCTCTTTCTCAATATGGATCCCCTTGAACCTTCCTTGGAACACATGACCATATTTTTCATGTCGCCGGTTATATCGTTGTGTGTAAACACCGTTAAGCTGTCGCATGCCCTTCGACAGATTGCCATCCGATGTTTCTACCAATAAATGGTAATGATTGTTCATGAGACAATAGGCATGCAATATCCAGTTGTATTGCTCACAGACATCACCTAATACCTTGAGGAAGCATTGGCGATCTTCGTCATCCTCGTAAATATCTTCCTGCCGATCTCCTCTAGACGTCACATGATAAAGTGCACCAGGAAATTCTATTCGTATCGGTCTCGCCATGGGGTTACTTTATTCTTGATACAGGCAAATAGCAAGACCTGACCCCACAAGCACTGCTCTGACCCCACAAGCACTGCTCCCGCCAGTCGTAGTAGACGCTGCGTGGCACTCCCTGCAGGCGACACAAATGCACCACTGGCCAGCGCCCGGCATGGTCCCAAATGAAAGCGTACTTCACTTCATTTCCTTCGCGAAGTACTGACGGGCTTTTTTAAAATCTCCTTTTCCATCCGCAGCATGCGGACCTCTTTCCGCAGCCGCTTCAGCTCCTCGCGCTCATCGCCGGTTAGCCGGCTGCCAGCCGCTTCTTCCTCAAATTCCCGCTTCCAACGGCGCAGCAGGTTATCCCCAATCTCCAGGCTCCGGGCCGCTTCAGATACCTTGTAGCCTTGTTCGGGCACCAGCGCCACGGCTTCCCCGCTTGAAATCCTCTGTGGACTTCCTTCTCGTTCTTTTCTCTATCGTCATCGTTCACCTCGTTATGGCATTTTATAGCCTTAACTCGGTGTCCGAAACAATCAGACCACATCAAAATTCAGGTATGTAGTCGGCATTATATTTAATGAAATCTGCTATTATTAATTGTGTGGAAACAATTAATAATAGCGTTAACTGCTTTATAAAATTTAGATTATAACTAAAAGGAAATTAGTAAAATGAAATCAAGAGCGTCTGTTTATATATCAATTCATAGAAATAAATTTTGCAAATTTAATTTTTTGCTATGCGTTTTTTTATTATGGCCATTTGCGGTATCTTCTGAAACTGAAAAAAACAGTGAAATCAGTTCTGAAGAAATAAAAGAACTGGTTGCTAGCGTAAAAAATGCAACACAAAATTTTCAGTTACAATTACAACAAAGCCATGATAATTTTACAAAAACGCTCTATCCTGGAAAATCAACTGAAATATCGCTTGATCTCTCTGTCCGTGGAATAAATGAGAGTGTCGATGTGTATGCACTTTTGTTGATGACAAATCAGAAACGAATTCTTGTGGAAAGAATATCAAAAGAAGTTATATCATCAAAATCAAAAATCAGATGGCTAAACATAAACTTTGGAAGGTTAAATTACAATGGTCTTGGTGCGCTATCTAATAAAGCGGGAAAGGAGATTATGAAAGTCGGCTATGCTGAGGTTAAAAGCATGGCCATGGATATGGCTGGCAATGTTGGGACAGGCATGATATCTGTATTGAAAGTTCCCGCTCAAAATTATCCGATTCATTTGAGTTTGCCATTTGAGACATTCAGTCAGCTTCTTGAGTCTTTAACCAAACAAAAAATGGATGAGGCGTTAATGAAAAAATTTCGTATGGATAATGAGAAATTTCCTGTGACGGTTAACCTTGTTTATCTTGCGACTGTTCAGAGAGGGGTTAATGAAACGATAAAAAATATACGTGTAAAAATAACGCCACCTAAAAGTATTTTCTTTTATGATGGAGTTGTATTGGCGCCAGCGCTGGTTAAACGGTTTTCGAATGGCATCACCGTTGTTCGATATGATGATTCCCGAGTGAACCGTTTATTTATCAAAAGCAGATCTCCAGCCGGAACAAAAAGGCCGAAATTAAAGGAGATATCAAAAAAAACAAGTCAGTTGAAAGTTAACGGAAAACTGGATATTTCTGTTGCAAGTTCATCCGGGATCCAGATTGGACGGATATCGACAGTAGATTTCACAGTTAGATATGAAAAATTAAAGCCTGCAAGTGAAATATACGTTATGTTACAGCCTTCCGATGGAGATAAAGTGATTCAACTTGATAAAGGCACTAAAGTAGTGAGTCAATATGATGGGGTGAGATTACGGTTGTGCCATGATCCTCAATTAGGATCTGGTTATATGCGGATACAGGAAGACCCAATTATTATAAATGCGCCCTTATTTATTGGTCGGATGGAGGCAGGACATATTGCAAGCATCGATCGAGGTGGGGCTGGTATGGTATCTGGACGTGTAACCTTTACCGCGCCACCTTTAAATTTATATTATGACCGCATAAGAGCCACGCCTATCGCGCTTAGCTGGTCAGATGACGGGCGTTTATGTACGGTTATGGATACCAAAAAATCGCCACATATTGATATTAAAATTAAGGACAGATAGTTGGGTGTTATGCTCCTGTTGTATGGCTAAAGTGTCGAACTGTTTTTATAGAATGAGTGATTGTCGCGCTCGTTTAATTTACTCATAACAAGATATATAAAATGACGTTCTTTGTTATAGCTATTCCAAATACCAGTATCAGCTATGGAACAGCGGTGGAACTGTCGGTACGGCTTCTACCCTTCGGGTGAAATGCCAGGCAGGGTGCACAGGTGAGCCGTACAGATACGATTGAAATCGTATCTGCAACAGGCTCCGGCAATGATGGTGTACTGGAATTAGGAACACTTAATTTAGTATCACATAACAAAGGCGCTCTAGTATGATCCCGAAAGTTGTGCTCCTTTTGTGGTGCATCGCTATAATGCTACAGGCTCATGTAACTTTTTGCTTAGCTGATTTAGGCGTTAGGGTTTGCTACCTATATTAATTCGAATTTGTTGACTTGAATTATTGTTTTCTGCATCAAACTGAACAAGTTCAAGAGGAACAATGTTTTCCAGTTCTTTTTTTATCCATTTAGCCGCTTTGATATTTTTATGTGAATAATAAATTTTATTTGCGACCTGAGGGGGGATGGAGTATAGAGTGATAACTTTAACATCTACTTGTTTGTTTTTTAGTATGCTTATAATTTTATCGGCGCGTTTTTTGTTATCCGAAGAAACGCGCAAGCTTATTTCTGTATCATGAACTTCAAAAGGAATCAGTTTTTCATCGGGTTTTATCTGAGTGTTAACTGTTATCGGAGGTTTTACTTTATCTGTTTTTATGGGTGGCTCAATGGTATTCGTTTTAGCTGGAGGAGGAGAAGGTTGACTCTGCATGATTGGTGTCGTGCTTTTGTCAATAAAACTATCTTCTGTTTTCTTTGTTGATTCCACTTGTGCCTGATCGCTTCCCAGACCCAGGTAATCTAATAATTCTCCGCCCTTCAAAAACATGGTGAAGACAGCGGTGAGCAATCCAACGACAGCCGAGCTGATGGTTATGAATCTGGTCCAGTTGAAATTTTTCTTTTCTTTTGTTGATTTTGAAAGTTGTTCGATGCGTAAGTAGGCAATGTCTGAAAACATGGCCTGTTTTCCAAATCGCGACAAGTAGAGTTCATACTCCTCGCGAGACTGTGGTTCATGTTCAGAAATCTCTCGCCAGAATCTGGCTTCTGCAGCAGGATCTTTTATTGTGGTAATGGTTTCATGTTCGCTGTTGGTGAGAGGTTTTATTGATCTGTCTACATGTTTTTCAATTGCTTTTATAAGCTTATTAAAAATTTCATCATCAGTATCACCCTGCCATTTGGTTAAATCAAGGGTATGCAGCCCACCGAAACCAATCGGGATTTCACAGTCTTCAATGCGTACGGGAATTAATATTCCACGCTTACGCGAAATCGTTGCTTCGTCAATTACGTAAGGGGAAGTTACAGCCTTTTTTGACCACAGGACGATAGCTGTTTTCGTGTTGCGAATAATTTCACGAATTTCCTGAGCAAATTTTTCCCCCGGAAGCAAGTCAACATCCCACCAGACATTGTATCCACGTTGGCTCAGTGCTTTTGCAATGATTTCAGCCTTGTCTCTTTCTTCACGTTTGTAACTAATAAAAACATCGGTCACTGTGTTATTCCTTCAAGTCCGTGAATGCCTGAACCGTCAATAAACTAAATTGGTTAGTGTTTGCATTATAAATACGGTTTTGTATAAAAATCTTGGAAGTTCATAGTTGTCGATATAAATTAGGAATAGCTATTTATTGCCAGATTAAATCATAATCAGTTTATTAGACTTAATATTCACGCTGAACAATATAACGAGAGAGCGCTTTCAGGGGGGCGGCGCTATCACCAAACGCATTCAGACTGTCAAGCGCGTCCAGGAGTATAGAAAGAATAAACGCCCTTTTTCTCCAAGTCCAGCTGCTGTAGACCACGAATGACGCGCTGCTTTGCCAGTGAGTGGTCCTGAATCCGGCCCGTGTTGCCACCGATCCCGCCGAAAATCACCTGTTCTTCACGGCAGCCGGGGCCAACCCGACCCGCCGGCATAACGCATCCCTGCCGCAGCTGAATTACCGCAGCATCGTGATCGGAATCGTTTGGGACGGGTCAGGTAAACAGGCCCGGTGGCAGGCCAGCCGGTGGTGCCCGGCTTTCGGGCAACGGGCTGAGCTCGTTGGTTTCGGCTTTTTGTTTCAGATGGGCGAGGATCTTCTTGATCACCACCGGGTCTTCGATGCAGGCAATCACTTTCACCGGCCCGCCGCATTGGGTACAGACTTCGATGTCGATGTTGAACACCCGCTTGAGGCGTTGCGCCCAGGTCATGGCAGCGCGCCTTTCGATGGGTGTTTGTTCTTGCGTTTCACCCGTCGCCGTGCATTTGTTGCCCTTGCCGCGCTTGCCTGGCGTCACCAACGCTCGGGGCTTGCTATTCGGCGCAAATACACCGTGAAATCTCGTGAGGTTCACCCGCGGTTTGGGCACCAGCGCAGCCAGCCGGGCGATGGCCGCTCCTGCGCATCCCTGCGCACGCGGCATACCGTACATCCTGTACATAAAATCCAGCGGCTCAAAGATTACATGGGTGGTGCCATCCCGATAGGGCGTCTTGAGCTGGTAGCGGACGTTGCCATTCTTCGTGAGCAACAGCCGTTTCTCGGACACCGCCGGGCGGCTGATGTAGCGGCACAGGCGTTCGAGTTTGCCGCGCTCATGGGCCTTGGCTGCCACCCCGGCATGCAGGCTGAAGCCGGCCACCTTGCCCACGGTATCACCGAATTGATCCTCCGGCTCGCAGGCGGACAGCGTCTGCAGGGTGAACACCTTGCGCCCCGCCTGCGGTCTCACGGCGACGCGGTACGTGACCGCTCTCGCACATCCCTGTGCTTCGCGGCATTCGTGCTTCCCTGCACATCATGGAATGCCCCAACAGCGGATTCATCGGGTCGTCCTCCACTGCATCGGAGGCCAGATAGCTGTTCTCAGCGTCCCGTTCCAGCAGCCCTTGCCGTTCCAAATAGCGGCCCACCCGATGGGCGATGGTATATGCCAGTTGGGTGAGTTCGGCGCTGGTCGGTGCCTTGATCCAACGGAGCCGGGTTGATCCATTGGGGCGGTCGACGTACACGCCATCGAGAAATAGCATGTGGGCCGCTCCTGCGCATCCATGCGCCTGCGGCATTCGTGCGTCCATGCACATCAAGTGGATATTCAGATTGAGCGCCGATCCGAAACGCTGGATCAGCGTCACCGCGCCGGTGCGAGCCGTCTTATGGCTATACCCCGCTTTCTTGACCAGATGCGTGGCGATCACGCGGTAAACGATAGCCAGCACCCTCCGGTCGGCTGGCGAACAGGAAGCGCAGCGGGAAGGGGAAACTGAGCACCCACTGGCGCACGGGCTGTTCGGGCAGCACTTCATCAACCAACAAGGCTGCGCTTTCTGCCATCCGCTACGCCCTGCAACTGGGGCAAAAACCGCGACGCTTACAGCTGAAGGCGACCAGATGCTCGTCGTGGCAAGACTCGCAGCGCACCCGCAGAAAGCCGTGTTCCAGCCGGCCGCATTTGAGAAATTCTTCAAATTCCCGCTGCACATAATCAGGCAAATCCCTGCCCTGCTCTGCCATAAGCGCTGCGAACGCCCGGTAATATTCATCGACGATCTGATAGAGAAGGGTTTGCTCGGAACGATGGCGCTGGTAACGGCCAGCATCCCGATCCCGGCTAGCCATCCTGGCCGCCACATAAGGCATGATCCGCGTCCTTGCGATACTGTGTTTATATACAGTCTATCGCTTAGCGGAAAGTTCTTTAACCCTCAGCCGAAATACCAGCCAGTGCCAGACATTGCTAACCAGTGCCGGTCACTCCCACTC
>JALVOC010000160.1 GCA_027032075.1 Chromatiales bacterium | reverse complement strand
TTTCTTCGAACTTAATACCATGTCTTAGACGGGCTACTGACAGTACGTTGTCAGTAGATCTGCTAGATAATCTATTCGCGTTCCCATTAAATATATAAGAATTTTGAAAAGAGAGATTTATGATAAAAATATCAGTTAGTATCGATGTTACAGATTTAAAAAGGGCAGAAGAGTTTTACATTGAAGTCCTTGGTTGTAAAAAGGTTAGAGATCAAGGCTCAAGCATGTCAGTCATTACGACAGAGAATTGCGATATATATTTGCAGGAAAAAGAAGCGGGAACAAAGGCTATACCATCAAGTGATATCGTCCGTGACTATAAGCGTCATTGGACACCTGTTCATATAGATTTTCTTGCAGATAATGTTGATGATATTGTCGAGAAAGTAATCCAGTTAGGTGGACTACACGAAGGAGGAGAAAGTGGAGATTGGGGGGCAATTGCTTATTGTTCTGATCCATTCGGAAACGGTTTTTGCATAATCAACGAGTAAAATACTGGCTCATAGTCTGTGTTAACAATTAGCCACATAACAAAAGCAATCAACTCGGACGTTTTTCCGCAGTGTTCGTTTGTGCTAAAAGAGCCTAGCACAAGCCTCTCACTGCTACAAAACGCCGGTTATTGCTGGCGTTATATTTATAGAAAAAGAGGAAGCTTATGATATATCCGTTGATAACTATGCTGCTGTTAGTGCTTATGATGTTTGGTTTGGCGCTTTATGCCCGCCTATACGCTGCATACAAGGGAGATGTTGAATTCAAATATTATGAAGTATTTGAAGGTGGTAAATGCCCAACTTGGGTAACTAAGATTTGCCATAATTTGGATAATTTATTTCAAGTACCACCCATTTTTTATACGGCAGCTGTTCTAGTTATTGCGCTCAAAATAGAAAATGAAGAAATAATGTTTAATGCTTGGGGCTTTGTCATGGCGCGTTATGTTCACACATTGGTTCACATTACAGTAAACAAATATTTATATCGCTCTGCAATATTTGGTTTATCGCTTTATTTTTTAATGATGCTGTGGTTTCACATTGTCATTAAAATATGACAAGCGCAGTCAATCGGACGTTGGATTTCAGAAGAACAAATAGTCATGTATAAATATAGAGAAGCAATGGAAAGTGACTTTGGTAGCGTAACAAAGTTAGTAAAAAGCAAGGAAGAGCTATTTCTA
>JALVOC010000159.1 GCA_027032075.1 Chromatiales bacterium | reverse complement strand
TCCAGTAGCTGCTGGCAAGACTCTCGGCAGCAGGGATGCTGCCGTGAAGCTTACAGGGATGTATTCACAGCGTGTCTTGCCAGCAGCTACTGGAGAAACAGCCCCTCCATTTTATGGAAATCACTGTCATTTGAATTGGACACCTTTTTCGCACAGTTATTTAGTTTTCAATTTCCTTGCGGAGTCGCTGAAATTCATCCTCATCGATTTCACCACGGGCGTATCGTTTCTTGAGGATTTCCAGTGGAGTTTCCGGCCGCGCCCCGCTACCACCGCCCAGCAAGGATTTGAAAATCATAACCAATGCCACAATCAACAACAGCCAGAATATCCACATAAAGCCACCTGCAAATCCCATTTCGTGATTAAACATCATATTTTCTCCTTAAAGTTTTACCCGCCGCAGACGCAAGGCATTGGTGATCACCGACACCGAACTGAAACTCATGGCTGCCGCCGCAAGAATGGGTGATAACAACAGACCAAAGAAGGGATACAACACCCCGGCAGCAATCGGCACACCGGTTGAATTGTAGATAAAGGCAAAGAACAGATTCTGACGGATGTTGCGCATGGTGGCCCGGCTCAGGCGCCGCGCACGCACTATGCCACGCAGATCCCCTTTCACCAGGGTTACACCTGCGCTTTCCATGGCCACATCGGTTCCCGTGCCCATGGCGATGCCGACATGCGCCTGCGCCAGGGCCGGTGCATCATTGATGCCGTCACCCGCCATGGCGACAATACGGCCTTCTTCCTGCAGTTTCTTGACCACCAGTGCTTTTTCGTCCGGCAGGACTTCCGCCTGCACCTGGTCGATATCGAGCCTGGCGGCCACAGCCTCTGCCGTTTTGCGGCTGTCACCGGTGAGCATAACCACTTTGATCCCCTCGTCATGCAGATCGCGGATTGCTTCCGGCGTGGATTCTTTCACGGGATCGGCCACCCCAATCAAACCGGCGGCTTTCCCATCAATCGCCAGAAACATCACTGTCTGACCTTCGGCACGTTGCGCATCTGCGCGGGATGGCAGATCGCCGCTTTCAATACCAAGGCTCTCCATCAGTTTGAGATTACCCAGTGCGACTTTGTGCCCCTCCACCTCACCGGTTACGCCCTGTCCCGTCACTGACTGGAAATCTTTGGTTTGCGCCAGGGTAATACCTGTTTCTTCGGCACCACGCACAATCGCTTCGGCGAGAGGATGCTCGCTCGCGCGTTCCAGGCTCGCCGCCAGTTTCAATGCAAGTTGTTTGTCAAAACCGCCCACGACTGTAACAGCGACCAGTTTCGGTTTGCCTTCGGTGAGAGTGCCCGTCTTGTCCACCACCAGGGTATCGACCTTCTCCATGATTTCCAGTGCCTCGGCGTTCTTGATCAGCACACCCGCCATGGCACCTCGTCCCGTCCCCACCATGATGGAAATCGGTGTCGCCAGACCAAGCGCACAGGGACAGGCAATGATTAACACCGCAACGGCATTGACAATGGCGTGCCCCAGGCGCGGTTCCGGTCCCCACAGGCCCCAGACGGCGAAGGTGATGATGGCGATGATTACCACCGCCGGGACAAAATAACCCGAGACGACATCCGCCAGTTTCTGGATCGGTGCACGGGAACGTTGCGCCTCGGCAACCATGTTGACGATTTGCGACAACAGCGTGTCGGCACCAACCTTTTCAGCACGCATCAGCAGGGTACCGGTACCGTTGACGGTGGCACCGATCAGGCGTTCACCAGCGAATTTTGCAACCGGGATCGGCTCACCGGTCACCATGGATTCGTCAACATTGCTGTCACCGTCGAGGACTACACCATCTACCGGAATTTTCTCACCGGGCCGCACACGTAAAACATCACCAACCTGAACCCGTTCGAGTGGAATATCCTCTTCCGTGCCGTCATCACGTACGATGCGGGCAGTATTCGGCGCCAATCCCAGTAACATCTGAATCGCTGCATTGGTGCGTGAACGCGCCCGCAACTCCAGTACCTGTCCCAGCAGTACCAGGGCGGTGATCACCGCCGCGGCTTCGAAATAAACATCGACCGTGCCCCCTTCCATTTGCAAAGTGGGTGGAAAAATCTCCGGCAACAACAGGGCAACAACGCTATACACCCATGCCACCGACACACCCAGGCCGATCAAGGTGAACATATTGAGGTTCCATGTCACAACCGATTGCCAGCCACGTACAAAAAACGGCCAGCCCCCCCACAGCACCACCGGTGTTGCCAGGAAAAATTCGATCCATTGAACAGAACGCATGGAAAGTCCCTCTGGCAACCACTGGGGAGCGAGATCGGCTACCATCGCCAGAATGAACACCGGCAGTGACAAAACAGCGGAAACCCAAAAACGCCGGCTCATGTCGATGAGTTCCTCGTTTTTCTCCTCAACCACGGCAGTACGGGGTTCGAGCGCCATGCCGCACTTGGGGCAATTACCCGGATGGTCCTGCACAACTTCCGGATGCATCGGACAGACATACTCCGTCTTGCCCGCAATGGCCGGCACCCCCATGGCTTCCAATGCCATACCACACTTGGGACAGCTCCCCGGCCCCTGCTGCTGCACTTCCGGGTGCATCGGGCAGGTATAGAGCCCGGCTTCGCCTGCCGGCGCTTGCGCGGCTTCGCTGCTTTGTTGCGGTTTCAGGTAAGCTTCGGGATCTTCGCGGAACTTGTGCATACAGTGTTCACTGCAGAAATAATAGCGCTGTCCCTCATGCACGAACTGGAATTCGGAACTTGCAGAAACCTGCATGCCACAGACAGGATCATGCAATTCGCTGTCCTTGATATATTTCTCCGGTTCCGCGGTAAATTTTTCATGACAACCTTCGGAACAGAAAAACCAGGTTTCCCCTTCGTACTGCGCTGAGGCAGCGGCTTTCTCCGGATCAACTTCCATACCACACACGGGATCGTGAGTCATAGCAAATTCCCTCTATTGATCAGTTAACTTCATGATTTTTCGATGTACCGCCTCGATGCAAAACAAGGCAGCGATACCAAATCTCGTTCAAGAACAGCAAAATGGAAAAACAATTTTGCCCGACATTGTATTTCCCCCTTTGTTATCGGTAAGTTGGAAACCGATATCCAGCAGATGGAAGGCAACAGGGGAATTTCAAATACGCAGTCTTTGTGTCTTCAGGTAGGTATCCTGAACGTGGCGAGCGGGTTTATCGACAACGTTATTTGCGCTGTAAATAAAACCAGGGGTTGGTGAGACAATACTTGTGGAAGTTATATATAACAGCGGCTGGTTGCCGGCATGAATGGCCGGGAATTCATTGACGCTCGCGCTGTTAATCTGATTGAAAGCAGCATCACAAAACGGGTGTGTCGCCTTGAGCGGGGACAGTTGTTGATTATCGAGACCGGCTCCTGCCTGCAATCGGAATGGGTTATCGGCTTTCTTCGATTTCTCATGGTGCGCAGACATATCCCCAAAGTGCTTGCATGCCACCCCTTGGTGCTCACACACTTCACTGCCGGTGCAACAGGCTGAGAATGCATTTGTTGCAAACAGCAGTATCCAAATCCCCAGGAACCAGCGGGCGTACTGCTGCATTTTGTTTCTGAATATCGCCATAGTAAATAATCTTGCTCCATTGTCTTGGTCAACAGGGAGACCGTTTAGTTCCCCCAATTACCGTCTGTTTTCAAGAGCACAGCTTGACTTGAGGCGGAATGGAAATATTTATTACGTATTCTGTGAAAATATCATACTTTAATCATTGTTGTACCACCGCAACAAATATATGGCCGGTCACCTGAACAGCTGTGTAAAAGGTGTCCAATTGGTTGTTTGGCCCCCTCGGTTTATGGAAATCGCTGTTATTTAAAGTATATACCTTTTTATACAGCCATTTAGTCCGCTTCAGTTTCGCTTTCGATTCCCTCAATAATCGGGCAACCAGCCACTGAGCCCTGACATAGATTCAGCAGTAACTGTAATTCTGTGCGCAAGGTGGAGAGTTCCTCAAGGTGCGACTCCACTTCCTTCAGTTTAAGCACCGTCATTTGGCGCACTTCCTCCCGCGCATGCTGCGGATCATCCCGCATTTTAAGCAGACCGGCGATTTCGTTCAGGCTGAAATTCATTTTTTGCGCACGCCGGATAAAGTTAAGACGGGAAATGTCCCTGTCATCATACTGGCGTATGCCGGAGGCGGTACGCGAAACCCGGGGGAGCAAACCTATCTTTTCATAATATCGCAGGGTATCCGCACTCAAGCCCAATAGCTCGGTGACATCACCTATTTTGTAAATTTTGCCTGTCTCACTGACACTCATGCTACTTTTCTCATCAGCCGCTATCAGAACTGAATGTGTGATCTGTCGAAACATGTACCGCATACGCCAGTTCCACAAATCAATTCTTTGCAGGAACCTCAACGCATAATACATCGGTGGTCTGTGTAAAACCAACAGCGGGAACCCGCCGTTGCTATCAGATTCCATCGCATGAATATTCAACATAATCATAGACTTAATCGTTTGCATAAGCATCCGGCTGCCGATTTCAACTCCAGAAAGCAGGCCGTGAGACCCGGTGGGCATGCTGACGTTGGCGACGGAACCAGGATTCCACCGCCATCGGTGCGGAAAGAAACGGTTGCAGAAATTGAAAATATCTTTCTGATCAATGAGTTAACTGCATACACAGGAGGTGGCAGCCAAAATGACAACGGTGCCAGGTGTTTTACTGCCGTCACACTCCCCCTGCGAGAGAGTCAGAGGAAAAGCCGCTTGGTTAACCATTAAATTCTGTTCGATACCGTGTGATCCCGGCATTGGCGTTAGACTGTTCCTGTGCGCCTGCCTCTCCGGTCAGTTCCCGATAAAGTGCCAGCAGTTGTTCGGCGAAGAGGGGCGCATGCCAGCGCTTGACGTATTCCCTGCCGGTGCGGGACAACTGCCTGCGAAGGGAAGCGTCACCAAGCAAGCGCACCACCCTGGCGGCAAATGCGCCTGCCTCGTCGGGCGCGATCAGACACCCCTCTTTTTCCACCAGCACATCACGTGTCCCCATCACGGCGGTCGACACCAGCGGGATCCCTTTCGCCATCGCTTCCAAAAGCACCAGGCCCTGGGTTTCGGTACGTGACGCAAAAACGAAAATGTCCGCCGCCGCATAACAATCCTGTAATTCCGTCTCGCGGTCCAGGTAACCAACCAGCAATATATGTTCCTCCAGGTTTTCCCGCTCTATCCGCCGTTGTAGTTCCGGCAACATCGGCCCTTCACCCGCAATGACAAACAGGATTTCCGGCACGAGCAGTCTGATTCTGACGAGGACGTCGACGAGAAAATCGATATTCTTCTCACAGGCAACCCGGCCGATGGTCAGGATGAGGGGCCTCGTCCCGGCGATACCATATTTGTGCCGGAATCTTTTGCCATCGCCACTTTTAAATTTTTCCAGGGGAATACCGGTTGGCAGGATGGTGATGGTGGTTTTCACGCCATAAGCCAGCAACACATCACGCATCGCGCTGGAAGGAACAATCACCCGTTCAACCTGATTGCATTGCTTGCGGCTGAATCGCCGCGCCAGACCGCGCAGAATGCGCTTTGGAATCAGTGGCAGATAATGATCGAGATATTCTTCAAAAAAGGTATGGTAGGAAACAACACTCGGCAAACCCAGTCTCTCTGCCAGACGGACACCCATGTAGTGGGCGACGAAAGGCGTCTGAATATGCAACAAATCGAATTTTTGCTGCTGTAACCATGGCAGCAGTTCATATATCCGGCGCCGGCTCATATACCTGTCCTCCGGATCGAACAACACTTTCTTTGACGGGATACGGACAAGCCGGTGATCCTTGTCGATAACAGTCTGCCTGTTTCCACGGTAGTCGGGACATAGCAAGGTCACTTCATGCCCGAGGCGATTCAGTTCATTTATAAATGTCTGGATGGAAGTGGAAACGCCATTGATTCGCGGAAAATACACATCGGAAACCATTAATATTCGCATATATGATTACCTGGCTACGGTTTCCGAATAACAACCTGATTTCAGGCGGATAAAACCAGCAACGCGATTCCGGCACCAATCGAAGCACCGGCAAAAACATCGGTGGGATAATGCAGACCCAGAACAACACGCGAGACTGCAATGAGAAATGCGAATGGCGTCACCAGCCAGAACAATTCAGGCAGATAATAGATCACTATCAGGCTGAATGACGTTGCATGTAATGTGTGCCCGGAAGGGAAACTGTATTTATCCAGCGGCGCCACACCCACGCAGATACGTTTGTCGACCATAAAGGGGCGTAATCGCTCAGTTGCAGACTTGATGAATTTATAGACGAGCAGACCGGCAAAGCTGGCGACAGCCATCCGCACACTGACACCCAACCCTTCCCAGCCATAAACAAAAGGAATAAGCGTCATCAGGCTGTACCAGAACACACCATCGCCCAGACGGCTGATGATTGCAAAAAACCGCACGATACCCTGTTTGCGGCCGAGATGGTTAACCATGAGGCAAACGGACATATCCACGGTGGTCAACAGTTTCGGTATCCTGGTTTGCATTATGCCATGCATACCCGTTCCCTATGCCGCCGCCGCTTCTGCATGCCTGTCAGCATGCCTGACGTGCAGGGTCATCTGCCGTTCAGTCCAGTGCAATAATTCCAGTTGACCATCTTCTCCTTCCACCAGTGCGGTACAGTTTTCCACCCAGTCACCGTCGTTACAATAGAGTGTACCGTCAATCTCACGCATCCCGGCATAATGAATATGCCCACAGACAACACCATCAAAGCCCCGCTTTTTGGCGTCATAGGCAACCACTTTTTCAAAATGATAAACATGCTGCATTGCAGTGCTTACGTTTCTTTTTACAAACGCGGATAATGACCAGTAAGGCAGGCCCATGCGGTTACGTAATTTCGACACGTGGCGGTTAATATAGAGCAATAATTCATACCCCAGATTACCCAGGTAATTCTTGATGCTGCTGCATTTCATGATGGCATCATAGATATCGCCATGCAGAAGCAATATGCGTTTACCTGCCGGCGTAAGATGTACATATTCATCATGAATCTCGATATTACCGAAAATCATGCCGGCATATTCACGAAACTGCTCGTCATGGTTACCCGGGATATAAATAATTCGTGTACCCTCTCTGGCCTTTTCGAGGATAGCCCTTACTATGCTGTTATGGGACGGCGGCCAATACATGTTGCGCTGCATGGACCAGACATCTATCACATCACCTACAAGATACAATGTCCCGCTCCGCATCGATTGCAGGAAATCCAGAAGATATTCGGCTTTGCATCCTTTGTGGCCGAGATGAATATCGGACAACCATATCGAGCGGTAATAACATGTTTTTTTGCCTTGAAGAGTATTCATAACAACAATCTTGCATGTGACCTTTATCAAGCCTAAGTAAGTGTTCCGAATACCACTCCACTTAAGCCACGGAGCATCAGGGGCTGCCAATAATGTAAAATAATCTGGTATTCTGAATACTTATTTAGCTGACGAATATGACAGCCAGGTGCAAGTGCAATGAAAATTTCATGACGCAACCACCCGCATGGAATCCCGCAGTATCGCGGTAAAGCGTGTCACGATATTGCCCCAGTGATGCTGTTTGACATGCGTCCTCGCCCGCTGCCGCAATTCCGCCATGGCATCGGTGTACTTCGTGATCTCTACGGCCTTGCTGACGAACCCCTTTTCATCCCCGTACTGCACCAGATAACCATTGACGCCATCCCGGATATGCTGACTGGCCGCGGCATAATCAAAAGCCAGCACCGCCAGGCCGCTCGCCATCGCCTCCAATGTCACGTTGCCGAAAGTTTCCGTGAGACTGGGAAAAACGAACAGATCCGCTGAAGCATAGGACGCCGCCAGGGTCTTGCCCCGTTGCAGGCCGCAAAACACCACATCGTGGTTATCCGCCTGCAATTTTTTATAAAGCGGTCCGTCACCGATTATCACCGCTTTTACGCGGCTGTCGGCCAGGCGCATAACACGATAGGCGCGAACAAAGAGCTCGATATTCTTCTCTGCTGCCAGCCTGCCGACATAGAGGAGTACTTTGTCATGTTTGTTTGCACCCCAGCCCTGGCGAACATTTTCATCCCGGCGTTGCGGCGTAAACAGATCGCAATCAACACCACGGGTGAGAACCCTTACATTACGGAATCCGTCATCCTGTAGCTTCTGTTGTATTTTCTCGTCAGGGACGAGTGTTGCCGCTGTTTGATTGTGGAATTTCCGCAAATACCCGAGGACGAGGTGCTGCACCAGACCAATATAATAATGCCGGGCATAACTGTGAAAATTGGTGTGAAAACCGCTGACAACCGGGATATCAAGCCGCCTGGCGGCATTCAGGGCGGACTTGCCAAGGGGGCCTTCCGTCGCGATGTAAATTACATCCGGTCTGGCACTGTGCCATTTGCGAAGCAGCCGCTTTTTGGCCGGTAGTCCGATATGGATGCCGTGATACCCGGGTAGCGGCATCCCGCGCACGAGAGTGACATTTGGATTGTTGCAACAGCCCGGACGGTCGTAGTATTGCTGCCGTGGTCTTACCAGGGAAACCGAATGACCTGTTTGTAACAAACCAGCGACAAACCGCTGCAATGTCATTGCCACACCGTTGACTTCCGGTGGATAGGTTTCGGTGACTACGCAAATATGCAACCTGTCTGTGTTGCGTGAGATATCATCCATGCCGCCAGTGTCAGCTGCTTTAATGAAACATTTATAACAGCCGCATGACGGTTTGATGACATTTGTCCGGCTTGACCCGCTGCACCGAATGCCGGTGCGGTTTTGACGAGGCGCATCAACCCAGAGTTTTTATACGGCAGTCAGCCCGACTAGAGCGCCTCCAGCACGCCCCGCAGTGATGTCGCCACCGCCTGCCGGCGCACCGCATCCCGATCGCCGTCGAAGATATGGTGGGCGGTCCAGCTGCGCGGCTCCTCTGCGCCGTCACGGCGCATCGCCCAGCCAAACCAGACCAGGCCGACCGGCTTTTCAGCGGAACCGCCACCCGGACCGGCAATCCCCGAGATGGAAAGTGTCAGTCTCGCCGCGCTGTTACGCAAGGCACCCAGCGCCATCGCCTGCACCGTCTGCTCACTCACGGCACCATGGGTGGCAAGCAGTTCGGCGGGAACACCCAGCATTTCCTGCTTGGACTGGTTGGTATAGGTGACAAAGCCACGATCAAACCAGTGGGAACTGCCTGGAATATCGGTGATCAGCTTGGCCACCCAGCCTCCCGTGCATGACTCCGCCGTTGCCAGCATGATTTGTCTGGATCGAATGGCCTGGCCGACCTCTTTGGCCAACCCTGCCAAAGCCGTATCATCGTATTGTTGCATCATATTTGCCTGATAACTGGCAGAAACGCCATTTATTGACTAAACAGAATAAGCCCGAAATAAAAAAACCGTTATGTCATCGACCATCCCGTCCATCACCCGCCCTGCCCTCTCCTCCCCCGGCGAGAACTCACAAGGTATCGCGCCAGGCTTGTATCGACAACAGCGTGAAACAACCATCACCCGCTTTAGTAACAAGGCCGGACAAAAATCAATGATAAGGCAAAGCCGCTCGAGCGCAACCACTTTGTCACCCCGGCTTGGCCAACCCCTCAATACCGCTGGCTCCCGTCAGGCAAAAACAATCCAGACAACCGCTTTTTACAAGCAACAGGCAATCAATCGCTACCGCAATATCGAGATGCTGCCGGGTACGGCATCAAACGGCGAATTGCTCAACCGTATCAATACCCGCGCCTGAGTCAGTCATCCAGCATTTCCTGGATCACCGCTCCGATTTCATAGCCATTGCCACGGCGGGGCCTGGCAACCCGCACCACCCGGACCTCGGCATGTAAAGGGGGAGTAAGATCATTTTCAGGGCGGATCATCACTTCCAGCCTGGATTCAACGGCTAATTCGCGCTCTGCAATGAACATCATGCCCCGTCCGCTGAGATTCTGCATCCTTCCATACTCCTCGACGCCTGCATCCTCTGCCTTGAAGACAACCGGACAGTTGACGCTCACACGGATAAAATCACGCTTCTCGTCGTAGTCACGCGACATGCTTTATTCCTCCCCCCCATATTCCTTATTAATAGATGGTTTTCCCACAACTGTAACTTTAGGGATGTGAACAACGGGATGCAAGTCGGCACACCGTCCGCCAGGCCGCCGAATTGGCGTCCCGGATACCAGGCCATTTAGCATGAGACCGGATTCAAACTTCGCATCAGGGGCAAAGGTATCCGCAACGCCTATTCAGCGGGAGGAAAGGCGGGAAAAGCAGGCTGTGTCTGTGCACCTGTGCCCGGATCCGCTAAACTCAGCGACCATGTCTGTTACGGTCGAACACACCAAACATACCCCGATGATGCAGCAATACCTGCGCATCAAGGCCCAGTACCCCGACATCCTGCTGTTTTACCGCATGGGCGATTTTTACGAGATGTTCTACAGTGATGCCCAGGAAGCGGCGCGCCTGCTGGATATCACTCTCACCACCCGCGGCCAGTCCGCCGGGGAGCCCATTCCCATGGCCGGTGTGCCGTACCATGCTGTCGACAACTATCTGGCCAAACTGGTGAAACTGGGCCGCTCGGTGGCGATTTGCGAACAGGTTGGCGATGTATCAAAGGCCAAGGGCCCGGTGGAGCGGAAGGTGGTGCGGATCATTACGCCGGGGACCGTTACCGATGAGGCGCTGCTCGATGAGCGGCGGGAAAACCTGCTGACGGCGCTTTTGCATGAGGATCAACAATACGGCATTGCGGTGCTGGATATGGGCAGCGGCCGTTTCAGCCTGCTGCACAGTGAAGGGACCGCTTCGATGCAGAATGAGCTGGATCGCCTCCGCCCTGCAGAAATACTCGTCAGCGATACCTTCCCGCAGGAACACCTTGGCGCCCACCATCGTTGTGTGAATGTCCAGCCTGCATGGAATTTCGAACATGGCTATGCACAACGCCTGTTGTGTGAACAGTTCTCCACAGACAATCTGGCCGGTTTTGGTTGTGAAAACATCCCCCTTGCAGTGAGTGCGGCGGGTGCCCTGCTGCATTATGTGCGCGAAACCCAACGCACGCTGTTACCCCACATCCAGGGCATGCACGTGGAATGGAGCCACGAGTTCGTCCAGCTCGATGCCACCAGCCGCCGTAACCTGGAGCTGGACAGCAGCCTCAGCGGCCATCAGCAAAACACCCTTTTCGGAATTCTGGATCACAACGCCACGCCGATGGGCAGCCGTCTGCTCCTCCGCTGGTTACGCCGCCCCTTGAGACAACATACGGTATTGCAGCAACGACAGGACGCCATTGGTGAACTGCTGGCTGACGGGCAGACCACGACCCGTCATCAGCTGCTACGCCAGGTGGGTGACGTGGAGCGCATCCTCACACGTGTAGCGCTCAAGTCCGCCCGGCCGCGGGATCTCAACCAACTCCGGCGGGCACTGGATACCCTGCCAGAATTGCATGCGCTGCTGAAACCACTCGAGTCAGCACGTTTGACCGAACTGCAGCAACGGATGGCGAGCTATCCCGAACTCAGCGAGCTGCTGCATCGGGCCATCGTTGAATCCCCGCCCCAATTGATCCGCGACGGTGGCGTGATTGCCCCCGGTTATGACAAGGAACTCGACGAACTGCGCAGTTTGCAGGAGAACGCCGGCTCGGTGCTGGCGGAAATGGAAACCCGCGAACGGCAACAAACCGGCATCACCACCCTCAAGGTCGGCTATAACCGGGTCCATGGTTATTACATCGAGATCAGCCGTAACCAGTCGAAAAATGTGCCCGCCCATTACCAACGCCGCCAGACCCTGAAAGCAGTGGAACGTTACATCACCCCGGAATTGAAAGAGCTCGAAGACCGGGTATTGAGCGCCAGCGAACGTGCGCTGGCGCGGGAAAAGGCACTCTATGATGCCTTGCTGGAGCGGCTGAATGAACAATTGAAACCATTACAAGCCACGGCAGCCGCGATGGCGGAACTCGATGTGCTGAACAACCTGGCAGAACGTGCCGGCACGCTTGACTGGGTCGCACCGAATTTTCGCACCAAAGCCGGCCTGATGATCAAAGCCGGACGCCATCCGGTAATCGAACAGGTACAGGACAATCCCTTCACCCCCAACGACATCCGTCTGGATGAAACGCAGCGTATGCTGATCATTACCGGTCCCAACATGGGAGGAAAATCCACCTACATGCGCCAGACCGCGCTGATCGCCCTGCTTGCCCACATGGGCAGTTTCGTTCCCGCACAAGCTGCTGAATTCGGCCCGCTGGATCGCATCTTTACCCGCATCGGCGCCTCGGACGATCTCGCCTCCGGACGTTCCACCTTTATGGTGGAAATGACCGAAACCGCCAACATCCTGCACAACGCAACGGAACAAAGCATGGTGTTGATGGATGAAATCGGGCGTGGCACCAGCACCTATGATGGCCTTGCCCTTGCCTGGGCCTGTGCACGCGAACTGGCAGAAAAGGTTCATGCCTTGACCCTCTTCGCTACCCATTATTTTGAACTAACACGTCTTCCTGAAATTCTGCCCAACTGCAGTAACGTTCATCTCGATGCAATCGAGCACGGCGACCATATCGTCTTCCTGCACAAAGTCAAAGCCGGTCCGGCAAACAAAAGTTACGGCCTGCAAGTCGCAAGCCTTGCCGGCGTCCCGCAAACCGTTATCGCGCAGGCGAGAGCAAAACTCCGGCAACTCGAAGAAAACACAGAAGCGGCACCGGCAAGTGTCGAATCACCCGCCATTACCATCTCAGACGATTCCGCTGCAGTTAAATCATTACTGGATGAGATCAATCCTGACACCCTTACTCCACGTGAAGCCCTGGAACTGCTCTATCGCTTAAAAGCCTTGCAAGAAAAAGAGTAAGCCCGCGCCCTTGATTGATTTGACCACAGCCTTTAACTCCGTCCCTCCGCCAGACACCGAGACACAGTAAAACAAACTGCATCGGGCAGCACGATCACCACGATAAAACCATTATATTTCTGCGTCGGCATTTTGACGTCAGCTCATCCGCGCACAGTCCCAAGCTGCTGACTATCGGTATTTTGACGCTTGTATACAAGGATTTTCCTGTATGGCATTACTTGCATTATTACTATCAACAATTTTTTGTAAATTTTTTCTTTCTCCGTAAAGTTAACAGACTTCACGCCGATAGCTGAACTTGTCAACCAATCCCACGGCAAGAGAATCAAGGAGCCACCATGATGAAAAGCAAATTGTCATTACTGACAGGCGTGTTCACCAGCCTGTTTTTTATTCTAATGCTGAGCGTAAGCGGCTGCAGCAGCAGTAGCAGTGATACCAACAATAGCAGCAGTAGCAGCAGTAGCAGCGGCGGTTCCACCGGCGTTAGCGGCAGCGCCCAGTAACGAGTCAGCAATCAGGAGAGTAATCTTAATGAACATCTTGAAAACCATAACAGGCAACAAGCCTGTCACGATAATCTTATCGTTATTCATCCTTGCTTTCAGCGGACAGGTTTCAGCCCTGACCGTTGGCGAACAATATACGATCACGATTGAGAAATTCCAGTCTGACGGCAGCGTCACCTCCGGCGCCACTTCACTGGGCCTGTCCACCACCGCCACCGCGGATGCGGACGGCAAACTCAGTTTCAGCTTCAGCTCCAACATCCCGGACAACAGCAGCTGTAATTTTTTGGTGGTCAGTATCAGCAACAGCAGCGGCGCCATTGAACGCCGCAGCGTGGTTCCCTGTCCCGATGCAGGTGACACCCTGCCACTCGGTGTTTCCGGTGTTACCAACAGTCAGGCCGATGCCCTGATCGCCGCCACGGCTTCCGCCGGCACCGACGATCCCATCCTGGCGGTTTTTGGCATGACCATAGTCCGTTCTGAAGGAATCACCGCAGCAGAACTGTCCACCATGGCGAATATCGCCAACCAGGGGATCACCGGCAGCAACGGCTTTGTCGATGACATGACCAGCAAAGGGGTAACGGCATCCCAGCTGAGCACTTACCGCAGCACCATTGTTTCCTTGCTGGCCGATCCGACCGATGGCTACAGCAAACTGATCAAGGACTCCGTGGATGTGGCGTCTGTCAACGACAGCTCGCTTGAAGCCGCAAAACGTGGCGAGGCAGCGGCCAAATTGCTTGGCGTGCTGGTACAGGCGGCAACCACCGCAGGCTTCAGTCAGGATCGTGTGATGGAAGCCTTCAACGCCATGGGTGCCATTGCGGTACCGTTGATTCAGGCCGCGGTCACCAGTGGTGATCTTTCCGCAGCGACCGCCCAGTCGATCAACTCCAGTGTCGGTGGCGGGATCCAGAAACTCCGCGCTGACCGTTCCATTGAAAAATACACCCAGGCTTTGAGCACTCTGGGCGCAAGTGGTGACGATCTGACCCAATACAGCAACGCTGCCAATACGCTCGCCACTACCATGGCCAACGCCTTTGCGGAATTCGACAAGGTGTTTACCGGTTCCGAAACGGCCAGTGATGTCAGTAATGCGGAAACCACACTGCAAACCACGATGACCACGGCTTTCAATACCTTCCTCTCATCGACCGCAGCCACTGACGCTCGTATCAATACGATGATCAGCAATATTGATTCTGCACTTGGCGTCTCCACCGGTCTGAGCCTGAATGAATTCCAGTTCTACAAGAGTGACGGCACCAGCTCCAACTGGCCGATCATGATGGTGATCCCGACCGACTGGCTCTCCAGTATCAAACAGGCGGGAGGCAGCGTCAGCTATACACGCGATACTGTCAGCATCCCCTCTGAAATCACCTGGATTGGCACCTGTGACAACAACACCGACAGGGACAAGGCAAGTTGTGAGGGGAATGGCGCACAATGGACGCCGGAACGTACCAATTTCGGCACTGGCGGTGAGGAAATCCCCCCTCCCTATAATGCCCTCTTCGGTATCCAGGAGGACATCATGATCCGGGAATTCGTACGCTTCGCGGCGCAAAGTTCAGCCGGTAATGACATGAGCCAGGAAAACGCCCTGGAAAAAGCCTTCTCGGACGCGCTCGTGAATATTGCCGCCAGTATCAGCGGCACCACCGATGGCACCACCGCCATCTCCACGACGCAAAAACAGGCGCTGGTTGAACTGCTCAAATCACCGCAGTTCTAAAAACAGAAATCTGTAACAGATTTCAAAACCAGACTGATGGGGAGCCCGGCGGCTCCCCATTTTTTTTAATCAATCCCTATTCTGAAAAAAAAACCTGTGTGTGTGCGGCGAATTGGACGCACAACCCAATAGGCACAATAAATTTCGTTGCAAACAATTGTCACACAAATTTACAAATTGCAAACAACGGACAGTAACAAGTGTGACTTTTTTCCTGAATATTTTATTAAAGTTCCTTTCAAACAGGACGAAGAGACGCGTATACGCACCCATGTTTTGATACACACAACAGGAGTCGTGATGAACAGCAACAAGCATTTTGTATACAAATACATTCTGCCGATCCTGTTTGCCTTGTTTGTAATCAGTGAAATCGGCTGTAGCGGCAGTAGCAGTACCACTACCAGTAGCAGTAGTAGTAGCTCGAGCAGCAGTTCCAGCAGCTCAAGTTCAGGTGGCAACGCCCTGCCAGAACCTTCCGTCAACTGCGGCGGCAGCAGTTGTATCGATTGACAGAAGGAGGCAAGAACATGAAACTGAACAGACCCATTGTAAAATTGACCATGGCAGGCATCCTCATTGTCAGCCTGAGCATGCTGCAACTGCAATCACCCCGGCATCCCGCCAGGCAATACCTCTCCGGCAACCTGCAGGGACTACTGCAGCTCGCCCGACAGACAGTCACCATCAACCAGGCCTCCGCAGGTATTCTGGATGAGGCCGGCGGGGAGATGGCCAACACGATCCGTTTCCTCTACATGCTGATCAACGGACCGGGCGATAACGGTTACCCGACCGGCATGGATGGACCTGATGGCGGCTTCCTGGGGATGATCCGGGAAATCACCGGACCCACCGCACTGGGCGGCGGCCTCGCCAACGGCGGTTATACGAACTGTACGGACCTGCCATCCACCGGAGAAACCTCCATGACAGACATGGGAGGCACCTTCCGCATGGTTTTCGGCACGCCGACAAAAACCGTTCCCAGCGGATATACCGGCGCCGGCAGCACCTTTGAGAAGCGGGTGACTGTGCAATTCGATGGCACCACCTTCATGAACATCGAGTTCAATTGCAATACCAACGTCGGTTGGCTTCGCTTCAATGAACCCGGCCAGTCAACTTCACGTAACATCGAAGTGTACTGGGACACCGAATCGAGCACTGCGAGCAAACTTGAACTCTACATGTTTTATGAAACAGGTCTGGACACTGCCTATGGCAATGAATACTTCGTCGCCAAGTTTGCCACCGAAGCGGACAACAAATACAAGTTCTGGATTGTTCGCTCGGTCGACAAAACCGGCACCAGCAATGATGAAGGCTTCCGCGCCGCCGCCTATGGCGATGCGACCAATAATGTCGTCAATGCCTATATCAAATGGGTGCAGAACATCACCGACACCACCACCGATCACAACGACAACGGTTTGATCTCCAGTGGTGACGTCGAATGTCTCGATGTCAGTAACCCCTTGAGCATCACCTCCAGCACCGCCTGTGGTTCGCTAACGCTGGATGCCACGGCTGGCAGTCCGATCATCGACAGTGGTGATGGCTTCAGTATCAGCTGGGCAGCCGATACCACCAATGGCCTGAAAGCGGATATGAGCGCCATCGTCGATCCTTAAGCACTCAGGAAACCGCACAGCACACAAGGCCGGCAATTCTGCCGGCCTTTTTTATTTTGCTCGCACCGCCGCGCATTTCGTTTTACCATACGTCATCAGCCACACATCAACGATTTTTCTGCTTTACGCAAGGAGCTTCTTCATGACCTATGTGGTAACCGAGAACTGCATAAAATGTAAATATACCGACTGCGTGGAAGTCTGTCCGGTGGACTGTTTCCATGAGGGCCCCAACTTTCTGGTCATCGACCCCGAAGAGTGTATCGATTGCACCCTTTGCGAACCCGAATGTCCGGCAGAGGCGATTTTTGCCGAGGACGATACCCCGGCGGAAATGGAAAATTATCTGCAACTGAATGCCGAACTCGCCAAAATATGGCCGGTGATCACTGAAAAGAAAGACCCTTTGCCCGATGCGGAAAAATGGGACGGGGTAAAGGACAAGCTGAAATATCTCGAACGGTAAACCTCAACATGAGCGACAGATGCCGGCAGCAACTGTCCAGCTGATCCCTTATGCCCGGGATCCCCTGGGGCTTCTGGCAGAAACCCTGCTGGCGGATCACCAGGATGCTCTGCCGGATCTGAATTCCGTGACGGTCCTGCTGGCGGAAATGCACGCCGCTCCCCGCTTGCGCCGTCTCCTGCTGCAGCAGTCACACCAGCGGGGATATCCCGCCCTCCTCGGTCCGCACATCCTCAGCCTGCACGATTGGGCACTGCGCTATCTCCCTGCCGATATCCGCATTTGTGACGACCATCTGCAACAACTGATCCTGGTGGAAGCCCTGGAGCAACATCCGGCGCTGATCCGCTCCGCCAATCCGTGGGCGCTGGCAGACGATCTGTTGCAGCTGTTCGATGAACTGACGCTCAACCACATCGGTCTGCCTCACAGCCTGGACGACTTCATCCACCAACTGCAGCAGGCCTATGGCCTCCAGGATACGGAGATCAGCGCGCTCGGTCAGGAAGCCCGGCTGATCTATACCCTGTGGCATGCCTGGCATGAACAGTTGCACGCCAACGGCCTGACCGACCGCCAGGCGGCCTATCTGCTGGCCTTGCAAAACAGCCTCCAGGCAGCGGACAGCGAGCAACCGCTCTACCTTGCCGGCTTTCACCGCTTCCACCGGGCGGAGCGACACTGGCTGCAGCAATTGCTGGATGACAACCGGCTGGTATTACTGCTGCATGGCCAGGGTGGCGACAACCTGCCGGAATATCACCCCGAGGCACCCCTGCAGGATATTCTGCAACAGCTCCGCTGTGCGCCACCCACGCCGGCCATCGCCGATGCTTTCACCATGACGCTGAACAGTGTTTATCCCGATGGACGCAAAACCCTGCAACGACGCAGCCGCGAACTGGCGGCGCATTTTCCCGAAAGCCCGCTGGAAAACCGGCTGCAGGTGTTGATGGCGCATAGCGCCGAGGACGAGGCGCGGGCCGTCGAGCTGCAGGTTCGCCGCTGGCTGTTGGCAGGGCATCAACGCATCGGAATCGTCACGGAAAACCGGCGGCTCGCGCGCCGGGTGCGGGCCCTGCTGGAACGTGCGGCGATTCAGCTGCAGGACGCCGCTGGCTGGACCCTCTCCACCACCAGCGCCTCCGCCTGCCTGGAACGCTGGCTGGAATGTCTTGAAGAGGACTTTGCCCATCTACCCCTGCTGGATTTGCTCAAATCACCGTTTCTGTTTCCCGCCCTCGCACCGGACGAACTGCAGTACGCCACCTTGCGGCTGGAGCAGGATATCATCCTGCATGAGAATATCGCCCGCGGCCTGCAACGGTACCGCGACCACGTTCTTGCCCGCACGAAACGCTTACCCGACTGGTTCGCAGGCCGACCGCAACCCCTGCTGACGCTGCTGGATCGCCTGGAAGCGGCTGCCACACCCGTCCTGAAACTCACCGGCAGGCGCCAGCCGGCCGCCACCTGGCTCACGGCACTGCTGGAAAGCCTGAGCCGGCTCGGCCTGGATGCCGGTTTCAACGACGATCCCGCAGGCAGCCGCCTGATGCAGCTGCTGGAACAGATGCAGCAGGCAGCCCGCCAAAGCGGCATGCAGCTCGACTGGCTCGGTTTTCGCACCTGGCTGGGGCGCAGCCAGGAGCAGTTTCATTTCCAGCCTGCCGCAAGCGGGCATGAAGTCCATCTGCTGGGACTGGCACAGAGCCGCCTGCAGAAATTTGACGCGCTGATCATCGCCAGTGCCGAACGGGAGCACCTGCCGGGCAAACCCAATCCCTCACCCTTTTTCAACGATGCCGTCCGCCGTGAGCTGGGGCTTTGCGCAACCGTGGAACTGCTGGCGGAACGGTTCCACCACTTCCGCCGTCTGCTCGAAAGCGCCCCCCGCATCCTGATCACCGCCCGCTGCGAACAGGACGGAGAACCGATCGCCCCCAGTCCCTGGCTGGAAGCATTGCAGGCCTTCCACAAACTCGCGTGGCGCCACCCCTTGTCCGCAGCGGAACTCGCCCCGCTGCTCAAACGAAAAGGGACTGAGGTGTTACAAAGCGACACCGCCCCCCTGCCGCAAGCGCAGACACAGCCCAGGCCGATCGTCCGCAGAGGACTACTGGACAAAAGATTCTCCGCCCACAGCTACCAGCTGCTGCTCGACTGCCCCTATCGCTATTTCGCCGCACGCTGTCTCAGACTCTCCCCGCCCGAGGAAATCCGCCTGGCGCTCTCCAAGGCCGACTATGGCGTACGGGTACATGAATGCCTGCACGCCTTTCACTTCAACCGCCCGGGGTTGCCGGGTCCGCTCAAGGGGGCATGCACCGCGGCGCGGCGCGAGGAAGCGATTCAGCTGCTCAACACCATTGCCGAAGCGGTATTTGCCCGGGACCTTGCCGACAATTTTGAACATCACGGCTGGCTGAAACAATGGCAGGATCTGATCCCGAAGTATGTCGACTGGCAAATCACCCACGCACAGGAATGGCGCATTTCCGAAGCCGAAACAAAACGCACCGCAATACTGGCGGACGATGTCCGCCTGGGGGGCACACTGGACCGCATCGACCGGCAAAACGCCCACCTCGCGGTCATCGATTATAAAACCGGAAATATCCCGGGCATGGAGGAAATAACCCAGGGCGAAGCGATACAGTTGCCGGTTTATACCCTTCTGGCAAATACCGCGGATGAACAGCAGGTGACGCAGAGCGCCTATTTGCTTCTTGACAATAAAAAGGAAGTTGGATTCCCCTATATTTTATCCGGTGAGGAACTGGAAGAGGTGAGTGCGCATAGCGCCGGGCGGTTGTTAACGATCGTCCGGCAGATAGAGGAAGGGTCGGGCTTGCCCGCCTGGGGAGACAGCCTGAGTTGCAGCCGATGCGAGATGAATCTGTTATGCCGCCGGCAGGCATGGGACGAACGATGACGGGAACGGGCGGAAAAAAAAGCCATTGTAGACAAACCGCTGCCGGAGCAAAAAAAATAGGCGGCCAATACCGGCCGCCCGCGTTTCAAATGCCCTTCAGGCTATCCAGCCCGTATTTATTCCGTGCAGATACGGCTCCGCCAAAACGGTCAGCATCCTGCTTCTGCTTCATAATCCTTTTATCATTCCCTGGTCAGGCCATCCCGCCTGAAACCACATATCCATGTGGAGTGTCCAATTTTTATTGTCATGCACTTAACCTGACATGACACGGCTCACAAATTACATAATGTAAAAAAATGTAAACCGCATTAACTTAACGACCATCGAGCAAATAACTTTAACAAATTGTTTTATTGAATAAAGAAACTATGGGAAACAGTCGGATAAAGCAAATAAATAGGCACAATATTTATTGTGTGATAGATATCACCAACACGGCATTACACATGTAAAAGCAGGAACAAAGAAACTTAAGACGATATTTTCTATGTGATATATGTCACTAAAATGAAAAATTTAACAACACAACTTCAGGGCAACACCAGTGTACAAGCCTCGGCCGGTAGTGGTAAAACCTATCTATTGGTCAGCCGCCTCATCCGTTTGCTGTTGCAGGGAGTCAAACCCGATTCGATACTGGCAATCACCTTCACGCGCAAAGCCGCAGCAGAAATGCAAATGCGTTTACTGCAACGCGTATATCGGCTTTCGACAGCGGATGATGATACCCTCGAAAAACAGCTGAAGGAACTGGAACTGGATGCAACTGATCCTTCTTTGCTGCAACGCAGCCGTTTGTTGTACGAAAAACTGTTATACAGTCCTTCTCCTGTCCATACCGTCACTTTTCATGCCTTTTGCCAGGATCTGCTGCGCCGCTTCCCGCTGGAAGCAGATGTCCCTCCCGGCTTTGAATTAATCGAGCAGTCAGGCAGTTTGCAGCAACAGGCATGGGAAGCATTGATGGTGGATGCCGCCCGGCAGGCGGAATCGCCGCTGGCACAATCTCTCGCCATGCTGTTCGATGATATTGGCCTGCACAACAGCCGGCTTGCCTTGAACAATTTTTTGCAGCAACGCAGTGACTGGTGGGCCTACACCCAGAATGAAACCGATGCAGTTGATTATGCACGCCGTCGCCTGCTTGCGCAGCTGGCAATCGATGAAACAAGCGAGCCGGTAACGGAGTTTTTCAATGATCAAAGCATGCGCCAGTCGTTACAGCAATACAGACAACTGCTGGAGAAACACCCGATAAAAAAATATCAGACGGCGATGGCGCATATCGATGAGGCTTGCGATGCCGCAGGCACTGACGAAGAACGCTTCTGGCATATCTGGTCAGCCTTCTATACCACGGGTCACACGCCCCGCAAATACAGCGCCAGCAAAAGCCAGCGTGGCAAAATGGGTGAAGAAGGTGAACAGACGTTCCTCCATTTGCATACGCAACTGTGTGAACACGTCCTGCAACTGCATCAAAACTATTTCGCCCACAAAACCTTGCAACGCAACACAGCCTGGTATCTTGCCGGCAATGAATATCTGCAACATTACCAACGCATCAAACAGGAACAGCGCCTGCTGGACTTTACCGATCTGGAATGGAAAACCTATCAGTTGCTCAACCATGCGGAAAACGCCCTGTGGGTCCAGTACAAACTGGATGCGCGCATCGAGCATCTACTCATCGATGAATTTCAGGACACCAACCCCACCCAGTGGCATTTGATCAAACCCTTACTGGAGGAAATGGCCGACAGCGGGGACAACGCCTGCCGCAGCGTATTTCTCGTGGGCGATGCCAAACAATCCATCTACCGCTTCCGCCGCGCGGAACCACGGCTGTTCGACAATGCCACCGCTTGGCTGAAACAGCGGCTTGCTGCCGCTACGTTCCCCCTGAACAAATCCTGGCGTTCCGCCCCGGCGATCATCAACTTTGTCAACCGGGTGTTCGCCAAAGGCCCCTTGCATGAGCGGCTCAGCCACTTCGAACCCCATGCGGTGCATCACCAGCAGCGCTGGGGAAAAGTCACATTGTTGCCGCTCGCATCGGAACCGGAAACGGAGACGACCGCTGTGGCCTGGCGTAACCCACTGACAGCGCCGCGTGCCGAAAAAATCACGCGGCGTTATGAAATCGAGGCGCAACAGATTGCTGCGCAGATACAACAGCTGATAACGAAGCAGATACCCATAGAAGACGACGAGGAAGTACGCCCGCTACGTTACAGCGATATGCTCATTCTGTTTCGCAACCGCACGCACATCGCCGCCTTTGAGAAAAGCCTGCGCACCGCCCGCATTCCTTATCTCGGTGCGGAACGCGGCACCTTGCTGGACAGTCTGGAAATCAATGACATGGTCAACCTGTTGCAATGGTTAAACATGCCGCATGACAATCTGGCACTGGCCGGGGTTCTGCGCTCACCCTTGTTCAACGCCACTGATGAGGATCTAATGCGTCTTGCGCAAACCGAAAAGGGTCCCTGGTTCGAACGGCTGAACGTCTCGAGCGATACCTTTGAAACCGACAGCCCGCTGCATCGCGCCCACCGCCTGCTGGAGCAATGGCGACAACTGGCCGGACACATCCCGGTACACGACCTGCTGGATCATATTTACAGCAGCGGCAATGTGCTGGCCCGCTTCGCTGCCGCTTTCCCCGCACATCAGCGGGCACGGGTCACCACAAACCTCACCCGCTTTCTGGAACTGGCACTGGAAATGGACAGCGGCCGCTATCCGAGCCTGATGCGTTTCATCGACTGGTTACAGGATTTACGTCAACAACAACACGATGCCCCTGACGAACCGGTCAGCAGTGGTGAAACAGATCGCGTCCGCTTGATGACCATCCATGCAGCCAAAGGGCTGGAGGCGCCGGTGGTCTTTCTCGCCGATGCCAGCGCCGTTGCGACAAAACACAACGCCAATGCAGTTCTGCTTGACTGGCCGGTGGAAGCCGTGCGCCCGCAGATCATGCTGCTGGCACCCAGGAATGACATGCAGGATGCGCTCAGCAGCCGCCTGCTGGCCCAACAACAGGAGGACATGCAGCGGGAGGAAACCAACCTGCTGTATGTTGCCCTCACCCGCAGCCGCCAGTTACTGTATCTATCCGGCAGCAAACCACTGCGAGGCGATGCACTCGGCTGGTATGGCGAGATCTGTCAACAATACGATATCGACCCCTGGCAGCTGCAACAGCCACGGATACTGGAAGAACAAAACAGCCCGCCACAGACAGGCGCACCGCCCAAAGTGGAAACGGCGCAGGAAATCGAAATCGATCCCCGTCTCAGCCAGCCCATCCCGCTGCCGCCGGCATATCATGAAATCGCCCCCAGCCGGCAACTCAGCCATCAACAGGCCAACGGTGCCAGCGGTGATGAAGATGGCCGTCTGCGGGGAATTGTGATCCACCAGATGCTGGAACAGCTCAGCCGTGATCCGCAGATACCGCTTTCAAAGATTAAACCGGCATGGGAAGTCAGCGTGGCGCACGAAATGCTGCAACAATGGTGGGAGGAAGCCCGCGCGCTGGTGACGAATCCCACCTTGAAAAAACTGTTCGATCCCGCCTGCTATCAACGGGCACTGAACGAAGTGCCGTTGCTTTACTCGCAGGATTCAGTCACGGTGCACGGTATCATCGATCGCCTGCTGCTCACCGAAAACGAAGCATGGATCATCGACTATAAAACCCATCGACACGCGCAAGCAGAGACGCTGCAACAATTGGCCGAACCTTATTATCCGCAGATGCGCTATTATGCCGAAGGCGTCCGGCAACTCTGGCCGAAACGTAAAGTATCTGCGATGTTGTTGTTTACCGCCTGCGCCACGCTGATGGAACTGCAGGTTTGATGCAGCACGAACGCGGATGACACCACTGCACTTGCATCCTTTGCAATGCTTTACCCGCTTACAGCCTATTGCAGCGTCTGCTGCGCCTCCAGAATCACCTTGAGTCTGGCCGGCGGCACATAACCGGGGATAACCTGGCCCTCTTCGGTGATGATTGCCGGGGTGCCGCGAACACCGATCTGCTGTGCCAGTTCATATTCCTTCGCAACCGGGTTGTCACATTGTTTTTCCGCAATGGCTTCTCCGCGCTTGGCCAGTGTCAACGCCTTGCGTTGATCGTCGGCACACCAGACCGAGACCGCCTTGTTGTAAGAAGCCGAACCAATCCCCGCGCGTGGATAGAAGAGATAACGGACTCGAATGCCCGCCTTGTTATATTCATCGATTTGGCTGTGTAACTTGCGGCAATAGCCACAATCGATGTCAGTAAACACCGTCACGGTATATTTCTGCTTTGCAGAATCGTAGATGATCATCTGGTTTTCACCCAATGCATCAATGGCTGAAATACGCATTTTGTCCCGCACCGGCGTGGAAATGTTTTTCTGCTGCAACAAATCGATGACGTCCCCATCGATGGCGAAACGGCCATCCGCGCTCACATAAAACATCTTCGGCGGTATCATCACCTGATACAGGCCGGCGACAGGTGAGGGCCGGACCGCGTCCCGGGGCAAACCCGGTAAGACGTGCTGCAGGGATTTGTGCACCCTCTCAATCTCTGTTTCAGCCAATGCTGTCGTCGTGAACACCGCCAGCGCTGCAAAAAACAATGTGTGATACCACTTCATTCCATCTTGTCCTCAAGGTTTTGGCGGGCGGATTATATCAACTGCAATCCATAAAAGAGAGAGCTTCTTGCATAACGCCATCTCTTCTTGATCCTCTTTCTTCCCCTTTTCCGCTTCGGCTTTACTGTAAGGGCCCGTGGCGCTCCAGCCGCCTGGATGCCGTTCCATCAACTTCATCTGAAATTATGACCACAATCCGGCGGGTCAGTTCGGATGAATCACCCGCCTCAACCGCGCGGATGGTGTTCAGCGTGCAGTTGCTGCAATCGCGCTTTGGCCACATGGGTATAGATCTGCGTGGTGGAAAGGTCGCTGTGCCCCAACAACATCTGCACCACGCGCAAATCGGCGCCGTGGTTGAGCAGGTGGGTGGCAAAAGCATGGCGCAGGGTGTGGGGAGAGATAGGCTTGTCGATACCCGCCTGGCTGGCATAGCGCTTGATCCGGTACCAAAAGGCCTGGCGGGTCATCGCCACACGTCGCTGCGTGACGAACAAGGCATCACAAGGATGCCCGTTCAGCATCACCGGTCGTGATTCCTTGAGGTACCGCTCCATCCAGCTCACCGCCTCATCACCCAGCGGCACCAGGCGTTCCTTGTTGCCTTTACCACTTACGCGGATCACACCTTGCTGGAGCTGCACCTGTGACGAGAGCAGATTGACCAGTTCGGAAACCCGCAAGCCGCTCGCATACAACACCTCCAGCATGGTGCGATCCCTCAAGCCCAGCACGCTGGCTGTGTCCGGCGCGGCCAGCAGAGCCTCAACCTCATCCTCGCTAAGGGTTTTGGGCAAGGGCCTGCCAAGCTTCGGTGCCTCGATGAGTGCGGTGGGATCCTCGCTGATACGGTTTTCCCGCTGGAGCCAGCGATAAAAATTCCGCAGCGTGGACAACAGGCGGGCGGTGCTGCGCGGACTGGCGTTTTCGCTGACGCGTACCGCCAGATACGCCTGGATATCATCACGCCGGCTGCCGAGGAGGTTCCCCCCCCGTGCGCTCGACCAATGATGAAATCCTTTCAAATCATTACGATAAGCCTGCAGGGTATTGACGCTCAAGCCGCGTTCCATCCATAAGGCATCGAGAAACTGATCAATCAGGGGTTCAACAGGTTGTGCCATATCAATCTGCAGCCAGTGGCGTCGGGAGTGCACCTTCATGCTCCAACAACCAACGTTTGAGTGCAAGTGCCGGACCCGCAGTTTGACCACTGAAACCACCAAGGCCATCTGCCGCCACCACACGATGGCAGGGCACAACCAGCGGCACGGGGTTATGCCGGCAGGCCATGCCGACCGCCCGCGCATGGGATCCCAGCGCTTTCGCGACTTCACCATAGGTTCGCACTTCCCCGGCGGGGATGGTTCTGAGGGCAAGCCAGACCCGCTGCTGGAAAGCGGTTCCCCTGAGATCGAGAGGCAGGGTGAACTCACGCCGCCTGCCGCCGAAATAGGCAGCCAGCTGATCCGCCACCCGGCTGAACACTCCCCGGCAACTGCCGAGGGGGCGCACCTCCGCAGCCTGGTGATGAAATGCCTGCAAGCCGATCCCCACGATGCGGCCGGCGCTCACTTCGACCGCGAGACAACCGACAGGGGTCTGAAATTTCATGCGCTGCAACATGGGTCCATATTATCGCATCGCACAGGCAAAATACGGCGGCATGCGTACTGAATCCGATTTAATTTTTCCATTCGCGGGCCGATAAAAAACCATCGATACTTTATTGGAGAGGCATCCATGTCTGTCATCCGGTTTATCCTGCCCCTGTTCCTGCTGGGATTTGCTGCGTCAGTCCATGCCGCGGCCGAGGCTGATGCCGCGGCAGAAGACAAAAACGCTGAAACCGCTGCCATCAGCTATTTTGCCCTGGAGCCCCCGTTTGTGGTCAACGTCGATGACGGTGAGGAAATTCACCATTTACAGCTTGCCATCTCCTTCATCCCCACAAGTCCTGATACGGCGGAGCTGCTCTCAAAACATGAAGCGGCAATCCGGCATGCCATCGTGGTACTGGTCAGTGGCCGACAGGTTGCAGACATCAACAGCATACAGGGGAAGAAAAAGTTACGTGAGGAAATCCAACTCGCGGTCAACAAGGTAATGGAGGAGAATACCGGCAAAACCGCAATCAAACGCACGCTGTTTACCGGTTTTTTAATTCAGTAAACAGTGGCCATGCCGGCATCCGCTTTGCCCGGGCACAGAAGTCAGTTCCCTTTCGCTTCACCCTGCGGTTTCGTGCCGTTTCCCTTTACCAGCCAGAGTTTTTGTAATTCATGCTGCAAGACGGAACGCCTGCCGGGGTCCCGGGTCACCGCAAGCAAGCGGCTGAACAGGCGCCTGGCATCCCGCACCAGTCCTGCTTTGGCCAGTGCATCGGCAGCCTGGTAGTGGGCGGTTTGCGCCCAGGGATCCATTGCTTCCGGATCGGGTAACATCGCTGACTTCAAATAGAGCCGGGCAGCCCCGAGGTAGTCCCCTTCGGCCTTGAGGGATTCCGCCATCCAGTAATAGAGTTCGCGCTGCAATTTTTGATCATCGGTGCGCTTCATCACCGCCACGAACAGTTTGTAAGCGGCGGCATGTGCGCGCACCGTTTGTAAATCAAACACCACCTGTAGAAAACGATCGATCTGTTCCCGCCCGAGTTCTGTCTGGGTGTCGAGAAGCGCCTGCAGGGCCGCCGCCCCTCTTTGGTGATCGCCACCCATCACCAGGATCCGCGCCCGCCGCAACTGCCATAAAAACTGATCCGCACCCTCCGGTGGTGCCTGAATGGTTGCCATCAGGGAAGACGCCAGGGTGATGTCCGATTGCCGCAAGGCGACATCCACCAGCACATACCGGGCAACCAGCGGGATCGCACCTTTGGAAGGGAAACGGCCGGACTGTAAAAACAGCGCCTGTAACAACCGGCCTCCGTGCTTGCGCGCCTTGAGGCTGGCAACAATCTGCTCAGCCGCCCGTTCACGGCTGGCACTGTTTTCACCCTTGATGAGCAAAAAGGCGTAGAGGGAGCGGGCGCGCACCGGGAACTGTTTGCGCGCCCTGGCGGCAGCTTCGAACCACGGCGCATCCTGACCTATCAGATACTGCGCCTCGTTTCCCACCATGGTGGCAAATTCGAGATAGGCCTTCCACAAGCTGTCCGGATTCACCTTGAACAAACCGCTTGGCAACGATTCCCCCGACGCAAAAACATGCTCCAGCGCATTGGCAACGGTCGCGCGATCCCCCACCTGTTTCGCCGCCTCGGCCATCACCGCCCAGAGCTGGGTCCTGATAACCTCATCCAGATCGGCAGCCCGTATGCGGCGCAGGAGGGTTTTCAACACCCATTGCGGTGTCTGGCGCCGGCTGCGAAGTTGTGCCAGAAGCGATAAGGTCGCCGTTTGCGGATCCTCACTCCCCGCATCAAGGAGATCCGCCGCCTCATCCGCGCGTTCGGCACTCAGCAGGATACGGGCATGCAGTAACCGGTCAGCCTGTGTACTGGCACCATAATCACGGAAGTAATGAACCGAAGCGAGGCGGGCATCCTCGCTGGCACCCATGACGAGATAGGCATCCATGACGTTGCGGCGCCAGCGCTTTTGCCAGACATCGAGTTCAGGATGATCGGCGGGTATTTGCCAGATGAGTTGCTGTAATAAACGAATTGCCGCCTTTCCCTGCCCGAGTTTAATCAGCGCCTCGGCACGCTGGGTGACGGCCCAGCGGCGAAAAGGAGCCGGGATGCCGGATGGCAAGGTTGCCAGACGATCTGTGATCTGCTGCCACGCGTGGCTGTGCCGGAGAATACGTATACGTTCCCGCTCCCAGCGCATCCAGCCGGCGGGATCCGCCGTTGCGGATGGCTGCTGTTTGGCAAGAACCGATAACGCCAGACGGGCCGCACCGGTACGGGCCAGCGCGCGGACTTCTGCAATGGCAGGATCGGTCGTGTCCCGGGCGGCCTCTTCGGAATTTGCGCTTTCCGCTTTAGCTGGTGTCTCAGGGCTTTCCGCCAGCGTCAGGCCGGCTGGCAGCAACAGCAACATGGATAAAAGCAAAAGCGCCGTTTTTTTTATGCGGCGGACAAAAAAAACGGGTAACACCATGACTGATGTTACCCGTTTGTCTTCATTGCATTTACTGGAAAAATACAAGCCGGCGGTCACCAACCTGCCATGGCCCTATTTGGCCAGCTTTTCCTTGATGCGCGCGGACTTGCCGGCACGCTCACGCAGGTAGTACAGCTTGGCGCGGCGCACATCGCCCCTGCGCTTGACCTTGATCCCGGCGATACTGGGACTATGGGTCTGAAACACGCGTTCCACACCTTCACCATGGGAAATCTTGCGCACGGTGAACGCCGAATTCAAACCGCGGTTACGCTTGGCAATCACAACGCCTTCAAATGCCTGCAGACGCTCGCGGTTGCCTTCTTTGACATTGACCTGAACCACGATGGTGTCACCCGGTGCGAAGGCTGGTATTTCCTTCATCTGTTCAGCTTCAAGTTGATCGATAATATTACTCATTTGTTATGCTCCCAAGCTGCAAATGCTCGATTCAGGACGCTTCTTACTTGAAATGCCAGGGCAATCAAACAGAAATATCCATTACTCAATTTCATATTCATGAATGAATTCAGCCAACAACGCCTGTTGTTGCGGATCCAGTTCCAGTTCTTCCAGCAGGTCCGGCCGCCGTAACCAGGTGCGGCCAAGGGCCTGTTTGTGGCGCCAGCGTTCAATCGCCTGGTGATCACCACTCAGCAGGATCTCCGGGACCTGCATGCCGTCGATTTCCTCCGGCCGGGTGAATTGCGGGTGATCCAGCAATCCCCTGGCGAAGGAATCCTGTTGTGCCGATTCCTCATGACCGAGGGCACCTGGCAGCAAGCGCGTGATACCGTCGATCATGACCATCGCGGCCAGTTCACCGCCGCTGAGGACATAGTCGCCAATCGACCATTCCTCATCGACTTCCCGGGCAATGATCCGTTCGTCGACCCCCTCGTAGCGCCCGCACACCAGAACCAGGTTGGGACGTTTGGCCAACTCGTTCAGCCCCCGCTGGTCCAGTTTCCGTCCCTGGGGCGAGAGGTAGATAACGCGGCTCTCCCCCTCTGTCACGTTGCGCGCATCGCGGATGGTATCCCGCAACGGTTGCACCATCATCACCATGCCGGGACCACCCCCGTAAGGACGATCGTCCACGGTATGGTGGCGATCCCCGGTGTAGTCCCGTGGGTTCCAGGTCGCCAGTTCCAGGATCCCCCGCTTGACGGCGCGTCCGGTAATTCCGTAATCGGTCAGGGTCCGAAACATTTGCGGGAACAAAGTGACAACATCGATTCGCATGCCCGCCTCCTAGAAATCCGGATCCCAGTCCACCACCAGGGTTCCCGTCTCCAGATCCACCGATTTGATGACCTGCTCCCGGATATACGGGATCAGGCGTTCACGTTTCTTTCCCCCGCTATCCTCATCGCTGGCCAGCACCACCAGCACGTCATTGGCGCCGGTTTCCATCAAACTGGTGACCTCTCCCAGTTCCGTGCCCCCGGTGGTGACCACCCGAAGCCCCTTCAATTCACTCCAGTAAAACTCATTTTCACCCGCGTCGGGCAACTGCGCATGCCGGATCGCAATCTTGCAGCCAACCAGTTTTGCCGCACTATCCCGATCCGGACAGTTGTCCAGATGGGCCACCACACCCTTGCCGTGCCTTTGGCCGGCCAGCAGCTCATGGCTCTGCCACTCCCCGTGTTGCTGCAGATACCAGGGGGAATACTTCAGAATATTTTCCCGCGGCTCCGTATCCGAGTGGATCCTGACCCAGCCTTTCACGCCGAAAAGGCCGGAAATCCGCCCCAGGAGCACCATCTCGGGGGTTGGCTGTGCCTTGCTGACCACGGAAGCCGGCCGTTCTGCAGGCCTGGTGGGGTCAGGCCGCCGCGTTTTCCTTGAGCAGCTTGCCAACACGCTCAGAGGTCTTCGCCCCCTGGCTCAACCAGTGCGCCACGCGGTCAGTTTCGATATTCAGCCGCACTTCGTTACCAGTGGCGACCGGATTGAAATAGCCAACACGCTCGATGTAACGACCGTCGCGTCGGTTGCGGCTGTCAGTGACCACGATGTGGTAAAAAGGGCGTTTTTTTGCACCGCCACGCGCTAAACGAATGGTTACCATCGCGTTAAATTATCCTCATCAATACAAACAATTCCAGGCCGTCCTGGCATTTTGCCAGACAGCCCCGATCAAGAGGGCGCATTGTACTGAAAATTGCGGAAAAGTGAAGGGCTTAGGGGCAATTTTGGCGTAAATAGCATAAACTTCCCCCTGTTTCCGCTCTCGCTGCCTGCGCACAACCGGCACCCGGCTACATCATGCCGGGGGGGAGCTGTCCTTTCATATTGCGCATCATTTTGCTCATCCCGCCTTTGCCCATTTTTTTCATCATTTTCTGCATCTGGGTGAACTGCTTCAGCAGCCGGTTGACGTCCTGCACCTGGGTACCCGAGCCGGCCGCGATGCGGCGTTTGCGTGACCCCTTGATGACATTCGGAAAGCGGCGCTCATGGGGCGTCATGGAATTGATGATCGCCTCCATCCGGCCCAGTTCACTGTCATTGACCTGGTTCATCACCCCTTTGGGCAGGTTCGGCATGCCGGGCAGCTTGTCCAGCAGGCTGGTCAGCCCACCCATTTTCTTGAGTTGCTGAAACTGATCACGAAAATCCTCCAGATCGAAGCCTTTGCCTTTCTTCAGCTTGGTCGCCAGCTTTTTGGCTTTGTCCTGATCCACATGGCGCTGTGCCTGCTCCACCAGGCCAAGCACATCCCCCATGCCAAGGATACGGGAGGCCACCCGATCGGGATGAAACGCCTCCAGCGCGGTCGATTTTTCGCCCACCCCGAGAAATTTTATGGGCTTGCCGGTGATCTGGCGAATCGAGAGCGCCGCCCCGCCGCGCGCATCACCATCGGTCTTGGTGAGTACGACCCCCGTCAGTGGCAGGGCATCATGGAACGCCTTGGCGGTATTGGCCGCATCCTGGCCGGTCATACTGTCCACCACGAAGAGGGTTTCGACGGGATCAAGCACTGCGTGAAGCTTCTGGATTTCCGTCATCATCTCGGCATCGATATGCAGACGCCCGGCGGTATCGACAATCAGCACATCTTTGTGCTGCACCCGGGCCTCCTGCAAGGCCGCCTTGACGATCTCCTCCGGCTTCTGCTCGGCACGGCTGGGGAAAAAAGCCGCACCCACTTCATTTGCCACGGTTTTGAGCTGCTCGATCGCAGCCGGACGGTAAACGTCCGCACTGACCACCATCACCGATTTTTTTGCATTTTCCTTCAGCCAGCGCGCCAGTTTGCCGACGGTGGTGGTTTTGCCGGAACCCTGCAGGCCGGCCATCAGAATCACGGCGGGCGGAACCACGTTCAGGTTGAGACCGTCATTGGCCTCCCCCATCAGATGGACCAGTTCATCCTTGACGATCTTGATAAACGCCTGGCCGGGGGTGAGGCTTTTCAGCACCTCCTCACCGATGGCCCTTTGACGCACATGCTCGGTAAATTCCTTCACCACCGGCAGGGCAACGTCAGCCTCCAGCAGCGCCATGCGCACTTCGCGCAGGGTCTTCTTGATATTCTCCTCACTCAGCCGTCCGACACCGCGCAAATTGCGCACCGTTCTGCCGAGACGTTCACTCAGACCGTCAAACATGCTACCTCACAAAATACACAGGTAAATGGAACATTCTCCTGCGTCAAAAAACAGGATGAAAGCGGGGATTATAACTTGAAACTCATGCCGCCGGTGAGGCGATTGACCGAATGACTGCTGATGCTTTCCTTGCACTGGTTGAATATTTCCTCTTCGCCACCCGGCTTGGTATGGGTGATATACACTTCCGGTTGATGGCGCAGTTTGCGAATATCTTCGGCCAGCAGGCTGGGGCAATAATGGCCTGCCCTGCGGCATAATTCCAGATCCCGATCGGGAAAAGCGGCTTCCACAATCAATAAATCCAGCGCATCGTATTGATTGAGAACCTGCCAGAAGGTGTCGTTGCTGCTGGTATCGCCACTGAAAGCAAATACCTTGTTACCCGTCTCCACGCGGTAGCCGACACTGGGAACCACATGGTTGACCGGGATCATTTCGAACTGCATGCCAGCCACTTCCACCACCTGGCCGGGCACCATCATCTCGTAGCGCATCACCGGATTGTGCCGGTTTGGCAGGGTGGTGAAATCGGGCCAGATAACATTATTGAAAATATGGGTACGCAACGCCTGCAAGGTGGCTTCCAGTCCGTGGATCACGATGGGTTCCTGAATACGATCAAATATACTGTCTACCAGTAAGGGAATACTGACGACATGATCAAGATGGGAGTGGGTGAGGAATATGTGGCGGATCTGTGCCATTTCACTCAGGCTCAAATCACCCAGACCGGTCCCGGCATCGATCAATACTTCATGATTCAAACGCAACGTGGTGGTGCGTAGATTGGCACCTACACCCCCACTGCATCCCAAGACCATCAACTCCATCTTCCCGTGCTCTCTAAAAAATCCCGCTAGTGCTTATACAATCCGCATCGTTGTGTATTGCATGCCGGCTTCGTCATCCCTGCGTCATGCCGGAAACCGGTAGTGAAATTCACCCAAATCGGCCTCATTTGCCGTGAAGTGATCATGCCACCAGCAAGTAAAACAAAATGTTACAATGGTCACAAGTCATTCATGCGCCTGTAACATCCGTTTTTTTCAGGCGGAATGTTGGCAGCAGGAAGAATTCCCACTTTCGATCAAGTGTGTGGTTGTGTCATTATTTCCATAAATACTCAATAACTCACAAACCCCTATGATTATCATCGCCATTCTGGCTGTTCTGTTTTACCTGCTTTGCGGCGGGCTGTTATTACAAAAAATACTGTTTCCGAACTCTTTTGTAGCAAGACAGCCGCGCCACCGGCTGCTGAGTACAGGCTTGCTGGCCATGCTGTTGCATGCCTGGCTGGTTTACCGTGGCTTGTTCACGCCGGAAGGGATCAATGTCGGCTTTTTCATCATTTTGTCGCTGGTGGGCTGGCTGGTTTCCCTGCTACTTCTGCTGGTCACTGTCAGGCAAAGGGTCGAGAGCCTGGGAGTTTTTGTTTTTCCGTTTGCGGCGCTGATGGTGTTGTTACAAATGCTGGATCTGGAAGGGCCGGTGCTGAAACAATTGGGCGGCGGTCTGCAATTCCACATCATTGCCTCGATCATCGCCTACAGCCTGCTGAGTGTTGCGGCAGTGCAGGCGGTTTTGCTGTATATCCAGGACAGTCACCTGCACAACAAGCATCCGGGGGGGTTCATCCGCACCCTGCCACCTCTCGAAACCATGGAAAACCTGCTGTTTCGCATGATCGGCCTGGGCTTTATCGTGCTCAGTATTTCCCTGCTGAGCGGCCTGTTTTACCTGGAGGACATCCTCGGCCAGCATATGGTGCACAAAACCGTGCTCTCGGTGATCGCCTGGGTTCTGTTCGCGGTGCTCCTTTTCGGCCGCTGGCGCTTTGGCTGGCGCGGCAGGACCGCCATCCGCTGGACCATCAGCGGCTTCGTGATGCTGATGCTGGCCTACTTTGGCAGCAAATTCGTGATCGAACTGGTTTTGCACTATTAGCATGGAATATGCCAATCGCCCTGCTACCCGGGCTTGACAGCCAACCTGCTGATCCGTGTTAATACTCTTCTGTCAATAATATGAGAAAATATTTCTTTTGGACGACATACCCATAGGTGTGCTGATTGGCGCACTCGTCTTTTTGATCATCGCTTCCGGTTTCTTCTCCGGCTCAGAAACAGGGCTGATGAGCCTTAACCGTTACCGCTTGCGGCACCTGGCCGATAAAAAACACAAAGGCGCAATCCGGGCCCAACGCCTGCTGGCACAGCCGGAACGCCTGATCGGCCTGATCCTGCTTGGCAACAATTTTGTCAACATTCTCGCCTCCGCAATCGCCACCATCATCGGCATGCGTCTGCTGGGCGAAGCCGGCATCGCTGTCGCCACCGGGGTATTAACCTTTCTTGTACTGGTGTTTGCCGAAGTCACCCCGAAAACCATTGCCGCACTTCGTCCGGAAACCTATGCGCTGCCCTCCTCCTTCATCCTCGAGCCCCTGCTGAAGATTGCCTATCCGCTGGTATGGTTTATCAACCTTTTTACCAACGGGATATTCAAACTGCTGGGCCTGAAAACCGGGGAACGCGCCAGCCTGAAACTCAGCCGGGACGAATTACGTGTGGTGGTCAATGAAGCCGGCAGCATGATTCCGCAAAGCCACCAGCAAATGCTTCTGAGCATCCTGGATCTGGAAAAGGTTACGGTGGAAGACATCATGATCCCGCGCAACGAAATCGTCGGTATCGATATCAATGACGAGTGGGAAGACATTGTCAAACAGATCACCCAGAGCCAGCATACACGCCTGCCGGTTTATGAGGACGACATTGACCATGTCATCGGTATGATCCATTTGCGCCGCGCCATCCGTTTGTTTCAACAGGAAGAGGCCGGCAAGGACCGCTTCCGTGAAATAATCCATGAAGCCTATTTTATCCCGGAAGGAATTCCGTTGAACACACAGTTGATCAATTTCCAGAAGGAAAAACGGCGTATCGGGCTGGTGGTCAATGAATACGGGGAACTACAGGGACTGGTTACCCTGGAAGACATCCTGGAAGAAATCGTGGGTGAATTCACGACTGATCCCGCCGCCAGCAGTAAAGACATCATCCGCCAGGAGGATGGCACCTACCTGGTGGATGGTGGCACCAGCATACGGGAACTTAACAAGCTGCTTGATTGGGAACTGCCGACCGAAGGCCCCAAGACCCTCAACGGTCTAATCATCGAGTATCTGGAACACATTCCGGATCCCGGTACCAGCATGCTGCTGGAAGGCTACCCCATAGAAATCGTGCAAACCACACAGAATGCGGTGAAAACCGTACTGATCAATCCCGGGCTGAAGAAGAAATCCCCTCCTCAGAAAGTCGCCTGACGAAAAAGCCGCAACGGGAAACAGTAGTTGTACAGCTTCCTTAATAACGGTCTATAATCCCCAGATAAATATAGAATTTTTTGAAGGATAAACGTTGTCTAAATTATCGCTTTCATTCAAAGGAAATGTCCTCCGGGTGTATCCGGTTATCAAGGGCAGCATGACGATTGGCAATGATCCTGCCTGCACCATTCATATCGACAGCCTGGCCCTGCAACCCCAACATGCCCGCATCGATACCCAGGGCGAGACTTCCGTGCTGGTCGATCTGGAAAGTGAATCAGGCACCTTTGTGAATAATGAACGCATTGAAAAACAGATGCTGAAAGACGGGGATGTGATACGTATCGGTAAACACACCCTCACCTTCATCTATGAAGCAGTTCCGGAATCCGAAGCAGAACTGGTCGCGGAAGAAACCGCAATCGCAGAGGAGGCCCAACAGCCGGCGACCCCTGCTTCTGCAAACAACGTATCGGGCAGCTTTGCAAAAGACGGGAAAAAACATGCCTGGCTGCAGATCATGTCGGGACAGAATCTGGGGAAAACCCTGAGCCTGAACCGTGCGATGACAAATCTCGGCAAACCCGGCGTGGCCACCGCGGTGATCACCCGCCGTAACGATGGTTACTTTCTTTCACACCTTGAAGGTGAACACCCGCCGCTGGTGGAAAACGAACCCATCGGGGATCGCAGCGTTCAATTGAAAGACGGGGAAACCATCGTCATCGGCAACATCAAGATGCTGTTTTTCCTCGATTGAGATCGAACATGACCGCATTCGATGAAAAACGGCATTTCACCCGCATCCCCTTTGATGCCAGAGTCGTCCTTACCGATGCCGATGATTCCAGCTACGAAGCCCGCCTGCTCGACATCTCTCTCCGCGGGGCGCTTACCAGCCGGCCTGACAACTGGCATGCCAACACCGGTGACACCTGTAAACTCAGGCTGGACCTTGTGGAAGGTGCGGAGGATACCCGTCTGGAAATGGAGGTGACCGTGGCTCATCAGGAAAACGAACAGATTGGTTTTCATATCGAGCACCTGGGAGTGGATACCGCCACCCACCTGCACCGTCTGGTGGAATTGAATCTGGGAGACGAGAAACTGCTGGAGCGGGAACTCGCGGAACTGGCCGGCATGACATCGTGAAAGTGGGCGGAAAAAGCCGCCCGCTTGATTGCTGAGCACGTTTTCCACACATCCGTGCGGCTATTACCCTCCCCACAGGAAGACATGATTTGTTTTACCACTCCACCGATAACGCCTCGTCCAGTCTGGACACGGTGATCACCTCCAGCGCATCGATCGCCTTTCTTGGTGCGTTGGCCCTGGGTACCATGGCGCGCTTGAAACCATGTTTTGCCGCCTCCATCAGCCGTTCCTGACCGTTGGGTACCGGACGGATCTCCCCGGCCAGTCCGACCTCACCGAACACCACCAGATCCTGTGGCAAGGTCCGGCTGCGTAAACTCGACATCATCGCCAGCACCACCGCCAGATCGGCGCCAGTCTCCGTGACCCTCACCCCGCCGACGACGTTGGCAAATACATCCTGATCGTAGGTTGCCACGCCACCGTGCCGGTGCAGCACGGCCAGCAGCATGGCAAGCCGGTTGTGTTCCAGGCCGGTGGTGACACGGCGCGGGTTGCTCAGATGGCTTTCATCCACCAGTGCCTGTACCTCCACCAGCAACGGCCGGCTTCCCTCCAGTGTCACCAGCACCACACTGCCGGGTACCGCCTCTTCATGGCGGGAGAGAAAAATCGCAGACGGGTTGCTGACCTCACGCAACCCCCTGTCGGTCATGGCGAAAACCCCCAGCTCATTCACCGCGCCATAACGGTTCTTGAATGCCCGGATCAGACGGTAACGGCTGTCACTTTCGCCTTCGAAATACAGCACCGTGTCCACCATGTGCTCCAGCACTCGCGGCCCGGCGAGGGTTCCTTCCTTGGTGACGTGGCCGACGAGAAACAGCGCCACCTTGCTCTGCTTGGCATAACGCACCAGTTGCGCGGCACTTTCACGCACCTGCGACACCGAACCGGGGGCTGACTGAATTTGCTCGGTATATACGGTCTGGATGGAGTCAACCACCATCACTTGCGGCTGTTCCCGCTGGGCGGCGGTGAGGATCCGTTCCACCCCGGTTTCCGCCAGCAGCTGCAACTCCGCCGATTCCAGTCCGAGGCGGTGGGCACGCAAACTGACCTGCTGCAGGGATTCCTCACCCGTGATGTAGAGGGTTTTGCATTGCCGCCCCATGGCCACCAGCGTCTGCAACAGCAGGGTGGATTTACCAATACCCGGATCCCCTCCGATCAATACGACCGATCCCGGCACCAGGCCGCCTCCCAGGACGCGATCAAATTCGGCGATTCCGGTCGGCTGACGCCGCACGTCATCAGGCTTGACTTCAGCCAGGTGCTGCACCTGCGCGTGCCCGGCCTCACCGGCAAAACCGGTGAAACGTGTCCGGGCAGCCGCTACCGCCACCACTTCGGTAAGGCTGTTCCACGCACCGCAATCACCGCATTGCCCGGTCCACTTGGGCGCCTGCGCACCGCATTCGCTGCAGGAATAAAGCCGTTTCTCTTTTGCCATGATCTGAATCGTTTCACCGCTGCCAGTCTGCTGTCATGATACGGAGCTGCTTTTACTGCGGCAATCCTTTTCACCAGTGGTGAGCGAAATTCAATCAGACACCCGCACCCCGGCTTTTGTCCGAAGATACGATCTGCCAAACCGACGCAAGGATCAAATTTGACCAGGGTCATCTCTCTTTCATCGAGTTGCGGTACAATGACATTGTTATGTCCCGTCTCAAGAAAGCCATTCGCGCGCAAAAACAGGCATTGGAAGAGCTGGCAGCCGAACCGCTGCAGAAGCTGGCCGAAAAGTGCGCCCCTCATTGGCGCGAACCCGAGGATCTCGACCGTATCCTGCAAGAGGGTATCCCCACCTTACCCCACTGCAACATGATCTATGCCGTCAACACCGATGGGATATTGATCTCCGCGAATATTGGCAGTGACCGGCTCGATACCCAGTGGCGTGGTGTTGATCTGACGGGCAGACCCTACTTTGACAACGAACTGCCGGCAGCGCAGCGGGCCATTTCCAATGTCTATACCAGCCGCCTCACCACCCTTCCCACCCTTACCCTGATGCAGGCGGTTTTCGCCGGGAAGGAATATCTCGGCTTCATTGCCGCCGATTTCAGTGTGGATGAGTTACCGGCAGTGATCGCGCCCCAAGGGAGTTCGACCGGGCATTGGCAACAATATAAAGGTGATCCCGCGATACGCGGCACCCTCTTCATGCAGGAGAGGGCGATCAGCGCCATGGACTTGGTGCTGGATGAGGCCATGGACATTATCACCGCCCTGATGCAGTATCAGGGAATATTCCATTGCAAGATTCACTTTTCCAGTTCCCGGGTTTCCTTATGGTCGGTGGATGATCCGTTTGATTACCAGATCCATACGGTGGACGAGCTGACCGATCCCGATGTCTGCCTGGCCTATCCCAAACGCCCGCTGCATCCCCGTGCCCAGGTGAGTGAGGAGAATATCGCCAAAGTAATCGAACTGTTCAAGGCCTTGCGCAAGGCGGATGAGATTATTTATCTGCGCTCCGCCTCGTTCAATCTTATCAATGGCATGGTGGGTCTGACGTTCTCCTGTGACGGCTCCCATTATCTGCATTACAGCGAGTTCATCGAAAAGGGATCCGATTTCTGGTTTGGCGCCCAGGCAGAGATGCAATCCACGTGACTTTCATTGTAGTTTGCTTCCAGCAGTCTGTGACAGATGCCATGCGACAAAACTGAAACCATGACACATGCCTGAAATTCGTTTTTCCCATCCCGTTTTCATCCTCGCGATACTCTGTTTTTCCATCACTGCCCACGGTGAAGCCGAGTTCGAGGACTTTCTTCTGGACTTGCCGCCACCGCCACGCAGCTCCATCTGGCTGGAGTACAACAGCGGTTTGCAGGATTCACAGGATATGTCACTTTCACTGGATCTTGTCCTGCCTTCGAAGCATCGTCTCTTGCTGGGGGCGGGGCAGTCCAATCTCAGCAGCGGCAACGGCCAATACCAGATCTACAGCGCCAGCGGCGGTTTTCACACGGAGTATGGCAAAACTTTCGAAATCGGCCTGCTATACGACTATTGGGGTAACAGCAACGATTTATGGACGCATACGTTTTCCCTGCCGTTGCGCCTCAATACCGCTGACTGGAGTTTCGATCTCATACCACAGACAAGCCGGATCAACCTCTACCGCCGTAGTTATCCGGATAACAGAAAAACCCTCATCACCACTTCCAGCAAAGGCATTGAAGCCGGCATCAGCTACTTCGGCATTGCGGAGTGGGAACTGCTCCTCACCACGAGCTATTATCATTATGCAGATGACATGACGCGGCTTAACCAGCCCATTGCCCGTTTGTTCATTTCTGATCTTGCCCTGGCAATGAGCTACGGTTTCCCGGAAAGACGTAATGCGGCAGAGGTTGCCTATAATTTTCCCCGGACAAGAGTCGGTTTTCTCCAGGAACGCACTATCTCTGCTGTCGACCACAGCAAGCTGGATATCTCGGCAATTAAAATCGCCTATTACTTCAACGACGACTTTGCCATGCATCTGGAAGGTGGTTACATCCGTCTGGACAGCGGCACTGATACGAGCAATTATTTAAAACTGAGCGGCCAGATAAATTTCTGAAGGCGCTTCCTGGAAATTTGTGAGCACCAGTCAATCATGCCGGTTTGCGGTACAATTGCCCCGCTGTTATCACCTCTTGACCAAGACCACGCATCGCTCAAATAGTCCACTCCGCAGGTGGGATAAAACACAACCTGAGCGCATCCTCCGCCCCCCATCGCTGCTCCAGCCTGTATACCTGCGCACACCGGTGGGGATCAGGTTGTGCTTTATCGCAACAGAGCATCGTAAACATGAATCACTTGCGGTGATGCCAGACGCCAGCCACAAGCACAAAAACATCCAGCCTTCCCTTACGTCATGGTGTAATTGTCAGTATGTGTAAAATTATGATTCATATGATTGATTTAGGGATATTTTTAGACTATTTCCATATAACAAGATGCTGAGCCAGTGATGAGACAATCCGGGTAAAATCATATTATTCAGACCAGATCATATTTATACTATGATACAATCAGAATCTGTGAAGTGTTGCCGTTATGCACATCAGACGTCTCAGACTTTTTATCATCCTGCTGCTTGCAGGCTTGACTGCGAACCAGCCACTGCTTGCAAGCGCTAACATAGATCCGCTGATCGTTGGCGTTTTTCCACGTCGAAATTTCAAACAGACCATCAAGATGTTCACTCCCCTGGTGGAACATTTGTCCAGACAACTGGGGCGCAGCGTACGTCTCGAGAGCGCCCGCAATTTCGGAGAATTCTGGAAAGGGGTGAGCAGCAAACACTATGACATCGTTCACTATAACCAGTACCACTATGTTAAATCACACAAGGAATTCGGTTATCAGGTTATCCTGAAAAACGAGGAGTTCGGTAATTCGAAACTTAGCGGTGCACTGGTGGTGAGAAAAGACAGCGGCATCACTGCGTTAACGGATCTCAAAGGGAAAAAAATCGTCTTTGGCGGTGGACGTTCGGCGATGATGTCATACATCGTTCCCACCTCCCTGCTCCTGGATGCGGGCCTGCATGAAAACGACTACACCGCAAGATTCTCGAAAAACCCGCCAAATGCACTGATGACAACCTACATCGGCCATGCCGATGCCTGCGGCGTTGGTGATGTGGTTATCCGCCTGCCATTTTTGGTTAAACGCATCGATACCGGCAAGTTGATACTTCTGGCCAAGAGCAAACCCATCGCCCATTTACCCTGGGCGGTAAAACAAGGCATGCCGTCTGCCTTGAGAAACAGAATTCAAGCAATCTTCATCAACCTAAAGAACAGTGAAACAGGCAGAAAAATTCTCAAGCACGCAAAACTTACAAACATTCTTGCCGCAACGGATGATGAGTACGATATCCACCGGCGCATCATCCAGCGTGTCACCGGTGAATCATTTTAAGGTGTTATGATGTCCCTCTCCCCCCGACAATTCATAAAAAAATGGAGGTTTTCGCTGGGGGCGAAATTCACTCTGCTGGTATCGGGTGTTTTACTTGTCACCATGGGTGGTACCGCCATTCTCAATTACCAATCGCAGAACAGGCTGTTTCTCGAACACCTGCAGTCCAAGGGGATCATGCTCGGTGAAGTGCTTGCCGAAATCAGTCCGGAGGCGATCCTTTCCTATGATTTCATCACCCTGAATGAATACGTGCAGGATGTCAGCAGGCAGAAGGATGTCGTCTACGCGGTATATATCTCCCCGCAAAACAAACCCCTGAATTCCTATATCGACAAGGACAATCCGTACATCAGCAAGGCTATCAGCGAACTGAACACCTTCAATCCGACAAAAATCATTAAACACGTTAATACGGATCCGCGTATTATGGTTCTGGAATTTCCGATACTGTTCAACAAACAACATCTTGGTGATGTCGTCATCGGTATGGATCGCACCAGAATCGAAAGCCTTTCACGGCATGAACTGCTGAAACAAATGTTAGGCAACGGTTTCATCATTCTCTTTCTCAGTATTTGCATCTACGTGGTTTTCCGCTACAACACCCTGCAACCGATTCATGCCTTGATCCATGGTTCGGAACGTGTCGCCAAGGGCGAGCTTGAAGAGAAAGTGTTAATCGAATCCAATGACGAGATCGGCAGCCTGGCACAGTCCTTTAACGAGATGATGGGCAAGCTGAAGAAAAGCACCAGCGAAAAGGACCAGGCGCTGGCCCAGCTGAAAATACTCAACAAGACCCTCGAGAGCCGCGTGGAAAAACGCACACATGAACTCGAAATACTCAACCGGGAGCTCGAGCATCAGGCATTGCATGATTCACTCACCGATCTGCCCAATCGCGCCCTGGTGCAGGACAGGGTGCAACAGGCGATCATCCGTGCCGCGCGCAATAAAAAGATGTTTGCGGTTATCATGCTGGATCTGGATCGCTTCAAGGAAATCAATGACACCCTCGGTCACGATGTCGGTGATCAACTCCTGAAAGAGGTGGGGCAGCGTCTGCGCTCGGTGGTGCGCGAAGTCGATACGGTTGGAAGAATCGGCGGGGATGAATATTTTCTCATTCTGCCCGGAGCAGACAGGCATGCTGCCTTGCAGGTGGCGAATAAAATATTGAACGTGCTGGAACCATCATTTCTGTTCGAGGAAATCAGTTTCTCCGTTTCGGCCAGCATGGGGATCGCCCTTTATCCGGATCATGGCAAGGACACCGCCACCCTGTTTAAACGCGCGGACGTGGCCATGTATGCGGCAAAACAGAACAAGAGTGGTTATTTCGTCTATAGTTCCGAGGAGGACTCGCACAGTCCGGATCACCTTGCGCTGATCGGCGAATTACGTAACGCCATCGAGCATGATGAACTGCAGCTTTTTTATCAGCCGATAATCAATCAGTTTACCGGCAGGATATTCGGAGTCGAGGCTCTCAGCCGCTGGCCCCATCCGCAAAACGGTTTGATAGAACCTTCGGTGTTTATTCCGCCACTGGAACAAACCAGTTTGATCAAAGCATTTACCTACTGGGTTTTGAAAACAGCCTTTCGCCAGTGGTCCGAATGGCATAATGCCGGTATCACCGTGAATATCACCATCAATCTCTCCATGCGTAACCTGCACGATCCGCAACTTACCACGCATATCCGCGAGTTGCTGGACGAATGGAATGTCGATGAGGGTTGTATCCTGCTGGAAATCACGGAAAGTGACGTGATGCACGATCCTCCCGGTGTGATGAATATTCTCAATCAACTGGAAACCATGGGGCTGCAACTGGCAATTGATGATTTCGGTACCGGTTACTCTTCCTTGAGTTATCTGAAAAAACTGCCGGTCCATATCATCAAGATCGATAAATCATTCGTCGTCGATATGGACAGGGACAGGGACAATTCGGTGATCGTGCACTCAACCATCGATCTTGCCCATAATCTTGGCCTGAAGGTCATTGCAGAAGGAATTGAAAACCAGGAAGTCATGCATCAGCTCAAGGCGCTGAACTGCGATTTTGCCCAGGGTTATTACCTGTGCAAACCCCTTGCTGCCGATAAAATCGTTGAGTTTATCAAATGCAATCGCGCGACATTTACCGTGGTCAGCAGTTGAGCAGAAGACAGAATTACCCTCGGCGCTTCACCCATACGTGTAGACGAAACATCTCGATTTCCCGCACCACTGCCGCCCGGGCCTGAGAGAAGAATCTTCATTGCGGCAGGGGGAGTACCTGCTAATCAAGATACTCAAAATTCACGCGGGAGGTGATCTTGCACAGCAGTTCGTATGCAATGGTTGCCGCTTTTTCGGCAACCTCCTCCACCGGCAGGCCTTCGCCCCATAATACCACCGGATCGCCGATATGCGTCCCCGGACAACCACGCAGATCCACACACAGCATATCCATGGAGACACGCCCTATCACCTGGGTGCGTTTGCCATTGACCAGAATCGGCGTACCGCTGAGTGCATGCCGGGGGTAGCCATCCCCATAGCCAATCGCCACCACACCCACCGGCATGGTTTCCGGACAACGCCAGGTGCCACCATAACCGATATGATCTCCCCGTTGGTGTTTGTTGATCGCGATCACTTCCGATTGCAGTGTCATCACCGGCTTGAGATCGTGATTTGCCGCGGTCGACCCCAAAAACGGTGAGACGCCATACAGCATGATGCCCGGACGCACCCACTCGCTGTGGCTGGCCGGCCAGCCCAGAATACCGGCGGAGTTGGCAATACTGGTTTCCGTGTGCAACGATGACGCGATCGGCGTAAACAGATAAATCTGCCGCATGGTGGTATCATCCCGCCGATCATCCGCATTCGCCAGGTGTGTCATCAGACGCACCGGCGAAGCAACCGCGCTTGCCTCGACAAGTCGTTGATAGATGGCGGGGGCTTCACCCGGCAATATCCCGAGACGGTGCATACCGGTATCCACTTTCAACCACACCGGAATGGGAACACCGGGGGAGTTCTCCAGCATCTCCACCTGTTCAATCTGATGAACGACCAGCTGCAGGTGATGCTCGCGCACCAGCGGCAGATCATCCGCATACATCACCCCTTCCAGCAATACAATCGGTTGTTTAATACCGGCTTCCCGCAGGCAAAGTGCTTCTTCCAGACACGCCACACCGAAGGCATCCGCCGCACTCAGCGCCTGCGCCACCTCTTCAATGCCATGACCATAGCCATTGGCTTTGATAATGGCGAGTTGCCTGGCTTCAGGCGTATGCTTTTTGGCAACCGAAAGGTTATGCCGCAGGGAGGAAAGATTAATGAGTGCCCGTGCGGCCCGGGTCATGCATAGTCCTCATTGTATGCATCGCTTTGAATATAGTTTTCAAAACGGGTGAATTGCCCGAGGAAGGTCAGACGCGACATGCCGATAGGGCCGTTACGCTGTTTGCCGATGATGATTTCCGCCGTCCCCTTGTCAGGGCTGTCTTCGTTATACACCTCGTCGCGGTAAATGAAGATGATCACGTCGGCATCCTGTTCAATCGCACCCGATTCACGCAGGTCCGACATGATCGGCCGCTTGTTGGGGCGTTGCTCCAGTCCGCGATTGAGCTGCGACAGCGCAACCACCGGGATATTGAGTTCCTTCGCAAGCCCCTTGAGGGAACGGGAAATTTCGGAAATTTCCGTTGCGCGGTTTTCATTGTTACCCCGCGTCCCCTGCATCAATTGCAGGTAGTCGATAACGATCATCCCCAGACCATGTTCGCGCTTGATGCGCCGGGCACGTGCGCGTATTTCCATCGGCGTCAGACCGGGGGTGTCATCGATAAAGATGGGCGCATCGTTGAGGATCCCCACCGCCGACGTCAGGCGCGGCCAATCGGTGTCCTCCAGTTTACCAGTACGGATCTTGTGCTGGTTGATGCGTCCCAGGGAAGACATCATGCGCATCACCAGTTGTTCACCCGGCATTTCCATACTGAACACCAGGACGGGTGAACGGTGCTTGATCGCGGCATGTTCCACCAGGTTCATCGCAAACGTCGTCTTGCCCATGGAGGGGCGGCCGGCAACGATGATCAGATCCGAGTTTTGCAGGCCGGAGGTCATTTCATCGAAATCATTGAAGCCGGTGGGAATGCCGGTGTAATTCGATTCGTTCTGATAGAGGGTATCGATGCGATCCACTGCTTTTACCAGCAATTCCTTGATCGGGGCATAACCGGAGCGGGAGCGTGCACCCTGCTCGGCGATATCAAAAACCTGTTTTTCCGCGGCATCGAGGATGTCCGCGCTGCTCCTGCCCTCGGGATTGTAGGCCATGCCGGCGATATCGGTGGACACACGGATCAGCTGGCGGAGTACGGAGCGTTCGCGCACGATGGCCGCGTAGGCCTTGATATTGGCGGCGGTAGGGGTGTTCTTTGCCAGGGAACCCAGGTAAGCCAGACCGCCTGCCGCATCCAGCTCATTATGGTTGTCCAGCCATTCCGACAGGGTGACCGCATCGTAGGGCTGTCCCTCTTCGGCCAGCATGGCGACAGCACGAAAAATAAGACGGTGATCCCGGCGGTAGAAATCGGCCTCGGCGAGTATATCAGCAACCTGATCCCAGGTGCTGTTATCGATCATCAAACCACCCAGTACCGCCTGTTCCGCTTCGATTGAATGGGGAGGAACCTTCAGCGCTTCAGCAGCACCATCGACACCCGAAGATGGGTAAACCAGCTCTTGCAATGTTATCTCCAGAAAAAATGCGTCGAATGACAATTTATGCCTGAATCACCCTCTACCCCCAACCGGGCCGGACCCGAAACGTCACTTGCTGAAGAATTATCCGTGACTTTTATCATTCCGGGCACCTTGCTGCCCTCGCGGAGGTGTCTTTCAGAATAGCAAATCCCAAGGTGTAAAATAAGTTGAAATTTACAAAACAGGCAAAATAAAAATAAAGCGCCGCTAAAACAAAAACGGCCCCTTCCGGGGCCGCGCAAATTGTGTGCCAGCTACAGGCCTTGACAGGCCTGGCGATACCGGCTGCTGCGGTAACGATTTATTCAGCAACAACCATGACCTTGATGCTCTGGGTCACGTCGGAGTGCAGATGAATGTCCACTTCGTATTCACCAACGTGGTGAATCGGGCCTTCCGGCAGGCTGACTTCGCGTTTTTGTGTTTCCACACCCGCTGCGGTGATGGCTTCAGCGATGTCGGCCACCGTGACGGAGCCGAACAATTTGCCTTCTTCACCGGCATTACTGGCAATGGTCACCACTGCCAGGGCTTCCAGCTTGCCAGCACGTTCCTGCGCTGCCTGCAACGCTTCCGCTGCCGCCTTTTCCAGTTCGGCGCGGCGCGCTTCGAACATGGCGATGTTCTCTTTGTTGGCCGGCACCGCTTTCTTGCTCGGTACCAGATAATTACGGCCATAACCCGGACGAACCGTGACCTTGTCTCCCAGATCGCCAAGGTTGGCTACTTTTTCCAGCAGAATGACTTCCATAACACTTTCCTCGATCTCAGTAATTACAGTGTGCCCGCATCAACCGGTGGTATTGCGAAAACGGGCGCGAAAATCCATACCATTGTCCAGCAGGCCGATGACGGCAGCAAACATCCCGCCATAAGGGATGGTGAAAACAATGATCACATACATGGCGACCAGCCAGGCCTGGTTCGCCGCACGCTGCTTTGCCCAGGCATGACCGACCGCCAGCCCCTGAAACATAAACAGCACGATTCCCACCAGCAGCAGGTTGAGACTCCACTCCTGCAACTGGCCGGAAACCATGGTGCTCAACAGCACCAGTACGATTCCGATGGCGGATATCGGCTTGCCCAGTCTCAGCCGGCGGAATTCCTCACCAAACGCGCCGGGGCGGAACAACAGTGCCTGCCACCAGCGCGCGATCACCAGACTGATCGCCACGCCCAAACTGATGAAAGCCACCAGCACACCGGTCATCAGCCGGCTGGAGTGTTTCAGCGTCTCCGTGAAGGCGGCTTCATCAGGAATTTCCATGCCGACCTGTTTCATCGCCGGCACCACCTGCTCGGTAAAATAACCGTACCACCACCCCGCCGGATCCGGCAGCAGCAGGTAGACAACGGTTATCAGGCCCCATCCCAGCACGGCATTGATGATCAGCACCAGGGCAAAGGAGCGGCTCAGGTACAACACCCAGGCCAGCAAAAACGCCGGCAACCACATGCTGATGGAAAAACCGCCTGCCACCAGCGGCTGCCCCGTCGCCATTCCCATCATGACTGCGACAAAGAGCATCGCACCTGCGACATTCAACAACCCTTCTTTTGGCCCCTGTACCAGGGTAACCAGGCCAACCGCAGCAGCACTCAGGTAGCTCAACGGCCAGCTCAGGGGCATCAGCAAAAGCGCGAAGATGCCCAGACCCGATGTTGCAATAATGGCCTGCATCCGGCCGCGCATGATGTAAGCGGCGATGGCACGCATCGGCAAATGTCCTGCCTATGCCGGGATACGCACGATAATTATTTGTGCGAATCCGTGTATGGCAACAGCGCCAGGTAACGGGCACGCTTCACTGCTGTCGCCAGCTGGCGCTGGTAACGGGATTTGGTACCGGTGATACGGCTGGGTACGATTTTTCCGCTTTCCGTGATATTGGCTTTGAGTAAATTGAGATCCTTGTAATCAATCTCCTCAATACCTTCTGCGGTAAAACGGCAGAATTTTCTACGACGAAAATAACGTGACATATTCAGATTCCTTAAATGCAACGGTGTGGTAACAGTTCCAGCACCGGATTGTTTCGTTTATCCAATCAGGCTTCGACAGCCGCTTCGGCTTCAGGCGCTTTTGCTTCCGGCACCCGCTCTTCTTTGCCTTCGTCTCTCTTCGCCAGGGGTGAAGCTTCAGTAATGGCGTGATCACGACGAATGACCAGGTTACGGATCACCGCGTCATTGAAGCGGAAGCCACTGGTAAGTTCATCCAGCACGGCCTGATTGCATTCGATGTTCATCAAAACATAATGGGCCTTGTGGATCTTCTGAATCGGATACGCCAGTTGACGCCGGCCCCAGTCTTCAAGGCGGTGGATTTTGCCGCCATCGGCCTCGATGGTGGAACAGTAACGTTCGAGCATGGCAGGAACCTGCTCGCTCTGGTCAGGATGGACCAGAAACACGATTTCGTAATGTCGCATAATGCTCCCTTCGGCTATCAAGCCTCCCGCTTAACGGTGAGGCAAGGAGTGAATAACAAATTGTCGCTGACACACCGTTGCTTGCGGTGCATCAAAGGCCGGGTATTGTACTGAAAATCAGGGCAAAGGTACAAGGGAAAAGATAGCCGCAGCATCGGCTGCAAGTATTTGATTTATCAGTATTATTCGCCCTGCCGGTTTTTACCTGTCCTTTCCCTGCCACTTACTCCTGCCGATTTTCCCTTCTCTGACGGACCGCTTCGTATAAACAGATCCCGGCGGAGACTGAGACATTCAGGCTTTGTACCGTCCCGAACATCGGCAGATTCACCAGGGTGTCGCACGCCTCTCGCGTCAGCCGGCGCAATCCCTTGCCTTCTGCACCGAGTACCAGCGCCAGCGGACCCTGCAAATCGGTTTCATACAGGCTTCGCTCGGCTGCCGCATCGGTCCCCATGATCCAGATCCCCGCCGCCTGCAAGGATTTTATCGTACGCACCAGATTGGTAACCTGCACCAGCGGCACCGTTTCCGCGGCGCCGCATGCGACCTTGCGCACCGTACTGGTCAAGCCGCAGGCCGTGTCGCGTGGGACAATCACCGCATGCACTCCCGCCGCATCCGCCGTCCGCAGGCAGGCACCAAGATTGTGGGGATCCTGCACGCCATCGAGGATGAGAAGAAAAGGGGGCTGCTGCAGTCCCTCGAGCAATGCCTGCAGATCGGTTTCTGCCATGGCCGGCTGGCGGCTGACCTCGGCCACCACCCCCTGGTGACGGACGCCGGGCGCCATTTGCTCCAGCACCTCCCGCCCGACCCGCTGAAGTGGCACACCTGCCTGTCTGGCCAGTTTCACCAGCAGCTGCCCCCGTTTGTCCCGCCGATTGTGCTCCAGCCAAACTCCTCGCAACATGTCCGGTTCATGTTCCAGGGCGGCCTGCACCGCATGCAGGCCATAGATGATGTGTTTCTCCGCCATGTCGTGTTGTCAACGGCGGCGCTTGCCGGTTTTTTTCCTGGCGGTTTTCTTCTTGCTGCTCTTTTTCTTTGTCGGCTTCTTTTTGGCTGTTTTTTTCTTCGCCGCCTTTTTCTTTCCCGTTTTCTTTGCCCGGGACTTTTTCCTCATGGCGGTTTTTTTGCCGCCTTTTTTCTTGCTCGTCTTCTTCTTGCCGCTTTCCTCCGCGGCTGTCTCTCCTGCCCTGCTTTTTTTCTTTTTGCCTGATTTTGCCGCGGCACGCCTCCCGCCACTGACCACGCCGGCAAGTTGGAAGTCAATTTTACGTTCATCCAGATCCACCCGCGCAACCCGCACCCGGATACGATCCCCGAGGCGGTATATCTGCCGGCTGCGCTCACCGAGCATGCGGTGTTTGACCGGATCAAAATGGTAATAGTCATTATCCAGCCCGGTGACGTGGATCAGGCCTTCGACATAAATATCATCCAGCTCCACAAACAGGCCAAAGCTCGTCACCGAACTGATGGTGCCGTCGAACTCCTCTCCCACCTTGTCCAGCATGTATTCACACTTCAACCAGTCCACCGCATCACGGGTGGCTTCATCGGCGCGCCGTTCGGTCTGGGAGCAATGCTCGCCCATGGACACCATGCTTTCATGATCATAGCGGTAGGTATCAACCGGCTTTCCCGAAAGCACATGGCGAATCGCGCGATGAACCAGCAGATCAGGATAGCGGCGGATGGGGGAAGTGAAATGGGCATAGGCATCGAATGCCAGTCCGAAGTGACCAATGTTATCCGGGCTGTAAACGGCCTGCCGCAGGCTGCGCAACATTACCGTCTGGATCAAATGTGCATCGGGCCGGCCCTCCACTTCTCTCAGCAGGGCGGCGTAATCCGCCGAGGTCGGTTTGTCGCCACCGCCGAGATAAAGTCCGAACTCAGCAAGGAAGGCCCGCAGATCTTCGAGTTTTTCTACTGTCGGTCCCTCGTGCACACGATAAAGTGCCGGGATCCTGTTTTTCAGGAGGAAACGCGCAGTCGCCACGTTGGCGGTGATCATGAACTCCTCGATCAGCTTGTGCGCATCGTTACGCACCAGCGGCACGATGCGTTCAATCTTGCGCTGCTCGCCAAAAACAATGCGGGTTTCGGTGGTTTCAAAATCGATGGCGCCACGCTGCTCCCGCCGCTTGCGCATGACTTTATACAATTGGTAAAGCGCTTCCAGATGTGGCAACAATTCGGTGTATTGCCTGCGCGTTGCCTCATCCCCTTCGACCAGCATCGCCGCCACCTGGGTATAGGTCAGGCGTGCGTGGGAATGCATCACCGCGGGATAAAACTGCCAGGAGGTTAGCTTGCCCTGCCGGCTCAACTGCATGTCACACACCATGCAAAGCCGATCCACCTTCGGGTTGAGAGAGCAAAGCCCGTTGGAGAGGATCTCCGGCAGCATGGGGATCACCCTTTCCGGAAAATAAACGGAGTTACCGCGTTCGCGCGCATCCGCATCCAGGGCGGCTTCCGGCTGCACATAGTGGGAAACATCGGCAATCGCCACCAGCAATCGCCAGCCTTTGCCATTGCGCTCACAAAACACCGCGTCATCGAAATCACGCGCGTCTTCACCATCGATGGTGACCAGCGGCAGATGACGGATATCCTCCCGGCCCTGTTTGTCCTGCTCACTCACCTCTGCCCTGAGCCCGGCGATTTCCGCCTCACTCTCGGGTGACCAGCTCAATGGCAGGCTGTGGGAGCGGATGGCGACATCGATCTCCATCCCCGGCGCCATGTGCTCACCCAGGATCTCCACCACCCGCCCGATGGGCTGCCGGTAGCGGTTGGGATAATCGATGATGCTGACCATCACGATCTGACCGTGACGGGCGCCATGCAGATCCTCACGGGAAATCAACACGTCCTGCGGAATGCGCTTGTTATCGGGGACGACAAAATTAACGCCGTTCTCGATGAACAGGCGGCCCACCAGAGTGGTATTGGCGTGTTCCAGGACTTCCACCAACAGCCCCTCACGCCGGCCGCGCCGATCCACCCCGGTGACGCTCACCAGCGCCCTGTCACCGTGCATCATGCCGCGCATTTCCCGCGCAGGGAGAAACACGTCATCCCCGCCGTCATCCGGCACCAGGAAACCAAACCCGTCCGGATGACCGATAACCCGCCCCCGCACCAGATTCATTTTACTGATCAGGCCGTATTCCTTGCGGCGGTTGAAATGCAACTGGCCATCACGTTCCATGGCGCGCAGCCGGCGGCGCAATGCCTCCAGTGACACCTCATCATGCAACCCCAGCGCCTCTGCAATGGCTTTGCGCGACATCGGCTGCCCCGCCTGCTCCAGCAGTTGCAGGATATATTCCCGGCTCGGAATGGGGTTGTCGTATTTTTCAGCTTCCCTGGCAGCGTAGGGATCGGTGTTTTTTTTCTTGCTCATAAGGTGATCCGGATTCTCCAAAATGCGGTCTATTCAATAACTTAGGTGGGAGACATTGTAACGCAGTCGGCACGCAAACAGGGGGTTATTATTTGACAATACCGCAGACTCTCGGTAAAGTGCGCGCCCTATGCCGAGGTGGTGAAATTGGTAGACACGCTAGCTTCAGGTGCTAGTGGGGGCAACCCCGTGGAGGTTCAAGTCCTCTCCTCGGCACCAAATCAACAGGCAATCACGGGCCACCGGAAACCACAAAAAGCGCTGATTTTTCAGCGCTTTTTTCGTTTGACATCCCCCTCGCCCCGTCTCACCTGCAAACAAAGATGGAACGTGTTTTTTTACGCCTTTGTTGCATCGTAAAGACCAAGCATATCCCAGGATTCATTCCAATTGATATTCAGGTCGCCAGGCTAAACAACGGCCCGCTGATTTTCCGTGGCCATCATTCCCCTGTGCCACTCCCGCCCTTTGCGTCAATCATCTTCGATAGCATAGCTGGCAACGATGTCACTGACAAACACCCATCCGGCGCGGGCTTGCCCGGTACGGGCGTTATCACGGATCAACTGCACTGCCGTGTCGGCGCGTTCATCTGCGCACACCAGTTCCAGTTTGACCTCGGTGATAATGGCTTCGCCAAGTTCCAGCGAATAATCGCGTTCCTGACTGTCAAGGGCGTCCAACGTGCCCTTGACGTCGATCACCGAGAGGTTGCAGTTGGCATTGCAAAAACCGGCTTCGTTCAGTGCATGGACGACATCGGCTACGCGATTGCGATGGACGAAGGCTTTTATTTCTTTCATTGTGTTCTCTCCTTTCTGGTTTCCATCCACTCGTAGATCACTGGCAACAACACCAGTGTGAGCAAAGTGGAAGTGATGAGTCCACCAACCACCACCGTCGCCAATGGCCGTTGGGTTTCCGCGCCAACACCGGCGGATAACAGCATGGGAATAAGACCAAGGATGGCCACACTGGCCGTCATCATCACAGGTCGCAGTCGCAACTCAGCACCCTGACGCACAGCTTCGGCGACTGACAAGCCTTTCTCACGCTGCTCGTTGATGAAGCTTACCAGCACGATGCCGTTCAACATGGCCACACCAAACACAGCAATAAAACCAATGGCCGAGGGTACGGACAGATACTGGCCACTGATGAACAAGGATACGACACCGCCAATGGCGGCAAACGGCACGTTGGCAATGATCAGTGCTGCGTATTTCACCGAGTTGAAGGCTGTATATAACAGCACGAAGATAAAAAAGATGGTCAACGGTACAATGATGGACAGCCGCTGCAATGCACGTTGCTGGTTTTCGAATGCACCACCCCACTCGATCCAGTAGCCAGGCGGCAGTTTTACCTGCTGCGCAATCGCGGCCTCGGCATCCCTGACGAAACCATCCACATCACGGCCGCGTACGTCCATCTGGATCACTGCGTAACGTTGTAACTGCTCCCGGCGCACGAACGAGTATCCCTCGGCCACCGAGACATCGGCGACCCGCGAGAGGGGCACAATGGCACCACCGGCCGTCTGCAGCGGAATGGCCTTGATTGCTTCCACATCGGTCTTGGCCGGATCATGCAGGCGTGCGGTGATATCGAAACGCTTGACGCCGTCGATGAGCGTCGAGACCGGTTCGTTACCGATGCCGTTACGCACGATGGAGAGGACATCATCGGCATTCAACCCGTAACGGGCCAGTTGTTTACGGTTGACCTGGATACGGATCTGCGGTTTGCCGATATTGGCCTCCAGCGACAGGTCCGCCACACCCGGTACCTGACTGATGGCATTTTTGATCGCCTGGCTGAGGCGGTCCAGTTCACCAAGATCCTCACCATAGAGCTTGGCCGCCAGGGTGGCACGCACACCGGAGATCAACTCTTCCACACGCATCTGAATCGGCTGGGTGAAGGCAATCACTGCGGTGGGTACTGTTTCTTCCAGCTTCTCACGCATTGCGGCAACCAGTTGCTCGATACTGCGTCCTGATGCCCATTCATCGTGTGGTTTCAATTCGGTGTAGATCTCCATATAGTTGACATCCGCTGTCTCCCCTTTTTCTGCCCGGCCGATCATCGCCAAGGTGGTGTTCACTTCAGGGAATTCAGTCAATATCTTCGAAACATCCTTGGAAATGGCGATGGATTGCTCCAGCGAAGTCGACGGAATGGACGTGATACGCCACATGATGGAACCTTCCTGCAATTGCGGCATAAATTCCTTGCCGAGTAGCGGGAACAACGCCAGGCTGGCAATCATCAAACCGACAGCCGCGACAATGACTTTTTTCTTGTTGGCCAGCGACCAGGCAAGCAGTGGCAAATAACCCCGTTTAAGCCAGCGCACCAACAGAGTATCGCGTTCCTCTTTGGGTTTGAGGATGAGCACCGCCAATACCGGGATCAGGGTCAGCGTCAGCAGCAGCGATCCCGCCATAGCGAAACTGATATTGAAGGCCATAGGTTTGAACAGCTTGCCCTCCAGTCCTTGCAGGCTGAACAACGGCAGGAATACGACAATGATAATGAGGATGGCGAAGGCAATCGGGTTGGCCACCTCGCGTGATGCTGTCAGAACCGCTGCCGTTCTGTTGACCTTTTCGCCCTTTTTGCCTCTTTCGCGCCATTCCGCCATGATGCGGAAGGCGTTTTCGGTCATCACCACTGCGCCATCCACCATCATACCGATACCAATCGCCAGTCCCGCCAGCGACATGAGATTGGCCGACAGCCCCATCTCACCCATAAAAATGAAGGCAATCAGCATCGCCAGCGGCAATGCGGCGATTACGACCAGTGCCGAGCGGATTTCACCAAGGAACAGAAACAGTACGATAGCAACCAGAATGGAGCCTTCGATCAGCGCACGCTCCGCAGTCGCTACCGCCTTTTCCACCAGTTCGGTGCGATCATAAATGGGGCGCATTTTGACACTTTCGGGCAGGGCTGACTCGGCCGTCGCCAGCTTTGCCTTGACGGCATCCACAACGTTCTTGGCATTCTCACCAATGCGTGCCAATGCCATACCCAGCACCACTTCTTTGCCGTCACGGGTCACGGCACCCGTACGCAGCGCCGGTGCCTGACGAATATCGGCGATGTCACGCAGATAAACCGGCGTACCGTCAACAACCTTGAGCACAATAGTGCCAATGTCCCGTTCATTGTTTACGAGTCCCAAACCACGAACCAGATATTGCTCCGGGCCAAGATTGATGTACTGGCCACCAACCTGACGGTTGTTGGCCGCGATGGCTTCCATCACGCGCCGGTACGAAAGCCCGTATTTAAGTAGCTTGCGTGGATCGATCTGCGCTTGATACTGACGTTCCTGCCCACCCCAGGACATCACGTCATCGACACCCGGTGCCGTGCGCAGGATCAGGCGCACGCTCCAGTCCTGCCAGGTACGCAGATCCATGTCGGAGGGTTTGGCCAGGCGCGCATCGGCACGTTCAAGTGTGTACCAAAACACTTGGCCCAACCCTGATGTGTTTGGACCCATTTCCGGCGTCCCGTAGCCCTCGGGAATACGGTCGGAGACTTCCTGCAGACGCTCCATCACCAGACGGCGGGCAAAGTAGATGTCCATGGCATCCTCGAAATACACCGACACATAGGACAGGCCAAACAGCGATACGGAACGGATTTCCTGCACACCGGGCAGACCCGCCATGCCCGACTCGACCGGGAAGGTCAGTAACTGCTCCACGTCCTCGGCGGCCAGTCCGGGCGATTCGGTATAAATGTTGACCTGCACCGGCGTCACGTCCGGGAAGGCGTCAATAGGTAGCGAGGTGATGGCGCGTACACCCGCAAAGGCGATTACCGCAAAGGCGACCAGCACCAGGAATTTATAGCGTAACGAGAGTTCGACGAGTTTTTCTAGCATCCTGTTTCTCCTAATCTACATCGCCGATTTGTGATTTAAGCAGCATGGATTTGAGGAGGAATACACCCTGCGTAGCAACTTCGTCACCCGCAGCCAGGCCCACCTTGATTTCCGTCCAGCCACTGCGGGTTGTTCCAGCCTCAATAACCTGTGGCTGCAATTCATCACCCTCCACTTTGAATACAGTCGTTTGCCCCTGGAACTGAACAATGCTCCCTGCCGGAATCGCCAAGACGGGCTTGCCACCGCCAATTTCGATTCGCGCATCGGCAAACATGCCGACCTTGAGCAACCTCTCCGGGTTGCCGACAAGAGCACGGGCTTTGATGGTGCGGGTCTGTTCATCCATCACGGCGCCTACAGACAGGATCTTCCCCATGAAACGGTGTTCAGGATAAGCCTGAACCGATAACGAAACCGTCTGCCCGCGTTGTACTTGAGCGAGTTGCGATTCGGTCAGCGCGATATTCGCCCACAAATTACGAAGATCAGCGACCACATAAAGCACCTGTCCACGTTTCACCGTGTCGCCAACGTTCAACCTGTGACTAACAACCGTACCATTGATCGGGCTGTGAACGGGAAGAAATGGATAGGACTTTCCACTCACAGCAAGCTGTTTGATTTTTTTGTCCGTAAGGCCGAGAATGCGCAAACGCTGCTCAGCATCACTCAACAATGTTTGATCTTTGGAAGCGGGGCGCTGTGCACGAGCATTGATTAAAAGATATTCCTGTTGCGCACTTAGAAATTCCGGACTGTAGACTTCAGCCAACACCTGGTTCTTTTTTACCCGTTGATTCGCAAATACGGCGACCTTTTCAATCCAGCCAGTTGTACGCGCGGTTATCACTACCCGACGTGTTTCATTAAAAGTAACTTCGGCAGGTGCCTGTAACGTATCGCGCAGAGTGCGAAGCTTGACTTTTTCTGTCACCACGCCTTTGGAAGCAAATTCGTTTAGCTTCAGCTTAACCGTTTCTTCCTCTTCTGCAATAACGGCTGAGGCATAGAGCATCACTGCAATCAAAGTACTGATAAGCGTTATCTGTTTCATCGTCATATTCCATCTCATCGTTAATTTCAAATTCATCACAAGTCCACCTCCCACAGCGCTTCACCCTGCGTCTCCAGATCGACAACCACCCCCCGATAACGAACCAGCGTTTCAAGATAGCTGAGTTGAATATCCAAATAGGTGGTGTAAACGTCCAGCAGGTTCAATGCATCGATGCGGCCGACGCGATAGGCTTGCCGCGCAGCTTTAAGCTGATCCTCCGCATCCGGCAACATCACCGCTTGATAGTCTTGCAGTTGTTCATCGAGTGTCCGGGCAATTTTCATGCTCTGATAAAACAAGCTACGGGCTTCAAGCCGTTGCGCCTCTGCTTCATCGGTGATGGCATAGCGTTGCGCCAGGGCCTCGGCCTCGAGGCCGCTTTGCCTGTCGCTGCCGGGAAGCGGTAGTTTGAAACTCAGGCGGCCTGCCCAGGCATCTTCACGATTGACACCATCGTTTAAACGTTGTTGCCCGATGCCGAGGGTGATTTCCGGATAGCGACCCTCACGCGCCATTTCCAATCGACGTTCCGCCTGACGGATACGACGATCGAGTAGAACGAAGGTGGGCCCTCCTTGCTCGAAGCGTTGTAACCAGGTCCTGTTTTGCGCTGCGAGTGATTCATAATTCAGTTTATCCGTTAACCGTATAGTTTCGTTTTCCTTACCCAGCAAACGGAGCAGTGCCCGGCGTGCCCCGGCTACGTCTGCCTGTACCTTAAGCAATTCGTTTTGCAATTGATTTTGCCGCAAGCGGGTCCGCATCAAATCAACATATTGACCTTCGCTGGCTTTAAAGCGGGTACGACTAATCACCACCGCTTCATTATTCAGGGTCACCATCTGTTCCAGAAGGCGTTGCCTTGCTTCCGCCAGCAGGACCTGATCATAGGCCTTGAAAACGCGCGCAGTGAGGCGCAAGCGACCGCGTTCCACGAGCGCCCTGGTGACCTCAATTCCAAAATCCGCGAATTGTTTACGCGCGCTGCGGACACCAAACCATTCAAACGATTGTTCGATACCAAAAATCTGGCTGCCGATACCGCTGGCATTGGAACGATTGGCCTCTTCGAATTCCCAGTAGATGGTGGGGGACTCAAAACCATCGGCCTGCTCACGTTGGGCATAAGCCACATCGATTTGCCGTTTCAGTGCAAGAAAAGCGGGGTTTTGCGCCAATGCCTGCGCGACAGCTTGATCACGAGAGAGTGCGGTGCTGGTGTTTACCGCTGGAATATTTCTTTCACCTGATAAAGACAAAGCTCCTGTATCTGCCGGCTGTGCCGCTTGCACGGTGGTAACTGCCAGGCCGCCGATGAGCGCTGCCCCTGAAATACGTAGTAAACGCATAAAATGTTTCCTGATTTTTGGTTTGTGTTTCTCAATCATCGTTTAACACCCTGCACGTGGTGTGGACGTAGCCGATTTCTGTTTAGACGCCTTCTCCCGGGTCTTTTCTGTGTCGGTGTCAAAAGACAGCGGCTTCGCTAAACCACCGCGATCCACCCCGTTTACCGATGACCACGGCACGGCACAAAACAAAATCACTATTCGATTCATCGCCCTTTCCTCCACTCAGTGATCGGAATTGCACGTAAAAAGCGCTCAAGCAAATCAGTTCAGGGTAATCATCAACCGACCGGCGGACCCGGCAGGTCGTATTCACGCGTCACGCCAGCGGGCACGCGTATCACGCAGGATCAGGCAATGGGAGGATGGAACGGTGGCGATATCGATAGAGAGGAATAAGAAAGTATGCAGGCACCACCACTGAAGGTGGCGAGGATATGGACATCCAGAATATTACTTCCCGTCAGGCCAATGGGGTTTACCCAGGCATGACACCAGTCATCGCAGCCGAGGCCGCCATTTGGTGTATCGGGTGACGAGTCGTCGATCTGAAAAACACTGTTCGTCTGCCCGGGATCAGTGAACGCGCACTCGTCCACTGCCCACGCAATGTTCAGCGTGAGTAGCGAGACGATAAGCAACTGTACAATGAACCGGACCATGGTAGGTATTATCCTGTTCCCTTACCCAGATATCCACAACTAAAAGGCATGTTGCCTGGTAACATACTGCTTTGCCCCTCTGTTCGCAGGACACTGGGGAACACAGAGATCATCACCTGCAGGTGGCGCCAGGATGGCGGCCTCGCCTGCCCGGCTGCAGTTGCGGCACGACCCGGGCAGACCATTATCTGGCCCCTGCTCTCAAGCCAGCAGAGAGGATACCCACGCGGCACTGCCCGTCCTCGCGCAAACACATACGATCCTTAAAGCGTGCGAGATCCGCTTGATAGAACAGATCCGGATCCGGCAGCGCCCGGATCGTTGCGTACAGCTTCTTCATATATGGGGGCTTTGATACCAAACGGTGATAGACCCAGCGGCCGTCCTTGCGGGAAGAGAGCAAGCCGGCCTGGCGCAGGATTTTCAAATGACGCGAGAGTTTATAAGCCGGTTCCTGGAGGCTGTCCACCAGTTCACAGAGACAAGCCTCTTCTTCCACAGTCGCCAGCAGACGAATGATGCGCAGGCGGGTGTCGTCGGCCAGAGCCTGGAACAGGGTCTCGGGTTGTATCGTTATCATTTGCATGGTTGCACTATAATGCAACTTTGTATGCAAAGCAAGTTCTCCCGGACTCAAAAAGCCGTAAGGCAATTAGACGCGCCGTAAATAAAACCAGTGTGACGGCAGCAGCGTTTCCCGACGCCCACAAAGAAATATGACCGCCCTCACAATTTACCCCCACCAGGATTGGCGCGTTTCACCTCCACCTTTCCCTTCAGGCACAACTCTGCAACATTCCTTCACGCTGAAGAAACCCGATAACGACATCCAGTCCCTCCCGGTTTTTCAACTGGGTAAAGACAAAAGGTTTGTCACCACGCATGCGGCGGCTGTCTGCTTCCATCACTTGCAGGGAAGCACCAACCATATCGGCAAGATCGATTTTGTTGATCACCAGGAGATCGGATCTGGTGATGCCGGGTCCGCCTTTGCGCGGGATTTTTTCGCCGGAGGCGACGTCGATGACATAGATCGTCAAATCAGCCAGTTCCGGACTGAAGGTGGCGCTGAGGTTGTCACCACCGCTTTCGATAAAAATCACATCCAGATCGGTAAACTTTCGCGAGAGATCCTCGACCGCAGCCAGATTCATCGAGGCATCTTCACGGATGGCGGTGTGCGGACAACCACCGGTTTCCACACCAACGATGCGCTCGGCTTCCAGTGCCTGCGCTTCGGTGAGGATGCGCTGATCCTCACGGGTGTAGATATCATTGGTGACCACGGCAATACTGTAATCATCGCGCATCGCCTTGCATAACTGTTCGAGCAGGGCTGTCTTGCCGGAACCTACAGGGCCACCGACTCCGACACGTAAAGGTGCTTTACGGTTCATGGTTTCTCCTCAAATCACGATCTGAACAAACGGCTGTACTGGTTTTCGTGCAGGCTGCTGGCAATCGCCAGCGCCGGCGTACTGGCACCGATTTCCTCTTCCTCGAGCGCGGTGGCACATTCGACCAGCGTGCCGATTTCTGTACTGAGTTCATACAACAGGCACTGGCCTTCCGTTTGCCCCAGCGGCACCAGCTTGACCGCAACAGCCACCGCATTCTCCAGCCAGCTCCAGGTGTAGCCTGTAAGTAAATCCTTTAAAGAAATATGCCAGTGATTTGCGGCAAGGGCATAGCCTGCAAGCTGGCTGCAGAAAAGAGCCTGCTGCCAGTTTTCCAGTTCAGGCCAGTAGTCGCTATGCGGCAGTTTTCTTAACACGGTAAACAAGGCCCGCGCCCGCTGTTTTTCCTCATCTCGCAGCTCATGTGTTTCGCGGCTGGCGTACAGCCAGCGGCTCCAGTGTTGAAATGAATCACGATCCTTACTGTCAGCCGCCTGATAGAGGCGAACCAGTACCGGCAGTTCGAGATATTGCAGGCTGCCGTTCAATACGGATTGCAGCCAGTGCCGCGTGTCCCTTTCATTTTTCAGCCAACCGCACTCAACCGCCCACTCCATACCTTGCGAATAGGTAAAGGCACCGGTCGGGAGGGTCGGACTGATTAATTGCAGCAGGCGCAGACCCGGCAGGCTGGAATCAGGCATGGCCTGCCGCTGTCAACCTGGATTCAAGCGCCGCACCAAACAGGCTGGAGAGTCCCATCACCCCTGCGGAGGCCAGCAGAAAACCGATGGCAAAACCTGTATCCATACCGCCCATTGCCACGCCATGCGCCCAGCCATGGGCAATCATAAACAGCCCCATCATGATGACAGCGATTTTCATCCGGCCAGCATGCCTTATCCATTGCAGGGCGAAAAACACCGGCAGGGAAAGCAGAATCGCGCCTTCCACCCACGCCTGCGCCCCGAGCAGCAGGCCACCGCCTGCACCCAGCCCAAGGGCAAGCAACAGGCCGCCCAAGGCCAGTCGTCGGCCGGAGACAAACCGCCCGATGAAGACACCCGCCAAGACGAGCGCGGCAAGATGATCAACACCGCTTACGGGATGGCTCAAACCGGCGAACAGGCCCGTTGCCAGACCGTTGTCATGCGCCAGTACCGGCGGGGATATCAGAACAACAGCAGGAATCAGCAAAAGTTTATGCCAGTGTTTCATTGGATACTCCTTCGTCGTGAGTGTGTTGATGAGAGTGTGAATGAGCGTGATGATGGCTGTGTGCGGCCTGCTGGTAAGCGCCCGCTTCCGGTTCAAAGGGCGCCTCTTCCACAATAACCTCCAAACCCATCTGCCGCAGCATGTCATCAAGGACATGATCATGCTGATAACGCAGCCAGCCCTTTTCGACCTGCAACGGGACATGGCGGTTGCCCAGATGATAGGCGGCACGTGCCAGCAAAGTGGGATCATCGCAACGCACTGTCGAGACCGTCTCTGCGGCGGCGACGATTTCAACCACCAGGCCTTCCTCACTGCCAAGCCGATCTCCCCCCCGTAGCAAGGTCCCCCGGGGTAAAAACAGGCCGGCATCACGGCCGTCATCCAGTTTTATCCGCAAGCGGCTGCGCACACGCTGCTCAATCGGCAACGTCAGCCTGCCGTCTGCCGGAGAGTTTTTATCAAGTAGCCGGGTAAGTTCTATCATGATTTAAAACAGAAAATAACGTTGGGCCATGGGTAAAACATCGGCGGGTTCACAACTCAGCAGCTGGCCATCGGCACGCACCTCATAGGTCTGGGGATTGACCTCAATCTGCGGTACATAGTTGTTATGAATCAAATCCCGCTTTTTCACATTGCGGCAGTTTTTTGTCACCCCGATGCGTTTCTGCAGTCCCAGCCGTTCAACCACTCCGGCTGAGATCGCGGCTCCGGAAACGAAACTCATACTGGTGGCACTCAGCGCCTTGCCGAAACTGCCAAACATCGGGCGGGTATGCACCGGCTGTGGTGTTGGAATCGAGGCATTGGCATCCCCCATGAGCGCATGGGCGATCATGCCACCTTTGATGATCAACGCCGGTTTGACGCCGAAAAAGGCCGGCGACCACAACACCAGATCGGCCAGCTTGCCGACTTCGACCGAGCCAACCTCATGGGCGATGCCATGGGCCAGGGCGGGGTTGATGGTGTACTTTGCGAGATAACGTTTTACCCGGTTGTTATCGTTGTCACCGCTGTCGCCATCCAGCGGGCCGCGCTGGACTTTCATCTTGTGTGCCGTCTGCCAGGTACGGGTGATGACCTCACCAACCCGCCCCATGGCCTGCGAGTCGGAGGAAATCATGGAAAAAGCGCCCAGATCATGCAGAATGTCCTCGGCGGCGATGGTCTCACGGCGAATACGCGATTCGGCAAAGGCCACATCTTCGGCAATGCCCGGATCCAGATGATGGCAGACCATCAGCATGTCCAGATGTTCATCGATGGTGTTGACGGTATAGGGGCGGGTCGGATTGGTTGAGGAAGGCAGCACGTTGTCGAGACCACAGGCACGGATGATGTCAGGCGCGTGTCCGCCGCCGGCGCCTTCGGTGTGGTACGTGTGAATGGTGCGGCCTTCGAATGCGGCAAGGGTATCCTCAACAAAACCCGACTCATTCAGAGTGTCGGTATGAATCGCCACCTGTACATCGAACGCTTCCGCCACATTCAGACAGTTGCGGATCGCCGCCGGTGTCGTTCCCCAGTCTTCATGCAGTTTGAGTCCCATGGCACCCGCCTCGATCTGTTCCTGCAAGGCGCCGGGCTGGCTGGCATTGCCCTTGCCCAGAAACCCCAGATTCATCGGAAAGGCCTCGGCAGCCTGGAGCATGCGCTGGATATTCCAGGGTCCCGGCGTACAGGTGGTGGCATTGGTGCCAGTGGAGGGGCCGGTGCCACCGCCAAGCATGGTGGTGATCCCCGAGGCCAGCGCTTCCTCGATCTGCTGCGGGCAGATGAAATGAATATGCGCATCGATCCCGCCGGCGGTCACGATTTTACCCTCACCACCGATCACATCCGTGCCGGGACCGATGAGAATATCAACCCCGTCCTGCACATCGGGATTACCCGCCTTGCCGATAGCGGCAATGCGCCCGTGCTTGATGCCGATGTCCGCTTTGACGATCCCCCAGTGATCGATGATCAATGCATTGGTGATCACCAGGTCCGCCACTTCGGCGGATGTCGCCTGGCACTGCCCCATGCCGTCACGTATCACCTTGCCACCGCCGAACTTGACCTCGTCGCCGTAAACGGTGAAATCCTTTTCCACCTCAATCCATAATTCCGTGTCGGCCAGTCGCATTTTGTCACCCGTGGTCGGGCCGAACATTTCAGCATAAGCCTGTCGATTCATCGTTGTCATTATTCTCTCTCCAATGCGCCCATGATGCGGCCCTGAAAGCCGTAAACCTCGCGCTTGCCGCCATAGGCCACCAGTTCAACGGTGCGGCTTTGTCCTGGCTCAAACCGTACCGCGGTGCCGGCCGGAATATTCAGGCGGTAGCCGCGGGTTTTTTCACGCTCAAACTGCAGTGCGGTGTTGGTCTCGTAAAAGTGATAATGCGAACCGATCTGAATCGGCCGGTCGCCGCTGTTGGCAACTTCGATTCTCAACGTCGGCCGTCCCGTGTTGATCGCGATATCACCGCTGCTGATTTTCATTTCGCCTGGAATCATATTGCGCTCCTAGATAATCGGTTGATGCACGGTGACCAGCTTGGTGCCGTCCGGAAAGGTGGCTTCCACCTGCACTTCCTGAATCATCTCGGCGACGCCATCCATAACCTGATCGGCACTTAAAATATGCCGGGTTTCACTCATCAGCTCGGCCACGGTTTTACCCTCACGCGCGCCTTCCATAATGGCCGCGCTGAGGTAAGCCATCGCCTCGGGATGATTGAGCTTGATACCGCGTGCGAGGCGGCGTTCGGCCAGCAATGCGGCGGTAAACAACAACAGTTTGTCTTTTTCACGGGGAGTCAGATCCATACGCTGTCCTTCTGTTTTTTCAGGTTGCCCAGATTCGTGGCGGCACGGCTGGCCGCTCAAGCAACATCGGCCGCAGCGCCTGCCAAACCGATGTCAGCTGTTGTTTCAGTGTTTCGCTGTTGCCACCCAGTGCGCGCACCACCAGCAGACCTTCGATGAGGGTGGCACCAATCGGCAAAGAGGCACGCTGCCGGGCAAGCTGCCCGCGGGCACGTTCAAGATGAGCGTGATCGCAGGGAAACGCCAGCAATGTGGCCTGCACCGGCTGGCCACGCAAACCGGCGGCGGCATCCAGGCTTTGTTCATCGAGGACACGCAGGTTTTCCACCAGCAACAATCGCTGCGCGTGGTAAAGCTCCAGGCGGGAAGCAAAAGCGCCATGTTCGAACCGTTCCGCGCTGCTCGGGCGCCCGAGACAGTTTATTTCCCAGCCGATAAACACCGCGTCATCTTCCAGTTCTATCCGCGTACGGGCATGCAGGCGGGCACCGGCAAACAGAATATTTTCCTGCGGCAACCACTCGAGGCTGGCGCCGGCAGCCACTTGCAGATGCTGCGCAAGCGTCGCGGGGCTGCCTGCGCTCGTATAGAACTTGCCGGAACCGGGGGTGGTACACAGCACCTGCGCATCACGGCGGACGTCCAGTGCGATGTGCAACTGATCACCACCAACCACACCACCGGGGGGATGCAATATATAGGTATGGGCGAGATTGCCTTCCGGATAAAAAGGGCGTTGCACGCGTAACGGACCGGAATGGTGGCAGCGCTCAAGAACGGTACGCAACCCCACAGGGGCAAACACCAGTTGCAGATGCGCCTGCCAGCCATGAACGTCAGTCAGGCTTGCCGTCATATTCATACGGTAAGGTACTCCTTGACCAGCGATTCGGAGAGTTCGTCCACTCTGCCGTCGGCCACGCGGCGACCACGATCGAGTATGTAAAATTGATCCGCCACTTTTTTTACAAAGTGCAGCTTTTGCTCCACCAGCAATACCGTCATGCCGATCTCGTGGTTGAGCCTGCGGATGACTTCACCGATCTCGGCGACGATGTTCGGCTGGATGCCTTCTGTGGGTTCATCCAGGATCAGCAGCTTGGGATCGATCACCAGGGCGCGGCCGATGGCCAGTTGCTGTTGCTGGCCTCCGGAGAGGTCCCCGCCCCGGCGGGAACGCATCTCCTTTAAAACCGGGAACAGCTCATAGATAAATTCCGGTATGGTGCGCGCCCCATCGGGGCGTGCCGGTAAACCGATTTGCAGGTTTTCTTCAACCGTAAGGAGGGAAAAGATCTGACGCCCCTGAGGCACATAACCGATACCCGCCTTTGCCCTTTGTTCCATCGGCAGTTTATGCAACGCCATCTCACCGTATTTGATTTCACCGGAGGCCAGCGGCAGCGCACCCATAATACAGCCAAGCAGGGTGGTTTTCCCCACACCGTTACGCCCCATCAGGCAGGTGCATTTACCCTTCGGCACATCGAGATCGATATCCCATAGCGTATGACTTTGCCCGTAAAACTGGTTGAGACCATGGACTTCCAGCATGCTATTCCCCCAGATACACTTCGATGACGCGTGGATCGGCCTGCACCTGCGCCATGCTGCCTTCGGCGAGGATGCTGCCCTGATGTAATACCGTGACCTTGCGTGCGATTGAGCGCACAAAATCCATATCGTGCTCCACCACAATCACCGAGTGTTTGCCGGCGAGCGAGGTCAGCAACTCTGCGGTGCGCTCCATTTCCTGATGGGTCATACCGGCTACCGGCTCATCAACCAGTAACAGCGCCGGTTTTTGCATCAGCAGCATACCGATCTCCAGCCACTGCTTCTGCCCATGGGAGAGCTTGCCGGCGGGCGCCGCCGCCAGTTCCCCAAGACCGATAATGTCCAGCACCTCGTCGATCAGATCGCGCTGCTCACCGCTGAGGCGGGCAGTGAGCAAGGGCCAGACGCGCTTGTCCTGCGCCATCGCCAGCTCGAGATTCTGTATCACACTGAGATTCTCAAACACCGTTGGTTTCTGGAATTTGCGCCCGATACCCGCTTCGGCAATTTCCGGTTCATCCATCCGTAACAGGTTGAGACGCTGGCCGAACCATGCCTGGCCAGAATCCGGGCGTGTTTTGCCGGTGACAATATCCATCATGGTGGACTTGCCGGCGCCATTGGGACCAATGATGCAGCGCAACTCACCGGTTTCGATATAGAGGTTGAGATCGTTTATCGCCTTAAAGCCATCGAAGCTTTTGTTCAGGCCTTCCAGATACAAAATGATATTGTGGCTGAGATCGAGATCCGGCGGCTCGGGCTGAACCAGAAAATCAAAGACCTGGTCCCGGCGGGAAAATTTGCGTAAAGCCTCCATTGACTTCATGTTCTCGCCCCTCTCAGGTTCCGCAAACCGACAATGCCTTTGGGCAGGTAGAGCGTAACCACGACAAACAACGCGCCCAGCGCATATAGCCATATTTCGGGAAGCGCCGCGGTGAAATAGGTTTTTGCATAATTCACCAGCAACGCACCGATGATGGCGCCATACAATGTGCCCCGGCCACCGATGGCGACCCAGATGATCAGTTCAATGGAATTCAGCGGGGAGAATTCACCGGGATTGATAATGCCAACCTGTGGCACGTAGAGCGCACCGGCGATACCGGCCAGCACGGCCGAAAAGACGAAGATCCACAGTTTGATTTTTTCCACCCGGTAACCAATAAAGCGGCTGCGGCTTTCAGCATCCCGAATGGCGACACAGGCCAGCCCCAGGCGCGAGCTGACGATATAGCGGCTGATGACATAGCCACACACCAGTGCGGCGGCCGAAGCCAGAAACAGTGCAATGCGGGTACTGTCCTCACGCAGGTTGAAACCAAGGATATCTTTAAAGTCCGTCAAGCCGTTGTTGCCGCCAAAGCCCATTTCGTTGCGGAAAAAGGCCAGCATCAGTGCATACGTCAGCGCCTGGGTGATGATGGACAAATAGACGCCGGTCACCCGGGAGCGAAACGCCAGGTAACCGAAAATATACGCCAGCACACCAGGAACCAGGATGATCATCAGGGCGGCAAACCAGAACTGATCAAAGCCGTGCCAAAACCAGGGCAACTCGTGCCAGTTGAGGAAAACCATAAAGTCCGGCAGAAGCGGATCACCATAGACGCCGCGTTCACCAATCTGGCGCATCAGGTACATGCCCATGGCATAACCACCGAGAGCAAAAAAAGCGCCGTGGCCGAGGCTGAGAATACCCAGATACCCCCAAACCAGATCGGCCGCCAGCGCCAGCAAGGCATAGGTCAGATATTTGCCCAGCAGGGTGACCGTGTAGGTGGAAAGATGAAAGACGCTGTTTTCGGGAACCAGTAAATTGAGTACCGGCACGGCAACACTCACCACTGCCAACGCGAGCAGTAAGCGGCTGCCGGGTTTGTCGTTTGCAATGATCTTCAGCATACGCATGAATTAATCCTCTGCTGCGCGGCCGCGTTGAGGAAACAGCCCTTTGGGTCGTTTCTGGATAAACAGAATGATAAAAACCAGTACCAGTATTTTTGCCAGTACCGCTCCCGCCCAGGGTTCCAGCATTTTGTTAATCACGCCGAGGCTCATGCCGGCAACCAGGGCACCCCAGAGGTTGCCAACTCCGCCAAACACCACCACCATGAATGAATCGATAATGTAAGACTGGCCGAGATTGGGGCCGACATTGGTCAACAGACTCAGCGCCACACCGGCCATGCCTGCAATACCGGCGCCAAGTCCAAAGGTCAGCGCATCGACCCACTCCGACCGGACTCCCATGGCACGGGCCATCATGCGGTTTTGCGAGACGGCACGCACCTGCAAACCCAGCACGGTTTTTTTCATCACGAGGATCAGTGCGATAAAAACGGCCAGGCAGAAAATAATGATGTAGAAGCGGTTCCAGGTCAGGGCCAGCACTTCGTTGATCTGCCATGCGCCGGACATCCACTGCGGGGTTTCGACACTGCGGTTCAACGGTGAGAATATCGAACGCACCGTCTGCTGCAGGATCAGGCTGACACCAAATGTCGCCAGCAAGGTTTCCAGCGGACGGCCATAGAGATGACGAATCACACTGCGTTCAATGGCAATCCCCACCAGGCCAGAAACAACGAAGGCTGCCGGCACAGCGACCAGAATCGACAAACCGATATGCTCCGGCATCAACAGCTGGATCACATAGGTGGTGTAGGCACCGATCATGATCAACTCTCCATGCGCCATATTGATCACCCCCATAACGCCAAAGGTGATCGCAAGACCGATTGCCGCCAGTGCCAGCACCGAACCCAGACTCAGACCGAAAAACATGGTTTCCGCTTTGGCATACAGGTCACGCTGATCATTGATGCGCTTTATCGCCGCCCTGGCCTTTTTTTCCAGCACCTTGTTTGGCGCCTGGTAATTTCGTAGCGCATTCATTGCCGAGGTATTGAGACTTGCCGCCAGGGTTTCAATCGCATGCGGGTGCGCGGCCTCATCGCCATATTCCAGCTGGTTTATCGCCAGCAGGGTCCGCATGGCCTTTTGCACCCTGCTGTCTGTTTCTTTGTCAATGAGTGACGCGATCAGAGCGGCCGCTTCCGCTTCAGGATTTTTCAGAAGTTCCTGCACTGCCGCCAGCCTGACATCGGCATCATCATCTTTGAGCTGCATTACCGCCAGGGATTGACGGATCAGACTTCGCAGGCGGTTGTTGATCCTTATTTTTTTGAATCCCCGCTTGCTTTCCCGGGTAACCGCTTCGCCAGCAAACAAAGGGGTAAAGATATAGTTATCACCTGCTTCCTTCAGGATATAAAGTTCCTTGCTGCGCCTGGCATAGTACAACTGGCCATTCAGCATTGCCTTCAGCGCCACATAGGCTTCAGGAGGATTGTGTTGCGCGATCGCTTCGATCGCCCGGGCTTTCTTTTTGTAGTTTTTTGAACTGAGTATTTTCCATGACTCCTCCAGTGAAAGTTCAGCGGCTGCAAGCTGCTGGACAAAACCCGTCAAAAGGGCGAGGCACAGCAGCAGAAGTGCCGGTTTTTTTGCTTTCGCTGTTATTGCATATTCAGACATGCAGCATCCCGCTTGTTGATAAAATAAGGGGGGAGCATAGGACCGCAACAATGGGTGAAAACAGTTGCTGGCGTCCTACGCTCCCGATCTCAAGAGCGCCTGGTATTGAAGCCGCGCTCCTCAAGGTTCACACCGGGGAGTGGTTTTTTCAGTAGTTCTGGCCACTGCATTTTTTTGTCTTGACGTTGTAGTTGCCACAGGACAGCGGGGCACGCCAATCGGAAATCAGATCCCTGGAACCGGGCAGATAATCCGACCAGGCGTCACCGGGAACCAGTCCAGAAGTCTCCCAGACGATGTCAAACTGGCCGTTCTTCTGAATTTCCCCGATGAGTACCGGCTTGGTAATGTGATGGTTGGGCATCATGGCCGAATAGCCGCCGGAGAGATTCGGTACGGTAACGCCGATGAGGGCATCCTGCACGACTTTGGGATCGGTGGTGCCAGCTTTTTCGACGGCTTTCACCCACATGTTGAAGCCGATGTAATGTGCTTCCATCGGATCGTTGGTGACACGCTTCTTGTTCTTGATAAACTTGTGCCAGTTCTCGATGAATTCCTCGTTCTCATCGGATTCGACACTCATAAAGTAATTCCAGGCGGCCAGATGCCCCACCAGGGGTTTGGTATCCAGACCGGAGAGTTCCTCTTCACCGACAGAGAAAGCGACCACCGGGATATCCTCGGCGGAAATACCCTGGTTGGCCAGTTCCTTGTAAAACGGAATATTGGCGTCACCATTGATGGTGGATACCACTGCGGTCTTTTTGCCGGCACTGCCGAATTTTTTGATTTCCGAAACAATGGACTGCCAGTCGGAATGACCAAAGGGGGTGTAATTGATCATGATGTCCTTTTTCTTCACCCCTTTTGCCATCAGATAAGCCTTGAGGATCTTGTTGGTGGTGCGTGGATAGACATAGTCCGTTCCCGCCAGCACCCAACGTTTGACACCCACTTCGTTCATCAGATAATCAACCGCAGGAATGGCCTGCTGATTGGGCGCAGCACCGGTGTAAAACACGTTTTTGGAGGACTCTTCACCTTCATACTGCACCGGATAGAACAGGATGCTGTTGAGTTCCTCGAACACCGGCAGTACCGATTTGCGCGAAACAGAGGTCCAGCAACCGAAAACCACATCGACTTTGTCTTTGGAAATCAGCTCGCGCGCCTTTTCAGCGAACAAGGGCCAGTTAGAGGCGGGATCCACCACCACGGCTTCGAGTTTCTTGCCCAGCACACCACCTTTTTTGTTCTGCTCGGCGATCAGCATCAACATGGTGTCCTTCAGGGTTGTCTCGGAAATCGCCATGGTGCCGGAGAGAGAATGCAAAACACCGATCTTGATGGTATCTCCTGCCCAGGCCAGGGTTGTGCCGGCCAGGGATGAGGCGGCAAGCAGCGCGGCGATTGCCATTTTTTTCAATTTTTTCGTTGTCATGATAAAAGCTCCTGTTGCTTTAAATCTGGAATTGCGTACCGAACAATACGGTATTGCTGTCTGTACCCTTGGTTCCGCTGGCATTGGCGTCACCGCTCGTCAGATTGAGGTTCAACTTGAGGTTCTGCCCGGAGATCACATAGTTGACGCCAACTTCAGACAATGAGCTGCTTGCGCCAACGGTGGGGTTGTTTTTGGTGTAGCGCACATAGGGCTGGAATTTTCCGGAACCAACCTTGTTGCCTATCAGATAGGCAACACTGGCGAAATAGGCCTTGCCGTCGAACATCGAGAAGACCGGGGTAGCCGCATCGGTCGTCACCTTGAAGGACTTGTATTCACCTTCGACAGTGATTGCCGAACCGTTGGCAAACGGTTTTTCAAACAAGGCATCGACGGCATAACCCGTAAACGAGCCGGACTGGGTGGCCGTGCCGTAACCGTTGCTCTGCGACTGGGCGGAAACCGCCAGTGTGAGGATGTCACCTCCTTTGCCGAAATAGGTGCTGCTGGTGTAATAACCCGGATTGGCTTCCTTGTTGAGGAAGTTATAGGCCAGACGGGTGGCAAAGAGTGGCGCATCGGATTGATTGGCGGCACCGCTGTAACCGTCAAACACGCCGACGGCATACTGGAACTTGCCCAGCGAACCCCAGACGGTCACCCCCTCATCACGGCCATAGGTACCGGCCACACCGTTGGCACCGTTGCTGCCGTCGTTGTCCGAAGGATACAAGGGTACGGTATACTGCCCCCAGGTAAGGCCGTAGAAAGGCCCGTTCATTTCGATGCGATCGGCCGGCGTCAGCATGCGGCCCATCCAGACGTTGATGCTGGCATTGGGTTCATATTGAACGATGGCATCCAGGACACCGTATTCGCCCCACATCTTTTCAGTACCAAAATAGAACTTGAAATCCTCACTGACCTGGCCTGCGATGTAGAGGCGCATGTTTTCGAGGTTGAAGTTGTTACCGCGGCTGGTTCCGTCCGGTGCGGCGTCGCTGACCGAGGCGATAGAGGTACGTATACCCGCGCCGATGCTGATCCAGCGCGTTTTATCGATTTCAATCTTTCCGCCCGCCAGCGCCGGGGCGATGCTTGCGGCAAGCAGGCTGCCAAAAAGCAGCGATTGCCGAACGACACGTTTTTTTTGCATTTTCATATTCCTCAGGTTGCTGCGGCCGGTGGCCGGTTAAATGAACGAAAGCACTCAGACAGAAGTGAGCGAATGCAATCAGGCGACTTTCATGACTGCCGAGTTTAAACAGGACCGCTCAAGTGCAGAATTCGGCAATTGGCGCAGGGGTATACGTCAAATGACGCATGGCGTGGATATTGCAATTAGGATATTTATAACGATAAATTGCGGGTGGTTTTGGCCGCATTGCGGGTGTTGCAGGTTCCTATGAGCATGAAGAGAGATGTACTGCTGATCAGGCGCAAATATAACCAGTGGGTTGCCAACGAAACACTGGAAGACTACGCCCTGCGCTATACCGCCAAACAGGCCCGGCGCTGGTCGGCCGGCTGGGTTGCCAACACGGCGCTGGGAATCGTTGCTTTTCTGGCGCTGGAGGCCATTGGCGGCGCGATTACCCTGAATTACGGCTTTACCAACGCGATGCTGGCCATCCTCGTGGTCGGCGCAATCATTTTTCTTTCGGGCCTGCCGCTTTCCTATTATGCCGCACGCGATGGTGTCGATATCGACCTGCTGACGCGGGGTGCCGGTTTTGGATATATCGGCTCCACTGTTTCCTCGCTGATCTACGCTTCCTTCACCTTTATTTTCTTTGCCCTGGAAGCGGCGATCATGTCCATGGCCATTCACATGGTGATCGATATTCCGCTGTCCCTCGCCTATGTGATCAGCGCCATCGTGGTCATTCCGCTGGTGACCCACGGCATCACCCGCATTTCCCGTTTTCAGGCCTGGACACAGCCGGTATGGCTGATTTTGCAGGTGCTGCCGTTGATTTTTATCGCGACGCATGAATCAGCCGCCTTTGAACAGTGGCTGGCCTTCCCCGGCCTCGAAGCCGGAGGAAAACAGGGTTTCAATCTGCTCCTTTTTGGTGCAGCGGCCGCTGTGATCTTCCCCCTGATAGCCCAAAATGGTGAGCAGGCCGACTTTTTACGTTTTCTGCCAGCCGCCGGGCAGCACAACAAAAAACAGTGGTGGATGGCGGTCGTGGGTGCCGGACCGGGCTGGGTCGTGTTTGGCATTGTCAAATTGTTCATCGGCTCGTTTCTTGCGGTACTCGCCCTGAACCAGGGCCTGCAACCATCACTCGCCAGCGACCCGGCGCACATGTATGCCGTGGCCTTCAATTACATTACGGTCAATCCCGAGATGGCGCTGTGGCTGGCCGGCATTTTTGTGGTGATTTCCCAGCTCAAGATCAACGTTACCAATGCCTATGCCGGCTCCATCGCCTGGGGCAATTTCTTTTCACGCCTCACCCACAACCATCCCGGTCGGGTAGTGTGGCTGGTTTTCAATGTCGCGATCGCGCTCATGCTGATGGAGCTGGGCCTCTACCAGGCTTTTGAAAACATTCTCATCACCTATGCCAGCCTGGTGGTGGCGTGGATCGGCAGTGTGGTGGCCGATCTGGTGATCAATAAACCCCTGGGACTGAGTCCGTCACATATCGAGTTCAGGCGGGGCCATTTGTATGACATCAACCCGGTGGGGGTGGTTTCGATGTTCATCGCCTCCTTTGTCGGCATAGCCGCCAACCTCGGAGTTTTCGGTGCGACGGCTGAGGCGCTGGCCGCCTTTTTGTCATTGTTGATCCCGTTTTTGACCGTCCCTTTCATCGCCTGGCTGACGAAAGGCCGCTATTATCTGTGCCGTGGCGAAGAGGAGCCGGCAGAGGAAACGCCGCAGCAGCATTGCCGCATCTGCGAAAACTGTTTTGATCATGAGGACATGAGTCACTGCCCGAGTTACGACGGGCCCATCTGCTCGTTGTGCTGCGCGCTGGATGCGCGTTGCGGCGATCAATGCCGCCCCATGGCCCACCTGGCAGCACAGACCTCATCCGTGTTCAGCAGAATCTTGCCGGCATCCGTCAATCAACGCCTGCATTCGGTGACAGGTCATTTTCTGGGAATGTTCCTGATCACCGCCGGCATTATCGCAAGCCTGCTGGCGGTGGTGTTTTATGCCCAGCAAAACAAAACCCAAGCCGACCTGACACTGATCAGTGGTCCCTTGTGGCAGGTCTTTTTCCTGCTGTTACTGCTTACCGGCGTTTTGATCTGGTTATATGTACTGGCACAGAAAAGCGCCCGTTTCGCCCTGCGGGAAATGCAGTATCAGGCGGAACTGCTCACACGGGAAGTCAAGGCACATGAAGCCACCGCGGTGGAACTGGCGCGCGCCCGCGATGCGGCGGATGCCGCCAACCGGGCAAAGTCCAGTTATCTGTCTGGCGTCAGCCATGAACTCAGAACACCGCTGAACACCATCTTTGGCTATGCCCAGCTGATGGAGGCCGATTCCCGTCTGGATGGCAAGAACCGGAAAATCGCCACAGTGATAAGACGCAGCAGCGAGCACTTGTCCGATGTCATCGAGGGTCTGCTGGAAATTTCAAAAATCGAGGCGCGCAAGCTCGATCTGCATCGTGACACGGTTGACCTGCGCTCCCTCATTCAGCAGCTCGAAGACATGTTCCGGCCACTGGCGATAAACAAGGGTATAGATTTTATTGTGCACTGCCAGGCGGAACTGCCCCGCTTTGTTTCCATCGATGAAAAGTGGCTGCGCCAGATACTGTTGAACCTGTTGTCCAATGCGATCAAGTTTACTCCTGCCGGCAAGGTTGAATTGCGCATCAGCTACCGCAACCAGGTGGCCCGCATGCTTGTCAAAGACACCGGCATCGGCATTGCAAAAGCCGACCAGCAAAGAATTTTTCAGCCATTCGAGCGGGTGCATGACAGTCAGACACAAATGATCAGCGGCACCGGCCTGGGTTTGTCCATCAGCCGCCTGCTGGTCGAAATGATGGGCGGCAGTCTCGAACTGAAAAGTGCACCCGGCGTCGGCAGTGAATTCTGTCTGAGACTCTTCCTGCCCAGCGTCAGCGGAAAACTTGCAGCCGGCCATAAGCAAACCGATATACAGGGATACAGCGGACCTCCGCGGCATATCATGGTGGTCGATGATGAAAGTCGCCATCGAAATCTGATTTATGACTTCCTGCAACCTTTGGGTTTCATCGTGCATCGGGCAGAGTCGGCCGAGCAGGCTCTGGACTTGCTGCGGAAGCAATCCGTTGATCTGTTTCTGCTCGATATTTCCATGCCCGGCATGGATGGCTGGCAACTGCTGGCCGAACTGCGCAACCGCGGCGTCAAGGCACCGGTTATCATCCTCTCGGCCGATCCGAATGAAGATCCCCAGCTGTACCAGAAAAAAGCGGATTTTCAGGCCTATATCAACAAACCGCTGCGGCTGGAAAAGCTCCTGGAACAGTTACAACGTTGTCTCAAGCTGCAATGGCGCACGGCAACAACCGCTTCGGAAGCAGACGACGCTGTTGCCGGGATGGAATTCCCGCCCGATGAGAAATCAATCACCAGTCTGAGAGGATATGCAAAAATCGGCTACCTGAAAGGCGTGCTTGAATGCACGGAACAACTTGCATCACAGAATCCGCACGCCCCCTGGGTGACGCGGCTACGAAGTCTGGCGGACAACTGTGATTTGGACGGCATCGTTCATGCCGTTGATGAACTGACCGAACTGAAACTCAGGGCGGAATGATGCATAAATTCAAAGGCAAAACCACTGTACTGGTCGTCGATGACTCCCCCGAGTCGCTGGGGATGATCAACATGGCGCTGGATGAGGCGGGTATCGCCGTACTCATCGCACTCAACGGCCAACAGGCGATGAATGTGCTGGAACAGGTTACGCCGGATGTCATTTTGCTGGATGCCATCATGCCGGTAATGGATGGTTTCGACTGCGCCCGCGAAATTCGCAAGAAACTTCCATTGACACCAATTATCTTCATGACCGGACTCAGCGAAATCAAGGATATCGTCAAAGCCTTCGATGCGGGCGGCAATGATTACATTATCAAACCGATTCATCCTGAAGAACTGCTGGTGCGCATTCGCCAGCATACCAACAGCGTCCGTATGCTGATGGATGCGCAGAAGGTGCTCGATTCGATGCGTCAACATGTCTTCTGCATCGACAAGCGTGGCAGAATTTTATGGGCAACGCCGGAAGCACAAACCTTGCTGAATCAATATCAGCAGCAAGGCGGTGAAGCGGACGAACTCAATGATCGCCTGTGCCGCTGGTTGCCCAATGGCCAGGTCGGTCATGATCTGGCCCTGCCTTTGCACGAACAGAATGTGGTGCTGACGGTACACTATTTCAAACAGACCGAAGAGGATGAGTATCTGCTGAAAATCCAGTCTCCGAACGTTGAAATCGATCCGGCAATTCTGGAGGAAAGCCTGGGAATAACATATCGTGAAGCGGAAGTGCTGCTCTGGCTTGCACACGGAAAGACAAACCGGGAAATCGCCGAAATTCTCCAGATGAGTCCCCGTACGGTGAACAAACACCTGGAACAAATGTATCCCAAAATCGGTGCCGACAATCGTACCGCGGCGGCTTCCGTGGCAATCCAGACCATACTTGGCGGGAGCATCGGTTGCCCGCCGGGTTCGCGAACACTATGAAACGTTTGCCTGCCACCCCCCGCCGGGACGATAGCCAACTCCGGGAACTGCCGCCAGCGGAAGCGTGCCGCATGGAGACCTTTCTCAATATTTAATGATAAAAAAGTATTCATTGAGCAAATACAGTCCGGTCAGGATCAGCACGATGCCGGCAATGATCTCCAGTCCCTTTTGATGACGTGAAAGCATCTTCAGGGATTCGAGCCAGCCCATACTCCAGGCGCCCAACATGATGGGTATACTGCGACCAAGGGCAAAAGCCAGTAGCAGGGCAAAACCAAAACTGACCGAACCGATTGCCGCACTGGCCGCGAGGGTGACCAGCAATGCCGGTGTACAGAAAGGACAGACGGCGACGGAAAACGGTATCCCCAGGAAAAATGCACCCCACATGCCGGTAACCTTGCGCCCTTTTACACCGAACCAGGGCAAGCGGATCTTCAGCCAGCCCGGCCACATCAAGCCAAGCAGGATTAAAAGCGGGCCAAGAAACAGCCCCCATTCACGCCCCATAACACCCTGCACCCATTCACCGCCCAGTGCCGCGGCCACGCCGAGTGCAACATGGGTGACCAGCATACCGCCGACAAAGGCACTGCCCATCAGGATGGCGCGGCGTTCTTCCTGCGCCTTGGTGACATAGGCCAGCATCACCGGGATGGAGGCAAAGGATACCGGGTTGAAACTGAAGACAAAGCCCGCCATAAAGGCGATCCCAATCCCCGCCAGGCTGGCGGTCTGCAAAGTCTGTTTGAGGGTTGCCGTATTGATATCCAGGGAAGGCACCAGCAGGTATAACGCCGTACCCAGCAAAAGAACCGCTGTCAGATAGGGGCTGCCCTTTGCCACGCGGTTGAGCAGTTGTTTTGCATCTTCATGGATACCTTTGTATGAAGCCACCACCATGGGCAGGGTGAACAGTGTCGCGAAAAGCAAACCGGCTATGACCGCAATCCCCACCGAATCCACCGTGATCGCCATCCCGGCAGTCACGATAACCAAAGGTAAAGTGCATGCGGGCAAGGTCAGCCCCAACTGCATGGCAAACGGTAATCGCCTGCCACCGGGGATCAGTTTGAAGAATTCCAGATGTGGCACCGGTATATAGGTAAAACGTGAAACCACGTATACCACCGCCATGACTGTCAGGATGATACTGGGCAGGTACGGCCCCCACTGCGGTGCCTCCGTCAGCAACACTGCGAGTGAGAACAGGCCCACCAACAATACCGTACGGCTCAGCCAGACTGTCAACAGGCTTTGACAACATGTTTTGCCACCAACCGATTGATGCATCCGAACCGAAAACAAGGTATGCGTGGCGATGGTACATGGCTCGAAAAAGGCCAACAATCCCAACAGCGCAGCGCCAAGAAGCAACATGGTGATCATGCATGCGCCTCCCGGCCGTTCATGCCTAACCGGCTTTCCAATTCTTCACGAAGTTTTTTCACCGATGGCAAGCTTGCAAACACCAGTTCATCATCGATGGCTATCGATGGCGTGGACATCACGCCCAAGGCAACAGCATGATCCATCTCTTCGAGAATATTCACCTCCCGCCACTGGATTTTGTCACCGCCCAAATCCTCCGCCAGTTTGCGCAGCACCTCTTTGGCATGCCCGCACTTGCTGCAGCCGGGTGAGGAAAACACTTCCACTTTGATACTCATCATTCATCTCCTCTCAAACAATTCAGATATCCAGCCAGATACGGATTGGCAATAACAGATAGGCAGCGGTAAAACCGATACCCCAGATCACCACCGAGCTCCAGTAAATCCGCCTGTTCCATTTGTGGGTGGTGCTGCAGGCGCGGCCAAGCGTTTCATCCGCCGGACAGGCGCGCCCCGGCCGGAACATGAACCAGCCGGAAATGACGAGCATCAGGCCGGAAAAGGCAAATATCCAGATCTTGTGCTGAGTAAGTGTGATCAAAAAGGGAAACGCGCTGGTCATCGCCACCACCGTGGCACCCAGGCCTAGCGTGACAAGGATGATTGGCAAGGCACAGCACACCAATGTCCCTGTGGTGGTGAAAAGCGTAAATATCGTCACACCTTTTTGCTTTAAATCTGAACGGCCAGGCGCTGTTACATCATTCATTCTCTATCTCCATTGTGCTTCCGAAATCAAGACCATTGTCCAGGTTACGCACCGCGCTTTACAGGGGCGTCTTTTTCATACTGCGATATGTGAAACCCGAATCATTGAACAGTTTTTTCATCTGCTCTTCGGTAAGCTCTTTGCCTTCTGCCATATCCACACTCACCAGTCCCTTGTCGAGATCAACCTTGATCTTGCCCGTACCTTCAATCGCTTTCAGCTTTTTCTCGATGCCGTAGGCGCAGAAGGGACACGCCAGTCCGTCAACCCGCATTTCATAATGGGTACCGGCTGCAAACGCGATTTGCAAGAAGAACAAGCCGAAGAGGGCCAGTAATATCTGTTTTTTCATTTTCCTGTCTCCTGAATCAATCAAAATAAATTAAAGTCAATTAAGAAATGGTTTACAAATGCCATTCGAACACCATCTTGGCACGGTAATCCGACTCTTTCTGGATACCGTTCAACTTGTGATAAACCGGAATCTGTACCCCGGCCTTGATGGCAAAGTTACGCTTGGTCCAGAATATGCCCGGCGAAACGAACCACTCGGTACCGCCTGTATTGGACAACGCTACACCATTTAAATTTGCACGTTGGCCATATTCACCGTTGAGCTCAAGCAGCCAGACGGTATCCGGCTCCAGGTAGCCGGTTGGTGTGGGGCGAAGACCGCCGACGAAATCAAGCAGAATTCTGTCACCACGATCCACACCGGCGGTGTTCTTCCCATTGAAGCGATAACGCACACTGGCCCAGCGATACCATTTGCGTCCTTCATAACCGTAGGCAAGGCCCAGAATGGTATCGGTTGTGCCTTTGTCCAGCGCGGGGGTTTTATTGCGAGCCGCCGTGTCCGTGACCACCTTGAGCAATACGGCAGCCGACTCCTGCAGACCGAGGGAATCCCTGCGCCAGAAACGGTATTTGGTAAACAGCGAGACATCGCCATTGCCACTGCTGCTGTCACTGCCCTCCTTCCGGAATTCATACGGCAAATCGACACCCACTGCCCAGTCACCCGTCAGGCCGTAGGTGACTTCCAGCGCCAGCGCCTGTTCTTTTTCGTCATCATTTTTTTTCGTTTCAATTTCTGCCGCTGCCTCGAAACCGTTTTTGAACAAAACATGCGGGCCGACCCCGAAAATGGGATCATGGGCCAGGGCGGCATTGCTCATCAGGCCGGTGAGCAAGGTGATCCCCAAACCCTTCAGCATCATTCCTTTCATCATTGTCTCTCTTGTTGATTGGTTAACTGCTAGGACAATCTGGAGCACACTCCAGGTTCCACCATCCTGATACATTTTTTCAGGTTGGACACAGCCTACTGTCTGGAGCTGACTCCAGGTCAAGCACTTTTTTCATCCCCTGGCCGGTATACCAGCCGTGCCTGAACGAAGCGGTCATGCCGATGGCGAACAGCCAAGGAATGCGGCCGAAACCGTGAACATATACGCTTGACTGTATATATGTTTTTCCGTATATTTCGGCGCCATGACGATACGACCCAGCCACTATTTTCAACTTCTATCCGATGAAACCCGCCTGCGCTGCCTGCTGCTGATGCAGCAGGAAGGCGAGCTGTGCGTCTGTGAACTCACCCATGCGCTTGGGGTGATCCAGCCCAAAGTCTCCCGCCATCTGGCGGCCCTGCGGGATGCCGGTCTCGTAATGGATCGGCGCCAGGGTCAGTGGATTTATTACCGGCTCCACCCCGGCTTGCCGGAATGGATCAGCCAGGTGATTGCAACCACCACCGGCGGGGTTCTGGAGCAGGCACCTTTTGCGAATGACAGAGCGGCATTGGCGGCAATGCCCAACCGTCCAGGATCAGCGTGTTGTGCCTGAGACGTGCAAAGCAGAAACAAGCCGGATGAACCTGTTGTTTTTATGTACCGGCAATTCCTGCCGTTCCCAAATGGCGGAAGGCTGGGCACGTCAACTCGGTGGAGACGGCTTCCAGGTTCAATCGGCGGGTATCGAGTCCCATGGCAAGAACCCACGTGCGATAGCGGTGATGCAGGAAGCCGGCGTGGACATCTCCGCGCAGGACTCCACCAGGCTTACGCCTGCCATGCTCGAATGGGCCGACTACGTTGTCACCGTATGCGGGCACGCCGACGAGCATTGTCCGCTGCTGCCAGCAGGTACACGCAAGGAACATTGGCCCCTCAGTGATCCGGCGAAGGCCAGCGGCACAGAAGAAGAAATCATGCAGACATTCAGAAAAAGCCGCGACAACATCCGGCTGCGCGTGATTGACCTCATCGATCGTTTAAAACACGAGGAAGCAAAGGAAACAGCATGAGCAGTGTAAAGAAGAAAAACAGTGAGATGAGCCTGTTCGAACGCTATCTCACCCTGTGGGTCATGCTGTGCATTCTTGCCGGCATCGGGCTGGGGCATCTGTTTCCTGATATTTTCCAGACGATAGGCCGCATCGAAGCGGCGCATATCAACCTGCCGGTGGCGATACTCGTGTGGCTGATGATCATCCCGATGTTGCTGAAGATCGATCTGAAAGCGCTCAAAGGCGTGCGGCAACACTGGCGGGGGGTTGGTGTAACCCTGTTCGTCAATTGGTGCATAAAGCCTTTCTCCATGGCGCTATTGGCCTGGTTATGCATTGGATATCTGTTTCGTCCGTGGCTCCCGGCAGAACAGATAGATTCCTACATCGCCGGGTTAATCATCCTCGCCGCGGCTCCCTGCACCGCGATGGTGTTTGTCTGGAGCCATCTGATGCGGGGTGAGCCACACTTTACCTTGTCACAGGTCGCACTGAATGACGTGATTATGGTCTTTGCCTTCGCACCCATCGTAGGTTCACTGCTGGGACTGTCCGATATCAGGGTACCCTGGGATACGCTGTTATTGTCCGTGCTGATCTACATCGTGATACCACTGATCATCACCAGCCTGTGGCGAAACGCCTTGCTGAAACGGCAACATGGTTTTGCGCGGCTGGCACATGTCATCAAACGGATGCAACCGCTTTCACTTGTTGCCTTACTGGCGACACTGGTACTGTTATTCGGATTCCAGGGGGAACAGATCATTACCCAACCGTTGATTATCGCCTTGCTGGCGATACCCATCCTGATCCAGGTTTTCCTGAATTCGGGGGTTGCCTATATTCTCAACCGGCTGGTGCGTTCACCCCATTGTGTGGCAGGCCCATCGGCATTGATCGGCGCCAGCAATTTCTTCGAACTGGCGGTAGCCACAGCCATCGCGCTTTTTGGTTTCGAATCGGGGGCTGCGCTCGCCACCGTGGTCGGCGTACTCATCGAAGTACCGGTCATGCTGCTGGCAGTGCGCGTCGTCAACCAGTCACGTGACTGGTATGAACGCCGCAGCGGTGTCGTGCCCCATGAGGTGTGCTGTGCCGGCGATGTGCACGTGCATGCACAACATTAATGTAGCTGTGTGAAAAAGGCGTTTAAACAAGTGTAGTGTTAAATGATCCGGTATTCGGAACACTTGTTTAATTTGGATGACAACCGATATGCCGCAGACCCGATGTGCGTTGCAGACCGAACATCAGGTTCATGTTTTCAATTCCCACCTGCGCACCTCCCTTGCCAAGACTGTCCAACACACTGAAGACGACAATGCGGTCCCGTTTGCTGTCGACATCCAGACCGATATGACAGTAATTTGTGCCGGCAACCGTACTCACCCATGGGTAGGAGCGGTATTGCCAGGCGGCATTTTTATCTTGCGGCAAATCATAAAACCGCACAAAGGGATGATCATGGTAATAATCACGATAGAGTTTGATTAGACGCTTGCGCGTGACGCCCGCCAGGCTGAAAGCATGGCAGACAGCAAGAATACCCCGGGTAATGGGTACATAGGTCGGAGTAAAATGTACACGAACCACGTCCGCCACGAGTTGTGACAATTCCTGTTCCATCTCGTAAGTGTGCCGATGGTCCACGACGTTGTAGGGCACAAGATTGTTGCCGATTTCGGGATGGTGTGCCGCCCGCGACAGTTCTGCGCCCGCTCCCGCCGTACCGGAAAGACCGTTTACCACAAGTAAATTCGTATCGACAAGTTTCTCCTCGAGCAAGGGCGCCAGCCCCAGAACAGCCGCAGAAGAGAAACAACCCGGGTTGGCAACAAGCCGAGCCTGTTTGATCACATCAAGATGAAGCTCGGATATCCCGTACACCGCCTCTTCCGCCAGGTGCCATTGATCATGGGACCGCCCGTATGCATCCTCCCACAGAGATTGCGAAGAGAGACGAAAGGCGGCACCAAGGTCAATCAGCCGGCAACCCATTTGCAGCAGGCGTGGCGCCATCTCAAGGGAGGCAGAGACGGGTACTGCCATGAAAACAACATCGCATGCCGTTATCGCGTCAAGGGAAACGAGTTCAATCCCTCTCCCGTACAGATTGGGATGATGCACTTCGATCCGTCCTTGCGAGCGGCTTGCAGCCCAGGCCAGTTCAACCTCAGGGTGGTTGAGCAAGACACGGATCACCTCGCCCCCCATATAGCCGGTAGCACCAAGTACGCCGGCACGGATCATGACACTGCGCTCTTGCGGGATTCATAACCCGCTTCATTCTGGATCCTGTTACGGAATGCCTCTTGAAGACGATGAAAAACAGGGCCGGGAGATGACGGAAGCATACGGCCATCGATCTCACGTACCGCAATCAATTCCACCGCCGTGCCTGTGAGAAAACACTCATCTGCCGTATAGAGATCATAGGGAGACAAGGTTTGTTGCCTGCAGGCAAGACCAAGTTCACCGGCCAGTTCCAGCACGACTTGCCGCGTGATCCCGTCCAGCGCACCCTCTGTCACCGCTGGTGTGAATATTTGCTGATCCCTCACAACGAAGACATTGTCTGTTGTCCCCTCGGTTACATTTCCCTGCGTGTTCAAGAGAATGGCCTCATCCGCGCCGGCCTGCACGGCTTCCATCCTGGCAAGAATATGATTCAGATAGTTCAGTGATTTGACACGCGGATCCAGCCCATCCGGGGGCAGACGGCGGGTGGCTGCAATGATGAGTCTTGCCCCTTTTTTCTGAACATGCGGGGCGACAAAGGCGGGACGTTCCGCAATAATAAATACTGTGCTGCGTTTACACGAGGAAGGATCGATACCCAATGATCCCTTGCCACGCGTAACCACAAGCCGCAGGTAACCATCCGGCTCTGCAAATGCGCCAATGACCTCATTGATCGCGTCCGCTATCTCCTCCACTGTGTAAGGAATCGACAGGCCAATCACTTTGGCGGAATGAAGCAACCGCCGCAAATGCGGCTGAAGCTGGAAAGGCCGATGATTATAGAAACGGATCCCTTCGAACACGCCGTCACCGTACAACAGCCCATGATCAAACACCGACACCTTTGCCTGATCTTCGTTCACCAGTGTCCCGTCCAGCCAACACAATGACATGTGCATCTCCTTTTCTCCGGTTTATGTGACAACCCTAGCCAAAAAAAAGGATGCATGACAGATACAGTCTTTTATTAAATCGACCAGTACAGATTGGATTGAAAACCGGGAGGGAGAAAAAACGATACCGCAGTTGCGAAAACCCGCACGCGGCCGATGTGATGGTAGCCCGGATCCCTGCAGTCAGGGATCAACCGGCCCGCCCGTACTCCGGACTCAACGGGCAGGTTCTGGCATGATCCTCTCCCAGTTCCTGCCATGCCTTGTCGATCGCCTGCTTGACGCGCGGGAAGAAATAGTCCTCGCCGATTTTTTCCATTGAGCCTGTGTGGCGCAGGGTATCCAGGATCTGTTTCTTGGCGCGGGCAAAATACATGACAACGCCCGAATCCCGCAGCTGCTTCACCAGGTTGGTGACCATTTCCTCGCCGGTCGCATCCAGCTGGTTGATACCCTCGGCATCAATGATGATGTATTTCAGTTTCGGCTTCGAACTCAGACGATCGAGGATCTGATCCTCGAAGTAACTCACGTTGGCGAAATACAGCGAACCATCCCAGCGCAGCAGGGAAATCTCATCACAGGTATCCAGCTTGTTGAAGGACACGTCACGGTAGGTGCCATCCCGGTAGAGGGAGAGTTCCGCCACTCTTGGCTTCATGCTGCGATACAGAAACAGCGCAAGGGACAGCAAAACCCCGATGATGATGCCAGTCTCCACGTGCGGAGCCAGAACCAGAGTCAAAACAAACGTGATCACTGCCGCCAGGCCATCGTGCACATGGGATCGCCATGCGTGGATAATCGGCTTGATGTTAATCAGTCCGAACACCGCCATCATAATCACCGCGGCCAGCGTGGCGCGTGGGAGGTGATACAATAACGGCGTCAGGAACAGCAGGGTCACCGCCACCACCAGGCTGGTGACCACGGAGGAAAAACCGGTTCGCGCCCCTGCACTGATATTGACGGCCGAGCGGGAAAACGATCCGGAGACGGCATAGCTGCCAAACATACTGCCGACGACGTTAGCGAGGCCCTGGCCGATCAGTTCCTGGTTCGGATCCAGGCGCTGGCGTGTCCGGGCCGCCATGGCCTTGGCAATGGAAATCGCCTCCATGAAGCCAATCAGGCTGATGAAGACAGCCGTCGCCATAAATTCCAGAAGGCGGTTGCTATCGAACCGCGGCAGACGGAATGCAGGCAGGGTCTGCGGAATAGTGCCTACTACCTTGCCGCCGGCATGGAATACGATACCGTCCTTGCTGATCTTTTCGATCTGCCAGACGGTCTCCTCTGTCGTCACGCCTTCTGGCACAGCATGTTTCAGGTAGAAAACACTGCCGTTCGCAGCCGGTGCAGATACAAAATGCAGCGACTTCAATTCTTTCAACTCTGTCTTCAACGAGTCAGCCAGCCCCCGCACGCGGTGAACAAGAGCATCCCTTTTCCTCAGTGCCGCCAGGGTGCGGTTGTCGTCCGGACCATATGCCTTTTCGGCAACCAGCAATGCTTTCTCGGCTGCAACCAGCTGTTCTGCCAGTGGGTCATGCTGATCCCGCAAGCGAAGCAGATCGGCGATCAATGATTTGACCGAGTCTGTCGCCAGCTGGTCATGGCTGGTGGTTTGCACCTGCTGAAATCCCACCCCCCAGGACAAAAGGGTGGTAACAGCCACAGCGATGAGGACACCGGGCGCCCGGGGAGACCATTTTTTCAAACCCGCCATAATGCCGAAGGCCAATACCGCCATAAAGAAGGTTGGCCAATGGATCTGATCCACCGCCGCCAGAATAACCCGCCAGACGGTCTCGTACTGGTAGTCGGCCTTTTCCACCGTTACTCCGAAAATCTTGGACAATTGCGAGGTGGCGATGATGATAGCCGCGGCATTGGTGAAGCCCAGTACCACGGGGTGGGAAAGAAAATTCACCAGTAACCCCAGCCGCAGTACACCGAGCAGGAACTGGAACACACCCACCATAAAGGCCAGTAAAATGGCATAAGCGATATAACCCGGACTGCCTGTAGCAGCCAGCGGTTCGAGTGCCGCCGCGGTCATCAGCGAGACCACCGCCACCGGACCGGTTGCCAACTGGCGCGAAGAACCGAAGAGCGCAGCCACCATCGGTGGCAGAAAAGAGGCATAGAGGCCATAGTATGGTGGCAAGCCAGCCAGCTGGGCATAAGCCATGGATTGGGGGATCAGCACCAGGGCCACAGTCAGACCGGCGACAAAATCCACCTTGAGGGTAACTGGATCCTTCAGCTCCGGTAACCAGTGCAAAAAAGGAAAGAAGGAGGTGAGCAGGTGGCCTTTGTCTTTTTGTTGCATCGTTTTTTGTTGCATCGTTTTTTGTTGCATCGTTTTTTGTCTCAGCGACCCATGCGGCCCGGCATCTGAAAGAACCAATTAACCGGCCCGCGACCCGCTTCTCTCACAATAAACCTGTTGTAGCCACCGGCTTGGGCCCGCGGATGTGAGAATGGCGAAAACATGCCTGTTAATATTTTGCAAAAAACCCGGCAGGGAAACACCCCCGGGGATCCAGCCTCTCCGGCACCTCTTGTCCGGATCCTGAAAAAGAAAGGCGGGCCGGGGAAATCACCTATACCTTTCAGGTGATTATCCCACAGCAAGCTTATCTGAGTAAATTCTTGAAAACAAACACATTCCAACAGGGGCGGCCGCGCTTGTTGTTTCAACTGGAAGATCCCATGAGCTTTGGCGCGGCCAGGGGTAATGAACCGTTTGAAGCCGCCTTCCTTTCCCTGAGAGATGTGGCTGACGACTTCCTCCGCGTTCCCAATCCCCACGCTGACAAGTTTTTCCTCAAAACGCCTGCCTGCTTTACCGCCAGGCAGCTTTATATCCGCTGGCGTTTTCCAGGCAGCGACCCGCTCTTTTTATTCGTCCCCCGCCACTGATTCTGTTAAGATTCGCGGCCTTTTGTTCCCGCTTTTTCCGAGGTATCTATGTTCCAACTGGGCTGTGCCAGTCGTGTCTGTTTCAAGAATGAAATTCTTTCCGGTCTCACCGTTGCCCTGGCCCTGGTGCCGGAAGCGGTCGCCTTTGCCTTCGTGGCCGGGGTGGAGCCACTGGTCGGGCTGTACGCCGCCTTCATGGTGGGACTGCTGGCAGCGATCTTCGGAGGACGGCCCGGCATGATTTCCGGTGCCACCGGCGCGATGGCGGTGGTGATGGTGTCGCTGGTAGCCGTGCACGGGGTGGAATACCTGTTCGCCGCCGTGGTGCTGACCGGGATCATCCAGATCAGCGCCGGCCTGCTACGACTGGGCAAATACATCCGCATGGTGCCCTATCCGGTGATGCTGGGGTTCGTGAACGGCCTGGCTATCGTGATCTTCCTCGCCCAGTTACAGCATTTCCAGGTGGAACTGCCGGATGGCAGCAGCGAATGGATGCGTGGTCAGGCATTGTGGATCATGCTCGGACTCATTGCCCTCACCATGGCGATCATGCACTTTCTGCCCAAACTGACCGGAGCGTTTCCCGCCGCTCTTGCGGCCATTATCGTCGTTTCCCTGCTGGTACTGGGTCTGGACATCAACACCAAAACGGTCGGCGATCTCGCCTCCATCGAAGGCGGCCTGCCGGATTTCCATATCCCGAATGTACCGCTGAACTGGGAAACGCTGAAGATCGTCTTTCCCTATGCCGTTATTCTGGCGGCGGTTGGTCTCATCGAATCGTTGTTGACCCTGAGCCTGATCGACGATGTTACCAATAGCCGCGGCCGCGGCAATCGTGAATGTGTCGGTCAGGGTATCGCCAACACGGTTACCGGTTTCTTTGGCGGCATGGGCGGCTGCGCCATGATCGGCCAGAGCATGATCAACGTGAATTCGGGCGGTCGCCAGCGGCTCTCGGGCATTGCCGCCGCGCTGTTCCTGCTCGGCTTCATCCTGTTTGCTTCGGGCCTGATCGAGAAGATCCCGATGGCGGCACTTGTAGGTGTGATGTTCATGGTGGTGCTGGCCACCTTTGAGTGGTCGAGCCTGCGGATCATGGGCAGGATCCCGCGCACCGACGCCTTTGTACTGATCCTGGTTTCCGCCGTGACGGTAATGACCGATCTGGCCATCGCGGTGGTCATCGGTGTGATCGTCTCGGCGCTGGCGTTTGCCTGGGAACATGCCAGACACATCAATGTGAAGGCCTCGGATGAGGGGGACGGCACCCGTGTCTATGAACTCAACGGTCCGTTGTTCTTCGGCTCGGTAAAGAATTTCCTCGATCTGTTCAATCCCCAGGAGGATCCCGATGAGGTCATCGTCGAATTCCAGAACTCCCGTGTGGTGGACCACTCCGCCATCGAGGCCATCGACAACCTTGCCGATAAATACATCAGGGCGGGCAAACGGCTACACCTGCGGCACCTCTCGCCGGAATGCCGTCAGCTGTTGAAAAAGGCGGGTAACCTGGTGGAGGTCAACGTCATGGAGGATCCCAACTACCATGTTGCGGATGATGCGTTGGCCTGATTGAACTTCGCTTGTCATACGGTTTGTAACTGCAAGAGGCAGACGGCGGACCATGAAATATGCGTATCGGATGCAAGTCAAAAAAAGCTAAATAAGTGTTCCGAATACCAGATCATTTAACATTATTGGCAGATTCTGGTTTCGCATCAGGACCAGAGGTCTTTTACATGACACGCTGTAAATACCTCCCTGTAAGCTCGACAGCCGCCTCCCTGCGGCTGACGGTCATGTAAAAGACCTCTGGTCCTGATGCTCCGTTTCCCAAGTG
>JALVOC010000158.1 GCA_027032075.1 Chromatiales bacterium | reverse complement strand
CTCCCTCCCAGCCCCTTCATCGGCCGCGCGGCCGAGCTGGCGGCCGTTCTGGACTGTCTGGACGATCCCGCCCGCCGCCTGGTAAACATCACCGGCATGGGGGGCGTGGGCAAAACCCGGCTGGCGCTGGAAGCGGCCCGCGCCCAACTCAACCGGTACCGGGACGGCGTCTGGTTTATTCCCCTGGAAGGCGTAGCGGACGCCGCTTCGCTGCCCGGCAGCGTGGCCGAGATTCTGCAACTCCCCTTTCACGGTTCCGATCCCCCCCTGACGCAAATCAGCCGCCAGTTGCGCGGCCGGCAAACCCTCCTCATTCTGGACAACTTTGAACAGCTCGTGCCGGCAGGGCTGCCCTTCATAACCGGACTTTGGCAAAACTGCCCCGATTTGAAGCTGCTCGTTACCTCGCGGGAACGGTTTAACCTCAGCTGCGAAACGGCCGTGCCCCTGGATGCCCTTTCCCGCGCCGACGGCGTGGAACTGTTTTGCCGGCAGATGACGCAAACCAACGCCCATTTGGCCCGGACGCCGGCGGTAGAAGAAGCGGCCGCCCGCATCTGGGAGGCGGTAGGCGGGCTGGCCCTGGGGCTGGAACTGGCCGCCGCCTGGACGCGCCTGCTCTCCCCGGCAGAAATTGCCGCCGAGCTGGAACAGGGGGTAGAACTGCTGCAAACCACCCGGCAGGACACGCCGGCGCGTCACCAAAACATCCAGGTGGTTTTGGCCGCCTCCTGGCAGCGGCTGACGCCAGCGGAACAAACAGCGCTCATGCGGCTTTCCCTGTTTCGCGGCAGCTTCACCCGGCAAACGGCGCGCCAGGCAGCCCAGCTTTCTCTGGCTGTCCTGCTCCGCCTGACAGACCGCTCGCTGGTAACGCGGGGGAAGAACCGGTTTCACCTGCACGCGCTGACGCAACGGTTTGCCGCCGAAAAACTGGCCCAATCCCCGGCGGAAGAAGCGGCCGCCCGGCAGCAATTTAACGCTTTTTTTGCCGCCTTGCCCCAGCGCGTAGAGCAAGAATGGCTAGAGATGGGGTATCCCGGCCCGGAAAGTTTAACGGCCGTCGAGAAAGAGATAGACAACGTCCTCGCCGTGTGGGAATGGGCGGTCACGCAGGCGGATTGGCCCTTGCTGCGGCAGATGAGCGGCGGAATAGCCATCTTTTACCTGATACGAGACCGTTTGCACGAGGGAGCG
>JALVOC010000157.1 GCA_027032075.1 Chromatiales bacterium | reverse complement strand
TCTGCCCTGGCTCTATCTCGGCTACTGGATCAAGGAGTGCCGCAACATGGCTTACAAAAGCCGGTACCGGCCATGTGAGATATACCGGGATGGACGCTGGCAGCCACACGGAAAAAATCCGTGAAACACACCGGTGTAACGACTCAGGGGATTGTAGCCGTTGAAAATAACTGCAACGTTGTGGAGTTGAACAGCGCGATAAAAACCTGGCTCAACCTGATGATATGTTTCATCAACTGGCCGAGAATCCGGCGCTTGGCAAGCGATGAATCATGTTACTATGACGCTCCATTCTGTCATGGTGCAAAACCGATGCAAAACCCCGATGCTTTCATTCTGGCCCGCGCACTCCACGTCATCGGTGTAGTCCTGTGGATCGGCGGCGTGGCCTTCGTTACCACCGTCCTGCTATCTTCACTCAGACGGATCACCGATAGCAAACTGCGGCTGGAACTGTTTGAACAACTGGAGGGAAGATTCGCCTTTCAGGCCAGAGTGGTCACAGTGATTACCGGCCTGTCCGGTTTCTACATGCTGGAGGCTCTGAACGCGTGGGATCGCTATCTGCACCCGCAGTTCTGGTGGCTGCATCTGATGACAGTTATCTGGGTTGTTTTTACCGTGGTGCTGTTTGTTCTTGAGCCATTGGTCTTGCACCGCTGGTTTCACAACCGGGCAGTCGCGGACAGCGACAGGGCGTTTGCGCTGGTCCACCGGATGCACCGGATCCTGCTGACCCTCAGCCTGCTTGCGGTTTTTGGCGCGGTGGCAGGGGCGCACGGGCTGCGGTTGTTTCGGTGAACAAACTGTTCACGCGGGAAGAGGCGCACCGTTCATCAACACAGGCAGGTTCACAGTTTGCCCCAGCGGCTGAACACGATATATTATGTCGCCGGGTTAATAATAACCAATAATAACGCAAACCAGAGAGATAACCCATGCACGCTAACGTGGCGCCTTCCATTATAATTCGGCTGCTGTTTTCACTGCTGTTGTGTTTTCCGTTACTGGCCGCTCCGGCAGAGAAAACCGTCATCGTTGGTTTTCATGGCGCTATCGGTGAAAGTGAGCGGCAACTGATCACGCGCAAAGGCGGCACCATCGAGCACGAATTCGAGCTGATTTATGCCCTGCTGGCGAAACTCCCCGACAGAGCGATCCCCGAACTGAGGATCCACCCCGGAATCGACTACATAG
>JALVOC010000156.1 GCA_027032075.1 Chromatiales bacterium | reverse complement strand
TGCCGTGAAGCTTACAGGGATGTATTCACAGCGTGTCTTGCCAGCAGCTACTGGAGAAACGGCTTACCAATTTTTTAAACTGGACACCTTTTTCGCACGGCTATTTAGCTGTTTTTTCGTGAGTTTTTTCAGCAAGGGAGTGCGGCCGAAGCGGGGGATCAAATCGAAGGCAATACGCCACCGCCTGCTGCAAAAAGGCAACGGAATCGGATGAAACGGATAGTGGCAGAACGGAAATGAGGGTGGTTTTGACAGAATGTCGGGGGAAGCCAAAACCTCCCCCTATCCTGTTGATTTGGTGGGGCGTATAGGATTCGAACCTATGACCAATTGGTTAAAAGCCAACTGCTCTACCGACTGAGCTAACGCCCCCTGTGAAAGGCGGGCATTTTACCGAACTCAGCGGGAATAACAAGCCCGCTGAGCCGATAATCTGCCGTTAAATGGCTTCCAACTTGCGCATGCCGGCAGGCAATAATTTGAAGTCGACCAATGAGCTCACCAAAGCCTTCAGGAAGGAGGCCTCTTCCTCATACACCATTTTGTAATACTGGATTTTCATGGTCATCGCACTCCCCAGCACGATACCCCCGAACGCAAGGAATGACCCCATTGACAGGGTGGATATACCTGTGATCCCCTGGCCGATGGTACAACCCAGGGCCAGCACACCGCCGATCCCCATCAAAATGCCGCCGAGCAAATGGATCAGCAGATCCTTGAAATTGACGAACCACTCGATGCGGAAACTTTTGCTGATCACCGACCAGAAGAAAGCACCGAGGATCACACCAAGCACGGCCGCAATACCAAAGGTCACATAGGCCGAATCAAAGCCCTTGAGCGCATAACGCAGGCTCTGGCCGATGGGATTGATGAAGGTAAAGGACTGGATCCCCACGTCTCTCGGGCGGGCGTCAGCGTCGTCTTCCAGCATGTCCCAGGATTCCGCGCTGGCATACTCGGTCCAGCTCATGTTCTCCCCATCGGCAGAGATGGTCACCAGACTGGCGGTGATATACCACGCCGCCAGCACCGCGAGACCGACGATAACCCCCGCCAGTTTGTTATCAAAATTGCGGCGAAAATCTGAGGATTTGAAGACAAAAATCAACAACAGCGCCGCGATGAGCAGGCCCACCACGGTGCGAAACATCACGGCATCCCCATTGAAAAGGTTGGCCAGAACACTGCCCACATCCTGGGAGGTGCTCAGTGAAAGCGTCGTCGGGTTGGTCCAGCGATAGAAAAGGACGGAATAGAGTGTTGCGTCGGTTCCCGGGAAAGGGTTGATCATAAAATAGGCACAGACGGCGATAATGGCAAAAACAAAAATCGACTTGAGATTGCCGCCCCCCAAGCGGATCAGGGTCTTGTTGCCACAACCACTGCCCAGGGTCATGCCTACGCCAAACATCACCCCACCGAGAATATACTCCAGCCAGGCAAAATTACTGCCGCGATAAGGAGGCAAGGTCCGATCAAAACTGGCAACACCACTGGACTCCAGGAGGATGACACCAATCATCGCCACCGCCATGGCCAGTACCCAGGCACGAAAGCGTCCGCTGTCCCCCATGTTCACCATATCGGATACCGCACCCATGGTGCAGAAGTTGGTCTTGGTCACCACTGCCGCCATGATAAAGGCGGTAGCAAATATCAGCCACAACACCGTATGGTGCGCGGAACTAAAGTCCTCAAAAATCATCAACTTAACCTCATCGCAATTCAATAAACAGATATTATTTTTAGTGCCGACAGGCCCGGCTTTTGCGGCCGGCTGGTGGTGAGCTCCTCCTCCCCACGCACGATCAAGCCTGCGTATTTTACGTTTATAACCACCATACTGCCAACCGGGCAATAACATCGGGAGACGGATTGCGAAATGCAATAAATCATAATTGGCCGTAAAATCAACGAATTAGGCACAGTCACAAACCCGTTATCAGGAAAATGAGCAAAAATTGAGGGGAAAATGTGTTACAGCGGCTTCAAGTGGGTGAAACATGCCGCTTCCTGCATCCCTGCTCCAGGCAGGATCATCAGCAAGGCAGGCGAAGGAGCAGACGCCGGCTTCCTGGTTTGCGTGGCGGCATCCGGGTGTTTCCTTTTCTTGTCACCCTGGCGGAGGTCGGCGGCAGCCAGAGCGCTGTCAAGCCTTGCGGGACCCTCCCGGCGGGGACAGGAGGCTGAACGGCAGCCACGCACATCTTGAGGGTCACGAGAAAACCAACATAGCGCATGACAGCAGAAGCGTCGTTCCAACGCCAGACCGCCCGGCGCAACGCATCGCTCTGCTCATCTGGCGCCGGCTTGATAACGTGTCGGATCAGGCACCCCTGCAGCTTCGAAGCCGGCCGCCCGAAGCCGGCAGGCATCACAGCGGCCGCAGGCCAGCCCCTCGGCATCGGGATTGTAACAGGAGACGGTAGACGCATAATCGACGCCCAGACGCATCCCCTGCTGAATGATCTCAGCCTTGCTCAGGTGAATCAAAGGCGTCTGAATATGAATACCGCTGCCTTCCACACCCGCCCGCGTCGCCAGGTTGGCCATTTTCTCATACGCCGTAATATATGCGGGGCGGCAGTCAGGATAACCGGAATAATCCACGGCGTTGACGCCGATAAAAATCACCTCCGCCCCCAGCACCTCAGCCCAGCCGAGGGCAAAAGACAAAAACACGGTGTTCCGCGCAGGAACATATGTGACCGGGATACCCTCTGCGGGCTGCTGGGGCACATCGATAGAGCTGTCGGTGAGCGCGGACCCCCCGATACTGTTGAGGTCCATCCTGATCAATTTGTGCTCCACCACCCCCGCCATTTCCGCCACTTGCCTGGCAGCCTCCAGCTCGCAACGGTGACGCTGACCATAGTCGAAACTGATCGCATAGCAGGCATACCCCTGCTCTTTGGCAAGCGCGAGCGTTGTGGCGGAATCGAGTCCGCCGGAAACAAGCACAACCGCTTTTTTCATCCTATCGCCCACGCTCGTCGCCCCACAGATATTTGTGTAACTGGATTTGAAACCGCACCTGCAGGCGATCCGCCAGAATCCACTCCGCCAGATCCTTTGCCGCAAGTTGCCCGTAAACCGGTGACATCAACACCTCACACCGTTCTGTAAGTCGATACTGTCCGATCCGCTCCCGCGCCCATTCATAATCCCGGCGATCACAAAGCACGAATTTCAGCTGATCGCCCGGCCGCAACAGGGAAAGATTGGCATAACGGTTTTTGGATTCTTCGCCGGAAGCCGGCGTCTTGAGGTCCATCACCTTGCTGACCCTGGGATCAACCTCTGCCACGTCCATCGCCCCGGAAGTTTCCAGGGAAACTTCGTAACCGGCATCACACAGTGCTCCCAACATCGGCAGGCAGTTTTTCTGCGCCAAAGGCTCACCACCCGTTACGGTGACATAGCGAGGCTGATAGCTGGCAACCTCCTGCAGAACCGCCTCCAGCGTATAGCGGCTGCCTCCCTGAAAAGCATATGAGGTATCACAATAAGTACAACGCAAGGGACATCCGCTCAGACGCACGAACACCGTTGGCCAGCCGATATTACGCGACTCCCCCTGCAGGGAATAGAAGATTTCTGTCACGCGGAGGTGCAAACCACTCTGCCCGCCCGCGGGAATACTGGCGGACACGGTTTATTTACCGCGTTTCAGCCTGATCTTCTGCAACAGGTTTTGTGCCTGACCCGCTTCGGTGGTGCCGGGATAGGTACGCAGCAGCCGTTCCAGGCTTTGTTGCGCCGCATCAAAATCTTTCAGTTCATACTGGCAATAACCGATCTTCAACATCGCCTCAGCAAGTTTCGGACTGCCCGGATATTTGTTGATCAATGTCTGGTAATCCAGGATTGCCTGCGCAAACTTGCGTTGCGCATAACTCGCCTCGCCCAGCCAGTATTGGGCAATATGGCCATAACGACCATCGGGATATTTCTGCAGAAAGTTCCGAAAGGCGGTGGTTGCCTGTTCGTAACGTAATTCACGCAACAGATCGAAAGCCTTCTGGTAAGCCTGCTGTTCCGATTCGGTCACCGGTGCGAGCTTCACCGGTTTACCCGTCACCTTGCGTCCGGAGCGGGTGGGTTTGCCTGCCGGCTTGCGGCTGGCAGCCGTGGTGGCGGCAGCCGCACCTGCAGCCGCTGCAGCTTCCGTTTTGGCCGGCTGGCTGCCTGTTGCTTTCACCGGTGGCGTTGCAGCAGCAACCGGGCTGTTACGTTCTATTTGCAGCAAACGGCGATCGAGATCGACATACAAGTCACGCTGGCGTTTTTTTAATTCTTCGATGCTGTGTTGCTGCACCTCCACTTCCCCGCGCAAACGTTGTATTTCGGTTTGCAGGCTTTCCAGTTTGAGCAGAATGTCCACCATCCCCTGACTGGAGAGCATGCGTTCCATGCGCGCGAGACGTTCTTCCACGCTCATGTTTGCGGTTTTTTCTTCCCTGGCATGCAGCGGCATGCTCAGACCGGCAGCCAGCACCCCCAATAAAGTGATGTAGTGAAAAGCTTTTTGCATTATCAATATCCTGAGTAAAGAATTTCAACCCGGCGGTTGAGGCGCCAGGCGGACTCATTATGATCCAGCGCCACCGGACGTTCTTCGCCAAAACTGATGATCTGTATCTGCTTCTGGCTGACCCCCTGCAAGGTTAACAGTTGCTCGACAGTTTTGGCACGGCGCTCACCTAACGCCAGATTGTATTCACGTGTACCCCGTTCATCTGCATGACCTTCGAGCACCACGCTGATATCCGGATGCTGTGAAAGAAAACGCGCATGAGCGGCGATGATTTCACGATCCTCCGGACTGATCTGGCTGCTGTCCAGATCGAAATAAAGCACACGCCGGGAAAGCGGGCTGTTGGGATCATCTAGCGCCTTGATGTCCAGGGCACCACCCTCACTGACACCGTAACTTGCACCCTTGTCCTCCGCCTGCTGTTGTTTTTCCGTTTGCGCCCCTTTGGCTCCCTTCTTTTTGACAGGCGCAAACTTGCAGCCTCCAAAGCCCAGCACAAGTACAGCGATCAGGATATAGGTGAATAATCTGCCCATAATCAGCTCCTTAATATTGATAGAGGATAATGCTTACTTCCTGGATTTGAAAGTAGACCATGCAGGCTCTCTTACATCACCCGACTGCAAACTCAGACGTTGCTGCGCACGGCCATCAACAGACACCGCTGCCAGCACACCCCGGTAATTATCCTCGGTAGCATAGATGATCATACTACCATTCGGAGCAAAACTGGGGGATTCATCAAGACGGGATTCAGTCAAAATCCGAAAATGCCCTGTTTTCAGATCCTGCACGGCAATTCGAAACTTGCCCTGTTCACGATGGACCATGGCAAGATAACGGCCGTCCGGCGATACCGAGGCCCGCGCATTGTAATTGCCGTCGAAGGTAAGACGCTCCACACGGCCTGCCGCCCCCTTACGGTTCACCTTGACACGGTAAAGTTGCGGCGAACCTCCCCGATCAGAGGTAAAAACAATGGCCTTGCCATCGGGCATCCAGGCAGGCTCAGTATCGATGGCATAACTCCGGGTGACACGGCTCAGACGTTTGCTCCGAAGATCCATCAGATAGATCTCCGGATTTCCATCCTTTGACAAGGTCAACGCCAACTGCGTGCCGTCGGGAGAAAACACCGGGGCGCTGTTGATGCCTTTGAAGTCGGCAACCCGCCGGATTTCACGGCTGAAGATATTCTGGATATAGATTTCCGGCCGGCCACGCGTAAACGAGACATATACCAGCCGCTTGCCGTCGGGTGACCAACTGGGTGACATCAACGGTTTTTTCGACTCATAGACGATCTGTTCATTATGGCCATCCGCATCCGCCACCGCGAGGCGATAAATCCTTTCCTGCTTGCGATTGTGGGTCACCGTGATATAGGCGATGTGCGTATCGAATGCCCCTGGCTTGCCGGTAATGGTTTGATAAACGATATCACTGATCTGATGTGCGGTGCGGCGCAGGTCGGGTTTACGGCTGCGAATACTGTAGCCTGCCAGTTGTGTCCCTTTATACACATCGAGCAACTGAAACTGCACCTGGTAAGTGCCATCAGGCAATTCCTGCATACGTCCCACCACCACGTGGTCAACGTTGAGGGCACGCCAGTCAGCAAAATTGACCTGTGCGGCCTCCACCGGTCTGGCGATCATATCCTCGTCCGGCAAAGGTTTAAAAAAACCGGAGCGCTGCAGATCGGCGGCGACAATCCTGTGCATCACCTCGGGGGGCTGACTGCCCCCTGCCCCGCGCCAGCCAAAAGGCACGATGGCAATCGGCGCCGCCCCTTCCACTCCCTGGGTGATCTCGATGGTAAGCACGGCATACGATGGGGCCGGAAACATCATCAGGCTCAAAATTATAAAACTGCTCAATTTCTTCAACATACCTGGCGACTCACTTATGTGTGGTTACGGGGTTCAAACTCAAAATTCACTTCGCGGAAATTGTCAAACAAGCCGGATTCCGCCGGCGGCACCGGTAACGGCGCAGCACGGTAAACCGCTTTTTCCACCGAATTGTCAAAAGCCGCATCACCGCTGCTTTGGATGATCTGCACGTCCACCACATCACCACTGGGGATTATCCTGACTTTCACGATACATTTTAGATCGCGCGAAGCGTTGGCCGGAATATTCCAGTGCCGGGTCACCGCACGTTTGATCAGGCTGCGGTATTTGTTGATCGCCTGGCTGGCCTGACGCCGGGCCAGGGCCTCACGTGCGGCCCGTTCTGCTTCAAGCTTCCGTTTCAGTTCGGCTTCCTGGCGTGCCTCTTCCGCCCTGCGTGCGCGTTCCTCTTCTTCGAGGCGTTTTTTTTCCAGTTCGGCCAGCCGGGCTTCTTCCTGCTTGCGTTTGCGTTCAGCCTCCTTGCGTTTTTTTTCCAACTCGGCCAGACGTTTCTTTTCCAGGGCCTCACGCTGTTTTCGTTTCTTCGCTTCCAGCTTGCGCCGCTTTTCTTCCGCCGCGCGTTTCTTTTTCAGTTCGGCCAGGCGGCGCTGCTCTTTCAGCCGCGCCTCCTTCGCCCGTTGCGCCGCTTGCTGCTTGCGGCGTTCCGCCGCCCGGATCCGTTCCAGTTCGGCCTGAACCTGCTTTTCGTCCACCGCCACGGCATCGATGATCTCGACTTTCTCACCGTTTCCCGCCGGTGGTGCCTCACCAAAATCGAAACTGAACAACAACACCGCGATAAACAGCACGTGCGCCAGCAACGCTGCAAAGGCCGCAAGGGGATGGTTACGAATTGTCTGCCACATATTACCGCTTGTTCGTTTCCGGCAGGCGCGTCACCAGTCCCACATGTTCCACCCCCGCACGTTTCAACATCGCCATAACTTCAACCACCCGTCCATAAGCGACCTGGCGATCACCTTTTACATAGACCGTATTATCATGCCGATGGCGTAACACCGCCTTGACCCGTGTCACTAACACCTGCTGTTGCAGCGGCTTCTCCGGATTGTCGCCGATATTGATAAAGAAACGGCCCTTGCGATCAATCGAAACGATGACCGGTTCCTGCCCCTTGGTTTCTATCTGCTTTGCCTGCGCCTGCGGCAGCTCGACCTTTACCCCCTGGGTCAGCAGGGGCGCGGTGATCATGAAAATCACCAGCAACACAAGCATCACGTCGATATAGGGTACAACATTGATTTCCGACATGCGCTTGCGCTTCGGCCGCCGCACTGGTTGATACAGACTCATGCCGCTGATCCCGCTCCCGGAGCATGGGCCTGGCGTTGCAGGATGCTCGAAAATTCTTCAGCAAAAATATCGTAGCGGCTGATAAGGCGCTCCACGTCGTTGGAGTAGCGGTTATAGGCGATCACCGCCGGAATCGCGGCGAACAAACCCATGGCGGTAGCGATCAATGCTTCCGCGATGCCGGGGGCCACCGAGGCAATCGTGGCCTGCTTGACAGCACCCAGCGCCATAAAGGAATTCATGATCCCCCAGACGGTGCCGAACAAGCCGACATAGGGGCTGGTGGAGCCGACGGTGGCAAGAAAAGAGAGGTGCATCTCAAGGTTGTCCACCTCCCGGTTCAGCGCCACGCGCATGGCACGTTGCACGCCCTGGAGGATCGCCATCGGGTCTATTACCTGGCCTTTGCGCAAATGGGCGAATTCCCGGAATCCCGATTCAAAAATCAATTCCATCCCGGTAAGCTTGCCGCGCCGCGCAGAAAGACGTTTATACAGCTCACCCAGATCGGCACCCGACCAGAAGCGGCGTTCAAACTGATCAGCCTCCTTGCGCGCCTTTTTGATTACCGACATCTTGAAAAAAATGATGGTCCAGGACAAGAGAGAGACGATCAACAGTAACAACATCACCAACTGCACGACCACACTGGCGTTCAGAATCAGATGTGAAACGGATAAATCCGCAGACACGCTATTCCCCCTGTTTGGTTTTTTTCAGTAATGCTTCCGGGAGAGTGGTCACCCGAAAACTTGCGGCATCCAGACTGGCAATCTTGACAATGCCCTTGCACAGCACAGCATTGTCCGGCTGGCGGCTGATTATTTGTTCAAGCGTCAGGCTGGCCTTGCCCGCCTTGATCACCTGTGAAGAAACGTTTAACTGATCATTAAACCGTGCCGGCAACAGATAGTCGAGCTGTACCGAACGCACCGCAAATATGACACCCTCTTCACGAATGAGTTCATCCTGTTCAAATCCAAGCGCCCGCAACCATTCGGTACGCGCCCGCTCCATAAACTTGAGATAATTGGCGTAATAAACCACTCCGCCAGAATCGGTATCTTCGTAGTAAACGCGCACCGGCCATAGGAATTCATTCACGCTTTGGCAACCCCGTGCATTTGCATCTCATGATTTGTTTTTGTCTGTAAACAGATCCAAGGAACGCGAGCCGTTCTCTTCGAGGTGACGCGGCAAATCGAGGCCGAAATGATGATAGGCATTTCGCGTTGCGATACGGCCACGCGGGGTGCGCATCAGAAACCCCTGCTGGATCAGATAAGGCTCGAGCACATCCTCAATCGTGCCACGCTCCTCGCCAATCGCCGCCGCCAGGCTATCCACCCCCACCGGGCCACCGGCAAATTTGTCCATGATGGTCAACAACAGTTTGCGATCCATCATATCAAAGCCGTGTTCATCCACATCGAGCATGTCCAGCGCCAGTTGCGCCACCTCGGTGGTGATCACACCGCCGGCCTTCACTTCGGCATAATCGCGCACGCGGCGCAACAGGCGATTGGTGATGCGCGGGGTACCGCGGGAACGGCGGGCGATTTCATGCGCGCCGCCATTATCGATCGCGATATCCATGATGCCGGCCGAGCGTTTCACGATGCTGATCAGATCCTCGGTGCTGTAAAACTCCAGACGCTGCACAATGCCGAACCGATCACGTAACGGCGAGGTCAGCAAACCGGCCCGGGTAGTGGCACCAACCAGCGTGAAAGGCGGCAAATCCAGTTTAATCGAGCGGGCCGAGGGCCCTTCGCCGATCATGATATCGAGCTGGTAATCCTCCATTGCCGGGTAGAGGATCTCCTCCACCACCGGGCTCAGACGATGGATCTCGTCCACAAACAGCACATCATGGGGCTCAAGGTTGGTCAACAATGCGGCCAGATCGCCCGCCCGCTCCAGTACCGGTCCCGAGGTATGGCGCATATTGACACCCAGTTCATTGGCGATAATGTGCGACAAGGTGGTCTTGCCAAGGCCGGGCGGACCAAAGATGAGCACATGATCGAGCGCCTCACCCCGCGCCCTGGCAGCAGGAATAAATATCTCCATCTGCTCACACACCGCAGGCTGCCCCACATAATCGCTCAGCGTTTTCGGGCGGATCGCCAGATCCAGGGCATCTTCCGGACCCTGCTGCTGTGAAGCGATTAGGCGATCATCTTCAATCATTCTGAATCAGTCTCAGGCCAAACACGTGTTGCGCATACCATTCCCCTTACGCCACGGCGCATCTTCCAGTGATTTTCAACGATCCGGTATGCGGAACGGGTATTGATTCCCGCGGCAGCCTGCCATTCGGCAAGTCCGCTTGCCGGGGAGTGTTCATCACGAAGTGGGCGCCTTTTTCCACACGGTAATTTATTCTCTATATTATTTTGAAATCGAGGCCCGCAGCGCCTCACGAATGATATCTTCACTTGCAAGACCTTCGCTGTCCACCTTCTGCACCATCCTGCTGGCCTCCTGGGGACGGTAACCGAGGGCAACCAGGGCCGTGACCGCTTCCCGCCCGGGATCAGGCTGACTGGCTGCCGAGGCAGCTGCTGCCGGCAGGCTGGCCGCCTCACCGCTCTGCCAGTCTTCCAGCCGGTCACGCATCTCGATGACAAGCCGTTCCGCGGTTTTCTTGCCCACCCCCGGCAGGCGCGTGAGACCGGCGATATCATTTTCCGCCACATGACGGGCAAATTCATCGGCGCTCATACCGGAGAGGATGGCCAGCGCCAGTTTGGCGCCTACGCCGTTGACGCGGATCAGGCTGCGAAACAGGCGCCGCTCCGACTCGGTGGCAAAGCCGCAGAGGATTTGCGCATCTTCCCGCACGATCAGGTGGGTGTGCAGGACGACCTCGTTCTCGATGGCAGGCAGTTGATAGAAGGTCGACATCGGAGCTTCCACTTCATACCCCACCCCCTGCACGTCCACCAGCAAAAAGGGCGGCATTTTGCTCAACAAGGTGCCTCGAAGTCGTCCAATCATGGTTTCTCCTTATCGCATCCTTCCCCGACGGGAACGCTTCAGCAAGGGGAGAGCCTGTTTCGGTGTCAGGCGTGACAAGGTGCGTGCTGAGTGGGCGTGACACAGGGCCACGGCAAGGGCATCGGCCGCATCCTCCTGCGGCAGCGCCGACAGACCCAGCATTGCCTTGACCATGTACTGCACCTGTCCTTTGGCGGCATTACCCTTGCCGACGACGGCCTTCTTGATCTGGGTGGGGGTGTATTCGTGCACCGGCAGGTGACGGGTGGCTACCGTACTGATCGCCGCACCACGGGCCTGACCCAGTTTGAGGGCCGAATCGGCGTTGCGGTGCATAAACACCTGCTCCACCGCCACCACCTCGGGCTGGTGCTGTTCCAGCAACGCCTGCAAACCGTCGGCGAGCATCCGCAAACGGCCGGCGAGATCCTCGCCCTGGATACGGATACAGCCACTTGACACCCAGATGGCGCGGCCTTCCGGCATGTCGATGATGCCGTAACCGGTTTTGCGTGAACCTGGGTCGATACCGAGGATGCGAGTCATATATCCAGTTTCGGGTGGCAAGTAACAGCTGTCGAGTATAAAGGGATTACGCCGGTGAATGCCACGCCATCGGCCCGTTCTTGCGGCGGTATCCGTTGAAATGGCAACCCCCCCTCACTAGGAGAGCTTCGCCATCACCTCGTCCGAGAAATCGGCATTGGTATAGACATTCTGCACATCGTCGAGATCTTCCAGCGTATCCACCAGGCGCATCACTTTCTCGGCATCCGCCAGCCCCAGATCCACGCTGGTGGACGGCCGCATGGTGACCTCGGCAATCTCCGGCTCGAGTCCCGCCTTGCACATGGCATCCTTGACGTCCAGAAAACTTTCCGGCGTGGTGAGCACATCGATGGATTGATCCTCATTGGTGACAACATCATCGGCACCCGCTTCCAGGGCCGCCTCCATGATCTGATCCTCATCGCTGCCGGCCGGGAATGTCAGGATGCCGATCTTGGAGAACAAATAGGCCACGGAACCGTCCGTACCCAGGTTGCCGCCGGCCTTGGTAAAGGCGTGACGCACTTCAGAGACGGTGCGGTTGCGGTTATCCGTCAGGCAATCCACCATCACCGCCACACCATTCGGGCCATACCCCTCGTACCGCACTTCCTCGAAATTTTCCCCGTCCATGGCACCGGACCCCCGTTTTACGGCCCGTTCGATGGTGTCCTTGGTCATATTGCCGCCAAGCGCCTTGTCGATAGCGGCCCGCAGGCGTGGATTGGCGTCCGGGTCCCCGCCCCCCATGCGGGCGGCAACGGTAATTTCACGGATCAACTTGGTGAACAGCTTGCCGCGCTTGGCGTCCTGTGCTTTTTTGCGATGCTGGATATTGGCCCATTTACTGTGTCCGGCCATGCATTACCTCATTATGCTGTGGTTTTTTGGAAAAACAGTGATTTTACCACCAGTGCACGACAAACGCAGGTCGCGGGGAATTTCCCTCTCACCGGAATCGTAACGGCCGGGGCAGCGGCACGGGCAGGAGCGACAAATCAACAACTTTCGCCGTTGCGGGCCTGTTTGGTGCTGGGGATCAGCAACGAGCCGGGAAAAATGATAAAGCAGGGGAGATCAATCTTCAGGCAAATAGATGGCAGTGGTCTCGTACGACTGGGGTTCCCCGCTGTCGAACACAAATTCATGGATGCCGATCTGGATCTTGTCGTCGTGTTTCAGCAAATGGCGGCTGACCTTCCTGCCGTTAACCCTGGTGCCGTTGGTGCTCCCGAGATCTGTGAGGGTGTAGTCATAATGCCCTTCAAGATAGTCATTGGGAGCCCGGGTGATATGGGCGTGCCGGCTGCTCACAGCGGGATCATCCAGTTGGATATCGTTGCTTGAAACACGGCCGATGGTCAATTCCTCCTTGTCGAGCGCATAGCTGCCGAGGGTCAATCCCTCGTGTTTGAGTAACAACTTGGCCATCTGTACTGTTTCCTTCCCCGCCCTACTCTGCGACATCAAATTTCAGCTTCACCCCGGCGACATCGATGGTGTCACCGGCAAGCAGGCGCTGGCTTTTTACACTCACAGGCTGGCCATTCACCAGGGGTGGATTGTCACCTGCACCCGTGGTGCCATGCATCGGCATGAGAAAATAATCGGAGCCGCGGCGCGCCACCACGGCAACCTGGACACCCGGCTTTCCGAGGGTGGTATAGGGTTTGGAGAGTTCGATACTCTCGCCACTTTTGGAACCGTTCAGGATGCGCACCACATAGCGTTTTGCCGGTGCCGCCTTTTCCCCGCCAGCGGCCTTGTCCGGACCGATGATCACCGTACTTTCAAACTCTTCTGCGTTATCATCGATGTATTTCAGCTCATGGCGGCCGATACGGATCACATCGTTATGGGACAATTGCCGCCGCGTGATTTTCTTGCCGTTGAGGATCACGCCATTGGTGCTGTTCATGTCCTCGATATAGGCGTTCTGCAACTTGACAATGACTGCATGGGTCCCGCTCACCGTAGGATCATCCAGTTTGATATCATTGACCGCTTTACGTCCAATCGTTGTCCGTTCCTTATCAAGCGCAAATTCCTTCAATATAGCGCCTTCATGTGTGAGAATCACTCTGGCCATAAAATAACGCTCCTGATTCACCTCATTTGCATATAGTTAGTCATCAATACCAACATTATCAGAGAATGCTTCCTGCAGATTAACAAGCACGATGGAAATATTATCCTTGCCGCCTTTTTCATTGGCAAAGGCAATCAGCTCCCTGCAGGCTGATTGCAGGTCTTCTTTATATAGTAAGAGTATTTGCAAGATCTCGCTATCCACCACCAGATCCGTCAAGCCATCCGAACAAAGCAGGTAAGTGTCGCCGTTTTGCACCTCTTCTTCAATCACATCCACTTCCACCGTATCCGCAATCCCCAGGGCACGGGTTATCAAATTACGGCTGGCGGAGATTTGTGCTTCTTCCTCGGTGATAAAACCGTTATCCAGCATCTCCTGAATGAGGGAATGATCCGTGGTGATCTGGGTTAATTCGTTGTTGCGCAGACGGTAGATTCGCGAATCCCCCACACCGGCCATGATGACACGATTTCCGTGGTACAGCTGTACAACGATGGTGGTACCCATACCGGCACATTCGAGACGTTCATTTGCCATGCGGATAATCTCGTCATTGGCATAAATCACCGCCTCGCGCAGCGCATCGGCAAAATTGATCACGTTCGAAGCAAGCATATCAGGCTGCAACACATCCTGCAGGGCTTCTTTTATACAGTTGACCGCCAGCTCACTGGCGATCTCACCCGCATTATGCCCGCCCATGCCATCCGCCAGCAGCACCAGGCCGAGTTGCGGCTCCCAGGCGATAAAATCCTCATTATGGTCCCGCACCTGACCGACGTCGGTGCTCCCATAAATAACTAATTTAGACCCTTCCTGTATCAAACCGATGCCCCGTTTTTCGATTTACTGGTTTTGCGCGTTTTTTTCCCGCCTTTGATCCGCTCACGACAGCGCATCATGGCCTTGGCCATCTGTGCACCGCTGGAAAAACGATCCTCGGCTTTCTTCTGCAGCGCCTTGTTGATGATCTGGCTGACACAGGGCGGGAGATCCGGACGAAACATGCGGATATCCGGGTGTTTTTCATTGGCGATTTTATACATCAGGCTCGCCAGTGAATCGGCGATAAACGGCAACTCACCACTTAGCAGTTGATAAAGCGTCACGCCGAGGGAAAACAGGTCCGAACGTCCATCCACCTTCTGCCCCGCCAGTTGCTCCGGCGACATGTAGGAGGGGCTGCCGAGGATGGTTCCGGTTTTTGTCTTGCTCGTATCGGTCAGACAGGCAACCCCGAAATCGGTCACCTTCAGGGTACCGGATTCCGGATCATAGATAATATTGGCCGGCTTGATATCGCGGTGCACCACCCTGTTGCCGTGGGCATAATCCAGTGCATCGGCGACCTTGATCATCAACTCAATCACCTCGTATGGCGGCAGGAGATTCTCGGTCTTGCTCCAGGCAAGCATGTTCTCGCCTTTCAGATAGTCCATGGCGATATAGGAGAGTTCCTGATCTTCACCCACGTCGTAGATGGTGACGATATTGGGATGGTTGAGGCGCCCGGCTGTTTCCGCCTCACGGAAAAAACGGCGTTTCACATCAGCCAGTTTCTCCCCTTCAAACTCCTGCGCCAGACTCATGGTCTTGATTGCCACGGTACGCCCGATTTTCGGATCATGCCCGAGGTAGACCATCCCCATTGCGCCCCGACCAAGCTCCTTATCCAGTTCATAACGCCCGAGCATGGGTTTTTGCACACCGGTCGAACTGATCACCAGGGTGCCTTCTCCAGCGGTATTCACCTTGCCCGATCCCAACACCAGTGCATCGGAAACTTCCTGGTTGCGGTTCAGGCGTTCACCCACATCATTATATTCGGCGTCATGCTCGGCGATGTATTTAAAGACACTCACCGCCTTGTTGAACTGGCGCTTGCGTTCATAATCCAGGCCAAGGTTATACAGCTGGCTCAACAGGGAGGCATCCACATAGCAACTGCGGTATTTTTCGAACGCCTGGTCGAGCTGGCCTTGAGAATGGAAAGACTGGCCAAGCGCCTTGTTGGCTTCCGACAGCTCCACATAGATATGCTGCAGGCGGTGTTCGAGGAAATGCTTGCTGGTTAAAACTATATGCCCGAAGAGCAGTGCCACTATCGGCGACATCAATTTCAGCCAAGTGTATTCGGAAAGCATGAAATAAAAGTGAACATTCACCAGGCCAATGACCAGCAAGGCGCTGAGTGCCAGGGTGGTTCCGTGGTGAAAACGCGGCAACAGGTACATCAGATAGATGCCCACAACCAGAAACGCCAGCAGCTGCGCCCATACACCCCAGGCGGGCACCTTGTACAGTTCATCATTCAACAGGCTGGAGACGGTATGCGCGGTAACCATCACCGGTGCCATCACTTCGCCAATCGGCGTGATCATCGGGTTGATATGCTGCCTGGCGGTGAGGCCCACCAGGACCGTTTTCTTGTAAAAGGCTTCGGCTTTCACCTGGCGATTGATCACATCCAGAATGGAATAGACCTTGAAGGCAGGTTGATCTTTTTTGCCGCGATAAAAATGGGGATAGACGCGTAATTTGCTGTCCGTGGGGAGCACCTCTTTATCCAGCCAGACTCCCTTCCCCAGCTCCACCCGGATACTGCGGGTGGAAAGGTGGCGGTTTCGTGCCGCCATCATCAGGGCAAAGGAGGGCAGATAACTGTCACTGTAACGCATCACCAGGGAGTCCGTGCGTACATGACGCTCGTCACCATAACCCAGGTTCAACAACCCCGCGCCACCTGCGTATTGTGTCAGGGTCTTGATCGGGGGATAGACGACATCGGCAACGGCCACCGGTTCGGGGCGAAGCCGGTCTAGCCAGGAGGGTTCGGAAGGGATTCCGCCCACATCCCGCAGGGTGTATTTTTTCAGGTAAGCAGGAAGCCGGGTCTCATTCCGCTGCGGCAGGGCATCGTCGATCAGATAGGGCATGGCCAGCACCACCCGGCCGGCCTGGCGCAGGCTGTTGGCAAATATCTGGTCGGTATCCATGCGTGTTTCCGCGAGATTGAGGAGCCGTTTGACGGTACGGTTGGCCATTCGGGGATTCTCCTTTACGACCTTTTTCAATTCACGGATATACTCCAGGCCACGCAAACTCTGCTCAGAATCAAAAGAGAGGGTAAAACCGATGACGGAAGGCCGGTACTTGCTGAGTTGGCGCGTCGCTTCGGCAAGGATATCGCGCGGCCAGGGCCAGGCGCCCAGCTCCTGCAGGGAGGCATCATCGATGGCGACAACCACTACATCGCTATTGGCGGGATCGGCGGAAGAAAACCTCACCCCGAGATCATAAGCCTGCCACTCCAGGCCGCGCATCAGTTCTGTGCCTGATGCCAGCCAGAAAACCAGGATTACGATCAGACCAATAAACCAGTCTGTCTTCCAAAATGTTTTACTCACTCATGCTCCCTTCACAGACCCTTTAGGTTGTTTTTGGTGGGTCTGCCCGGTATAGGACGACAAGCCTCTTGTATCCAATGGCGACTATTAGAAAAACCGTGAAATTTCACAGATTTATCGGCAAATTGCGATCAGACATAAACTTTTTTCCAGCCGACGCACCACCAATCAAGGGGATCCGGACCTGCCGGGGCGGGGATACAACCGCACGCAAACCCCGGCGCCAGGGTACACCCCACCATTCCTGTGGCAGTTCGTCGAAAACGATTCTTCTGAGTATTCTCGAAATTTACGCCTGATGCAAACCCGGCAGGCGGCTCTGGTGCGCCAAATCAGGCTTTTGTCTCTTCTTTCGCCGGTTTTTTGCGCAATTTGATGTGCAATTCCCGCAACTGGGCTTCACTGACCATGGAGGGGGCCTGGGTGAGCAAACAGCTGGCCGTCTGTGTTTTGGGAAAGGCCATCACATCACGGATAGACTGGGCGCCGGACATCAGCATTACCAGACGATCCAGTCCAAAGGCGATTCCCCCATGGGGCGGACAACCGTATTTCAGCGCATTGAGCAGAAAACCGAACTTGTCATTCGCCTCCTCCTCGCTGATACCGAGCAGGCGGAAGACTGCGGCCTGGATATCGGCCTTGTGGATACGCACCGATCCTCCACCGATTTCGGTCCCGTTCAGCACCATGTCATAGGCACGGGAAAGGACGCCACCAGGATTGGACTCCAGTTCGGCCGGATCATCGGTCCTGGGAGCGGTAAACGGGTGGTGTAAGGCCTCCCAGCGGCCGCTCTCCTCATTCTCCTCAAACATCGGAAACTCAACCACCCACAGCGGGCGCCAGCCGTATTCCACCAGGCCACGATCGTGACCCAGCTTGACGCGCAGCGCCCCAAGGGATTCGTTGACCACATTGGCCTTGTCCGCGCCGAAGAAGATCAAATCACCATCTTCGGCCGCAGTACGTTCCAGGATGGCGCGGATTGCCTCATCCGGCAGGAATTTCAGGATCGGCGACTGCAGGCCTTCCCGCCCCCTGGCGACCTCGTTCACCTTGATATAGGCCAGACCTCTGGCACCATAAATGCCGACATATTGGGTGTAATCATCGATCTCCTTGCGGGTCAGGTCGCCTCCGCCGGGCAGACGCAGGGCGGCCACCCGGCCTTTCGGATCGCTGGCCGGACCGCTGAAGACCTTGAATTCGACCGATGCCATGACGTCACCCAGGTCCACCAGTTCCAGCGGGATCCGCAGATCGGGCTTGTCGGAGCCATAGCGGTTCAGCGCCTCAGCATGGGTCAGGCGCGGAAAGGGATCGTGCAGGGGTACTTCCAGCACATGGGCAAACACCCGGCGCAGCATCTCCTCCATCATGGTCATGATGGCTTCCTCATCCAGGAATGAGGTCTCGATATCGAGTTGCGTAAATTCAGGCTGGCGGTCGGCGCGCAGATCCTCGTCCCGGAAGCAGCGCACCACCTGGTAATAGCGATCCATGCCTGAAACCATCAAAAGCTGTTTGAACAGTTGCGGCGACTGCGGCAGGGCGAAAAATGCGCCATCGTGGGTCCGGCTCGGTACCAGATAGTCGCGCGCGCCCTCCGGCGTGGCGCGTGTCAGCATTGGTGTCTCGATATCGAGAAATCCGTGCTCATCCAGAAAATTGCGTAATTCGGCAGTGATGCGGGAACGCAGCTGCAAGCGTTGCAGCATTTCCGGCCGGCGCAAATCGATGTAGCGGTACCGCAGGCGGTGCTCTTCCGATACGTCGTCGTCATCCAGCTGAAAAGGCGGGGTTTCCGAGGCATTGAGGACTTCCAGCTCCTTGCCCAGCACTTCCACCTGACCGGTGGCCATATTGGGGTTTTCGGTACCTTTCGGGCGCCTGCGCACCAGACCGGTAACGCGCAGCACAAACTCACTGCGCACCCGCTCGGCCGTCATGAACACATCGGGAATATCGGGATCGTAAACCACCTGCAACAGACCCTCCCGATCCCGCAGATCGATGAAGATCACCCCGCCATGGTCACGCCGGCGATGAACCCAGCCACAAACCGTGATTTCCTGATCAATGTGGCTTTCATTGATCTCGCCACAATAATGGGTACGCATACTTGTATATATGTCCTGATAATCTGGCCAAAGGCGGGAATGTTACGGATTAGGGACCGTCTGTGCAACCGGCCCATGCTCCCGATGGGGTGCCGGCATGGCGGATCCAGGCCGGATCCGCCATGCCGGCACCCCATCGGAAAAGGATGAAAGACTCAGGCGCTGCTGGCTTTTGCGTCCTTGGAGGCGGATTTCTTTTCGGCAGATTTGCCCTTTTCACTGGAACCCGCAATGTTTTTCTTCTTCCCTGTCTTAAAGTCGGTTTCATACCAGCCACCCCCCTTGAGGCGGAAACCCGCGGCAGAAACCAGCTTTTTCAGCTCGGGTTTACCACATGCCTGGCAATCCTTGAGGGGATCGTCAGAAATTTTCTGCAATGCTTCCGTTTTCTGCCCGCAAGCAAGGCATTCATATTCATAAATCGGCATAATCGTTTCCTGGCATACTTCTGTAAACTTGAGACAAAAGGCGGGGCATTATACCCCAGGATCACAGCCCCAGTGACGGCCTTTCCACCTTGGCGCTCCGATCGTCCACTTCCCGTGCCTTTTCCACAGCCCGCACCAGACGGGTGTGTTCACGTTCCGACATACCGCTTCGCAGATAGTCCTCGGCACTGTGCAGCACAGCAAGCAAATAACCACTCTGATAGTGGCAATTGAGCAATGCTTTGGCGATATGGTGGGGATCCTCTCCCATTTCGCGCATGCGGCCGGCTTCCGCCAGGGCCTGCTGAAGTTCTTCTTCAGTCGGTTTGGTCATTCCGCTTTTCTCCTTAAAAATACCGGCTCACCAATTTTTATACTATCAGCTTATATGTCAGAATGGAGTCAGGTACATATTGATTCAAGGCCGGAACACATGAGCCATCAACATCCGGACGATGACACCAGAGGCAGACTAAAAGTCCGCCGCATTGCTATCGATACCTACCATGAAAATGTCGCCTTCCTGAATCGTCATTGTGCCCTGTACCGCGCCGAGGGTTTCCAGGCGTTGAGCAAAGTGGAAATCCAGGCGAATGGTACCCGCATCTATGCCGTTCTCAATATCGTGGACGATGATGCCATCGTCTCTCCCGATGAGCTGGGCCTGACAGAGCAGGCGTTCGAACAACTGGGAATGGAAAACGGCAACCTCGTCTGCGTGGCCCACACCGCTCCGCCGCATTCGATGGATCTGGTACGCCGCAAGATCAGGGGAGAACGGCTGGCCCTGACCGATTTCCGCGAGATCATCCACGACATTACCGACAACCGTTATTCAAAAATGGAAATGGCCGCCTTCCTGGTCGCCACGGTGCAGTCCGGCCTGGATCGGGAGGAGACCCTCTCCCTCACGCGGGCCATGACCGAAACCGGCGAACGCATCCAGTGGCACGAGCCGCTGGTTGCCGACAAACATTGCATCGGCGGTATTCCCGGCAATCGCACCACCATGCTGGTCGTGCCCATTGTTGCCGCCCACGGCCTGCTGATCCCGAAAACCTCCAGCCGGGCGATCACTTCACCGGCCGGCACATCCGATACCATGAGCGTCCTCGCACGGGTGGATTTGTCTCCGGAGGAAATGCATCAGGTAGTGGCGGAAACCCATGCCTGTCTTGTCTGGGGCGGCAAGGCCCGGCTGGCACCGGCCGACGATATCCTCATTTCGGTGGAACGCCCGCTGGGCATCGATTCCGAAGGCCAGATGATCGCCTCCATCCTCTCCAAAAAACTGGCCGCCGGCGCCACCCACCTGCTGCTCGATATCCCCGTCGGACCGACTGCCAAAGTGCGTCACATGAACCAGGCGCTGCGCTTGCGCAAACTTTTCGAATACATCGGCGATCGCCTGGGTATCCACCTGGAAGTGGTGATCAGTGACGGCTGCCAGCCGATCGGCCGGGGCATCGGACCGGCGCTGGAGGCCCGTGACGTGATGCAGGTACTGGAAAACAACCCCGACGCCCCGGATGATTTACGCCAGAAGTCCCTCTATCTCGCCGGTCGGATCCTGGAATTCGATCCCGACGTGCGTGGTGGCCAGGGTTTCCACCTCGCACGCGATATCCTGGAAAGCGGCCGGGCGCTGAAAAAAATGCGGGAAATCATCGAAGCCCAGGGTGCAGCCAGCCCCATTCCGCCTTCCGCCCCCCTGACGTTTGAAATCGTCTCCGCACACAGCGGCTACGTCACGGCAATCGACAATTACCAGTTGGCGCATATCGCCCGTCTGGCGGGCGCGCCCATGGATCTGAATGCCGGTGTGGATCTGCTGAAAAAACTGGGGGATGAAGTAGAAAAAGGGGAGCCGCTCTACCGAATCCAGGCCGAATTTCCCTCCGATTTCAATTTTGCCCGCGAACTGGCGGAAAAAGACAACGGTTACCGGGTTGGCGAAAAAAAAGAAATCAGCCACCGTTACCTGGAGATTTGAGACAGCACCATGACCATGGTCGTCAGTTTTTCAGACTATGCCGCACCGGCAAGACGGCTTGCCGAAACGATGGGTCGTGATTACCGCACAATCGAGGTGCACTCCTTTCCCGATGGCGAAAGCCGCGTACAGATTCCGCTGAACCTGCCGGCTCATCTCATCATTTGTGAAAGCCTGGATCGACCTAACGGTAAACTGATCGAGTTACTGCTGGCAGTGAAAACCGCCCGTAACAGCGGTACCACACACATCACCCTCGTCGCCCCCTACCTGTGTTATATGCGCCAGGACAAGGCGTTTCATCCAGGAGAGGCAGTCAGCCAGCGAATCATCGGCGAATTTCTTGGCGGACTGGTGGATGATCTCATCACCGTTGACGCGCACCTGCACCGCATCAAGGATCTTCACCAGGTCATTCCCATAAAGAATGCCATCAACCTCACTGCCGCCACCGCGCTGGGTGAATTTCTGGCGCAACAACCGTTTTCACCGCTGTTACTCGGGCCCGACGCCGAATCCCGCCAGTGGGTGGAACAGGTCGCCAGTGCCGGAGGCTTTGATACCGCGGTGGCCAGGAAGGAGCGGGTGAGCGATACCGAGGTGCATATCACCCTGCCTGAAATCGACTTCCGCGATCGCATCATCGTGCTGGTGGATGATGTGGCCAGCAGTGGCCATACCCTGGCCGAGGCGGCACAACAGGCCAAACAGGCGGGCGCAAAACAGGTGTTCGGCCTCATCACCCACGCCCTGTTTGCCGCGGGCGCCGAAGAACTTCTCCATAAAGCCGGCATCGAAAAAATTTGGAGCAGTGACAGTATCTGCCATGCCAGCAACACCATTTTCCTTGCCGGCATGCTTGCCGAGAGTTTGCAACCCCTGATACGGAACTGACCATGCCTGTCTCACCTCTGCATTTTCTGCTGTTCTTCTTTATCATCATTTTTCTGGTGGTGATGCTGCAACTCCAGGTGCTCGGCATCGTTCTCGCCAAACTGGGCCTGTCACCCGAATCCGCCGGGCTTCTGCTGTTTGCCACCTTGCTCGGCAGTGCGATCAACATTCCGCTTTTCACTCTCTATGCCGAACCGCAGCAACAGCCCGAACCGCCTCCCCTGCCACTTGGTTTTCTTGGCCGTGTCCGTCCTTATCACGGCAAGACCGTTATTTCCATCAATGTCGGCGGCGCCTTGATCCCCGTCGGTTTTTCTCTCTATCTGTTGAGCACCAAACCACTGCCACTGGGTGACGTCATCATCGGCATCCTCATCGTCACCGCGCTCAGCTATGCCGTCAGCCGGCCGATCAAAGGGCTGGGGATCGGCATGCCGATTCTGCTTGCCCCGCTGACGGCGGCACTGGCCGCGATCATGCTCAACCCCCAGTACAGCGCGCCACTGGCCTATATCAGCGGCACCCTTGGTGTACTGATCGGCGCGGATCTGCTACACCTAAAAGACATCAGCAAACTTGCCACACCCCTGGCCTCCATCGGTGGAGCGGGCACATTTGACGGTATCTTTTTTACGGGAATTATTGCCGTGCTGCTGGCCTGAGGCGTGTCAGAAAGGAGAATCACCATGTTCGACTACAGGGACAGTCTTGAGGTACTCGACAAAAATATCCCTTTGAGCGAGAAACTGCAGTATCTTCACGCTATCCTGAAACAGCGCTGCCCTTTTATCGATCGCATCGCCATCGCCCTCTACGACCCGCAGACGGAAACAATCAAAACCTTTATCGACAGCAGTGGCGATGATACACCGCTGCAACATTATGAAGCCCGGCTGGAAGACGCCCCCTCCCTGCAAATCATCATGCAAAAAAACCAGCCACGGGTTGTCAATGATTTGGGCATTTTTCAGCATGGCAGTCACTATCATACGCAAAGGATCAGCGCCCAGGGTTACGCCTCCAGTTACACACTGCCGATATACTTCGAGGGTGATTTTTTTGGCTTCCTTTTCTACAACTCCTATCAGGCCAGTCCGTTTGACATCAAAACCCTGCATTATCTTGATGTTTTTGCCCACCTGATTTCCTTTATGATTGCGCAGGACCTCGGCAGCATGAAAAACCTGCTGGCCAGTGTCAAAACCGCAAGGGACATCATGCATTACCGTGATGATGAGACCGGCTCCCATTTGAATCGCATGTCACACTATGTCCGCCTGATCGCGCTGAAAACCGCCAGCAGGTTCCACCTCAGCGATGAATTTATCGAACACCTGTTTATCTACGCACCTCTGCACGACATCGGAAAAATCGGCACGCCCGACAGAATACTGCTCAAACCGGCCAAACTGAGCAAGGAAGAATTCGAAATCATGAAACAACATACCCGTATTGGCCGCAATATTGTCGACAGCATGCTGAATAATTTTCATCTTAGCCGCATGCCATGGGTGCAGATATTGCGAAACATCACCGAACTTCATCATGAAGCGGTGAATGGCAATGGTTACCCCAAAGGACTCAAGGGCGAGGAGATACCGGTGGAAGCGCGTATTGTCGCCGTGGCGGATGTATTTGATGCCCTCACCAACCGGCGCCCCTATAAACAGGCGTGGAGCAATGACGAAGCATTTGCTATGTTACACCATCTGGCGAATAGCAAACTGGATGGTCTGTGTGTTGAAGCGTTGGACAAAAGCCGCCGGGAAGTGGAATCCATCCAGCAACGCTTCCACGAAAATTCCAAAGGTTGATTAATACGTGTCAGCAATCAGCGGCACACGCAGTGTGCTTATTACCGGCTGTTCCAGCGGCATCGGTCTGTGTACCGCCAGGGGGCTGGCAGCACGTGGTTACCGTGTTTTTGCCACCGCCCGCCAGCCGCAGGATGTGGACAAACTCAACGGCATGGGGCTGGAGAGCCTGTTACTGGACCTCGACGACAGCGATTCCATCCGCGCATGCGTAAACGAAATTCTCGAGCGCAGCGGCAACGAACTTTACGCCCTCTTCAATAACGGCGCCTATGGCCAGAGTGGCGCGGTGGAAGATCTGCGCCGTGACGTCCTGCGCGCCCAGTTCGAAACGAACGTATTCGGCTGGCTGGAACTCACCAACCTGGTGATTCCGGTGATGCGCAAGCAGGGTTATGGCCGTATCATCCAGAACAGCTCTATCCTGGGATTTATGGCCCTGCCGCTGCGTGGCGCCTACAATGCCAGTAAATTCGCCATCGAAGGTCTCAGCGACACCCTCCGTCAGGAATTACACGGCAGCAACATCCATGTCTCATTGATCGAGCCCGGTCCCATCAGGAGCCGCTTCCGCGCCAATGCCGTCAAACATTTTCTCGAGAATATCGATATCGAAGCGAGCCCTTTCCGCGAACAGTACCAAAAGACCCTGCAACGCCTGCAAACCAGAGGCGCGGTGATCCCCTTCACCCTGCCACCGGAAGCGGTGCTGAAAAAGGTAATCCATGCGCTGGAGAGCAGGCGGCCAAAACCGCGTTATTATGTGACCTTCCCCACTTACCTGTTCGGCACCCTGCGGCGTTTCCTCTCCACCCGCGCAATGGACTGGTTGCAGCGGAAAATCTGATAATTTTGCACCTGGCTGTTGTTCCGTATTTTGTGACATGGATAATGGAAATAACGCTTTTCTCAGCAAACGCGCTATGTAAATATTGAAAGGATGGACTTGCAAATGGCTGAGGACAAACCGCACAGCTTGTTGCCATGACGCAGAAGCAGCAAACACTCACGCAACGCGGCCTGTTTACGGGCGAGCGCCGCTTTCAACTCAGGGACGATCGCTACCTGTTTATTCAGGTAAAAGGGGTCAAAAAGGAAAAGAACTTTCAAATCGATTTGATGGCGCTGAACCCGAAAAGCAAACACAAACTCACCATCGCCTGGCGATGGCTGCTGGCTACCGGCATCACTCTGCTGACACTCTTTCTGGCTTTACACATCATGCCACACTTCTTTGGCATCGCACTTGACGCCTATGCTTTGCCGTTTACCATCAGCCTGAGCCTGCTTGCCTTTATTTTTGCCGTAGTGGGTATCTCTGCCTCCTATCGGGAACTCATTTTCGTTTCCTGTTTCGGCAAACACCCGCTGGTGCGTCTTTTGACCAACAAACCGGACCGCAAGACTTTCCAGGATTTCACCCGCCATCTTGAAAATTGCATCGAAAAACTTTCACAGCACGTCAGGCTGGATACCCAGCGCCGTTTGGCGGGAGAGATAAAAATGTTAAGGCGGCTTGCCAAAAACGGTGTACTCAGTATCAAGGATTATGAAAACCTCAAAGCACACCTGTTCAAGTTATCCGATAGCACATCATGAAATTCAGCCGTTGTTCAATTCCTTAAACCCACGCCCTTGTGTAACAGATAAAGACTGTAAGCAAACAGGACAATCACAAACAGCAGGATAATGACAAAGGCAGTACTGATATCAATATCCGACACACCCAACATGCCATAGCGCATCGCATTGATCATGTAAAGAATGGGGTTGATATAGGAAACCTTCTGCCAGAATCCGGGCAGCATATCGACAGAGTAGAAAATACCGCCGAGATAAATCAGCGGGGTAAGAACGAAGGTAGGGATTATGGAAATATCGTCGAAACTTTTGGCATAGACGGCATTGATAAACCCGCCAAGTGAAAACAGGGTTGCCGTCAACAGCACAACAGAAATCACCACACCTACGCTGTAGACCTTGAGCGGGGTAAAGAACATCGCCACCAGGGTGACCACACTGCCGACAACCAGGCCACGCGCCACCCCACCCGTAATATAACCGATGAGGATCAGATAGTTGGGCATTGGCGAAACCAGCATTTCTTCGACAAAATGGGCGAATTTCGACATGTAAAAGGACGACACCACATTCGCATAGGCATTGTTGATGATCGCCATGAGGATAATGCCCGGCACGATGTAATCCATGTAGCGGATACCGGAAACATCGTTCAGTTGCGAACCGATGAGATTTCCGAAGATAATAAAATATAGGCCCATGGTGACTGCCGCCGGCACCACCGTCTGCAACCAGATCCGCAGAAAACGCAGGACCTCCTTGATCACAATGGTTTTCAACGCCGCATATTGTTCCTTCAGTTTCATTTCCACTCGTTTCCGGTAATGCGCAAAAACAGTTCTTCCAGGCGATTTGTCTTGTTGCGCATGCTGAGCACACAAATATTGCGTTGCGTCAGTTCATCGAAGAGTTGATTGAGACTCTGCTGTTTGTTGATCTCCACACTGAGTGTGGTCTCGTTCAGCAGTTGCAATTTATACTCCTGTAATTGCGGTACTTGCTGCAGCGGCTCACGCAGGTTAAGAATAAAAGTCTCCACATGCAACATCAGCAGCAGCTTGCTCATTGCGGTGTGTTCCACCATTTTACCTCTGTCGATAATCGCAATGTTGCGGCAAAGGCTTTCCGCTTCTTCAAGATAATGGGTGGTAAGAATGATCGTCGTTCCCTGTGCGTTGGTCTCCTGCATGAACTCCCACATGGAGCGGCGGGTTTCGATATCCACCCCGGCGGTCGGCTCATCCAGGATCAACAGCCGTGGCTGGTGTACCAGCGCACGGGCGATCATCAAACGGCGCTTCATTCCACCCGAAAGTTCCCGCGCCATGGTGCGGCGCTTGTCCCACAAACCCAGTTGCTGCACATAGTGTTCTGCCCGTTCGCTGGCTTCCCGCCGCGGCATACCGTAATAACCGGCCTGGTTGATAACGATTTCGATTACCGGCTCGAACTGATTGAAGTTGAACTCCTGCGGTACCAGACCGATGCAGCTCTTCGCCGCCTCCTTGTCGCTGTCAATATCGTGGCCGAACACCTTCACCGTGCCATGGCTCTTGTTCACCAGGGAGCAGATGATGCCGATTGCGGTGGACTTGCCCGCGCCATTCGGCCCCAGCAGGGCAAAAAAATCCCCTGCCTCGACTTGCAGATCGATCCCTTTCAAAGCCTCGGCACCGTTTGCGTAGGTCTTGCTCAGATTGCTGATATCAAGTGCAAGTGTCATGCTGTTACATCATATTGCTGCCTGCCATGGCAAGCATCCCTGAATAATGTCTATCCCACCCATTTGCGGGCATTGCGGAAAATACGAAGCCATGGACCGTCTTCGCCCCAATCATCGGGATGCCAGGAATGCTGCACCGTGCGGAACACCCGCTCGGGGTGCGGCATCATGATGGTGAAACGGCCGTCTTCGTTCGTCAAAGCGGTGATACCTTGCGGTGAGCCATTGGGGTTGAAAGGATAGGTTTCAGTGGGCCTGCCATAGTGATCCACGTATCGCAGGGATACCTGGCCGGCATCGAGAACCTGTTGCACATCGTCCTCCTGCGCGAACATCGCCCGCCCCTCGCCGTGTGCCACCACAATGGGCAAGCGGGAACCTTGCATCCCCTCCAGCAGAATCGAGGGGGAATTCATCACCTCCACCAGAGAGAAACGCGCCTCGAACTGCTCTGAACGGTTACGTACAAAACGCGGCCAGTGCGCCGCTCCGGGGATCATCTGCTTGAGATGGGATAACATCTGACAACCGTTGCAAACACCAAGGCCAAACGTGTCCTCACGCCGGAAAAAGGCCTCGAATTCATCCCGCGCGCGGGAATTGAACAGGATCGATTTCGCCCAGCCCCCCCCGGCACCCAGCACATCGCCGTAGGAAAAACCACCACAGGCAACCAGTCCCTGAAAACCAGCCAGTGAGTGCCGTCCTTCGATGATGTCACTCATATGCACATCGACAGCGGTAAAACCGGCACGCGTAAACGCTGCCGCCATTTCGATCTGGCCATTGACCCCCTGCTCACGCAGAACCGCCACCCGTGGCTGCCTGCCGCGGCGAATGTAGGGCGCAGCCACATCCTCGGCCGGATCAAAACACAAGACCGCCTGCAGGCCGGGATCGTCACCATCCAGGATGGTGTCAAACTCCTGCCGGGCGCACTCGGGGTTATCCCGCAACGCCTGGAGTTGATAAGAGGTCTCACTCCAGATGCGCTGCCACTCGAAACGTGAAGCCGCCAGTACCGTTTTGTGATCATGGGTGAAAACCAGCCGATCATCCTCACTCAGGGTGCCGATCACATGGCTGTAATGTGCCAGACCCGCATCGTGCAACCACTCGAGCACTTCGTCGGTGTCCTGGTGGCGAACCTGGATCACCGCTCCCAGCTCTTCGTTGAACAGCGCTGCCAGCGGATCGTCGCCAAGATCATCGAGATGGATGCGCAAGCCGGTATGGCCGGCAAACGCCATTTCACACAGGGTGGCAAACACCCCCCCATCGGAACGATCGTGGTAGGCCAGCAACAACCCCTTGGCATTGAGAGACTGGATGCTGTCGAAAAAGGCTTTGAAACAGCGCGGATCATCCAGATCGGCCGGATGGTGGCCGAGCTGTTTGTATACCTGGGCCAGGCTGGAGCCACCCAGGCGATTGTGTCCCTTGCCCAGATCGATGAGGATTAGATCGGTATCCCCGCAATCGCTGCGCAGACTGGGGGTCAGGGTGTCACGCACGTCCTCGACCGGTGCAAAGGCGGAGATGATCAGGGAAAGGGGGGCGGTGACGCTCTGCTGTTGCCCCCCCTCTTCCCAGACTGTCTTCATCGACATGGAGTCCTTGCCAACCGGAATGGCGATGCCGAGCGCCGGGCAAAGCTCCATCCCCACTGCCTTGACCGCTTCATACAACCCCGCATCCTCACCGGGATGGCCGGCCGGCGCCATCCAGTTGGCCGAGAGCACCACATCCTGCAGGCGAGTGATGCGTGCCGCTGCCAGGTTAGTAAGGGCTTCCCCCACCGCCAGGCGCGCCGCCGCCGCATGGTGCAACAACGCCACCGGGGTACGCTCACCCATCGCCATCGCCTCGCCGCAATGGACGTCATAGCTCGAGGCAGTCACACCGACATCCGCAACCGGCACCTGCCAGGGACCAACCAGCTGATCCCGGCTCACCAAGCCGGTGACCGAACGATCCCCGATGGTGATCAGAAACATTTTCGAGGCCACCGTGGGCAGACTGAGCACCCGCCTGGCCGCCTCATGCAAATCGATGCCGTCCGTGCTCAGCGCCTGCTTGTGAAACGTTCGGTGATGCACCTCGCGCAACATCTTGGGCGGCTTGCCTAACAGCACCTCCAGCGGCATGTCGATCGGCGTGTTGTCGAAATAGCCGTCACCCAGCACCAGTTGCCGATCTTCGGTGGCCTCCCCGATCATGGCATAGGGGCAGCGTTCGCGCTGGCAGATACGGCTGAAGGTGTCGAGGTCGTCGGGTTTCACCGCAAGCACATAACGCTCCTGGGCTTCATTGCACCAGATCTCCATCGGCGACATGCCCGGTTCATCGTTGGGCACCACCCGCAACTCGAAGCGGCCACCACGCCCGCTGTCATCGACCAGTTCGGGCAGGGCGTTGGACAAACCGCCCGCCCCCACATCATGAATACTGATGATGGGATTGGCCTCACCCAACTGCCAGCAGCGATCGATCACTTCCTGGGCGCGGCGCTCCATTTCCGGATTACCGCGCTGCACCGAGGCAAAATCCAGATCCTCATGACTCTCCCCGGTGGACATGCTCGAAGCGGCACCGCCACCCAGGCCAATCAGCATCGCCGGTCCTCCCAGCACGATGATCTGCGCCCCCGCCGGGATATCGCCTTTTTCCACATGCTCACGGCGGATATTGCCCACTCCCCCGGCAAGCATGATCGGCTTGTGGTAACCCCGCACCTCCTCACCGGCGGGGCCGTTCACCTTCTCCTCATAGGTGCGAAAATAACCGCAAATATTGGGGCGGCCAAACTCGTTGTTGAAGGCCGCGGCACCGATGGGCGCCTCCAGCATGATGTCCAGCGCCGAGACGATGCGATCCGGCTTGCCGAAGTCGGTTTCCCAGGGCTGCGGCAAGCCGGGCAGCTTGAGATTGGAAACGGAAAAGCCGCAAAGGCCCGCCTTGGGTTTGGAGCCCCGGCCGGTCGCACCCTCGTCACGGATCTCGCCACCCGAACCGGTGGCCGCACCGGGAAAGGGGGCGATGGCGGTGGGATGATTGTGGGTCTCCACTTTCATCAGGATCTCCACCGGCTCCTGATGATAGGCATACTCCCCGCTGGCAGCATCGGGGAAAAACCGCCCGGCGGTAAAACCGGCAACCACCGCGGAATTATCGCTGTAGGCGGAGAGCACCCGCCCCGGATGGGTGCGATGGGTATTGCGGATCATATTGAACAAAGAGTGTTTTTGCGGCTGGCCGTCAATCACCCAGTCGGCGTTGAAGATCTTGTGACGACAATGCTCGGAATTGGCCTGGGCGAACATCATCAACTCGACATCAGTGGGGTTACGTCCCATTGCCTGGAAGTTCTCCACCAGATAGTCTATTTCATCCTCTGCCAGCGCCAGTCCAAGTTCCTGGTTGGCCACCTGCAAGGCATCGCGCCCGCCCCCGAGAATGTCCACCTGCTTCATGGGAGAGGGTTGATGCTGAAAAAACAGCGCTTCCGCCTCCTCCAGGCTGACCCGCACGACTTCGGTCATGCGATCGTGAAGATAGGGATAGAGACGCAAATAATCGGTGTCAGTCAAAGGGGTGTGGGACTCAATCCCGTAGACGATGCCGCGCTCGATTCGTTGCACCGCATCCAGGCCGCAGTTGTGCGCAATGTCAGTGGCTTTGCTCGACCAGGGTGAAATCGTGCCCGGCCGGGGGATCACCAGCCGTTGACAGCCGCTGCGGATATCACTCCCCCGCCCTTCACCATAATCCAGCAATTGCGCCAGCACCTGCTGCTCTCTTTCGGACAAACCCCGTTCCAGCGCAACGAAATGAATATACTGGCTGCTGATGGCGGTCACCGCCGGCACCTCGGCCTGGATGGAGGAAAGCAGTTTGTTCAGACGAAAATCAGAAAGGGCCGCGCCCCCGCGGAGTTGCAACATGCGTCGTTTCCCGGCATCGGTTAGGTAAATTGGCAAAAGGCGTATGATACACCAAGCTTTCGCCGGTTGCCGGTATTCAGGAAAAGCCTGTTGTATCCCACCCCGCCC
>JALVOC010000155.1 GCA_027032075.1 Chromatiales bacterium | reverse complement strand
TTGCGGGACAGTTCGTATTCGATGAGCGTGGCGTCGTCTGCGCCGTCCGCGTTGGGGGTGATTTGCTCTTTTTGCACCCGGACGTTGCGCAGCAAGCTGTTATCGCCGTTGTACAGCCGCCAGCCCGCAGCGACCATACCCACAACCAAAACAAGGGCCGCCAGGCTGACGAGGAAAGGGGTACTTTTCTTTTCAAACATACGGGGAAGTTTACCAGAGGGCGGGAGGCGGGGCGAGGGGCGTTAAAACTACGTTTAGCCTATGATTTCTACCGGTAAATTTCTCGACGGTGTCCAATTTGATGAATCAGAAGAACAGCTTCATCCTCAATTGTTTGATACAAGATACGATATGAGCCAACTCGAAATTTATAAAATCCAGAAAGTTCTCCAGCAAGCCGTTCCCGTGGAATATTTTCCAGGTTTTCAGCCAACCAGTTAATTCGCCGTACAATCCGCTGCCGAACCGGTTTGTCCAATCGTTGTAAATCCTTGATTGCTCCGTCTAAAATGCGGATTTTGTACACGGCCGTTACCCCAATTCGAGTTGCTGAAGTATATCCTCAAAAGCGTATCCTCGTTCACCCTGCTCCACCATTTCCTGTTGGCGCAGCAAACGATGTTTCACTTCAGGTTTCAATTCCAATCCCGCATCAGGATCGTTAAATAATTCCAGAAATTTTCGTTCAACGGCCGTTTCTATTACTTCAATCAACTCTTCTTTTGTCATCTGGGTTACTAAAGTTACCATGTATAACCTCCAAGCCAAAGCTATCTTCAATTGTAGCACAATCGAATTATTTGTTGATTTTCCCGGAAACTCGAAGCTTCCGGGAAAATAGGGAACGATCCATAGATCGCTCTACAAAACTGCCCCAGGAAGTCGCCAGAGAGGCAGCAGGAAAACGCTTATCCGATGTAACTATACAGGACTTGCGCAAAAATCGAACCGCAAAGACGCGAAGAGCGCCAAGACAAAGCCTTTTTTAATCCCTTTGCGTCCTTTGCGTCTTTGCGGTTAGTAATTAGCTGCACCTGAATAGTTACTATCCGATTTCGCTAACTTCCAGATCAACCAGCGCATTTTTCAGCTTGTGAGATAGAAATGCGCCGCGCGCGCCCTGGATAAAGAACCAGGTAAAAAGAGCCACAAGGATGATACCGCCGCCGGAACCGCCGATAATGCGCTCACACAGAATAAACGG
>JALVOC010000154.1 GCA_027032075.1 Chromatiales bacterium | reverse complement strand
CGGGGCTCTCAGGTCTACAAATCATTAAAAGAAATAGGATATGACCAGTATTACCAAGCCGAGGAAACCGGCTGGGTGCTTTACCTGGAAGGCTCCACCGATCTTGCAATATTACGCAGTCTTGCTGAGACGCTAGACCATCCCGCCAAAAAATGCCTTGAGCGGCCATTTGTTCATTATGTGCTCAATCAGCCGAAAAAAGCACAAGAGCATTTTTATGGCATTAGGGAGGCAAAACCAGACCTCGTTGGAATTGCAGTTTTTGACCGGCTTGATAGCGATCTTCCTTCTGATCCTAACCTCGTGCAACACATGTGGAAACAACGTGAACTTGAAAATTATCTTTGCAACAAAGAAGCAATCCTGGAATTGACCAAGACTATAGCTAACAGGAATGCCGAAGGGCCTTTGTTTGCTGCCCCCTGGATTGACACAATGACCACTATAATCGCTGAACTTGAGTCAGCTCTTGAAATGTTAAACAAGCCTTCGCCCTGGGGAAAGGATATCAAGGTAACAGATGATTTTCTGGACCCGCTCTTTGAGAAATTTTTTGAAAAAATCGGACTTCCAAACCTTATGCGAAAAACGGATTATCACGAGCTTGCAAAATTCGTTGCTCCCGAGAGTCTCGACCCTGAGGTGCTGGAGGTACTAGACGCCATTCAGAAAGTGTCAGAACGAGCAACCCCCCAATAAATAAATTCGGCCATCGTTTCTCGCTGTGTTTATGGGAGGGGTTGCCGTTGTGAATATGCATTATTTGCGCTACACCGCTGAGCGGTTTAGCGAGAGAAAATGTCTTTTTCTTTGCGTCCTCTGCGTCTTTGCGCCCTTTGCGTTGAATTGGCGGGGGCCAGTCGTGAAAGCAATACACCTTCCGGAGGCACTGCATGACAACTACCGACTACGACATCGTCATCATCGGCGGCGGCATGGTCGGCGCCAGCCTGGCCTGTGCGCTGGCCGACAGCAGCCTGTCCATCGCCGTCGTCGAGGGCCGTGAACCGCCCACCGAGTGGCCGGAGGACAGCTTCGACATCCGCGTCAGCGCCATCACACGCGCCTCGGAAAACCTGTTCCGCCGCCTGGGCACCTGGGATGAAATGACCACGCTGCGCGTGCAGCCCTATGAGGCCATGGAGGTATGGGACGCCACTGGCTCCGGCCACATCCACTTCGACGCCGCCGATGATGACGATGT
>JALVOC010000153.1 GCA_027032075.1 Chromatiales bacterium | reverse complement strand
TTATGCCATTATTGATGCGCCACCGGACGGAGTTCGTAAATTCGCCCGTATTTTGCCGCCGACTCCAAATCCCCTTGGCGAATAGCATCCCTTACATCATCCAGTTTATAAGCATCCTGAACGCTGATATAAGGTGACCAACCAGTGTCGTCTTCCAATAATTCAACTTCTACTTCGGCTACATAGTGGCCTTCATGTACATACTTAATTTTCTTGCGCTGTTTCATCACTACCGCCTCCTCATGAATGACTCATTCCACCGCTCCGGATCAGGCCGATAGGCGGTAATTAGAACCGCTGGCTTATCATGTCCTTTCGGGATACCCCATACAACATGGATCGGCAACCCGGAATTATCCTTTTGCAACAATAGAACACATGGTCCTTTCGGATAGCTCGGATACTCTTCAACAACCGCAGCATCAGAAATTCCACCGAGCACTTCTCTCACAGTCAAACTATCCTCGGCCAACTCATCATATCCGTGCTCAGATATCCGAACATCTCCAGCGCTTACCAATGCACGCACTTTCCGAAAGAATTCACTCAAACTCTATTCTCCATGTGAGATAGCGTGTTTCTCAGGGCATAACGCTGCACTTATTAAAAATCTCATAATTATTTCAACATCAATTCATGCAATGTAACTAGAAAAACGCAATGTATAGATGGAAACTCATTCATGATTTTTGCTGTGTCAATACAATTCTGAGACCTTTAATAACCGGCAGGCCGGAGCGGCGCTTGCTTTGCGCGATAATGGAGCGAAGCGGAATGACCGCACAAAGCAAGCGACGCGGAGGACTGTCCGTGTTGAAGTGCCTTGTTATGTTGCGTACTCATATATCCCAAACTCCCAGAATTTCTTACCTGGATTCTGAGGACCTTGCCAACCGCTTGACATCAGTTCTTTGGCAATAAAACGATTGACAAAGCCATGCCCTACAAGTAGAACTGAGCCACTATCCATCGCCATCTCACTGAGCCAACGCGCTCCCCTTCCTGCTCTATCCTTTGCTTCCGAAATAGACTCTCCATTTGAGGAATACCCAAAAAGCCACAGAACTCTGAATATGGCTGCCCAGATATTTGGCGATAGCTTGGGTGATGGCAGTGTTGTATAAGGCAAGCCCATTTCTCTGAACACTGACTCCACAATATCTATTCTTTTCACCCCGAGAGCCTGCGCTGACTCAGTGGAGCG